>NZ_VTXD01000025.1 GCF_013114625.1 Vibrio sp. 99-70-13A1
CATATAATACTGCGTATCAATTAAATAAAAGTTAGACATTGAATTAATATTAATTTAGCAGAGATTAAGATAAAAGTATGAAGCTTATGCTCTATGCTAAGTTTTCAAATTCTATTGTACTGTTTAACAATATTCACTTAGGTAGATAGGTATGTTCAGCAACGCCTCAATCAAAAAGAAGTTAATTTTACCCATTGTTTTTATGATCTTGGTTTTTGCCGCAAGTTCATTTTTTAATGTCAGTTCAACTTGGAAACAAATTGAGTTATCTAACCAATTTAACCTTCAGTTACTTCCAGTACAAAACGATCTAAACGATGCTTATCGCGATTTGTACCAAGCTACAGCAGCGATGAGTGGTATTGCATTATCGCGTTCAAATGAAGAACTCGAACATCACCTTTTTGAATTCGATGACAATGCTTATAAAGCAATACCACGAATGCAAAAGACGATGAACCTAGTAGAAATAATGCCGAATAACCATTCTTCCAATGTGAATGAGCTCGTTGATTCCACCAAGCTGTGGTTAGCCGAGTATGACCGTTTGAAGGCATTACCAAGAAGTGAATGGGCAAATTACTACTCAAATAATCTTGATCTCTTTGATAATCATTTTATTGATGTACGTAAAAAGCTAAATATCGTTAAAGATGCACTTGAACTAAAACAAACTCAATTAGAGTCTGAGATCAGCGATGCTCGTAATCAAGGTGAGCTGATACTCGAAGGTGGCGTTATCTTCGTCATTTTAACGGGCGCAGGTATTATCATTTTACTGAACACCAGTGTAATCAAGCCTATCATTGAGCTTAAATCAGCGCTGACTCAAATAGCGTCAGGCGATGGTGATTTGACCCAAAGAATGCAGGTGAAGTCGAAAGATGAATTAGGTGAAGTTGCGAATGCTTTCAATGAATTTGTGACCAGAATACAGTCTACGGTCATTCAAGTTATTAGTACGTCGAATACATTACGTTCTGAGATGGTTACTCTTGAAAACTTAGCTAACAATATTGCGCATGCAACACAAAACCAGCAAAAGGACAGCGAATTAGTCGCTTCCGCCGTTCATGAAATGCAAGCTACCAGTCATAGTGTGAGTCAAAATGCGGCTGAAACGGCAGAGTCTTCAAAGTCAGCAAATAGCCAGATTGAGATAACCAATGCATCACTGAACCAAACCATCGACTCAATTAGTCAGCTAAGCTCGAATGTGCAATCTGCTGGACAAGTGATTGATACCTTGAATACTGATGTTGGGCAAATAGCCTCGGTTCTAGATGTGATTAGAGGTATTGCAGAACAAACTAACCTACTTGCCCTTAATGCAGCAATTGAAGCCGCACGAGCTGGTGAGCAAGGTAGAGGTTTTGCGGTTGTTGCAGATGAGGTTCGTTCTCTAGCTAGCCGAACTCAAGACAGTACTGGTGTAATTCATAGCATGATTGAAAAACTTCAATCTGGTGCTGATAAAGCGGTAAGTGTCATGAGAGAAAGTGAATTAAGCAGTGTGCAAACTATAGATAAAGCTGGGGAAGCTCGCGAGTCTCTACATTCAATCCTTTCTGTGATTGGAGAAATGAACGAGAAAAATACTCATATTGCTACTGCTTCACACCAACAAAGCACTGTGAGTGATGAGCTAAATGAAAACATTCAAGGTATAGCGGATAGCAGTTCTTCAATTGTATCGATAGTACAAGATGCTCAGTCAACCTTAGAAGAGTTGTCAGGTCAATGCTTAAGACTTGATCAGCTAGTCAGTGAATTCAGAACTTAGGTCTAAAGACTAGGATTAGACTTCATAGTTAAGCAATAGGCTTAGCTAGAAAGAGAGAGAGAACGGATTAACACTTCGCTCTCTCTTCTTCATAATAAGTTTGTTGTCTCGATCAGTTCTACTCAGTTTTGTGTTAATCGTGTTCTACATAAATTATATCTTCAGTATTAAAACCACGCTGTTTGGATAAGTTCACGAACTTTTCTATGATTTCAGGTTCAACAGAAGGCGTTCTCGAAAGTAACCATAGATAGTCGTTATTAGGTCCAGAAATAAAAGCATATTGGTAGTTATCACTTTCCAATTCAAAAATGACATAAGAGCCGTAAAATGGTCCAAAGAAAGAGACTTTCAAATACCCTTCTGTACTGTCATTTACAAAGTAAGCCTTTCCTTCTGCTTCTTTCCATTCATTGTTTTCTTTTGAAAAACCTCGGTTAATTACCCTCACCCCACCATCATCTTTTAAACTATATGTCGCAGTGACTTGGCTTAACCCTCGTTCAAATGAATGGTCTAATCTAGCAACTTCATACCACTGACCTAAATATCGATTTAACTCAAAATTCGAGACTGGCTTTACTGATTCAGGCATGCCTAAACATCCATTGAGCATCAGTACACTTAATAACAGTAATATTCTTTTCACAAAGTTCTCCTAATACCTCAACGCAATACCTAATAATCCTACTATCTTTCAGACAGCGTTATTAAGATACCACGCCAATACGAAACGATAACCTATTAAGATCACAGGTAAAAAAAAAGCCAGTAGATTAACTACTGGCTTTCTCATTTCCATACAACAAAGCTATATATGAGATAGAAGCTTTAAATTACATAGATGCTTTTTTAGCTTCTGTTACCCATGAATTGAATAAGCCTTGGTTTGCTTTAATCCAACCATTTACATGAGATTCAATATCCGCAGTACTGTTTTTACCTTTACTCATCATCATGTTTTGAGCACTAACATCATTAATGTTCACTTTGATGATTTCGAACAGTTTAGCCGCTGCTGGGTTTTGAGCTGCAAATTCTTTGTTTGCAATGATACGCATCGAGTTCATTTCGAACCCATAGTTTTTACCATTAGATAAAGTGGTATCTACATTCTTACGCTCACCAGGCAGTGCTGAGAACGGCACTTCTAGCCAAACTACATCTTCATTTGGTACTAGAACACCACTTACCCAGTAAGGTGTCCATGTGTAGTAAAGAACTGAATCACCCTTTTTGTAACGTGAAATAGTGTCTGCAATAATTGCCGCGTAGTTACCTTGATTATGAGAAACCGTATCACGCAGTTTGTACGCTGATAACTGTTCTTCAATCACAAGCTCACAACCCCAGCCTGGGTTACAACCGGTTAAGTCTGCTTTACCATCACCATCCGCATCAAATAGCTTAGCGATTTTTGGATCAGCTAACTGACCAATGTTAGTGATGCCGTATTGCTCGGCGGTTTTCTTATCAATTAGGTAACCTTGCGCAGCACCACTGATGTACTGACCTTCACGGTAAAATTTCTCATCACCGCCAGACATTTTGTATTTATCAGCGTGTAATGGGAACCAACCAACAGCTAGGAATGTTGCATCGCCCTTTGCGATAGATGTGTAACCAACGTTGTAATCGACTTCTTTCGTTGGTTGGACGTCATAGCCCAACTGTTCTAAAGCACGGTTTACAATCAAAGTTTGAAATGTCTCTTCAGCTACAGTGGACTGTAGTGGTTGAATTGAGACACCTTCACCTGGTAATTTTTCAGCCCAAACGTTACTAGAAATAGTAAGTGCAGAAACAATACTTACCGTTAAAGTCTTCTTCCATGAATTATTCATTCGTTTTTTTCCTTAGTTTTAGTTCTGATTGATTACCACGGTTAAAAGCGCGCAGTACTATTGCTACGGGACCCATGTGGTACCAACGCAATTTAGTATTACCAGCATTAGCACCTAATACTTGTGTGATACGGTCGAGCAAGATAGCGAGAATAACGATTCCAAGACCGCCAACAGCAGCGAGCCCCATATCCAATCGGCCAATACCTCTTAATACCATTTGACCTAAACCACCAACCGCAATCATTGAGGCAATAACGACCATTGAAAGCGACAACATCAAAGTTTGGTTAACACCAGCCATGATTGTCGGAAGCGCTAATGGCAGTTGAATTCGATACAGCATTTGTTTTTTGTTCGCGCCAAATGAATGACCAGCTTCGATCAGCTCTTCAGGCACTTGTTGAATACCTAAAATGGTTAAGCGAACAACTGGAGGCAAAGCAAAAATAATGGTTACCACTACCCCAGGGACATTACCTATACCAAAAAGCATGACTATTGGTACTAGGTAAACGAAAGCGGGTGTGGTTTGCATTGCATCAAGAATTGGGCGTACAAATTTTGCGGCAGTATTACTTCTGGCTAGCCAAATCCCCATGGGAAGACCAATCAGTAAGCAGAAAAAGACCGAAGTCATTACCAGCGATAACGTGGTCATCGCTTCAGACCAAGCACCAATTAATCCAATAAAAACAAGTGATACACCAGTAGCAATACCTAACCTTAAGTTAGAAAATTGCCAAGCTAGTAAAAATAAAATAATCAGCATAAACGGAGCTGGAGTAGAAACTAGCGCCGTTTCAAACGATCTCAAAATAAAATCAATAGGAACGCGAATCGCTTGAAATAAAGGGCGACCATGTTCAACAAGCCAATTCAAACCAGACTCAACCCACACGTCGACAGGCAAAACTGCCTCTTCAAACGGGTTCATGATATCGAATTGCTTAGTTTCTACGACTTCACTGCTCAACCAACCTGCGTCATCAGTAGAAGTTGCACTTTGCCCCCACGGGTCGCTTGATTCAGCAGCAGGTTGCGACCACGGATCATTATTTGTTTGTTCAGATGACATATCCCTACCCCTTATCTAACGTCTGAAGTAGTCGCGATTTCGTCACAACGCCAAAGTAATTACCGTCTTCATCCACAACCGGTACTGAATACGGCACACTTGCGACTAAGCCAAGTACATCATTGATGGGTTGATTTGGTTTAATAGTGACTTCATCAGGCAATTGAGCACTAGTCAAAGAAGCATTTTCTTTATGTGCTTTACGAAGTGATTCAATTGAAACAATGCCTGAAAAGTGACTACTCTTCTCTACAACGATTCCATACTCTCTATCATTATCCATGAGAATTTGGAGTGCAGATGCGGGTCCGTCATGTTCAGATTTTTTAAATACAGCGGCAGGTTTCTTACGAGCAATGTCTTTTGCTGTTAAAACACTCGCGACATTCACACCACGGAAGAAAGCTTCTACGTAATCGTTAGCTGGGTTATTTAGAATATCGTCAGGAGTACCAACTTGAACCACTTCACCATTTTGCATAATAGCAATACGGTCTCCGATTCTCATGGCTTCATCTAAATCGTGAGAGATAAACACAATAGTTCGCTTATCATCATTTTGTAGCCTGATAAGTTCATCTTGCATTTCAGTTCGGATAAGAGGATCAAGAGCCGAGAACGCTTCATCCATTAGAAGGATATCGGGGTCACAAGCTAATGCTCTTGCTAACCCAACACGTTGCTTCATACCACCGGATAATTCATCAGGATAAGACTCTGCATAAGGGTCAAGACCAACCCTTTCTAAAGCACTTAATGCAGATTTTTTACGCTTATCTACATCTACGCCAGCAAGCTCGAGACCAAATGCAGCATTCTCAATCACCGTCATGTGTGGCATCAGAGCAAAGTTTTGGAAAACCATTGAAATGTTATTGCGGCGAACTTCACGAAGTTCTTCTTCTGAGATGTGGGCAATATCTTTACCCCTGAGGAATACGTTGCCTCTAGTCGGTTCAATGAGGCGGTTAAGAAGGCGAACTAGAGTTGATTTTCCTGACCCGGATAACCCCATTATCACGAAAATTTCACCTTCTTGAATACTTAAAGAGACGTCATTAACGCCGATCGTTAACCCTGTTTTCTCAAATACTTCATCTTTATCAGCACCATTTTCTATCATTGAAAATGCGCGGTCAGTGTCTTCTCCAAACACCTTGTACAGTCCCTTAACTTCTAGTATGGGATCCATATAAACAATCCTTTATTACGTTTAATTCACCTTTAAACACTTAGTACTCTAATCAAATAACCTAAAACAATCAATGAACAAAGTACTGTATACTACCAACAATACAAATATTGAATGATTATAAGGGCTAGTAAATAATTAAAAAACAAATCCAACTTATTGTTTTTAAAATAAAAAATACAGTTCTATTTTCATTAATTATTCTTAATAAAGATTGAGAAAAAAATCATGATGACTAGAAGTTCAAAAGTGTCATTTGAGATTAGTAAAATTATTTAAAGCTCTAATCATTTGTGTACGAATGAAATTAATAGTTTGTTCACTTTAACGCAATATTCTTTATGTACAGTTGAAAGAGGGTCGGCTCAGGTTTTTAAAGGCATCCTCTGTAGACACTCGGCAGGCGGGTTGCTATAGCTGAATATAGCTGCTGAATTCGCTTTTTTTAGCACATGGATTATATTTATTGATACTTATGCGGATAAACGTGGTGATTATGTACTTAACCAGATTGATATACGTTAGCACTATCACGCAACTGTGCAGACCTGAGTCATTAGACGAGATTTTAATTGCTTCCAGAAAACATAATGAAGACGATAATATAACCGGAATACTCAGTTTTAATGAGCAGTACTTCCTACAATGCTTGGAAGGTTCCAGAACAAAAGTAAACGAAGCTTACAGCAGAATACATAACGATGAACGGCACTCGAATGTAATTATTTTAGATTATGAAGAGATCAATTCTCGCGTGTTTGGAGATTGGTCAATGGGGTATGTTCCGAAGTCCAAATTAACGGCTTTATTAAACCTTCAATTCTCTGGTTCTGACCGTTTTACGCCGTATGAAATGTC
Source organism: Vibrio sp. 99-70-13A1 (assembly GCF_013114625.1). Classification (GTDB taxonomy): domain Bacteria; phylum Pseudomonadota; class Gammaproteobacteria; order Enterobacterales; family Vibrionaceae; genus Vibrio. The sequence goes on from NZ_VTXD01000025.1 coordinate 6,756, forward strand.
TGGAGCAAGTGCATTCCAGATGTTGTTAGAACTAAAGAAGAATCTACCTTCAGATTGAATTTTAGGGCAAAGAGATCTTTTTGCCCTTCGCCTTTCCTTCATCTAAATCAGGGTTCAATGAAGGATAAGATTAAACGGCTAAAGTTTACTTTTAGCGATTCAACAGAGTGGAAACCAACCGTTTGGTTCAACAATTAACCGTAAAAGCTCAATAATTAACCTTTCACTCAATAACAAAACTGCCTCTTACTCTCGCCTCCGTACATCTATGCTAATCTTAGAGCACAATAACAAACACATAATGAAGAACATGAAAATATTCAGCAACTTCGAAAGTGGCAACATCAGTGTTGTCGAAGCGAACTCAACAGATAACATCCAATTATCCATTCCAGCTGACAACCAAACTGATATCTCTCAGTGGTTTCATTTCCGTTTAGAAAGTGAAGCTCAGCAACCGCATACATTCAACATCCAAGGTTTAGCTAAATCTGCTTACCCTGAAGGTTGGGATGGTTATGATGTTGTCGCATCTTATGACAGAGAGGAATGGTTCCGCATTCCTGCAGAATTTGATGGCGATAAATTAAGCTTCAATATCATTCCAGAATACGGCTCAATGTACTTTGCGTACTTCGCTCCATATTCTTACGATCGTCATCAAGACCTATTGCACAATGCGCAAATGCATCATAGCTGTAAGCTTGAGACTTTAGGCTCAACTCTTGATGGTAACGACGTTAGCCTACTGACTATTGGCGAACCTTCACCAGAAAAGAAAAATATTTGGGTTATTGGTCGCCAGCATCCTGGTGAGACCATGGCAGAATGGTTTATTGAAGGGTTATTACTGCGTCTTTTAGATGAAACAGACACTGTTGGTCGCGCACTATTAGATTCAGTGACCATTCGCGTTGTTCCAAACATGAACCCTGATGGCAGTATTCGTGGGCATCTACGTACCAACGGCATTGGTGTAAACCTTAACAGAGAGTGGCAGACTCCTTCTCTTGAAAAGAGCCCAGAAGTGTTTCATGTAAGACAGCGTATGCTTGAAACCGGTGTGGATATGTTCTTAGACATCCATGGTGATGAAGCCATTCCATACAATTTCGTCGCTGGAAGCGAAGGCATCCCATCTTACAATGATAAGATTGCAGAACTTGAGGAACATTTCAAACAAGCACTATTGACCATTACCCCAGAATTTCAAGATGAAATTGGCTACGACAAAGATGAGCCAGGCAAAGCTAACCTAACCGTTGGCTCTAATTGGGTTGGAGAAGAGTTTAAATGTTTATCCTATACCGTTGAGATGCCATTTAAAGATCATATTAGCCATGCTGACGAGCTATACGGTTGGTCTCCAGAACGAAGTGTAAGCTTTGGGCATGACATGCTTGCGGCAGTTTGGGCGACGGTGAACAAGTTATAAATCAAGCGAATATAAATAAGACTCTTAGGTAGTGATTACGTAGTAAACCGCGATACACCCTATGAGTCTTAATTGGATTTAATTAATGTAGCGCTCATGACCTTAATCTGTCATAGCTTTCAAACTCTCATAACCTTCTTGCCCAATTTCCACCATGCATCAACTCGCAAGCCTCTTCAGTATCAAATTGAATCTGATTTTCAGCTTTAGGTAAGACAATTCCTACCGATTTTAATGAATCAACAATTAAGTTTTGAATATCGTTTTGTGAATTAGAAGCTTGGTAGTGTTCTAGATTTTCAGCGGTGTTAAAGACACAAGTAATCTTTAAACTCGCAGGAAAACGTGAATAGTTAACAGCATGAGTTAACCATTCGAATCCATGAATTGTTTCTGTTGCTGAATCGCAAACATCCGTAAGGACTTCTCTAATTTGTTTATCTAGCTTTTTCTCTGTCTTGGTCATAATTCTTTTACAATTAATTCATTAGCTCACATGAACGAGACGGTAACTCAATTCACTCTGTGTAAAAATGAAAAAACTACGGAGTTCCGTAGTTCAATTCATAGATAGCTTATAATGTTGTGCAGAAGGCTTATGCAGCCCTCAAACTAGCGAAAAACGATGGGTACTTTTGTCTAATATGACGTTGTTCAGCCACCATATCTTTGAATGATGGTCCTTTGGTTAGTTTTAAGATGACTTCATCGCCATCAAACCTCAAAACAGATCCACTCACATTAACTTTGCTCTCATCATGCAAACTCAAGGTTCCTGCCATTGATAAACCTCGATAAAAAGCAGAAAGGTTTCGAATAAGAAGCCTAACCCCCTTTTCAGATACTTCACTGACATGAAAGAGTTCATCTTGAATTCGGATAACAGGTCGAGCTCGTTTAGGATACTTTAAACGATAATATTGACGTTTTTGTGCGAACGATTCTTCACTCATAGTTAGCACTCCATTCCTTTAGTCGTAGAAGCAGATTCCATCATAAAAGTCATTTATAGAAACCATCTGCGTCAGATATATAAATACTACCTATGACTTTCGACCTTACCTATAAAAACTTTAGTAATAAATGTACATAAATGCACTTTTGAGTGAGAAAAAATGGAAAAGTGCTAAGCATATCTAAGTTTGGCAGCAAGTAATTGTTGTTCTCTATCCTAAAACTGACTGGTAAACTCAGCACCTCATTTCTCCATGGTCTAACGTATGTCTTTTAAAGCACTAAACCTAAACCCTGAATTGCTGATGGTTCTTCCAAACCAATTACAAAAACCGACTGAGATTCAAGAGTCTGCCATTCCACCAGCGCTCAAGCATCAGGATATTTTAGCATTGGCTCAAACAGGCAGTGGAAAAACGTACGCATTCGGATTACCTGTTCTTAACAGTGTTCAGCCAAATCATTCGGAGTTACAAGCATTAGTAATTGTTCCAACTCGTGAACTGGCAACCCAAGTCAGCCTTGCCTTAGAGCCTATCGCACAATCATTAAATATCCGAATGGTGACATTAATTGGAGGGCAAGACCGCTCTGAACAAGAAAGGGAATTAGCACTACAACCACATATAGCGGTTGCTACTCCAGGTCGTCTATTGGACTTGCTAAAAAATCAATCTATAGATGTCTCGACTATAAAGTCATTGATCCTCGATGAAGCTGATCGCTTACTTGATATGGGTTTTTGGCCTGACATTCAGTCCATCCTTAACGAGCTTCCGAGTCAGCGCCAAACTTCATTGTTCTCTGCGACGTTTCCAAAAGAACTAGAAATAATTGCTGATAAGTTACTTTGTAAGCCGGTTAAGATTAGTGCTCATCAAGAAAATAGTGTGGTGTCTACCATTCAAGAAACCCTTTACCTTGTCAATAAAGGCAGTAAAGCCCAAGCATTGATTGCTCTACTACAGCGCAATAATTGGAAACAGGCTTTAGTCTTTATTGGAGCGAAAGATAATGCAGATTCGCTAGTCAAGAAACTCGTAAAAGCGAAAATCAAAGCGACTGCACTTCATGGCAATAAGAGCCAAGAAGAACGAGCTGAGACATTGGATTCATTTAAGCGCAATGACGTAGATGTTCTCATTGCAACTGATGTGATGGCTAGAGGTATTCATATTGAAAGTTTACCTATTGTCATCAACTATGACTTACCCGCTAACTCTGCAACTTATGTTCATCGCATTGGTCGCACAGCTAGGGCTGGAAAATCAGGTCAAGCTTTATCATTAGTCAGCCATAGTGAAACAACTTATTTAGATGCGATAAGAAAACTGACACAAAAAGAGCTACCAACGACTTTATTAGATGGATTCCTGGTAACAGATAAACCGGCGGCGTCTGATACGACTGAACGAAAGCGTCCGCCTAAAGATAAGCAAGCCAATCGTAGAACCGCTAAGAAGAAAAGTATTACTCAGTTTAAGTCTAAACCCACTAGAACGAAGATAAGTAAAGGCAAGCCAAATAGTACTAAATAACTCTGCTATTTTTTCTCCGGCATCCCACAAAAACTACCGAAGCTTAACCACTGGTTAAGCTTCTTTTCATCATAAATCTATCAATAAACTCGTTTTTGTTCCCAAGTTATTGATTTAATCTTGAGCTAAAAAAATACTTCTGAATAACGTTGACGCGTTGAGTTTGGACAACTAGATTTTTTTATTAGTGTCTAAACCAAGGAGGTCATTGAAATGAAACGTGCTAGCTCTGCATACCGACTGCAACTCATAAAAGAAGTCGCAACCCGCCGTGATCGCTTACGATCCAATGACCCCATGTCTAGTTACATTCAAACATTACTAGATCACCAAGATGACGGTGATCATTCAGTCGAGCGGAACCAGCGTTTCAGTGGTTGTCATTTTGATGAACATATTGGTGGATGGGTCAGTGATGATTGGGGAATGAAATAGATACTGAATTAAGCCGGTTTTAAATAGTTATTTACAGTATCCTTTATACCCTTAGAAAGTTGCCTTTCAGAAAAGAATCTATGTGGAAGGCAACTAGACTGATTCAATTCCAAATCAGTACAAAAGATTAAATGCGGAAAGACTCTTTGTAAGATAACCTTTATTGAAATGGGATATCAGACAAGTGTGACAAAATTTCTAGCCTTTCTTCCTCACTCATAGAATGCCAATCTCGACCTTGCTCCTTAAGATCATCCTTAGCATCATTTGTTTCGGTTTTTTTATCTAATGCCTTAATTGGCACTTGTTTATCCTTGATGCCATGCCTATTCATAATAAAGCTTCCAAAACCGTATAGTGAATCTAATTATTATTACACCTGAGACATTCTGTAAAGTAATAATGTAAAGACCTAACTTCATTAAAACTTATATCTATGATTACACTACATTTAATGGCATTAGAATAATTCCCCTTGCGGGCTTTCCGGTTTATCTAGATTTGATTCCGCTAATTTAGCTTTCGCTATTTTCCTTCTATAACGTTGCTGGCAGAGCTTTATCACATGTAGTTGCTGTGCTGCTGTCATCGACATCCAATTGAAACGTTCTTCCCGTTTACGCATGCACCCTTTGCAATAGCCTTTTTCATCGGCTAAGCAAACACCAATACAAGGGCTCGGTACTTGAAAGAACTCTAGCTGCTCCATTTTCACCCCAACATTCATTATGCATCACTTCAATTTTAACTTTAATTGTCGTTCTAGAGTCATATTTAACCAGCAACCTCACATGGCTAAATGAATTGGTATTAAACCATACTAAACTATGACCCTATGCTGACAAGAATGGAGTTTTGTAACCTATACTTCATTCTAATTAAGTGACCGACTGAATAGGTCACTTCGTTTATTCCATTGGAGTCTTTATATATGAAGTTTAGTTCAAAAAAATTACTAGCAATCACAGCATTGCCGATTTTGCTCGCAGCTTGTTCAAGCAATGGAGATGACGCTCAACAAGTTACACCCGTAGATCTACAACACCACAATTGGGAGTTGGCAAAAATCGACGGGAACCAAATTGAGATCAATGAACATCAGCAAGCACCACGCTTAGAAGTTGGTGAAAAAATGACGGCTAACGGTCTTGCCGGCTGTAACAACTTTTTTGGTCAAGCTGAACTAGAAGACGGTAAATTCCGCATTAAGCAAATGGGTATGACCATGAAGATGTGTGCTGGTGAAGCAATGGATATTGAGCAAACAGTTTCTGCAACTTTAAGTGAGTGGAGTGACATCACTTTGACTCAAGATACTCTGACTCTTTCTAACGAAAACCACACATTGACTTACACTTTACGTGACTGGGTAAACTAATCACGCGTTCAAGTGAATAGTATTCAATGTACTAAAGGGACCTTCATGGTCCCTTTTTCATACGCTCGATAATACAAATCATTTAGCTGAATGACTCAGCTACTCTAAATATCTAGATCCAAAATTAACAGCCACTCTCTTATTCCAAAATCCTGCTAAATTTTCTTTCCCCTTCCTAATGTCCGAACTTCAAAGAAAAAGCAGTAACTTGTGTAATTATTTCGGTTCGAGCCCGGTCTTAGTCTAATGTTAAGTTATTGAACGACTTTCTTTGTAATTGATTGAAACTATTATCAAATCAAATTTAACACTGAATTAAAATTAATCTTAGAAACAGATAGAATAGCTGCGGTGAATCATTCACACTTAGCCGCCCACCCTGTTCACTAAAAAATGGAATGGTTTATGAACAAATTAGTTAGCACGTTAAGCATTTTAGCAACTGCCTATGCATCTGGAACATTTGCGGAGTCATCAACGAATGATCAGTGGACTCAGATCGAGCAACAAGCTGAAGGTCAAACCGTCTACTTCCACGCATGGGGCGGAAGCCAAGAAATTAACCGCTACCTACAGTGGGCTGGTAAGGAATTACAAAGCCAGTATGGCGTTACTCTAAAGCATGTGAAAGTAACAGATATTGCTGAAACAACGACACGCCTTGTCGCTGAAAAAGCCGCAAACAAAAACACTGGCGGCAGTGTCGATATGGTTTGGATAAACGGTGAAAACTTCAAGTCGATGAAAGACAATAAGTTGTTATTTGGTCCTTTTACTCAAAACTTACCAAGCTGGGAATTTGTAGATAAAACGCTACCAATCGATGTCGATTTCTCTGAACCAACAGAAGGCTTAGAAGCACCTTGGGGCGTTGGTCAACTGGTATTCATCCATGATTCTGAATCATTGTACAACCCGCCGAAATCTTTCTCTGAAATGCTTAGCTATGCTCAAGCCTTTCCAAACAAATTAAGCTACCCAAGACCACCAGAGTTTCATGGAACCAGTTTCTTAAAATCATTACTGATTGAGTTAACTAAAAATGATGCCACTTTACAGAAACCCGTTAACGAAGATGATTTTCAACTGCTAACGGCTCCTCTTTGGCAATATTTAGATAAGTTCCATAAAGTCGCATGGCGTGGTGGTAAGCAGTTCCCAGCCGGTACTTCTGAAACTATCCAGCTACTTGATGACGGCCAGATTGATCTCGCAATTTCATTTAACCCGAATGCTGTCTACTCTGCACAAGCAAGCGGTAAACTAGCCGATACAACGAAAGCATACGCTTTGGAAAACGGTGCCTTATCTAACATCCATTTCCTTGCTATTCCTTGGAACAGTGATGCAAGTGCTGGTGCTCAAGTGGCTATTAATTTCTTACTAAGCCCTGAAGCTCAGTCACGTAAAGGTGATTTAAATGTTTGGGGTGACCCTTCCGTTTTAAGTAGCCAATATTTAAGTGGAAGCGCTAAGAATACACAACAATTTAAATCAGTTGGTGAACCTCACCCTAGCTGGCAAGCGGCTCTTGAAAAAGAATGGCTTAAGCGCTACGGAAGCTAACTATACATGCTACGCGTCCTATATTGTGTTGTTATAGCCGTTTGTATTTTACCTACCATTCCAGGTTTATTTGGCGTGGTAGTGTCCTCACTTAGCTATATTCCTCCCATTGGTTTACACACGCCTTCCCTTAATGGTTTTGAGCAAGTATTCCAATGGCAAGGAGTATGGCACTCAATAGGCTTAACCATAAGCTCTGCGCTGATTAGCAGCTATCTCGCTTGCGCGCTGACTTTTGCCATTTTATTGGCAACTTGGGGAAGTCCATTTTGGAAAAAGATAGAGCTGACTTTATCTCCTTTACTGGCTATGCCTCATGTCGCTTTTGCTATTGGGTTTGCTTTCCTTTTCGCCCCAACAGGGTTGGGTGTAAGAACATTTGAAGCCATTTTTGGAAGCAGCAATATAGATGGATCTTCAGAGCTCGCCTTGATCATAAAAGATCCCTACTCTGCTGGGCTAATCATAATGCTCGCACTTAAAGAAGTGCCATTTCTGTTATTAATGAGCATTTCTATCCTTCAACAAATCAATGTTGAACGAATTTCAAAAGTGAGCGCTTCATTAGGCTATAGCAAAGCTCAGACTTGGTGGAAATGCATTCTTCCGCAATGGTTTACCAAGCTTCGTTTCCCTATGCTTGCAGTAATTGCTTACAGCCTTTCTGTTGTGGACATTGCTTTAATTATTGGACCAACAAACCCACCCACATTTGCTGTTTTAGTCTGGCAATGGTTCAGTGATCCTGATTTAAACCTACTTCCAAGAGCAGCTGCCGGTGCAATTGTACTTTTTGGTATTGCTTCATTGATGATTGCTTTTGCTCGCTTCATTGAATGGATGTTTTTGAAAGTGAATAGAGGCTGGCAGTTTTCTGGAAGATCCGGAATTCGCTTACCCGGAAGAATCATCTTTAGCGGAATTGCGTTTCTCTCAATACTCATGATTCCGTTAATGTTTATTTGGAGTATTGCCCAGCGTTGGAGGTTTCCAGATCTAACTCCTAGCCGCTACACTTTACGTTTTTGGGAATATGAGTGGGACGGTATTATAAGTACTGTAAACCAAAGTTTATGGATAGCGATAATCGCTTCCTCGATTGCTTTGTTTCTTGCTTTAATCGCTCATGAATACCGTATTAAATACAAATGGCAATTTCCCGGCTACATCATTGCGATTCCAATGCTAGTACCTCAACTCTCCATTTTGTTTGGTTTGCAGGTCTCTACTTTGTACCTCAATAGCAGCGCTTATTCATTATGGGTCGTTTGGTCACATATTTTCTTTGCCTTCCCGTTTGTCTACCTATCCCTCGATGGACCATGGCGAAGTTTTGATAACCGTATTATCACGGCTTCGTTAAGTTTAGGTAAATCACCGCTTTATAGCTGGATTAAAATAAAAGCGCCGATCCTCCTTCCCGCAATTATCTTTGCTTGGGCGGTAGGAATAAGCGTGAGCTTGGCACAATACTTACCTACCCTCATGCTAGGTGCAGGCCGAATTAGTACCATTACCACGGAAGCTGTGGCTTTATCGAGTGGCTTTGACCGCCGAGTCACTGCTATTTATGCGATATGGCAAGCTCTGCTGCCCCTACTGTTTTTCTCATTCGCGATTTTAGTTAGCCGACTTCAGGTTAAATATCGCCGTCTTTCACTTAAAGGTTTATTGCCCCATGTGTCTCTGCATCGAAGACCTCACCATCCATAAAGCTGATGGTTCACAATTATTTGAGCCTTTAAATTACACATTAGGTTCAGGTGAAATACTGGCCTTAATGGGTCCTAGTGGCTGTGGAAAATCAACGTTGCTTGATGTGATTGCTGGTCACTTATCTACTGAATTTACGTATCGTGGTTCTGTTTCTTTGAATGATATTCGTATAGATAAATCTCCAGCTCACCTTCGAGATGTCGGGATCTTGTTTCAAGATGATCTATTATTTCCGCACTTGAACGTTTGGGAAAATCTGGCTTTTGCTTTACCTAATGCCATAAAAGGAAATGACCGAAAAATACAGGCGATGGCTGCTCTTAAAAATATCGAATTATCTATGCTTGCTGAATCATTTCCAGACCAGCTTTCTGGAGGACAACGAGCACGTATTAGCTTAACTAGAATGCTACTAGCCAAGCCAAAAGTTGCCTTACTTGATGAACCATTTAGCAAACTAGACAAAGCACTAAGAGGGCAATTTAAAGATTGGGTTTTCGAGCAGCTCAAGCAAGCCGACATACCGGCTTTAATAGTCACCCATGATGATGAAGACATTCCGAACAATGCCAAAGTACTAAAATGGCCATGGAGCAAACAAGATGCTTGATAAATATTCTGTCCAAGTCATTAAATGGCCGTTAAACCAAGCTGCCGCGACTCTCAATAAAGTCGGTGTTACAGCTAACCAAACCACACTGTTTGGTTTTATTATTGGATGTTTAGCTTTTCCTGCTTTAATCAATCAAGAATATGATTTAGCGCTCTTATTCGTTGTTTTAAATCGAATATTTGATGGATTAGACGGGGCACTGGCAAGAATCCAAGGCATTACAGACGCTGGTGGCTTTTTAGATATCAGTTTAGATTTCTTATTTTATTCCCTGATACCTTTCGGCTTTGTACTGGCAAACCCTGATCAAAATGCGGTGGCAGGTGCATTCTTGATTTTTGCTTTCATAGGCACGGGTAGCAGCTTTCTTGCTTTCGCTGTTATGGCAGGAAAATTGGGGATTGAGAACCCAGAATACAAGCATAAATCTTTGTATTACATGTCTGGTTTAACTGAAGGCACAGAAACCATTGCTTCCTTCATTGCCTTTTGTATCTGGCCACAGCATTTTGCAATTATTGCCTATGTGTTTGGTGCGGCATGTTGGATAACCACTTTCATGAGAATTTTCTTTGGGTTTAAAACTCTGCAGAATCAATAGAAAATGCCGCAAATATTGCGGCATTTTTAAAATCGATTATCGATAAACTTATGCGGATAGTTTTAAGCCGATAATTTGAATCTAAGCACTTTCAGACTCGAGTCTAAATCCACATCAATAAATTCAGGTGGATTTTCTAATCGCTCTTGATAAATAACTGTCGGAGCTTCTTCTGCCATCGTCTCGACTAAGAAATCAGGCGATACTGCCGGTGAGTTAACGCACGCAATGACCTCACCGCCTTCAGTTAACAACTCAGGTAAACGGCGAAGGATCTTTTTGTAATCTTTAGTGAGAGCGAAGCTGCCTTTCTGAAATGATGGCGGATCAATAATCACCAATTCATAAGGTCCACCTTTCTTAATTTTGCCCCAAGACTTAAAGATGTCGTAACCTAAAAAGCTCACTGAACGCATGTCATGTTCATTTAGTCGGTGGTTTTCACGACCTTTATTCAATGAGCCACGTGACATATCAACATTCATGACTTTGGTCGCACCACCAGCTATGGCAGCAACAGAAAAACCGCAGGTATAAGCAAATAGGTTAAGTACATTCTTTTCTTTTGCGTTGTCTTGAACCCACTGTCGCCCATATCGCATATCTAAGAACAAACCAAAATTCTGATTACGTCCGATATCTAACTGGTACTTTAAGCCATGTTCTACAACCACAGGGGACGCATCTAATTCTCCCCACAGCACTTCAGATGGGGCACCATCTGAATAACGGTGTTGCAGCATAATACAACGACCACTTTTCTCTTGCCAAAGAGCGGTTTCAGTTAATTCAAGCAGCCCCTCTTTAAGGCTTTTCATGAAGTCTTCATCAACGGCTTTGAATAAATTAACTAAAAGTTGCCCGTCTACCCAGTCACACGTTAACTGATCTAATTCAGGCCAAAATTTACCTCGCCCATGGAAGACTCGGCGTAATTCATTAGGAACATCATTAAGTTGCTGTTCTATATGTTTAAAAAATACAGGTAATGCGGATGCTTGCATTATATTACTCACTTAATATTTAACTTAGGCCAATCTAGTAACCATGGTTTAAGCCAAGAATCTAAATTGCTTTTTATAGGATCTGCATGCCATTTCATGCCGAGAACGTCATGTTCTCTAGGATCACACACGAGATCATAACTTTGGTTCTGGTAAGTAAATCGAATAGCAAATGCATGTAAGTAACCTCTATCAGACTGGTTAGATGGGTTATAGATTGCATCCCCTACAATAGCGGAGCCAATTGATTTCATTGCCACACGAATTTGATGAGTTTTACCTGTGTACGGCTTACATAGTAGTAGCCTTTCACCTGGCTCAGCAGATGCAGATAAAAACTGTGTAACAGCAGGGTTATTTTTACTATTCAATAACTTCCAGCTAGAGCGTCTTGATCGCTCCATATCTCCAGAAATTAAGCCTTGTTTCTTTTTAGGCTTCTTGGAGCCAATAGCCAAATAATACTTTTCAACTTCTCGTTTCGCAAAGCTTTGGGAGAGTTCACTTGCTGCTGCGGAATGTCTAGCTAGCAACAAAATACCAGAAGTCATTTTGTCTAATCGATGCACCAAATATAATTGCTTATCACCACTTGCTTTAGCCACTTCATGCAAAAGCATAGTGTCGCCATCATCTTTGTGGACCGATACATTAGGGTGTTTATTTATGACAAGAAAGTCTTGATGGGTGAATAGGATATTGAACATTTAAGGCTCCATTGTAGAGCGAGGAGTATACCTATTCTAACTTGAGATGCCAGTAATGAGCAGGGCTAAATAATTAGGTATGACCTAACATTTAGCCCTGTATTTACTGATTATTGGCTGACAAAAACATCGGGGAAACGAGAGTCCGCTTTACCGAAAATTAGCCAATTTTGACTTAAAGAGTTAGCCACTTACTTAAGCTTAAACTTGCTGATCAAAGCTTCTAGTTCAGAAACTCGACCATTTAGCCCATGAGTACTGTTTGAGCTCTGGTTTGCAAGACTAAGAGATTGCTCAGAGATATCACTAATTGCAGTAATATCCGCAGCAATTTCCTTCGTTACTGCTGTTTGTTCTTCAGCTGCTGTTGCAATAGAGTTAACCATGCTTTGTACATTACCTGCACCAGCAACAATGGCTTCTAGCGCCACGACAGCTCCAGAACTTTGCTCAACACCAATCTCAACAAGTCGGCAGTTGTCTTGAGTATAAGTAACGGCTTCTTGTGTTCCTGATTGAATCGCTTGGATGATGCCTGACACTTCTTGAGTCGCTTTTGTTGTTCTTTCTGCTAAAGCTCTCACTTCATCCGCAACAACAGCGAAACCGCGTCCAAACTCACCAGCACGAGCAGCTTCAATCGCCGCATTCAAAGCAAGTAGGTTAGTTTGCTCAGCAATGTCTTCAATCACTTTAATTACACTGCCAATTTGCTCACCATGTGAACCAAGCGTGTTCATTTGAGTCGACATGTCGCTCATCTGATTAGAAACTTGTTGGATGCTTGCAACCATCTCAACAATGACTTTACGACCATCTTCTGCTGAAGTTTCAGAGCGGCGTGCTTCTTCATAAGTTGAAGTACCTTGCTGTGCTACTTCAGAGATAGTTAAGCTTAGCTCTTCAGCCGCAGTAGCAATCAAGCTAGCTTTGTCTGCCTGAGCAGTTGCACCGCTTACGATATCTTGGCTAATCGAAGAAAGTTCACCTGTCGCCGTTTGAACTTCTTTTGTAACTGTCGAAATCGAACCGATCAAATCCACTAATGAATTTTGCATTTGATTCACTGACAGAGCTAGATTCGCTAATTCATCGCCAGAATCATCGACAATTGCTTCTGCTGTTAAATCACCAGAGGCAACTCGTCTTGCTACACCTTCCAACTTAGTTAGTCGGTTTGTAATAGAGCTCGATAGCAAATAAGCAATTACACAGCCAAACACAATCGCGATGACAGACAGAATAAGAATAGTTCGTTCCATCGTTGTAAATGATTCCGTCAAAGACAGTAATGATTCATTTGCAGCTGCACGCTCTGAGTCTGATGCTTCATCTAATAACGCTTCAATTGGCATTAAATACTGGGTATATAAAGCTCGAAGCTGATTGATATTTGTCAGCAGTCGATCTTCGCTAATATTTGAAATTAATTGAGACTCAAACTCTTGCGTAAACCTTTGCATCAAATCTTCAATTTTTTGGATGCGTCGGTAATCAGAAGTTCCTTGAGTTTCAAGTTGCTTAGCTTGTTGAATTGCGTCAGCAAACTCACCTTTGTTCGAACGATAATCCTCAAGTGAACCATTTACGAGAGTTACGCCTCCCATAGCATCACGATATACATCCCCAGCTTCATCAATAAGAATCAGGTACGTCACAACCTCAGGCACATCATCTGTTCTGATTTCGTCAGCAATCTTATGGGACTTGCTGACCTCCATCCAAACAATAGCCACTAATATAACTAAAACCGCAAGTATTGCGCCAAAACCTGCATACAACTTTTTTCTTACTGATAATTTCACACAGCACCTTCCTAGAATAAATGGCAGCGATTACGGGTCGCTGCCTCATATAACTTTATCGACAATCAATGATATTTCTTTAATCATATTTATAGTCAATATTACAAATAAATGATGTTTTTTTTAATTAAGAAGGATATTTTTCGCGGCATAAAAAAACGAGAACCTAAAAGGTTCTCGTTTCAAAGTCGTTCTTTAGAAGTATTTAATGATTAGAACTTCTTAGAAATAACCGCCGAGCCAGCAATGATACCTAAGCCTAGAAGCATTATTGCTCCTTTACCGCTATCAAAGCCTGAAGATACACCCATAAATGCAACGATTGCGATTGCTACAGGGATTACGTATTTCACAAGATTGTACCATAGACCAAATAGTGGGAAAGATACTTCACCATCGTTAGTGATTTCTTTCTCAAGGTCTGCACGGTTTAGTCTCCAACCAGCGAAGATACATACCAACATACCGCCAACCGCTAGGAAGATTTTATCAGTTAGTAGGTCGAAGATATCGAACGCACCAGTATCGAACAATGTTGGACCTAAACCACCTAGAGATAGAGAAGCAAATATACATAGAATCGCCATTACCACACTTGCTGAAAGTACTGCAGTAACACGCTTCATGCCTTTTTCATCAATTAGGTAAGAAACCACTACTTCTAGAAGAGATACTGAAGAAGTTAGAGCCGCAACACTTAGACCGATAAAGAACATAAGTGCAAACAGAAGACCAATTACGCCGCCCATTTCAGCAAATAGTTGAGGTACAACTACGAATACAAGACCAGGACCAGCCGCAGGTTCCATACCGAATGCGAACATTGCAGGGAACATTGCCACACCAGCAAGAATTGCAACACCTGTATCCATTGCGGTAACCATCGCTGTCGTCTGAACTAGGTTCTCTTTCTTCTTAAGGTAAGAACCGTATGTCATCATACAACCCATACCAAGACTTAGAGAGAAGAATGCTTGACCTAGAGCCGCAAGAATTACGTTGCTATCTACCTTAGAGAAATCTGGGCTGAACAGGAACTCAAGACCAGCCATAGAGCCTGGAAGCGTAAGACCTTTAATAGATACAACGATAAGGATGATGAACAGTAAAGGCATTAATACCTTACCTGCTTTTTCAATACCGCCAGAAATACCTTTCATTACGATAACGATGTTTAGCAATAGGTATGCGCCCATCCACATTAGTGGTTGGATAGGATCAGAAATGAAACCACCAAAACTGTCACCAATTGCTTCAGGCGTATCAAGAAGACCACCAGCGATTTTACCAATGTAAGCAATAGACCAGCCACCTACTACAGGGTAGAAACCCATAATAAGTAGACCACTGACTACGCCAATCACACCAGCGAATGTCCAGCGACGGTCTGTCGATTTAAATGCGCCAACCGCTGATTTTTGCGTATGACGTCCAATTGCAAATTCAGTCAGCATAACGCTGAAACCAATAAAGATTACAAAAAACAGGTAAATTGCAACGAATGCACCGCCGCCACTTTCGCCTGCTGTGTAAGGGAACTTCCAAATGTTACCTAGACCAACAGCAGAACCTGCTGCGGCCATTACGAAGCCAAGTTTTGAGCCCCATGTGTCACGGGAATTTGTAGATGGGTTAGTAGCCACGCTCTCTCCAGATATATTTTGTGTTGTGTTGTATTTGCTTGAGTTGGCGTCTTAAAAGATGAAGTGTAAAAATATAAGTACACTTTATAAAAGTATAATTGACGCTCGTTGTGTAGCAAGTAAAACAGTTTAAGATTAAAATTGGAAGCCCGCACCGTATAAATTCCCACATAGATGTTAGTTTATATGTTTAAATGCCGACTTTTCGTACAAACCAATCGTTTTCGTCTTAGTTTAACTAAAACTTAACAACTTTCCTCTATTTACAGCCTTTACTCTAACTTGTAAACAATTTGTTGCTTTTTATAAATTCGTTACAACTAAAATTCCAATAGCTCTAAAATACTATTACTATCTAAGTGTCTCTTTTTTCGAGTATTTGCATGTGGATAAGGTTTATCATTTTCTAACAATAGCTTCACTAGTGCTGTATTGGATTCTCGTTGCCGGTGTCACGCTTCGAGTGGTTCTTAAAAGGCGAGCTGTCAGTGTGTCTCTTGCGTGGTTGATGGTCATTTACATCGTTCCAATCGTTGGTGTTGCCTGTTACTTTTTGTTTGGGGAGCTCAATTTGGGCAGAAAACGAGCAGAACGTGCAAAACAGATGTTTACCCCTTTCGGTGACTGGTTTAGACAACTGAATCATTGCCAAGCTCATTTGCCCGCTCAGGTCGGGTCACCAATCCATAAAATAGATGAACTTTGTAATAATCGAATGGGCATCCCCGCTCTAAGTGGTAACACGCTTTCCTTACAAGTATCCCCAGATGAAATCCTCCGTTCCATCATCAAAGATATTGAAAGTGCAAAAACCAGCATCAAAATAGTCTTTTATATCTGGCATCCAGGAGGGTTAGCTGACTCTGTTGCATCTGCTTTAATTCAAGCCTCTAAACGAGGTGTTGAAGTTAAAGTGTTACTCGACTCCGCTGGTAGCCCAAGGTTCTTTAGAAGTCACTGGAGCTCGATGATGGAAGATGCTGGAATTCATGTTGTGCAAGCATTAGAAGTTAGCCCTTGGCGTATCTTTTTGAGAAGGCTAGATCTCAGGCAGCATAGGAAGATCATTGTGATCGATGAATCCATTGCCTATACCGGCTCAATGAATATGGTGGACCCCGCTCATTTCAAACAATGTGCCGGCGTTGGGCAATGGGTAGACATAATGGTGAGAGTAACCGGTCCTACCGTTAATGTGCTTTCTGCTATCCATGGCTGGGATTGGGAAGTAGAAACGGGTGACCGTATTCTTCCTCAACTCCCTGAATGCCAAATAGATGACTCTGAAGCTCAACACCCTATTCAAGTCGTTCCATCAGGTCCAGGCATGCCTGAACATCTAATATTACAAGTCTTAAGTATCGCAATAAATCAGTCCAATAAGTCTGTACGTATTACCACTCCTTACTTTGTACCCAGCGCTGACTTACTTGAAATATTGAAGATGACAGCCCAGCGTGGAGTCAATGTTGAGCTCATCATCCCTCATATCAATGACTCGATGATGGTCAAATGGGCATCAAAAGCGTTCTATACCGAGCTATTAGAAGCGGGAGTGAAGATTTATGAGTTTCATGGCGGATTGCTTCATACAAAATCGGTAGTCATTGATGAAGAGTTTTGTTTAGTCGGTACAGTCAATATTGATATGCGTAGCTTGTGGCTTAATTTTGAAGTGACGCTCGCAGTTGATGACGTTAAATTCACGAGTGAGCTGTCTCAACTCCAACAGTCTTATATAGATAACTCGTATTCCGTGGAATTAGACACTTGGAATAAACGAGGTTTACCCGCGCGATTTTTTGAACGGCTATTCTACCTATTTAACCCGCTACTCTAGCTATTTGACCCGCAGCACTGGCTGCCACCTTTAAACCATCGTTTTTGATGTGTTGAACTTAAATTTCGTTCTAAATAGGAAAAAGTCATTACTAGCTATTGCATTCACGCCTCCCTACATGCTTTAAATAGACCATAACTGATTGATAAGGAATTCATAGCATGTCTGAAAGTAAGACAACCAAACTCATAACTGCCGGTCGCGATAAAAAATGGACGAATGGCGTGGTTAACCCGCCTGTTCAACGTGCTTCGACAGTTGTGTTTAATACTGTTGAAGAAAAGCATAAAGCAACCGTCAACCGTGCTAACAAAACCCTTTTCTACGGACGTCGTGGTACCAATACTCACTTTGCTTTCCAAGATGCAATGGTTGAAGTCGAAGGCGGTGTAGGATGTGCACTTTACCCATGTGGCACAGCTGCTATTTCAAATGCTATTTTATCTTTTGTAAAAACAGGCGACCATATTTTGATGGTTGACACGTGTTATGAACCAACACGTGACTTCTGCGATACGATGCTTAAAAAAATGGACGTAGAAACGACCTATTACGCTCCAACTATTGGGGCAGGTATTCGTGATCTTATTAAGGAAAACACTACGGTTTTGTTCACTGAATCTCCTGGTTCTGTAACCATGGAAGTGCAAGATATCCCGACTTTGGCTCGTATTGCTCACGAAACTGACATTGTTGTTATGCTTGATAATACTTGGGCTGCTGGCGTGAACTTCTCTCCTTTTGAGTTTGGCGTTGATATCTCTATTCAAGCGGCAACCAAATACATCGTCGGTCACTCTGATGTCATGTTAGGTACTGCCGTTGCTAATGAAAAATGTTGGGAACAGCTAAGAGAGCAAAGCTACCTAATGGGTCAATGTGTTTCGCCAGATGACGCTTACCTTGGTTTACGAGGTATTCGCACTCTTGATGTAAGATTACGTCAACATGCAGAAAGCAGCCTTAAAGTCGCGAAATGGCTACAAGATAGACCCGAAGTCGACCATGTTCGTCACCCTGCCCTTGAAACGTGTCCTGGGCATGAGTTTTTCAATCGTGACTTTACAGGCGGTAACGGCTTATTTTCATTTGTATTAAAATCCTCTTACCCAAGAGCAACTACTGCACTATTAGATGGTATGAAACATTTCAGTATGGGTTATTCATGGGGCGGTTTTGAAAGCTTGATACTTGCTAATGAACCTAAAAGCTTTGATAGTTTAAGAACTGTGGCACACCCACAATTTGAAGGTACTTTAATACGTGTTCATATTGGTCTAGAAGATGTTAATGACCTTATTGCGGATTTAGAACGCGGATTAGAAAGGCATAATGCGCTAGTACTTGAACGTGAATCAAACGCCAGCTAGATTTTTGAAAGACTGAATTCTAATGAATTAGTTTTTGAGATTAAATTACTAAAAAGCCGCGGTAAACAAACCCGCGGCTTTCTTAATAGCTTTATAGCTTTATAGCTTTATAGCTTTATAGCTTTATAGCTTAGCAAAGCACGATGTTTACCTTTTAGGGCAATCTACCATGTGATCATTTACCATGCCCATTGCTTGCATGAAAGCATAACAAATCGTCTCTCCAACAAATTTGAAGCCTCGCTTTTTCAGAAACTTACTCATTTGTTTTGATTCATCAGTTGAAGCAGGAACCTGACTCATATCTTCCCATTGGTTAATTATCGGCTTTCCATCTACAAACTGCCATAAAGCATTAGATAGCGAACCAAACTCCTTTTGTAACTCAATAGCAGCACGAGCATTATTGTAAACGGATGCAATTTTCCCTTTATGTTTAACAACATCAAAGCTTTCGATAATACGCGGTACTTCCTCTTCATTTAGCCTAGCAAGTTTTTGTAAATCATAATTTTCAAATGCAGCTCTATAACCTTCACGCTTTTTCAAAATAGTGATCCAGCTTAGTCCTGCCTGAGCACCTTCAAGAGTGATAAATTCAAAAAGCACTTGGTCATCATAAACAGGAATACCCCATTCTTTATCGTGGTAATCACGCTCTAATTCATGTTTCAAAGCCCAAGCACATGTTTGATGCCCACTTTTCTGCTCAGTGTTAAATTCTTCGTTTAATAAGCTCATACAATATCCATAAAAATGCCCCTGAATCGGGGCATTCCGTTATCTATTTATGCAACTTTAATATTGTGGAATATTCGGTACAAGACCGGCACAACAATTAACGTTAACACTGTGGCAAAACCAAGACCAAACATGATAGTTACAGCCATTGGTTTAAAGAAAATATCAGGCAGTAGCGGAATCATACCTAAGATTGTTGTAATTGCCGCCATACAAACTGGGCGTACACGGCTCAGAGCGGCATCAACAACGGCGATATAAGGGTCTTTACCAGATTTCATCTCAATTTCAATTTGATCCAGTAATACAATCCCGTTTTTAAGCAGCATACCCGACAAACTTAGGAACCCAAGTAGAGCCATAAAGCCAAACGGTGTATCTAAGGCTAACAGCCCTGTGGTTACCCCTATTATTGCTAATGGCACCGTTAGCCAGACAATCAATGGCTCTTTAACGGAGTTAAATAGGAAGACTGTAATCAAGAACATGAATAAGTAGCCAAGTGGCATTGTCGTAAACAACGACGCTTGTGCATCACGAGATGATTCATACTCACCGCCCCACTCTAACGAGTAACCAGAAGGCATTTCAATTGCTTCAATTTGCGGCTGTAAGCGCTTTTGAAGCGTTGAGGCAGTTTCTTCACCCAACAAGTCAGGATCTGCCATTACCGTTAGCATACGTTTTCTGTTCTTACGAACAATCAATGGGTCTTCCCAAATAAGCTCGTAACCTAAAGTCACTTGCTGCAATGGAATGTATTCGCTTAATGCCGGGCTCCAAATTTTCATCCCTTCGATATTTCGAATATCAATTCGCTCATCTTCAGGTAAACGCGCCACAATTGGCATCAGCGTCGTACCATCACGGTATACACCCACAGATTTACCCGAAAAGGACATCGCAAGAAACTCATCTACATCGGATTTACTAATACCGTAACGACGAGCTTGGCTTTCATTGAATTGTGGCTCCAATACTTTGGTTCTTTCACGCCAGTCATGGCGTACATTATATGCACCTGCATCAGCGTACATAATATCCATCACTTGTGATGCTAAAGAACGTAATATTGTTGGATCTGAACCTACAATTCTCGCTTCAATTTTTGCACCACCACCTGGACCTAACTCAATTTTCTTAAGTTTGTAATTAATCTCTGGGAATTGTGCATTTACGTGTTCACGGAAGCGAATCATTAACTGATCAAGCACTGCGTAATCTTTCACTCGAACTGTAATTTCACCATAACCAGCGTAACTTTTTTCAGGGGCATAGGTAAGCATGAAACGCTGTAAGCCTTTACCTGCGGTTGTAGTGATGTGGTCAACTTCATCTTGCTCTGATAACCAACCTTCCAAAACTTTCAGCTTTGTATTGGTTGCTCTGATATCGGTGCCTTCTGGCATCCACACATCTACCTGAAACATAGGTGTAGTCGAAGATGGGAAGAACGCTTGTTTAACAAACATGAAGCCATACAAGCTAACAGCTAAACCGACAATTAATACAATCACGGTTAACCAAGCTCGCTTCATACAAAACTCTAGGAAGTTTTTGTAAACAACGAAAACCATGCCTTTATATGGGTCATTATCTTCACCGTCACCCGCAATTTTTTGCCCTTTAAAGAACATATTGGCAAAGAATGGCGTGATTGAGATCGCAGTAAACCAGCTAAGCATCAATGAGATAAGTAATACAGTAAATAATGTTCCACAATATTCACCTGTCGCATCTTGCGACAAACCAATTGGCGCGAAAGCCGTTACCGCAATGACAGTAGCCCCAAGTAATGGCCATTTGGTTTGGGTAACAATATCTGTAGCCGCTTGTAAGCGTGTCCTACCTTTTTGTGTCCCTATTAATATCCCTTCGACCACCACTATGGCGTTATCCACCAACATACCTAACGCAATAACCAGCGCCCCTAACGAAATTCGTTGAAGGTCGATTTTGAAGTATTGCATGAAGATAAAGGTGCCAAATACGGTCAATAAAAGTATCAGACCAATTAACAGACCTGAACGAAGCCCCATGAAGAACAAGAGTACAATGATTACGATTGCAACCGCCTGACCAAGGCTGACAACAAAGCCACTAACTGACTTGTCTACTTCTTTCGGTTGATTATAAACCTCAGCAATATCGATACCGATTGGTTGTTGGAATTTAAGCTCAGCTAAGCGCCGATCAAACATTTCACCAACCGCGACAACGTTTACACCTTGGGCAAAAGATACACCAAGGTTAAGCGCTAGCTTACCGTTATAGCCGATGATATTACTTGGTACTTCGACATAACCTCTGGTGACGTCAGCAACATCTTTCAAATAAATCAGACCTTGTGCGCCACCTTCTGTCAGGATCAAGTCACCTAACTGTTCAACATTTTTAAATTCACCAGTGGGATGGATCCGAATAAACTCATCACCGATTCGCACCGCACCAGCATCAGATACAACATTTTGAGTGGATAATAAATTGAATACTGTTGAAGGTGACAAGCCGAGCGAACTGATGCGTTTCATCGATATTTCAATGAACACTTGCTCTTGTTGCTGACCAGATACTGAAACTTTACTGACACCATCAACCAATTCAAGTTCACGCCTTAGGTAGTCAATATAATCAAGTAGCTCTTTATAACTGTACCCTTCACCAGTAACCGCTAACAAAATCCCGTACACATCACCAAAGTCATCAATGACCTGAGGCGTATTCACGCCTGGGGGCAGTTGCCCATCCAAATCGTTAACTTTACGACGCAGTTCATCCCAAATTTGAGGTAAATCGTCAGGACCATAGTTGTTTTTCATTGTCACCGTTATTTGGGACAAGCCACGGCTGGAAATAGAGTTCACTTCATCAACATAAGTTAATTGCTGAATCGCCTTCTCTAATGGATAAGTCACCTCTTCTTCAACTTGCTGAGGAGTTGCACCAGGGTAAGAGGTCACCACCATGGCATCTTTGATCGTAAAGGCTGGGTCTTCTAAACGTCCCAATCCGAAAAATGCAGAAACACCACCAATTAAAAAGATCAGTGCGAGCATCCAACTAATAACTTTATTACGAATGAAGTAGGCCGCAACACCGGTAATTTCATCGTCTGTTTGAGGCTTATTATTAATATCACTCATTACCCGTCTCCTGAGACAATACTTCCACTGTCATTCCGTCTCTTAATCTTGATAGACCTGCAGTAACAATATCTTGCCCGAGTTCTAACCCACTAATAACCTGCAACGTTGTTTGATTCGCTTTCCCTATCTCAACGTGTTGCTTGGAAACGGTATTATCTTCATTAACCACCCAGACATACGATTGCTTTCTATCCAAGGCATCGCCATCGCCATTAAAAATAGCTTCAATAGGAATGAGGACTCCAAGGTTTAACTTTAGCCCCATGTTACGACCACTTGAAGTCACTTCTACCGCCATACCATCAAGGATGTATTCTGTATCGGGCATTGGAAGTGACAAAGTAACGGTGAATGTTCCTGTCGCGGGATCGGGTTCCGTGGTGAACTCTTTAACCGTCGCTTTATATTCATTTCCACTTGGCACACGAACTAACGCATCTACTTTTGCAGTCGTCGCTTGGCTAGGTTGGTTAACATAAATTTGGTCGGGTAATTGGATAACCACTTCAACATCTTCGACGCTGTGAATATTCACAATTTGCTGACCGACTTGTATATTTTCAAACTGATCAACACTAACTCGAGAAATGATTCCATCGACTGGCGCGCGAAGTTTAGTAAATGATAAACGCAGTTTCGCTAGCTCTAATTCCGAAAATGCAATTTGACGTTGTGCCGCAATTTCATCGAATTGAGATTTAGCTAATAAACCTTTTTTAACCAGTGGGCTTGAACGCCTATATTGACTATCAATTACAGTGAATCGAGCGCGAGCGTTATCAACGTCCAACTTATAGTCAGTTGGGTCAAGTTCAGCAAGAATGTCGCCTTGGTTAACTCTTGCCCCTTCTTTAATCGTCAGTTTGTTAATCTCACCTGACACTCGGAAACTAAGGTGTGATTTTTCAGCCGCATTCGCAACCGCCGGGAAATACAATTTATCATGCGTGTCTGACTTTTGGATTTCTATCACTTTCACTTTTGGAGTGACAACCACAGATTCTGTACTGTTATCACTGCACGCACTCAATAAAGCAAGGCTAGATAAACATGCGATCGTTTTAAAATGCTTCATATTATAGCCCCCTTTCCTTAACCCACTCGCGAACTTTAATACCCGCCTCAATGCCACTTACACCTGAAGTAATGATTCTATCGCCATCATTCAAACCAGATAAAATATGGTGTTGCTCATCCAAAGTCACACTCGCTTTTTCAACAATGCCTTCACTGCCTACTCGCCAAACAGACGTTTTGCCATTTGCATTCACGATGGCAGTTTTAGGGATACGTGTAGCCGATTGTTTTTCAGCAACGACTGTCACATTGCCAGACATACCCGGCAGAATACCCACATCCGTTGGGCGTTCCATCACCATGGTGACTTTATATGAACCTGTTTTTGGATCCGCTTCAGTATCCACTTCTTGGAAAGTGAGCGGATAACTATTCTGCGGAAAGGCGTCAAATACCATTGTTGCGGTTGTTTCAACACCTGTCGAAAAGCGATTTAATAGTTGGTCAGGTAGAAGAAAAACAACTTTTAGAATTTGATTCGTTTGAATATTCATTACACCGCTCTTGGCGCTGATGTATTCGTGGTTTTCAGCAGGAATTAAAGATACGGTACCATCATAAGGCGCGACAAGGCGCGTATAACGCAAGTTAGCTTTCGCTTGTTCGAGAACTGCTCGGGCAGAATTATGATTTGCTTTGGCTTGATCAAAATCTTGTTCTGATACGACACGATCTTTACGGAGTTTTTTGGAACGCTGATATTGAACATCAGCCAATTTGAAATTTGCACGCGCTTGTTTTTCAAGCAACTGATACTCATCAGGGTTTAACGCAGCTAAAACATCGCCCTTAGATACAGCTTGACCCGCAGTTACGTCAATACTCTCAAGTAAACCAGGCACACGAAAAGCTAATACTGCTTTATCACCAGCTTCTGTTGTCGCGGGAAAGTCTCGTTCAAAGTTGTTGTTACCAACAGAGACAGTGAATAGTTTTGCAGGGCGAGATTCAGGTTCGGGAACAGGGGGAAGCTCCTTACCACACCCAGATAACCCGATTATGGTCATCAAAAGGACTAGGGAGGCTTTATACATTGGCGATCATCCATATCTAGAAATATTATTTAACATAGATTAATCATTTGAAACTTACCAGTTAATAGACTGATTTACCCTAAAAATTGTCAAAAAAAATAACGGCTTGGATAATATTTACCCAAACCGTTATTTTCGTATTAACCAACATAGAAATTACATATTTTTGAATTCTCGATTCACCTTAAATGCATCTGAAGTCACATAAGCTTCCATGTTTCTTACCGTCTGCTCAAGGTGATCAAAATCGCCTTCTAAAGTCATGAGTAACGACTCAGCAGACTGACCTTGTTCCCACGGCTTGCTTTTCAATTTGTGATCTTGTTTCGCTTTAAGTTCATTCACATATTGCGTGGGTTGCTTCTCTAGCATGAACGTCATAGCTACATACGCGAGAATAACTAAAAAACTTCCACCTAAAAGCGCCGCTGATATCACTAGTATCCTTACCAACCACACTTCAAGTCCAAAGTAATTAGCCATACCAGCACAAACACCTGAAAGCTTCCCATTTATCGGATCTCGATATAAGTCTCTACTCATAATTTCGTCTCCAGCTTGGGGACTCCGCATCTAGAATTTTCTCAAGCGTTTTTACCCTATCTTGCATCGCTTCTGCGCGCTCAGACAATATATTTAGACGCTCTAGATCCTCAGTTGATAGACCGTTTCCAGATTTGCGCTTACTGCGATAGTGTAAAAACAACCACAGCGGAGCGACAAATATCAAAAATACGATCAGCGGTCCGGCAATCAGAAATGTTGACATATAAAGCTCCTCAGTTATTTGTCGCGGTTTTCAACTTGCTGCTTCAGTTTTTCTAGCTCTTGCTCAATTGAATCTTGTGCTTGTAATTCTGCAAATTCTTGATCAAGTGATTTAGCATTGCCTGTTTTGGCATACACATCAGCTTCTGCTTCAAGCTCATCAACTTTACGAGAGTACTGTTCAAACTTTGCCATCGCTTCATGTGAACGACTTGAATGTAAGTGCTTCTGCACATCGCGTCGGTTAGTTGCCGCTTGATTGCGAATAGCTAACGCTTGTTGTTTCGCTCGCGTTTCTGCGATTTTTGTTTCCAGCTTGCCGATTTCACCGGTTAACTTTTCGATAGTTTCTTCAACTAACGTTTGTTCCGTGTGCAGCCCTTTTATTAAATCTTCTAACTTTTTCTTTTCAATCAGAGCCGCTCTTGCAAGATCTTCTCTATTTCTGGTCAAGGCTAATGTCGCTTTTTGAGCCCATTCAGCAATTTGAGAATCCATACCATCCACTCTTCGAGCCAATTCTTTTTTATCGGCAATGGCTTTTGCGGAGTTAGTGCGAACTTCCACTAAGGTATCTTCCATTTCCTGAATGATGAGACGAATCATCTTTTCAGGGTCTTCAGCTTTATCAAGTAAAGCACTGATGTTTGAGTTAACAATGTCTGCGAAACGAGAAAAAATACCCATGGGGTTCTCCTTAAAATAATTGACCGCTGGTTAAAACACTCTAGCTATTGTTAAGCTTAAATCAGTGTTTCAGAAACTTGTTTAGCTACTATCTAGTATCAATTCGCGTGCCAAGTTTAAATTTGTTATTTTTCAATAAGATAAACTTACCAGCTCTTTTTAAACAATCATGCTATGATGAAATAAACCAATTTTTGGTTTTTTTAACCAACTTGAATTAATGAGTAGCACCTTAGCCACGATTAGCACTTCCAAGGTTTTAAACCCACATATTTTCAATTGAAAGGTCACACTATGCAGCAGAATCTTATTGGCGAATCACCTACTTTCCTTTCTGTTCTAGATAAAGTTTCACAACTTGCCCCGATTGAAAGGCCCGTACTTATCATAGGTGAAAGAGGGACGGGTAAAGAGTTAATTGCACAACGTCTACATTACCTTTCAAAGCGTTGGGATCAACCTTTAGTCACCTTAAACTGCTCAACGTTAAGTGAAGGATTGATTGACTCGGAACTATTTGGACATGAATCAGGCTCATTCACAGGGTCTAAAGGTCGTCACCAAGGGCGTTTTGAAAGAGCAGAAGGTGGCACTTTATTTTTAGATGAGCTCGCGACAGCACCGCTGTCAGTGCAAGAGAAGCTGCTTAGAGTCATAGAATATGGTCAATATGAACGTGTTGGCGGGCAAAAAATATTAAATGCTAATGTTCGCCTTGTATGTGCAACCAACGCTGACTTACCTCAACTTGCTCAAAAAGGCGAATTTCGAGCAGATTTACTCGATAGGCTCGCCTTTGATGTCATTTCCATTCCACCACTTAGAGAAAGAAAAGAAGACATCCTCTTACTTGCAGAACATTACGCGATTAGAATGTGCCGCGAACTACAACTGGATTTATTCATTGGTTTTTCAGATGACGCTTTACAATCATTGCTTGATTACGAATGGCCAGGGAATGTCCGAGAATTAAAAAATGTGGTTGAGCGAGCGATATATCAAAATGGAAAATCCGATTACCCAATCGAATCATTAGTTTTCGACCCATTTCAACAACCTTGGGAACAAAAAGCCAAGGGTTCTGACCACGTGAATCCCCTTTCACAAAATCCTGACAATAATGCTGCCAACAGCCATACTTCATTAGACAATAGTTTTTCATTTCCACTGAATTACAAAGCGTGGCAAGAGCAGCAAGATGTTCATCTGCTCACACAAGCTTTAGAACAAAGTAAATATAATCAGAAAGATGCTGCTGAATTATTAGGGCTCAGCTATCACCAACTTAGAGGCATGGTAAGAAAATATGCCATTGTTGGACAAACTGGCGACAAATCGTAGGTATAACTAGATAATCATTTGGAGCGAAATAAATAAAATGATAAATTGTCCGGCTCTTGAGGCATCTAATAAGCTTCGTTTCAAAAAGTATTTCTTTCTATGAAAGTATTATCCAGATTAGTGTTCGGTCTTTGTACGTTTGGTCTTTTAGCGGGCTGCGGAAAAGAGGTGGACCACGAGAAGATCCGTGAAAAAGGTTTTGTCTATTGCGGACAAGGCAACCCAAGCACCTTCAATCCCCAGTTAGTAGATAGTGGTATTACTTCTGAGTCGCTCAGCCCTCAAATATTCGATACGCTTTTGCAGTTAGACTCTGGTACATACCGACCTACCGCAAACTTAGCAACACACTGGGAAGTGAACAAATCTGGTACGGAATATACCTTTCATTTAAGACCGAATGTTGAGTTTCAAACAACTGAGTGGTTCACACCGACAAGAACTTTGAACGCTCAAGATGTCGTGTTCAGCTTTGAGCGAATTTTCGACACTTCTCACCCTTATCATTATGTCGGTGGCGGTCTATACCCTTGGTTTGCCGGCATTGATTTCCAAAATTCATTAGTTGATGTATCAGCTATTAATGATTTGACGGTCAAGTTCACCCTTAGCCATCCAAATAACTCATTTTTAAATAATATTGCGACAAGCTACGCGGTCATTCACTCAAAAGAATATGCGACCCAACTTGAGCTCAAAGATGAAAAAGGTCAAATAGATGCGTTCCCTGTAGGGACTGGACCATTTTACTTAAGCGAATATCAAATTAATGACCTCGTCAGGCTTAAAAAGCACGATAAATATTGGAAGAATGAAGTCAAAATGGACCAAGTTGTCTTTGATACTTCACAACGTGGGACTGGCACATTAGCAAAATTACTGCGTAACGAATGTGACGTACTAAATTCACCAATTTCGAGTCAAATTCCGATTATTCAAGCGAGAGAAGAGCTTAAAATAAGCGCAACACCTGCGGTTAATGTTTCTTTCATCGCCTTAAATACAGTGCACCCCGCTCTTAATGATTCTAGAGTTAGAAAGGCTCTAAACCTTGCAATCAATCGTCAAAATATTCTGGATTCAGTCTATTACGGCACAGGAACGAAAGCCTACACCTTACTTCCCCCTACTTCATGGGCTTACCCTAAAGACAGCGTGCATGTTCGTTACGACCGTAATTATGCCATTGCTTTATTAAGAGAAGCGGGTGTAGAACAAGGGCTAAAACTGACCATGTGGGTCCCTTTGGAACCTAGAGCTTATAACCCTAGCCCACGTAAAACGGCCGAGTTGATTCAGGCAAATTTAGCCGACATAGGGGTTGAATTGAAGCTGTTTACTGATGACCGTTTTGATCGTACTCAATTGTCCTCAATATCCTCAACCGATCTATTGTTAACGGGCTGGATTGGTAATACTGGAGATCCTGACAACTTTTTACGCCCACTGCTTTCATGCAGTTCTGACAGAGCTGGTCTAAATGTTGCGATGTGGTGTAACTCGGATTTTGACTTTCTGCTCGACCTCGCATTGGAGATCAATCAACAAAGGCATCGCGTGAATTTGTATCACCAAGCACAAAATATATTGAATGAGGAGTTCCCTGTAATTCCATTGGCGCATGGCGTTCAATTTCGGGTTCACGACACTTCGCTAAGCGGCTTTAAACAAAGCCCATTTAATTCTCAACCTTTTGATCAAGTTGTTCGGGAGCCGAAATAATGTTTTGGTATACATTAAGACGAATCAACCTCTTCTTTATTACACTCGCTATGCTCACTTTGGTTGGCTTTTCTTTACTGCGTTTAGACCAGACTTCCCCATGGGCAATTCAAGACTTTTGGCCGGGTTGGATTAACTACATCAGTGAGCTATCGACATTAAACTTCGGTATCAGTAAACATGGTGTGCCTATTATTGATGAGCTTGCCATTGTCTTTCCAGCCACATTAGAGCTGTGCTTTTTTGCATTTGTTCTCGCCCTATCATTTGGTATCCCTTTTGGAACCATTGCAGGTATGAGACAAGGTAAGTTCATTGATACGATAATCTCATTCACATCAATGTCAGGCTATTCTGCCCCTATTTTTTGGGTCGCTTTATTGATGATCATGATATTTTCCCTAAACTTTGAAGTATTTCCTGTTGGAGGTCGCTATGACCTTCTCTACGAAATTCAGCACGTTACTGGTTTTGCCATTATTGACGCTTTCTTTTCTGAAGGTAAGTATCGCGCGCATGCGTTAGAAAGTGTTATCCAACATATGGTGTTACCTTGCTTAGTTCTCGCCCTAGCGCCTACTACTCAAGTGATCAGGTTAATGAGAAGTTCCGTTGCAGAAGTCATGACGGAAAACTACATCCGAGCGGCTCGAATTAAAGGTTTGTCAACACGAGAAATTGTTACTCAACACGTATTAAGAAATGCTATACCCCCTATTATCCCAAAGGTTGGGGTCCAGCTTTCCAGTATGCTCACTTTAGCCATAATCACTGAATCGATTTTTAACTGGCCTGGTATAGGCAGATGGTTGCTGGATGCTTTATCCAATCAAGATTATGTCTCAATTCAAGCTGGAGTAATGGTTGTGGCGACACTTGTACTCACTGCTAATATTCTATCTGATTTGTTGGGTGCGGCGATTAATCCTCTGGTAAGGAAGGAATGGTATGCTAACAAATAATGTTTACCAGGAAGAACAAATTCCTACCCAATATGAACGGTTTTGGCGCAGTTTTCGAGGTAATAACTTAGCGATGTTTGGGCTATGGTGTTTAGCTTTTATCGTCATAATTACAGTTACTTCTCCTTGGCTTGCCCCTCATGATGCTCAAGAGCAGACTGGTCATTTATTGATCCCACCGTCTTGGGACCCAGCAGGCACTGTTGAGTATTTCTTAGGAACAGACGATCTTGGGCGAGATATCTTATCCCGTTTAATTATTGGTTCTCAGCTGACTTTTGGTGCAGCCGTCATCATAACAACTATAGCGGCTGTGATTGGTTGTTTAATTGGCGTACTCGCGGGGATGACTCGCGGGCTACTTTCAAGCACCCTCAATCACCTTCTTGATACTGTAATGTCCATTCCATCTCTCCTCCTAGCCATTATTTTCGTTGCTTTTCTGGGGTTTGGGGAATTTAATATTTTGCTCGCGATTTGTTTGGCTTTAATACCAAGGTTTATTCGCTCTGTTTATATTGCGGTTCATACTGAAGTAGAGAAAGATTATATCCTTGCCTCAAGGCTGGACGGGGCAAACGACTTCTACCTACTTTGGAATTCCATCTTACCTAATATACTTACAGTCGTAGCTTTGGAAGTGACACTGGCACTTTCAGTTGCGATTTTGGATATCACAGCTCTGGGCTTTTTAGGCCTAGGTGCACAGGCTCCGAGCACTGAATGGGGCTCTATTCTTGGAGACTCAGTAGAATTGATTTACTTAGCGCCATGGACCGTTACTTTGCCCGGATTAGCCATTATGTTTACAGTTATTGTTATCAACTTGGTTGGTGAAGGCGTGCGCCAAGCCCTCAACGCGGGAATCGAATAATGCCATTACTGGATATCCGACACCTAACCATTGAAATTGAAACCCCTCAAGGGCTAGTAAAAGCAGTTGATCGTATGAGCATCACTCTCAATGAAGGTGAGATCAGGGGTTTAGTAGGAGAGTCGGGCTCAGGAAAAAGTTTAGTTGCTAAAGCGATTGTGGGCGTTTGCAAAGAAAACTGGAAGGTGACGGCCGATAGAATGCGCCTCGGCAGCATAGATTTATTGCAGCTTACGCCGAAAGAAAGACGCCGAGTCATTGCTCGTGATATTGCCATGATTTTCCAAGAGCCATCAACTTGTCTTGACCCATCAGAAAAAGTTGGCCGCCAGCTTATTGAAGCTATCCCGTCGCGCTCTTTCGATGGGAAGTGGTGGGAGCGTTTTAAATGGCGCAAGAAACAAGCCATTGGTTTGCTGCATAAAGTTGGGATAAAAGATCACTCCCGCCTAATGGATAGTTACTCTTATGAGCTAACAGATGGAGAGTGCCAAAAAGTCATGATTGCGATGGCTATTGCGGCCAAACCTAAGATACTTATTGCTGACGAACCAACGAATGACTTAGACCCTATTACACAGTCACAAATATTGCGCCTTTTGAGTCGAATGAATCAAGTAAACAACACTACGATTGTTTTGATCGGACATGATTTAACAACCATTACCCAATGGGCAAACCGAATTACAGTGATGTATTGTGGTCAATCTGTTGAGTCTGCCGATACCGCAAAAATTCTCTCTGTTCCTAAGCACCCTTATACGGTTGCTTTGCTAAAAGCGATGCCTGATTTTAGTGACTGGATTCCTCATAAAGAAAAGCTCCAATCTTTACCAGGCTCGATTCCTCCGCTGCAACATTTGCCTATTGGATGCCGGCTAGGTCCTCGCTGCCCATATGCACAAAGACAATGCGTAGAGATCCCTTATACGAAACGGATTAAAAATCACAAGTTTAGCTGTCACTTCCCTTTGAATATGGAGAAGAAAAAGAAATCATGAGTGCACTACTAGAAGTCAACGGGTTAGCTAAAGACTTTACAACACGCTCTGGGCTTTTCCGTAAAAAGATCCAACATGCCGTAAAACCTGTCAGCTTCACTTTAGAGGCGGGACAAACCATCGGGTTTATTGGGCAAAATGGATCGGGAAAATCTACTTTAGCACGCATGCTTTCTGGGATGGTGGAACCGACATCCGGTGAAATAAGAGTTAATGGTGAGAAATTAGAACACAAAGATTATTCTACTCGTTGTAAGCTCATTCGAATGATCTTCCAAGACCCGAATACGTCTTTAAACCCAAGAATCCAAATCGGTCGAATCCTTGAGGGGCCATTAAAACGAAACACTAACATGACACCTGAAGCTCGGATGAGACGAGTAAAAGACACGCTTTTGCGAGTTGGCTTGCTTCCTGAGCATGCGTATTTTTACCCTCAGATGCTTGCGACAGGTCAAAAGCAGAGGGTGTGCCTTGCTAGAGCTTTAATCTTGCAGCCGTCTATAATAGTCGCAGATGAAGCACTTAACGGGCTTGATATGGCGATGCGCTCTCAAATCATCAACCTCTTTCTTGAGCTTCAAGAAGAGATGGGCGTGTCATTTGTTTACGTTTCTCAACATATTGGTGTAGTAAAACACATCACCGATAAGATCATGGTTATGCACGAAGGTAATGTTGTTGAGTCAGGTAATACGCAGCAAGTACTCACAGATCCGTCTCATCAAATTACACAAAGATTAGTAGAAAGCCACTTTTTCAAAGCTCCGAGCCACTTATCCAAGTGTAAATAAAACAAGTAAGACAATGATAGTGTAATGAATGAAGCGATCCTTTTCGCTTCAATTCTCTCCCGGAGTATTAGGTTTGAATCCAGCTAACATAATAAAACCGACTAAGTTATCAGTACTTCGATGAATCAGATTTTATTCATGCTGACTTTATTGTTATCCGCTTTGTCCTTTTCAAGCTTGGCGACAGGGCTAACTTGGCTCGGCCCTAAATTTGTCGAAACTGCCTTTTATGAAGTTGCATTAAAAAATGAATATTCAAAAGGGCAGAAATCGCTGTCCAAGTGGAATCGCCCATTAAAAATTTGGATTCAACACAAGGTTAAAGATCAAGAACTTCATCAAGAGTTAGTGGAACTTCATCTAGCCCACCTTTCAAGCATTACTGGTTTGAGCATCACTCTCGTAAATCAAAAGTCTGAAGCCAACATCAAGTGGATTTTCACTTCAGAATCAACTTGGCATCAAGACGCAAAAAGCGCAATAGGCATTAAATCTACCGATCACTTAAACACCGCAATTTGCACAGCGGGTTATCAAATGAATCACAAAAATGAGATTATCAAGGCAGGGATTGCGATACCGGTCGATCTAGCACGGGAGAGAGGAAAACTTGTCGCATGTATAGTAGAAGAAATAACCCAAGTGCTCGGGCTACCGAATGACTCAGAACTCGCCTACCCTTCAATTTTCAATGACCAAACACCCAATGATCTACTATCACCGCTTGATGTCATTTTACTCAAATTGCTATATGAACCGGAGTTAAAGGTAGGGTTAACTAAAACGCAGTTAAAGCCAGCAGTTCAAAGAATTTTAAAGCGCTATAAAGATGAAGGTGTATTAAAAAATGCGTCTAAAGTATCCACACAAGCCCCTTTATATCAACTTGTGGGATACTGATTTTCAAGTAACGTTTACTTGTTTATTTAACGCTTAGAAGCTTGTTTCTTTAATTCAAAGTCGAATTCATCTGGGAAAAGAATCACACCTTCTTCATTCTGATTTGGGAAAACCACGATAGCCAGTTCGTCGTCTTCTAAACCTACTGTCCAGCGACTATGCCATTTATTTAATCCGATAGACTCCGCAGTACAATCAGCCCACTCGCCAGTAGCCCATTGCTCTGCAAATTCTTGGTTAGGCCACACTGGTACGCAGTCTTCCTCTTCAGTATTCAGCATTACACAGCCATGCTCATCCTTTAAGATCCAAACTTCACGATTTGCAACGATCTCTTTAACACAGTATTTCAAACGCTGTTCACCATCGAGTTTGTTGATATCAGCTAATTGCTTATCATCTAACTGTTTTGTCATTTTATTTTTCCTGCGGCTTGTTTTCTGTATTCACTTATAGCAAGGATAGCGAACAAGTAAAGATAGATTAAAATAAAAACGCCCACTGAAACCAGTAGGCGCTTTAATATTTGTTCTTGGTGAAACTTAAGCAAGTTCACCTTGAAGCCAAGGCCAACCTTGCTTCTTACGGCTTAAAGTATTTTCCATCATTAGCTGACCGTTTACTTCATGCTTCACTAGCATCTCTGCCCACTCACCTTTGTAAAGCAGGCGAGTTTGAGCGGTTGTGATGTCCGTTAGCATTACTGCAGCAAACGCTAGACCGTCTTTTTCACAACGAGCTTCTAAGTCAGCTTCAAGCGCTTCAATCATGCCATCGACTTGCTCAAGAGTTGCAAGTTCAACTTGACCAACAACCACATCACGACCGTTGAATGGGTAACCTTTTAAATCTTTCTCTACTAGTTCAGCAGCAGATAGACCTTCAATATTCGTTTTAGCAATCAAAAGATCTTTAATGAAAGTATCAATGTCTGTCACACCTGCGATTTCAGCAAGTTCAGCCACTGCATCTTTATCTTTTTGAGTACATGTTGGAGAAGCAAAGCCAACCGTGTCAGATAGAATTGCAGACATCATAAGCTTTGCAATCTTCTGAGAAATAGAATGACCTTCAATTTTGTACATGTTGAAAAGAACAGTGTTAGTACAGCCAACAGGCCAAATCCACGCTTCCATTGGATTAACTGTCATTACATCACCAAGGCGGTGGTGGTCAACAATACCTAAGATTTCAGCGTCAGCAACATCATCAGGTGCTTGCGCTAGATCTGAGTAGTCTACTAGCCAGATTTTTTCGCCAGCAACAGAGGTGCGAAGTTCTGGAGATTCTGCATCTGCAACTTCTAAAATGTGCTGAGTTTCACGATTGATTTCACCTTGACGGATTGGCATTGCTTCTAGACCACGAGCTTGTAAAAGCTCAGTCGCAACAAGTGCACTACAAATACTATCGCTATCTGGGTTCTTATGACCAACAACTAAAATCATTTTGCTTCCTATTACCTATCAAGTACCGCTCTGTTTAAGAGCTTTTTTATATGGGCAGTACTTTACCTTATTTTTTTGCAATGATCATTTGTTCGTTAGCCCTCTTCGAGTGACCAATTACAAAAAAAACCTAAATACAATTGAGAATTATTATCATTAGTATATAGTTGTAAATAGTTATCATTTAGGATTGTATTTTATGAGCCAATTTGTCTCCCAACTTCCAAACAATATTGTGGATAAAAGTCAGTTTTCTTTTTCTTTTAAACGTGTACTTTTACCCGTTTTTTTACTTGCTTTAATGGTGGCGCCAGCCACTCGTGAACTGACTGTCGCAACGCTTTCCGACGCATTTTGGGCAGTATCATGCTACGTAGCACTAACGCTTGCTATATATCACTTGCTAAGTAAACACGTCTCAAGCAATAACCTTTTCAGCCGAATGGCATACAAAACACGCTCTCACCAAGTCATTTTCTCAGCCTTAATGGGAGCATTGCCTGGTTGTGGAGGTGCTATTGTTGTTACCACTCAATTTATTTCTGGGCGACTAGGATTTGGTTCAGTTGTGGCCGTTTTAGTTTCTACCATGGGAGACGCTGCTTTTCTTCTATTGGCGAGTGAGCCTAAAACTGGATTCGCAATGGTAGCAATGGGAGTTATTGTTGGTTCTGTCTCTGGGTTAATTATTAATGCTTTTCATAAAGATGATTTTTTAAGACCCGATAACGAAAATGAAACCGTTCAAAAAATGTTCCCTCATTGCGCTGGAGATAATGAATCTGAAAGCAAACAGAACATAATAAGAAATGCAATTAACCTTCAAGGCATGCTATGGGGTTTATTAATTATTCCCGGTGCGGTTGTGGCGCTGCTCGGCTCATTTCAAGTTGACGTTAATTCGATGTTTGCCTTGCCTGAAATGACGATGGAGTGGAGTGGAGCAATATTACTGCTCGTTTCGATGTCTTTATGGGCTCTGACAAAGGAAATAGATGACTACCGTTCTGTAGTAAGTGAGGATGAAAAATCAGTCAGCTCACACCCGATGCAAAAAACGGCGCAAGATACTAACTTTGTTACCGCTTGGGTTGTAGTTGCCTTCTTAATTTTCGAATTTGGTGCGGAAATTGCTCAAATTGATTTTGCTGCTGTATTTTCTAGTTGGGGATTACTACTCCCTCTAGCAGGTGTACTCATGGGGCTATTACCTGGTTGCGGACCTCAATTACTCGTGACAAGTCTATATTTATCTGGTGCGTTACCGCTATCAGCTCAAATAGGTAATGCAATTTCAAATGACGGGGATGCCCTCTTCCCTGCAATTGCAATGGCACCTAAAGCTGCTCTTGTGGCAACAATCTATTCTGCCATTCCGGCTCTACTGTTTGCTTATGGTTATTGGTTCTTTTTTGAATTATAGAATTTACCTCCCTGCTTTGCCCTTTTTTAAGCGATAGCAATTACGAATGTACAAAACGAAAAAGGCCCTCCAACTCCGGAGGGCACAAAAAGGCAGTGGATTAACGTCTAAGCATCCTGCTGATAAATGGTCCTATTCGGACCATAAATATAAACTTTTAATTAAAATGCGTAAGCTAGTTTAACGAATGACTCAACGTCACCCTTTTCCCAGCCTTTGTTTGCAGTAACGTAACCTTCATCAGAGATGTGGTATGCGATATCAACTAGAGCTGTGAAGTTTTCAGTAATAGCGTAAGAACCACCAACGTTGATTGCTTCACGAATATCTTCAACTTTCACGTAACCCATTGCTAGGTATAGTTCAGCCATAGAGTAACCAGCAGAAGCGTTTACTAGCTTAGTTTTAAGACCAGCAGAATCTTCTTCTTCAGCGAAAGTAGCGCCTAGACCGATTTCACCAACAGTTACAGTACCGTTTACTAGGTATAGTTTATCAGTGCTGCCTTCTTTTTGAGCGTTATCTTCGTAACCAGCATTGATAGAGAATGTCTCAGTTGCGTAACCAACGTAACCGTTGAAACCACTTTGAGCGTCTAGAGATTCGTAGTTACGGTCACCGAAGTAAGAAATACCGTATTTGATGCCTTCTTTCTCGCCTTCAAATTTTACAACTTGACGTGCATCTGAAGCATCAGAAGGAGACCATAGGAATTCAATTGTTTGGTCAGCTGCGCCATCAACTGCGTCTAGAGCAGTGTCGTTTGCGTAACCTACAGAAGCGATACCAAAACCTGTTTTGTAACCAACCCAAGTATCAGTGATAGTGAAAGTAGAATCTGTTGTTGCGTAGTCGTCTTCAACGTCGAACTCACCGCCAAATTTACCTACAATCTTACCGTTTTCGTAATCAGCGAAGATATCGAAACCAGTTACACCACCGTTGTAAACTTCGTCTTCAGTACGGCTAGAGTCTGAATAGAAACCTGCTGCAAGTTCACCAGATACAGTGAATTGCTCACCTGTAAGTGCTTCTGCTGCAAAAGTTGAACCCGTTACAAGTGATAATGCGATCGCTACTGCTGTCTTTTTCATTTTTATACCTATAAGTATTTATTATGCGAGGGAGTTAACAAAGCTTTTCTGGGGCTGAATTTAGGTAAAAACACCACTCAACACAAATAAAAAAACATAAACAACCAGCTCAATTAATAACCTTAAACATAAAAAAACATAAAATTCGAACAAAAAAAATACCATTCGATATACTTTGAGTGAGAGAGATCTCAAATTTTTGTGTATTTTCCGCTAATAAAAAATAAAAATATATTTTCTAGAGATGTTAATTTTTAGATGCTTTGACAAAAGCGGATAAAAAACAAACATTGGCAATCACTCTCCAAAATCTCATTTCTATCAGGCATATAATAACCCAAGTGAATCACTCCAGCTCCTTAGCTTTGTTGCGTTTATTTATTGCGATGTCCTCGATTTCTATCAAGCGTCCATAGAATAAAATCTCACCAATATTGATGGGTAATACATCGTACCTACTAACGTATTACTCTGAATTAATTCTCGCTCATGAGGAAGATACAGAACTAAGTAGTTAGGGAGCTTAATCTCCGTTTGCTATAGCTAGGATGCTTAGGATGCTTAGGATGCTTAGGATGCTTAGGATGCTTAGGATGCTTAGGATGCTTAGGATGGAGATTAAACAAAGAAATAGGACTGGCTATACTATTATTTGTAGCGAGTTAAAGCTGTGGGTTAACACTTTCTGATAGAAACGTTATATGGGTGAAGACCAAACACAAACTAGGACACCATTCCAAACCGTTCTGTCTGGCTTCAACATTCAAACCTTTTCCAATAGATTTAAGATAACTAGAGCGCAAACAAAAAGCCCGAGAACAATGATGTTCTCGGGCTTCAATAACGCTATAGCGAGCGGTTTATCTATCTATTGTTTGACAAACTACTTGATAAGCAAACTACGATACTTCAATCGGGCCGCCGAATGAAGTCACTGGAGGTAACTTACCAGTGAACTTCTCGAAATCAACAAGACAAGTGTTTGCTGATGTCGCCTGAGCTAGCTCAGAAGATGGAATGTCTTGAGTTAGTGTGTTTGGATCGCCGTATGTATCTAGCGCGCCCACGTTCTCGTTCATTGGACCGTACCAAGCACCTTCTTCGATACGTACAACACCAGGAGCATAGCTATCCATTAGAACAGCACCTGCTAGTAGTTGACCACGGTCGTTGAAAACGCGTACTACATCGCCATCTTTGATGCCTTTCTTCTTAGCATCAGTTGGGTTGATGTAGATTGGCTCACGCCCTTGTACCGCATAAGTCGCACGCCACTCTTCAGATTCACACATCTGAGAGTGAAGACGCTTATCAGGGTGACAAGACTGTAGCCAGTACGGGTGTTTGTCAGAACCTGGACCACCATGTGAACGTTCAGATTTTTCAAACCACATTGGGTGTTCTTGACAGTGCTCGTAACCCATATTACCAACAGTACGGCTTGTAATTTCGATGAAACCAGAAGGTGTACCTAGCGCGTTGATCTCTGGATCTTCACGGAATGATGCGTGACGAGTCCAAGGCTTACCTTTACCGAAGTCTAGGAAACCTTTTTCCCAGAACTCAGCAAACTCTGGCATCTCAATAGTGCCTTCATTTGCTGCACGGCAGTTGTCATATAATGACTTAACCCACTGCATTTCATCCATACCACGTGTGTAATCGTCGTAACGACCCCAACGTTTAGTCAAGCTAGACATGATTTCAAAGTCTGTCTTAGACTGGAACAGAGGATCAACAAGCTTGTGCATTGCAATCAAACCACGACCAGAATACGCACCGTAGCCATCGATATCATTACGTTCCCACTGAGTACATGCTGGAAGTACGATATCAGAATGACGGCAAGTTGCAGTCCAAGCGAAATCAACAGCGACTACCGTTTGTAGGCTCTTGAATGCTTTACGCATCTTGTTGCGATCTTGGTGGTGATGCCACGGGTTGTTACCACTGAACACCATCATCTTGATATCAGGCAGTGTTACCGTTCCACCATTTGCTTTGATCTTCTTACCAGGTTCTAGCAAGCTATCAACCCAACGTGCAACCGGGATTACACGGCTGTAACCGTTGTAATCAGTATTGGTGTGCTTAGGTGATTGACCTTGGTCGATGTTCAACGGGAAAGAGCCCGGAGCAGCGAAACCAGTTGAAGATACACCGATACCTGAATAGTGGTGACCGTAAGAAATACCACCGCCTGGTAGACCAATTTGACCAACCATTGCAGCGATAACAGCACACATCCAGTAAGGCTGTTCACCGTGCTCTTGACGCTGGATACTCCAACCAACAAGAATCTGTGTACGACCGTTAACCAGCATTTTAGCGAAATCACGGATTGAGTCAGCGCTTGCGCCACAGATTTCTGCAGCCCACTCAGGCGTCTTCTCAACTTTATCTTTCGTTTCACCTTGAACGTACTTGATGAAATCTTCAAAACCTAGACAGTAAGTTTCGATGAACTTCTTATCGTATAGGTCTTCGTTGTAAAGAACGTGAGCAACACCAAGCATGAACGCCACATCAGTTTGTGGGTTGATGTACATTTGCTCGTTTTCTAAGAAGCGACCTGTTTTGTTTTTAACAGGGTCAACAGAAACAACGTTGATCTCTTTCTTAGCGACTTTTTCTTTCAGCTGTTCTAGATATGCGAACGACTCGTGCGTTTCACATGTCCAACCTACTTGCAGGTTTTTCACTGGATCATTACCCCAAAGAACAATGTTGTCACTGTTTTCTAGGATAAGTTCCCAAGATGTACCTTGTGCGTAAACTTCAGTAGAACCTAGCACGTAAGGCATGATCGTTTGACCAGCACCTGTTGAGTAGTCACCGATTTTCTTCACAGAGTAACCATGAAGCGCCATTGCACGTTGCATATGGTTAGTACAGCTGTGGAACTGACCAGTTTGTCTCCAACCAGTTTGACCTGTGTGAAGCGCCCATGGACCGTAATCTTTCTGTACGCGCTCTAGTTCGCGGTAAACAAGGTCTAGTGCCTCATCCCAAGTCACACGAATAAAACGGTTGTTACCACGCGTGTCAGCGCTGTATTTGTGCTTCTTCAACCAATCTAGGCGTACCATTGGGTAACGCACACGTGATGGGCTGTAAATAATACCTTTGATACCTTTCAGCATTTCAGTTGGGTGCTGATCGATTTCTAAAGGTTTAATTTCTTGTACTTTACCCGCATAAACACGAGCACGGAAAGCACCCCAGTGAGAACCTGATACCTTCCAAGTTCCCTCTGTTTCTGCTGCTGAAGCAGATGCCGACGCCAATAAACTTGGGCCAATAACCGATGCCGCACTAGTAGTCGCGACACCTTTCAGAAAACTTCTTCTTGTAATTGCCATTGTGTTACTCCAATTGACGTCTTATTAGTGATGACCTTCAGAAAAATCTGATGAGTGCT
The DNA here is from genome assembly GCF_013114625.1 of Vibrio sp. 99-70-13A1. GTDB lineage: Bacteria > Pseudomonadota > Gammaproteobacteria > Enterobacterales > Vibrionaceae > Vibrio. The sequence goes on from NZ_VTXD01000025.1 coordinate 47,794, forward strand.
TCTGTAGATACTTAAGAACAAGTGCTTCTGTATCTGTATCGAAGTTTACGAATGCAATCATGCCGTCTAGCATCCCTACCCAACCGTTCGCGCTGAAGTGAGCTTCATCAGGTTGTGAGTGACATGTAGAACAGTTTGATTGGTACGCTTGACCAGCTGCGTTCCAGATTGGATCGAAGTTATCAACCATAGACTCTTTTTTCATCCAAAGCGCTAGGTTTACTTCTTCCCATGGCAGGCCAGTAAGCTCATCTTCTTTCTTATCACCAACAGTGACTACATCACTTTGAGACACGTCTTTCGTCAAGATAGCCGTTGAAATGTTCATACCGAAGTCTTCTTGGATTACACGTCCGAAGCCCTTCGCTTTACGCCAACCATCAATTTGGATTTTGATCATGTCGCCTTTTTCATCAATCACAGCCACTTTACTTGCAGGGCTTAGAAGGCCAGCTTCTACTTCTGCAGTTTCATCCGTGTACATTGGAAGGTGACGAATTGAAATAACATCGTTGCCTGAAGCATAAGATGTGCTACTTGCCACATTTTCTAGTTCGCCAACAATGCCGCTTGCTGATGCCATATCCATTGGAAGGTTGTGAGCAATACCCTTATGACAATCAACACAGCTTTGGTCGCGCTCTGCTGCATTCTTCATTTGGATACGCGCTGTTGGGCGCATGTTTTCAAAATCCATTGAATCGTAGTTGTGACAGTTTTTACATTCCAACGATTTGTTCGAAGAAAAACGGTCCCATTCGTGTTTCGCTAATTCAATACGACGAGCTTCGAATTTCTCAGGAGTATCTAAGTCACCAAATACTTGCGCGAATACTTCTTTCGATGCTTGCATCTTACGAGCAATTTTTGCTGTCCATTCATGTGGAACGTGACAGTCAGGACAAGTTGCGCGTACACCAGATGTGTTTTTCCAGTGAACCGTTTCTTGCAGTTCTACGTATACATTGTCACGCATTGTGTGACAGCTGATACAAAATTCTTCTGTGTTGGTTGCTTCTAAAGCGGTGTTAAAACCACCCCAAAAGATAACACCAGCGATAAAGCCACCCATAGTTAGCACACCAAGACTAATGTGTACTGCTGGGCGAGTCATTGTGCGCCATAATTTAACTAAAAATGATTTCATGTTTAGCTCTCTTAAAAATCAATCAAAAAAGTGGAAGGAAGCTTTGGCGTTACATGCCGCCATGAGCGCCAGGAGGACCTAAGAAGAAGACTTGTAGAGCCCAAACGATGAACCCATAGCCACCAACGAATGCCACACTAAGGATTGGAAAGAGAACAACAGCAATGAAGAGGAATGACTTCCACTCCAGCGATTGTTTTTCGCCATTTTCAATTTTATTAACATCACTCATACATTTTGCCTATTTTGTATTTAGTAATTCCGAGGAGCCCAGTGTAATGAGCCAAAGTTTTTTAGTTTCTAACTACAAATATTAGACCATACACAAAGTAGGGTTCAATCAATTCAATGGCTAGAAACCTTGTTATTCAACACTTTTTTGAGGTCATCCATAGATGTTTGCAGTTAATAATATATATTAAAAAGTATTAACAAATATGACAAATTAATAATGATACGAGCATGTTAAAAAGGTACATTTTCATTACACAATATCAACTGAAAGCTACTTTTTACCTAATAAGTAGTAGCCAAAAAGCGCACAATTTGCCACTCACTTGTTATGTTTATGTTAATGGTGGGGGTTTTTATTTTAGTAGGATCGGATTGAAATCTAACAGTCATGACGGCCCAATTACGCTACTATTCTAGCTCCATAATAAGGAGCTCTCATGCAAGACGTTATTGATATTTCGTGGTGGCAATTACTGTTTTTTAGCTCAATACTCATATTGCCTATCTGGATAAACCAACGTTTCAAATTAAAGCTTGGTACAGAAGCTACGATCAGTATCTTCAGAATGTTTTTCCAATTGTGCCTTGTGGGCCTTTATCTTGAGTATTTATTCACTCTAAATAACCTTGTGGTTAACTTACTGTGGCTTATGGGAATGGTCCTTATAGGAGCAAGCTCTATTCTTAGTAAGGCAAAGTTGCCTAAGCGCTTATTAATCCTTCCAATGGCGTTTAGCCTTGCCATTACCGCTACCCCTATCGTTCTGATCATCTGTTTCTATATCATTAAGCCAACACCAGTGTTTGGTGCTCAATATCTCATTCCAATTTCAGGGATGCTTTTAGGTAACTGCTTAAGTTGTAATATTGTGGCGTTACAGAACCTTTTTAGCTCATATGAGCATCGACAATCAGAATATGAGGCAGCTATCTCTTTAGGAGCTTCTCCTGCCTACGCTTCCGCTCCTTTCGTGAAAGAGTCAATGCAAAAGGCGGTATCTCCAATAATGGCTTCTATGGCAACAACAGGGCTTGTGACGTTACCTGGTATGATGACTGGTCAAATATTGGGAGGAACCTCACCCATGATTGCGATTAAGTACCAACTTATGATCATGATTGCGATTTTTACGATGATGAGCATTTCGCTTTCTTTAGCACTTCACCTTTCTTTAAAGGTTATATTGAGCAAAGAAGGACGTGTAAAAGTCAGAGTGTTCAAAGCTTCTTAACTTATCGTTCCTCGGGATTTTAGTAGACAAGTTGGGCATGAATGAATGGCTGATATGGCGGCTATAAACTTGATTACACACCGATTTTAAGACAGGTTATCCACAGAAACTGTGGATAACCAAAAGCTAACCATCACTTATCTGTATCGATTTCGAGCTTATACGACCTATTAATAAAAACTGAATAAGGCGCGTTAAGTTAATTTTCAACAAAAAGAACCGCCTAAGTGATCCTATTTTAAACCGCCACAGTAACCTTCCAACTTTAAACATAACCTCCCAGCTATAAGCTATAAGCTATAAGCTATAAGCTATAAATCAAGACTAAAGCTATGTGGACGTTTATCCAAGAGCAGATACAAAATCGGCCTACCTCTTGGTAAGCCGAATCTAATGTAGCGTATTCTAAATACAATGCATTTAAAGCTAGTCTCTTAAATAGATTAACCAGTACCACATACCAACAAATATGCCACCACCGATGATATTACCGAGCGTTACGGGCAGTAAGTTGTTAGTAATAAAATCCATCATATTTAGATCCAAATAATCCGCTGGGTTCGCCCCTGTCATCGTCCAGAATTCAGCTGGGGCAAATGTCTTAATGCCAATAGCAAGAGGGACTTGGTACATGTTTGCAATACAGTGCTCAAAACCTGCTGACACAAACATAGCGACAGGCAGAATCATTACCGCAATTTTATCTGTTAATGTACGCCCGCTGAACGTCATCCAAACAGCAATACAAACAAGAACATTACACATGATTCCCAACGCAACGGCTTGGAAAAAGCCGTGATGCATTTTGTGTTGCGAAATCGCCATCGCATTCAAACCAACTTGACCACTATCGAACATGTACTGTTTGGTAAAAAGCATGCACACAACCAGCAATAGCGCGCCAATCAAATTGCCAACATAAACGGTTGCCCAGTTTTTAACCAGCACTCGCCAACTAATTTTGCCACTGGCTCTCGCGACTAAGGTAAGCACTGAACTAGTAAACAACTCGCCCCCCGCCACCACAACAAGAATAAGTCCAAGAGAAAAAGCTAATCCTCCGAGCAACCTAGTGATGCCCCAAGGTAAATCACCTGCACCTGTCGTAACGATAGTGTAAAAGACAAATGCAATACCAATATGGATGCCTGCTGATATGGCTAATAGGAACGACTTAACAGGGTCTTTAGTGGCTTTACCCACACCAATTTCTGCTGCTCGCTCAGCCATCTGGGGTGGTAATAAAGAGTCAAATTGATTTAAGTTCATAGCGTTTACATTTTGAAACATGTTTAGGGCTGGCGATAATCCTCCCTTTTATTTTTTTATTCAAGCGCTATTTTCTACAAGAAAACAAGCTAAGTAACGCTAACAAAGACAAATCGATAACCCTGAATTATCAATACACCTTTAGTAGTATGTTGAAAGCAGAAGAGAATTTCATTTTTAATAATAAAATCAAAAAGTTAACCTTTAAGATAAGTTCGTATGGCAACGATTCATCCTTAGGCGAAATAAATTTGACATAGATCAACAGAAATAAAAAAAGCGCCATCAGGCGCTTTTCTACATCACAAAACAGTAAAATTATGCGTTATCAGCAATCACTTCTGGCTCGCTGGTCTGAGGAGCAACTTCAGGGGCTGCCTCAGATTGGGGAGTATCTACTGCAGATGATTCGCTATCTGCTACTGGTGCAACATCATTTTCTGCAGTAGTTTCAGCTTTATTTACTCCAGCTGGTTCAGCATCTTTAGCTAAAGCTTTGTCGCCTTCACCTTTTAAATTTGAAACCAACTCTTCTAAACTTTTAATATGAGCATCACCGCGTGCAATCTGCTCAGTTAGTAACTGGCTACGTTTATCACTGTCAATTAATTGCTGGGCTTGTTTCTTGTTTTCACTTTCTAACAGCGTCAACTTCTCAGCCAACTTATCTACCTCAGAAGATAGCTCAACGGTTTGGTTTGAAGTTTTTAATTCAGAAATACTCTCAATGATCTTTTGAGATTGAACGCGAATAGCTAAGTCACGGTAGTCTTCATTATTCACAACAGTTGAAATAGACAACAGCTTGTTTTCCATTCGTAGCACTGCTTGTTCAAACTTATCATCTTCTACACTTGCCAGTTGTTTTACTTCTTGAGCCACATTTCGAACATGGTTCAACTCAAATTCAGCGGATGCAACCGCAAGAGTAATAATTGACTTATCTCTAGGACTTGCTTCTATTTTGCTTTCTGCTAAGTCAATTTGAGATGACACTTTAGAAAAAGTCAGTGGAGCCACTTCATGGAAGTCTTCATTTTCTAATGTCTTCAACTGTTTATTTAAAGGAGTAATGTACTTTTCTCTCACTACTTTAATTTCAAGCTTTCTTGCATTATTCAAAAAGTCGACTTGTGCTTCTTGCGCATTTTCCAGCTCATCAACTAAAACATAGTTAAATAAGTCACGATATTGCGAATATATTTTTTTGTAGTCTGATGAGAATAACTTATCAGCCTCTAAAAATTGAAGGTACTCTATCTGGGCAATAGAATCCGCTAAAACGCGATCGGACTTATCTTTTAGCTCTAGCATTGATTTATAATTAGTATCAAGCACAGCAATTCGCTCATCAAATGCTTCTGCATAAGTCTGGCTTGAGAAAATAGAATAATCTTTTAAGAAAAGTTCTGGTTTCTTTTCTATATCAAGATAAATCTCTTGTGCTTCAGACCAAGCATCTTGCAAGTCACTGTAGTTTTCTGGAGCGTAGATTTCTAAAGAAGCAATCCCAACCAGCGTCTTTTCCCACTCTTTGTAAATTGGTTGAATTGATTGGAAAGTACGAGTTTCAGTTTGTGTTTGAACATCCATATTCGTTGGTTCTTGAGCTGAATCACTGGTTGTCGACGTACTCTGACAACCAACAACACTTAGTAATACGCTTACTGCCAATGCAACTTTACTGACTTTCACAAAAACATCCTTAATTCAAAGCATCTAAATATGACGCTGATTATTTATAATGTAACCAATATATTACAGCCTTCATTAAATAGACATAAGCACACCAATCAAACGCATATATTTCACACAAAACAACATACATTTATTTTTACACTGACGATTAATTCTTCAATTTGGTATCACTTATCAATTTTATTTATTGTTTGTTGATTGAAGTAGCGTTGAGCACTAAGGTGAGGGTAGATAAACATTATAATTGATAGGTTGAATATGAAATACACCGCTGAACACATTGCCGATTTAAACCTTCTTCTCCAATTTGACATCAGTAGCGCAGCTACGGGCATTAAAGTTCATCAAGAAGCAAGCCAAGAAATGCAAGACTCCGTAAAGCGCTTATTTGCTAAAGGTCTTTGCACTCAACCTGACGGCGGTTATCTGACCGATGAAGGCATTGAAGTCGCTGAACGTGCAGACAAACTACTACGTGTAATCAAGTAAGTACAACTTCGAATTCAAAGACTCCACATGCGCAAGCTGTGGAGTTTTTTCGTTTTAACGGGTATGTTAATTTTTTATTTATAGGGTTTCTTTTATGGCATCTATTTTAATTATTGGCGGTGGCTGGTTAGGTAAACCCTTATGTCAGTCACTAATAGAAAAAGGGATAGGTTCAATCGTCACGAAGACGACCGAACTTGGTCTATCTGAATGCATTAGCCAAGGTATACCCTGTGAACAATTCCAATTTAATAGTGACCTTCCAACGCAAGCTATTGAAGAACTGTCTAACCTTCTACTCAACAGAGAAATATCAATAATAATTGGCTGCTTCCCTCCTGGATTTAGAAAAGCAAATGGAGATGAGTATGCTAATTACTGGCACCAGCTCATCACTGCTGCAAAGAAAGCCAATGTAGATAAAGTGATGATGGTGAGCTCAACAACGGTATACCCTTTGAAAAGTGGTGTTATGAATGAAGAAGATGCTTCATCTGAATTGGTCGTAAATAATGATGAGTTTTCTTCTAACGCAGAGATAATGCTACGTGCAGAGCAGTATGTCATTGATTCAGGATTGGATTACACGATTGTACGTTGCAGTGGCTTAATTGGGCCAGAACGCCACCCGTCACGTTTTGCCGGGAAACTGAAGCAAGTAAGTACCCTTGCCCCAGCCAATATGATCCATTTACGCGATGCCATTGGCGCTGTGTCATTCTGTATTGATAATGTTTCGAAAGAAATAGTCAACGCCACGACCCCGAATACAGTGAGTAAAGCTGAATTCTATCAAGCGGCTTTAGACTCAGTAGAAAGTGATTCTCCTTTACCACCTAAAGTTGATACACCTGACAAGCTGATTTCACCTGAAAAGCTCTTAAAGCTTGGATATCAGTTTTATTTTAATTCTACCTTGGATGCTTTGTATGAATAACAACATCCACTTACACCGTCATCTGGATACCTTGTGGGATTTCATGAGAATGAATCATGAATTAGCTAAGGCAGATTGCATATTTGTATTATGCAGTAATGATTTACGAGTCGCAGAGTACGCCGCCGAGCTATACCACCAAGGCTTTGCTCCCTATATCGTATTTTCAGGTGGTAAAGGTCGGTTTACTGACGGACTTTTCGATAAATCAGAAGCCGAAACCTTTGCAGATACAGCCAGAGACAATGGCGTGCCTAAGACTGCAATCATCACCGAAACAAATGCGACGAATACTGGTGAAAATGTTCGATTCACCCACAAAATTCTATCCGACAAACTTCTGTTTCCAACTTCCTTTATATTGGTACAAAAGCCATTTATGGAAAAGCGAACTTTCGCTACCTTTCAAAAACAGTGGCCACTAGAAGCTGAGCAAGTGATGGTTACTTCTCCTTGGCAAAGCTGGGTCGATTACTTTAATGAATCGCTTCCGCTACCTATGGTCATTGAGGCATTACTTGCTGACTTTGAGCGAATTAGAGATTACCCCAAGAAAGGTTTTCAAATAGAAATGCCGATCCAACATGAAGTCGAAATTGCTTATCAAGCGATCTGCCAAACATTAAAGCCTCTTACTGTGTAAAGCATAAAAATGGCGACCAATTATGGTCGCCATTTACTGTTTGATTTATCGCCCGTGATTCTGGGGCTAAATGATTATTTACCTAGAGCATCTTTATAATGAAAACGGCAAACAGATACATATTTATCATTACCGCCAATAGCGACTTGATCACCTTCAGCGATAGCAACACCATGCTCGTCGGTGCGAATCACCATGTTAGCTTTACGACCACAATGGCAAATTGTTTTTAACTCAACTAACTTGTCTGCCCAAGACAATAAGTACTTACTGCCTTCAAATAGCTCACCTAGAAAGTCCGTTCTTAAACCATAGCAAAGTACCGGAATATGAAGTTTATCGACAACTTCAGTAAGTTGATAAACTTGTTCTTTTGATAGGAACTGACACTCATCAATCAACACACAGTGACGTTTCTCTTTCTCGTTCAATTCTTTTATGGCTTCAAAAAGGTCACTATCACTTCTAAATAATTGCGCTTCCGATTGTAAACCAATTCGTGAACTCACTTTTCCGATACCATAACGGTCATCAAGTGCTGCGGTAAAAATGACAGGAGTCATACCGCGTTCTTCATAGTTAAAAGAGGATTGAAGAAGTGTTGTAGATTTACCCGCATTCATTGCAGAGTAATAAAAATACATCTGAGCCACAGAGATATTCCCATTTATTTTTGATTGTAGAAACCTATTTCAGGAAGAAATAGACACAAGAAAAAAGGGCTGAAAATCAGCCCTTTTATAAATTACTTACGACGCCAAGTTGTCCCTTCAGGGCCATCCTCTAGCACAATGCCTAACTCGTTAAGCTTATCTCTTGCTAGATCGGCGTTCGCCCAATCTTTTGAAGCGCGAGAATCATTACGGAGTTTAATCAGAGCCTCAATTTCAGCAACTTCATCATCATTACCTACTACACCACCTTTCAAAAAGGTTTCCGGATCTTGATGAAGAATACCAAGAATATCTGCTAGCTCTCTAAGCAATACACCTAAACTACTCGCCTTTTCAAGGTTTTCACCTTTAAGACGGTTTACTTCACGTGCCATTTCAAAGAGTACTGAATATGCTTCAGGTGTATTGAAATCATCGTTCATCGCCGTTGAGAAACGAGTTACGTATTCTTCTCCACCAGCAGGGCTAGCACTTAAATTCAAGCCACGCAGTGAAGTATATAGACGTTCTAAAGAAGCACGAGCTTGGTTTAGGTTATCTTCGCTGTAGTTAAGTTGGCTACGGTAATGCCCTGACATTAGGAAATAACGAACTGTTTCGGCATCGTAGTGCCCTAGCACATCACGAATGGTAAAGAAGTTGCCTAAAGATTTAGACATTTTCTCTTTATCTACCATCACCATGCCGCTATGCATCCAAGTGTTTACATAGTCAGTACCGTGCGCACAGCAAGATTGTGCAATTTCATTTTCGTGGTGAGGGAACTGAAGGTCAGAGCCACCACCATGAATGTCAAAGTGATCACCCAAGATAGAAGAGTTCATTGCTGAACATTCAATGTGCCAGCCTGGGCGACCTGCGCCCCAAGGTGATTCCCAAGTAGGCTCACCTGGTTTAGACATTTTCCAAAGTACGAAGTCAAGCGGGCTGCGTTTTGCCGATTCAATATCAACACGAGCACCGGCTTGTAATTGATCAAGGTCTTGCTTTGAAAGCTTACCGTATTCATCGAACTTCTTAACTTCAAACATAACATCGCCATTGCTTGCTACGTAAGCAAAGCCACGTTGAATTAATGTTTCAACCAATTCGATAATTTCTGGGATGAATTCAGTTGCACGAGGTTCAACATCAGGACGCTTCATATTCAAAGAATCGAAGTCAGCGTGCATCTCACCGATCAAACGTTCTGTTAGAGAATCACAAGATTCACCGTTTTCATTTGCTCGCTTAATGATTTTATCGTCGATATCCGTGATATTACGAACGAAAGTTAAATCGTAACCAAGGTAACGTAAGTAACGAGAAACAACGTCAAATGAAACAAATGTGCGCCCATGACCGATGTGACAGAGATCGTAAATGGTTACCCCACAGACATACATGCCAACTTTGCCGGCTGTAATTGGTTTGAATTCCTCTTTCTGTCTTGTGAGCGTGTTATATATCTTCAGCATGATCTCTATCTATATTTATGTATAAACCAAAATAAGTTGGCAGTATAACAACTCATGACTTATTAGGTAATACCCTTAATCGTAAATCATTCAACTCTATACACATCAATTGATTTGATGATTTGAAAGTGACTCAACTTACGCTAGAATTGCTTTTCATATTAAAAAAGACAGTAAGGTAACAATCATGATCATCCTTCACACAAATTTTGGTGATATCAAAGTTCAACTAAACGAAGAAAAAGCACCAGAAACAAGCGCAAACTTCCTACAGTATTGCCGTGACGGTTTTTACGACAACACGCTTTTCCACCGTGTTATCGATGGTTTCATGGTTCAAGGCGGCGGCATGACTTCTGGCCTTAAAGAAAAAACGACTCGCGCAACTATTAAGAACGAAGCAAACAACGGCCTGAGCAACAAAGTTGGCACTCTAGCGATGGCTCGTACTATGGAACCGCATTCAGCTAGCTCTCAGTTCTTCATTAACGTTAACGACAACACTTTCCTAGACTTCCGTTCAGAAAGCCTAGATGGTTGGGGTTACTGTGTATTCGCTGAAGTAGTTGAAGGCATGGAAATCGTAAACAAAATCAAAAATGTAAGTACTGGTACTATGGGCATGCACCAAGATGTACCACTTGAAGAAGTAATCATTACAGGTACAACAATCGAAGCTTAATTCGGCTGTATAACTGATACTATTGATTAAATATCAAGATATGGGGGGCAACTTGCTCCCCTTTTTTTAGACCTAAAAATAGACTACCCATGAAGACTTACTTTATATCAGATCTCCATTTAACCCCTTCAAGACAAGACATTACGGACTGCTTTCTTAACTTCATGGAGAAAGAAGCCAGTCATGCCGATGCTTTATATGTATTAGGGGATCTTTTTGAATTCTGGATTGGTGATGATGATAACTCTGAATTTGCCAATACGATTAGACAAGCGTTCATTAAGCTCACAGATTCTGGTGTACCTTGCTATTTTACTCAGGGTAACCGTGACTTTTTAGTTGGTAAACGATTTGCAAAACAAACAGGTGTGACACTCCTTGATGAAGTGGCTGTCATCGATATTTACGGGCAATCTGTCGTAGTACTGCATGGTGATACCTTATGTACTGATGATATAAAGTATCTAGCTTTTCGAGAAAAAGTACACCAGCCTTGGTTGCAGTGGGTCTTTAATTGTATTCCGTTCTTTATTAAGAAAAAGATAGTTTCAAAAGTCCAATCAGATATTAAAGACGACAAACAAACCAAATCTTTAGACATCATGGATGTCACTCAAACAGAAGTTGAGAATGTCATCTCAGCTAATAATGTTGACCTCATGATACATGGTCACACTCATAGACCAAACATCCACTTCTTCAATATGAATGAAGTAGCTAAAAAACGAATTGTACTAGGGGATTGGTATACTCAAGGCTCAGTTTTGGAATTTACCGAGCAGCGTTTTGAATTACAAAATCGAGCTTTTAGCAATGTTTTTCCTAAAGATAGCTAATCTTTAAACAGGTTTACTAACCTTGCTCTTAATTTCTCATATTCTGGATAGTATTTTTCTTCAAATTAGCTATTATCAATCCACAGTAATTAAACCGAACACAATACAAGTTGAAATTTTCATACGTAGCTCGTCAGCCAATATTAGACATCGACAAAAAAACCATCGGTTACGAACTATTATTTAGGGATGGTCCTAAAAATACGTTCCCTGAAGTGGAGCCTGAACTCGCCACAAGTCGCCTGCTGTCTGATCATTTCTTATCTACGCACTACAATACGCTAGGTGACAAACTAGGGTTTGTTAATTTTCCATATGCTAGCCTTATCAACTTAGTTCCAACTCTTTTTCCCAAAGACAGCTTAGTCGTTGAAGTACTGGAAGATTGCCAACCGACAGATGAATTACTTCATGCTATCGAAAAACTATTTCAAGCTGGTTACACCATAGCGCTGGATGACTTCATTCCAAGTAAAGCCTGGAAAAGATTTTTGCCATATATTTCGATCATTAAATTCGATATACGCTTAGTGCCAATCGCAAAAGCTTCAATGTTCATGTCCAGCTTGAAAGGCACTAAAATTGAATTCTTAGCTGAAAAAGTTGAAACTTACGAAGAGTACCAGCAAGCCAAAGATGCTGGGTTTCATTACTTTCAAGGATACTTTTTTAGTAAACCTGAAATGATTCAAACCAGGGCTCTTAACCCTGCCTTTCTTACCACTATCCAACTGTGTAAAGAGATCGCGCAAGAGCCTATTGATTTTAAAGAAGTAGAACGCCTAATCACATTAGATGTGACCTTATCTTATAAGCTTCTTACATACGTTAACTCTGCTGGCGGTTCATCTACGCAGATACGCTCTTTTCATCAAGCCCTAGTCTATTTAGGTGAGCAAAAATTACGTAAGTTCGTTTCTCTCGTTGCGGTAGCATCAGCAAAAGAAGACAAGCCTGACTCTTTATATGGTTTAGCCATACTTCGAGCGAGACAATGCGAGCTGATCATTGAACAATTGAATGTTAAGGAAGAACCTGGTCAGGCTTTCCTGACTGGCATGTTCTCTTTATTGGACTCTCTACTTGATCAACCTCTAGAACAAGTTCTGAATTCAGTGCCTATTGATGAAGAAATAAAAAGAGCGTTAATCGATAAAAAAGGCGTGCTTGGTGCTGTACTAGCGATGGTAGTTGCTTATGAACAAGCTCGTTGGGATGACGCCACAAAAATTCGCAATCGACTTAAATTGAATGAAGAACAACTTGGTAAAACTTATGACCAAGCAACCATTTGGGCCCAAGAGTTGCTTGCCCAGCCTTAAACTCTTTTGAACTGCTATTCACGAATAAATCAATGGTCTCAAAAGAGACCATTTAGGATACCCTTAATGTCTTTATGCCCCTGTTGTAGCAATCTAGCTTACCAACAATGCTGCGAACCAGCCCATATCAACCATTCAAACGCAGTCACGCCAGAACAACTTATGCGATCACGTTACTCTGCACATGTGCTTGGTTTAGTTGATTACGTAATCACTACCTACCACCCTAACTGCAATGCAGAAGCGCAAAGAGAAGGGATTGCAGAATCAATCAATAGTGACTGGGCTGGACTTGAAGTAATTGTTACTGCTGAAGGTTCTCATGAAAACGAAGGCTTTGTTGAATTTAAAGCTTACTTCAATGACGGTGCTGAACAATTTTGCATGCAAGAGCGCTCACGTTTTGTTCGTGACAATGGTCTTTGGTATTACATTGATGGCACCTTTCCTGATCAAGAAAGTGATCATGAAGAACCAGAAATTGATCCACGGCTAAATCAAACCGTTGAAAGCTTCAAGATTGGTCGTAACGACCCTTGTATTTGTGGAAGTGGTAAGAAATATAAAAAGTGTTGCGGCTAAATAAGTTCAATCAGATTCACTAAGTTTATCATCACTGAATTTCTACACTCAGAACACAATAAAAAGGCTTCCATTTGGAAGCCTTTATCATTTTAGGGTTTTGTTTAAGAGTACCGAATTACTTGTGGCGCTCTTTAAGCTTGTTTATCACATCATCCATAGACAAGCCTTGATCTTGCAGCAATACCATAAGGTGGTAAATCAAATCTGCAGATTCACAAACTAGTTCCGCCTTATCGCCCGACGTCGCCGCAAGCGCGACTTCAACGCCTTCTTCACCCACTTTTTGCGAAATACGCTTGGTGCCACGGGCATATAGACTGGCAGTATAAGAAGATTCAGGGTCGGCGTCCTTGCGGGCAGCCAGTAACTGCTCAAGTTGATGAAGCCAAACCATTTGTGTTTCTTCTTGCTTATCACCATCCCAGCATGTTGTCGTTCCTGTATGGCAAGTGGGTCCAATCGGGTTGACCTTAACGAGTAGCGTATCGTTGTCACAATCTAGAGAAATGTTGGCTAACTGAAGAACATTACCCGACGTTTCACCTTTAGTCCATAAACGCTCTTTAGTTCGAGAGAAGAACGTCACTTGACCTGTCTCACCTGTTTTTTCAAGTGCTGCTGGGTTCATGTACCCCATCATCAATACTTGGCTAGATTGATAATCTTGAACAATAGCCGGTACTAAGCCGCCGACTTTTTCCCAATCAATACGCCCTGATAATGCGCCTACTTCTGTTTTTGATAAGCTTACGGGTTCAAAACTCATAGTCGCACCTCTACATCTTGTTGTTTTAAATACTGTTTAAGTTCACCAATATTGATGACTTGTTTGTGGAATACCGAAGCCGCTAATGCCCCGTCCACGTTGGTCTTTTTGTAGGCTTCAGCAAAGTGCTCCATTGCACCAGCACCACCAGAGGCAATCAATGGCACGTTACATACTTCACGCACCATGTTTAACTGATCGATATCATAGCCGTTGCGAACACCATCTTGGTTCATCATGTTTAACACAATCTCACCTGCGCCACGCTTTTGTACTTCTTGCACCCAGTCTTTGGTTTCCCATTTGGTTGCTTTAGTACGCGCTTCATCGCCAGTGAATTGGTAAACCTGATATTTACCCGTTTCTTTATCGAAGTATGAATCGATGCCAACAACGATACATTGCACGCCGAATTTATCAGCTAGGTCAGTGATCAGTTGTGGGTTAGCCAATGCAGGTGAGTTAATTGATACCTTATCGGCACCAAACTCAAGAATACGCGCTGCATCTTCTGCTGATTTAATACCACCAGCCACACAGAAAGGAATATCAATCACCTCTGCTACACGTTTCACCCAGCTCTTATCGACAACACGACCATCGCTTGATGCCGTGATATCATAAAATACTAACTCATCAGCGCCCTCTTCTGCGTAGCGTTGTGCTAGCGGAACGATGTCACCAATAATTTCGTGGTTACGGAACTGAACGCCCTTAACCACTTGTCCGTCACGGACATCCAAACAAGGGATTATTCGCTTTGCCAACATGCAAATGCCTCCTCTGCGGTAAACTTGCCATCAAGTAACGCACGACCAACAATCACGCCAGCAACGCCGCTGCCTTTTAGAGCCTCGATGTCAGCTAGACTGCCGATGCCACCCGATGATTGGAATTGAACTTGTGGGTACTGCTTACAAAGATCAACATAGAGCTCTACGTTTGAGCCTTCTAGCGTGCCATCACGTGAAATGTCGGTACATAGAACGTGTTTAAGACCTACAGTCAGGTAATCTTCAATCAGCGCTTCAATCGTAACGCCTGAATCTTCTTGCCAACCTGAAATCGCCACTTTACGTGTGCCGCTTTCGTCAATGTTGATATCCAAAGCCAGTACAATTTTTTCAGCGCCGTATTTTTTCATCCAACCTTTAACAAGTTCAGGTTGTTTAACTGCTGTTGAACCAACAACAACGCGCTGCGCACCTGCTTCTAGTAGGTCGACCACGTCTTGCTCATTACGAACACCACCACCAATTTGGATATTGGCAGGCGTGCTAGCAAGTAGCTTTGCGATCAGGTCAAGTTGACGAGCGGTTGTGTCTTTTGCACCCGTTAAGTCAACAAGGTGGAGCCAACCTGCGCCAGCTTGATGATACAGATTGAACTGCTCTGCTGGGTCGACTTTGTATTCTGTTACTTGCCCGTAATCACCTTGGAATAAGCGAACTACTTGGCCTTCAATTAAATCTAATGCGGGAATAATCATTTACATTCCTTATATGGCAACGTTAGCCGATGCCTAATCCTTATTACAATTCCAAGAAGTTCTGAATCAGCTTCGAGCCAGCTTTTGACGAACGCTCTGGGTGGAACTGAACACCATAATAGTTGCCACTTTGCACAGCTGCTGTGAACGGGTTGCCGTAATCACATTGTGCGATTGTGTAGTCACCCACTGGCATTGCGAAGCTGTGTACAAAGTAGAAGTACTCGCCTTCTTCAATGTCTTTGAATAAAGGATGATTAGGTGTCGCGGTGACAGTGTTCCACCCCATATGTGGCAACGGTAAATCGCCCGTTTCAAGTAAACGAACTTCACCGTCACACAAGCCTAAACATTCAACTAACGCGTCAGCCTTTTGACCTTTCTCTTGAGACAGCTTACCTAGCAACTGCATACCTAAACAAATACCAAGTAGAGGCTTCTCTACTTGCTTAACAAGAGAAACAAGGTCACGCTCTTGCAAGTTTTTCATTGCCTCACTTGCTGTGCCTACGCCGGGTAGGAATAGCTTGTCTGCAGCAAGGACGACTTCTGGTTCTTTTGAAATCTCAACTTCGTAGCCCAAACGCTCAATGGCAAATTTCACCGATGAGACGTTGGCACAACCAGTATCAATAATGACGACTTTTTGTTCTTTCATTGTTTTTTCCTTGCTAACGTTAGCCTTACAGGACGCCTTTGCTGCTTGGTAACTCGTTACCTTCAACTTTGATTGCTTGGCGAAGAGTACGACCAAACGCTTTAAACAAGCTCTCAATGATGTGGTGATCATTATTGCCAGCAGAAGAAAGGTGTAACGTACAAGCCAGTGTGTCGGTTAAAGATCGGAAGAAATGAACCACCATTTCAGTAGACAAGTCACCGACTTGTTCGCGGCTAAACTTAGCATCGAATTTCAGGTATGGGCGACCAGAAAGGTCTAGTGCACACTGAGCTAGACACTCATCCATTGGTAGGCTGAAACCAAAACGACCGATACCACGTTTCTCACCAAGCGCATCTTTTAATGCCTGACCTAATGCTAACGCTGTGTCTTCAATCGTGTGGTGATCATCAATGTGTAAATCACCTTTCACTGACAGGTTCATTTGAAAACCACCGTGAGTCGCGATTTGATCCAGCATGTGATCAAAGAAACCCATACCAGTGTCAATTTTATTGCCGCCAGTTTCATCAAGGTTTACAGCGACTTTAATGTCAGTTTCTTTTGTCGTACGAACCACTTCAGCAACACGAGCATTAACCGTCAAGTCTTTAACAATCTGTGGCCAATTAAGCGTACCTTCCGTTTCTGCATCTGGACCATATTGAATACCACGAATTGCCATGTTCTCAGCTAATTGAAGATCAGTAATACGATCACCAATCACAACAGATTTTTGGAAATCAACTTTTCCACCCTGAAGGTATTCTTTTACCATTCCAAGCTTAGGCTTACGACAAGAGCAGTTATCTTCATCGAAGTGAGGGCAGATAAGCACATCATCAAACTTCACACCTTGAGATTCAAAGAACTCCATCATCATATTGTGCGGAGCATCGAATTCATCTTGTGGGTAGCTATCAGTACCTAAACCGTCTTGGTTAGTCACCATCACTAAACGGTAGCCAGCATCTTGAAGAGCCAATAAGCTAGGGATAACTAACGGCTCAAATTTTAATTTATCTAAACGGTCCACTTGAAAATCGACGGGAGGCTCAACAATTAAGGTGCCATCTCGGTCAATGAAAAGTATTTTCTGTTGTTTACTCACTTGAACTTCCTTTTAATTTTAAATCTGTCGCCTAGCAAAAGTCGCTAGGTTAAATATTCTTTCTTATCAAACCTCACGGCTTAACATGTATCACTGATAAAAATTTCGAATAAATCCAAGTGTCTTTTCGCACTCTTCTCGATTACCAATGCTAATACGCACACAATTTTCTATTGGTGAATTACGTAGGATAATGCCGGTATCCCATGCAGCTTTAAATAAAGCATCGCCATCAGGGAATTTAACTAATAAATAGTTACCCCAACCATCAAATACTGTTAATTGTGGCATACCAAGTAAACCCGCTTGTAAATAAGCGCGATTTGCACTTAAATCCAGAACTTGAAACTTTGCTCTAGCAAGCCCTTGCTCAGAAAGCGCTTGAATCGCAATATCCGCTACTGGGATTGGTACTGGGTAAGGCGCAATCACTTTCAATAAAACATCAATAAGTTCTTTATTGGCTAGCGTAAAACCGCAACGTAAACCAGCTAAAGCAAAAGCCTTTGACAGCGTTCGTAGAATGGCAAGGTTCGGGTATTGCTCAAGCAAATCAACAGTGGACGCTTCTGGGCAGAAGTCGATATACGCTTCATCCATCACGACAATCGCTTTATCTTGCGTCATTTCAAGCAATTTGATGATGTCTTTACGATCAACTAGATTGCCCGTTGGGTTATTTGGGCTACAAACAAACACGACTTTTACATTATCGAGTTGAGCTTCTATAGCTGGAAGATCTAATTGCCATTCAGCCGTCAAAGGCACAACTTTACGTTCAACACCAATCGTCTCGGCACTGATTGCATACATACCGTAGGTTGGTGGGCAGTAGAGAATAGCGTCTTCGTTCGGCTCACAGAAAGCACGAATCAATAACTCAATGCCTTCGTCAGCACCACGGGTTGTCAGTGTTTGTTCTGATTTAACACCTGCGTATTGTGCGTAAGCATCAATCAACTCTTTAGGCTGACATTCACTATAACGGTTAAGGCGAGACAGGTTTAGGCTGTACTCGTTATCAAACGGTGATTCATTGGCATTCAGCCATACATCGCCGCTACCGCCAATGCGTCTTGCAGACAAATAAGGGGTGAGAGCCTGAACTTGTTTTCTTGCTAACTTTTCCATGCCCTACTCCTATTTCACTCTATTTAACTTTTCAACTCGAATGGTCACGGCACGCTTGTGTGCATCCAAGCCTTCAGCTTCTGCCATGGTTACAACCGTTGGAGCTAACACTTTTAAGCCATCTTCTGACAGCTCTTGTACTGTCATACGCTTAGAGAAATCAGCCAAACCTAGGCTTGAATACGTCTTGGTATAACCATAAGTCGGTAGGACATGGTTAGTGCCAGAAGCATAATCACCCGCAGATTCAGGAGACCAATCGCCAAGGAATATTGAACCCGCATTATCTAATAATGGTAATAATTCTCTTGGATTCTTGGTTTGAACAATTAAGTGCTCAGGGCCATAAAAATTGGAAATCGCAACGGCTTGAGTAATCGATTCAGAAATAATAATCAAACTTGAAGCAAGAGCTTGTTGAGCGATGTTCGCACGCGATAAATCTTTCAACTGCTTCTGAACGGCATCTGTAACTTGATCAGCAATAACAGGAGAAGGAGTCACAAGTACCACTTGAGAATCAGGTCCATGTTCAGCTTGGCTTAATAAATCAGCGGCAATAAAATCTGGGTCTGCCATTTCATCAGCGATAACGAGCACTTCAGAAGGTCCTGCTGGCATATCAATAGCCGCACCACGGAAATCATTACTCACTTGTCTTTTTGCTTCAGTAACAAATGCGTTGCCAGGTCCGAAAATTTTATCAACTTTCGCAACGCTTTTAGTCCCATAAGCCATTGAAGCAACAGCTTGAGCACCACCTACATTATAAACTTCATCAATTTTGCATAGCTTAGCTACATACAAAATTTCATCTGCAATTGGCGGCGGTGAGCACAATACGACTTTACGACAGCCTGCTATTTGAGCGGGAACACCTAACATTAATACCGTTGAAGGAAGTGGAGCACTTCCGCCAGGGATATATAAGCCGACAGTATTAATTGCTCGCGTTATTTGCTCACACACGACACCTGGTTGTGTTTCAACACGTAACGGCTGAGGCTTTTGAGCTTCGTGAAATTTAGCTATATTTTTATAAGCTTGCTCCAGTGCTTGCTTCATTTCTTCGCTCAAGCGCTCACTGGCTTCATTTATTTCAGAAGTCGTCACTCGAATAGATTCAGGAGTCACACGATCAAATTTTTCAGCAAGAGCAAATAAGGCAGCATCACCTTCAGAACGTACTTTAGCGACAATATCGGATACCGCTGCAGTGATATTTGCACCTTCAGCAATCGCTGGACGCTCTAATATCGAGTCTTGTTGGGATTCACTTAAAGATTGCCATACAACGGTTCTCATCTTACTTACCCCATCATCTTTTCAATTGGCAGAACTAAGATCGAGCTTGCACCTAGCTCTTTAAGCTGTTCCATTGTTTCCCAGAATAAATTTTCTGTACTCACAAGGTGAACGGCAACTTTATCTTGGTCAGAAGAAAGAGGAAGAACTGTTGGATCTTCGGCACCAGGTAGCAATGCTTTGATTTGTTCTAGCTGTGAAGTTGGTGCGTGCAGCATGATGTATTTTGATTCTTTAGCTTGCTGTACGCCTTGCATACGAGTCAGAAGCTTTTCAATCAATGCTGTTTTATCTGCATCAAACTCACCCTGGCGTTGAATCAAAGTCGCTTTTGATTTGAAGATGACTTCCACTTCTTTTAGGCCATTGGCTTCAAGTGTTGCACCAGTTGATACTAAATCTGCAATAGCATCAGAAAGACCGGCACGAGGAGCTACTTCAACTGAACCAGTTAACATACAAGCACTATAATCTACGCCCTGCTCATCCATGTAAGCTTTAAGTAGCTGCGGGTAAGTGGTTGCAATGCGCTTACCGGCTAAGTCTTGAGGACCGTTGTAATCTTCATCTTTATTGATCGCAATAGAAAGGCGACAACCACCAAAATCTAAACGGCGTAACGCTTCAAACTCACACGGTTCATTCAAAGCTTTACGATCTAGACGAACTTCTTCAAGTTCATTTTCTCCGATAAAACCTAGGTCCACTACACCATCCATGATCAAACCTGGGATATCGTCATCACGAACAAGTAACAAATCAATTGGCATATTTAGTGAATGAACAACAAGCTGCTCCCCCATGATGTTAAATTTAACACCACATTTTTTTAGTAAGTATTGGCACTCTTTACTTAAGCGACCTTTCTTTTGAATTGCGATTCTTAGGCGTTGTGTCTGCATTGCTATATCCCTGTGCAAAATATTGAATTTATTAAATAATTTTTAATAGCTAAAACTAAAAAACCCTCGGGAGACTTTGTCATCCCGAGGGTTTAAATCTAAATTCTTTGACTTAACCTCCGGGAGTAAACTTGCTCCCGGGTATACGTAAACCTCCCCGAAAGACTAGATAGGGTGATGGTGATGATGAATGTTCATTACAAATTTACGCATAGTTATCAGCTCTTATGTTGTTTGCTGTCTTGTCTCCACACTAACTAAGGTGACACGCTTTTTCAACCATTTATTCTAAGTTTTTTCACTTAATTAAGAATAAACTTAACAAGCACAAAAAAAGGGAAGCTCTCGCCTCCCTTAACTGTTTAATTTCTATTTAACTCTAACTGACAATCGAGTGATTAACTCGTGCAGTTTGCCATTTTGCAGCGAGAGAAATACGCCAGAACAAAGCACACTGCAACAAATGTAACTGATGCTGCCGCAAATGAAATGGCAACTGATGCCGTCATACCTAGTGCGATAAAGCCAACACAAGATACAAGCGCTACTGATAACGCGTAAGGTAACTGCGTAGAAACGTGGTCAATGTGATTACAACGAGCACCAGTAGAAGAAAGAATGGTCGTATCAGAAATTGGAGAACAGTGGTCACCAAAAACTGAACCCGCCAATACTGCACTTAGCATTGGTAGCATTAGCGCTAAATCTGTTGCACCGGCCATATCACCAGCGATTGGTAACATGATGCCAAATGTGCCCCATGAAGTACCTGTTGAGAAAGCCATTAAACCAGCAAGTAAGAACAGGATAACGGGTAGCCAGTGGTGGTCGATATTACCTTGCACTAATGAAGATAAGTAAGCGCCGGTTTTCATGTCACCAATTACAGAACCGATTGTCCAAGCAAATACCAGAATCAAAATGGCACCAAACATTGAACGAGCACCGATCCACATTGTTTTCACAATATCGATTGTTGGCAGCTTTTGCTTAAAGACAGTACCAAGTGCAACCAGTAAACCTAAGATACCACCGTAAACAAGAGACTTGCCAACATCAGTATTTTCAAATGCGCCTAGAAGATTGAAAGCGATACCATCAGCCGCAAGTGCTTGACCGCCTGTGTACATCATTGCAGCAATGGTTGCGACAATAAGAGAAACAATTGGCATCACTAGATCAGCAACAGAGCCTGTTTCACTTTCTTCAATGTCTAGCTCTTCATTAAGATCTCTTGCATCTTTATTGTTGCTTTCATCGCCATCAAAACCGCGACCTTGCGAAGCTTCAATCTCGTGGTCACGCATTTTACCGACATCAAGACCAAACCAAGCAACAGCGAAGACCATCAGTAAAGCAAATACTGCATAGAAGTTCATTGGGATAAGTCGAATGTAAGCGCCAAGAGCTGAGTAATCCGTCATGCCATGAGTGACTAAGATGCCACCAATGATTGTCATGATGTAAGCACCCCAGCTTGATGCTGGCATTAGTACACACATTGGAGCCGCTGTAGAATCTAAAATATAAGCTAGCTTCGCACGAGATACATAAAAGCGGTCTGTCACTGGGCGTGAAATGGCACCAACCGCTAAACTATTAAAGTAGTCATCAACAAAGATGAACACACCTAAGAAAGCCGCTAGCAACTTAGAGCCACGTTTACTTTTTACTCGTGATTGAGCCCATTCAGCAAAAGCGCGTGTACCACCAGATAACGTCAATAACGCTGTCATCATACCTAGTAGTAACAAGAACGCGACAATACTCATATTCCAAGTATTAATCCCGCCATCTTCAATAAAGACACCAGAAACTTTTGTTCCAATATAGCCAGCAGCATTACCTAACGAGTAATCAGCTAATAAAAGTGCACCCATGACAATACCAACACCTAACGAGACAAGTACTCGACGTGTGATGATAGCAAGGCTCAAAGCCACAATGGGCGGAAGCAAAGAAAGAGGAGATGTTGCAAAATCTATTAAATTCATGATCTTCAAAAACCAGTTTATTATTTGGCTAGAGATCTACTGCAGATGAGTTTGATAACAGCTTATCAAAGTCATGTTGAACTAAGCGAAAGGGAAGTGAACACTTCACCCAACCCCACAGTAGCGCTCCATAGTTTAAAATTAAGACTATGGCAGTGTTGTACCTATTGAGCACAACCCCAGCAAATTGCTTAGATATACAATTTACTTCGGCAATTAGACCTTTCATTCTTGTTCATTGGCATCACCCCAACAAAAACTACTTTTTATAATTGCACCTCTACGTGCGACGAGATTATTCACTATTGTTACTGTAATTTAACAATAATATAACTAAGCTATCGCATCAGGTAGCCGCAATTGTACTCATAGAGATAAACATTGCAACATATCATTCTAAGAAAAATCAATTAGAAGCTCCCTTCTATCTTTAACCGAGCAATAAAGTGGCTTAGGTAAATACTCTACTAATCACATATATAAGAAATCAGTTTCTATTTATAAATACATATTATTTTTACCTATAATATCTGTCTCTTATACACATC
>NZ_VTXD01000026.1 GCF_013114625.1 Vibrio sp. 99-70-13A1
TTACTACTATGTTTTTATTAACTGTAGAGTTTTTAACTAATAAATTTTTATTAACTGCATATTTTTAAATGATTGATTTTATTAATTGTTCTGGTTTTATTAACGGCTTAGGTTTAACTGTTCTGTTTTCAGTAGCGTTCTTTAAGTTCGGTGACCACATTCTCAGGCGCAACCCGTTTTAACGAATCCAGGCAAGGCTTAGCATTCTGCTTCGACTCCAATAGCGCATCGCATAACGCATAAAGGTACGCAGGTTCTTGGTTCAACTGATACGCTTTGTCGAACAGTTTTGCTGCTTGGTGAACATCAGAATCACGAACAGTAGAGGCATAAACATAAGCATATTTGGAGTTCGTGGGAGCGAGCGTTACTGCTTGGCTGAGAGACTGTTTTGATTTCATCACATCACCTGACCGATGATAGCTTAACCCCAAGCCATACTGTAAACGCGCATCATTGGGGTGTTTGATTGCGGCTTTCTCTAGCACTTCTCTTGCTTGAGCCGTATTTCCAATGTCACGTAAATACTCGGAGTGAATCACCGCCGTTCTTGGATCATCATAAAGCGCATACATACGTTCATATTGGTCTTCAATAAGATCTTCTTTTTGTTGAATTCGATAGAACCAAGCTTTCTTTATATCGCCCTCTAACGTTAGTGGAAGCCTATTCAAATATTCATCCACATACTTGTCTAAATATTCTTGATGCGAAGGAGACAATATTTGCCAGATTTGGATCAGTACTTGTACGGCTTCTTCACTAACATCTTGATTATTGTCATTCAACATCGGAGATATTACATCCCACTTTGCTCGACCTTCCCACTGTTTAGCCGCCTGAATGGCAGCTAAACGCATTTCTGTATGTTCCGAACGTGAGGCTCTTGCAACTGCAATAATGGCATTAGGACCGTAATACAGACCTAAATTACTTGTTGCCTCAACTCTCAATTCCATACTCAACAATTCATTCTGAGAATATTCAGCTAGGAGTGACTCTTCCCTTTCTACAGGCGGCACAGGAAAATCTTCAGGCTGTACTGCACTTGCACCAACATAAAATGGGCATAAAAAAGACATGATGCAAACGAACCACAACTTAAGTGTCATTTTGCTTAATTCAAGTTGGTTTAGTTTTAATTTTATGCAGCGATAACTCATGCGCCTTCCTGTTCGTTCAATAACCGTTGAGACAGTTCTTCTGCTCGAACTAGCAGGGCATGTAGTAAATAGATATCACGTGTTTCTCGCATTCTGTTCGCACTTAACCAATGATTCAATGCTGTTAAAGTATCTTCGTAGCTCACATCTTCTCCTGAGCGGCTATTTAGATACCCTAAGCTCTGCAATGAAACCACTAGTTCAGGGGAGTTTACCTCAGGCATAAGCAGGTATTTGAACTCATCTTTATATACCATTTGAAGTACTGCATGATTGGCTTTGGCAATCTCATACTGAGTGCGTTTAGCTGTATAAGAATCACCGCAATCAGGATGATTAGGTTGTTTTTGACACCGGTTGAATAGACGAGCAAATTCTGTATAGCGAGTACTCTTTGTTTCGAATGCCAATGAAATAATCGCGTTCACTTGTTCCTCATTATACAAACCATCTAAATCACTATTAGCTGATTGGTTTACTTTGTATTTATCACTCTCAGATTTTTGCTCGACCTGCTGTTCTGTTTTTATTGTTGTCTCTGCTATCGAAGTACCGACAAAAGACATAACGAGAGATGCGATCAATATTCTTGATATAATCAATTTCATTTTTTCACCCTCTATTTAAATTTAATTCTCATCGCGTCTGCATTAATACCCTTGTTCACTGGGTACCCCATGGTCGATACAACCATTGATATATAAGGATCAATATGTGAAAAGAACTGTTTCCAGCCTGCACACAAATAGTTCAGCCCTGTTTCACCATCGAGGGTTTTGATAAAGCGATTTTTCGGGCACTCACCAAAACAAGCAAACTGATAAGTACACTCTCGGCATTGTTTAGGTAACGTTGACTCTTTTGCTCGACCAAATTCTTCTTGGCCTTTTGAAAATTGCAGGTCTTCAAGCTTGGCATCATTGATGTTGCCGAGCTTGTATTCTGGGTAAACATAGTGGTCACACGCGAATACATCACCGTTGTGCTCAATAGCTAATCCTTTGCCACACATAGGAGCCAGTGTACAAAGCGGGTTTACTCGGCCCATCCAAGTTTCAACACAAGATTCAAAATACGGAACATTCACTTTGCCGATGTCATTTTCCAACCACTCATCAAAAATGGTGCACAGGAAATCTCCCCATTGATGAGCAGAAACACACCAAGACTCTACAATTGAGTTCGGGTGGCTAGGCTCAGTTTCAGGCATGCCTTGAAAAAGAATCTCTTCTTCAGACCATTTCTGTGGTGCTGTCTCTCGGAATGATTTCGGTTCGACGATAGGGATGAATTGCATCTGTGGCGAACGAATCTCATCGCGTAAAAAGCGGTAAACTTCGAGTGGGTTTGAACCAGTGAGGTTGTTTACACAAGTCAGCGTTGCAAAATTCACGTTGTGTTTATGAAGAAACGCAACACCTTTCATAGTTTGCTTAAAAGTGCCTCGTCCCGAGCGGTTGGTGCGATAAGCGTTGTGGATCATTTCAGGTCCATCAATGCTTAAGCCGACCATAAAATTGTTTTTACTTAAGAACTTGCCCCAATCATCATTAAGTAACGTCCCGTTAGTCTGCAGGTTGTTCTCAATTTTCACGCCTTTCGGGCAATATTTTTTTTGCAGGCGAACTACGTCACGAAAGAAATTAACACCTAGTAACGTCGGTTCTCCGCCTTGCCAATGGAAAACAATCTCAGGAAAATTTTGCTGCTCAATATAGGTCTTGATGTAGGTGTCTAGCATTTCTTCGCTCATTTGAGTCGCGCAACCACGCTCATGGCCTAACAACTCTTCTTTACTTAGGTAGTAACAGTAAGTGCAATCAATATTACATGCTGACCCAATGGGCTTAGTCATAATATTCATACGTTTCGCGGGTGCTGCTTTTGGCAACATAATGGTGTTGTGTTGAGCTGATTGGGTCATTGTTATTCCTCTTCTCGTTCACTCACATTCACTGTGCGATTACTTCCCTAAGATGGAAACCGATAACGGTTATCTATGACCATTATTCAACAACACTTGTCAGCCGTAATCAGTAGTATTACTGATTCTGTTTTATGGCTTCTTCAACAAACAAGCGAAAACAAAAAGAGCGATCATAAGGATCGCTCTTTTAAGTGGTTCGTCAGCTTTTCAGCGGGGGCTGATTTGACTCGCCAGTTAACTCAATAATATGGATTTGTTACTCAGTACTATTGGTATTGAGCACGCTGCCAAATACTCATCTTCTCAACAATTTTGTCGATAGAGAACGAACCAGGAACTTGGCGTGGCGGGAACTCTTGGAATGTTTTCAAGAATTGGAATGTGTAAGCTGCGCCCAAGTACATGTATGGAACATGCTCAACACGCCATTGAGAG
Source organism: Vibrio sp. 99-70-13A1 (assembly GCF_013114625.1). Classification (GTDB taxonomy): domain Bacteria; phylum Pseudomonadota; class Gammaproteobacteria; order Enterobacterales; family Vibrionaceae; genus Vibrio. The sequence goes on from NZ_VTXD01000026.1 coordinate 3,526, forward strand.
TAACCAATACCATCTTTATGCGCATTTTCATACGGGTCTTGACGCAGGTTAAAGATGTACGGGAAACGCAGTTCTTCGAACTGACACTGCCAAGTTTCAATACCGTGACACTGGTTTGCCGTAAACATCACTTTAAAGTCGCCCATACGCACGGCTGAAATATGACCATCATCAGCTGCATAAACAAAGCCCTTACGAGGCCAATCAGCAGAGTTGTCTGCTGTTGTGTTATTGCCTTTCTTAAGTGCTGGCATTAAGTCAAAGCCATCTAGGTGAACTTTGTACTCTTTACCATTAAGCTCTTTGCCTTTCTTCAAGTCAGCGACAATGTTTTTCTCGCCAGCGGCACCTAAGAATGTTGGAGCCCAGTCATTGTGCGCCGCAATTTCGTTTGCAACAGAGCCTGCAGGGATCTTGTTCGGCCAACGCATCATTGCTGGTACACGGAAGCCGCCTTCCCACGTTGAGTTCTTCTCACCGTAGTAACGCGATGTTGCGCCATCTGGCCAAGACCATTTCTCTGCACCATTATCGGTCGTGTACGAAACAATGGTGTTATCAGCAATCTTCAGTTCGTCCAGCTTATCAAGTAATTGACCGACCATGTTGTCGTGCTCAACTAGACCATCACCGTAAAGACCACCACGTTGTGACAAACCTTTTGATTCTTCTTTTAGATGAGTCCAAACATGCATACGCGTTGAGTTAAACCAAACGAAGAATGGCTTTTTCTCTTTATGAGCACGGTCAATAAAGTCTAAAGCGCCTTCTAGGAATTCTTCATCCACCGTTTCCATACGTTTAATCGTTAGAGCACCTGTATCTTCGATACGGCCATCAGCGTATGAATGGATAACGCCACGCGGCCCAAATTTTTTCTTAAAGCCAGGCGCTTGTGGGTAATCCGGATGCTCTGGTTCTTCTTCAGCGTTCAGGTGGTAAAGGCTACCCATGAACTCATCAAAACCATTAGCGGTTGGTAGATGCTCATCACGGTCACCGAGGTGGTTCTTACCGAACTGACCTGTCATGTAACCTTTAGCCTTGAGCATGGTTGCAATGGTTGGGTCCTCTTGACGAATACCTTCAGCAGCGCCTGGCATGCCTACTTTTGTCAAACCAGTACGCATTGGATGCTGACCTGTAATGAATGCACTACGACCAGCAGTACAAGAGTTTTCTCCGTAAAAGTCAGTAAATAGCACGCCTTCGTTCGCGATACGATCGATATTCGGAGTCCAGTGACCCGCTTGGCCTCGTGTGTACGCCGAAATATTATCGATGCCAATATCATCGCCCCAAATGGCTAGGATATTAGGGCGGCTTGTATCCGTCGTCGCGTAACTCGCCATTGCAGTCGATGCTAGTACAGCACCTATCGCAAGTTGTAGGAAGGTTTTCTTTTTGAACATAGCTCAAGACCTTTTGTAATTTTAAAAGTAATTTCTTTCCGGGAGCTATTATTTAAGAAACGTAAAACGTGGTAATCAGTAGTATTACTGATTTGAATAATAATGGGATACCTAAGCGAGTGATAATCACCCGTTATTTAGGCAAAAAATTGACTTATAACCCAATAAAAAGCTAGCTTATACATAGAATTATTGTTGATAAGGTTGACTGTATACGATGAGAAATACCACTGAAATGTCTTTTGAAGATTTGGTGACACAGCAGTCCGACGCCTTAATTGGATCGCCGCCTAAAGACTTTGATGAAACTTGGCAAAGAATTGCTCACACAGTTTTAGATTGGTTCGAAATAGACAGAGTTACACTGTTTCCCAACTCAATGATTATGCTGAACGACGGTAAAACCGTCACTATCTCTCGTGACAACATTCCTAAGCTCAACCCACAAAGCTTTATCAGCGGTAATTATTTAGATTACTTGAAACAGCTCAGAACCAAGAAACGTTGGCTCACTTTTGACGAACATGACATGAGCAATCATAAAATCTCGGTAATCACTACCTTGTATCAAGAAGGTGGACGATGGCATGGCATTATTCCACTGAAGCTATTTGGGCAAGATTGGGGGGCTTTATCATTCTCTAGGTTCCACAGCAATGTAGAACCTCTCTCCGACCAAGATATGAAACGCCTCAAGCTTATTTGCGACATTTGGCTCTGCTATTGGCAACACTCAACAATGGCTAGAAATTTAAAACAAGATCAGCCTACTAATGCAAATGAAGGTGAAAAGCTTCTTTTGTTATCGCCCAAGCAGTGCTCGGTTCTAACTCTACTTGCTCAAGGTTTTACGGCAAAACAATGCGCAGAAAAGCTCTTTTTAAGCCCTCGAACCATCGAATCGCACAAGTACCGCATGATCGACATCCTCGAGCTTGAAAACAATACCGAGCTTATCCAATTTGCATTGCGCAACGGTCTTGGTATTGATCAATAGCCCTCTCATATACACAAATATCACTCCTGCTTTGTCCAACTTACACAAACCACTACAGTAGTGGTTTGTGTTATTGCAGTAATACTACAGCTTACAAAATCAAGACCATAAATTAATTAAAAGCATCAAGTAAACCTGCTTCACTTAAAGCATTGTCACCTAAACCAATATCGTTTGAAGCAATGCCATCTAAAACAATAAAACCGAAACCAACTTGAAACGCACTTGTCCATAAATAAGTAGTAGCCTCGACCTTCTTTGGCTCATCCAGATCATGCTTTTATTATTCTTCCAGAGTTATCCGTATTTTTACTGATTCCCTCATCCCACTCTCCCCGTAACATTTCGATACATGTCCACTATCAGTGGATTCTCTCTAGCTCAATTTTTTAATTACCCCTTTTAGGAAGCTTTATGAGTTTAATTAGCATGCCGTTTGTTGAAACAGGATTCGACACAGGCTTACACGTTGTCGCAGGGATTGTGCTCATTGGTACCGTAATTGGTGCTTTGTATGCATTTTGGAAGTTTCATGAACTGCCTATTCACCATGCAGATAAAAAGAAACACGGTCAGTTAGGGCTCGTTACTATTTTGACTTGGATTGGTTTTATCTGGCATTGGGTATGGGTAATTGCGGTCATTATTGCTTTTGTCGATGTAGAACAAAGTATTCGCCGTGTCCGCCATATTTGGCATGACGCTTCACCAATTAAAGCGGAAAGCACTGGAGAATAAAAATGTTAGAAGGTTTGGCTATTTGGGCTTTATTTATATATCTACTTCGATTGATTGGTGTGCCTTGGGGGACTCCTTTTAAAACGTTCGCTTATGGCGGCGGAAGCATTTGGCTGCTTTTTGTTTGGGTTGGCTTAATTACATGGGCACCGATGGATCTGTCCGGTGGCTCCGTTGTTCAATCACCTCATATTCAATTACGCCCGGGGTCTACTCGCGTTACAGGGAATATTGAACATCTGTATATATCCCCTAACCAAGAGATCAAAAGCGGTGAGCTGATCTATGACATTGTTGATGACTCATATGAAATTGCGGTTGAGAAAGCTGAATCTCAAGTATCTATCGCACAAACTGCATATCAACTGGCTGTGCAAGACACCAATATCGCTAATACAAATTTCCGCTCATCTCTTGAAGATATAAAAATCATCAAGAACCAAATATCGGCTGCTAATCAAGACCTCACATTAAAGGTACGTACTTTAAAGCGCTATGTAGACCAAAACACTAAGGTCAAAAATACGGTTACTGAGAGTAATCTTGATCAACAAAGAACCATTGTAGAAGTCGCTCACAGCCAAGTTTTTATCTTAGAGTCGCAGTATGACAAAGCTTTAATCACGGCCGAAAAAAATAAAAACCTAATGGAAAAATCTAAACTGACAGTGATCAGCAAAGAAGCGGATTACCAAAATAAACAAGCTTCTTTAGCTCAAGCTAAGTGGGACCTGTCACAAACCAAGATTTATGCACCAACCGATGGATATGTCACCAACTTTATGGCTCGTGAAGGTCAGTTTGTTGGGGCAATGCCTCGCTTGAAAATGTACAGCAATGAAAAATTCGTATTGATGCGAATTAACCATCAAGCATTTCGAAACATCAAAGTGGGACAGGAAGCTGAATTCGCGACTGCTATTTACCCGGGCAAGATCTTCAATGCTGAAGTAGAAGGTATTGTCGAAGCAACCGGTGAGTCACAAGGTTCATTACTCGCAAGAGAAACGAATGTACGAGCGACAACGGGTAAGAATGTAATGAACAAACACCATTTTGTTCGACTGCGTATATCAGAACCAGAAGGCTACGACATTCCTGTTGGAGCGGTCGGTCTTGCTTGGGTCAATGCAGAAAAGCCAATTCCTTTCCTTAATTTCTTGAATGTTATTCGCGGCATCATCATCCGAATGAAAGCTCAGATTTACTTCTTATATAGCATGTAGGTATGCCATGAACACTTTTCACAAACTATGCGACTTTATTGATGTATCCCACAGAAGAAAAAGTCAGGCAGTACTCTTCATCGTATTTCTATGCCTGCTTAGTACTCACCTATAGCGGCACTTTTTATCCAATAAAATTTCCTACTATTCACGCTCCCAAAGGAGCGTGTTGGGCTTAATTCAAACCTAAGTGATACAAATATGAAAAAACTAATTTTACCGCTGCTCATCTGCTCATCATTTGCTAATGCAAGTGGACTACTGTTGCAAGAAGCTGTCACTGCTAATGCAGGAACTGCAGGAGCTGGAGACGGGGTATACACCGGAACTGCAACGGCTAGTTGGACAAACCCTGCAACAATGAGCCACATGGGTGAAAGCAAGACGACGGTTAATATCATGGCACTTTATCTGCAGATGGATTATACCGACTATCAAGCCGATACGAGCGTTATTAATACGCCAGATGGAAATGCGAGTGCCAATACCCTGATGCCATCTATCGGTATATTTCATGTTCAGCAAGTCAACGAAAAAACACATGTAGGTGTTAATTTTGGTGCGGTTGGTGGGTCATCTATTGAATATGGTGACAACTGGGATGGCGCAAATCACCTAGACAAAGCTTTTATGTCGGCGTTACAACTCAACCCAAATATCAGCTACCAGTTAGATGATAACTGGTCTGTTGCTGCTGGCGTGCAAGTCAACTATGGCATGATCGAAGTAAGTACGACAGGTTTCCAATCAGACATGGGGACAGATTGGGCATTTGGCTATAACTTCGGCGCAATGTATAAAGCTCAAAAATGGTCACTTGGTCTAAGCTACCGTTCGAAGCTGGCACACGATTTTGATGATATTTCAGCCGATCTATCCAATGGCAGTAGCGCTGTGGTTGGCACTGAGCTTGTGGTTCCAGCCATTATTGATTTAAGTGTTAGCTATGATCTTAATACTGATCTCACATTGCTCTCGTCTGTACAATTCCACCAGTGGAGTGAATTTTCAGACACTCCGGTTTACAACGACACACTCAACTCACAACCTAATCTACCTCAGTCAATCGACCGAGATTGGGATGACGTTTGGAAGTTTTCAGTAGGTGCCGATTATCAAGTTAACTCCGACTGGGCTCTAAAAGCTGGTTTCTCTTACGAAACATCACCTCAAGACGATCCAACCAAACAGTGGGTCGATTTACCAGTGGGTGAACAGTACCGTTACTCGATGGGTGCAAGTACTCATTGGGGCACCACTCGTATCGATATTTTCTATGAATATGCTGATTTCGGCACGATGGAAATAGATCGCACAGAAAAAGCCTATACACAAATATACGGTAACTTCGAAGGCAGCATTCACTTTATTGGAATCAACGCTACCTATTAATAAAAATATCTTTTTTTAAGTGCAGCCCCCGTATAAGCATATTTGTATCACTTTGCTTTAGGTTTTATCGCATCCGTGCAATGAAGACCATTGGGGGCTAGAAGTTAAAAGCTAGAAGCGGTAATCAATACCTACAGATGCGGTCACTTCTTCAGAATTAATGTCGCCTGCTGTCGTGTTTTTGATTTCAATGACGTCGTATTTGAACTCAAACATAATATTTATGTCTTTGTCTGCCACTTTGGTTTTAATTCCTTGAAGCCACATCAGGTTTGCAACGTTCATGTCGACACCACCATACGAAGAGCCAAGGTTTACATTAAACACTGAAAAGTGTGTGTCGTTCCATGGGTGCAATGCATACAGATTAACTGATCCTAAGTGTGCATCTTTACCACCTAAAGCCTGAGTAACTTGATTCGACGTAATTGAAGGAATTGGAGAACCAGGCATACCGTTAGCTAAGTTGGCAATGTCATCAGTTTTAAAGTCTACATAGGTGTAATTCAATGACGGAAAAAATAAAGTACCATCATCGCTGGAAAGAGGAAGCATGTAACCGGTTGTGTACATACCAGCTGCTTCATCTAAATGATAAACATCAACATAAACACCACCAAACCGGTCGAAATGAGCAGCTCGAAGCCTTGCATTGTGTGACTGTGTGTAATATTCAGCAAACCCTACAGTTTGTGAAATATCACTGGTTAATCCACCAGCACCGCCACCGGCTAGAAGCTTGAGTTCACCTTGTTCATCAGAGAAAACAGCGGCTCTTGCTGAGCTATTCCTTGGATCTGCATCGTGATACTGCTGCTCGTTGTCACTGGCAAATGAAGCTGACGAAACAACCGTTGATGCCATAATCACTGCCGCTGTAATGATATTAAGTCTATTCATTGGAAACCTTAAGAGATGTTCTAAAAACCGATGAGAAGAACTTTAAATAAACTCAGTTTTAGACACTACTTATTTAAATTATTAGCAATGCTAATTCACCAAACCTAGCATTCTCAGTTTCACTAATTTCCTTTAGTTGGTATTTACATGTACAGAAAATATAACGAACAGTTAAATTTAAATTACCTTCGAATTTTTAATGCCATTTATATTTATAGAAGCACTAAAAAAGCAGCTCAAGCTCTTGGAATAACTCAATCAGCGGTAAGTCAGACATTGGCTAAATTACGGGAGTTCACAAACGACAGGCTATTCTATATGTCGGGGAATGAATTAATTTCAACTCACAGGGCAGATGAAATAGGAACCGATCTCAATGAGCATATTGAAATTTTAGATAACCGCCTTTCATCACACCTATTCTCAGACCCTCATCAATTCGACGGAGAGCTGACAATCGCAGTATCAAGTGTATTTCTTGAAGCTATTGCAACGGAACTCACCAGCTCGGTAGTCTTTGATTTGTTCCCTAATGCAAAACTCAATATCACGACTTGGAGCGACAAAACATTTGAGGCAATGCAAAATGGAGAAGTTCACATTGGCCTTAACTTTTATCCAATTGAAGCGCCAAAATCAATCCGCTCAGTCCCGCTAACCAGAAGTGAGCCGGTCATCATAGCGAGAAAAGATCATCCTTGGAGCCTATCTAACCTCAAAAAAGAACAGTTCGGCTCTTACCCTACGGGCGGCATTCTCGTACCTGGGCTCACCGATTTTAATGCGATCCTAGAAAAACAGCACCCCAAATTATTCAACTTTAAATATCGTTCAGCAAGTATGTCTGTCTTAAGTATTCTTGCTGAACATTCGGATATTTTGGCGATAACTGAAACACTTGCCGCATCTATGTGTAGCGAGTCGCTACAATGTTTCCGACCAGAATGGTTAAATGAATTACTACCTAAACAAATCAGCCACGCCGTATATTACCTTGAGCGAAACCACTCTCACCCACTTTATCAATACGCAAGTGAAGTAGTAAAAAAATCCCTTCAGCAAAAACTTAATGAACTGTCTACGAAGGTCATTGATTGCTAAAAAATACCGTATTTATACTGATGTAGGGTGCTGTTATTCCTATTAATATTCTCAATATAGATTTTTCTGGCTTTATTTATGACTCCTTTACAAGGTTTTGTCATCGCCCCTACTCTAAGACGATAATTAATGAAAAAATTGATTCTAGCCGTTTGTTTAACAAGCCTACTTACGGGTTGCCAAGCAACACAAAGACAAAACGCAACCACAGGTGAAATGGAAACCAATTCTGCGACTAAAGGCGTAATGGTAGGTGTGTTAGCTGGAGCTGCCATTGGAGCAGCAACTGGCGATAGCTCTAGTGAACGTAAGAAACGAGCGCTCCGAGGTGCTGCTGCTGGTGGTCTTATTGGCGGTAGCGCAGGTTATTACATGGACAAGCAAGAAGAAGCACTGAGAAATCAGTTAGTTCACTCAGGCGTTCAAGTGAAACGGGTGAGTGAAAATGAACTTCAACTCATAATGGAAAATGGGATCGGGTTTGACTCAGGCTCCTATTACCTATCTTCAGACATCTATTCAACTTTAAATAGTGTGGCACTGATTCTTGGGGAATACCCTGAAACTCGGTTAGATATCAAAGGACATACAGACAGTTCAGGTAGTGATGCAACAAATCAAAAACTATCCGAGCAGCGTGCGCGTTCTGTTGGCGAATACTTAGTAAATCAAAAAGTGGCTTCAGGGCGAGTAGCCACTCAAGGGTTTGGGGAGAGATACCCGATTTGTGATAACAATACTCAGCAAGGTCGTGCATGTAACCGACGTGTTGAAATCAATATTCTATCACTACAGTAATTCTATTTTTTCGAGATGAGTTCTGTTTTTTTTAACCGTTTTCTAAAGCCATTCCTGCTTATTGGGGGGCGTCACTATGTACGCTGGCATCTATGCACTCAACCCAGAAACAGCACACCTCAACGCAAGTTTTATCCCCTTTGCAATTACTGACATTACCATCGTGACTTACACATTGAGGGACTGGTATGAGAATTACAAACAACGTTCAGTATCGGAAAATTAACCATTTCTCATACCATTTTTCATAAGTGGAATGCTTATTTTAAAGAGCTTACACAGCCTTACAAAGCTAAGTTCTTTAAGTATTAGTTTCAAACCATTGATAAATATAGATAATAAGTTACAAACACTTAACCTTCATGATCTCACGAGGCATTCATACCTACTGAATGTCTCGCCTTTGTTTTATTCTTCCTCCCGCATCACTTTTCAAAAAATTGAACTATGGGCGTCCACGAACTTAGTTTTGATGCCTGCTTATTTTGATGATCACTTAGCATAAACTCGCCGGCGATTAACATGCGATTAAAACAACCTAGTAAATTCAGACATCAACGCGGGTTTACCCTCATCGAACTTATTGCTTGCCTTGTTATTTTGGCAATTGTATCCGCCGTAGCTACGGTAAAAATCAGCAATATTCAAAGTGATGCTCGTATCAGTAAAATGCGTGGAATTGCCGGTAACCTTCGAACTGGTATCGACATGATCTATGCAAAATCAGTGATCGAAACTGTTGAAAGTGAATGCAATGTCGAGGAGGGCAAAAAAACCGAAGTCGAAGGTTTTTTTGTCTGCCATGGCTACCCCATTGCCTACATTGATTCGGTCGTGCGCTTAATGAACATCGATAATAAAGAAACCTTGTACGTCCGAAACAAAACCATTGATGGGCACCGTGTCGCCTCTATTTCCTTCAGTGGTACTCCTTACACATACGAGCCACAGGGCGATTTTTGCCAAGTCCTTTATCAGCCAGAAAAACAGCCTCAAGTCGTGACCTTGCTTGGTGCATGCTAAACAATATTGTCACTGGCTTCTGATCCTTTCTATAAGCATTCCTACTTTTAAGTCATAAAACACTTGAAATATTCTGCACAAAGAATACTGTTATAGTTATGTATAACACCATAAGTTAATAATCATGACTCAATGGAACGATAATCAACCCATATTCAGACAGCTTGCCGATCAAATCATCGCTCAGATCCAGCAAGGGATATGGCAAGAAGAACAGGCTTTGCCTTCCATTCGTTCAGTCGCGGCTGATCTCAAGATCAACCACTTAACTGTGATGAAAAGCTATCAGCTTTTAGTAGATGATGGCTTGGTAGAAAAAAGGCGTGGGCAAGGTATGTTTGTTGCGAAAGGAGCTGTAGAGCAATTGAAACAAGTTTCGAGAGAAGCCTTCCTCAATGAACGTATTCCTGAAATCGCCACCACCTTACAAAATATTGATATGAGTATTGATGACTTCGTTCAGCAACTGACTCTGTATATGAAGGACAAATAATGACGGCTTTATTATCTGTACAAAACGTGACTAAAACCTACTCCGATAAAGTAGGCGTTAAAGATATCAGCTTCGAATTACAAGCAGGCCAAGTGCTTGGGTTGCTTGGTCATAATGGCGCGGGTAAATCGACACTCATCAAAGCATTACTTGGGGGGCATCAGTACAAGGGTGACATCTCAGTCAATGGTTGCCACCCAATCAAACAACATACTGAAATGATGAAGCATCTGTCTTACATTTCAGATGTGAACGTTTTACCTGAATGGATGACCGTCAAACAAATCATCAAATACACAGCCGGTGTTCACCCCAGCTTTAATAAAGAAAAAGCACTCAAAACATTAGAAAGCACCAACATAAAACTGTCTTCAAAGATCAAGCAACTTTCTAAAGGAATGAAAGTTCAACTACATCTTGCCATCATCATCGCGACGGACACTAAAGTGTTAATTTTGGATGAGCCAACGCTCGGACTTGACCTCATTTACCGCGACACTTTTTACCGACACTTGTTGGAATGGTTCCATGACGGCGAACGCACGTTAATTATTGCCAGCCATGAAGTCTCTGAAATTGAACATTTATTGACGGATGTTCTTATCCTTAAACAAGGTGAGTGCGTTTTACAGCAAAGCATGGAAACCATCGATCAAGATTACTTCATTCTTGATGCTGCCACTTCTCATTCAAATGAAATAGAAGCCCTTAATCCGCTTTCAAGCCAACAAGGGCTAGGCACAACAAAATGGTTACTGAAAGGTCAATATAGAACTCAAGTTGAAAACCTTGGTCAATGCTATCAAGTCAAACTTGCTGATTTGTTTCTTGCTACTCAAACGGGGAAAGCATAATGCATCCAACTCTACATATGCTTGAGAAAGAACTTATCGAGCACAAAATTGTTACGCGTTTACCCTTGTTCGTTGTGCTTTGCGGCGTGTTGCTTTTCGTCAGTTTAATCACGAGCAATACAGCCCAACACAGCTTCTTTTTTGAGATGAACGTGACAGGTGATGTGAGTGATATTCACATGGACTTCGCTCGCGACCTCAATATGGTGATCACCTTTGGAGCAGGGGTTATTGCCCTTCTTCTTACCACTTTATACATTCCTAAAACATTACGTAAAGAGCGCCAAGAAGGCAGCTCCATGTTTTGGCGCAGCATGCCGGTGTCTAACACCACCACTCACTTAGTGAAGCTTGGGTTTGGTTTAGTCGCTATTCCTGCTATATGCGCGCTTCTCGTTCTATGTGCAGATCTACTGCTGTGGGTGCTGAACATTACTAACGATAAGCAGTTAGCATTGCTGGTTAACCAAGAGTCTCTGTTTTTTGTTTTAACCAATTGGCTAGTATTTTTTGCGCGCATGCTCGTGGTTGCCGTTGCTTTGCTTCCTCTCGCAGCAATAACGCTGGCAATATCTCAGTTAGTCAGCTCGCCTATTTTAGTCATCTTAGTCTCAGGTTATGCCATTAAGTGGCTGACCATTGGCGTATTCGGCTTTTATGGTATTAGTGAGTTTTTCTCTGAAATACTGTCTCTGCCCCTTAACCTACTTCTTGCCAGCAATCCGCTTAACGCTTTTGCCAACGTCCATATTTTGTCACTGGTGATATATATCGCTTTAGGTGCTGTTGGCTTTATTGCAAGTCGTAAGCTCTACCAAACAGATGACGTGAGCTTAAAGAGCTTATTCACTCGTTAATATCTGCTAATTAATGCTAGCTTCTAGCTTCTAGCTTCTAGCTTCTAGCTTCTAGCTTCTAGCTTCTAGCTTCTAGCTTCTAGCAAGACAGTCAACAAAGCTCCTGAGAAATCGGGAGTTTTTTTATATGCGAAATAAGAGATCATGGTTGTTGAAGTCTGTAAGGATTTAAATCTGATGGTTTGTCTTATGGAGGATTTATCTTATGAATCACTTGTCTGATCGATGATTTGTCTAATGGGTTGCTTATATAGGCAATAGATTGTCTGGTGGAAAGTTTGCTGATCTTTGTGAGGTGATACAAGAGGGGTTTTAAAGAGCTGACATAAGATGCAAAGGATTATGCGATGTCAGCTCGATGGGGTGTAACGTAATACTACATATTTCAATATTGAATCAGATTACCTTACGTTTTAGCCAAACTTAGCTTTTGATAGCGTAGTGTTTGGTTTATTTCTTTGCTACTTCTTTCGCTGTATCTTTCCAGTATTGGATGCGAACGCGATGTAGCTGTGCTCTTCTCATTTTTTTCATTTTTATTTCCTTTTCATTTATCAGCAGCTCTTCATGAGCTTTTGTTTGCCGACTAATCGAATCTAGCCGTGTTTAACCTTGAAAGCAATGATTCACATCACAAAATATAAAGAGTGATGAGTACCATATACATGACGATATGATCTAGTTATCAATATTCGTCTTTGCATACTTGTTTGTATACTTAGAAGATTAGCGAGCCTAAATGACAAAATCATTTCACTCTTACGACAATTCAATGAACTAAAAAGTTCAAACTAGTACATATAGCAGCATGTAAACCCTACAGCCAAGCGCATTATTTAACGTCATTTAAATAACGTGTAATTGCCTCTATTGCCATTTTTACGCTACTAGGAATTGCCCCCGAATATGGATGCAAAACATATACCGGAGTGGGTTCTAATTGGTATTCAGGTAACCACTCAATGAAAGAATCAGCGTGAGCTTTAAATATAAAATCAGGAAGGATACCAACTCCAAGCCCTTGTTTTATCATAGAGATACAGCCATAAACTGTATTTGATTTATGCACCAAACTTGGCTTCCATACCAAAGGTTCTTTGTTCTTTTTATTTAATAGCGTGTGCTCAATATGTTTCGGCTGCCAATTATTTGCCACATAAGGAAGCTGCTCTTTGCTTAATAATGTTTCTTTCTCATTTTTGCAGCAGCAAAGCACATCAACAAAACTCCCAATGCGTCTCTGTTTTAAGTTACTTACTGGTGATTCACCAATGCGAATAGCCAGGTCGATGTCCTCTTGCATTAAGTCCAGCTGTGCGTCATGACCTATAAACTCAAGACTGAGGTTAGGGTAACCTTTAAATAATTGAGAAAGTGCTGGTACCACAATCGAATCCATCAACGCATGAGAAGCGGTGATCTTCAGTTTTCCTCTTGGTTCAATTTGTTGCTGTTTCACTTCATCCCAAGCTTGCTCAGCCACTTTATGGATAGCGCAGCAGTGCTCATAAAACCGTTCCCCTTCGGAAGTGAGGCTTTGCTTACGTGTCGTGCGTTTTAGCAAGGTCACGTCTAAGTCTGATTCAAGCTGCTTAATGTGCTGGCTGACTACAGACTTAGACAGTTCCAACTTTTCTGCCGCTTTCGTGATCGAACCAGACTCCACCACTTTCATGAACACCATCATCTGTCTTAGTTTTTTCATTGTTCTATTTTTCCAAACAGTCTTTTATTTTTACTTTGTTTTTCCAAATCAATCATAGCGGTAAAGTAAGCGACATACACGATTTAGGAGAAACAAAATGACAAACGAACAAGTATTAGACGCATGTAAAGCCGCTATTTCTGCATGGCAACAAGCATTCAACTCTCAAGACGCTGCGGGCTGTGCTGCACAGTATGCTGAAGGCACAGTAATGGAAGCTCGTCCGTTTGGTACGTTTACTGGTCGTGAAGAGATTCAAGCATTCTGGCAAAACATTATCGCCCAAGGTTTTGCTGACGTGGATTACACTGAAGTAAAGTGGGAGCCAATTGAAGACGATGGCTTCATTTTGACTGCAAACTGGACGATGAATAAAGCATTTGGTGTGGTTCACCGCGAACATTGGAAAATCCAAGATGATGGCAAAGCACGCCTAGTTTTTGATGATTTCGAAGTACAAGGTGAGCGATAAGCTCACCCCTGGTTCAATTCCTGTAACCTCAACACAAGGTGCCAGAACCGAATTCGAAACTAGAAACTAGAAACTAGAAACTAGAAAACCTGCCTGAAATGGTTTCCAACTGAAACCGCAGGCAGGTTTTGTTATTTTAGAGTGATGTTTTCTGCTGTTAGCTTAAAGATATTCGTTTATTGACCCCAACCTCTTCAACAAAGTCCACATCATGACTCACCAAGATAAAGCTGCCTTTGTATTGATTCAACGCTTCAGCAAGGATTCGCTTAGATTCTATATCCAGATGGTTATCAGGCTCATCAAGCAGTAAAAGTGACGCATCCTCAATATGGCTCACCATCAACATAGACAGCTTCATTTTCTCACCACCACTCAAATGTTTAACTTCTCGATGAACACTGTCTCTGCGAAAGCCGATGCCAGCCAATAACGTTCGAGCTTCACTTTCAATCAACCCTCGGCAAGTGTGCATAAGGCTATCAAGCATCGAATCTTCATTTTCAAACAAGCCAAAATGCTGATCTAAATACATAGTTTTAGTCATGACTTTAAGCTCACCACGATATCGATTGTGCATCCCTTGAATTGCTTTCAACAAGGTAGATTTCCCACACCCATTATTCCCTTGAAGATAACATCGATCTGATTGTGAAATAGCCATAGATAAAGGGATACCCGAACCAAAATCTAATCGACATTCTTCCAGGTTAACTAAGGTTCGCTTTTTTACTTCACTTGATGATTGAAGATACATAGCTTGAGGTTTAAGTATCTCTTTCTGTTTCATCAGTGATTGCAGCTTTTCTTGGTTACGTTCCATTTGGTTGTGTTGGTTCGTTAACAAAGCTGAACGGGTTTTCTCCGCTTTTCCTTTCATCGCATCCATTAAAATCTTCGGCTGGCTGCCAGATTTTCGGATGCGATTACCATGCGCTTCACGCTGCTGCGCTTTTTCTCGGTTAACCTGTGCTTGGCGTTCTATCTTTTTCTTTTCCGTTTTTAAGTGATCAATCTGACGATTAAGCGCAGTACTTTGCTGAGTCGTTTGCTCCACGAAGTGATCATAATTGCCTTTAAAGTATCGTAAACCTAGCTTAGTGAGTTGATAAATACCGCCAACTTGTCTAAGTAAGCTTCTATCATGGCTCACCAAAAGCACGCTTCGATGTGATCCTGAATTTGAACTCTCTTGAGAGAAGGTCTGTAAACGCTGAACTAACCAAGCTTTACCTACCGAATCTAGATGATTAGAAGGTTCGTCCAACAGTAAAACCTCGGCATCCGACTCGAACAATTTATGCAATTGCAGCAATGCTAATTGCCCCCCGCTTAACGTTGAGCACTGAGTGTCTAAATCACAAGGCACTCTTAAGTCTGCAAGTATGGACTGAGTTCGAGATTCAATATCCCAATCTTCTCCAATCAAATCGAAATATTGATCATCACAGTGCCCAGCTTCTATTGCTCGCAAAGCCAAACGAATTTCGGTTAGCCCTAAATAGTCAGAAATAGTGATGTCACTGGATAAAAGCTCGGAGGGAAGTTGCGAATAGAACCCAACCTTTCCTTGGCGTTGAACGTAACCTTCTGTCGCCATTTGGCGGCCATTCAAAAGTGACACCAATACGGATTTCCCAGAGCCATTTCGCCCAACTAAACCCGTGAGCCCTGGCTCTAGATTGAAATTAATGTCTTTAAACAACCATTCACCAGTAGAAAGTTGAAAAGACAATTGATGTGAAATTAATGTAGGCATGTGAATACCTCCTTTTACGAAAAAATGCAAAAGGGGTTGTTCCTTCATTCGAATAGATCGAATCGAAAAGGCAGAGCGCCGGATATTTGTGTGCAGATCTAGTCTTGTGGCTGAAAAGCTCTTAGCTCTTACTGTTAGTTCTTAGCTGTTATTGTTAGCTTTTTACGTATAGCTTTCAATGACTAACAAAAGAACTGACTAAAAACTTAATGCTGAATGTTTAATATTCAATGTTAAATTGCTTACACAAGCTACATAAGCTGATAAGTCAGCTAGCTCGAATGAGAAATCTAAAAACGATATACAGCGTGATACAAGATAGGTATGACGAAAAGCAACGCCCACTAACCCCGAGAGTCTAAAATTGGATTTAAAATGACTGTCAGGACGTTAGTACTTCATTATGGCGTTAGCTCCGAAAGATATGATGGCGAGATTATAAGCAATGATGCTGAGTAATTTCAAGGAGAGTTCACCTTAGATGAAATTTTTGATGAATAGCCCTCAAACCAGTAGAATCAACGCCACTAAATACCCTAGCGCTTCTTAGTCGCTGCGGTTTACTTTTTCACGAGTCGACTTATCCATATGCCTTCATCAAACACTCTTTTTACCCGCTTTAATCAATCTATCGAGGCATATTCGCTCCCTGAAAAATTTACCTTTCCTTTTTACTATGAGCCGCACCCATTATGTGAACTCGCCGCCCAGCAGCTTCAAGATCATTTGCTGGAACAAACAGAATGGTTTCATGACTTTGGCCTAGAAGAACGCACAGCTTCAGCTAAACAAGAAACGTCAGCTAAACATGAAACGAAAGCCACGAAAGAGCGTGGCAAAATGTTTGGCGTCTTGATTGTGAAAAATGAGCAAGGTGAACTCGGGTTTCTTTCGGCTTTCTCAGGTAAAATTGCTGACCAAAATTTACTTCCAGGCTTTGTGCCACCAGTCTTTGATATGCTAGCTGAAGGCAGTTTTTATCGAGGTCAATTAGCGGGTGTGACAAAAGTCAGCGACCAATATAAAGCCCTGCTGATAGCCCCTGAATATCTCGCATTAAAAGATCTATTGGCTCAAAACGTTGCGCAATCTGAGATTGAATTAGAAGCACAGCGCCAGTCCATTATTGAAGGCAGAAAAGAGCGCAAAGCACAGCGTGCAGAAGGCGAAGTTAAACTAGACAATGACGCGTTACTTGAGCTTACTAATAAGCTGGGGAAACAGAGTATTGCCGACAAGAACAAACTTAAGTATCTCAAACTAGATTGGGATAATAGGCTGAAAGCTTTAAGTGATAAGTTAAGTGTTTTCACGGATGAAATAGCACAATTCAAAGAAGAACGTGCTCGTTTGTCGAATGTTTTACAACATAAGCTCTTCCAGCAATACGCTTTTTTGAACACCCACGGTGACATTAAAGATCTGAATGAGATATTTGTGAATACGCCTAATCAAGTTCCACCAGCGGGTTCTGGCGAATGCGCTGCGCCTAAACTGTTGCAGTATGCTTTCTCACACAATTTCATCCCCATTGCGATGGCAGAATTTTGGTGGGGAGCCTCACCGAAATCTGAAGTCCGTAAACATAAAAAATATTATGCATCTTGCCAAAGCAAATGTGAGCCAATACTCGGACACATGCTGCAAGGCATAGAAATGGACAGTAACCCGTTATTAGAAAACCCTGCGGAAGGCAAAGATCTCGATATCATTTATCAAGACGATCATATTGTGGTGGTGAACAAACCTGCCGAGTTTTTATCTGTACCCGGCCGTACTATCAAAGATTCAGCAGCTCTGCGTATTGAAGAGCAATTTACCGATGTTGAAGGGCCATTTGTTATCCATAGGTTGGATATGTCGACCTCCGGTATCTTGATTTTTGCATTAACCAAACGCGCCAATAAAAGCCTACAAAAACAGTTCATGGCAAGAGAAGTTAAAAAGCGCTATGTGGCTTTGGTGGAAGGCGTTTTGAGTGACGATGAAGGTTATATCCATTTACCGCTTAGGGGCGACATTAACGATAGACCACGACAAATGGTGTGCCACGAGCACGGTAAGGTTGCAGAGACAAAGTGGGAAGTGGTTGAGCGATATGAAGACTCAACCAAAGTTTATTTATACCCAAAAACAGGCCGGACTCATCAGCTACGCGTTCATTGTTCACATACTGAAGGTTTGCATATGCCAATTAGAGGTGATGATTTATACGGTCATAAATCTAACCGTTTGCACTTACATGCTGAAACCCTTGAAGTTGAACACCCAGTAACAAAAGAGTGGTTAGTATTTAAGGTCGAAGAATACTTCTGATTAAGCATTAAGCATTAAGCATTAAGCATTAAGCATTAAGCATTAAGCATTAAAAGTTGAAATGATAGATACTGTCATTTCAACTCCCTTCTCGTAACACCTACCCCTTTTGGCTATTTCTACCCTTATCTTGCATTAAATCAAACTGCGAACAGTAAACGAGACTAGGATAGCCCGCTCGTTTTCTATTGAGTTATGACCATGCTACAAGCAGTAACTATTGCGAGTTCTAATGAGCATCAAGCTGCCAACATTCACACCATTACTGATCGTAAGCCCAACCTAAAAACTGCAATGCTGAGCTTGATAGAAGAAGTAAAAGCCGAGCTCCCTCTCTATGAGTCCGAGACTTTTATTTGCGGCCCTAAAGGAAGCTGTATTGGCTGTTCTAAAAAACTGCTGGAACTCGTCGATTCCGAATTGGTGTATTGGGAACACAGTATCGCAAGGGGTGAAGCGCCTAATTTTGAAGAGCTTCGCCGATTTGGCAAACTGTGCAACAGTGTTAGACGCGGACTTCAGCGCAACGGGTTGATCGAGAAACGCTAATCAAAAAGCAGAGCAAAGCATTCTAGTCTGTTGACCATACCCCTTTAAATTCAGGCCATCCCCAGTTGGTAATCGCCACATTTTTAAGGATACCTTGAAAACGAACGGTTTGCAGATGGTGAAACATGGGCAGCAACCAGTAATCAGAAACCAGAGTCGAAGCGATAGGCTCTAACCTTTCTAAATAGTCAGATAACTCTACTGATGCTTTATGATTGTCCAACTGTCGCTTTAACCAATCGCTATTTAATTGGCCTAACGCCGAGTGAAGTACTGGATCGTTCATGAGCCATGAAAATAATGACGATGGTGCGTTATCATCTAAATTCAAATTACACAGTACTAAGTCTTCCGTAAGCTCATTAGCTTGTGAACATTGTGCTAATTCTCGATAACTGTAAGTGTTCACTTCCACTTCTACGCCATATCTTTTGAGGATATCTGAAATACTTATCGCGCAGCGGTACAGCGCATAGTAATCATAAACCGCAATCGACAGTCGCTTTGGAATCTCCGTAACAATTGCAGGGGAGCGATGTACTTTTTGCCATTTAGGTAAGATGTTGTCTGCAAACTCGACGCTAAACGTTCCCTTATTCGCTTCTAATTGAGATTGAATGGCTTCAGAACTGAGTATTTGTGCGAGGTACTTTCTTTGTTCATGCGTCAATGAAGTCTTTTCCGCGGCTTGGTTAAACAAGATAAACAGACACCCATCTTCAACTCTACTGTATTGCTCATCACTCTCGGAAGAAACAAGATCGGTATTCGTCTTTCCTAATTGATGAAAACAGGCTGAATTTTGCTCAGAAGATACCTGCATCTGGCTGTCATCAAAACGAGCAGAGCCTGTCATCGATTCCTCAAATTGCCAAATGGTGACTTCATCCGTAAGGGAGCGACACCCGTAATAGTGATCAAATGCAGCCAGTTTAAGCCTATCGTGATTTCGCTCCACGATCCTAAATGGTCCGGTTCCAATAATATGTTGGGGCGCCGCTTTATTTTGGTGGGCTGTTTTATGTTGGGAGGCAACTTTATGTTGAGGTACAGCCTTCACGGCTTTGCGAGTCACTTGCTCCACAGGTTGTATGGAATACTTAACACCCGCTAATAAACCCGCAAACCCTTTATCCGCTTTCGATAACTTAAAGCATAGTTGCAATGGTTGCTCACTGTATACCGACTCAACATGCTCAAGCTCAGCCTGATAAAAAGACAATTCCTTTAGTGCATTAAAAAGAGCAACCAGTTGCTTGGCTTCTATCGTTTGCCCATCATGAAATGTTAAGCCAGGTCTTAGATAGAAGGTCCACAAGTAACGCTCAGAATCATATTTCCAATGGTGTGCCAATTCAGGCTCAAGCTTACCTTCTGAGCTACAACTGACTAAGCAACTGAATACTTGTCTTAATAGAAAGCGTTCACTACTGCGCTGGATATGGTGAGGAAAAAGATCTTCAAATTTACGCTTATACGTAAGCTGCACATGCAACAACCCTTCACGCATGGTCGCGCCAGATGTTTCTTGCAATAGAGACCCAAACACGCTGCGGTCTCCATCAAGAATAGAAAGCGCCTTTTCGTACTTTCCCTCTTCAATAAATTTCGCGGCAATATGCTCTTTTAAGCCAAGCATTGAATAGCGTAAGGTTAAACTGGAACGCTGGTTTCGCCCTGGTTTAGGTTCCCAAATAATCCACTCTTCTTGATGCATTTTCCCTAATAACGTTCGAGCGTGCCTTAAGCTTGTAAAAAGTAACTCGGCAATTTCAGATAAAGTCACGCTCGCCTTCACTTCGGCTTCAAAACTCTCCAGCCTAAGGTAATAGCGCATTAAATTTAAATCAGACAAATGGTGAACCTTCTAATAAAAAATCGTTCCGCTTTATGGCTATTATAAGAGATAAATACGTAAAAATTCATATTTAGATCAAAAACAGGAACAATGATTAAATTAATCATCTGTTTTTAACATCCTATTTATCAACCATAATACTTCCATACCAAGCCCACACACCTGATAAAGCGTGATTATTATGAAGATACGTACTGAAAAATCAGAACTGAATAAACACTATTTACTCCGTCTTAAATCAGCTAAAACGCAATTTGAGAAAGAGGCGCTTAAAGCACTCATCCAACTATGCCAGTGGAGTAATTAGTACACTGAGAGACTTAAGATTAAGTGAGACGAGGAATACCGTTTATGCTCCTACCCCCAATATGAGTTAGGACTCGGCTCACTTTCCCTTAAAAAACCACCTTAAAACTCCCCGTACCAATAACTCAAACACTCGATAAAAAAACATTGTCGAATCGACAAAATTTATTCGTTTTCCTAAATTAAGCAAAAGCCTTAAGGTGCGCTCCTAAGCCGAGAAGGGAGCAAGAAATCACCCTCTCCTAACTTGGAAACAGACATTAATAAGCAGGGTTAAATAGGCGAAGTTCCAAACATGAATACGCCCATACACTGTTTAAACACGAATGATTTATTACAAAACATTTTTTATTTCGCAGTTACCAACCGGGTATTTATTAAGGAAACGCCATGCGTATCGCAATTCTTTCTCGCAACGAAAATCTATACTCTACTTCTCGCTTAAAAGCGGCTGGAGAAGCTCGTGGTCATCAGGTCGATGTTATCGACACGCTGCACTGTGATATAGATATCGCGAGTAACAATCCGAAGATTCGCTACATGGGTGAAGAGCTAGCTCAATACGATGCGGTTATCCCACGTATTGGCGCTTCTATTACCTTTTACGGTACTGCGGTTGTACGCCAATTCGAAATGATGGGTACTTTTTGTATTAATGAATCTGTAGCAATTAGCCGTTCTCGCGACAAACTGCGCTCACTGCAGCTATTGTCTCGTAAAGGTGTTGGCTTACCAAAAACAGGGTTCGCTAGCCGCCCAGACAAGATTCAAGACTTGATCAAAAACGTAGGTGGTGCGCCACTTGTGATTAAGCTTCTGGAAGGTACGCAAGGTATCGGCGTTGTTCTAGCAGAAACAAACAAAGCAGCTGAAAGCGTTATTGAAGCTTTCATGGGGCTTAAAGCGAACATCTTGGTTCAAGAGTTTATTGAAGAAGCAAATGGTGCTGATATTCGCTGCTTCGTTGTTGGTAATAAGGTTATTGCAGCAATGAAACGCCAAGCTGGTGAGGGAGAGTTCCGCTCTAACCTGCACCGTGGCGGCACTGCACAACTGGTTAAACTGACCAAAGAAGAGCGCGCAACTGCAATCAATGCTGCAAAGATCATGGGATTAAACCTATGTGGTGTAGATATTCTACAATCTAAGAATGGACCAGTAGTAATGGAAGTAAACTCTTCACCTGGTTTAGAAGGCATTGAGAAAGCAACGGGCAAAGATGTTGCTGATATGATTTTCGAATTTATCGAAAAAAACGCAAAACCAAATGCGAACCGTACTCGCGGTAAAGGCTGATTTAACGCCGTTTACTCATGATTGGAAAAAATATGAACAATAAAATGATCATAGGGAATACAGAAGCACTATGCTTACCAGAGTTAGGGATTGCTCGTTTACATACTCGTGTTGATACGGGTGCAAAAACATCTTCACTGCATGTAGACAATATTATCTGCTTGAAAGAAAACGGTGAAAAGTACGTTGAATTCGATTTACACCCAGACATCTATCATTTAGAAGAAACGGTGCGTTGTAAAAGTAAGTTAAAGGCGAGCAGAAAGATTAAATCATCGAATGGTGAATCTGAACATCGCTGCGTGATTGAAACCATGCTCGAGATTGGCGGAAAGCAATGGCCAATCGATATTACATTGAGCAACCGTCAAGATATGACTTACATGATGCTGCTTGGCAGACAAGGAATGAGCGATAAAGTGATCGTTGATCCAAATGAGTCATTCTTGCTTCGCAACGAAGGTTGATTCAAAGCTAGTGACGTGTCACAAACAAGCCAGTAACTGAATACCGGTTGATGACCAAGCAAGCAACTAAGTAACTAAATAAAAAGTCATTCGGCATAATCTGGGTAAGCTGATGCTCCACAAAAACTTACCCCATGAGAGATGATTGCCCAATTAAGAACGGCGAACCATTATATGGTTCGCCTTTTTTGTTTGTTACCTTAGCTGTCTAGCTTTAGGATTTAGGCTGATTTTCGAGATTTAAACGCCCACGACCACATCGACTTCACCAAACTCTTCGACTTTATTTTAGTCACTCGCCAGTGGGTGACAGGGCTTCGTGGGGCGCTTTCCATTAAGTGGGCGAATGCTTGTTCAGTTAATTGAATTTGACCGCCATGCGCCGCAAGTAAAGTATCCACCTCTAGTTTAAAAATACGTTCTACAGATCTTCGGTACTGGTTCGGATGAAAAATGGGGAATGGCGGAATCAATTTCTTCTTCACTTCAACCATTAAGTCAGCCACATAAGCAATTTTATGCGAAGGACAATACACGGTTAAATCACGGTCAGTATGACCTGGGGTTTCAAGTACCTGCCACTCTAAAAATTCAGGAATAGCATCACCATCCTCTAACGTGAAATCCGGCTTCAACTTGCGTGAATACCACAAGTTCGCTTTGGGTTTCCCCAATCGGTTTGCCATCCACCGAGCCAAAGCCAAGTCAGTTAAATGCATTAGAAACCCATCCCAACCGTGGTACCAATCTTTGTCTCGTTTGGCTGCGACCAGTCGGCATCCAGTCAAAGCTCTCAATTTATGCGCAGCGCCCGCATGGTCAGGGTGCATGTGAGTGACCACCACGGTATGTAAGTCACTAAAAGGTCGTTTTAGATCCGATTCAATAAACTGTTTCAAATGAGGGATATCTGCTCGGCATGCCCCATCTAGCAGTAATAGCTTATCGGGGTATTCCACCAAATACATGGCTTGGATATAGCCTTTGATCGTATGAAGTTGCAAATTACATCCTTGTATAAGTGCCAAATTTAACAATCTAGCAACACCTGGTCTGACCAGAATATAGCAGAGATATACAAGGAAGGGTTTCACAACGATGATTTTCGATGCGTTTATTGATACCGATAACAAAAAGGCGAGCACCACGCTCGCCTCTTTCCTATCACTCAAACCTATGGATTAGCATTAATCCATGGTGCTTTCCGAAGCCAGTAGCTTACTTTCTATCGACTTAAGTAACTCCAAAGCTTCATCGAATTCATAGCCGGATACATATCCATCAAGCTTCATCACGTCTTCACTCACTTCAGTACCTGTTAATAATTCGACGAGCACTTCGCACGTTTCTCCAGCATTCATATCGTACTCATTCATCTCAACGGCTAATTGTTGCATTAAGTTTTGAACTTGAGCCCTATCGATATTTTGCTGATTGCCCTCGGCTCCTTCTGTGTAAGAGCTTTCTTGCGATAACCTATTTAAGTAGTCAGTAATAACCTGCGCTGCTTGTATAGCTGCTTTTTCAACGCAGTTAAATAGATCGCCAATGTCAGGGTGATTCACTACTGATGAAGCATGCGTATCTTCTAAGTGTGCCTCTTGTTGAGGTTCGCGGTCTAAAAGTACAGATTCAAGATCTTTGGTCGCATCAAAGAGAGCCGCGCAACCGATATTGCCCGACACCCCTTTTAAGGTATGGGTCACCAGCCCCGCTTGAGCAATGTCATCACTTGCAAGTGCGTGTTTTGTCTCTTCAACTGAAGCCAGTAATGTCTCACTCACCATGCTTAGTGCCTTGTTGTAGGACTTCAATCGTCCCCCCATTCTTGCGACCGCACTTTCAACATCAAAGCCTTCTAGAGTAGGCAGTTCAACTTCAGTCTCACTTAATTCAGATTCTTCCATACCGATAAGCTCTGGCAACTCACGGTCTTTCGGAGTGATCCATTGGTTTAATACATGGAATAAGGCATTCGGATCAATCGGCTTTGCGACGTGATCATTCATGCCTGCATTTAGGCATTTTTCTTTATCGCTTGCCATTGCATTGGCAGTCATCGCAATAATAGGAAGATCTGTCATTTGCAGTTCATTTCGGATCTTTTCCGTGGCTAGATAACCATCCATCACGGGCATTTGGATATCCATCAGCACTACGTCAAACGAGTTATTTTGCACGGCTTCTACCGCTTCTTCCCCATTGTTCGCGATGGTCACATTGAACTGCGCGAGTTCTAACAGTTCCGTTGCCACTTGCTGATTCACCTCGTTATCTTCCACCAGCAATATATCTGCCCCACGAACACCTTCAGCAATGTCGACATCCATCAAATTAGTGGTATTAATCGCAATAGAGCTATTGGTCGTTCTGTCATCAAATGCATCTGAAATTGAGTCAAATAAGCTAGATGAAGAAACAGGCTTAGCTAAGAATCCATCTAGATGAAGCTTTTGCGCTTGTTCCCTGACTTCATCTTCAGCATACGCTGTAACCGTGATGACTTTTGGCGATATAGAGAGTTTTAGCTTTCGGAGGGATTCAATCGTATCAATGCCACTCATATGCGGCATTTTGTAATCCATGATCACCAAGTCATAAGGCTGACCATTGCCATCCGATTCTGTCAGTTCCACAAGAGCAAGCATCCCCGAGCTGACGGCTTCAGCGCGTAGCCCCATAGACTGAGTCATGCTAATTAAGATATCGCGAGACTCTTCTGAGTCATCCACTATCAAGGTTTTTAAGCCTTGGTAGTCATTAGATAAACGCGGCAATTTCGCATGAGCATTTTGATCAACAGGCAAATCAACTGTGAAGAAGAAGGTGCTGCCAACACCTTCGGTACTCTCACAGCCAATTTCACCGTTCATCAGCTCAACCAGATTTTTAGAAATGGTCAGCCCTAACCCTGTACCACCATATTGGCGCGTTACCGAACTGTCCGCTTGAGAGAAAGCAGTAAATAGGCGCTGCATTTGTTCATCGGTCATTCCAATGCCGGAATCTTGCACCATAAAGCGAAGCTGAGCAGTATTACCCTTGCTATCAACCAAACCCTGGGGCGCAATCAACTCAACTTTAACGACCACTTCCCCTGCTTTGGTAAACTTCACCGCATTATTGGCTAAATTCAATAACACCTGACCGATACGAAGTGGGTCGCCCAATAAAACAGGTGGCACTTCAGGGTCAATCGCAATCAAAAACTCTAAGTTCTTCTCGCGTGATTTCACGGTCACAATGTTGGAAATATTATCCATCACGCCATCAATCGAAAATGGAATCACTTCTAAATCTAACTTACCCGCTTCAATTTTCGAGAAATCCAAAATATCGTTAATGACACCCAACAGTGAATTAGAAGCATTGAGAATTTTATTAAGGTAGTCGCCTTGCTTGCGTGTGAGTTCCGTCTGCAAAGCCAAATAGCTCATACCAATAATGGCATTCATCGGAGTGCGAATTTCATGGCTCATATTGGCAAGGAAATCACTTTTAGATTTGGTTGCCTCTTCAGCGGCATTTTTGGCTTGCTCTAGGGCATCTTGCGTGGCTTTACGTTGAGTAATGTCACGTACCATGCACGTATAAAAAGCCATATCGTCAATCGTTGCGGCAGCGGCTGAAATTTCTATGGCAATTACACTGCCATCTTTGCATTTAGCTAAGTATTCCAGATCTTTACAAACGCTAGGTTCAATATAAGTATCGTCATCCATATTGATGGGCTTCATGAGCATATTAATATTTTCATGGATGACTTCTGATTTCAGGTAACCAAAAATGCGCTCGGCAGCAGGGCTGAATTCCACAATATCGCCGTCTTCATCCAGCACAATAATGCCGTCGATCGCCGTTTCGATAATGCTAGTTAAGCTCAATGTACGTTCCCGAACGCTTTGCTCTAGCTCTTCATTTGATTTCATTAATACAGTTTGAGTACGTCTCCCTAACCATAAACTCAACCCCGTTAAACCAATGGTTAGAAAAACGGTGAACGACAGCAAAGACACAATGAGGTTTCGCGTAAAGATGTAGCCTTTTAGCGCTTCTTTTTCATCTATTTCAGTGACAAAGCCGAACTGATCATTCTCTCGCCATACCCAACTTCCCAACACTGGGATGCCTCGATAATCTAAGTACCCTTCTCCGCTGCTACCTTTTGTATCACGAATGGCTCCCACGAACGCTTTAGTGAAACGTTCATCGTCGCTCAAGAACTTGTCTGCCGGAGTGGCACCAGACACCGCTACTTTCGGTTTCAAAAGCTGCATATTAAGAATGGCATTGGCATCTCTGCCTAATAAGTTGGCATTTTTTAGCGTCTCTTCAAATCGGCTACGAGAAAGGAACATGCCGTTTTTATCAAATGCATAAGATTCACCCGACTGACCAACGCTGCCAGATGAGAAGATTTGGCTGAATTCAAAAGCAGGATCATAACGAATCGTCATGGCCGCGATCACCTCGCCAACCCCATCAAAAATAGGGGCTGCGATAAACATGGTGGCATCGACATCTTCACCGCCGTCAGAAAGATCAGAGGCGATCGGTGTGATCAACACGGTTTCACCCAAAAAGACTCTATCTAGTAGCTCTGGTCTTTGCTGCTGTATGACATTGACTTCACCTAGGTTACTGTCACGCATTGAAGCAATGTTGATTCTATCTTTCGAAATGATGAAGAAACCGCGATCACCATGCAAAGCTTGCTGAGAAGCAAAGTACACACGTAAATCGATAAGTACCGTTGAGAACTTGATCTCTTCTTTCGTCGGCTCTACCAGCAATAATTCATCGACCATTGGGTGCAATATTGGATCATTGGCAATGGAATTAATGTATGAAGCTCGCCCATCGATCCAGATATCAATACTGGTATTCAGCGCTTCTGTAATACCTGATAACGAAATTTGAATATTGTGCCTGGTTTGCTGCTCTACCTTTTCAATCACCACATACGCAGCGACCGAAACAATCGATAATACAGCGACAATAAAAGCACTCGCGATCAACATCAGTTTATTGGTGTATAAGTTGCTGATGGTGTTATTGGATAGATAACGATTGAGCAGCAGTGGGAACAGGAACAAGCCTGCGATCACCACCACAATACCCACCGCAACTTTAAGAATGAGGCTGGTATTAATTGGGCTATCTGAAAACAGCTCTTTCTGCTTAACCGTTCCCTCATTTGGGGTCACCGCAAGCGTATAATTTTCCTCGTAGATCGCAGTGTATTCATCTTCTGAAAGGCGCTTTTGAGCTTTATTCAATGCCGAAATAACGCCTTTATCGACATGATTATTGAATGCCATCAAATATTGGATTTTCTTGCTCGTCACCAACGCAATATCCAGATCAACCCATTCATTTTTATGAATGAAATGCTCTAAATTCAGTCCGTCTGAAATCAAGCCATCCAAGCTGCCATTACGTACTTCTTCTAAGCCCGTTTGTTCATCCATGACTTTGCCAAAGAACACATCTGGATAGAGACTATTCAACTCGGCAATGTAGCGATTTGAACCCACAACGCCAATAATTCTCTCTGATGACAAGTGACTTAAAGAGGTAATGGGATCGGATGTGTGGCGCATCGCTACGGCGTAGTAAGACGTAAAAATGGGCTTCTTAATGGAATAGTCTTTTTCTTTGTCGAAGAAATCGCTGTTACCAATAATGATATCTAGGTTGTCATTACTGAACGATTCAAACCCACCATTCAACATGCCGTCATTATGGTATTCAAAGGCGACTCCGACTTTTTGTCCAATCGCTTCTAACACCGCTTTATGCACATCAAACCTAAGTTCATTTGAAACAAACTGGTCATTGTCATTTATTGCGCTCACGGTGAGTGTTGGTTTTTTCATGACGGATGCAATTTCATCTCGGTTTAATCTCACCGACTCCGCAATATCAATCGCCAGAATATTTTGACGCAGTTCGTCGACATCATTCATGTCTATACGCTGCATCGCTTTAACCAAAATCGACTGTAATAACGGCTTCTGCTTGGGTACGCCGATATTCATGTTATCCAGTTCACTGTTACCAGTATCCAGCTCACTTTTGATTTCTAAATCATAAAGTGCATTTTCGTTGATCACTTGTCTGGCAATCACCACTCGAGATAAAACCGCATCAACCTCACCAAATTGCAGGGCTTTAAAAGCTTGCAATGAGTCTGGTCGTGGTGACATTGTCACATCATAACCTTTTAACACTTCTGCCAAAAATGAGCCTTCAACAAATGAGACGGTTTTTCCTTTCAAAGAATTCAAATCAGTATAAGTGGCTGATTTTTTTGTCACGATAGCGTTTGGATTTCGAGCGTAAGGCGGTGTGTATAAGAAAGTATTTTGTTCACGCTCTGGGGTTTTGATTAGGTCGAGAATAAGATCAACTTCGTTGTTTGTGGCTTGGTTATACACTTGATGCCAAGGACCAGAAACAAACTCAAATTCAACATCTAACAAATCTGCTAGCAAACGAGCGTACTCAACAAAAAACCCTTTCGATTCCCCATTGTGCGTAAAGCTGAAGGGCTTCCAATCTTGGTCATGAGCAACCTTTATGACTGGGTTGTCATTTAGCCATTGGGACTCTTGCTCTGTGAGCTCAATTTTAGTGTCTTCTGAATCCATCGAGCTATTTTTAAGCCACTTAGACAAAATAACTTGTTTAAGGCTCGGAGGAATATCTGACAAGGTTTTTTGAAGAATAGAATGCAAAAGAGGCAGCGAATTATGAGTCGCCATTGCGCCATCTATTTCATCGGTACGACCCGCAATGCGCACACTGCCAATTCCGCGTTGCACCAATTCATAAGATGCCACAGGGAAGTAATGGATCATGGCATCTGCATGACCAAACAGTAACTTATCGATGGCTTCTCTAGAGCTGCCTGCCACAAGCATTTCAATGTCTGGGTGGTTTTCTTTTAAATCATGTTCTGCTGACCATTCAGATACCACAACCACTTTTCGCCCTTTCAAGTCATCTAGGGAAGTGACGTCTTGTGTGTCATTTCTCACTAAAATAACACTTGGGTAATCTAAGTAACTTTCGGTAAACAATAACGGCTGGTCAGTCCGACCATGGGATGAAATCAAAGGCAGAATATCTATTTTTCCTGCATTCAATAATTCAACCGACTGCTTCCAACTTTCCGTTTGCTGCACTTCAAAGCTGAGCCCAGTTTGATCACTCACATAAGCCAATACATCTGCCACAATGCCTATGTAATTACCTTGTTCATCAACAAACTCAACAGGGGCGAAATCAGGATCAGCGGCAAACGTCACTACTGGGTTATTGTCTATCCAGTTTTGTTCTGCCTGTGAAAATAACACTTGGTAAGAAGGTAAAGTGCTGCTTGGCCCCTTGTTTGGGTCTTCACTGTGCGCGGCTTGAGAGGAATGCACAGATCCAGAACTTGAACTTGAGCTTGAACCTGAAAAAGTATGAGAATCAGCCCAACTCGGCTGAAATAGAAATGAGATGTGAAAAGTACGATCAAAAACGATCGGATCATGCTGGTCATGAAACTGTCCCTGTCAAAATAAAACTTGCTTTCCTAGCCTTCGATCCGTGAAGGCTTAATTACATTAACAGTATTGAGAATATCATTCCATTAAAGTTAACGCTTTATCAATAAGTGAGTTTTAGTCTCTTTATTTCTTAAAAACCACATTAACGTAATAGCCATCCCTCTATTTTATCGCATAAAAGTTTCTTCTAAATGGCTTAATTTATAAATGGTCCGCATGAATAGACACTTTATAATCAATTATACGGTAAAAAGTCGTTTTTAATGAAGCTTTGCTTCTAGCATTGCACAATATTTAGATTCAACATGGACGCTGAAGACCCTCTAATTATGAACAGTTTACTGATAAACCAACAATCCAATGAGCCAACTTACACTTCAAAACGGGTGCTTATTGTTGATGATTTTGAATCAATGACTCAAACTTTGGCTGCAATTTTAGAGACCTTAAAATTCAAAAACATTCATAGAGCCAAAGACGGTCGAGAAGCCTTAATTAAGCTCAGAGATTATAAAATTGATTTGATCATCTCTGACTGGAACATGCCAAGAATGGATGGTCTTGAACTGTTAAAAACCATACGCCGTGATGAAGATTTAGCGCATATCCCCTTAGTGATGGTGACTGGAAACATCGACCAAAATGATGTTATGACGGCTATTCAACATGGCGTAACGGAATATCTGGTTAAACCGTTTTCTCGCTCTATGCTTATCAACCGAGTACACAAGGCATTCAGAGCTCCGACACCTCAGTTAATTAAAGATGAGAACGGTTCTGCGGAAATTACCCGCCGCATCGAGAACATCCCTAAACCTATGCCAAACAGCATTCTTCTGGTTGATGATGAGCCAAATAATTTGATGGTTCTTGGGGAGCTATTGAAAGGCGACTACAAGCTACAAGCGTGTCGAACCGGTAAAAAAGCCCTTGAGATATGCGATAAAGACACGCCTCCCGACTTGATCCTGCTCGACATCATGATGCCTAAAATGTCAGGTTTAGAAGTCTGTGAAGCCCTAAAGAAAAACCCGTTAACTGAACATATCCCCATTATTTTTGTTTCAGCACTGTCACAAACTGACGACGTTTTAAAAGGGCTTGCTTTGGGGGCCGTTGATTACATCACTAAGCCAATCACGCCTGAAGTGGTCAAGGCTCGTGTGAAAAACCATATGAAAATAGTGCAGCAACGTATGAGCCTACAACTGCAAATTGAAACCATGGTTGAAAATACGCGTATTCGTAATGACATACACCGCATGTTCAAACATGACCTGAGTAACCCACTAACAGCAATCATCAGTAACCTTCCTACATTAGAAGAAAAAACCAGAAACTGCGAAGATGAATTGGAAATGATTCGGGAATCATCATTAATGATACAGAAAATGATGAACAGCCAAGAAACGCTGATGAAGCTTGAAGAAAATAAAGGTTCCGTTGAGTTAAAGCCGATAGACGCCCACTCTTTGATCAAAAAACTATGCTTCGGCTTACAAGCCAAGTGTGAAGAAAGAAATATTTTCATTCATTACAATGTCCCGCCTGCACATAAATTCATGGGCGATTCACTGCTGAGTTACACCATGTTCTCTAACTTGATCAACAATGCAGTCGAAGCGTCGCCACCTGGCAGTAATGTAAAGATATCGAGTATTCTCGATGCTGAAGCCAACACAGTACGCTTCAACATTCACAATATGGGCGAAATTCCACCTTCCATTCAATCCACTTTCTTTAATAAATTTGTGACTAATGGGAAAGTAACGGGCACTGGCATTGGGACTTACTCTGCTCGCCTAGCCGCTGAAGCG
Source organism: Vibrio sp. 99-70-13A1 (assembly GCF_013114625.1). Classification (GTDB taxonomy): domain Bacteria; phylum Pseudomonadota; class Gammaproteobacteria; order Enterobacterales; family Vibrionaceae; genus Vibrio. The sequence continues at coordinate 35,421 of NZ_VTXD01000026.1, forward strand.
CAAAATGGTGAGATCAGCTTCAAGACGTCTTATGAACAAGGCACCACATTGATCACCGTTTTCCCGCTTTTGGAGTAAAGACCAACTCCCCTATGAAAAACTCAATTAAGTTCATTAAAGCAAGCGGAAGTACGCTTGCTTTAATTTTTTACAACCCTAATACGAAAAATCCTCTCTTTCTATCTTCTTACTGGCTTGTTACTTGTGAACTCACCCCTACCAACTAGTAACATCTGCGTTACATCATATATTTAAAATTTATGCAGCGATCTGCTTATGTCTTTGACTAAAGTCTAATAACCTTTGGTCTTAAGTTAGCATTACGCTTGGATCGAGTTCTGCCTTTTCTTGATACTTTTAATAGGCAGGGATAACCACCGCATAGGACGCTAATATAATGAAAAATTTATCCAAAAAAGTCATTGCTGCTTTTATTACAGGCGCTGTATCTTTTTCTGCTTTTGCTGACAATTTTACGATTGGCACTGGTAGTCAAAGCGGGACCTATTATCCACTAGGTGGCACACTGGCTAAGATTTGGGGTGAAACAATTCCTGACTTTAATATGCGTGCAGAAGTCACGGCAGGCTCTGTTGAAAACAGCATTAAAGTTGCAACGAATAAACAGCTTGCTGGTATTGCTATGGGCAGTGTGGTTCAAAAAGCCCATGATGGTAAGAAACCGTTTCCTATGAAAATGGATGTCGCGGTTATTTCTGCGCTTTATCCAAATGTAGTGCACTTCATGGTGCCAGCTAACTCTGATATCAAAAGTATCTCGGACCTAAAAGGTAAAAAAGTATCACTTGGTGCGCCAGGTTCAGGTACACGAACCAGTGCGATTGGTATTTTAGGTGCTCTTGGCATGTCTGAAGATGATCTAAAAGCCCAAAGCTTGAACTACACCGCGACAACATCTGCTCTTGCAAATGGTCAAATTGATGCGGGTGTTATCGTAGGCAGCTTAGGCGTTGGTGCCGTAACCGAATTAACCTTAACTCGTGACATTCGTGTTTTGTCATTTTCTGCTGATGAGTTAGCAAAAATCTCTGAAGCGATGCCTTCTTTCCAACCTTTGGAAGTTCCGGCGAACAGTTACAACAATGTACCAGCGTTTAATACTCCAGCAGTTTGGAACGTGCTAGTAGTAAATAAAAATGCGGATACTGACCTTGTCTACAACATGACTAAATCTATGTTTGAGAATATCGACCAAGTACGTCAAAGCATTAAAGTAACGAGCTACACAACGGTTGATAACATGCAAATGCTAGGTGGTGTTCCTCTACATGCTGGTGCTCAAAAATACTTAGATGAAGTAAAATAAAGGATAACTATATGCCAGATTCTAAGCCGTCTACTCTGGTTAATATTCCTTTAAAAGTAGCCGCATTTGCGGCTATTGCTTTATCTGTATTTCAAATATGGCAAGGAATAACTGCTGAAATCTCAGCGCCAGTCTTCAGACCTGTTCATTTAAGTTGGGTCATTGTTCTCGTCTTTTTAACCCATCCGTTATTCATGCGACATCAAGAGTCCGCTTTATTTAAGCTCGGACGCATTATTGATTTTGGATTTTCAGTCGCTCTCATATGGGCAACATGGAGAATTGCCAACTTTGATTACGATGACATCATGTTTCTTATTGAAGGCGTCAATGGTGCAGATAAGCTCGCTGGCTGCATAACGATCGTCTTATTACTTGAAGCTACAAGACGAACGGTTGGTCTTGTGATGGTTTCCATCGCTCTGTTATTTTTGGCATATGCGATGTTTGGTAACTACTTGCCCGCACAAGTCGCAAGTAATGGTTTCCCTCTAGAAGACATTATTCGATTCCATATCTTTTCAACAAATGGCGTGTATGGCGCACCTCTTGCGATCGCAGCAGGCGTGGTGTTTATATTCGTGTTATTTGGCGCATTTCTTCAAGTCACTGGTGCAGGCAACTTCTTTATTGATAGTGCATTTGCGATTGCCGGGAAATACCGTGGGGGTCCTGCAAAAGCCAGTGTTATATCTTCAGCAGCATTAGGTTCTATTTCCGGCTCTGCCATTGCAAACACCGTAACGACTGGCTCGCTAACTATTCCAATGATGAAGAAGCTAGGCTATAAGCCCGAGCAAGCAGCCGGCATTGAAGCAGCCGCTTCAACAGGTGGGCAAATAATGCCTCCCGTTATGGGTGCAGGAGCCTTTGTTATGGCTCAATTCACGGGTATTCCTTACAGTGAAATCCTAGTGGTTTCGATTATGCCAGCCATTCTCTACTTTGCTTGTACTTTGCTTTATGTGCACATTATGGCGTGCAAACTAGGGCTACGAGGAATGGAAACCTACGAAAAGCTTGGCGTTGTTATGGAGCGAGGTTGGCATTTCTTGGTACCTTTAGTGCTGATCACTGCATTGCTAATGATGAGCTATTCGCCAGTATTAGTTGGTATTGCTGGGTGCGCCGCTATTCTTGTGGCATCAATGCTTCGTAAACACAGTCGAATTTCCTTAAGCTTATTTCTAGAAGGTATGAAGCAAGGTGCTTTGCTCGCGCTGCCAATTTCCGTCGCCTGTGCCACTGCTGGTATTGTAGTGGGTGTTGTAGGGCAAACAGGTATTGGTTTACAGTTTACCCAATTCTTGATTTCTCTCTCTGGCGGTCACCTGTTTACCGCTCTTGCATTGATAGCAGTGGCTGCTGTCATTCTTGGTATGGGGCTTCCTGTTACTGCCGCTTATATCGTCCTTTCGATCATGGCGGTGCCTACTCTGCTTGATTTTGGTGTTGGGTTACTGGCAGCACATATGATTGTATTCTGGCTATCGCAAACCTCAAATGTAACGCCACCTATAGCACTGGCAGCTTTTGCGGGAGCAGGTATTGCCAAATCTTCCCCTATGAAATCTGCTGTTCAAGCTTTCAAATTGGCGCAAGGATTTTTCCTTATTCCAATGATGATGGCTTTTTCTGGATTAATTTGGGTAGACGGTGAAATTGGTGCGTTTGCTATTGCAACCGTAAGTACCATCGCTTTAATCATTGCTTTTGCAGGCAGTATTGAAGGTTATATGTTCGGCTACTTAACCAAAGTTGAGCGTGTTTTATGGTTATTCGTAGCGGTGTGTATGGTACTAGGGTCAAACATGATTGAGTTTGCTGCAATGGGGTTATTAGCCGCACTTATGGTATGGAACATTAAGAAAGGAAAAGCGAAAGTCACGGCTACACCAGCGACTTAACTGTTTCACCTATTTCTCATATGAACGGCATACTTTGACTCACAGTTTAAAGCGTGCTTTTTAAGCCGAGAATCTAGAATAATAATACTGGCAACCATGATTAATTGCTCACTGGTTGTCTGTATTATTCCTCTTCCATATTGCGTAGCTTAAATCAGCTCTATGCCTTTATAATTTTGTTATCCATTGTTTTTATTAATCTTTTATAGTAAACACAGCCCTTCTAATCGCTTCCCCTCCTCTTTTACAAGTCTCCTTAATCATTCATTTATCGTATCGACAAATAAGTCGAATTGTTCACCTTCGCAATTAGGACTATATAAGTGCTCCTTTTTAAAGTCTGGACACAAACACATGAATCAGATGATCGACTCACTAGCAACCCAAGGTTATTACCTATGGGATGGCTTCTTAACGCCCGAAGAAGTGACCGACTTGAGAGACTGTATTCCAGACGATTGGAAGAAAGCACGAATTGGTCGTAATGACGAAGTGGTAAGAGAGACCGAGATTCGTAGCGATAAAATTCAGTGGCTACGCCGAGACATGGGCACGCCTGTTAATGAATTCCTCGATAAAATGGAAGCCATTCGCCTAGCCGCTAACCAAGCTTTCTTCTTGGGTCTATTTGAATATGAAGCTCACTTTGCTAAATATGAAAAGGGTGATTTTTACCAAAAACATTTAGATTGTTTTAAAGGGAATGAAAATCGCCGATTAACGACCGTATTTTATATGAACGATGAATGGTCAAAAGCCGATGCTGGGGAACTCGTGGTCTACGACTTGAACGACAAACATATTGCGACCATACCGCCAAAAGCAGGGCGCTTATTGATTTTCTTGTCTGAGCAATTCCCACATGAAGTACTGCCAACCAAAACTGAACGCTTCAGTATTGCTGGCTGGTTCCGAATCAATGGTGTCAAAGATAACCAATTAGATATTGCACATTAAGATCGATAATAAAAGCTAGAGCTAGCAGCACAACCATAGACTGCATTAAGAATTAGGTTGCCTGAATCAGATTATTTCCACTTTCTGGCAAACCTCCAAAAATACAATTAGATATGCCAGTTATACCCGTATATTTCCCGATTTAGTTTCTGATATTATCCACTTAAACTTACTAGTTCGATTTAAGAATAAAAGCGGTTATCCATATTCTTCAATTAAGGATTCAATATGTCACCTATCATTGTTGGTCACCGTGGTGTTTCAGGTACTCACCCAGAAAATACCCGAGCGAGTATCCAAAAAGCCATAGATCTAGGTCTGTCTTGGATTGAAGTTGATATACAACCAACAAAAGACGATGTGTTAGTTGTTTGCCACGATCACAACTTAGAACGCTGTAGCGATGGGAAGGGTCGATTAGACGAGCATACTTTAGCTGAACTGAAGCAATTGGATTTTGGAAGTTGGTTCTCACCAGATTTTGCAGGCGAGCAAATATTAACGCTTTCAGAGTTATTAGAATTAGCTGAGCATTCTAATATCCAGGTGAATTTAGAGATTAAGATCGATACGCACAATCCTGCTCATGTTGTTGATCTATTAGCTAAAGAGCTTAACTCAACGACTTTACCAAGTAGCCAGTTACTGCTGTCCAGCTTCAGCCATGATGTCATCGAAGAGCTTGCGCAGCATTGCTCGCAATTTCGTATCGGACTCATTACTGAAAGCTTAACCAGCCAAGACAAATCGGCGTTAATCAAAAATAAAGCATTCAGCTGTCATTTGAATTATCAAAATCTCACTCAAGAACAACTCGATTACTTGACGAACTTAGGTTTCCAAGTGTGGTGCTATACCGTGAACCAAAGTGAAAGCTTTCCATTAATTGAAAAAGTTGACGCGATTTTCACCGACTTTCCTACACGTTTCATCGGTTCCGCATCTTCTTAAAGTAGAGTCTATCAATGTAAATTATTGAGAGTATTCGCAACCGTAGCTAAGTACATAGATGATTAAATTAATTCATAATTAGATACTGCGTTTGGGGTGAAAAGGGTTGTGGAATAAATCCAACCGTCATGCACCCCACCTTCCTTTTTAGTTCCTTGTTTGAGTTTGCCATGGACATTATTTTTAGTTCCACTTTTCCAGCCTTAGCCGCCATTTTCATTTTTGCAGCAATGGTTCGAGGGTTTTCAGGCTTTGGCTTTACCTTAGTGGCTTTACCGCTCAGTGCGTTATTCATGCCTGTTATTGAGTTGGTGCCAGTCTTTATGCTGATAGATCTACTGGGCAATGTGCAGCTGCTACCCAAAGTTCGACAATATGTTGATTGGAAGTGGGTCGCTAAAGTTTTTATGCCTTGTTTAGTATTTACCCCTTTAGGCTTAATACTGCTTAAATCCGCAGAACAAGACACGATTATCCTGATCATTAGCGCTTTTATCTTTGTGTCAGCGTTGATGATTCAAAGAGGCTTTCAGTACAGTAAAGAGCCAAAATTTGCGCCTTATATTCTTGGCAGTTTAGCTGGAATCATGAATGGTGCAGCATCTATGTCTGGTCCGCCAGTCGGGGCTCATGCTTTGGCTAGCCCAGTGGCACCGCACATCGCTCGGGCAGGGTTAATCGCCTTTTTTGTTCTCGCAGATTCAAGCGCATTTGTTTCGGCTTCTATTGCAGGTTTGGTTAACAATAATATTGTGATTCTAACTATCGCTTTGCTACCAAGTAGTATGTTTGGTGGTTATTTAGGAAGTAAATTATTTGAACGGTATGGTGGAGAGAAATTTAAACCAGTTACCGTGATGCTGCTTATCACAATAGCCGTATTTAGCGTGTTACGAGTTATCTAGGGGCATAAGTTAAATAGAAGAAAAGAGAAGAGACGGGAATAAGGTTGATCTACAATTAATATTTTCAAAACATTCAATTTCAAAATGAACAAAGCTTCTTTTTTAAACACCTCCAATCGATTAAAATAAGCCCGTTTTCATCCAAACTCCAATGAGTAATTGGTGAAAACGAACTTATATTATTTTAATCGCTTTTAATTAACTTGAAGTACTAGTCCATCATTTGTGTCAAGAAGCGTGTAATTTTTATTGCTATCGCATTCGACTTGGTAGCCTTTAACGTTCGTTGCTACTTTAAAGTCGGTAATCTGTGAACACTCAATACCACCATCTTGAATAACTTCTAATGCAGAAATGATATTTTGTGCATCAGTGCTGATGCTTGGAATTTCAATATCAGGAAGACCAAATGCCATTGCATTAAAAGAAGTGATCAATGTTGCTGAAATGATAAGTGATTTTTTCATAGTAAGCTCTTTATTATATATTTCGAAGGAAAATATACGGGAAGGCATATTAGATCAATATATGTTTTCTTTGAAATCTTACATTTATGATCTTTATCAACCTATATAGTTCTTTATTTTTAATCTATTATTCTTTCAGTGACCAAGATAACAATTTTAAAATTAATCACCGCTATCAAATACTTAGCTTTCTGATTTTGTTTTATAAATGACAGAGCCCGACATTCAAAAAAACAGGTTGATAATTCACCACTCAATATAAATAGGGGTACCCATTTCAACAAGGTTTATAAAATCATCCAACTGTTCGTTAGTGATTGCAATACATCCATTAGTCCAATCAAAGCTTTGGATAAAAAGTGGTGACCTATATTCACCGTTTTTTAAACCATGGATTTTTATATCACCACCCGCTACGCCGCCAAGTTTCTGAGCTTTTAGCACATCTTGATAATGTGGATAGTTGATATGAATAGATCGATAAAAGTTTGAGTCTTCTGTTACATACTCTAAAAGATAACGACCTTCAGGTGTCCTATTATCCCCTTCGAATTGTTTATGCCCTTTAGGTTGTTTTCCCAATGCAATTCTATATTCACGCACGATTTCTTCACCGCTAAGCAGATACATTCGTCTTTTTGATTTATCTACTTTAACCAGAGTAATCACACTCTTCGTCTGGTTTGTTTTTACCCCTTGATTGCTCTTTAACGGTAAGGAACTCTTTAAAGGTAATGAGCTCTCTAAAAATAATGAGTCGGCTAGAGATTGTGAATTAACTGAAGATCGTGAATTGGCTAAAAGTCGCGATTTAACCGCTGATCGATTCACAGGCACCAGCTTAGGGTATTCATAATTTAGTGAGGAAGGATCCGGAATTTGGGATGCTGGAGTATCGAGCTGAGCGCCGCTGTAGAGGGAAAGATTGCCTTTAGAAATACTCGCTTTTGAAAGGCGAGTAAATTGAACTTCAGATGCTTTATCTTCAGCAAACGCGTTTGTTATCATCAGTGAACATAACAAAGATAAAGCGAATCTGAGTAGCATTAAGCCTCCAATTTCATCGACATGGTTCGTGACTGCGTTTCTAACCCAAGAGATTCATAAAATGTTTGAGCTTGTTGATTAAACTCCATGACCTCTAGTCTCATTTCAATGGCACCTTCTGATTGTGCCCACTCCTGAAACTTCAACATCAAAGCTTTACCTACCCCTTTGTTTTGAATGGTATCGCGCACCACAACAGTGTTCACTCTGCCAATTTTATGAGGTTGAATAAAGCTCGCACCACGGTTTTGAGATACTTTACCAACAATAAAGCCAACGACTTGGTTATCAATCACCGCAACGTAAAAAATCCCATTATGCTCAAGCATTAAGCTTAACCAATATTCTTCACTATCAACGATACACATACTCGGCGGAGCAAATACCATTGGCGCTCCGGCATGATGCTGGCGATTAATTTGATCAGACAGTTCAAGAATCGACCGAATATCCGCTACTTTTGCAATACGTATTTGCATAACAACCACTTACCATGAATTTCCGATTACCATAACAAAATCTCATGCAATGCCCAACTAGCCAAGTAACCAAGTAACCAAGTAATCCAGCAAGCAATCACCTTCCGCTTTCTTACATTCACTTTAATTAATGAACGTAATGTCATTCTCTTTTATTTTAGAGTGTTACTATGTTTTCTACCTCAATCTTTGAGCCAAAAAGCAGGCTAAAGCCAGAATAGACTTCAATACAATAAAAATTAGGTAGTTCAACATGATTAGACTTGCCGTTATTGGTACGAACTGGATAACCCAAAAATTTGTCCAAGCCGCCTTAGGCACTGCGAAATTTGAACTTTGCGCGGTGTATTCTCGTTCACTCTCTAGCGCAAAAGACTTTGCCGATGAATTTCTGACTGCCTCTAATAACATCCATCTATTCGATAGTTTAGATGAGTTAGCCAAAGCAGAGAACGTAGATGCCATCTATATCGCTTCTCCAAACTCTCTACATGCAGAACAAGCGATGTTGATGATGGACCACGGTAAACATGTCATTTGTGAAAAGCCCATTGCTTCAAATATCGAACAAGCGCTTCAAACCGTTGAATGTGCTGAACGTAATCAAGTCGTGCTCTTTGAAGCTTATAAATCTGAGTTTTTACCTAACTTTAAACGGATTAAAGCTGGTTTATCTAAAATTGGGCGTCTGCACAAAGCACACCTTAGCTACTGCCAATACTCTTCTCGTTACCAAAAATATTTGAATGGTGAAAATCCAAATACTTTTAACCCTCAGTTTTCTAATGGCTCGATGATGGACATTGGCTTTTATTGTGTTTCCGCAGCAGTTGCCCTTTTTGGAAAGCCAACCAAGGTGCAAGCTTCAGGCGTATTATTGGATTCAGGCGTCGATGGGCATGGTGATGCGATATTCTCATACCCAGAATTTACCGTAACCTTATCGCACTCTAAAGTGTCTGATTCAAACCAACCTAGCGAAATTCAAGGTGAAAATGGTTCTATCATCATTGACCACATAGCAGAATGCACCAAGGTCACAATTGAATATCGAGATGGCAAAACTGAAGATCTAAGTGTCAAGCAAGCTGAAAATTCCATGAGTTACGAAGCGGAAGAATTTGCACGTAGAATTCAGCTAAAAGATCTCACGCGAGACAAGCGTGCGCTGATCGTTTCAGAAGTCACGACTGAAATGAGAAAACAGCTTGGTGTCCACTTTCCAGCAGACGACAAGTGACACATAGTTCTGGCTCTGACCATTAATACTATCAGTGGCCTATCAACTATTACCTATTACCTATTACCTAAAAAAACAAAAAGCCTCTTACGGAATAACAGTAAGGGGCTTTTATATCGCTAGAACAACACAAAGCATAAAAAGTGTTAACTACTTACTACCTTGAGATAAACGGATACTCACCAAACTCGCCACCATGATGGCTAAATAAAAGCTGCCTAAAATAGCCTCGAGAAAAACAAAGAATTGAGCTACAGGCAAGGCCGGTGAAATGTCTCCATAGCCAACCGTTGTTAGAGTGATGAAGCTAAAATAAAGCACATTGAATAGATTCGCTAACCACGGTTTATGCTCTAAACCATTAAATCCCTGAGGATAAACTTCTAATACCAATAAGTAGAGGATGGTCCAAGCAAGTCCCATCAATAAATAAATGCAAATTGAACCGACAATGTGATTTTTAGTTACTTCCTTTACCAACATTACTTGCTTCAAAGCCGAGTAAATATGCGAAAGAAGGAACATTAATAAAGCAGCCAAAGTCAGGATGGATAAGTCATAATCTTCAAAAAATGACAACATACCCGACACAGTCGCAGTCACCAGCAAGAAGCCATACCATGAACGGTAGATAGCCCGATCACGGTTGATTCCGGCAATAGACACCGCTAGCGTAACAATGATCAACCCCAGCACTGTTTTTTGCCCTTCCGGGTAGTATTGCTGCATGACAGCGCACCCAAAAAACAGCACCAATAAAGCAAAGAACAGAAACTGAAAGTTATCGTCTTTAGTGAAACGTTTCATTACTTCACCTCTTCAGGTTCAGCCTCTAACCACGCCACTAGCAATTTGTAGGTCAGGCTCAAAATCACAGCGCCAACAAATAAGCCCACAATGCCAGACATTGCCATTCCACCAAGAGCACCAAGCAGAATCACCAGCATTGGAATATCTGAACCTCGGCTAAGTAGCATCGGCTTCAAGATTGCATCGCTACCACTCACTAAAATACACCACACTAAGAACAGACCCGCAGCTACCGTTGAATCACCACTGAACATAAAAATAATTGGTGGTAATAAAGCCAAGATTGGTGGTAACTGAATAATCGCCACTAATAACACCGCTAGAGCCCAAAATGCCGCAGCAGGCACACCCGCGATAACTAAGCCTATTGCCGATAAAACAGACTGTATAACCGCAACGCCAATCACGCCTTGAACCACACTTCTTACCGTGCTTTTAGACAGCTGAACCAGCGCTTCACCGCTTTCACCCGTTAAACGTTTTGCTAATTTAACGATCCCAACTTGGCAGCTTTCCGCTTTACTCATGAATACACCAGCAATGATGGTCGAAATAATGAATTGAACGAAACCGCCCCCCACAGAGCCAACAATAGAAGCCATTTTCGCTCCGTATGTTTTTATCTCCTCAGCGTACTTCACCATCGCTCCTTCAATATTTGAAGAAGCAAGCACAAGCCCAGAATACAGTTTGTCACCGATTAGCGGAATATCTTGTAAAGCCGTTCGAGGCTTAGGAATAGCAAGCGTTCCATCTTGCAGACCAGAAATCACTTCTGAAGCACTGGTGTACAGACCTGATGACAGAGCACCCAGTGGGATCAACAGTAACAGCACCCCAACCAAACTGAGCATGCCGCTTGCTTTGCCTTTCGATAAGCCAGTCTTGTTATGAATGGCGATAACCACAGGGTAAAGTGCGGTGGCAATAATTCCGCCCCAAGCCACTAACAAAATGAAAGGGCGAAGAATCGAGAAGCACCAATAAATGAGAACAGCAATAACGGCAATTTTTATTGCAGCATCAATCGCTTGCTGTGAAGAGTTACTTGAAAATTTCATTTTACATCCTTGTAATGCATTTTGAAGCGAGTGTTATAAAAACTTCCAACGTCTAGTTTCTAAAAACATAGAAGCCAAAATCATATATATCCCAATAAGAAGCAGCTGAAATATCCTAACGAAGGTATTGCTATCAATGTCCCCAGAGCTCATTAATGTACTGCCAATCAGTACTAATAACGTGCTGAATGCGGTAGCAAAAATAGGGGCTTTAGCGGGAATGGTGTAAATTTTACGGGCAATCACAATGGCAATAAGCCCAATAAATATAGAATAGAAGAGGATATTTGGCACAATCGACAAAATAGAAAATGCTGCAATCGCCAATAACCCACCAATACCATTACTGATCACCAAAAAGGCACTGAGCTTTATCGATTTTTCAGCCGTTATCATCAAAGACAACAACGCAATGAACATCATGGTCAGCAGTGCTTCAGATATTTGGAATATGAAGAAAAAACACACCACAGGAAAAGAAATGATCATCGCTCTGAATGCGGCGTACCACCTTTCTTGTTTCGAAATTGGAGGCTTGGCAAAACCTGCAAACTTCGCTTTAGGCTCAGGAAAGAATATATGGACTAAAGCAAAAATACCCACAGCCACCGCGCCAGAAGTAGCAAGACCTGAAGCAAGGTACAATGATACCCCTGGGTTTGAAATCGCCATAAACGGCAGCATCAGCACTGCGATTAATAAAATGGTACCGAAAAGGTTCCACTTTGGGTCCGTGAATAGGTAATAACCCCAAAGCATCATCAACCCAACCAAAATAAGCAGCGGGATCGGATAGTGAGTGATACCTCTCGACAGCATTAACCCAAGCGCCATTGTGACCAACATTGCCAACAATAACTCATACACGGTTTCTTTATGGAGCGTCGGTTTATCGACTAAGAACTTAGCCGTAAATACAGGGGCAACAAAGGCTAATGGCCAGTTAATCCACGCAGCCAAAAAGACCGATAATGTCACACCTACCATATAACGCAGAATACGAGTTTGAGTTTGCTCGTCTAATACGTCGTTCTGTGTAGGATGATTATCTGACATAAGACAAGACACTTAGTAAGCGAATCCAAGCCTTACCGATTAAATTAAAGATGGTGTTATCACCACTGTAAACAATCACATCCGCTTGGCCACCCACGCGCAGCATGCCTTCTACTTCGCTTCGGTCAAATTCAATGAGAATTGGCAGCATTTGAGTTTGGCGTAACCAGCCCGTTTGTTGGTTAGCTTGAGCCAGTTTGCCCGCTTGAGAGTTTTGTCCCCAGTCGACTCCCCAATCAACACTCAGAACCTTACCTTTCACTACTTTGCCAGGAGCGAAATCAAGGGCAATTTCCACTTCATCGCCAGTCGTAACATTGCCTAGGCTGTTTTCACGAAAGTAAGCTTCAATCCAAATATCATCAGTTGAAACAAAAGTCATGATTGGGTTACCAGGTGAAGCGTAAAAACCTTCTGACAAACTGAAGTTAGATACCCCACCTTGTGTTGGAGCCTTGATCACCGTTCTTTCTAAGTTAAGCTGCGCTTGCTCAAGCGCTAATAAAGCCGCTTTAATTTGGCTGTTGTCTTCGCCATCTTTACCCAGTTGTTGCTTGGCTTTTTCGAGATCGGCTTCCGCATTCACCACCGCAGCTTTTGATGTCGCGAGCGCAGCTCGGGCTTTATCGGCATCTGATTTAGACACGACGCCTTTATCCGCCATATCTAGTACTCGCTTTGCTTGAAGCTTAGTGTTTTGACGCTCAACCATCGCAGAAGTCAGTCTTGCTTGAGCAGAAGCAATATTGGCGGTTTGTGCCCCAACATTTTGACCCGCAATCTCTAGGTTTTGTTCAGCTTGGTGAACAGCAATTTGATAGTCTGATGAGTCTAAAATGGCAAGTACATCCCCTTCTTGAACCAATTGGTTAGGCTGCACTTGAATATCTAATACTGTGCCAGAAACTTGAGGCTTAATTGGCACTATATAGCTTTTTAAACGGGCATTATCGGTGATAGGAATGATGCGATCCGATACGATGCTAAAAAGTAAAACGGTAGCGACAAAAATAAGAAGGTAGTTGGTTACCTTGCGCACTTTATCTTTTTTTTGAACAGCCTGAGCTTCCGCTTCAGAGCCTTGAATGTCGTCATTTACTTCTGACATACGATTCCCTTCCTATGAACTAAAATCAATAAAATTAACTAGTTAAATATATACTTAGAACGCGAAAACTCAAGAAATTAACTATAAGCTTATAGAGCATGTTATAACATTTAGTATATATACCGAATAATTGCCGGGTTGAATCAAGGAGCGACTTTATATGAAGAACAATGCCTATGAGGTTCCTGTCATTCAAACCGATTATGCCAAGATACTCGTTCAGGTTTTTTCTGAATATGGGTTCGACCTCCACCAGCTTCTTATGGAATCCGGGTTACCTTCAGATTTATTTCAAACTGAAAGTGACTTCGTACCTTCTGAATCCATAAAGCGATTGATATTTTTGACCTCTAGTCAGTTAGGTATCACTCAATTTACCGACGTTTTAGCACTCTCATTTAGGCAAAGAATCATCCCAAATGTTCTGCATCAATTTGTTGACTATGAAACGATTGGCGATGCCCTCATGAATATCGATACCATTTTTAAAAATGACTCACCTGGAAGCAAAATCGAATTCACTGAAGAACACGGGCAGCATTGGTTTACCCGAAATGCCAATTATGTTGATTCACCATCGTTCGCCTGGAGTGAAGCTTTTGCCATTATCTATATTAAAGAATTAATACAGATCCTCACCCGCACTCAATGGCACCCCACTAAAATAAAATTACATTCTAAGCAAGTCGACGTGGTAAAAAGTATCGCACCATCCAATTGCCAGTTATTCATAGAGCAAGGTAAAACTTCGGTTTATATTCCAAAAAACATTCTCGATTTACCCATTCAATTATCTTCCAAAGAATTAAGCACAAAGCCCTCTATCATTGAATGGCATACCAGCTTTACAGACAGTATTTTTGAATTACTTAAGCCTTATGTGAATGAACAAAACTTATCAATAGAGCAAGCCGCAGAGATCCTCAACTTCTCAGTTCGAACCCTTCAAAGAAAACTAAAGAGTGAAAACACTTCCTTTAGAAAAGTGAAAGAAAGCTTAATGTATTCGGCTGCTTGCGAGCTGATGGAGAAAGGACATTCATTAACGTATATCTCGACTCAGCTCGGCTACAGCAATATTTCACACTTTTCCAGAGCCTTTAAAAGAGTCTCTGGGCTAACGCCTAAAATTTATCAGCGTTCCATTGCGCCTCCACCACCAATGACATAAGTGTAAATACACCTTGAGCATGACAATAAGTATCATTTATTTTCTTGAAGTGGTTAATATCGACCAAAGCTAAGCATGCACTCGATATTCTATAGCGAGTCACTATTTTTTGGATTTGGTTCATCTATTAATTTATTCATCTATTTCATCGTCCCGACATCGGTTCCAACAGCCTGCTAATGAATCCGTTCCAATCAAATTTCTTAATTTTTCTCCAAATGCTTGCGTTTACTGATATCCGTAAACATGATCGCGTAACCATTAGGTTACTCATTCGCAAAGCTGATTATTAATAAAGATCTTATGTATTTTTTAAATTAATCATAAAATTATAATTTATAACGCATGCTTTTATTTATATAACCCACCTGAACTTTTTATTCTATTGGTTAGGAAACAACTCGCTCTGCAAAAAACTTGCTAGATCAATCTCTAAGCAAAGGTCCTGAATATCTTGTATACGGAAATAAACAATCATAAAAAGCCTCTATATAATTAAATAACCCGTCAATTATTATCCAAAGGGTGTCAAATTACTTACCATAATGCGCCACTGTGTAATTCAAATTTTCATTTAAACCAATTATTTATGGGTTGATATTGTGAATATTTAAATATAGATTCATAGAAACTAATTATTCAAAGGAATGGTTATGAGCAATATTGAAAAGGTTTATGGATTTAATACACCACAACGTTTATTTGTCGGTTATTCATTAGCGGTATTAGTGGATTTAACGGTTTTAAACTTCTTTGATGAATATTGGGAGTTCGTCAATATTGAATCATTCACCATCTCTTTCGCAGCCGCAATCTTGCTGCAGCTACTGCTAAAGTTATCGATTGGTCTAGAGCATAAAATTGCCGACTATTTCAAATCTAAACCGGGAACCGCACCAAAAGTATTCCGTGGGATTTCCACTTACATTATTTTGGTGGGCTCTAAATTCGTCATGCTGGAAGCCATCAACATCATGTTTGGTGACAAAGTCGATTTCTCTGGTCCTTGGAACGGTGTCGTTGCTTTCTTCGCCGTTGTCTTTGTTATCTTAATTTCTGAAGTTATTGTGTCTAAGATCTACTTTGCTCTAGATGACTCAAGCAAAACACCAGAAAACGCGCAATAACTTCCTAAAATCAACACAAATTAGATTTAAAGCCCAATTTATATTTAAAGCCCTCAGTGAGCATGGATCACTCGGGGCTTTTTTTATCGCTCACATTCACTCAAACTAATGGCACTCAGTAGATTTTCTTACACTGTGCTCACCATGCTGATATAAATTTGGTGTACTGTATACCTTTCATTTAATGACTTACCAACTCAGATTGGAGATGTATGCTGCTGTCTCTTCCCCCATTTATCACCCTGTCTTTAGCTATTGTTTTAGAAGTACTCGCTACCTCTTGGCTGCCTAAAACGAATCAATTTACGAACATTCCCGTGACATTAGGAGTGCTTGCAGGTTACAGCCTTGCTTTTTATTTGCTTTCTTTAACCGTACAGAGCATGTC
Organism: Vibrio sp. 99-70-13A1; assembly: GCF_013114625.1. Lineage (GTDB taxonomy): Bacteria > Pseudomonadota > Gammaproteobacteria > Enterobacterales > Vibrionaceae > Vibrio. The sequence continues at coordinate 51,422 of NZ_VTXD01000026.1, forward strand.
ACTTGGTGTCGCTTATGCTTTATGGTGCGGATCAGGGATTGTTTTGGTCGCAGCCATTGCTTGGCTGGTTTATGGGCAAACACTGGATATTTACGCCATAGTCGGTATCGGCCTGATTGTAATCGGAACCGCGATCATAAATATCTTCTCAACGTCGGTGAGTCATTAATTTGTCATCTTAACGTCGAAAAACTGAAACCTGATTGAAGTATTTTTCACTTTTATTTCAATCAGGTGAAGCTATGTTACCTCCTCTTCGCGCTCTTGTTTCATTCGAAGCGGTTGCCCGTCTCGGCTCGATTGGCGCTGCGGCACGCGAGCTATACGTGACTCAAGCGGCTGTTAGCCAGCAACTGAAAAGCCTAGAATCTTTTCTCGACACCACTTTATTTGAGCGCAGCCCTAAAGGGGTCAAGCTCACCTCTTCAGCACAGCACTATCAGCCTATCGTGGCTGGCTCGCTCGCACACCTGAAGCTTCAAACCCAAATATTGTTTGGTGAGAAAGAAACGGATGTACTTAGCCTAAGGGTGAATCACACTTTTTGTCACAACTGGCTACTTCCTCGATTACCTCACTTTTATCAAAAATACCCATTCATTCGTCTTGATATACAGCTAGTCGACTGGCCTTCTACCAATCCTTGTCAAAATGTCGATATAGAATTAACCAACGGCAAAGTGGACAGTGAAGACACGCATTCGGAGCCTCTTTTTCAAGAGCACTGGCAGTTAGTCTGCAGCCCTTCTTTTAAAGCTCAGCATCAAGAGCAGCTCGATCTGGGGGATTTTTCGCAGCTTCCCGCCGTACAAGTCAAAGGTTACCAAGAGAACTGGTTACAGTGGCTCAGCCACAATCAATTGGGTATTTCCCTTCCCAAAGTCCAACTCGAAATCAGTAATTCATTGCAGGCGTTAGAAGCCGTTAAACATGGCATAGGCATGCTGCTTGTGCGCTCACTTGCCGTATCAGAAATGCTTAAAAGCGGTGAGCTGGTTTTAGCCCTCGAGGCGACGATGCCAAGTGAATCTGGACATTACCTTGTAACCAAGCATAGCCGTAATGCCAAAGTAAATTTCTTTTGTGAATGGCTGAATCACCAAATTGAAGACAATAGTTAAGCGAAAGATTTTCTTATGAGTTGCCATAAAAAAAATGGAGGGCGACCAAACTGACTTGTCACATTGAACGCTTAATTTAACTGCATACCCACAAGGACGAGATCACCATGAGTGCTTTTTCTCAACACATGACAAACCGATTTAAAGTGCTGCTATTTACTGCGCCGTTGCTGCTGCCACTGGTGACCTTTTGGTTAGTGCCTTTCGGCTATTCAATCTACATCAGCTTCACCGATTGGGATTACATCTCGCCAGACTATTCGTTCATAGGCTTAGAAAATTACCAGTACATGGTTGAGGACTACGAGTTCATCCAAGCGATGCTCAACACGTTTTGGTTCTCGGTTGGCGTGGTGATTCCCACCATCATTCTTGGTCTTGTGTTTGCCATGCTGCTGCACAAAAACTTCAAGGGCAGTCAGTTTTATCGTGCGGTGATCTTCTCCCCATGGATTACTCCAACAGTTGCGGTGTCGATTGTGTGGTCTTGGGTGTTCGAGACCAAATCAGGCTTGGCAAACCACCTATTGGAGTCGGCAGGTTTTAGTGCGATTCCATGGTTAGAAAACGGAAACACCGCCTTGATTGCGGTGATTATCGTGACGGTGTGGCAGGCGATTGGTTGGACGATGCTGTTTTACATCAGTGCGCTCAATAAGATTCCAGAGTCACTCTATGAGGCATCTCTGATTGATGGTTGCAGCAACTTAACGCGCTTTTTGAAGATAACGCTTCCGCTGATTTCACCAACCACATTCTTCTTAGTCGTGGTCAACATTATCACAGCAATGCAAGCGTTCGATCAGTTCCAGATCCTAACGCAAGGTGGACCAGGCGGTGAAACACGTACCTTGCTGTACCTCTTTTACCAACAAGCGTTTGAACGTTACGAAATGGGACCTGCGGCGGCAACATCACTCGTGATATTCCTGATCACCGGATTGCTGGCACTTATTAATACCTACATCGGCAAGCGCTGGGTGTACTACTAGTCAATTTTTTGAAAGGACAGAACTATGACCACGCAAGTATTGGATGCGAACCAAGGTATTCGCCAAACAGCGCCAATGACCAAGCCTCAAAAGATCATTAGAGATGTTGGCATGGCTGCGGCTAGTGAACACGGACAGAAACGAGCTAAAAAGAACACTGCAGTGAAGACGAAAGCTGCGAGCGTTGACCGTCGTTCGTTCCTCGCACTGGCTAAGCATTTGTTCTTGGCAACCTGCGGAACCATTATGGTGTTTCCGTTCTTATGGATGCTGTCTGGTTCGCTGAAAAGCAACGATGAAATCTTCGCTAATCCGCTCAACCTGATACCAGAACAGTTTCGTTGGGAAACCTTTGTCGACACGTTTCAAAGTGCCCCATTTGGTTTGTACATTTTTAATAGCTTCAGTGTTGCCTTGTTCACGACATTGCTCGTCATCATCAATTCAGCCATGTTCGCCTATGCGCTCACGCAGCTTAATTTTCGCTCAAAAACCGTGCTGTATTTCATTGTCATGGGTTGCTACATGCTGCCGGGCGCAGTGACTTACATTCCGTCTTACATCACCTTGGCAAAACTGGGCTTGCTGGATTCACATATGGGGTTAGTCGCATCCAATGCCGCATCTGTCTTTGGGGTGTTTTATCTAAGGCAGGTCTTCATCAAGGTTCACCCTTCACTTATTGAAGCAGCAAGAATTGATGGCGCTGGCGAAATAAAAATTCTATGGGCGATCATTTTGCCCCAATGCCGAGCTGCGGTGGCAACACTGTTTCTCATTACTTTTATCACTAACTACAACAGCTACATGTGGCCAAGCCTGGTTATTACCACTCAGGAACTCAACCTGATTGCGACCGGAATTCGCCACTACTTCATTGCAGAGGGTAATTATGGCTTGAACTGGTCGCAGATTATGGCGGCAAGCACCATTGCAGTATTGCCTTTATTAATTTTATTCATCGTTTGTCAAAAGACGATTCTTTCAGGTATCGCCGATAATGGCGTAAAAGAGTAGACGGAAATGAAACTAAACACTCTCGCACTAGTGTGTGCTGGCGCAGCAAGCGTAACCATGTTCTCGACCAGTGTACTGGCCGCTACCGAAGTTAACTTCTGGTACTCAGGTGGCACTAAACCTCAGCAAATGATGATCAAATTGATTGACGAGTTTAACGCCAGTCAAGATGAATACGTCGTGAAGCCGGCTTTGCAAGGTAACTACACAGAAACCTACCAAAAACTGCAAGCGGGTTTAGCCTCTAAAACCGCTCCAGGATTAGTACTGTTGGATTCAGGACGAGCTGAAGCCATGCATGACAGAGGGCTGAGCCGCGACTTAACCCCGTTTATGGATGAAGAGTTTAACTTTTCCGATTTTGTCAGCGCTTTTAAAGATCAAGTCACCATGGAAGATGGCACTGTCATCGGCCTGCCAGCTTATGGTACGACTCAAGTCTTCTATTACAACAAACAAGTATTAGCGGAAAACGGCTTTACTGAAGACGACCTCAGCACTTGGCAAGGTGTCGCGAAAGTCGCTGAAAAAGTGACTAAGCGAGATGATAAGGGCAACACCACATTTTACGGCTGGGAGCCAATGTGGGGGCAAGACAACATGATCGACGCGGCATTCTCTAACGGTGCAAAAGTGATCAGTGATGATGGAAAAACGGTGCTGATTGACTCGCCAGAATGGGTTGAGGTTTGGGATGGCTTCCGCCAATGGATCCATGATGATCAAACCATGCGTATCCACTACGGCGGTCAAGGTTGGGAATACTGGTATAAAACCATTGATGACGTCATGAAAGGTCAGGCATTGGGTTACACAGGTTCATCTGGTGACCAAGGGGATCTCGACTTCACTAAGCTTGCAGCAACCACTCAGCCAGGTTGGGGCTCACACCCATCAGCTCCGCAAGCGGGAGCGCTCGTTTATGTGATGCCAAAAGGCACAGACGATGCGGCAGCACAAGGTGCATTTGAGTTTGTTGAGTTCTATACCAATGCTAAAAACACGGCTGCATGGTCAATGTTTACTGGTTATATTCCAGTGAGAAATAGCGTTTCAGACGTTCCTCAATATCAAGCGTTTACGAAAGAGAACCCACAAGCGTTGATCCCACTGAAGCAGGCAAACACTGCGACGAAAGACTTCCTAGATCCAACCAACGGTAAAATCATGGACGCGCTAAAAGTTGCTGCTGATCAGATTCAAATCCAAAACGTACCGGCTGACAAAGCGCTAAAACAGGCAGCTAAAAAAGCCCAACGTGCATTAGATAGAGCAAACCGCTCTTAGCTGATGATGTTAAGCCCGTTGGCTATGTAAATCATTTAGCTGAGTAAGTCATTTAGTTATGTAAGCCATTTAGCAATGGTTAATGCTTTGGCTACGTTAAGGCTAGATAAGTCAAGACTAATTGACTAACCGTTCCTGAGGTTACTAGCCCACCAGCGAGGTGGGCTAATTCAACTAAGTTCGAATACTGGATAAATAGGTAAAACACTATGACTCAATTTCAAGGTGAACTGCCTTTTGGTCGTACACGTCTTACATTTGATGTTCCGCATGGTTCAACTTCTGTCAGCATCAGAGGTACAACGGTCACCAAAGGCTTTTTATACGCAGCCGCTTATGATGCTAATGGTCATTTCCATGGCAAGTTACTGTTCGAGAAACAACATAAAGCACTTGATATACACATTCAAGATTCAGGCTTAGGTGCTATTGATGGCACGATTCCTTCTGGTGAATGGTATCTGGAACTGTATAACCTTGAAGGGGAATTTCGCCGCGAACGAGCCATGAATTATCAAGTCTCGGTAGAGTTTCACTCAAGCTCTACACGTCCTGTTAGCCAATCCGCTAGCCAGCACGTTGCTGAAAACCGCACGCTAACGCTGGAGCCAGTGGTGAACAATCAGCATCACGTAAAGTTCGATTACAGTGCAGTGCTCAACACTGAATCTCGCTGGTATCGAGGTGACCTACATGCGCACACTCAACTGTCTGATGGTCACAACACGCTCGAAGCAGCAAAAGAGATCATTGAATCACAAGATCTCGACTTCTTCTATTTTACAGAGCACAACATTTGTCAGCCTAAACTTCCCCAGTCAACGCAGTGCTTGTTTATGCCGGCTTTGGAAGTCACGACTGATTTGGGGCACTTCAATGTGCATGGTCCCATTCGTTCACTCGATCTCAGAAACGTTGAGCACACCAGCCAAGCCATTATCGAATCCGGCTTGGATTTAGCGCAACAAGATCACAGCTCTATCAGTATTAACCACCCAATGATGAAACCATGGCATTGGCACTACGACGAAATAGAACTGAGTCGAGTCTCCACCTTTGAAGTGTGCTGTGACCCAACGTGGTCGACGTCTCCTCAAGCAACTGAACAAGCACTGCTTGTGTTGAATACCATGTGGAATTGCGGGCACCGTATTACTGCCGTTGGTGGAAGCGACTCTCACCTCGAACCACATGAACGCAACCCTAAAGCCAATGAACCCTCAATTTATGGCGACCCTTCAACGTTTGTATACAGCCACGGGTTAAGTGGTGAAGGAATTTTGGCAGGGCTGCGTAACGGGCAGGTTTACATCGAAAGGTGCTGCGGGCTGACATTTGCAATCAATCAAGGCGCTCTTTTACCTGGGCAAGATTCCTCAGGGCAAGCTCTTAACTATTCACTATCTGTCGACGATTCCGACAATCAATATGAGGCAGAGTGTGTGGTGGATGGGCAGGTTGTTGCTCGCTTTTCATTATCCGAACACCCACAAGAATTTAACGTTGAAGCTGGCTACCTATGGTGCCGAATTGATATTCGCCGCACATCGAATGACGGCAGACGTGGGGAATTTGAAGGCTGCATCAATGCGGTGTTCGACGGTACCCAACCAATATTTACTCAACCCTTAGTCGAGACTTGGGGCGAACTCATGGAGCAATTCAATCGTGATGAAGTTTAAAGGTTTATTGTTTGATAAAGACGGAACTCTATTGGAGTTTCATAATATGTGGCTCAATGTTTCTCGTAGTGCATGCAGACAAGTTCAAGATTACAGTGTTCGCCACAAAGGGCTGCAAACCATTAGCGCAGAAGCTCTACTTTCAGCGATTGGAGTAGAAGGCGATATTGTACATAACCACGGCTTACTGGCCTCCAACCCAGTGGAAGATACCGCAAAAGTGTGGTTTTCCATGCTCAAACCTATGGTGTCACTTGCCGAATTTACGATTGTCACAAAAGCAGCGTTTAATGAACAAGTCGAACAAAACCCACAATGGGTGGAAGCCCTACCTGGAATAACTGACAAGCTCGACTCGCTAAAACAGCAGGGCATGATTTTAGGCATTGCAACGGCCGATACCAAAGATTCGACCCTCTATACATTGGAGCAATCTGGGCTCAGTGACTTGTTTGATTACGTCGGGTATTCCGATGGCGATATTGAACCTAAACCGGCTCCGGCTTTACTTGATGCTTTTTGCAAACAATGCGGACTTGAGCCTCATGAGGTCATCATGTTTGGCGATACTGTTTCGGATATGGAATTTGGCAGTAATGCGGGGGCGAAGAAAATTGGTGTACTAACGGGCACTGCGGCGTTAAGCGAACTGACGCCAGTTGCCGATTTGGTGATCCCGTCAGTGGCTAATTTCAATGCAGAGGCTTTTAACGCGCTCATGCAAGAACAAGTTTAAGGAACACACATGGCTGAAGTTACGCTAAAAGGGGTCGAAAAAACCTACCCAAATGGTTTTAAAGCCGTGCACGGTGTCGATCTTAAAATCCATGAAGGTGAATTCATGGTGTTTGTCGGACCATCGGGTTGCGCGAAATCCACCACCCTACGCATGATCGCAGGGCTAGAAGACATCTCTGATGGCGATGTTTATATCGGTGATAAGCGGGTCAATGACTTACCACCTAAAGACCGCGGTATTTCGATGGTGTTCCAAAATTATGCGCTCTACCCGCACATGTCTGTCCATGAAAATATGGCTTTTGGATTGAAACAGCAAAAACTGCCCAAACATGAAATCGAAGCACGCATCGATGAAGCCGCTAAAACATTAGAGATCGAGCACTTATTGAAAAACAAGCCAGGCGAGATGTCTGGAGGGCAGCGTCAGCGAGTTGCGCTTGGTCGCGCGATGGTAAGAAAACCTGACGTATTCTTGTTTGACGAACCGCTTTCAAATCTTGATGCCAAACTTCGTGTGTCGACTCGTGTGAGTATTGCGCAGCTGCATAATGATCTAAAAGCGGAAGGTCAAAACGCCACGATGATTTACGTTACCCACGATCAGGTGGAAGCGATGACATTGGGCGACCGTATCTGTGTACTCAATCAAGGCGAAATCATGCAGGTTGATACCCCAATGAACCTTTATCATTACCCGGCAAATAAGTTTGTCGCCGGTTTTATTGGGTCACCTGCAATGAACATCATCAAAGTCAGAGTCGATGAAATTGATGGTGTGATGAATGTCATTTCAGAAAGTGGCATTCGTTGGCAGCTGCCTGAAGATAAACAAGCCATTGCTCGTACTAAGCAGAACCAATGGATTTGGTTTGGTATTCGACCTGAGCACGTTCAACTGGCGAACGATGATGCAGCATTGTCAAACGCCAATATTCAAAACCATCAGATCGGTGTGGTGGAATCAATGGGGAATGAGCTGTACCTGTATTTCCATATTGGCAGCAACAAGTTGATTGCGAGAATCCCTTTTGATGCCGATCGATCGGTTCAAAATGGTCAACAGGTCTTACTGAATTTCAAAACTGCCCATTGCCACCTGTTTGATTTAGAAACCGAACAGGCTTTAGGCTAGCCCGCTGAAAAATCCAAGCTTCGATAAATAGGGGGAGGAAAGCTTTCTTCCCCTCTATTTATCTTTATCTTTATCTTTATTTTTATTTTTATAACAACTTACAAAGCACACCCGACGCTTACTTAAACTGCCTTGGTAAATAGTCAGGTTTTTCTTCAGGACGACGCTCTCTTTTCCCCGCTATGATCCGATTCTTACCAATCCCAACCTTAATTTGATACCAGGTTTCTAAAAATAGCGCCAAACCGGGGCTTGTCCACCATGTTTTGTGATACAGCTTTTTTGTAGCAGCTAATACATCAGGAGATCGTTCAATACATTCTTGAGCGAGTTTATAAGCTTCAACGTATGGATCTTCAGCAATCTTAGTCACTAGCCCATACTCTTTGGCTTGCTTGCTGTCTATCACCTTCGCTGTCATCGCCATTTCTAAGGTGTGGTCTTGACGCATTAATTCTCGAAAGGCCAATGCGCCACCCATATCAGGAATCAATCCCCACTTAGCTTCCATAATGGAGAAGTTGGCATCTGGGCTAGCAATACGAAAATCACCACCACTGGCAAGCTGTAAACCGCCCCCCCAGCACCTTCCATGAATCGCAAAGATAACTGGGCAAGGAATGTCTCGCCAACCAACCGAAAAACGCTGCGCATCATTAGGTAAGGTCGGCCACCATTTAAACAATAACTTGAGTGCACCAACTTTACTGGTCAGCAATGATTTTACGTCTAAGCCTGAACAAAAATCGCTTCCATCCCCTTTTACAATAACGGCACGTACCTGCTTATTGCGGCTTAACGATTTCGTGAGATGATTGACGGCTTGAAACATCGGCATATCAATCGCATTGAGTTTGTCTGCTCGGTTAAGGATCACGGTCGCGATTTGGTTATCATCAATGGTACAAGTCACACGAGGTTGCTCAGACATAGCCCTGCTCTAATTAAGAAGTCGTACCAGTAACATATACAAAGATTTAACATTTAGAAAGGAAGCTTCTTCAACGTAGAGATGGCGGTCAAAAAACAAACATTCTAGAAACAAAAAACCGACCCAATGGATCGGCTTCTGAATTTTTCGGCGACGTTTTCAATCGCGACTACTCACTTTTTAATCGTCATTAATCGATCTGACGACTTGATGCCCAAGCGTACATCAATTCAAGTGCCACCGTTGCGCCGGCTAAAGCGGTAAGATCGCTATGATCATAAGGTGGTGAGACTTCGACCACATCCATGCCCACAATGTTCACACCCGCTAGACCACGTAGGATCTTCAGCACTTTATCTGAATTCAAGCCACCGCATACTGGTGTTCCCGTACCCGGTGCAAATGCAGGATCTAGGCAATCAATATCGAACGTGACATACACCGGCTTGTCACCAATGATGTCACGGATACGAGCTACGATATCATCCGCACTCAGATCGTTTGCTTCCATCGCATTGATGACATTGAAACCATGATCTTGTTTGTCATACTCAGTGCGAATACCAATTTGCACTGAATGCTTAGGCGAGATAAGCCCTTCATTCGGAGCATGGTAAAACATAGTACCGTGATCATAATTACTGCCATTAGCATATGTATCGGTATGTGCATCGAAATGAATCAATGCCATTTCACCGTGATACTTTGCGTAAGCACGTAAGATCGGCAATGTGATAAAGTGATCGCCACCTAACGCCAGCATGGTTTTGCCACTTTTTAGGATTTCATTGGTCGCCGCTTCTAAACGATAAGTGAAATCTTCAGCGTCACCACAATCAAAGACTAAATCACCCGCATCAATGACTTTAGCACGATCAAATACATTGAAATCCCAAGGGAATTTATTACCTTCCCACGCTAAATTTACCGATGCACGACGAATTGCGTCGGGCCCCATTCGAGCACCCGGTCGACCTGACGTTGCCATATCTAGCGGTACACCTAACACAACAAGATCCGCATCTGACGATACTGGATTACGAAGGTAAGGCTGGCGCATAAAACTCATCGAGTTCGAGTAAAGCGAATAATCAGTTTTAGTGAACAAATCATTCATTTAGAAATCCTCTAAATAGGTGTAACCCGCTAGGCCACCTTCTAATTCTTGCAGTATTGTTTTCTGCTCTTTTACGTCTACACGTTCCGCAACAAGCTCACGATAATTATCACGAATCTTATCCACATCAATGTGGACATAACGCATCATGTCTTCAACAGTATCGCCTTCGTCTACTCGCTCAATAACGGCTTTGCCATTCTCATCAACAGTCACTACAGCACTGTGAGTGTCTCCAAATAGGTTATGCATATCACCAAGAATCTCTTGATATGCGCCCACTAAAAAGAACCCCATCAAATACGGCTTATCCGCGTTCCAAGCGGGGACTGGCAAGGTCGTTTCAATGCCCTGCCCTTCCACGTATTGATCAATTGCACCATCCGAGTCACAAGTGATATCTAGCATAACGGCACGGCGATCTTCGACCTCTTCCAAACCAGACAAAGGTAAAACAGGAAATACCTGATCAATACCCCATGCATCCGGCAGGGATTGGAACAAAGAAAAGTTCACGAAAAACTTATCAGCCAAACGCTCATTCAACTCATCCAAAATGGGACGATGAAAGCGATTTTTAGTACTCATCTGACGGCTGAGTTCAAAGTAAATTCTCAGCGCTAATTGCTCTGCCCATGCTCTTTGCTGTAGGTTCAAAACACCTGTCGCGAACTGTGAGTGCACTTCAGCCAAGTCGCTTTGTGTATCGTTGTAGATCTCAATCAACGCGCGAGCGTCACTGCCATCTTGAAGGTTTTCCCAGTTACGCCACATGTTTTGTAATAGCGTTGGAGAATCTTCTTCTAAAGCATGAATATCTTCAGGGTGATAAGCCTCTGTCCCAATTACATTGGTGATCAGCACAGCGTGATGCGCAGTCAAAGATCGCCCTGATTCAGAGATAATCACGGGTACAGGCTGCTGATATTGCTGGCACACATCACCCACTGTGCTCACGATATTACGAGCGTATTCAATCAAGCCATAATTCATAGAGCTTGAAGACTGGCTACGTGTACCATCGTAATCGACCGCTAAACCGCCACCGATATCGAAGTATTTGATGTCGGCGCCCATACCACGAAGTTCACAGTAAAAACGCGCAGACTCATTCACACCGTTTCGAATGTCACGAATATTCGCCATTTGTGAACCAAGATGGAAATGGACAAGCTGCATCGCTTCCATTTGGTCTTCTTGTTTTAGGCGTTCAATTACCGTAAGCACTTGCGATGCGGAAAGTCCAAACTTCGACTTTTCACCTCCGCTTGACTGCCATTTACCAGCACCTTGAGAAGCTAAACGAATGCGAATACCTAAACGGGGTTTCACGCCTAAGCTTTTTGCTTCTTTAAGCACTAACTCAAGTTCTGAAAGCTTCTCTAGTACGATGAATACTTTATGTCCGAGTTTTTCACCAATCAATGCTAAGCGAACGTACTCTCTGTCTTTGTAGCCATTGCAAACGATGACTGAACTCGCTTTTTGAGCCAGAGCAAGCACCGCTAAAAGTTCCGGTTTGCTGCCCGCTTCAAGACCAAGCTGCTTAGTTTCTAGCTGAGCTTGGCTTTCTAAAATCTCATCAACCACTTCTTTTTGCTGGTTCACTTTAATCGGGTAAACCAACAAGTAATTATTCTGATATTGGTACTCTTCAATCGCTTGGTTAAACGCCTGACACACCCCGTGCACACGTTGGTGCAGTATTTGAGGGAAACGAACCAGTACCGGCAGGTTTAGCTGCTTTTGTTCAAGCTGTGAAACGATATTACTGAGAGGAACCTGGTGCGCGTTGTCACTACGAGGTGATACATAAACCTCACCTTGGTTATCGATACCATAGAAGCCTTGGCTCCAGTAATGAACGTTATAATCAGCGCGAACACGGTCTAGTTTAGAAATGTTTTCCACATCTAATCTCACATTTAGCAGGGAGAATAAAACATGAATCAGAAGGTCCTGAAATCATACCCGACACAGTGTTTTACACTTTCAAAAACTCTGTGGCGGGCACATTAACGGATAATTTGCAGATAGAATCCAACAAAACAATTTTGTCGTAACGACAAGCAATTTAAGTAACCAAGCCCCACTTACGGTACAAGGTTATCACCTGCCGAATCTGATCGAAAATTAATGAATTTGAGACCATTAACAATCAAAATAATTAAGAAATCGGAGCGATAAAATCAAGCTTTTTAATAAACTAAGGTCATTCATGGATCAAAAACATTAAAGTAATCGTCTTCTCAAACCTGTACGTTCTAGGATTCGAGTGGAAATCTCTTCCACCGACAATGAAGATGTATTGATATAAGGCACCGCTTCTCGGCGGAACATCGCTTCTACAGTTTGTAATTCATAAACACATTGTGAATCGCTCGCGTAGTCACTACCCGCTAAACGGTTTTCACGGATCTCTGTGAGACGCTCTGCATCTATGGTTAAACCAAACAACTTATACCTGTAAACCTCAAATTCAGGCAATAATTTCAAACGCGCCAAATCGTCATGAATGAAGGGGTAGTTCGCAACCCTCAAACCAAACTGCATTGCCATATATAGGCTGGTTGGTGTTTTGCCACTACGAGAAACGCCAAGCAAAATAATATCCGCTTCTTCTAACCCTTTTAATGTGATGCCATCATCATGGGCTAACGTATATTCAATCGCAGCAATCCGATCAAAATACTTATCCGAATCCTTATTAACGCTCCGCGAACGTTGCAGCTTTGGCTTAGGTGCCATCTGAATATCGTCTTGTACTTTTTGCACAATACTTTCCAACACGTCATAACAATGTGCAGGCGCTGTCAGCAACTTGGTTTTAATGTCAGGGATAACGATAGAGAAAAACACCAAAGGCTCGATACCTGTAGTGCGATAGGAAATATCGATTTCTTTTAGTAAGTCAGAAAGTTTGTCCTCACTTTCTACAAATGGAAAGGTTTTCTCATTGGCTTTAAATGGAAATTGACCTAGAACAACATGCCCTAAAGTCTCACATGTTATTGCGGTTCCATCAGAAACATAGAATACATCACGACTTTGAATATCAATTTGCATATTTTATTTAATGTTTAAAATTATTTTGAGTAGGATGAACACCATAATATCGATAATAAAACCCTGCTGACTATTACGTTCCCCACAGCTTTGAAAAATATCTTCGTTTTTTTTAGCTTTTGACGTAATCGTTTGCCTTTTAAATCCCTACAATGCTTGCGAGAAACAAATGCAAAATAATACTCTTTGGTTTAATGGTCTATCCATGGAAGATGTCGACAAAGTCGGCGGTAAGAATGCTTCACTTGGCGAAATGGTGTCTAACCTAGCCAACGCTGGCGTATCGGTGCCTAATGGTTTTGCGACCACATCTTATGCGTTTAATAACTTTCTTGACTACAAAGGTCTTGATGAGCGTATCCACCAACTTCTTGATGAACTTGATGTTGAAGACGTTGACGCACTGCGTAAGACAGGTGCAACGATTCGACAATGGGTTCTAGACGCGCCATTCCCAGAATCACTAGAGCAAGATATCCGAGATAACTACCGCGAACTGATTGAAGGCAACGAAGAATTGTCTGTTGCGGTTCGTTCATCAGCAACGGCTGAAGACCTTCCAGATGCTTCTTTTGCAGGTCAGCAAGAAACCTTCCTTAACGTGAAAGGCATTGATGCGGTTATCGAAGCGACTAAACACGTGTTCGCTTCACTCTTTAACGACCGTGCTATTTCTTATCGAGTACACCAAGGCTTTGATCACCGAGGCATTTCTTTGTCTGCGGGTATCCAGCGTATGGTTCGCTCAGACAAAGCCGCTTCAGGTGTTATGTTCACTCTTGATACTGAGTCAGGCTTCGACCAAGTGGTGTTCATCACCTCTTCTTGGGGCTTAGGTGAAATGGTCGTACAAGGCGCGGTGAACCCAGACGAGTTCTACGTTCACAAGCCAATGTTAGAAGCAGGACATTACCCAGTCGTTAAAAAGACGTTTGGTTCTAAGTTGATCAAGATGATCTACTCAACCAATCAAGAGATCGGTAAGCAAGTTGATATTATTGATACAGACACCCAAGAGCGCAATGAATTCTCATTGAACGATGAAGAGATCAAAGAGCTAGCAAAACAAGCGATGATCATCGAAAAACACTACCAACGTCCTATGGATATTGAGTGGGCAAAAGATGGTATCGACGGCAAGCTTTACATCGTTCAAGCTCGCCCTGAGACAGTGTGTTCTCAAAGTGATCAAAACGTCATTGAGCGTTACGAGTTAAACAACAAAGCGGATGTCTTGGTTGAAGGTCGCGCTATCGGTCAGCGCATCGGTTCTGGTCCTGTACGCTTAGTTGACTCTCTAGACCAAATGTCACTGGTTCAAGAGGGTGATGTGCTGGTCACTGACATGACAGACCCAGACTGGGAGCCTGTAATGAAGAAAGCCTCTGCGATTGTGACTAACCGTGGCGGTCGTACTTGTCACGCGGCTATCATTGCTCGTGAATTGGGTATTCCTGCAATCGTAGGTTGTGGCACAGCAACAAGCAGCCTAGAAGATGGGCAAACTGTGACCGTGTCATGTTCAGAAGGCGAAACAGGTTACGTTTACCAAGGGGAACTGGAATTCGAAATCAAACGTTCTGAAGTCGATGAACTGCCAATGTTGCCAACCAAAGTAATGATGAACGTAGGTAACCCGGATCGCGCATTCGACTTTGCACAAATTCCAAACGAAGGTGTTGGCCTTGCTCGTTTAGAGTTCATCATTAATAAGATGATAGGTATTCACCCGAAAGCGTTGCTTAATTTCGATGCACAAACTGATGAGCTAAAAGCTGAAATCACAGAGCGTATCCGTGGCTACAATGATCCTATCGATTTTTACATCGCGAAGCTGACCGAAGGGATTGCAACCATCGCTTCTGCATTCTGGCCAAAACGTGTGATTGTTCGTATGTCTGACTTCAAGTCTAATGAATACAGCAACCTAGTTGGTGGAAAAGCATTTGAACCTCATGAAGAGAATCCTATGCTTGGTTTCCGTGGCGCGTCTCGCTATATCTCCCCAGTATTTGAAGACTGTTTTGAGCTTGAAACTCAAGCGATTAAACGTGTTCGTAATGAAATGGGTCTGAAGAACGTAGAAATCATGATCCCATTTGTTCGTACGCCAAGTGAAGCGGCATCAGTTATCGATTTATTGGCGAAATTTGACCTACGCCGTGGTGACCAAGGTCTTAAAGTCATCATGATGTGTGAGCTACCATCAAATGCAATTTTAGCGGATGAGTTCTTGAAATACTTCGATGGCTTCTCTATCGGTTCAAACGACATGACTCAACTGACTCTTGGTTTAGACCGTGATTCAGGCGATGTTGCGCACTTATTTGATGAACGTAATCCTGCAGTAAAAGCAATGCTGAAAATGGCAATTGATGCCGCGGCTAAAGCAGGAAAATATGTGGGTATTTGTGGTCAAGGCCCATCTGACCATGATGATCTCGCTGAGTGGTTAATGGAGCAAGGCATCAGCTCTGTTTCATTAAACCCAGATACGGTTATCGACACATGGTTGAAGCTAGGTAACGTTGTAAACAAGTAGCCGACGAGAAAGCAGCTTTAAGGTCAACTAAAAATTAACCTGTAAGTGACTATTTGGTAAAAGCCAGTCTTTGATGACTGGCTTTTTTCTTTCGGTTTTTTTCATGATAGCCAAACCAAGTACAGGCTATTCTTTAACTAATCGTGCCTTATGTACTCAACAACCACAACCTAGCTAAATCTAAAGGTATAGAACTCACAACATGTATTGGTATCAAGCTAACCTTACGTTATCCTTGTCGCCAATCTTCATTGAGTGATTTATCACCGTAATGTATCTATCTTCAATACTGATAAGAGTGTTATGACTTCTATTACCGCAACTCCAGTACCTTCTCTTGGGCGACAGCTATTCACTATGACATGGCCAATGCTTTTTGGGGTGCTTTCCCTCATGAGCTTTCAATTGGTAGACAGTGCCTTTATTGGTCAGTTGGGCGTGCTGCCTCTTGCTGTTCAAGGTTTTACGCTACCTATTCAAATGATCATTATTGGCATTCAAGTCGGGTTAGGGATCGCAACCACGGCAGTCATCGCCAAAGCCATTGGTGCCAACGAAACACGTTACGCTAAACAGCTTGGCGGATTAGTCATCGTGATGGGAAGCGTGAGTGTAGCGGTGTTTTCTGTGATTATTTACCTGCTTCGTCACCCTATACTGCTGCTATTGGATGCACCTGACAGTGTCTTACCAATTATTGATTCTTACTGGATATATTGGCTTGTGAGCTCTTGGACGGGGGCGCTGCTGTACTTTTTTTATAGTGTTTGCCGCGCGAATGGTAATACGATGTTGCCCGGTACCATGATGATCGCGACCAGTATCATCAACCTAATCCTCGACCCAATCTTTATCTTTACGCTTGATCTTGGAATTAACGGTGCTGCTATTGCAACAATCATAGCGTTTGGGGTTGGTATCTTATTTGTCGCACCAAAGGTAACGAAAAAGCATTGGATGACATTTGACTGGCACGACCTCAACATTGGTCAAAGTGTTCGCTCAATCGGTCATATCATGGGACCTGCGATGATCAGCCAGTTGCTCCCACCAGTATCGTCTATGTTCGCAACAAAACTTCTGGCAGGCTATGGTGCTACAGCCGTTGCAGCTTGGGCATTAGGCTCACGTTTTGAATTCTTTTCGATTGTCGCAGTACTCGCACTTACTATGTCTATGCCCCCGATGATCGGTCGCATGTTAGGCGAGAAGAAATTAGATCACATTCGCAAGCTCGTTAAAATTTCGGTGAAGTTTGTACTAGGGTTTCAGGTTGTCATTGCGCTGATCACTTGGTTGTTCTCAAGTGGCCTAGCCAACCTGATGACCAGTGAAGCTGAAGTGTCCACAATTTTAAACTATCACCTACTCATCGTTCCTATTAGCTTAGGTCCTTTAGGTATTTGCATGTTGATGGTATCGGTTTCAAATGCATTGGGTAAGTCTTACACTGCATTAACTATTTCAGCACTCCGCCTATTCGCCTTCTTCTTACCTTGCTTGTGGCTAGGCTCTCAGGTTGCCGGAATCGAAGGTTTGTTTTGGGGAGCAATGGTCGGCAACATACTCGCAGGCACATGTGCTTGGTTCATGTATCAGCGAGTGCTCCAGCAAATAGAGACTCAGTTGGTCGATTAGGCATTAAAAACTAACTATTTCGCCAGTCTAAAAAGCAGCTAATTCGATAGCTGCTTTTTTGTTCATGGTAATGTTCAACAAACTATTAGCATCATTCATAACGCTTACATCGTCTCTTCTGTTGTCCTCATGATAGCCACTCTCTCCAACCCAATGTTAAAAGAACTTTAAGCTTCACTTCATCTCGCAGCTCAATTATTGAGTTCAATCCTCTTAATAACGATTATCCAATTCGTCACGCAGAAAGAGACAGCGATTTTCTTGAGAGCAACACTAACTAGTTGGAGAAAGAGGGAGAGAGGCACTGTCACCATTGATGGCTTTGGTAGCTCTAGTCGCCCGTCACGTGCTAAGCCGGCAAGCTTCTAAGAGATCTAGAGAGAAGTTAACTAATAGCATACGCGTCTTAAATACCATTAGAGGAAAAATACTACCTATTACAAATACTTTAAACGGTAAAAAATCGTTATTTTCCTATTTAGCAAACGTAAAAAAGCCCGCTGATTTCTCAGCGGGCTTTTCAATGGTGGTGGAGGGATAGGGATTTGAACCCTAGAACCGCTATTAACGGTTGCCGGTTTTCAAGACCGGTGC
>NZ_VTXD01000027.1 GCF_013114625.1 Vibrio sp. 99-70-13A1
ATCCGAAGAATCAATAATGTCGTTTCCGCTCGACTTGCATGTGTTAGGCCTGCCGCCAGCGTTCAATCTGAGCCATGATCAAACTCTTCAATTTAAGATTTTGTGACTCAACGAATACTGACTTCAAAACTACTATGTAATTTTAAAGTTATTATCATTCCAACAGAATGATAATGAATTGACTGTGCCAAATAATTTCTTTCTACAAGAGAAAGTCGTTATTCGTATTGGTCACTCAGTTCATTGAAATCATTTTGTTACCGAAGTAACTGCTATTACGCTCTTTCGAAAAAGAACCAATAACGTTTTGATATTCATCAACGAGTGCCCACACAGATTGATAGGTTTAAATTGTTAAAGAGCTTTGCTTTTCGAACGCTTCCTTTTAACAAGGAACCTCTCAAAGCGGACGTGAATTCTAGCGATTTAATTTTAAGTGTCAAACACTTTTTAAAATTAATTTCTTTCGAACTTTTCGTCTTACTGATTACTGCTGAAGCCTTGTGGCGTCTGCCGTGTCAGTGAGGCGGCATTATAGAGAACATCTAAAACTTGGCAACCCCTTTTCTTAAAAAAATCAAAAAAAACGGTTCAACCGTTCAAAAGTCAATCAAACGAGGATTTATTGATTATTAAGTGTTCAAAACAGGCTGTAAAGTCACAGTTTATCTATCAAACTCTTATCAAAATCTGCAATATTCAAGTCAAACTCCCAACGTAATGCTTCTTCTACAAGTTTTTCTAATGCTGTTTCTACAGAGTTGATTGTCAGCGTGTTGTTATCGAGCTCATATACTTGCTTTTGAGTCGTGTAATAGAAAAAAAGAACCGTTAATGCATCTCGATTACCCGATTCGGCCTCTCGTTTAATACGCTTTAATTTTCTATAAATGTGGTTATGGATCTGCTTCAGGTCCCAAACGTATAAGGCCTCTTTCAAATAAGGATGGTTTTTAAATACTTTGATCGCGCAAACATTCACTGCGATAGCAATGATTACGCCGATGACATTTAAATGAAAGTTACCGGTTGACTCCCCACTTACCGATTCAGTAAAGCCAAATAATGAAATAAGCATTGAACTTGAGCCAATTGCTATGAGCGCAAGAGACGCAACTAATGTAATCAACAATACATTCATCTTCTTTCTGTATTCAGTTTTCTCTATTTTTTGTAATTTCATTAATGACTTCCTTCTATTAATGCCCATCATCTTACCTATGGATCTTTTGTCTTCAAGTTTTGCAAACATTCCTGTGGCTCTTATGTCTTATTAAGAATGTCTTTGACCGTATTCTTCCGATTTGAACAACAGCATTTGACTTCATTAATAGAAAGGAGTTACATACCGCATCAAACTGTACTCATCTATTTATTCGATATACCTATCTTGGTGATATCGAAGCTACCAAGGTATTTGCTATGCGTTCATTTGTTTTAAGAGCTCGCGCTGCTCCAACAGAAAGTCACCTTATCCTTGAAGGTGTCGGTCAAGATGCTCATACAGAGATTCTTGCCCATACTCTTATGAATACAATCTTTGTGGCGCAATCTCACCGTGCTGATGTCACTGTTCATCTGGTGTTAGAAAGTACCAAAGACTTTTCGCGTACCATTACTTTCGATTCAAATAAAATTACTAATATTGGCGGGTTTCATGAAGCGGCCTTATTAGCAGCGGTTGTAAGAGCTACCGATGCATCGAAAGGAATGACCAAAGAGCAAAGCCGTCAAGTCGAACCTGGTATCACTGTTCGAACGATGAGCTTTGAAAAGCTGGTTAAAGAATTAGCAGAAGACCACCAGCTATATATGATGGATAAAAAGGGAACGTTCGTTAGAGATGCAGAGATTACAGAGAACCCATGTTTCTTATTAACAGACCATATTCCGATGCCGAAAAAGAGCTATAACAGCTTAAAGAGATTAGGCACTGAAAAAATAAGTCTCGGTCCAAATATGCTTTTCGCGTCTCAATGTGTTGTGTTAATCAACAATGAGCTGGATTTACGTGATTTTTAATTCCTTGGTTTTGGAATAAGCACATTCTGTTTATAGATAAAGGTGAACTCATTCATCTTTATCTTCTTATCTTCTTATCTTCTTATCTTCTTATCTTCTTATCTTCTTATCTTCTTATCTTCTTATCTTCTTATCTTCTTATCTTCTTATCTTCTTAAAGCTTTATCTAAATTGACATCTTGTTTTAGCTTTTAAATCACTATTTGTAATTAATATTTATTTCGACTATTATCGAATTAAATATTAAGGAACACACATGAACATAGAAGCTGTAGCGAAAGCACTTAAAGAATTGGGTCACCCGATTCGATTATCTATTTATAAGAGTGTTGTTAAAGCGGGTTACCAAGGCGTTGCTGTTGGCGGCTTGCAGGAAGAGTTAGGTATCCCAGGCTCTACCTTGTCTCATCACATTTCAAGCCTAGCGTCGGCAGGGCTAATCAGCCAAAGACGTGAGGGGAGAACCCTATTTTGTGTAGCAGAGTATGAATGCCTCGAAGGTGTGATTGATTTCTTACAAGACGAATGTTGCGTAAATGAACAGTGCAAATAGTACCGTTCTGCAATTAGAACAAGTGTGGAAAGACTACCAACAAGCACTGAAAACTTTTCTTCATTCTAAAGTTAATAACTCAGCAGATGTTGATGACCTACTGCAAGAAATTTTGATCAAGACTTATCAAAGCTTAAATACTGTCCAAGATGCAGACAGCGTAAAGGCATGGCTATTTCAACTGGCAAATCGAACCATTATTGATTTTTACCGAAAACGAGCTCGCCAGCAAAGAGACCATGAACTTGATGCGCAAGATTTATGGTTTACGAATGACGATCATGATTCTAGTTTTGAGCAAGATTTATCAAAGTGTATTGAACCTTTTATCCAAGCTTTACCGGAGCAGAATGCTTCTCTATTGTTTGCAATTGATATTAAAGGTCAAAGCCAAAAAGCACTCGCTCAACAACAAAATATCAGTTACTCCACGATGAAATCTCGTGTGCAAAAGAGTCGAAATGAATTGAAGAAGCTGTTTGAAGAGTGTTGTCATTTATCCCTTGATAGCCATGGCAATGTCATCGACTGTGATTCCAAATCGGGGAATGGCTGCGAAAAATGTTAGTTACCTTCTTAGCACATTAATATTAGCACCGTGACGGTTTAACTAAATACGCTTACGAATAGACTACAAACAAAAAAGCCCGCTTAACTCACCATGAAGTTAAGCGGGCTTTTTGCGATATGTATGATGTGAGAGACCCAAGGCTTCCCTAACTCTCAAGGCATTTAACTCTCAAGGTATTAAACTATTGCTGTTTATGCTGCTTTCGTTTGTTGCACTGGCTGGTAACGACCCGGTTTGTGGTTCATCGCCAGAATTAAGTTCGTCACCACTGCGCCAACAACCGAAAGTAAGATCAGTGTGATATCCACAATAAAGAGCGACAATACAACAATTGTGCAATCTAACACCATTTGGATCTTGCCCGCACGAATGCCAAAACGCTCTTGCAGATACAAAGCCAGAATATTAAAACCACCTAGGCTCATCTTATGCCTGAAGATGACCAACATCCCCATACCAATCAAACCGCCACCAATGATAGCGGCATAAATAGTATTAATTTCTGCTATTTGGATTACATGATGCAAGTGATCCACAGCAAACGAGACAATAGAAACGGCAACAAAGGTATTTATGGTAAAACGCCAACCCATTCGGGTAACAGAAAGAATATAGAAAGGAAGGTTGAGGGCGAAAAAGATTTGCCCGAAACTAAAATCAGAGACCTTAGTTAAAAAGATAGCTAACCCCGCGGTTCCACCTGTCAGTAGACCCACTTGATTGAAGAAGATGACGCCTAATGAAACCAGTGCGCTACCTAATAGAAGAGCCAATAGGTTCTCTCGAAGATTATGATCTTTATCCATGCGCTTATTGCTTCCTTATCCCTAAATTTAAAGCTCTTTACTTCATCATGAGTAAAGTGATCGAGCGCATAAAATGACGATCTTTGTAAACAATGTCGAGGAACCAACTGCTGTTAATTTTTAATTACTGTGTAAGAATTATGTTACACACCTAAAAATCAAGCGACCTAAGCAACATGGAAATTCGACAACTTTATTACATCTTTCGACCTGTAATTGCCCTTTCTCATCATCCTTTTGGTCGCCACTCTTAGTAATAATGTCGATTTCCGTAAAACCATTTTTGTAATAGTTATTTCTATTAAGCACGAAGCAGGTTGATCGAATCTCTAGCTCTTACATCCATAAACTGCGTGTAGCAGCTGACCTTACTTAACCAATCTATGCACAAAATGCATAAATTGAATCACATATTCTCATTTGTCAGCGTTTCATGGCGGCTTTATGATGCGCGCCTATTTAAGACAGACCAAGATTTCGTGACTTATGTTCTCACAATCACTTTTCGCTCAGCTATGCAGGATGATCATATTACTGATCATTAGCTTAGTCATTGTTCATCACAGCAAGCCTTTGATTGAGCTATTAGCCCAGCACGCCGTTAACAGCGGGTGCCACCAGCAACCTGAAGAGCACAATATGATCGATCACCAACATCATCACCACTAAACCAGCAATAGCTCTAACAATTCACCACACCGCGATACACCATTACTAACAACGAGTACTAACATGAGCATTTTCCGTTTTCCTTTATTAGTATGGCTAGGGATTGGCACACTGATTATTAGTCTAGGGATTAGACAATCATTTGGCATTTTCATGATGCCAATTTCAGAACATTTTGGCACTGGTCGAGAGTTCTTCAGTTTTGCTATCGCACTTCAAAACCTTCTCTTTGGTGTGTTTCAACCTTTTGTCGGCATGGCAGCAGATAAATGGGGCGCGAGAAAAATCATCATTGCAGGCGCTTGTGCTTACGGTTTAGGTTTATTACTGACTTCAGTGGCTACAGAGTCAAGCATGTTATACGTATCACTTGGTGCTTTAATTGGTTTAGGGCTAAGTGCGACTAGCTATGTGATTGTACTTGGCGCTGTAGCAAAAGTAGTGCCTGCGGAACATGCAGCAAAAGCCTTTGGTTTAACAACGGCTGCAGGTTCATTTGGTATGTTTGCAGTGATCCCCGGGGCGCAATACATGTTAAATGAATTTAACTGGCAAACCGCCATGCAAGTATTCGCACTTTTAACCTGT
Organism: Vibrio sp. 99-70-13A1; assembly: GCF_013114625.1. Classification (GTDB taxonomy): domain Bacteria; phylum Pseudomonadota; class Gammaproteobacteria; order Enterobacterales; family Vibrionaceae; genus Vibrio. The sequence continues at coordinate 5,210 of NZ_VTXD01000027.1, forward strand.
TTCATGATTTCGTTTGCATTGTTTATGAGGGCTCCAAAAGCTAAAACAGCGATCAATCAAAAAGTTCAAATTGAAGATACACAAACCTTGAAAGAAGCATTAAGAGAGGCGTTTTCTCACAAGGGATATTGGCTTATTCATGCTGGATTCTTTGTTTGTGGCTTTCACGTCATGTTTATTGCGACTCACTTACCAAGTTATTTAGCAGATAAAGATTTACCCGCAAGTAGCGCCGCGATGGCTTTGGCATACGTGGGTATATTTAATATCTTCGGTTCATACTTCTGGGGAGTAATGGGAGACAAATTCAGTAAACGCCATGTCATGTCTGCTTTATATTTAGTAAGAACGGTGGTGATTGCCGCTTTCGTAACACTTCCAGTAACTGAATCAACGGCTGCACTATTTGGTGGTGCGATTGGTTTTTGTTGGTTAGGCACAGTGCCGCTGACTTCAGGGCTTGTCAGACAGATTTTTGGGGCACGCTACCTTTCAAGTCTTTACGGTTTGGTTTTCTTTACTCACCAAGTCGGCAGCTTCTTAGGCGCGTGGGCAGGTGGTCGCATTTACGATTACTACGGGTCATATGAGCCAATTTGGTGGTCAACAGTTGTATTGGCATTCCTTGCCGCTCTAATACACTTACCTATCAATGATAAACCCGTAACACGTCTTCAACCTGCATTTGCTTAACGCTTTTCTATAGGGAATAAATGTATGTTTATTCCCTGTTTATTTGTCTGAAAACCCATTAACTCTTGAATGATTCACCCTTCTTATGTATCACTGTAATAACATGATCCTATGAAGAAATACTTACCGTAATTGCATCAATCCCGATGACTTTACTTTATAGTGCTCATTCAGCCCTCATACTCTAACAATGCATATGCTCACAGACTACTTTGACCAAACCGTCTTAATCGCCATGACTCTCATCTTTCTTGGGTCATTCGTCCAAACTGCGATTGGATTTGGCTTAGCTATTGTTGCAGCTCCTGTACTTTTCCTTATTTCACCCGACTATGTGCCCGCGCCAATTTGTTTAATTGGGCTGTTCATTTCAATATTGAATGCAATGAAGCACCGCTCCAATATTTCTATTGGAGGCTTGAAAGTAGCCCTGATTGGACGAATCCCAGGATCAATTGCAGGTGGTTTTTTATTGGTGATGGTGTCAACTCAGGTGCTGTCTCTTTGGTTGGGTCTGCTGGTTGTTCTTGCCGTTATCATTAGTTTGCTGCCTTTTAGAATTGAGCCCACACCGATCAAAATGGGTATTGCAGGTTTTTTCTCTGGTTTCTTTGGTACCAGCTCTGGCATTGGTGGTCCCCCAATGGCGCTATTGCTTCAGCATCAAGAAGCCAACCAACTTCGCGGCAATTTATCCGCCTTTTTTGTCTTTAGCTCTATCATCTCGTTGATAGTACAGATTCCTGCTGGTTTCTTTACTTTGCACCACCTATGGATAACGATGCCACTTATTCCAGCTTCTTGGCTTGGCTACAAGTTAGCCTTACTAACCACTCAGACGCTCCCTAAAGAAAAGATTCGTATCGGAGCTCTTGTTCTTTGCTCAGCAAGTGGGATAACCGCCGTTTGGCAAGGAGTCAGTGGCTTTTAATACATAACTAACAACCCCAATACCATAGTGAGTAGATAGATAAATGAAAGGATAAAGAAGGTTCAGAATATGACTTATGATGAATACAATGAATTTTGCAAAGCCCTCCCCGCGACGAGTTATGTCGTGCAGTGGAATAACTCCCACGTATGGAAGGTTGGAGGGAAAGTGTTCGCTATTGGTGGCTGGGGACCGAATGACCAACCTGCTTTTATCTTTAAAACATCAAACCTAAATTATGATTTTCTGAGTGATCAACCGGGGTATAAACCCGCACCATATTTTGCTTCTAGAGGGATGAAGTGGATACAGCACTATGAATCCACGCCAAGCTCTGATGAAGAGCTGATCTACTATCTGAAAGAGTCTTATAGAATCGTCTCTCTCGGGTTAACAAAGAAGAAGCAAAAGGAGTTAGGATTAAATCAAGAAATCGAATGACCGGAAAAATCCCCAAGAATCAAATCAAAGCCTTGTTAAATTAAACCCTTGTTAAATAATACTGTTGGTAAATATTGTTTAAGCACAGGGATAGGAATTTTCGGCACCATTAGATAAATCAGTGCAGCTAACACGACAGAGCCAATCAAGTCTTCTGGTCGATGCATGCCTAGCCATAACCGGCTGTAAGCCACACCAGCAGCCCAAATCATCAGCCCAGCGACCCAAGTAAACTTGCGGTTTTCAAAAAACAACCCACCAAAGAAAGCTATACAAATCGCAACAAAAATAGTGTGCCCTGAAGGAAAAGAGTAATCCTGCTCCCCAAGCCAATGGTGCACTCGCCACTCACTCACATTAGATTTAACGTTCATGATCACTTCATTTTTTTCACTAAGCGACAATTGATAAAAACTTTCAGGAAGTTCGATTAAATCCACTTGAGCAAGGTACTCAGTATAAGGTCGCGGGCTTTCTGTAGAATGCTTTAAGAATGTCTTAGCTGAGAAGCAAATCACTAACAGTAATGAGAGTTGAATAGCCAAGCTTAAAAACTTAATTCGAGGGAATTTTAGTCGCAGCGCCAATGCACTCAGCACCGTTAAAGTTACAAGAAATCCAGAACTGCCAGCGGAGTCCGTCAGCAGCGTCATGAAACGCCCTACAAAATCGCCAACGGGTTGCCCAAGGTCAACATCAATACCAATCAGTACAACTGGTAAAAGAGAATAAAGGCTAAAGGCTAATAGCAATAATCCTTTAGATTTTTGGGCAATATAGTTAATCATTGTCACTCTGCAGTCCATGCGAAAGGGCGCATCCTAACGTAGCAAAATATCAACAACATCAGGTTTATGTCAGAAATGTTATCCTAAGGCAAAATAACCCTACTTATAGAATGACTTATTCGATTGCGCGGTCAACTTGACTAAAACACCAACCTACGACGCTTAATATTTGATTCAGAATAAAGAAACGCTCAAACACCGTATCTGCTAAATTCTTTAAAAGTACCTTCTAACTAGCTTCTATCTAGCTTCTATCTAGCTTCTATCTAGCTTCTAAGCATTAGACAACTGACTCTTCAGATAAATATCTTCTCTTTAATTCCACTTACGAGCATTAAATGACCAAGTAGCGTTCACCTAACGGTAAAATGAGTGAAACTTTGCGACCAGTCCTTTAAATCCAAGAATGAAAGGATTACCATTCCCTCGCTCATTACGTTCCTGAAATTTAAATCACAACACGATTTAGACTTGCAACGAATGAAGCGACATATTTAATTTTTATTCTCAGGGCGGGGCGCAATTCCCCACCGGCGGTATGTTTAGTTTTCATCCACATTCAATTTGTTTATGTCTGAATGAACCTAAATAAGCCCGCGAGCGCTCGATACGTCGAGGTCAGCAGATCTGGTGAGATGCCAGAGCCGACGGTTATAGTCCGGATGAGAGAGAATGAAAACACACCACTCAATATGATGAAGTGGTGTATTTCGTTTTGGATAAAACCATTACGCATGTAATCACTGCTTTAATAAGCAGGGGTTACTGTGTGTGTTTTTAATCCCTCATACAGCCCTGATTCTGGTGATATTTAGGAGTTTAACCATGAATCAGTCTTCACTACTTGCCGAATTTGGCGAACCAATTACTCGCGTAGAAAACGCCCTAGAAGCCTTAAGAGAAGGTCGTGGCGTATTACTTTTAGACGATGAAAGTCGTGAAAATGAAGGTGATATTATCTACTCTGTCGAGCACCTAACTGACGCTCAAATGGCACTCATGATCCGCGAATGTAGCGGCATTGTTTGCCTATGTCTGACCGACGAACAAGCAAATCAGCTTGATCTTCCTCCAATGGTTGTTGATAACAACAGTGCGAATCAAACCGCATTCACTGTGACTATTGAGGCGAAAGAAGGCGTGACTACAGGCGTATCTGCAAAAGATCGCGTGACGACCATCAAAACAGCTGCAAACCCAAATGCGAAGCCATCTGACCTTGCTCGCCCTGGTCATGTTTTCCCATTACGTGCACGTAAAGGTGGCGTTTTAGCTCGCCGTGGTCATACAGAAGGCACGGTCGATTTAATGCAAATGGCGGGTTTTGCTCCTGCTGGCGTATTATGTGAAGTAACCAACCCAGACGGCACCATGGCGAAAGCCCCTGAGATCGTAGCGTTTGGTAAATTGCACAACATGCCAGTACTGACCATTGAAGATATGGTGATGTATCGCAACAAGTTTGACCTGAAGCTTGCTTAATCAAGCGTATTTAACAGGCTAATCCGCCCACTTATGGCTGAAAACGTCGTTAGATAACCCGCTTTACCTCCAAAAACATTCAAAATTTAGAGCCTCACTGATTTCAGTGGGGCTTTTTTCATACTCACGTCCGATAAAAAACCAAGCTAATTAGCAACTATTATCATTAACAATACATTTTTGTTATGTTATAACATTGCGAATTATTAATCGTAACTAGGACAAAAGCATGAAAAAGCTTGCCGCACTGGCACTACTTTCCATCAGTGCACTACTCATATGGATATTTGTACCATCGAAAGAAACACAACCAACCACTCTCAACATTTCTGGTCCCTTTGAATTCACCGACCAAGATTTATCGAAAAACGGCTATTTATTTACACGATTACAAGTCGTTGAAGCGCTGACTGCTATCGATAAGTCAGGCAACGTCACACCTTTATTAGCGAAAGAATGGACAACTAGCGCAAACAATTTACGCTGGGAATTTACATTGCGCACAGACGTTGTTTTCCACGATGGTTCACCGCTTACCGCGCAAGCTGTTCAAACATCTCTTTCTCACGCTTTAAAAAAACCTGGCGTATTAAAACGTGTACCCATTAAAGAAATATCAGCTTCAGACAACCTTCTAGTCATAGAGCTATCTCAACCTTATCGACCATTACTGGCAGTGTTAGCGCATTACACGGCAGCGATTGCAGCACCAAGTTCGTTTGATCAACAAGGAAATGTGGCACAACTGAGTGGTACTGGTCCTTATAAAATTCAAGAGTTACAAGCTCCTCATAAAGCGCATGTTGTCAAAAATGCTGACTACTGGGGCACAAAAGCCTCGATTGAACATGTTCACTACCTTGCAGGTCATCGCTCTGAAAGCCGTGCTTTATTAGCACAAACAGGGCAAGCTGATCTGGTTTATACACTAGACCCAGCCAGTATCGACCTACTTGAGTCAGCGAAAAATGTTGAGCTAGTGATGGAGTCCATCCCAAGAACAATCCTAATTAAGCTGAATAATGAACACCCACTTTTAGATCATTCAGATGTGCGTCAAGCTATCAGTTTAGCTTTGGACCGAACTGGTATTTCAAAACAAATCGTCCGCGTTCCTGGTTCTGAAGCGTATCAACTGTTTGCCCCTTCTCTTGGCGCATGGCACATCGATTCCCTTAAGCAAACTCAACGCAATATCAACCAAGCGAAAAAATTGCTCGCAGGGCAAGGTTGGCAGGAAAATGAGGAAGGTATCCTTTCGCGAGAAGGCAAGCCATTCGATATTACTTTAACTACCTACTCAGACAGACCAGAGTTACCTATCGTGGCAACCGCGATTCAAGCTCAGCTTAAAGAAGTTGGCATTCAGGTGAATGTTTCTATCGACAACTCAAGTGCGATTCCATCCAAGCACAAAGACGGCACCTTAGAAATGGCGCTCGTGGCGCGTAATTTTGGCACTACAGCGGATCCCCTAGCCTTACTAATGCGCGATTTTGCTAGCCATAAAGGCAGTGACTGGGGACCAATGAACTGGTCTTCTGATGAGTTCAGTAGCTTACTTCAACGTCTATCGGTTGAACCAAATCAAGAGCAATATAATCGAATGACTCAAGAGGCTTCATCTATATTAGCGGAAGAAATGCCACTGATTCCTGTGACTTTCTACACTCAGTTAGTTGCGGTCAATGAACGTGTTAACCACTTCTCTTTTGACCCATTTGAAATCAACTACCGCATCTCAGAGATGACGATTAATGATTAATATCTTAATCCGAAGACTACTCCAAGCCGGCTTTGTGGCTTGGAGCATCGGAACACTCACTTTCATTTTAATGCGCTTGTTACCTGGCGACTTTGCTTTTCGAATTGCAGCGGGTCGCTACGGGTACGATTATGTGGATGCAGATGCAGCACAAGCGGTTTACCAAGAACTAGGGCTTGATCGCTCAGGCTTTCAGCTATACATCGAATGGCTGTGGGATCTTCTCCATTTTGACCTAGGGACCTCATTGATTAGTGGTACCCCTGTCATTGACGAAATCAGCCACCAGCTCGGGCACTCCATTTTATTGGCAGTAGTTGCGACCGTCATCTCCCTTATCATTGCTATTCCCATCGGTATTTATTGTGGAAGGCGAACCGACTCTTTTGCAGATCACTTCTCGCTATTAGGTTCCATCATCTTAAGAGCCCAGCCTGTATTTCTGATTGGTTTGGCTTTGGTGATTATCTTTGCGTTACAACTGAATTGGCTGCCTGTGGCTGGCTTTGGACGAGTCGAGTTTATTATTTTACCCGCCCTCGCCTTAGCGCTATCTCTGGCTGCAATGTCTAGCCGTCTTATAAGAAATGCCACTCATGATGCCATCACAGCACCGCATTTTTTATTCGCTCGTTTAAAAGGACTAACTGAGGCGCAAGCTTTTCAGCATCACGCTCATAAACACATCGCTTTACCTGTTATTACTTTTGTTGGCGTTCAAGCAACCGGGTTAATTGAAGGGATCATTATGATCGAGTCATTATTCTCTTGGCCGGGTATTGGTCACGCGTTAGCGCATGCGATTTTCCGTAGAGATATCCCAATGATCCAAGGTTCTGCTCTGCTAATGGGGCTTTTGTTTGTGGTCATCAATACCTTAGTCGATCTTGTAAACTACCAATTGGATCCAAGGCAACGCGTGAATAAACCCTCTGCTTTATTTTCAAAATTCGCACCTAATAAACAACAAGCAGAACCCGAAAAAAAGAAGGTTAAGATCGTATGAATTTAACAAAGCCGCAATGGTTAGGTCTGATTATCTTAGCCGCCTTGTTATGCGTAGTCATGCTAGAACGGACTGTCTATCAAGGTGATATTGCCAAGCAAAACTTAGACCTTGCATTCACAACGCCTTCTGTCGAAGAACCTTTAGGCAGAGACCATTTTGGACGCAGCAATTTAGCGAGGTTAAGCCACGCCATCACCACCTCACTTTCCATGGCGTTAATCAGTATTACCACGGCTGCGCTATTAGGTACTTCCATGGGCGTGATAGCAGGTTGGAAACAAGGATGGTGGGATAAAGTCTTTTCATTCAATGTGAATATGATACTCGCCATGCCCGGCTTAATCCTCGTCTTACTTTTCGCGGCTATGGTTCCGGGCTCCTTCCTCATTCTTTACATCGCCATATCTCTCATGCTGTGGGTGGACTTTTTCCGTGTATCACGTAACCGAACGTTGTCACTCATTCAGTCGCCGGCTGTAGAAGCGTCTCGACTTTATGGCTTCAACCATTGGTATATTTTCAAGCGTCATTTATGGCCAGATTGCCGAAACGACTTATTTACTCTGTTCTGCTTTGGTACTGGTAATTCAATACTGGCGCTTGCATCTTTAGGCTTTCTGCATGTTGGGCTTAAGCCGCCGGAAGCTGAGCTCGGCTTAATGATGGTTGAACTATTCCGTTACTACCACCAAGCCCCTTGGGTTTTGATTCAACCAGTACTCACCGTTTTTCTTCTCGTATTAAGCTTTCATTTATTAGCCCAAGGCAAGCGTCTCACTCAGCAAAAAAAACATTCGCATAATGAACCGAGGTCTAAACAAGAAAAATCGCAACCAGGCAAACAAGCGGACAAAGGAGTAACAGCATGAACACAATGCTAAAAATTGAAAATCTTTCGATTCATACTGACACTCAAACCTTAGTCCAGAACTTAAGTTTAGACTTATATCCTCAGCGTCCGCTCACCATTTTGGGTGAAACAGGCGCGGGAAAAAGCTTAATCGCGGCGGCCGTCGCAGGCACATTGCCAGATGCCTTAAAGCCAGAAGGCGACATTACTTTATTTGATGAGCTTAACCCTTTAAATCGAGAACGGTTTTGGGGAAAAGAAATCGCTTTATTACCTCAAGAGCCGTGGCTAGCACTCAACCCGCTTCGCACAATTGCCGCGCAAATAAACGAAGTCCATAAGCTGGTTTTAAACAAAGATCGCTCCCAGAGTGACACCCTCACCCACCGTGCACTTCAACAAATGGAACTGGATAAAGATGGAGGTAAACACCCATTTGAACTTTCTGGTGGAATGGCGCAACGTGCAGCGTATTTATGCGCGACTCAAGCAGGAGGCAAACTGTTAATTGCAGATGAACCCACAAAAGGCTTAGACGAAAGCCGACGTGATCACGTTGGGCAACTTCTCCTTTCTCACTGCCAACCGTTTGAAAATGAGAAACCCGGCGGGCTGCTCACTATTACTCATGACATTAAGCTGGCTAAAATGTTAGGTGGTGACATTATCGTCATGAAAGAAGGTGAAATTGTAGAACAAGGTGACGCGAAAGCTATTTTAGAACAGCCACAAGCCGCCTATACAAAAGCGCTTATTCGAGCGCAACCTGAATATTGGTCATTTGATCAGCCCACTTCTTCACAGCCTTTAAATGAATCAAGTAGCCAAACTGCTCCCGCAGAGGTTGGTATACAAAGCGGGCAGAAGCCATTGCTTGAAGTTGAAGGTTTAGCTATTTACCGCGACCAAAAAATACTCTTTTCAGATCTGACGTTCTCATTATCACAAGGTGAAATATTGGGAGTTTATGGTGATAGCGGATGCGGTAAATCTTCTCTTGCCGACACTTTACTAGGGCTGCATAACGACTTTTCCGGCAATATCAACTGGCTTCAAAAAATCGAAAAAGGGCAACGACTTAAACTTTATCAAGATCCACCAAGTGCGCATTCTCCTCACACAACACTAAAAACGTTACTTGATGACTTATGTGCACTTCACAAGCTAAATCGCTCCAAGATACCTGCACTTCTAGATAGATTAAGCCTTGATTCTGCTCTGCTTGAGCGTCCATCAAGCCAAGTATCTGGAGGAGAGTTACAGCGGTTTGCCATTTTACGAGCACTACTGATGAGCCCAAAACTGTTAATTGCAGATGAGCCCTCATCAAGGTTAGACCCAATTACAGCAGCACAAACACTAAAGCTGATTGTTGAAGTATCGAAAGAAGCTAATTGCGGTCTTATCTTGATCAGCCATGATCAACTGGCTTTAAGTAAACTGTGTAATAAAGTGATCGACTTATCGCGTTATTGATTTATGGAGCTATTGATTTATCAAGCTGCTAACTTGCCGAGCTATTGACTTACCGAACTATTGATTTAACGAACTATTGACTTAACGAGCTATCAACCCGAACAAGCTTAAAGGTTACCTGTCTTCCCACTGACATATTAGACGTAAATCTTTAGTCATCTCTTCACCATCCACTCTCTAAATGTACATCTCTGTGTAACCCAATCTGGCTAGCCTTGTAAAGAGGTTAGCCATTTAGGCTCTTTAGCTTTCAGGAATAACGACGCTGAAGAGCATTAAAGTCGCTTACTTCTTCTGCCTTTCTCACTAGTTTAGTGATCCAGTGCACTGTTCTAGAGCAGACACATAAATGGAAAAAATATAACTCATTGATTTATTTAAATTAAAAACATGGCACAGATAATGAACTACCACTAAATAGGTATAAACATAAAAGGAGTTAGATATGTTTGTCATTATTTCAATTGTTACATCATTAGTAATACTCGCGACCTTATTTCACTATTCAACAAAGCGACAAGCGACACTCAGCCAGAAGTTTGAAACGCTAGTGTTGATAAGACAGATACTGCAACTATCACGACAGCACCGAGCTGCTACTCACTACGCACTGTCTTGCAAACTCACCAGTGAAGCTATTTCTAAGGTCAATGAAATCTATGCTGACATCCTTGAAACATCCGACTCATTACAAACTAAAGCACAGTTAGATAGCCGACCAATGTACCGGATCTATCAAAACAAACTTAAAGCGATGCATGATGATTGGCAAACCCGAAGCTTAGTCCGTAACCAAACGATACATGGTAAGAACATCAGACATAGCATGTACTTGCTAGATGAAGTGATGATCAACTGGCTTATTCAATCTGAACGTGAAGATATGATGAACGAATATCATATGAATTGGCAGCAAGTGCTGGACAGCATGGAAGTTCTCACCAAGCTACGAATTTGTCTTCCTAATATGGATACGATTGACGACCAACAAAGAATCAAATTTTACTGTGAAAAGACCGTTCGTAAACTTAACCAACTAGCGCTGATATGCCCACTGAGTATTGCCTCACCAATAGGTAGCCGAGCAATACACGAACTATCAGAGTTAGCGGTCAGTGAGACCATCACTTTACCGCCAAAAGCGATGTACGATTTAACTAGCGATGTTTCAACGGTTATCGCACAAGTATTTGACCAAGTTTTATCAGAGATGACCGAAAGTTTGTATCAACCTCTACCTAATATTCCATTAGGTATGGTTGAGGGTCATCAAAGCAAACATAGCTATGTATAAAAATGGTTATGTCTAAAAGTGACGTTGTATAAAGCCGCTATACATAGAAATCGTTATGTGTAGCCGCTATCTAAATCGATGGGAGCATTTATGACAAGGAGGGAATCAATAGGCAGTAAATGAAACAAGGCAGTCCTTTATTAGCAATCAAACACTAGAACTTCTCAATTGAGTTCAAATCCGATATCCGTTTTGGTATCGGATTTTTGTCTTTTGGAAACAAGCCTTCACCGCGAAGCGTCGCCAAGTTTAATATCAGAACTCCAAGATTGTGCAACAAAATCAATAAACTGTCGCACTATAGGCAATTGATAACTGCGAGAAAGATAAACCGCCCATAGCACACTGCTAGGCACAACAAATTCACTAAGGATAGGCTGCAACTTCCCGCTATTAATTAAAGGGTTTGCCAGATCACAAGGCAGGTGGACAATGCCTTTCCCGTGTTGTGCAGCACGGGCTAATACACCAATATCATTGGCGATTATCGTTCCTTTTACCTCAACAGCTTTATGCTGATTATCTTTGACAAACGTCCAAGAGGAAGCACCTAAGTGTCTAAAGCAGTTATGATCTTTCAGATCGTCAATATGCTGAGGTTCACCATACTTAGACAAATACTTAGCAGAAGCACACACTACGGAATCAATAACCATCAACTTGCGAGCGATCAAACTGTCGTCAGGTTGATCTGTATAGCGAAGAGCGATATCTATCCTTTCATCGACCAACTGCGCAAAATGATCCGATGCAAACAGTTCAACCGTGATATTGGGATGCAATTCAGTGAACTGCTCCACGACGTCGAGTAAGATATTTTGAGTTAACCCTATCGGCGCGGCAACACGAATTGTGCCCGATAACTGATCATTTCGATTCAAGGCGGTCAGTTCTAATTCGGTGGTTTCATACAGTATTTTTTCACAACGATTTAATGCCTCCTCTCCAGCAGTTGTGAGGCTCACCTTTCGTGTTGTACGATGCAGCAATCGTTGTTTCAACCAGGCTTCAATCTCTTGAACATGGCGTGATACCTGTAAGCGGCTTAATCCTAAATGCTCAGCGGCTTGGGTAAAGCTGGCACAATTTGCCACCTCTACAAAGCTGCGCATTGCCGTTAATTTATCCATCACACACTCCCAACTTTTTCTGATTATCAGGTTTGATTCGAGCTTAGCGGCTTAACCAAGTCAATTAGATAACTATATAGATACAATCTACATCATTTGGCGATATTTATCGCAACCTAGTGAGCTATTAGACTGCAATGGCTGTCGAGAAAACGACTCAATAAATTAGATGATTGGAGAAACATTATGAAAATTGCAGTATTAGGCGCTTCAGGTTGGATTGGTAGTCACATCGCTCAAGAAGCTCAATCTCGTGGGCATGAGGTGGTTGCAGTCGTTAGAGATCCTAGCCGAGTAGAATTAGACAATGTAGAAGTGCGTCAATTGGATCTACTCAGTGATGTCACAAATCTATCCGATGTTTTGTTTGGTGTAGACGCAGTGATCGCATCAATTGGTGGGCGTGCAATGGGTAATCATGACATTGTAAACAACACTGCTAAAAAGCTACTGGCTTCATTACCAAGCCTGAACATCCATCGCTTACTTTGGGTGGGCGGAGCAGGTTCACTTGAAGTGGCTCCTAATATCGCTCTGGTTACCGTTCCTGATTTCCCAGCTGATTACAAAAACGAAGCTCTAGCACAAGGTGAAGCTCTAGAAACCTTCAAGCAGTCTAGTAATGAACTTAACTGGACTTTCATTAGCCCTGCGGCTGAAATATTCCCCGGAGATAAGCTCTCGACTTACCGTACTGGCGGTGATCAACTGCTTACAGACGACGCAGGCAACAGCAGGATCTCAGTCAGCGATTACGCAATCGCAATGATTGATGAGTTAGAAGCTGGTCAGTATCCACGCCAACGTATTGGTGTCGCTTACTAGCTTACTAGCTTAGTGTTCATTAGGTACGTAAAAATAATAGACGCATAGAGACAAACGTTAAAAAGCCGCTGACTTGAAAGAAGCGGCTTTGACAATTGTGTTGGTCGAGTTAATCACTATATCAATGGCAGGTGCCCAGTTTTCACCAAGATAATCGTCTCTTCTTCCACATAGGGGAAATGCTCACTCATATGAGGGCTGCGCATCCAAGTATGCTTTGGGTATTCGCCATGTTCATCTTTAAAAGTGCCAGACAACACAAAGATCTCTTCACCTCCAAAATGACGATGCGGCTGAAAACGCTCGCCGACAGGCCACTTCACTAATGCGACATGCTCATGTTCAAATTCATGCAGGGGCATCACTTGTAAACCACCAATACCCGCAAGCCATTCCGTTTCTAGAGTATTGATACGAACTTGAGCTAAGTCCCTTGAATCAAACTGATTAAGCTTAACCAAGATCGTGCAGCCACCTTTACTCGATGGGGAATGCGCACTACCCGGCGGATTACGAAGATAAGTACCCGCTGGGAAATCTCCGGTCTCATCAGAGAAGATACCCTCTAATACGAAGATCTCTTCACCTTGCGGATGCGGGTGCTCAGAGAACGAAGATTGAGGATCGTACTTCACCACACTAGTCGTGTGACCCGATTCTTTCTCTTCTCTTTCTAGAGGCTTGCGCCATACCCCTTTGGCAGGGCTCGCGACCCAATCTAGTGGCTCGGTTTCTATAACCAATCTCTTTGAAAAGTCCATGTTGAACATAATGGCGACCTTACTCTTGTTATCGTTTTAATTATTCTTTTTATCTTTCTAGCATTTATTCTACGCGAATACTGAAGCAAATAGCGATGAACAGCTGCAGGTGAAAAGTTCCGCGTTTTATTAGTTACGATCTGCAATACCCTTTTTAGTGAAGTTCATTTTGTTATCTCCTAAGTCATGTGAACGTGGTAATCTTAGGCTCTGAACTAACACTATGAATAGTAAGTACAAATCGGTTAGGTAGGTACTTATTGGTACATCTTTATGAAAAATCAGGAAAACTTTTTTTCAAGAAAATCAGCACCAGAGCGTTCCGCTCGCATGGTAGAAACCATCTACGGGTGTAAATGGTCGCTAACGGTTTACCAATTACTGGCGAATGGTATTAATCGCCCGGGTGAAATGGTGCGCTCGGTCGAAGGGTTATCGACCAAGGTACTGAATGAATGTTTGAAGCGAAATGTTGAGTTCGGGATTTTAGATAAACAAATGTTCAACGAACTCCCACCAAGAGTTGAGTATCATGTAACACCCTTTGGTGAGAAGTTTTTACTGATTCTGGATCAACTGGAAAGCCTGCAAAACGAAATCGACGAGATGTAAGCTAAAGCTTAAACAGCTATTAGTCGACACCAGCAAATACGCTTAGCTGACTGGCATTTTTTCAAAGCGACCTTTAACGAAATCAATGAAGGTTCGAATTCGACTTGGTTGATAGCGGTCTCGATGGTAGATCGCTGAAAAATCCACTTTAGGCACCACCCACTCATCAAACACTTGCACCAACTGCCCGTCATTCAGTTCTTGTAAACAATAGATGGTTGGAACACGAATAATCCCGTTGCCCGATTTCGCGCCCTGCACCAACACTCGCCCATTTTTACATTGCAGCCTGCCCGTCACATGCACATCGACCGTTTTCTTAGTATCATCCACAGCTTGAAAGCTCCACTTGCGCACTGAGCCCGTTAAGCAGTCATGATGGATCAGATCTTTAGGATGATTAGGCTTTCCTTTACGAGCGAAATACTCAGGGCTTGCGAGTGTTCCCATCTCAATGTCCAAAAGCTTTCTTGCGATAAATCCTGCATCTTCTAAGCTCCCCATCCGAAAAGCGATATCAAACGCGTCTTCAATAAGATCGACTCGGTTACTGCTGAAATCAAGGCTTATGCTGATGTCTGGGTAGAGCTGCATGAACTCATTGATCAGATCAGCGATGATCACCTCACCCAAATAACCACCGACACAGTTTACTTTTATGTCACCGCGCACTTCTTCGACATCGTCCACAGCAGCAATCAGAGCTTGGTCTATATTATCTAAGGCTTGCTCGCATCTCGCGTACAGATCTTGCCCTGCGTGAGTCAGCCTTAAGGTTCGAGTGGTGCGGATAAACAGCGTCACACCCATCTGTTTTTCTAGGCTACTCACTTGACGTGATACGTGGGAGCGCGAGACATCAAGCTCCTCTGCCGCTTTAGTGAAGTTACCTAAGCGAGCGATAAGCACGAAAGAACGAATATCAGATAGGTTAATTTGATTGAGCATAGTCGCCAGCTTACTTGTGAAATTTAAAGATGATGAAGCTCTAGAGTTATGACGCTATAAAGCTATAAAGTGAACGCACTTATTGTTGCACCACGGCAACAGTGTTTCAAGTAAAGCGCTATATATCAACAATGCTATTTTCCTTAATATACCTCCATCGCAACGAAGCAAGGCAACAAGCACTTGATTCGAATGCACTTAAACAATACGTCGTAGCCAACCGACGCAATAAAAGTACAGAGGAAATAAAATGAAAAAACTAATCGTAATTACAGGTGCAAGCTCTGGTATTGGTGAAGCAATCGCTCGTCGTCTAAGCGATGAAGGTCACCCTCTGCTACTTTTAGCTCGTCGTGTTGACCGCCTTGAAGCGCTTAACCTACCAAACTCTCTATCAGTAAAAGTAGACGTAACAGACAAAGCGTCTTTTGATGCGGCAATCGCACAAGGTGAAGAGAAATTTGGTCCTGTAGACGCACTTATCAACAACGCTGGTGCAATGCTTCTTGGTCAAATCGATACGCAAGACGCGCAAGAGTGGAAGACAATGTTCGAAGTGAACGTAATTGGTCTTCTAAACGGCATGCAATCTGTACTTGCTCCAATGATGGAACGCAACACAGGTACTATCATCAACATCAGCTCTATCGCGGGTAAGAAAACTTTCCCAAGCCACGCTGCTTACTGTGGTACTAAGTTCGCGGTACACGCTATCTCTGAGAACGTTCGTGAAGAAGTTGCTGCTTCAAATGTTCGTGTTACGACTATCGCACCGGGTGCTGTAGAAACTGAGCTTCTGTCTCACACTACATCTCAAGAGATCAAAGATGGTTACGATTCTTGGAAAGAAGATATGGGCGGCGTATTGGCAGCTGACGATATTGCTCGCGCGGTATCTTTCGCTTACCAACAACCACAGAACGTATGTATCCGTGAAATTGCTCTAGCGCCAACTAAGCAACAGCCATAGTCTGCTAACTCAATTCAGTGAGTTAATGGGTATATTCTATTGAGCGGGTTACTTGGTTAATCGGTTAATCGGTTAATCAAGTAATGCGCTAAATAGAGACCTAAATCAAAAGCCGCCACCGTTCAAACTAGAACTATTTGAACGGTGGCGGCTTTTTTGTATCTCTAATCGATACATTGAAATGGTATTCAGACCTATCGATTTAATAGGATGAATTAGAAGTCGTAAGTTAAGCCAACCATAACTTGGTATTCACTGTTGTCGTAAAAATCGATATTTGATGAAATCGATTCATAGCTGACAAGACCGAGGAAAGTGACATCTTCCCAATCCATAAATTCTTCATATTGGTACATTGCTGTCACGCCGTAGCCAGTATCATCTTGAGTTTTACCAAATTCAGTATTACGACCGTCGTAAGCCGTATTGCTGTATTCACCACCTAAGGAAATCGCGTGTTGACCCATTTGCTTCATATATTCTAAGCCCAAGCCGTATGATGAATATGACATTGCATCACCATCAGCAGAGAAAGAAGCGTAAGTAACAGAAGGCGTTAAAGCTGAAGTTTCATTTAAAAAGTGAGTGTAAAACAGTGTGCCAGAGAAACCAGAACCACTACGTTCTAAAGCTTTATCACTTAGTTCTTGATCAATATCTTTTGTGAAGTACAAACCATCAAAAGCAAAGTTCGAACCTAAGATGTCTTCTGCTTGTAAACGAAAAGCAGATTCAGATGAGTCTGTCACTTCACGTTTTGTGTTCCATGCATATGGGTTAGACCATACTTCTTCATTCATTAACCCAAGAATGTAAGAAACATCAACAACAGTCCCACCACGTAACTCATACGCGTAACCTAACTCCATCGCTAAATCACTATTAATCAGCTCTTCATTATGAGTGCCCGCATAAGCTTTTTGGTGCGAATCTTGTCCGAAAACATATTCCAATTTTACAATCGGCTCAATACTGATTTCACTTTCAGAAGAAGCAGATACCGTGCTTGGAACGATTTCATTACCATCAGTGCTTAAGTTATTACTTTCAGAAAAAATACCTGTACCTAGACCAACACTCCCAGAAAAACCAGGTTCTCCTAGCTCTGCATAAGATGTGTGAGATAAAAGAAGAGTAGCCGTAATAACCGACAATTTGGTTTTCATACATATTCCTAATGGTTAATTTATGGAATATCATACCCATAATATGTGGAAAAAATGTAGAGTGATAATTTCTTATTCGCATGTAAGTGAAACTAAAAAAGGCAACTCATAAAAATGAATTGCCTTTTCGTGGTGGTGACATTTCTTTGATGTTTAAGTCACTATTCGCTCCAACTGAAAACTTTCAATCAAAAATCAATTCGGAAGATCGAGGTCGTTCCGCTCACTTCGTTACCAGCAGCGATAAAATGTTCGCCAGATCGTGAAAAGTATTTAATCGATTCAGGTCCTAAGTCACCCGCTTGAGGGTTATAGATACCATTACTGCATTCCCCTTCTTCGTCGACCTGGGTACAAACGGGTTCATCAAAGTTTCGATTATTCACATAAGTAATAAAACGAGATTCAGCTGGTTCTGTCACATCATAAACCATGATGCCACCTTGGCGTTCTAACCCAATGAATGCGTACTGTCGACCATTAATGTTTGCAACTTCAATCGCTTCAGGTTCAGCGCCTTTATCATCACTTCGATCATCGGCGCTGGTATTATTATCATTCGTGCTATTGAAATTATCGGGATGACTGTTAAGTGTTATACGAGCAAAGTCATCACCGCTATCAAAAATTCGTTGTCCAGATTCATCCCAAATTGAAAAAGATCGGCTGCCAAACGCTTGAACTTTTTCATTCGCACCGAGTGTGCCTTGCGGCTTGATGACTTTTAATCGAGCCAGTTGTGTTTTATCTTGCAGTGCTTCCGCTAAAGGATGGTTTGCATCTACTTTGAGCTTTTTACCTCGGACTTCATCAACATAAGCGATACAGAAGTCCTCTATTGTTGTGTACTCAAACATGCCTTGGTTGTCGTCGCCATCCCATTTATAGCCTTTTTCTTCACACTGCTTTTGCGTGGTTTCAATACCATATTCACGACCATCACCTTCATTCGCAGTCATGATATATGTGTCACCATTCACGCTGTAGCTAGTGATGCTATCTGGCATATAAAGCCCTTCTAGCATTGAGTAGCCTTGAAAATTGCCAAGCTTTTCATCTTTATTAGAGGCGTCTAATTTCGAATCTTCCCAAGACTTACCACCAAGGCCGAAAATATTATCGATACTGGCTGGCGCGACATCAATAGCAGCAAGGGCATTGTTTTCTTGCAATGCAACATACAGCTTCCCGTTGTCACCAAACGTGAGATATTCCGGTTCTAAGTCTTGAGCAACTGTGGCAGTTGGCGCTGATACTCTAACCTTGTTGGTTAACTCTGAATGACGAGATTCACCAGAATTAAAGGCTTTAAAATCAATTTGAGACACTTTTGCATCTAAAGGGCTATTTGCGCTCAAAGGACCATTCGCTATATCCACTAAAGTGATGCTGCCTTCAGGATCAATGGCATAGTCTGCGCTTGGCTCCCCTTCATTTGCAGCCGCAATATAGCGCCCGTCTTTTGAAAAACTCACCATATCTGGCAGTGCGCCAGCAGCGTAAGTGGTGATTAGCTCTAGGGTGTCGGAACGATAAAGCGCAATGATGCCGTTTTGTTGCTTTTTCAAATTTTCGATGGCTACCGCTACCAGTCCGTTGTTAGCAGAAACACTGTTTGCTGCACCAATCTCAATACCTGAATGTCGCGCTGCTGACTGCAGATCTATTTGCCCTGAAGAAGTTGGTTTAGTCGAGGAATCTAGCTCAAGAACATCAATAATCTTAGCTTGAGCATTTACAACATAAAGTTTGTCGGTACAAGAATCATAACTAACAATTTCGGCGGCTGAAGTCGCAAAAGGTGCTTGAGCGATAGCACGCCCAACAAGAGTGATGCCCGTTAATTCCGCGTTACTAACGGTTGGCAGCTGCTTTTCTACACATTGAATACCAAAAGAATCACTAGCAGAAAAAGAGCTGACCGTTTGGCTAATATCTGACGTGCTATTTTGACTACAACCAAATAATACCGACGTCGCCATTGCTGGGGCCAACAAAGCAAACTTGTTTAACTTATTATTTCTCAGCTTAAAAGCGTTACGATTCATAAATCCTCCATAATTTGAGGGAGGGATACTAAAGGCGAGATATGACAGTAATACTTCTATTATATTAACAAAGCATGACCAATCTGGATCTCGTATGGTTTCCAGACACAAAAAAGCCTGAGCACGAAAGCGAACTCAGGCTATTATTTTATTCGTTAGAATACTCAAACATTCATGAGTACAAACTAGCTAGCGAATGGAATCATCTCGCTTAGAATTGATAACCACCACCAATCATAAACACCCATGGGTCGATAGTGACATCTGTTGAGTAAGTGGTTGGTCCAGCTTTGTACGTCGCCGTTGTATCTATATCTGCATACCAAACCGATGCGTTAAGAAACCAATCATCATTCAACATGTAGTCAGCACCAATGTTCGCAGCCAAGCCCCAAGAATCATCCAAAGAAAGGTCACTCAACCCTGCATTCTTACCAGTGCTGTTTAGCTCTTCATCAAAAAATACTGTGTAGTTAATACCTGCACCAACATAAGGGCGGAAATCGCTGTCTGCATCACCAAAATAGTACTGAAGCATGAATGTTGGCGGTAAGTGTTT
This sequence comes from Vibrio sp. 99-70-13A1, assembly GCF_013114625.1. Classification (GTDB taxonomy): domain Bacteria; phylum Pseudomonadota; class Gammaproteobacteria; order Enterobacterales; family Vibrionaceae; genus Vibrio. Next base: position 24,958 of record NZ_VTXD01000027.1, read on the forward strand.
AGTATCTGCAATATCACCTAAACCACCATGGTTTGTTGAAATTGTATGCGAGAAAGGTGTGGCAGCTAGCACTTCAAAGCTGATGTTATCAGTGATCATATAACCGATAGTTAAACCAAGCTGAGTATCAGAATCTACGCCAAATTTTGAGCCCGATGTATTAAGCACATCACCACTGCTGTCGTTAGGAGAAACCATTGCCGCACCTGCGCGAATAATGATGTCACCTTCTTTATGAGCAAGTACATTGGTTGACATTAGGGCTGTTAAAATAGCTAAACCACATACTGTTTTTTTCATTAATATTTCCTTTTGTAGGGCTTTCTTTTTATTAGTGAATGAAGAATCATTTCTTAATTTGCGTGCAAGGTAACACCACAATACCCCTACTTTTTTGATGGAAATCAATTTGTGAAATCTATTAATCAAGCATTTACATTTATATCGAGCCGATCACCTTATAAGCCATTTTTATTGACAACTTTGTAATGCAACTTTTATGTGCATCAGTTCCGTATATGGTTATTTTTCGCTGTACTTTGACCGGTAAAATCACCAAAAGTAAGCAAGTGCCCGATTGCGTGCCACTATTTGGTGCAACTCTTATCTCTACTAAGATCTTATCTATAATATTCAAATAGTTAGTTTTGGCTTGATGTTTGCTAATTATAAGTAACTAATTAAAAACATAACGTATAGAGGCTCTGATTATGCAAGATACATTAACCATTGTATTAGCAGGCGGTGTTGGCTCTCGCCTTTCACCACTTACGGACAACCGAGCGAAGCCTGCCGTTCCTTTTGGTGGAAAATATCGAATTATTGATTTCACCTTAGCGAACTGCTTGCATTCAGGGCTTCGTCAGATCTTAGTGTTAACCCAATATAAATCGCACTCTTTGCAGAAGCATTTACGTGATGGATGGTCTGTATTGAACCCAGAGCTGGGGGAGTTTATAACGAATGTACCGCCACAAATGAGAACAGGTGACAGCTGGTACAGCGGTACTGCCGATGCGATTTATCAAAACTTATATTTACTCTCTCGTAGCGATGCAAAACATGTTGTCGTCCTTTCTGGCGACCATATCTATCGTATGGATTACGCCCCAATGCTCGCACAACATAAGCATTCCAAAGCCGACTTAACCGTGGCATGTATGGAAGTGTCTATTGATGAAGCCAAAGAGTTTGGCGTAATGGAAATAGACGACGCACAACAAATTAAGAATTTTTCAGAAAAGCCCAATTACCCAGCTTGTGTACCAAACAAACCGACTCGCAGCCTTGCATCTATGGGGATTTATATCTTCGATAAGGAAGTGTTAATGAGAGCACTGCTTGATGATGTAGAAGACGTTAACTCCAGCCACGATTTCGGTAAAGATGTGATACCAAAGCTAGTAGATAATCAAAGAGTTTACGCTTATAAGTTTGGTGATGAAGCAGGTCGCGTCACACAAGACACTTACTGGCGAGATGTGGGTACCATTGATTCTTACTACCAAGCCAATATGGATTTATTGAAGCCAATTTCTCCTATTGATTTGTACCAACCAGATTGGGCAATTCGAACCTACGACCCTCAGCAACCACCGGCACGAACCGTTGCTTCCGTAGAAGGGAACCAAGGTATTTTCATCAACTCAATGATTGCAAATGGTGTGGTAATTGAAGGCGGTTCGGCTCAGAACTCTATCTTTTTCCCGAAAGTTAAAGTCAATAACGCCGCGATTGTGATCGATAGCATTCTCTTTGAAGAAGTAGAAATCGGTAAGAATTGTCATATCCAAAACTGCATCATTGATAAGCACGTAAAAGTGCCAGATGGCACCATAATTGGTATTGATAACAAAGCCGACGCGAGGCGATTCCACATTTCAAAAAATGGTGTGATTGTCGTTCCATCTTTTTATGAGTTTGACTCTTAGAGTTTCAATTGGAGTGGAATGACTACAGAAAGCTAGCGAAAGATCTCTATTCCTAACTCAAATCATTCGCATCACTTCCAGATAAGAATAAGGGCAGAAAGCTACCTTTATTCAATCGGCTAACTGCGCTTAATTAGACAACCAGCACTTAATTAGACAACCTCAGGTAGCTCAATCACTTGGTGCGCAACCCCTCTAAAAGCAAAATAAAGCCACTACATGACTAGCAGATAACTTAACGCCTGCTAACCTTAAAATCTAACAGAGTTTTAAATGAACAAATCACCCACTAACAGAGGACGCTAAAGGTTAGGAAGTAAGACAAAATTAATGCCAGCAAAGGGGCGGAATCTTACAAAAAGCGTATTAAGAATAAGAAGAGAGACAATAAAATTTAGAATGGAGTTTTTTTGCGCAGTCATCGATTTGTCGAAACATAATATGCGCGCTAGTTACCCCATATTCAAGGGGCTCAATAGAGATTATTTGATAACATGGAAGTCAATCACACATGTGTGAATACCTTCTTGGTCAAATTACCGCATCTTTGCTACGTTTAGGTTACACAGTCATTGGAAAGGTATGATTTATGAAAGTAAACGTTCAAACACATCACGTATCAATTAACGACGACTCACGAAAAGAAATCGAAGGTAAGTTCGATAAAATAGCTAACCACTTTCCACAATTGATCAGTTGCGACATTATTATTACGAAAGAACACAACCGACATCAGGTAGAAGTGTTCACAAACTACGAAGGTGTTCGAGTTTCAGCAAAATCAACTGACGATGTAATGTATCCAGCAATCGCTGCTTCACTGAAAAAACTTGAAGCGGGACTAAGCAACCGAAAAGGGCAATTAAAATCTGATTTACACGAGAAGCCAACTAGCACAAAACCAGAAATAGCTTCAGACATCATCCAAGAGATGAAACTCGTTTAAACAGTATTGTTATAGATTCTAAGGGCCAGCATTTTGCTGGCCTTTTTCGTTGTGGCTCCGAGCTAAGATAATCCAATAATCCAATAATCCAATAATCCAATAATCCAATAATCCATCTTAAAATTAGTAACATCTAAACACGTAATACTAAAAATGCGATTTTATTAAAATCAAACACTCAAATCTCACTTGGGTCTTTCCAAATAAGTTTGTAATATCAACGACTCTTATCAATAAAATATGGATGTTATGATGAAAAAATTCGCTTTAGTAATCTTTCTTGCTTCTCAACTGATGGCTTGTACAGAAGTGGGTAGCGAAGCTTGGTGCCAAGATATGAAAGACAAACCAAAAGGTGACTGGACAACTAATGAAGCCACCGACTTCGCCAAGCATTGCATCTTCTAAACCAAACCTTTTGATAATAGCGCCTTAATTACATTAACGGGCTTAAGCATGAAAGTAGGCAGGAAAGTAAGTATGGAAGAACAACTTCACGCACAGTGGAAAGACATCAACTGGGTATTCACCGATGTCGATGACACCCTAACCTGGCAAGGCGCTTTACCACCTGAGACATTAATTGCGCTTCAGAAGCTGCGAGACAACGGAATTAAAGTCGTCGCGGTAACAGGGGCGTGTGCAGGCTGGTGTGATCACATCGCGCAGCTTTGGCCTGTTGATGCGGTACTTGGAGAAAATGGGGCTTTTTTACTTAAAAAGGAATCAGGTTCACTGAAGATAAGCACTAACCTTCCACTCACCGATATCAGAGCAAACCAAGCTAAGCTGAAACAACAAATTGAAGCTATTCTTACCCACTACCCAGAGCTATCGCTCACATTAGATCAAGAATACCGTCTATGTGAAGTGGCGATTGATATTGGGCAGAACTGTGAGCCTGTTGATCAAAAAATAGTACAAGCGGTACTGAAAGAAATCCATGCATTAGGTGCTCACGCAACCGCCAGTTCTATTCACATTAACGCTTGGTATGGTGACCACTCCAAGAGGAATGCAGTTCATCAGTTTTTGGAAGAACAAGGATTTTCAGAAGAAGATATTCACCAGCATACCTGCTATGTGGGCGACTCTATGAATGATCAGCAGATGTTTGAATCTTTGCCTCTCACCGTTGGTGTAGCGAACATTCGGCACTATTGGGATAAGTTAGATCACCACCCTAGCCTCGTTATGTCCAAACCGGGTGGATATGGTTTTGCAGAATTTACCGAAAAGCTGCTTGCGATTAAAAAGCCTCTGACTTAAAGGCCTGATACATGCAAAGACCTCTCACTTATAAATGACCTCACACTTAAAAGATAAAGCTAGAAGCATAAAAAAACGACCACTAGGTTGACCGAAAGAACCTAGGGTCGTTTAAGCTTTAAAGTGTCACTTTAAGCTCTAAACTGTATGAATTGAATTTAACTCAATGACTAAATGAGCTTGTTACGAATATGGATTACTACGGCTTCAGCAATAATCACTACGGCAAAAATACTCACTAACACCATAGATACTTTCTGCCATTCAAATAGGTTTTGAGCATCATTAAGAATAACGCCAATGCCACCCGCTCCCACTAGCCCTAACACTGCCGACTCTCGTACATTGATATCCCAACGGAATAAAACAATAGAGTAAAAAGCTGGCATCACTTGAGGCCAATACCCTTTAAGTAAAATGCTCATCCAAGAAGCGCCTGTCGCTTTCAACGCTTCAATTGGTCCCATGTTCACTTCAGCAATGGCTTCCGCTAACAGCTTCCCTACAAAGCCGATACTGCGAATGGCAATCGCCATAATGCCTGCAAGAACACCAGGGCCAAACAGTGCAATAAACAAGAGCGCCCACACTAATGAATTCACAGAACGAGAAGACACAAGAAAGAATTGAGCAACCCAATTTAATGCTTTATTAGGCGTAATATTTGGCGCATTAAGTAACGCCAACGGAATGGCAAAAACCAAGGTAAACAAAGTACCTAACGTGGCGATATGCAAGGTTTCAATCATCGCCGCATGAATGGACTCTGGGTAGAATGCGTAATCAAGCGGCACCATGCGTTCAAACATATCTGCAAACTGGGCTGGAGCGTCATACAAGAACTCAGGAATCACTTCCACCGTCTGCCAAGACCACACAATCGCGCACACTAAGCTTAAATAAATTGCAAACCGAGCGATACGCTCATTAAACGTAAAGCGTTGCCATTCTTTATCAATCGTAGCCGTTGTCATTAGAAGACTCTCCTAACAATATTTGAAAGAAATTCACCGACAAGAATCAATGCGATTATGGTCATCAATATAGCCGCAACAAAATCGTAATCGAAACGCTGGAATGCCGAGAAAAGTGTGCCACCTAAACCGCCAGCACCGACAATTCCGACCATCGTAGAATTACGTAAATTCGAATCTAACTGGTAACTTGCAAAACCAATGAAGCGGGTAAACACTTGTGGCATAACAGCATATAGAATCACGCTAGCAAAACTTGCCCCTGTTGCTTTTATCGCTTCCACAGGCTTAAACGATATTTCCTCAATAGCTTCTGCGAACAACTTGGCGATGAAACCAATGGAAGCAAAAACCAAGGTTAGGATGCCAGCCAAAGCGCCAAAGCCTACCGCTTTCACGAATAAGATCGCGATAATCACCGGGTGAAAAGAACGACACAAAGCGATGAAGCAACGTATTGGTGTTGAAACAATTGAAGGCATCATATTCCTTGCGGCAAGCAAGCCTAAAAACAGTGAAATCACAATGCCAAAGAAGCTCGAGATGATCGCGATCTGCAAACTCTCAGCTAATCCGCTCAGCAGCAAACTGGTGCGAGAAAAATCTGGCGGGAACATCCTTGCAAGTAAGCGCTCGCTTTCGCCAAACCCAATAATAAGTCGGTCAAGCGTTAAACCTAATGTAGAAAAGCTATAAAACAGATACGCCACAATCGCAGCCATAATCGCTCTATTCGTCCACGACGTTTTGAAAGGGTTTTCCCTATTAACAGATTGGCTTGAAGAATGCGTACTTGATGAGTTCTGAACAGAACCATCTTGGGTTAATCCAGCCATGATTCACCCCCATAAATGATTTTTAGATCATCTTCTGAGATCCCTTCAGGGCTACCATCGTAGTGAACTTTACCATTACACATTCCAATGATGCGTTTCGCGTAACGTTTCGCTAAGTTCACATCATGAATGTTAACCAGGACTGGAATGTTTTTCTGCTCAGCGAAGGTTTCCATTAGCTCCATGATCTCAACCGCTGTTTTAGGGTCAAGTGAAGACGTGGGTTCATCCGCTAACAATATATATGGGTCTTGCATGACCGCACGAGCGATACCGACACGTTGTCTTTGTCCGCCAGACAAACTATCCGCTCGTTGGTTCGCGAAATCTTGTAAACCGACAAATTCGAGTAGCTCAAAGGCTTTATTTAAATCTTCAGTTGAGTAGTTTCGACGCCATGCATTCCACGCCGACATGTAACCTAAACGCCCGCTTAATACGTTTTCGATGACGGTTAAGCGCTCAACTAGATTGTATTCTTGAAACACCATGCCGATATGGCGACGCTGCATTCGAAGCGCTTGCCCTTTTAGTTGAGTAAGGTCAGCACCATCAAATATGATTTCGCCTTTGCTCGGATCATTAAGGCGGTTGATACAACGTAGAAGCGTACTTTTACCTGTGCCTGATGGACCGATAATGGCAATGATACCCGGCGCATCAATATCAATATTAATGCCTTTAAGAATCGGCTTACCTGCCACATATTCATGAAACAGGTTATTAATCTTTATTCCTTCATAGCTTGCGACAGCCATACTGCATTTCCTTGTGCAAAATTTAAGATGATCTATGCCCTACCCGTGAGGGCATAGATTTAAAATGCGCTTATCAATTGGATAAGCTAAAGAGGTAAAATGTGATTATTGTTTAGTGAAGCGTGTAACCTGTAACTAGTGAAAGCTATTCGTAAGCAGTTATTGATAAATCGTTATCTAGTAACGCTCTCCAATAACAATCACTAGTTAATGAGGCGCTACTGGCTAGCCGCTTGTTTTGCTAACGCCGCTGCTTTTTTCTTCGCACGCTTCGCTGCATCTTTCTCTGCTAGCTTCTTCAGACCCGTTTTTGTGTAAGCCGTACCGGTTGCGTGTGCAATATCACGAATGACATCCCATTCTTCTTGGTATGAAATTGGAGAGAATCGGTCTGCCCCTTTGAATGAAGAACTCATTTCTTCAGTAAAGCGGTAACTGAAGAACGCTTCTTCAATCTTCTCAACCAATTCTGGTTTTAGGTTGTAAGCATAACCAAATGCAGAGGTAGGGAAGCGGGGGCTGCGGTAAATAATTTTTAGCTCTGAATCATCAACTCGTCCTGCTGCCACCATGCGATCATAGACATCTGATGCCACGGGTGCTGCATCATAATCCCCATTGAACACGCCTAGAATTGATTGGTCGTGCTTACCTGAGTAAAGTACTTTGTAGTCTTCATCTGGCACTAAGCCTTTCGCAGGGAATAAAGCTCGTGGGGCAAGGTTACCAGAGTTGGAAGAAGCAGAAGTATGCGCAACCTTTTTGCCTTTCAAGTCAGCCATAGTATTAATACCGCTGTCTTTACGAACAATAGTGATTAAGTTATAGCCTTGGAAACCTGATTCATCACCTTTCACAGCGATTGGTACGTAACCCGCTAAGTTAACGGCATAGCCTGTAGGACCTGTAGAGAATCCAGCAACATGAAGTCGACCTGAACGCATTGCTTCAACTTGAGCTGAATTAGAGTGAACCGTGTAGTAAATAACGCGCTTACCAGTAATCTTGCTCAAGTGAGCTTGGAAATCAGCAAACGCATCTTTATACAAAGCCGGGTCTTCTACTGGTGTATAGGTAAACACAAGCGTACTTGGATCATTCCATTCATCAGGATTCTTTGGTGAGTCGGCAACCAAGTCTTGGTTTTCATCACAGTATCTATCGTCTAACACACCACGGCTAGAGCAGTCGCTTGCCATAGCCATTGATGGAAGCAGTAATGAGCTAGCGATTAACAGTCCTTTAACACTGATTTTCATATTCAAACCTTATTTTACTTATTGTTGAAAGTCGAATTCACTATTGCACCCTTCATGCCAGAAAAATAATTATTACTTTTCAATAACTTAAAATGAACAACTAAAACATCACTCTGGTATGAGTCATAAGTGTCCAAAGGTATCTAGTTAGTTTGGGTCATTTTTGTCCCTTAGTTTCCCACACAAATATCACAAACAAAAAAAGAGCCCGAAGGCTCTTTTCAAGATAACTAACCGCTTGTACTTACATCAATACTTGCAAGTAACACATGAATAGTAAATATTAATTAAGACTTACTATTCATACAGTTATCGTAGTAAGTCACGGTTGCTGGCCAATCACTGAATACACCTAGTACACCCACATCTTGCGCGAGTACATCTAGCATTTTCATCATGTCGCCATCATTGTTAATGCCTTGCTTAACCGTTTGGTAGTACCAGCCGCCACCTTGATCAAGTGGACCTGAACGCTCCAAAGTCCAAGCAATAATATCTAGATCCGCTTCTTTCGCTAACTTCGCATAGTTAGATGCGACCATTTCATTTTTGTCATTCAAATCAACCAGTGCAAATAGTGGTGGAGCAATAATATTCACGCCCGCATCACGCAGCTCTTTCATATTTTTCACTGACGCAACAAAATCCGCTTGATCATATACACGATCGTCTAAGTACACGGCTTGTTTACCAAACTTAGGCGTTTTATTTACCCAGTACTTCACGTCATCTAGGTTGAATGATTGCAAGTAAGTCTCTGATGGTTTGAAACCTGCTTCTTTTAACTCATCAACTAACTTTTGAGCATACATCTCTTGAGAGAATCCATTGAACGGCATTTCCACTGAAGCCGACTTCAGTTCAGGAGTAACCTTCACGCCATGTGCTTTAAATAGCTCAGCACTTTCAGCGTGTGTCATTAACGTCCCACTTTGGCTATATAAGTCTGTGCGCCAGCCTGGAGTGCCATTCATGTACTCTTCAACCGTTGTCGCTTTAGGATTAGCGCCATCCATTTTACCTTTCAGAGTTCTAAATTCCGCTAGAGTAAAATCTGAGGTTCGGCATTCAACTTGTGCATCTTCCCCAGTTGCAGGGTTTGCTGGTGTAAATGGCGTTGAGCATTTTTTAGCAAGCTCAGGGTGAGCCAAAACATCTGTAGTGGTGTGAAGATCACTCTGAGAGTGACGACAAACAAGCTCTTTATCTTTGGTAAACGTCACGTCACATTCAACGACACCTGCACCCATTTGAATCGCAGCTAGGTACGATTCTTTAGTGTGCTCCGGAAACTGCATAGCAGCTCCACGGTGACCAATTGAAAAATCGCTGCGATGAAAAGGTCCCTCACTACAACTCAGTAGTTTGGTTTTTAAAGGGCTCTCATCCATATTGTTGACTAAAAAGAGGGGACGAGGACCTAAGTTTGCTGACTCTTGAGCTGCCCATGCAGTCATTGAGCTTAGCCCTAGAACTAGGGCAATAGACCCCTTCAGTATTTGCTTCATGTTTGTATCTCCTTGCAAAAGCAATTTTTCTTTTACTTTCCATTATTAGACCAAATCGATATTGAACTACCGCGATACAGGTTTGCGGTAATACCAAAATTGGACTCCTGTGAACTTGCGCCACAACCATCAATTGCACGCATTGTGCCAAATACTAAAATTCTTTTATTACAATAACTTGAAGTATTAGTTAATTTATAAAGCAAATAAATGGGTCATTAATGTCTTTATGAAATTTCTATTGTTTGTGCTTCTCTTTTATCCATACTTAGCCATTAGCCATTAGCCATTAGCCATTAGCCATTAGCCATTAGCCATGATAAAAAAGCACTAAGCTTTGAAGCTGTCTTTATCTAATTGGTGTTTCTTCATTTTTCGATAAAGCGTCTTGCGAGGTAAATTCAACTTACTCGACACTTCATTTATATTGCCACCCGTCTCTATTAGGGCTTCTGTTAATACGTTTCTTTCGTATTGCTCCATCTGCTTTTCAAAAGCAAAATCTTCACCTGTGGATTCACAGATTGGTGATTGAAGATCAAAACCATCGCCAACAATACCTAAGACGAACCTATCAGCCACATTACGTAATTCACGCACGTTGCCAGGCCATTCGTGCCGACAAAGCTGTTGTATTTGCTCAGGGTAAATAGTCGAAGGTCGCGTTCTGTACTTTTGGCTGGCTTGGATGACAAAATGTCTAAACAGCACCTGAATATCTTCTTTACGCTGGCGAAGAGCGGGTAAATTTAAGCTCGCAATATTTAATCGATAGAAGAGGTCAGCCCTAAACTCACCCGTCTCACTTAGGCTTGCCAAGTCCGCTTTACTGGCCGCTACAACTACAATATCCACTGGAATTAACTCATTCCCCCCGACTCGTTCAATCATGCGTTCTTGAATGACTCGAAGTAGCTTGATCTGAACAGCAATCGGCATACTTTCGATTTCATCAAGAAATAGAGTGCCACCATTCGCTTGTTCAATTTTACCAATTCTTTTTTTGTTCGCGCTGGTGAAAGACCCAGCTTCATGCCCAAACAATTCACTTTCAATTATGCTTTCTGTCATACCACCGCAGTTTATTGCTACAAAAGGCTTGGCTTTGCGCCTGCTGAATTGGTGAAGCGCACTGGCTATCACTTCTTTACCAGTACCCGTTTCACCATTGATGATGGTATCCACACCAGTATGAGCCAAAGCCAACACTTGCTTTCGTATGGTGTCCATCGCCTTAGATTGCCCAATCACCACAGACTCAATTGGCAAGACCTCTCCTTCATCACCTTGAGACGTTTTAGGACGGCTTTGCTCGCTTTGAGCCAAAGCAAGATCGAGTTTTTCAATCAGCTCGTCGGTATTCAATGGTTTTTCCAGAAAATCGAACGCGCCCAATTTCATGGCTTCAATCGCCATTGGTATATCACCATGACCACTCATAAGCAGCACAGGCACATTTGGCGCTCTATGCTGAATGGAACTCAATAACGTTAATCCATCGACCTTTGGCATTCTCACATCACAAAGCACCACAGATTGGCTGTTCGAATTGAGTGATTTCAGCCCCACATTAGGGTCAGTGAAAGAGCTAACGTTAAAACCTTCTAGCTCTAGCATTTCACTCATGGCTTCAACCACGTCCACTTCGTCGTCAATAAGAACAATATGCTTTTCAAAAACGGTATGTTTTTCAGATGTCATGAGTCTGTGCCTTTTTGAAGTATGACAATAAATTCGGAGCCTTGGTGTTCAACCGATTTAACATGTATTGAACCACCAAAATCTTTAATGATGTTGTATGCAATAGATAAACCCAGCCCAAGCCCTTTTCCCGATGCTTTACGCGAATAAAATGGATCAAAAAGGTGTGGTAAATCTTCTTTAGGAATGCCCAGCCCATTATCTTTGACTACAATTTCCACCGATGTTCGTGTTTCTTCTGTTGAGATAATGATGCTAGGAGCGTCTCGTTTCTCAACGGCATCTAAAGCATTACTGATCAGATTAACCAGCACTTGCTCAAGCCGGATACTGTTGGCTTTCACCCAAAAAATGCCAGTGCTGTCATACACAATCGGGACATTATTTTGTCGAGTTTCAAAGAGCTCAATAGCATCACCAATCACTTGTTCAAGCTCGACATTTTGAATCTTCCCATCGCTTTTTCTTGAAAATGCTTTTAAGTGACGAGTAATTGCAGACACTTTTTCCAGTAACCCTTCAATTTTTTGTAGATTAAGTACAACCTTGTCTTCACGACCTTTATCCAACCAGAGCTGAGCACTGCGAACGTGGCTATTAACAGCAGTGAGGGGTTGATTTATCTCATGGGTGATCCCAACACTCAATTGACCTAAAGCGGCTAACTTACCCGCTTGAACTAGCTCATCTTGCGTAATTCTCAGCTTAGCTTCCGCGATGGTTCGCTCCTCCACTTCGGCTTCTAACTTACGATTAGTTTGTTTCACGGCTTTCGCCGTCATTTGAAATACCTTTAAGTACTTCGCCATTTGGGTAACTTCATCTTTACCCCTGATGGATACTTCAGTGTCTAAATGCCCCGTTGAGATAGCGAACATGTTGTCTTTTAACTGTAAGAGTCGCTCTAAAATACTTTTTCGCACGTAAAACCAAGAAATAGCGGCGGCAGCCAAAATACTAAATAAAGAGAGAAATAAAGAAAGCTGCTGATTAGATTGAAGGGAAAGCTGAGCTTCATTAATTGACTGATCAATATTACGGTTAACGGTACTGGTGTTACGTTCAATTTGCACCGTCAATTGATTAAGATACTCACGGCTATTTTGCAAAAAGTATTGTTCTTGGTAGCGATAATCCAAAGCTTTGTTCTTAAGTTCGTACAAACTGCTCGAACTTGAAGCTAAGTCGTATATAACAGTAAGTTGATGATCAAGTACCGGAAAGTCACTTCTCAGATCGCCATTCACCCATAATGCCCACCACTCCTCGCCCACCTGTTCAAGGCGATAACTGGTGTAATCGAGCTCGTTAAAACTTGAGTCGTTATACAGCTTTTCCACCAGACCTAACTGGTAATAGAGCAGGGATTTTAACTGGGTGTATTGAATGTCTTCTTTACGGGCGTCCGGCAAATTATCCAGCGAGTCGCTTGCCTGTTGCAACAGCGGGTAAAAGCCTTCAAGTAAGTTACGTAACTCTTTATTCAACACTTCCAGTTCAATTTCACTTTGGTAAAGTAAACTCAAACTGTGGTCAACTTGAGCGATAAGATCTTTAAAATAGGCGTGATAATCAGGAAAGTTCACCATAATGCCATCCATGACTTGAATTGCGATCTCAATATCTTGCATGGCTTGCTTACGTTCAATATTGGATTCCGCATCTCCAAGTTGAGATGAAGTCGAAATGATCACTCTCACCATGTCATTTAAACGAGCAGCTTGTTCCAAAGCGGGGATCTCACTTTCTTTCAACTCGACTAAACGCTGGTTCAAATCTTTAAACGTAAAGGACGAAACGACGGATAAAAAGATGGTAGTCAAAGAAAGCATTGCCAAAGCCAGTACTAACCTGTGACCAATGCCTTTCCAACCCAACCATTTTCTACGAGGGATCTGAACAGTAAAGGGCGATGGGAAACGAGGAATACGTTTTAAGCCAACGTTCGACGGGTTAAATTGACTGTTCACTTACGCCACCTTGATTGAACGTTTGACTGCCTACGACAATATAAAATGCCACGCAACAAGAGCGGCAAACGATAACTACCAAGCATCAAAACACCGACAGAAATTAACATTTGATATAAAACACTATAACAATTTATTTATAAAGGGCTCTGCGCTGTTTTTGCGATAGCAGAAAGTGACGCCACCGACAGAACCTTTATTAGTATCAATGACTATAAATTTTTATTTCATTTATTTTCAGAGAGATATTGCACGATTAGTGGTGAAAGTTTGTACTCAATCAAGCTTTGTATAAGAAAGTAAGAACATATCGTGACTAAGATCTCTCAGCCTATCCTCTACTCCCGAGCCCTAATTTCTATGGAGGATTGATAGAACATAGGGATGATGAATAATAAGATCGAATCACAATAATAAGGACCATAACGTGAAACTTTCTTTATCCAATACTGCTCTGGCAATTTCAGCGATCCTACTAGCGGGTTGTCAGTCTTCACCTGAATCTGTTCAAGCACCCACCGTTGCGGCGTACCAATGCCAAGCTGACAATAATACTGCTGTTAATGATCTTAGAATCTATCAAGTAATGGTAGAAAGTTTCGTGGATGGCGATAACTCGATTGGTCATGGTACGGGTTACGGCACCAGCCATCATAATGGTGACATTCAAGGCATTATTGATTCACTAGATTACATTGAATCATTAGGCATGAACGGCATTTGGCTGACTCCTATATTCAATTCAGAGCCAATTGCAGGGCAAGATCACTGGGCAGACCGATTAGATGCCACTGGGTACTTTGCTACTGATTTTTTCAATATCGACCCTAGATTTGGCACGTTAGAAGACGCGAAGAAATTAGTGGAAGAAGCGCATGCGCGTGGCTTGTATGTATTCTTTGATGGCGTATTTGGTCACCATAAGAAAAACGTGGTTCCTTCCCCAACAGGTAAGCTACCTCACGGCGAAGATAACCCAGTTTCTTACCCAGAGAGCTTAGCTTTCTATCAAGAAGTGGCGGAATATTGGATTAAAGAATTAAAAATTGATGGTTGGCGTTTAGACCAAGCTTACCAAGTTCCAAAAGATGCATGGACCCAGATTCGTGAAACCGTGGATACGGCTTCATCTCAAGTTGAATACGTTAATAACAAAGGTGAAACGGTTAACCCATTAGGCTACATGGTCGCGGAAATTTGGGCCGGTGAAAACCGCATTATAGAGACAGGCTACGGAAGCAATGAAGCACCTGCGTTGTGCTCTGCATTCGATTTCCCTATGCGCTATCGCCTAACAGAAACTTTTGCTGTAAATGAAGCAGGGGTTGGCGGAAAAGATGGAGAATGGTTAGCAGAAGGGATGTCTTTACATTCATTGTATCCAGACCATGCTAAACCCAACCTAATGATAGGTAACCATGACTTAGTGCGTTTTGGTGACTTAATGCAACGTGGCGAAATTGCGTCTCCACAAGATAAAGAATACTGGCAACGTTACAAAGCGGCTTTCTCTTTCCAAGCGGCTTATACCGGTCCGATCACAACCTATTACGGTGATGAAATTGGTGATCAGTTAGAAGGATTTGCAAGTAAGGTTTGGACTGATGACTGCGCGGTTGACGGCTTATGTGATGATCACGTTGCCCGTACCAGCGCAAAAATTGAAAACATTACGGCTCAGCTAAACGCTAATGAGCAAGATCTAAAACAATACGTTACTGATTTGATGGAGCTGAGAAAAACCCACCCAGCCTTATCCCAAGGCAAACGTACCAACCTTATTGCCAGTGACGTCGCGTATGTTGACCATAAAGCCTTTGAAGACAAAGCCATTGTTTACGCGGTGAATGTGACAGATCAAGCTCAAACCATCGCGCTATCGCAAGAAAAATCGGCTTCTTTAGATGACTTGAACGACCTTCAGTCTAACCAAGCGCTTGCTGCTAATAATGGGGAATATGCCATTGCCCTTGAACCTTTTGAAGCTCGATTCTTAGAAGTCACTAAACCGAGCGGCAAAGCGCCAATTGGAGTGGTTATCGCAACTGGTGGTGAAGTGGGAAGTGGGTTCATGGCTCAATGTGATAACCCAACCGTTGAAGGTACAGGTCCCATCACTAGTCAGCTTTATGTCGTAGGTAACTTCGCAGATTCTGGTTGGAAACATGTGTCAAAACGCGGATTAAAATATAAGGGCGATAACACCTATCAAGTTGTCACTACTGAAAAACCAGGTAGCTATCGCATGCAATATGCATCTAAATCGTGGTCTCCACAATTTACGGCAGATGGTCTAAACCTTAAGTTGGGGCAAATGAATCCACTAACCAAAGGTGGCTATGGTCAAGATACAGCAATTACGATCCGCAATGGTGGTAAGTATGTATGGAGCTTGCAGTTCGATGACTCAGGTAAACCATTACAAATTATGGCTTCAAAGTGTGCGGAATAATCACTGCTTAAATAAATAAGTAAGCAGAAAAAAGCCCCAGACGATACACTCGTTTGGGGCTTTTTAATGAATAAAATAAACAGCTCGATTACGACTTCACAAGCAAGTGATTACGATTATCACGGCTACTACGAATAAGCTCATCAGTCTCATCCATATCTTCTGATTTTGCCAAGCGGTCATAAAGCAACACATTCACCGTGGCAGCAAGGTTCATGCAACCCACAGTAGGAACGTAAACCACATGGTCAGCACGGTCTGCAACATCTTGAGTGATTGACCCATCTTCAGGACCAAATATATAAATGGCTTTCTCAGGATGCTTAAAACGAGGCAGAGGCACCGCGCCTTCCGCTAATTCTACGCATACGATCTGGGTATCGGCGTCTAAGTCATCAAGAAATGACTCAGCAAAAGTAAGAGGAATCGTTCGTGCCGCGCTCTTCGTATCAGTATGAAACTTAGCGGCTTTAGCATAACGCTGACCCGTGTATTTAACTTCATCAACTTGGTAGCAGCCAGCCGCGCGCATTACCGCACCCACGTTGGTTGGGCTTTTAGGGTTGGTTAGCCCTACGGTTACATGGCTTTTTTTCATCGTTCATCTCACTTCGCGAAGCTTCAGCACAAGAGCGTGCAGGAAAGCGCCGCATTCTAGCAAAGCCTCTACTCTCTCGCCAAGCCCAGTAAGCATGTTTCGTTGTATTTAAAAGAGAGAAGCAGAGCGTTTAAATATCGAATATAAACTAAGAATGATCACTAAATGTTCAGAAATAGCTAAAAGATTCAAAGGTAACTAAGAAGTTCGGAGAGATAACTGCTCTGATAGATAATCCACCAGCAGGCGAACTTTAGGGGATAAATTTCTATTTTGCGGATAAAGCGCCCAGATCCCTTCTTTGTCGTCTCGAAAATCAGAAAGAACCTCAACCAACTGACCAGATTCCAGCTCTTCACTCACATAATAATCCGGGAGTTGAACTAAACCGACGCTCTGCTTGGCAGCATCTAACAAAGCTAATCCGCTATTACATTTAATGCGACCATTCACTCGAACGCTTCGAGACTGCTTGTTTTCTTTAAAGCGCCAATGCTCGAAGCTTCCCAGTAAACACTGGTGATTGGCAAGCTCAGACAAAGTATGAGGCTCGCCATATCGCTCAATGTATTCAGGGCTAGCACAAATGAAAAGCTGCCTTTGAGAGAGTTTCTTAGCAATCAGGCTAGAGTCTTCCAAGCGACCTAAGCGAATCGCGACATCAACGCCAGAATCAATCAGATCCAGCTTTTGATTAGTCAACATCAATTCCAATTCAACCTGCGGATACAGCTTTAAGAATCGGTGTAAAATTGGGGCAAGTTCTCGTTCGCCATAAGTCACTGGCGCAGTCACTTTCAATAAACCTTTCGGCGTTGATTGCATTTGGGTGACAGCAAGCTCAGCAATTTCTAGACCTTCCACTAACTGTTTACATTGCTGAAAGTACAGTTGCCCCGCTTCTGTCAGGGATACTTTTCTCGTGGTTCGGTTTAAAAGCTTAACAGCCAAACGTTCCTCAAGGTTGGCGACACGCCTGCTTATTTGCGCAACCGATGTGGCAAGCTTTTGCGCAGCGCCAGTAAAGCTTTCACGTTCTGCCACTGCAACAAACTCACTGACCCCTTCCCAATTTGCCATCTGTACTGCCTATATGATTTTTAGAACCTGTCATACAGTGTATTTGAGTTATAAAAAGGAGTCACGCGCGCCGTTTTTCATTCTCCATTCTTTGCCTAAGTCTCAAGTCTCAAGTCTCGACGATTACTTAGCAAGAGACAGGTCAGACTCAGGGTCTTGATCTCTAATTGATATTTTAGGTGTTCGAGTGACCAAGTATACAGCCAGTGCTGCCAGCGCAAAGCCAACCCCACCTAGCGCATCAAAAGACTCACCAAACATTAGCCAAGCTTGTATGGCGGTAACCGGTGGTACAAGATAAAAAACAGAGGCAACTGAAGATGCAGCCCCGTGCTCAACCATATACAAAAGGAGCAATACAGCAAAACAAGACAACACCACCACTAGCCATAACAACGTCAATATAAATTCAATACTCCAGTCCACTTGCCCCGCTTCAAACTGCATCGCTACTGGTGCAAATAACATCCCTGCCGCAAGATATTGAACCATTGCCGATCCCACGATATCCGTCCCTTGGCAAAATCGTTTTTGGTAAAGCGTGCCAAACGTAATGCCAAATAACGCGAGCATACAGGTGCCAAAAGCGAATAAGCGATGATCTTCATTTTGCCACTCAATATCACCAATCAAGACCAAGCATATACCCAAGAACCCTAGCCCTAACCCTAGCCACTGAGAAAGCCTGAACTTCTGCTGTGAAAAGCCCACCATCACAAGCGCCGTGATGATTGGCTGTAAACCCACTAACAAAGAACTGAGCCCCGCAGGCATACCAGAACCAATCGCTAGATAGCTCCCTCCAAGATAGAAGCCATGTATAAGCACGCCCACGATAAAGGCGTGAATGAAGGCTTTCCCTTTAGGTATGCTTCGCTTCAATAGCCAGACTAGTGCAGCAAAAAGCATGACATTTCCTACCATACGAATCGATAGCAAAGTCGCTGGCTCTGCGTATTCCAGACCTAACCTTGCTCCAATAAATCCTGACGCCCAAAGCCAAACAAATACAAATGGAATCAATTTTAACAACATAATCAGGCCTCAGGTCGTTGATGGAATATGCAGCTACTTTAATTGGGTACAAGAAACTTAAAAGATACAGATTTAATCAATTTTTTGGGTACAGATTTGAGAATTAAATTGAGAGGCGCGGTAAAGTAATTCACACGATACGTTGCAAATAACTTCTGCAGTGTAATAAGCGTTTTGGTTTTAGCTATGGTTTTAGCTATGGTTTTAGATACGGTGATTGCAATGACAATGGTTATGGCATGTTAGGAAATGAGTAGACACGTAAAAATAGGAAAGGCATGAATTCGAAGAGTAAGTACCATCAAGTTGAAAATCATTTATTACTTTCTATAGAGAAAGGGGTTTTCATGCCTGAAGATAAGCTCCCATCGATCAGGCTTTTAAGTCAGCAGCTCAACGTAAGCAAAAACACCGTCATCCGAGCCTACCAAGAACTTGAAGCCGTTGGGATCATTTATTCGGTTGCTAAATCTGGGTATCGAGTGAAACCAAATTTGACTCAGCAACCAGCCATTCCTGTCGAACCGAGCAAGGTTGATTTACTGTCTCTCTCTAAGTCGGTACTCAGCTATCCTGAGGGAAAGCCTATTCTGCCAACTGGATCTGCCCATCCCAACACCAATTCGAATGCCATTAAAAGTTTATACGCTGAAGTCGGCAGGCATAGCCGAATGCAAAGCCAAATCCCAAGCCATTACCAACTGCCTCCAGGCAACGATTTACTGATTCAACAGCTACTGCGAATCAGTCAAAGTATGGGAATTAATGCCGCTAAAAGTGACTTGGCGATTACTCATGGAGCACAGCAAGGTATCAGCCTTGCGTTGCGAGCACTGACTCAGCCCGGAGACATAGTGGCGATTGAGTCTCCCTGCTATTTCGGAAGTTTATTATTGCTTGAATCGTTAGGCTTACAAGTATTAGAAATACCCAGTAATGACCATTACGGAATTGATGTAGAAGAGCTTAAAAAATCGATA
The DNA here is from genome assembly GCF_013114625.1 of Vibrio sp. 99-70-13A1. GTDB lineage: Bacteria > Pseudomonadota > Gammaproteobacteria > Enterobacterales > Vibrionaceae > Vibrio. Next base: position 44,255 of record NZ_VTXD01000027.1, read on the forward strand.
CAAAAGTGGCCTGTGAAAGCCATTATTGTCACGCCTAACTTCACGAACCCTTCAGGCGCAAGAATGCCTCTAGAGCATAGGAAAAAATTGCTCAGCTACAGTGAAGATATCCCTATTATTGAAGATGATGTGTTTGGTGGATTAAGCGCAGACAGCGGACTTCCCGCTTTAAAGGCGCTGGATAAAACAGGTAGAGTCATTTATGTCAGCTCCCTATCTAAAACCCTAGATTCAAGGCTCAGAATCGGCTGGATCATTTCAGAGCGCTATCAAAAGCAAATTGAGAAACATTTGATTTGTGAAAGTATGGGAAGCTTAAATTTAATGCAGTCAGCCGTCGGCGAGTTTTTGACTACAGGAAAGTATCGCAGCCATTTAACCAAAATGCGCCGCGTGTATCAGCACAACCAAAAGCGTTTTGCCCATTATTTGGTGCAATCATTAAACCAATTTTCGAACTTAGAAAACCGTTTTAATTTAACTCGCCCTCAAGGCTCGTATCTCGTTTGGTTAACTTTGCCTTTTGAGGTCGATAGCTCCGTTCTTTATCGTGAATGCCAAGAGCAAAAAATCATCATTCTTCCGGGTACCGTATTCGGCACAAAAGAGCAGTATAAAAATTGCGTTCGAATGAGCGTGGCAAACTTTGAAGATACAAAAGAGTGGCGCATCGGTATAGAAAAGTTCGCGAGCCTTGTCAGTCAACATGTCACAGATAAAAATCGCTAAACCAAAACCAAAACCAAAACCAAAACCAAAACCAAAACCAAAACCAAAAAAAGCTTAGTTTCAAAATTCAGATACACAATACTGGCATCCAAATTTCAAGAACTAAACTTTTAAGCTATCCGTTTTTAGCTTTTAGCTTTTAGCTTTTAAAAACTAGACTTCAAACTGAGATACGAGTGAATCCAGTGACTCACATTGCTCCGCTAATGCCATACATGCGTTTTCAGCACTGCTTGCCATTTCAACCATATGCATTGTGCTTTCCGTAATTCTCTGTACATTTTGGTTCACGTCTTCAGATACATTAGATTGCTGAGAAGCGGCAGTTGCAATTTGTGTGTTCATATCATTCATTAAGCCAATAGAGCTTCGAATCTCACTTAGAGAAGAAGCCGCAGTTTCCGCTTTCTCTATGGTTTTTTCACTGCTCTGCTTACTTTCATTCATCACACCGACGGCTTGCTTGGCTCCAGCTTCTAAGCGCTCAATCATAGACTCGATTTCACCCGTGCTTTCTTGCGTTTTGCTCGCTAAAGCTCGAACTTCATCAGCTACCACGGCAAAGCCTCGCCCTTGTTCCCCTGCACGTGCAGCTTCAATGGCAGCATTCAACGCCAGCAAGTTCGTTTGTTCAGCAATGCCTTTGATCACACCCAAAATGGAGGCAATATTCTTCACATCGCTATCCAATTCATGCACAACACTGCTTGCTCGGTCAATATCTGTCGCCAATTGCTCAATTGAAGTCACTGTTGACCCAAGAGTGTTATTGGCAGATTCCACTTCACTATTGGCACTATTACTAGCCGTTGCTGCATCATTAGCATTGTGACTTACCGTTTCACTGGTCACCTGCATTTCATGGACAGCCGCCGCAACCACTTCACTTTCTTGCTGTTGATTGGCAGAGAATTCCGCTACGCTTTGCGTTAATGATTTGATGTTTTCCATCTCAGCACGCACCGCATTAGAGGCAAAAATGACTTGCTCAACTGTGATATGAATCTTACTCACAAACTCATTAAACGCGCCGCTTAATCGGGCAATTTCATCAGTCCCATCCACCGTCATTCGTTGAGATAAATCCCCATCTCCGGAAGCAATTTCATTCATCGCTTTTTCAACATTTTGAATAGGTTTGATAATGAAACGATTGGACGACCACATCGCGAACACTGCCGCAAAGAACGCCACACCGATACCTATTTCTAACGTCAGCTTGCTAGATTGAATAGAATCATCCGCTTGTTGGCGCAAAGCAATCTGCTTCTCTTCAATCAGGCTACGAATTGAAATCAATTGCTCACGAATGGTAGTAAATTCTTTATCAATCGCTTGTGACTTCTCAGTATTGTACGCATGTACGTTTTGCGGGTTATTGAACATTGGCTCATGTAAAACGACCCAATTACGCATTGATTTTACAAGCCTTGTTAGCTCTCCACGCGAAGAAGAATTGAGAACATCAGCATCATACAATTGTTGGATGCTTTCAAATCTCGGAACAATTTTATAAGCATTGTCTTTGAATTCATGCTGTTGATAAGCAATCGCCGCATCATCTTGAGCCAGTAATAAACCTTGAGCCGCGGCAATCACTTGGTAAATATCACGATAGCCATCTTCGATATTTTCAAGTACGGGTTGCACCACATTATTCAGTTCGTGGTTTATTGCTGCCTGTTCATTAGACTTAACAACGTTAAGTACTGTCACCATAAAAAACAGAACAACAATAACGACCAGAGGGATCGCGATTTTACTCTTAATGGAAATATTGTTGATATTCATAAAGGCTCTACAACCACATAAGTTAGGGATAGGAAATTAGTTGCAATAATATACCGTACAAGGCGTATTTATAGCTAGGTATTTGAGATGTAACACTCAAATCAGAGACCGCAATATAAGCCTAGCAGTAAAAACCTTTGGGGGTACATTTCTCTCAACATTTCAATAGGTGTGCAATTTTCAATCAATTGATTTAATTATAGTCAGTATCAGTTAAGCTAATGCAGTAAAACTGGTGAACTCACTTAAATAGCCTCATAATGTACGGCTCAAAAATAAGTAGGTAAAAGCATGAAAATTTGTGGTGTTGAAATTAAAGGCAATGATGCAATCATCTGTCTCCTTTCGCTTTCTGACGGTGTATTTAACATTCCAGACTGCCGAGTTTCGAAGGTTTCTATTGGTGATGCAAACGACACACAGAAAATGAAAGACTTTCAATTTTCTTTTGCAAAACTTATGGAAGATTACCAAGTAGACAAGGTTGTTATTCGCCAACGTCAAACTAAAGGCAAATTTGCTGGCGGTGGTTTTGGTTTCAAACTTGAAGCAGCGATTCAACTGATTGACGGTCTTGATGTCACGGTAGTTGCTCCAACTAAAATTAAAGAAAATCTTAAACGTCATCCATTAATGATGAAGTTTAAAGAAACAGGTCTTAAGCAATACCAAGAAGCACCGTTCACAACGGCTTATGCTTGCTTGATGGACAAAAGTGCTTAATCGACCCATTTTACGATTTTAATGAGCCTTCATTAGAATCGTAAAATATCGAGCAGCAATAAAAAATGGCGGTTATTTAGTGCTCTTTTTAGTTGAGAACATTAAATAACCGCCATTTTTACATCTGAAGAATGCCTAAATTTAATGAACTTTTACATTGATACTATCCGCTAAAGCTAACATTGATATAAAGATTTAATGGTCTCTTTTAGCCAAATAATCACTGGGTTATAAGCGTTTCTTTTGTGCCATAGCAAAGTAAAAGGAATCAGTAATTTCTCTTTGTGTTCATCACTAAGAGGAATGGGCATACACACCAAATCTGGGTGCAATTGCTCGGTATATTTCAAACAATATTGGGGAGCAGTGGTCATCATATGATGGTTAGGTTGCGCGGTCATAAACAGTGACTGTTCAAAGCTCGCCATCGTCAATGCAATGTTTCTCTTCCGCTCAAGATCAATCAGCACTTCATCTAACGCCCACGTCTCACTTTTCTCCCACACAATGTTGATATGCGGGTAGCTTAAAAACGTGTCTAGATTCCATTCTTGCTGTAAAGCGGGGTGATTTTTTCGAAGATAAACGACGGGCATGTCATGAAATAGCACTTCAAAATCAATAAAGTAAGGCAGTGCATTCAGCGACTCTTTCGATCTTGGGTGTGTTTCTCTTCCTGAAAAACCAATATCTGATTCTCCACGCACTAAAGCATCAATCGAGTCATAATCCCAACTGCGCGTTTTAACTTTTGCATTGGGGTATCTTTGATAGGTTTCTTTCAGTAGATCATTCAACATAATCAAGAAAAGAGGCGACTCAACTTCCAAGTTCAAGGAAATGTCACTAGGCGTTTCATCCCCTCTTTTTGTCAAGATTTGGCTGCCGATTTGCAACCAATCTTGTAGATCATGCGCCATACTCATTGCCAAAGGGGTTGGAGTTAACCCTTGAGGCGTTTTGACAAATAGCGGGTCTTCAAACCAATCTCGCAATTTAGTGAGTGATTTACTGACCGTTGAGGGGGTGACATTCAGCTTCTTTGCCGTTTTAGAAACACTTTGCTCTTGCAGCAACAATTGCAAAGTGAACAGTAAATTCAAATCAAGACGTGCGAGTGATTTCTTCATAGTCATTTTGAGTGCGAGATGGACGTATCCATAGTATTAAAGCCAAGCTAATAACGCCACCACCAGCAAGAATAAACGCTAGCATTCCCAAAGCGCTCACTCCGATCACACCCATAAACCAGATATAGAATGCCGAAGTGCACACTTGTGCAACGCCCAAAATAGAACTCGCAAAACCTGCTCGCTTCGAATAAGGGCTCAATGCTTGACTCATTGTGACGCCAAAACCTAAAGAGAAACCAGCAGATACGAGCCCAAAACCGATGAAGGTGACGGCGTGACCAAGTTGGTAACTAAAGGATATAGTCACTAGACTTGCCGCACTTATCAGTAATAATTGAGCCGCCACCATTAGAGTGCGTTGCTTAAAAATAGACAGTGCAAATGGTGCAGAAAAAGACACCAGCATACTGACGAACGCCGTGCCAGCCATAACGGCGGAATAGCCAGCTCGATCTAAACCTACTTCGTTCATCAATAACATGGGAGAGACGTTCACGTAGGTCAAAATTGCGGTCACAGCCAAAGATGTCATGACCACGCGGCTAACAAAGAAAGAGGTTTTGAAGGATTCAACTTTCCAAGCATCATCGGCTGGCAGATCATAATTCACGTTATCTTTCGAACTGCTTTGGTGCGGCATCCCCTTAGCCAAAGAAATATTTGTTGAAGGACTCTTTTTTGATAAGGTCTCTTTTAAAACAAACAGAGATAGCGCCGTCACCACTACGCCCATTCCAGTCATAGTGACAAACAAGCTCTGCCATGGGTATTGCGTCATGATCAAATGACCAAGAACAGGCGCAAGAACGGGGACAATACAAGTAATACCATTTAACATCGACAAGACTTTCGCGCGTTTTTTATCGTCTAATACATCCCGCAGAATCGCAAAAGCCACAACATAACAAGAGCCAGCCCCAATTCCTTGCACAAATCGAGCAATCAAAAAAAACTCGACGTTCTCTGCATTTCCCCCAGTAAAAGAGGCGATAGAAAATATGACTGCGCCTACAATGGCTACTGGCTTTCTGCCAATCGTGTCTGCTAATTTCCCAGCAAACAACATAGTGGCAGCCATACCTGCGAGATAAATAGAAAAGGCGATATGAAGGTGAGCTTCAGAGGCGTGTAAGTCAGCCGCTATTTGCGGTAAACCCACGAGATATAAATCAATTGCGGTTGGATAAAGCAGCACTAACGAAAAGCTGCAAAAAAGAAAACGTAACATAAAACCTCAGAGGAAAAACCTAAACACAATAGGAAAGAATGAGCTGTGAGGATGTTACGTCTTCAATAAGATTGTGGCGATTGGCTTATACGACAACAGGTATGTCCGATTACGACATACCCGTTTTTGTTAGTCAGGTTAGAAACTTAAACATCAAAATTTAGACATTTAGACATCAAATAATTAGTCAGTTGCTAACGGCTTTAGATCTGAAAATGAAGCTTCAAGTTTAATACCAAATTGAGTCTTGAGTACTTCTAGGTAAGACTCATCTTCTTCTAACACTGTTTCTTCCGTGACGCCATTTACTACCTTTTTCAAGGTGTGATTAAAAAGAGTCACAATGCCATTTTCAATAGGAAACGCCGCAATGCGTGAAGTCACAAACAATGATTGAGGGTTATTAGACACATAAAAATTACCGTATGATTTATCTGCTTCGCAGACATAAGTCATATCAAGGCTGTATAAACTTTGCCAAATAAAACCATCATTATCGTCAGGCAGTTTCACTTGCAACATGTATCCAAATTGCTCAGTTTCAATAAAACGAAACGTTTGAATGTCGGTTGAAAGCTCTTTGTCAGTGACTAAAGGCAAAGGGGAGCGAGGCGTGTGAGAACCAAAGCCCGCATCCACAATCCACAACTGGTCTTCCAGATTAACTAAACTGACTTGATGGCTTCTTCCGGTTGGTTCACCAGCTAAATGTACTCTTCCCAATAATGCTCTCGTGTCAAAGCCAGTCGCTTTCAAAGCTTTCAAAAGAAGACCATTGAGTTCAAAACAATAACCACCACGCTCTTTATGAATCAGTTTATTGATGAGATCTTCATCACTCAGTGAAATACTTTGTCCTAAAGCTATATCAAAATTTTCGAATGGGATTTTTCTATGCTGAGCATGATGTAAAGCCTTCAACCCTTCCACGGTTAATGCCGGTTTTGAAGTCAGCCCTACTCTTGTTAGGTAGCTATCAAAGTCACTGTTATTCATTGTATCCCTCAAGAAATTTTCGATAAGTGATCAGTTCGCTTGTGAACCATACCAATGTCAGCATCATAAAACTTCAAGTTAACTTGAGATCAAGAGATATTTCAAAAAATGAGAATTTTTGGTTGGACTGTCTTCCACAAAACAAAAACTCCCTGCCTAAATTTAATTAGTCAGGGAGTTTCAAGCGTCAATCTAATGAGCCTAAGCTACTTTTTGAAAGAGTAAATCACTCTATCAAGGGACTTATTTGCTCCACGCAAACTGTTCAAATACTTTATCTACTGGTGTTTTCGCTACGTGGTTTACATAGTTACTGATCACTTTTTGCGACAGGCCAAGAATCACTTCTAATACTTGTTGCTGACCGTACCCTGCTGCAAAAAATGCTTCCATTTCACTGTCTGCCACATTGCCGCGATTACGAACCATGCTTAACGTAAAGTCATGCAGTGCTTGTAGCTTTTCAGTTGGCATAGCCTCTTGGTTACGTAGCGCTTCCGTTAATGCTGGGTCCACTTTCATTGAATGTGCGATACCCGTATGAGCTGGAACACAGTACGTACACTCGTGTTCAACGTTAATGGTTTGCCATACCACGGTGAGCTCTTCAGCATCAAAAGACGAGTCATTAAATTGTTGGTGTAATTGAGTGTACGCTTTCAAAGTATTTGGTGATTCAGCCATAACACTATACAAACCAGGAACCACGCCCATCTGCTTTTTGGCACCTTCTAGAATACTTTTGCTTTGCTCTGGTGCGCTTTCTACTGAATGTTTGATGAAGTTAGTCATGATAAATATCCTGTCGATTCTTAAATAATTGAGTTCAAAAACGGAGGCGTTTACTGGTTGGTCTCCGTTGGTGTGGAAGTAATATATTCAATCGTGAACAGTTGTTCAAGTATTATTTTGAACAATCGTTCAAAATAATTAATTTACTTTATTACAGCACCTAGAAAAAAGCATAAGAAAGGCATAAAACAGAAAGATGGATACACAAAGCAAAACAAGAAGAAACAGCAGCAGACAGAATTATGGAGTATGTAGAAAAAAACGGCTGAGCAGTAATGCTCAGCCATTTGAATTATCGTTCTCTTTTGTCGAGTTTTATTGAGGGGGAGTTAAATTTTCAAGTCGTCCTCTTTCGCATCTTCCACCGAGTCATCCACAGCTTTCACCAGCATCAGACCAACGATAAACACGATACCGCCACACAGTACGAACATCATTCTTCCCCAGAATGGGTTCGGTAGAGCAAACATCGCCATTACTGCCACACCAGACACTGCAATCAGTGAACCCAACATGTGGCGTTGTTTGTTATCCAGTTTCTTCTGCGCGGTTGATTCAGAAACCAATGGCGTCGCAAGGTTGTTGAAGAAGGTATCAACATCTTTCTGACGAGACGCTTCTAGTGGTTTGTAGAACATTGTCGACAGAATGAAGAAGCCGCCTGTAAACGTTAAGTGCGCAATCAGGCCTACTGCAACTTTCAAGTCAGACCATTCACGGCCTGTTAGCGGCTCTAGGTTGAACCAGTTTTGTAGCATTTCAGCGGTAATCACGAAGCCTACGATGTAAGACACAATCGCGCCAACCACTAACGTGCCCCAACCTGCCCAGTCCGGAGTCTTCTTAATGAAAAAACCACAGAATGCTGGAATCGTCATTGGGAAACCAATTAATGCACCAACGTACATCATGGTGTCGAACAAGCTCAAACCTTTCAGCGAGTTGATAAACAGTGCGATAAGGATGATAGCGATGCCAAAGACCGAAGACATCAACTTAGACACAACCATCAACTCTTTCTCTGTCGCGTTTGGACGAAGAATCGGTTGGTAGAAGTTGATAACAAAGATACCTGAGTTACGGTTTAAACCTGAGTCCATTGAAGACATGGTTGCCGCAAACATCGCTGCAATTAGAAGCCCCACCATACCTGCTGGCATGTATTGCTCTACGAAGTATAAGTAAGCGAAGTCGCCCGCTTTAGAACCTGCATCTGGGTAATGCGCCGCAAGGTCAATGCCTTGTCCAGCGACAAACCAAGGTGGCATGAACCAAATGATTGGACCGATGGTCATCAGAATACATGCTAACAGAGCCGCTTTCTTCGCGTTCTTTGAGTCTTTTGCCGCTAGGTAACGGTAAGAGTTCAACATGTTGTTGGTAATACTGAACTGCTTGAAGAAGATGAAGAATGCCCAAATTCCGAAGATGCTTACGTAGTTCAGATTGTTACCAGAAACAAATGACGCGCCTTCAGCTACTGGGAAGTCGTTGATGATTTCAGTAACGCCGCCACCCTGCACGATTGCCACCGCAGCACACGTTACCGTTACCGCCATGATGATAACCATCTGCATGAAGTCAGACGCGATAACCGCCCATGAACCGCCTGTCACCGACATCACAAGTACAACAAGACCAGTTAGAACGATGGTTGTCGTCATATCGAAGCCAAAGATGCCCGATGCGATAATCGCTAAGCCATTTAGCCAAATACCCGCAGAAACAATACTGTTCGGCATGCCAGACCAAGTAAACACTTGCTCGTTGAAGCTACCAAAGCGCATACGAATTGCGTCAATTGGCGTGACTACACGCAGTTGACGGAATTTCGGAGCGAAGTACAGGTAGTTCATCAGGTAACCAAAGGCGTTCGCTAAGAAAATAACCGCGACAGCCATACCATCGGCATACGCTTTACCTGCTGCGCCAGTGAAGGTCCAAGCACTGAACTGAGTCATAAACGCAGTCGCGCCAACCATCCACCAAAGCATGTTACCGCCCCCGCGGAAATAATCACTGGTTGTACTGGTGAACGTTCTAAACATCCAACCTATTGCGATAAGGAAAAGGAAATAAATTCCTACGATCAGAGTATTGAGTTCCATGTATAAGTCTTCTTTATTATTAATATCTGAAGAGCATATTATCCGTAGAAAATTTTAATTTGTAGTATTATAGGTCAATAGTGTGATGCGTTATATAAACATAGAAATTTGATTTTCTATCATTGCATTTAATCCGTGTCATTTAAAATAACCATGACAAAACATAAATAATAAAATCAAATACTTAAATAATATCAACACTATTTAATTCACGATTGATTAATGTATTTAATCGTATCGATAATATTTATTTAATTTACAAAAATTAAATTTAACGGATATAGAAATACTGTTTAAATTTTATATATTGTCGATTAAACAAGTGATAATAAATCCGATTATTATCGTTTTTTGTCTAGTTTCTTTTATCTTTTAAGAAAGCACTTCATTACCCTTATTCATAAGCTTCTGTGTCTTTACTTTTTCTTCTTACTTCTTACTTCTTACTTTCTAGGTTTCTGTTCAATCCTGGCAATTATTACTTATATGTAATAATCATTTTCAATTTTGAGGGATTATCAAATTAATACAAAACTCTATACTAGCCCCAACAAAACGAGAGAGCGGAAACAATTAAGCTCAACTACTCTTAACGGGTTGAAGCTAATTGCACAGTTATCCGCTGTACTGATATATATAGGAAGCATCCAATGACAATCGAAATTAAACCTGGTCAAACGCATATTAAATCTAAAGCTATGGTTGCTTGGGCGGCCGGTGAAGCTCTTAAAATGGAAGAAGTTGACGTTCAACTTCCTAAAGCTGGTGAAGTTCTTGTTCGTATCGTCGCGACTGGCGTATGTCACACTGACGCATTCACATTATCAGGTGACGATCCAGAAGGTATCTTCCCATCAATCCTAGGTCACGAAGGTGGCGGTATTGTTGAAATGATAGGCGAAGGCGTAACAAGCGTTGAAATTGGCGACCATGTTATCCCTCTTTACACCGCTGAATGTGGTGAATGTAAATTCTGTAAGTCTGGCAAAACAAACCTTTGCCAAGCAGTACGTGAAACTCAAGGTAAAGGCTTAATGCCAGATGGAACGAGCCGTTTCTCAATCAATGGCGAAACAATTTTCCATTACATGGGCTGCTCGACTTTCTCTGAGTACACAGTACTTCCAGAAATCTCGTTAGCAAAAGTATCTAAAGACGCACCACTTGAAGAAGTTTGTCTTCTTGGTTGTGGTGTAACTACAGGAATGGGCGCGGTACTAAATACAGCTAAAGTAGAAAAAGGCGACAACGTTGCTGTATTCGGCCTTGGTGGTATCGGTCTTTCTGCAATCATTGGTGCTCGCATAGCTGGTGCAGACCGCATCATCGGTGTTGATATCAACGAAAGCAAATTCGAGCTAGCAAAACAGCTTGGTGCGACTGACTGCATCAACCCAACGAAATTCGACAAGCCGATTCAAGAAGTGATTGTTGAGATGACAGACGGCGGTGTTGAGTACTCTTTCGAGTGTATTGGTAACGTAAATGTAATGCGCCAAGCACTTGAATGCTGTCACAAAGGTTGGGGCGAATCAGTGATCATCGGTGTTGCTGGTGCTGGTCAAGAGATCGCAACTCGTCCATTCCAACTAGTGACTGGGCGTGTATGGCGTGGTTCTGCTTTCGGTGGTGTTAAAGGTCGCTCTGAGCTTCCAGAAATCGTAAACCGTTACATGGCGGGTGAGTTTGGCTTACAAGAGTTCATTACTCACACTATGGGTCTGCAAGACGTAAATGAAGCGTTCGACCTAATGCACAAAGGTGAGTCTATCCGTACTGTTCTACACATGGATAAATAGTCTAAACAGGTTTAAGTAACATAAGCTTAGCTAAGTCACTCAAGCAGAAGTCAGTGACCTAGATATAGGCAAACAACCTAACTTCGCTTTACCTAATAGCCGTTCTTCTCTAAGAGCGGCTATTCCAATATCAAAGGCTTAATCATCATGTCTATCGAAAATATCAGCCAAGCAAAAGTTGCCGACGGTTGGCACAAACAATACAGCCACCACTCTGCCACTCTTAACTGCAATATGCGTTTTGCAATTTTTTTACCGCCTAATGCAAGCAAAGAAAATCCAGTACCCGTTTTATACTGGCTGTCTGGTTTAACCTGCACAGATGAAAATTTTATGCAGAAGGCCAATGCTTTCAAAGCGGCTGCCGAGCAAGGTATTGCGATAGTCGCGCCAGACACTAGCCCTCGCGGTGAAAATGTGCCAAATGATGAAAGTTACGATATGGGTCAAGGGGCGGGTTTTTACCTAAACGCAACTCAAGCACCGTGGAATGATCACTACCATATGTATGACTACATCGTGACAGAACTTCCAGCGTTAATTGAAGCTTACTTTCCAGTAACGGCTATCAAGTCTATTTCAGGACACAGCATGGGTGGGCACGGCGCATTGACCATCGGTATCAAAAATTCGGATAGCTATCGTTCTATTTCAGCATTCAGCCCGATCAGTAACCCAATGCAATGCCCTTGGGGGCAAAAAGCGTTCAGCCAATATCTAGGCAGTGACATTGAGTCTTGGAAGCAGTATGACGCTTCAGAATTGATGAAAGAACATAGCATTGAACTTCCAATTTTAGTTGACCAAGGTGAAGCGGATAACTTCTTAATAGAGCAGCTAAAACCAGAGCAATTGATAGAAGCGGCCAAAGTGAACAATACAGATTTAGAAGTACGTATGCAGCCTGGTTATGACCACAGCTATTTCTTTATCTCTACCTTCATCAGCGATCATATTGAGTTCCACGCCGCCTACTTAAACAAGTAAGCTTGGAATAAAAACCTGTTACCATAGCAACCTTATTTTTATTGATGTTACTGTCACCCTATTAGTAATGGTTGCTATACAGCAAGGTTTGCAATGAATACAAAACTCGCACTAAAAACGGCAAAAGTTCTTTTCTTCGTTGTCGTATTACTCAGTGGTTTATTTACCGCTTGGCTGTTTATCCCTACCCCTTCAATTTTGGATAAACAAGTACTCGACGTACCTTTAACCAAGCCATTTAAGTTGGTTTCTTACCGAAAAAACCCAAACGATGCCAGCATGCCATTTACTTACCATTACTACGTGGTTTCCGACGTGAGTGATATTAAAGAAATGGAACCTTTCCTTATCACCACGGATAAGTTTGCCAAACTGGGCGAATTCGATGAGAACACATTTTCACTCAGTGTTAACGGGAAAATAGAGCAGTACACGAATGATCTGTGGATTGAAAAATCCGATGGAAAACTGCAACACTGGTATGTGAGTATTAATGCTCGTTACATTAGGTAACCCACACTCGCGAGCCTGTCTATATATTCACGCACACAATACCAATCAATACTTTTATAAATAGCCAGTAAGTTTGACCTGGCTCATTTGGAAATGATTCTCATTAGTATAAGGTGAGTTATCATTTCCTAAAGTGAGTTAACTATGTTTGGAATATTGCTATTACTGCACGTATTGGGCGCCACCATTTGGACTGGTGGGCATATCGTACTTTCAGTTGTCGTACTGCCCCGAGTACTCAAAGAGCGGTCACCAGAAGAATTACTCAAGTTTGAATCTGTCTATGAAAAAATTGGGATGCCAGCACTCGTGACCCAAATCGTCACAGGCATAATGCTCGCCTTTCATATGTTGCCAGACTTTACTCAATGGACAGATTTTTCGAACCCCATCACTCACGTACTTTGGCTTAAATTTTCTCTTTTGTTCATCACTTTTTGCTTTGCCTTAAACGCGAGATTTAGAGTCATACCCAACTTATCACCTGACACTCTCAAAACCATGGCTTGGCATATTATTCCCGTTACCATTTTATCGATTTGCTTTGTCATAGTAGGCGTTTCGTTTCGCACAGGTTGGTTCTACTGATTCACCTGAAGGCTAAACTCAATCAACTAAGGGCTCTGCGAAATCAACTGGAGACTCTACGAAATTAATAAAGGCTCCGGTAATTTAACTGAAAGTTCTAACAATTCAGTGATAGAAGATGAACTAGGCTTATGTAAGAATGCGGGCTTCACAGAATTTTGAGAAAGAAGTCGCCCCATGAATTTCCAAGCAGCCATCTTTGATATGGATGGATTACTCCTCGACACCGAACGTGTTTGTATGCGTATTTTTGAAGAAGCGTGCCAAGCCCAAGGCGTCCCGTTTTTAAAAGACGTGTATCTCAACATTATTGGCTGTAATGCAAAAACGATTGAGCAAATTTTCCGTAATGGCTACGGCAAAGATCTCGATTACCCAGCGCTGAATAACGAGTGGCGCACTCGATACAGTGACATAGTCAAACACCAAGCGATTCCCGTAAAAGAAGGCGTTGTCGAGCTTCTTGAATGGCTCAAATCTAACAACATTCCTATCGCGGTAGCAACGTCTACACAGCTTGATCTTGCTGAGGTAAAGCTCAAATTGGCAGGGCTGGATTCCTACTTCACCTCTTTAAGTACTGGCTGCGAAGTTACCAATGGCAAACCTCACCCTGAAATCTATTTGCTGGCTGCTGAACGCCTTGGGATCGATCCAGAAAAATGCCTCGCATTTGAAGATTCAAACAATGGCACTCGCGCAGCCGTAGCTGCCAATATGATGACCTTCCAAGTCCCGGATTTAGTAAAGCCATGTAATGAAGTCAAAGCTTTAGGTCATACGATATTGCCTTCGTTAACGGATACCTTAGAGTATTTAAAAAGCGCCTAAGCCTCATAAATAGAAGATAAGGAAAGTCAGTGGAATTCATTCTCGATAAATTTAACGGCATCATTATCGATGAGGAAAGCGTGCCAAACGACACTCATTTGTTCGAACAAGAACTGGCTGAAATCTTGCAGTTTTCATCTGACAACCACAAAGGGATCACTTGGCTTAGCTTGCCGATATCTCAATCCCAATTGATTCCTTTGGCGACTCAAGCTGGGTTTGTTTTTCACAATTGTCTCGAAACTGAAATTACACTGATTCATAAATCCGACTCGGTCTCTTTTGTGCCTTTCATCCCTACTCACACTCTTGGGGCTGGCGCGTTAATTACCAATGATAATCATGAACTTCTCATCATTAAAGAACACGGAATGACAGGTTATAAGCTGCCTGGTGGACACATTGAATTAGCAGAAAACATTGAAGAATCCATCATTCGGGAAACACTGGAAGAAACTGGCGTGAAAGCCACATTTCAGTCGGTGGTAGGCATGACAACTAAGCACCCTTACCAATTTGGTAAATCGAACTTGTACTTCATTTGCCACCTAACGGCAGACTCTCAAGACATCGACATTCAAGATACTCATGAAATCGCCGAAGCTAAGTGGATTTCAGTGAATGAGTTTATTGAAGACGAGAAGAACTTCCCATTTAACCGCCAAATGGTTCAGGCATTGGTCGGTAAAAAAGGCTTAGAGAAAGTTAAAGTCGAAGGGAATCACGGGCTTCATAAGAAGCAAGAAATCTTCTTTTCTCAAACCGACTTATAGTTCGAGCCTCCATTGTTATCTATAAAAGAAAAGCGCCACTTCATACGAATGTGGCGCTTTTAGTTAGTTAAGCCAACTGTGTTGTTATTCTAGAGTTACCACCACTTCTTTTACAAAAAATGCGGTTAAAGCAACCAGTTATTAAAGCTGTTGGTTAGAAAAAGCCAAGAGGGTTAGTGTCGTAACTGATCAATAAGTTTTTGGTGTTTTGGTAGTGATCTAACATCATCTTGTGAGTTTCGCGTCCAATCCCTGACTTCTTGTATCCACCGAATGCCGCATGCGCAGGATAAGCGTGGTAGCAGTTCACCCAAATACGTCCAGCTTCAATTTTACGCCCCATTCGATACGCTAGGTTTGCATCACGAGTCCATACCCCAGCACCCAAGCCATACTCGGTATCATTGGCAATAGCCAATGCTTCAGCTTCATCTTTAAAGGTGGTTACGGCAATAACAGGGCCAAAAATTTCTTCTTGGAATACGCGCATTTTGTTGTTGCCTTCCAGCATCGTTGGTTGAATATAATAACCGTTACCCAAATCATCCGGTTGCTGAGCAATTTCACCACCAGTCAGTACTTTTGCCCCTTCTTGTCGACCAATTTCCAAGTAACTTAAGATCTTATCGAACTGCTCTTTCGAAGCTTGAGCGCCCACTTGCGTGTCGGTATCCAGTGGGTTGCCTTGCTTAATGGTTTGCGCTCTTTCCACAACCTTCGCAATAAACTTATCGTAAACCGATTCATGGATTAGCACCCGTGATGGACAAGTACACACTTCACCTTGGTTAAAGAATGCCAGCAGCATGCCTTCTACACATTTATCTAGGTACTCATCTTCATGGTTGAAAATATCAGGGAAGTAGATGTTCGGAGACTTACCGCCCAATTCAACCGTTGATGGAATCAAACTTTCAGCGGCACATTTCAGTATATGGTGACCCACTTCAGTTGAACCTGTGAAAGCCAATTTCGCAATGCGATCACTGGTTGCTAGCGCTTGACCAGCTTCGCTACCAAAGCCATTCACGACATTGATAACACCAGCAGGAAGAAGGTCTGCAATTTTTTCCATTAATACCAAAATAGAGGTGGGAGTCTGCTCCGCCGGTTTTAAAACAATGCAACAACCAGCCGCTAACGCAGGCGCAAGTTTCCAAGCCGCCATTAAGATTGGGAAGTTCCAAGGGATGATCTGCCCGACTACCCCAATGGGTTCTGGGAAATGATAACTTGCGGTGTTTGAATCCAGCTCTGCTGCGCTGCCTTCTTGCGCTCTAATACAACCCGCAAAGTAACGGAAATGATCAACGACTAAAGGAATATCAGCAGCCAAAGTTTCACGTACAGGTTTGCCGTTTTCCCAAGTTTCAGCCACCGCAATTTCTTCTAAGTTTGCTTCAATTCGATCGGCTATTTTCAGTAAAATATTTGATCGTTCAGTAACACTTGTGCTTGCCCAACTTGCTCTCGCCGCATGCGCTGCATCTAACGCTAAAGAAATATCGGCTTCCGTAGATCGTGCCACTTGGCAATAAGGTTCACCATTGACGGGTGAAATATTGTCAAAGTATTCGCCACTCACAGGCTTCACCCACTCACCACCGATAAAGTTATCGTATTGAGCTTTAAAGTTCACCACTGCATTTTCACTACCTGGCTGCGCATAAATCATAGTTAGATCCTTCCACTTTCAATTCTGTTTGAGTTATTGATTTCTAATCCGTTTTTTAAACGTAATGTGTTTAAAACATCGTTGTTCCGTGTTTTTCTCACAACAGTAACAACGCAAATCACACGCCAATACTTCAAAACTTGTTGTTAATAAAATGTAAAACTATGATTACCAAACAATAACAACCTGAAGTGTATTAACTTTGAACTGTGGTAGAGGACGAGTCTCAGTGTTCAAGTGTCCCACTTTGGAACACCCTTACTGTCACAGCTTGGAACGATCATGCAACTTCAACAAACCAACACATCATTGAAGCACACATCCACTTCTGACTGGCTTTCATCTTCTTGGGGGCGCAGCAGTGAAGCAGGTCTAAAGCAAAGGCGTCTTCCTGAAGATATTCGTTTACCTCAATCTCTTCTTAAAGAGCGCCGATATGGCTCGGCCAACCTAATTCAAATCGTCAAGCAAGTCGCATTACCTCTGTTTAATCAAATGTTTGCACGTAGTGATAGCCGTTTAATTTTGACCGATGTTGAAGGCGTAATACTGGCAAGTTGGGGACAAGAAAAGTTTAAAGAAAAACTCACTACAATCGCATTAAGTTCTGGTGCTTGCTGGCAAGAACAACTTAAAGGGACCAATGCAATCGGCACAGCCATCGTTGAGGCTAAGCCTGTATCCATCATTGGAGACCAGCATTTTATCCACCAGCATCGGTTCATAAGTTGCTCCGCTTGCCCCATTTTTGATCATCAAGGACAAATGATCGGTATCTTGGATATTACCAGTGAACAGCAGCAACACAGCTCGACGGTTCAGTTACTTGTACAGAACATGATTCAACTCATCGAAAATCAGTTACTCAGTCATATCCCGCAAGGCACCATTCGTATTGATTTGGCGTACGCGAAATCGCTGTTACATAGTGGCTGGCAAGGTATTGTGATTGCTGATAAAACAGGGCAAATACTCGCGCACAATCAAGTCGCTTCTCAGTTGTTAGAACAAGCATCGGTGGTGGGTGAGTCTATTGAATCACTCTTCGAAAAGCCGCTGTCTGAATCCTCCTTTGTATTTGAAAAGCAACAGCTGCAACGCCCACCTAAACGAACTCGTGCTTTGACTATGTCTTGCGATTTACACCACGGAGACCACCATATTGAACACGTTTGGCAACAAGCCAATAAAGTGATCGACAAAGACATCAGCTTATTAATTCTTGGTGAAACCGGCGTAGGAAAAGGTGAATTCGTTAAGGCATTACACAAGCAAAGCCAACGAAAATCGGCACCATTAGTGGCGGTGAATTGTGGGGCTCTACCAAAAGATTTAATTGAATCAGAATTATTTGGTTATGCGCCCGGAGCCTTCACAGGCGCGAGCCATAAAGGCTATCAAGGGAAAATAAGACAGGCTGACAAAGGCATTTTGTTTTTAGACGAAATCGCGGACATGCCATTAGAAGCTCAATGTCGGTTATTACATGTTTTACAAGACAAATCCGTGGTGCCGGTTGGGTCAAACCAAAGCATCAATGTGGATTGTCAGATCATTGCCGCCACTCATAAAAACCTTGAGCAATTAGTTGAAAGTGGGGAGTTTAGGCAAGATCTCTATTACCGATTAAATGGGCTGACTTTCCACTTACCAAGCTTAAAAGAAAGGGAAGACAAGCCAGCACTCATTAAAGCTATCCACCAAAAATACGCTGAACATAGTCAACGTATTTGCCCTAGCCTAATGAAACGTTTTTGTACGTATTCTTGGCCAGGGAATATTAGAGAGTTAGACAACCTACTAAAAGTGACGGCTTTGCTTTCTTCTGGTGAACCTCAGTTAACTTTAGAACATGTTCCTAATCATTTAGCTCAACAGCTGAAAACGCTAAGTAACTCATTACTATCCAGTGCTGCACAATTTCAAACATGTTCACCGCAGCTTCAAGCAAACCAAGCCAATAGCTTATTGCCAGAAGGTACAGACTTAAAAACAGCCGTTGAAGACACCTTGGTTCAAACTTACCAAGCTAACCAAGGCAATATCAGTAAAACTTCGCGCATACTTGGGGTCAGCCGGAATACCATTTACCGAAAGCTGAAAACGCTCGGAATCCTTTAGCTTTTGATCGATTCAGGCATAACTGTACTGCTATTTCGAATTCTTAATTCATAAGGTAATTGGTGGTGGGCTTCAATCGTTTGGTTCTTGATTTGTTTCATCAAAATCTCAACCGCTAGGCGCGCCATATCACTAATAGGAAAATGAACAGAGGAAACCTTAGGGTAATACATTTCGCATCGGTCAATGCTATCAAAGCTGATTAAGGCAATTTGCTCTGGAATCTTAATACCTTGTTCATGACAGAACTGAACTGCGCCAGATGTCATGTCTTCACTGCATGAGAAAATAGCGGTCATAGAAGGGTTAGCTTCATACAGTTTTTTGGCGGCAAGGTAACCACTTTCTTGGCGATAATCACCCGCCTGTTCAAGATTTTCAGATATCAACAGACCAGCTTGTTCTAGTGCCTCTCTATACCCTTGAGTTCTTAATTGGCTCGATAAACGATTTTCTGCACCAGAGATGCACCCTATAATTTGATGCCCCTGAGCAATCAAATGTTCTACTGATGTCTTCGCTGCTGCAACATGATCAAATGTCACACAGCGTGACTCTAAACCTTCCACTAAGCGGTCGACCAACACAAATGGAGTGGGCTTTCTTGCTAAGTCTCTGAGTTCATCATCACTTAAATGACGGCTATTCAGTACATATCCATCACATCGTAAATCATTAAACCTTTGGATAGCTTCTCGCTCTCCAACTTCTGTTTGATGACCTTGCGCAGTAATTAAAAACTTCTTATTCAAATCAAGCTCAGTTTGTACTTGATCCATCATCTCCCCGAAAAATCCACCCGTATAATAGGTGACCAACAGACCAATCATATTTGAAGATGATGTCGCTAATGAACGAGCAATAGCACTGGGTCTGTAATCAAGCTCTGCCATTGCGGCTTCTACTTTTCTAACAGTATCCGCTCTAAATTTCCCTTCACCGTTAATGATCCTAGAAACGGTGGAACGGTTTACGCCTGCAAGTTCTGCAACGTCTTTAATCCTTGCCATGTAGGGTTCTGTACCTTAATAAGCGGCGCTTTTATTCTTTATACAGAATGAAGCGCCGTTGATAAATTGAAATAGAAAGTATTGAAGTGGAATAGCAATCTGCCAGTATTATTTGTCTTTTGACTAAAGGGGGGCAATAGCTGGCAGGTTGCTAAAGTCTTAATATTTGATGTAAGTGCTGTTATTCGTTCAATATCGAATAATCCGTCACCGTTACTTGTGCTTTATGCAGAGCTTCTTGAAGCTGCTCACTCGTCAAAGTGTTCAACTCTGTATGGCGCTGGTGATAATAACTGCTCTGCGCTTTAAGTGATTCATCAAGGTGAGCAGGGTGACACATGATTTCCAGAACATCCGTGTCCGCTTGAAGCCATTTTATTTCTTTGACAATGGTGCCGACATCGATAGCGTCGCCATAAAACACATCACTAAAACGATATCGCTTGATCATGGGATCACCCACGACACTTCCTTGACCTCTCACTGGCACTTTATGCAATTTTGCTACTTCCAAAACGACAGGAAGTACCTGGGGGTGCGTATGAACATGATGATGACTATCGATATGGCTCAAATCCACGCCCGTCTTTTTAAACTGCTCAATTTGCAAAGTCAGTTCATCAAACAGTTCGTTTTCATTGAACTGCGTTCTCGGCCAAAAATGCTCTTGTTTTAAAAACTGACCATGGCTATCAGTTAGGCTGCTTGAAGGAAGCAAAGCGGCTCCGGCTGTGAGCCTAAAATGCAAACCAAGCTTTAACTGAGGCGCGCCAGCAAGCAAATCAATCCCATGCTGCTGAGCTTCCATTCCGACCATTAGAGTAGTGGAACGAACCACGCCCAGATTGGAGGATTCTATAATGCCAGTATTGACCCCTTGGCTTAGACCGTAATCATCTGCATTGAATATGACGTACATCTTATGTCCTTAATCAGTGGCAATTTATAGCGCCTAATCTCATCAATATAAATAAAAGCAAGCCTTCACTTATGTTCGGCTAGCCAGTTATCCAGTTATTCAGTTATTCAGTTATTCAGTAGAAAGCTGACCGAGAATAGCCTTGTATGCTTGTACTTTTTAATATGTATAACTTGTCTGTTTTAGATAGTTTTACATTAAAATACATCATATAAAACAAGGCTACCAAGGCGAATAACATGTTATACGATAATCAGCTTAGACTGGTACAGCTTGTTTGATATTTTCGCCATAGAACTGAGGTAAGTAGTCATAATTCACCTTTAATATTTCGTCTAAAATACTCTTCGCTTTATTAATATCTTGAACCAATGGATTACATGTTAACGCCATCAGCCCTTTGTCGTAATCCCCGTGAACCGCCGCTTCAACGGCCAATTGCTCATACGCTTTTACTTGGGTAATCAGCCCTGTAATAGCAGGAGAGAACGAACCAAATGCCAAAGGCTTTGCTCCCCAACTTCCGATCACAGCACTACACTCGATAACAGCATCATTGGGTAACGCAGGAATAGCTCCATTATTACGCACGTTAACCACGTTGATCGTATTCAGGTTGTTATACAGTGCATCCACAAGGTTGAGTGAAGCATCTGAATAATACGCACCACCTCGTTCTTCCAATAACTTCGGCTTTTCATCCAATTGAACATCTTTATATAACTCAAACAGATCAGCCTCTGTTTTCATCACTTGCTCTGCTCGTGTGCCTTCACTTTCTGCCGCTTGCTTCTCTTCCGCTAACATGGCGTTGGTTTGATAAAAGTAGCGATGGTAAGGGCATGGAATCGCACCTAGCGACTTTAAAAAATCCGGATTCCATGGTTCTTCAAAGATATTTTTCATGCTGAAATTCGCCCCATCACCTACTTTTTCAAGCACGGTTGACGTGATATCTTTGCCTTCTAACCAGACTTTATGCGCCCATAACAAATGATTTAAACCTGCACATTCAAGGGATAATTGCTCAGGTTTACAAGCCATCATCTCAGCAATCATCATTTGCATTGAGACAGGTACATTGCACAACCCTATGGTTTTTACTGAGCTGTATTTAAGAATCGCTTCAGTCACCAAGCCCGCAGGGTTTGTGAAGTTCAGCATCCATGCATCTGGTGCCAGTTCTTCAATATCTTTACAAATATCAAGAATAACAGGGATGGTTCGCAGTGCTTTAGCAAAGCCACCCGCACCCGTGGTTTCCTGACCGATCACACCGTACTTTAATGGGATTTTTTCATCATTTGCTCGCGCATATAACCCGCCGACTCTAAATTGAGTCATGATGAAGTCAGCCCCTTGAATCGCTTCTCTTCGGTTCAATGTCGCTTTCACTTCGATAGCTAAACCCGAACGCTCAATCATCCGCTTCGCCAACGCTTCAATAATGTAGAGCTTATCTCGCCCTGCAGTCACATCCACTAAGTGCACTTCTTTAATCGGTAATTTCTGATGACGGTTAATAATGCCTTCTATAAGCTCTGGGGTATAACTGCTGCCACCACCAATGATGGCAACCTTAAGCTGCTGCTTTTTATTCGTTGTTTCTGTCATATTTTCACCTATACATCCACAGTCTGAAGTTTAGAAACCAAGGCATCATGCTCTCGTTGCTGGCTATCTAATTTAAGGTGAACTTCCAACATTTCTGTTGCGAGTTCTTGGACAACAATCGTCGTCATTAGATGATCTTGCGCGTGGACCATGACCAATGTCATAGGGACTTTCCCTTCACCTTGATCCAATTCAATCAACTGAGTTTGGGTTAGATGCGCTTTGTTAATGCACTCTCGAGAGCGCTTAATGTTTTCTCTCGCGATTTCAAATTCACCTTTCCGTGCTTGCTGTAATGCTTCAAAGCATAAGCTCCGAGCTTCGCCCGCGTTGACGATGATTTCCATTACCACTTGTTCTTGATCGATTTCTACAGGGGTATTCTGGTTTTCTTGAACACTCATTGTTTACTCCAAAATTTTGTCGATTAATACTGAAATATCGATTAATACTGAAAGTCAGCTCAGCCTTGCACTGTGATTATTTGATACAAAAGCCGTTAGCTTAGATGTGAGACGAGTGTTGAAGTTAAGGTTTCAGACCCCGCGATATTTCGCTATAACCCCATCACTCGCTCATTGAAATTAAGCGGTAACGCCAGCGCCTGCCGCTGATTCAGCTTCTTTTTTCGCTTGCTCAGCTTCGCCTTCTTGCTTAAGTAATTGCTTTTCGAACATTTTGAAAAATGGCAAGTAGATGAACAGATCCATCACTAATAAAACACCCACTAATATCACGGGAGAAATTGTCCACCCGGAGCCCCATGAAGCGCCTAAAAATGCCGGTGCTGTCCATGCGGTTTGTGAAACGCCCATGCCGACAAAGCCCATGTGTACCGCTGTATAAGCAACAATGGCATTTAATACAGGAGCAAAAACGAAAGGTATAAATAGAGTTGGATTCAATACCAGAGGGCTACCGAAAATGACGGGCTCGTTGATTTGAAACATGCCAGGAACAAAGCTCATGCGTCCTAAACTGCGTAAGTGCACAGAGCGGCTGAAAATCATCAGTAGTACTAATGCTAACGTTGCACCTGACCCACCGATGAAAATATAAAAATCCCAGAACGGTTGAGTGAAAACATTAGGAATCGTTTCACCCGCTAAATACGCTTCTTGGTTAGCACTAATATTGGTTAGGAAAATTGGGGAGAGTAGACCAACCACAATTGCCGCACCGTGAATGCCAGCAAACCAAAGTAACTGACACAATAACAACGCCCCAATGATGGCTGGTAAGGTATTAGATGCACTGACTAATGGACGGAATGCCTCAAGGACTAGATCCGGAATAAGCATATTAAATTCAGCTTGGAGGTATAAGCTTAATGGGAAAATAGTCAGATAAACAAAAACGATAGGTATCAGCACTTCAAATGAGCGCGCAATAGCTGGCGGGACCTGCTCTGGAAGTTTAATGGTGATGTTGTACTTCTGGAGGATCCGATTCAGCTCTACCGCAAAAAAAGCACTGATAACAGCAGTAAATATCCCGGTTCCAGACAAGTGCCCCATTGAAAGCGCACCTTCAGAAGCAGGTGAAGCCACTAAAAGGAAAGTCATCAATGCCAAAGCACCGTTTGTAATACCATCCATGTTATAAGCACGAGCTAAGTTATAGCCAATGCCTATCGAGACAAACACCGCCATGATGCCCATCGTCATATTAAAAGGCATCATAATATTATCGAAGTTGGCACTCGCAAAGTCGAGCCAAGCACGCCCAAAACTGTTCGTGGTGTCTTCAGAAAAAGGAGGAAAAGCAAAGACTAAGGCAAAGCTTCCCACAATAATAAATGGCATGGCAATAATGAAACCATCGCGCATTGCTCTTACATGTTTCTGGTTACCGACTTTGATTGCAATTGGGGCAATTTTATTTTCAACAAAGTTAATAACCATATTATAAAACGACATAACTAAAGTCCTTTTTTAAATACATTTATCCCTACCCAATTATTAATC
>NZ_VTXD01000028.1 GCF_013114625.1 Vibrio sp. 99-70-13A1
TTAGTAAACTATTTTTTTAAAAACAACAGTTTAAAAATATAATTTTTATGTAAAAATAATAAGAAAACGATTACTAATAATATGTTTGTTGTTTAATAATTAAGGTTGGTGTGAAAGTGTTGAATATCGAAGGTTGAATGTATGACTGTAAAATTAAAGTGAGAGGATGTGATGATATTAATGCAGTTTCATGCCACTTTTGCTGCGATTTCGTTCAGCAAAAGTGACAGGAAGCTTTAATGGTAGGCAGCTTTAACTATAGCGGGTCATAACTATAGTGGGCTTTAAATATAGGGAGCCGTTTTTTGTGTCGCTATTTTATAGCAGTACAGAAACTCACATCAGCTTGACCTGTCTCTAAGTCGTAGTGGTGGTAAAGTTCAAAGCAAGGGCGATCGTCGGTATCTAACCCTCGGTCTACTACTTGAGCGATGAGCTCGTCCCATGTCGAGCCATATTGCGCTTTATCGGTAATGGTTTTGCGAATGGTTGCGTATTTCCCTCCAACAAAATGTTTCACTTCGATTCCTTGAGGGGGCGTGATGGATTTATCGATCATCAGGCACAAATCCGTTCGACAATTTTCGGCGGCAGTAATTTCAGGGTTGTCGTGATAAATAAAGATAGAAGTATTGCCAGCTAAGCCTTGTGGTCCTGCCCAAGAATATAGTGTGCCAAGTGCTGGATCATAGTTTTCGCCATAAGGACCGGTGACTCGTAGATAAGCGATGTGGCTAGAGTCGAATGTCTTAATTTCCATATTGTTACTCCTTAAGTGTCGTTCATTTCCAGTATATGTATGAGCCTCTTCTCTGGCGTGTCCTATCTTGCGCAGTGAGTGTCCGATCTTGCTGCTTCTCAAAAGAGTTGAAAAGGCATGAACGTTTTCGCATTCTCTGATTTGACTCGGAGTAAGAGCAAAGTGTTGTTTGAAGGCTTTTGCCAAACTTTGAGAGCTAGAGAAACCATATTCTAGTGCGACAGAGGTAATACTGGGTTTGGTATAGAAAAGCTCATTAGCTGCGGCTTCTAATCTTAGCCTTCGAATATATTCATTGAGCGTTTCCCCCGTTACTGCTTTAAAGATTCTATGGAAATGATAAGGCGACAGGCAGGCTAGCTCTGCAACTTGCTTTAAATTGAGCGGCTCGTTGAAGTTTTTTTCTAAATATCGAATTACAGGGAGAAGCTTTATTGGGTAGTCGGTTTTCATGAGGTCACTCGCTGCCATAAACGAGAATAGTGTAACGAAGTCATATACAGTGCTTGATACTAACAGATAAAAACGAGAGTAATTTCACACTGAGCGTGTGTGAGGAGTGAGGGTGTGTGAGAAGTGGACGAGAGCGATTTAACCCGAGTGATAAGTAGTGGGGTAGACGTTGATGATCAATAGATAAAAAAAGAGCCAATTGCAATAACCGCAATTGGCTTATATATAGTGTGAACAATGAGAGTTCACTAACAACGTCAGTTGGCTAGGTGACCCTCGGCTTAAGAAGGGTCAATTTATATATTGCAGTTAGCGTGCCAACTTTTAATTGCCCCAAAACAG
Organism: Vibrio sp. 99-70-13A1; assembly: GCF_013114625.1. Taxonomy (GTDB): domain Bacteria; phylum Pseudomonadota; class Gammaproteobacteria; order Enterobacterales; family Vibrionaceae; genus Vibrio. The sequence continues at coordinate 1,556 of NZ_VTXD01000028.1, forward strand.
CTATTTCAGAGTGTTTTGGTGCATATTTGTTCGGTGTTGTCGCGTTTTAGTAAAGTCCTATTGCATTATGCAATTGCCAAATGCAAATGAGCATCTGATTGCTATTGGAGGGTTATCGTGGAGTAGGGCTTATATATTGAAATGATAAGTTTAAATATTGGAATGAGTAGCAATAAAAAAGGTCAATATGATGTAACTCATATTGACCTAGTCTTAATGTGCAACCATGAATGGTTTCGTTTTAAATGGAGTAGAAGAAGTAAAGCTGAGATTTCATTCTGATAATGATCCCGCGAATCAAATCCAAAAACGCCATAAAGCTAATTGGCTTCTCACCACTTACCCATGCAAGACCAACCGCTCCCACTGGGATATCGTAGCCATCTGGCTCTTCAATTTTCAAACGCACAAAGTGGTGCTTGTTTTGAAGGTTCTTGCCAGTTGTCGCCCTAACAGAATCATCCCAGCCCATTAATGAGCCTTGTGCTTCACCTGTCGCTTCGACAATACCTTCTACGGTTGCTGTGAAAATTTTACCAGGGTAAACCGCAGTGGCGAATTCTGCCGGTTGTCCAACTTTTACGTTTCGAATCGCTTGGTGATTGACTCGCATCAGCACGTATTTTTCATTGGTGTACATTTGGATTCTAGGCATCAATGAAACACGCTGCCCTTCACGTAAAATAAAGTTGGTAACAAATCCATCCGTTGGTGCGGTGACTTTGGTGCTGTTTAAGTCCCATTGTGCTTGTGCCAATGAAGCCTGTGCTGAATCAACATCAGTTTTCTTTTGAACAACATTGGTTTCTGCTTTATGAATGTTTAACTCAGCATTACTCGCATCTACTTGTTTTTTACCTAGCTGTGACTGCAGTGTTTTCACATTGTGTTTAGCTAAATCTACCGCTGCGGTTTGCTGGTCAATGTCGGTTTCAGTAATGGTGTGCTTCACCACTTTGTTTTGCTGCTTATAACGCGCTAATGTTTTTGTTTGTAACGACAGATCGGTTTCTGCTGATTCTATTTGAGCTTTAGACGTTTCAATGTCTGCCAAGGCCGATTGGTAGCTGACTTTTGCGATCTCAACTTCTTGGGTCGCGGTGTCTAGGTCAGCTTGTGCTGATTCCAGTTGCACTTGCGCTTTATCTTTCGCAATGATGAATTTGGTATCATCAATTTCGTAGATAAGTTGCCCCTCTACAACCTCTTGGTTCGGCGCAATGTGAACCTTTGTTGTTTTACCCTTTACTGTTGTTGAGTCTGGGCGCAATTGAATGTGTGGGGATTGCACCACTGAACCGCCAGAAAGATCCATTGGTGTATAGTTAATTAAGCCAACCCAAACAAACAGCAGCCAACCTGTACCACCAAGGTAAGCAAAGGATTTAGTGCCTTTGTTCCAAGGCATGCCTATTAATCGCAATAGATAAATAAATAGAGCCCATACCGCTAAGCCTTCTAACATGATTGCTTCTCCTCATCCGTGTCAGGTTTTGGTTTTGCATGCCATGTATCACGAAGGTTGATGATGGCTTTTTCCATATCAACAAATGCCAATATCACGGCTATAACCCATACCCAGTGCCAGATAAATCCAATCCATGTGAGAGCAGTAATCAGTCCAAGTTGATGATGATCTTTACTGTGTGCTTTATTGATCGGTAATTCATGGAAACGCCAAAAGCCGTAACAAGCCGCTGCGATAGTTGCTACAAGCACAACGCCCGCGACAACATGTAATGCAGTGTCTGCGCCTGTTCCAACAAATGGGACACTAAGTAGACTCATTGATAAATCCTATATTCTTATTGATGGGCTGATTGTGAAGTCACCAAATGATAAAAGTGGAAAAAACACAGATTAATTGTATTAGCTGCATATTTTGACGTAATCTGTTATTTATTGAGAGGTGGTTAATGATTCGTTGAGGTTAAATTGAAGAATAAAATTCATTTTTTGAGAACGCTCGGTATTTATGGAATCTATAAATATGTTCCTGTTCACTACTCTGTACAGGTGGACGAGCTGGGTATTCCGCAATCTGTTTTTCAGAATGCAATGAATTTGATTCCGGTAAATGTCGTGGATCAATGGTATGCCAGCCTAGAAGAGGCAACTCAAGATCCAGATGTAATGCTCAAACTGGCTCCATTGGTTGATATCGAAAAAATAGGTCCGATTAGCCATTGGTTTTTTTCGGGACATGATTTGGCATTGACGATTCGTCGAGTAAATATGGGGCTGCATTGCCTACAATCTGGGGCGTACTTGACAGGAGCCCAAGTCGGTCCGCTCATTAAATGGTCTTACGATAACCCTTCTTATTCAGAAAAAGGCAGAGTGCATGACAGTATCCGAGTCGCTATTTTTATGGTTAAAGTGCTTCGTCGATACTTAGGAGATAATTTTTCACCAACGCGAGTATTAATTGCAGGGAGCCGTGAAAATCATAAGCTTTATACCGATTACTTTGGGTGTAGTGTGGAGTGGGGACAGGAAAGAACAGAAATTTGGTTAAAAACAGACTTAAGATTGTCGACGAACCAATCCCCCAACCCTTCTAAAAGCAATTTAGCAATGAGCTTTAGCGACTTAGATGATTACTTGAATATGCCCGATCCTGATGATGAATATAAGGTGATTTATGAAGTCATTAATTACAGTCGTCATTTTGGGTTGCCAACGTTAACGGCAGTATCCAACCTATTGAACCTTTCAGAACAGCAGTTTCAGCGACGATTACATAAGTTAGGTGTAAATTTCTCAACAGTCATGGGCTACGTACTGAGTAATGTAGCAGTTGAGTTATTAAGGCATTCAATCCCATTAGATGAAGTGTCAGCTCGTTTAGGGTATACGAATACCGCTAGTTTTAATCGAATGTTTAAAAAGCACCGTGGGCTAACACCTAAACAATATATTGAGCGGTTTCGCTTGAATGACTAGTACTTATGTTGAATTTCTAACACCTAAGTTCAATGAATAATAACTAAGTTCAATGAATAAAAACTAAGTTGAACGACCCATTCCTAATGTGTAAAGGGCTGTAATCTACGAGTATAGGCTTGCTTGCATTGTTCACAGAGCAAGCCTTCTTTACGTTTCGGTTCTTATATCAATCGCATTTAACGTGATCAATCATGAACTTGTAAACATCATGAATAAATTAGACCTGTTAATCTTTACGCCATCGATTTCCGTAAGCTTGAGAATAATCAGGTTCTTGAATACCTTCAGCCAAACCTGAAACTGGTTCTAATGGACCAACAACGGTTTTGTATGGAAGAACACCTGCCCAAGCGGGAATGTCTAAATCCGCTTTATCATCATTTACCCCATGCTTACCGATTTTTACAGAAGCTTCTGTTAAAGGGATGGCAAGTAGTTCTGTCGCAGTCAGCTCTTTTTGGTTGCTTAGTCTAATATCACCCAGTCTTCCTGGGGCAATTTGCTCGATAAAGATGTTCAGTAGACGATCTTTTTCGGCGTTGTCATCAATGACTGAAAATTGACCAAATACGACCGCAGAACGGTAGTGTGCACTATGGTGGAAAGCAGAGCGCGCAAGTACCCATCCGTCAAAGAGCGTGAAAGTTAAGCAAGTTTGCTCCCCTTTTTTAAGCCCTCTTAGTAGCCGACTATTTTTAGCGCCATGGATGTAAACCATATTATCGACACGCCACGCCAGCATTGGGATGACGACGGGACCTTTTTCTCCTGAAAGGGCAATATGTGCTATGAGGCTTTCATCAATAATTTGATGCAACTTCTCTTGGTCAAACTCCGCTTTATGCGCCCCTTTTTTTATTTCTGTTCTTTTAGTGTTAGATAACATATTGCGCTCTCCTTCATTGCTTTTCTAGAAAGATAGCGATTAACTGGTTCAATAAATAGAACCAGTTTTAAAGAGTGTTTGGATCCAGTTATGCAGCCTATCGATATCGGTGACCTAACGTTAGATAAAAAATACAACAGCAGACAAAGTGCCTTATTTCATGCTGTTAGAGAGAAAATTATCCATGGATTATGGAATAAAGGGAGTAAATTACCCTCGACTCGTAAGCTCGCTTCTGAATTAGAAGTTAGCCGAAATACCGTTATTTATGCTTATGAGCAATTGGTTACCGAAGGTTATATCGAGAGTAAATCAGGGTCGGGTTACTTTGTCATGGTTGAACAGCCTGAGCAGTACTTACACTCTGATCTTAACGCGGGGTCTCATCTGAATTTAAGCGATGCAGCGGGGGGGCATACCAAGTTCTATACGGACGCTTCTTCTCTTGTAAAAGAGCAAACGAATGAAACCAATCCACAAACTCAGTGTACGTTTCACGACGAAATTCGCAGTGGTGATGACTCTGATAATTTTGACTTAAATGCTGGGTTTGCACCGGGAGTGCCGGATTTAGAACAGTTTCCTTTTGCGAAGTGGCAACGATTACTGCAAAGACACATCACGCGAAAAACCTTAGCAGGTAATCAAAGCCTTCAAGGCTACCTACCTTTAAGAGAGGCCCTAAGTGACTACCTTGCCAGTAGCCGATCGGTAAAGTGCGATCCGAACCGAATCATTATTACCTCTGGGGCGCAGCAAGCCATTTCAATCGCTTTGATGGCGACTTTAGTGCAAGGCGACAAAATTTTAATGGAGGAACCTGGCTACCTTCAAATGCATAAAATTATCAATTTATTGAAACTTCAAAGACAAGGTGTGCCTGTGCATGAAAAGACAGGAATCAACCTAGAGACGATCCTTACCAGTGATGCCCATTGTTTGTACCTGACACCCAGTAATCAATACCCAATGGGAACGACACTAAATACTGAACAACGCTTAAAGCTAATTGAGTGGGCGCACAAAAGTTCGTCATGGGTAATAGAAGATGACTATGACAGTGAATTCCAATTTGCTCACCGTCCTTACACCAGCATGCAAGGGTTGGCAGGGAAAATGCGGCACGATGACCGGATTTTATACGTAGGATCGCTAAGTAAAGTGATGTTTAACGGACTCAGGCTCGGTTATTTAGTGGTGCCAGAAAGCTTAGTACCTCGGTGCCTAGAAATTAAAGATGCGTTAACGGGAGATTCGGCTGCTCATACTCAAGCTGCGTTGGCAGACTTCATTAGTGAAGGCGATCTGCTTAGGCATATCCGGAAAATGCGCCGATTGTATAAGCAAAAACATCAAACCATGGTCGAAGCGGTCAATAGAGAATTTTCTGACGATGTTGATGTTATTAGCCAAGCCGCGGGTTTGCATGTCACCATAAAATGGCAGGGTAGTATTACTGAGCAGGAATGGAAATTAAGGGCAAAAGAAAAGGGAATTGTGGTGCGTCCGTTGGGCGTCTATGAATATGTCCCTAACCCCAATCGTACTTGGCAAGGAATCGTACTTGGGTTTGGAAATGTTCGTTTGCAAGATATTGATTCGAAAGTGAAAGAGATAGCGAAACTTTTCTATCAGTAATCAGTAATCAGTAATCTCTTTCACTTCTATGGTTCAAAATGTTTAACAGGTGGCGTGCTTAATTTTTACAGCGACCACCTTTAATATCACCTAACGCTCACATCTCTACTAACGCATATATTACTATTCGATATTAGCTTGTGGCTTCGTTTTTTTAAGCCACTTTTGCCAAGGTAATGATAGCAGCGTGAAGATAGAAACGGCGTACAACATAGACCAACCTAGGCACATAAAGACTAAAACACAGAGTACTAATGAGACTGCTGCGATGTACTTTGAAGCGCCTGTCAGCAATTGATAAGCCGCGAGCATTGCCAGTAAGTACACCAATACAAAAATGCCATTTGCGAGTTTAAGGAAGAATTCTAAATCCAACCCCGACAGTTCTCCAAAGGTGCAAGAAACTAAGACCACGAAGCCAATAGCGAAAGTCGCGACATAAGGGACACCTTGGCGAGATAATTTCGCCATGTGGCTATTTGGTCTATGCTGTCTAGCTTGTGCCCAAATCATACGAGATAAGCTTTGGGTATAAAGGTTAAGGCTGGCAAAACAAGCTAAGAACCCCAGTATACTAATTACGACTTTTAGCCCATCACCGAATAATTGTTGGGTGACCCATGGAATGGATGTGGCATCGAATTCTGGAGAGCCATAAGCGCCTAATTTTAAAATGACGACAGAACACGCCCAATAGACGGCTCCTGCAACAAAGCAGCCCGCGATAATCGCGATAGGGAAGTCCCGCTGTGGGTTTTTAAATTCTTCGCCCATATGAGCAAACGCTTCTATTCCGACAAAACACCAGAACATCACTCCAAGTGCAGCACCTACCGCCCAAACAGAGTCGCTAGTTATGGCAGGAAAAGTAATATCCTGAGTTCCGATGTCAGCTTTCCAGAGAAATGATCCCACGAGTGTAAAAATAGAAAGAGCGATGACGGTTTGTAAGCGACCTGAAGATTTACTGCCCATAAGATTCACCGCGACTAGTAAGGCAACCGTGAATAATTGTGCCATGAGCGAAGTATTGAAAGGGGCTGGAAGTAATTGCTGAGCAAATCCGCCCGCAAGCGCAACAGCCGCAGGTACACCCACGGGAATCACACTCACAAATAACCACGCGACGCTGGTTTCTAAACGTTCATTGAATGCTTGGCGGACGAAGTAAGCGGTTCCCCCTGCATTCGGGTAGCGTTTTCCAAGAGCGGCGAAAGTTAACGCGATAGGGCAAATTGCGACAAACAAAAGCAGCCAAGCTAACAGCGATAACTGACCTGCGATGCCCGCGGCAATAGCAGGGATCATAAATAAACCCGTCCCAAGAAGGGTAGTGGAGAGTTGCCCTATTCCAGAGATTAGGGTGATTTCTTGCTTGAGTTGTGCCATTCGCTTTCCTTGCCCGTTATGCCGTACATGTCTCTGTGAGAGTGTCTTTATAGGGATTATTAGTAGTGATAACTGTTTGGTGCATCCACTGAATGGAAAGAATACCGTTTCAAAGCGTATATTGCAGCTAGCGAAACGTCGTAATACTCCGTCATTTTGACTAAAGAAAAGGCAATATGCGTGAATATGTTGTGGTCTTGAAAGCGAGCTTTCTGTTCTAACGCTATGAATTGTGGCAAATTAGACGGCAGAAATAGAATAAGCAGTGGAAGCTTAAATAAAATGGATAAGTTCGATCGTCAAATTTTAGAAATCCTCAAAGAAAACGCACGATGTTCAGTGAGCGATATTGCTCGGGATGTCAATCTGTCGCGATCTGCGGTGACAGCTAGAATCAAAAAATTAGAAAATGATAAAGTGATTTTAGGTTACTACACTCAGTTGGCAGAACCAGATCAATCTAGAAATGTGTGCGCTTATATTCTATTGAAGTTTGATATGTCGAGCTGTGAGCACAATTGTGAATCATACTCGAAACAAATTCAAAGCATTGACGGGGTATTGTGGTGCCATTCTATTAGTGGTGAAACAGACATGATGTTGTATGTCGAAGTTGAAAGTATGGGGCGATTGAATCAAATTCGTGATCAATTACAGCTTTATCCTGAATTGCGTCACCTAATGACTCATACCGTTTTGACTGAGTTTTTTAATAAACAAAAATCATAAACGTATACTTCCCCAATAAGATTTCCCAAAAGTGAAGAGTAACAATGAGATCTAAAGCTGAAACGGACCATCTATTATCAAGTTTCATTTATGAAGGTTCGACTCCCACCCAGAATACTTTTTCCGATGAAACAAATTTTGACGGGATGGCACCAAAAGAAGTGGTACTCAGCTTCTGGGCAGCCATGGAAACGAATGATTTTTATCTGGCATCGAAGTTATTGACCATCGATTGTGTGGTTCAATGGCCTCAGTCCCATGAAACCATTTTCGGCAGAGAAAACTTTGCCAAAATTAACTCTCAATATCCGGCTAGCGGCAAATGGACGTTTGTGATTAACAGCATTGTGGCGGAGCGTAATCAGGTGGTGACGGATGTGAGCGTCTCTGATGGCAAGCTTTTCGAAAGAGCTATCACTTTTCATACGGTTGAAGATGGCTTGATCAGTAAACAAGTCGAATTTTGGCCTGAAAGCTTTCCCGCGCCAGAGTGGAGACGGCAATGGGTTCAGGTAATGGGTGTTTAATGCTAGGGAACATTAATTTAAATTTGCTGCGTTCATTGCATGTATTACTTGAAGAGTGCCATGTCAGTAAGGCTGCTCAGCGTTTGCATATCACTCAATCTGCTGTGAGCCGGCAGCTCGCTCAATTGCGAGAATTATGTGGTGATCCTTTATTGGTACGCGATGGGAATAAACTGGTTCCCACCAACCGGGCATTATTACTGAAAGATAAGCTGGACGATTTACTCAGTGAATTTGACCACTTATTAGATGATAAACCCTTTGAACCAAAAGATTGGAAGGGAGAGTGGGTGCTCTCTTCGAGTGATTATGTCGCTCAATATATATTGCCAGATATTGTTGCAGAAATTTCCCAGCACGCACCTCAAATTAATTTGGCTTATCGCTTATGGCAGCCGAGCTATTTAGAAGCGCTGAATGAGATGGGCATTCACCTAGCCTCCACTATGTTGCCGAAGAAGCCTGAGAGCGTTTCCAGCCAGAAATTAGGGGAAGATTTTTCGGTATGCTTAATGCGTTCAAGCCATCCATTAGCCAAGCAAAAAGACATTTCTTTAGACGATATTGTGGCATTTCCACACATTAAAGTGACCGGAGGAGGAGATAAAGATACCCATGCTGATGTGATTTTGAAGCAGCTGGGTTATAAGCGAAGAGTAGCATTACAAGTCCCCTTTTTCTCATCAGCTTGTAATGTGTTGTCACAAGGCGATCATCTCATGATCGTGCCTGAGCATATCGCGGTAAATTTAGCTCGTCACTTTGAACTGACTTATCACTCACTGCCTTTTGAGACGGAAAGTCATAAATATTGGTTGATGTGGCACCCTAAGTACGACAATGATTCTGCCCATAAGTGGGCGCGTGAAAAAGCATGTAAAGCGATGCTGCGTTCTAGTTATAATATCAGTATGATTTAAAATCATAACCAAAATGATAATGTTTGATTTCAAATTATACCTAAGCTGCTTTACCTTTACGTTATTCGATAGCTTATCGGTAAGCTTGTTTGAGGGCGTATGGTTTAATTCAGCATTCTTTTAATTAAATTCTCTTTTAAAAAATACTGCTCTAACCCAATGTTTGTCTGGTATGAACTGGCTTGCCAAGGAAAAAATTTATGACACTTACAGTTTGGTTCTCTTTACTCTTAATATGTTTACTTGGTGCAATGTCACCAGGTCCTAGTCTCGCGATGATCGCAAAACACAGTTTAGCTGGTGGGCGTATTAATGGCTTAGTTGCTGCGTGGGCACATGCGTTTGGTATTGGGTTATACGCGTTTGCAACAATCATTGGCTTAGCCGTTTTGCTAGAACAATCCCCATTGGTATTCAAAGGGATAAGCTATGCGGGCGCAGGTTATTTAGCTTACTTAGGTTTTAATGCACTTCGCTCTAAAGGTGGGGTGGCGGCCAAACTCGAAGCTGGTGAGAAAATGAGTTATTGGCAATCGGCTCGTGAAGCATTCTTGCTATCATTATTAAGCCCGAAAATTGCTCTGTTTTTTATCGCCTTATTCAGTCAATTTGTCGCGCTAGGTAATGACATTACAAACCAAATTATTATTGTCTCTACACCATTGATTATTGATGGGCTTTGGTACAGCTTTATTACCTTGATCTTATCGAGCCCTTTGATTGTGGATCGTATTCGCTCGAAAGCTCAGTTGATTGACCGATTGTCTGGCGTGGTTCTTATCTTATTAGCTGTGCGCGTTGTCGTGACGGTCTAGGTTTAAGTTTAGATTTAGGTCAGTAAGTTAGGCAGCAACAGAGGTGAATCGTTTGATGATCACTAATTTCAAGCTGTAGCCTCATCTAACTTAAGAATCTTAAACGGATTCAATATAAAAAGGCTCATACATTTCAGTTATTGTTCTCATGTGAAAACAGTATCTAAAATGTATGAGCCTTTCATTTTAATGAGCTTTTATGTACTGGCGCTCGCTTAACCTATAATCAAAACCATGACCCAGATCCCTTGATTAGTTCGATGTCGTTAACACCAAATCAAGAGCTTGCATACTTTCATTGAAATACGGGTTATACGTTAACCTCGCATGGTTCTTACCTTGTTCTGTGTATCCCCAAGATGAGTACCATACTTCACCACCTGCCAGGCATTCACTTTCTTGTTCTGATCCCTGCCCATTGCTGCAAATGACTTCAGTCCCGTTGATACCGTAGTAGGGATTGTCAGGGGAGAACAGTAAGCCCATGTGCGAGCCATTCGATATTCTCTGTTCTTTAAGCGCCATGCTGAATGCTTTCGAACGAGGTTCATCTAGCGAGTGCTCACTTTGCCAAATCAGCATGTTACTGTCATTGGTCATCGAATTGGCAAAGGTATTTCGGACAAATTCAGTATCAATAACGCTGTCGCCTTCACTCATCATGATGAATACTGGCTTATCATAAATCCCTTTTTCTAGATCATCTCTAACGACTTCAGAAGTTTGGTAGTAGACCGATGCTCCGTTCATAGGTAATGAATTATAGCGAAGTGGATTATCTTCAGGATCTTGATCTGCCCATGTCATGATATGACTCGCCACGCCCGCAAATTTCACGGCTGGCGAGAAAGGTTGGAATGCCGGTGAAAAAAGCATTAATCCTTTGATTGAAGGATCGTTAATTGCTTGAGAAGTCACCAGGTTTGCGCCTGTTGAATATCCACCAAGCCAGACTGAATCGTACTCTTTTTGAAGCAATTGAGTATGGTAATCAACGACTTCTTGCCAGTCTTGAAGAGTCGGTAGTTGCAGGTCGCCTACTTTACTGCCATGCCCTGGAAGCAGGACAGTTCGTACCAAATAACCTTGATCCGCTAAGTGCGTCGCCACATCATGGAAAGAGTAAGGCGAATCACCCAAACCATGCACTAATAATACTGCTTGTCCGTTAGGGTTAGTTGGCGTGTACTGAGCGGGTGAATTCACATCTATCTCGAATTGCTTGTCATCTGTCATGAATACACGGTGAGAAGACAGCCACTCCTGAGTTTCTTCCACGTAATCAGTGAATGAAGCTTGTTTGAAGTTGGGTAGGTGATCGGACTTCTGGTAAGCAGGGTCGATAACCTCTTTTGAACAGCCTACGAGGGCAATAGAGGAGATAGCAAGGATACTGATAATGGTTGGTTTCATCATAGTGTGTTTATGAGACTCTCTTTAATGTCGTGAGGCATGCATTCAATAATCGTGAATGCTGTTCAAGTGATTAGTTTGTTTGACTGTTTGTTTGATTAGTGACTTAAGCGATGGCAGGTGTATTCACATTTGCCATCGCTTGGGTTAGCTATTTTTTATGTACGATGCTAGTAGCTACTTGCAATTTACTATTTGCATTTACGTTTCTAATTCAACTAGTACGTTACTTCTGCGCTGAAAGATCTTCGTATTCACCTTCAATCACACTTGATTTCGCAGTGCTTGCACCAGTGTTTGTCGCATACTGACGGTGCATTGTTGATTGGTTGTGCATCGCTTGGCCGTGCATTGAAGACTGTTGTCCTGCTGCAGAGTAGAAGCCTTGTTTCTTCATTTTACTTTGTAATCGCTTACCTGTGATCATGGCTGCAATAGCCAATGGGATTGCGAGAAGTAGACTGGTAATTAGAGCCATGAAACCAGTAATTAAAGCGACAAATGTAATTAAAATATTCTTCATAATTCTTTCCTCTTTCTTTGTTTTAGCACTATAGCGATGTGTGTATGAACAAAACATGAACGCGATTGTTATTTTATTTTAAAGTCATTTAGACTCTTAGGTGTTTATTTGATGTCTTGTTTTGTAGTCATAAATACATACTTAAAATAGGGTTAAATATAAAATTCCCTTTAAATCAATATGTTAATGTTTGGCACGATTGATGCTCTATAGGGTTTGTAAATAAGTCACCGCAAGCAAAGTACTTGTGGTTAATAAAAATTACTGGAGCCCATTTATATGTTCTGTATTCAATGTGAACAAACCATTCAAACCCCAGCTGTTAAAGGCTGTTCTTTTTCTCAAGGTATGTGTGGCAAAACATCGGAAGTTTCTGATTTACAAGATGTGCTAGTGCACTCTCTTCAAGGTGTTTCTTTTTGGGCTAATTTAGGCCGTACTTGTGGTGTAATTGACACAGAAATTGATGAATGGGCACCTCGTGCATTTTTCGCAACATTAACAAATGTGAATTTTGACCCTGCACGTATTATCGAATTTGCACAGCAATCTCATTCTTTTAAACAACGACTAGAAGAAAAAGTCAGAGCGGCGGCTGTCGTGACTGGTTTTGAAATTCCAGAACTTTCTCCTGCGGCGAAATTCGATCTTCCTACCGATTCTGCAGAACTGCTTGCGCTTGCGCCTCAAGCGGCCGTTAACCGTGGTCATGATTCACAGCATGAAGATGTAATTGGTTTGCGTTTATTGTGCTTGTACGGCCTTAAAGGCGCGGCTGCTTATATGGAGCATGCTCTGGTTCTTGGTCAAACAGATGAAGCGATTCAAGGTGAGTACCATGAAATCATGGCTTTCCTAGGTAAAGACCCGAGCGACCTGAAAGAGTTATTAGATACATCAATGCAAATTGGTCTAATGAACTACAAAGTAATGGAGATGCTAGATAAAGGCGAAACCGATACTTTTGGTCACCCAGCGCCAACCGCTGTAAATGTTAAAACGAAAGCAGGTCACTGTATTTTGGTTTCTGGGCATGACTTGCATGACCTTGAAAAGATCCTTCAACAAACAGAAGGCAAGGGCATTAACGTATACACGAACGGTGAAATGCTTCCTGCGCACGGTTACCCAGAATTAAATAAGTACCCGCACCTTGCTGGTAACTACGGAAGTGCGTGGCAGAATCAGCAAAAAGAATTTGCTAACTTCCCTGGCGCAATCGTAATGACTTCAAACTGCCTACTGAACCCAGATGTTGGTCAATACCGTGATCGTTTATTCACTCGTAGTATCGTTGGCTGGCCTGGTGTCGCTCACGTTGAAGGTGATGATTTCAGTGATGTAATTGAGTGCGCTTTATCTCAACCTGGCTTTAAGCATGATGAACTTGAGCAAATGATCACGGTTGGATTCGGTCGTAATGCCTTGATGGAAGCAGCTCCTGCTGTGATTGACCAAGTGAAAGAAGGTAACATCAAACACTTCTTCCTAGTGGGTGGTTGTGACGGTGATAAATCAGAACGTAGCTACTACACAGATTTCACGGCTCAAACGCCTGAAGATACACTAATTCTGACTTTAGCTTGTGGTAAATTCCGTTTTAACAAGAACCAATTTGGTGATATTAACGGTATTCCTCGCCTTCTGGATGTGGGTCAATGTAATGATGCTTACTCAGCAATCCAACTTGCTTTAGCACTATCAAAAGAGTTCGATTGCGGTATTAACGAACTGCCACTGACTTTAGTGCTTTCTTGGTTCGAACAAAAAGCGATTGTTATCTTACTAACGTTGTTTGCACTGGGTGTTAAAGGTATCTACACAGGTCCAACCGCACCTGCATTCTTAACTGAAAACTTGCTTGAAATTATGCAGGCTGAGTTTGATATGCGAGCAATTTCTACACCTGAGCAAGATCTTAAAACAATCTTAGCAGCGTAATGAATCAGCCTCGTGGCGAAGATAAGTACTTTCATTAGTGCTTATTCAGCCCCGAGGTTTTTTTACATTTACGCATTCAATAAAGCCTATTTTCACTGGTTGATTATAAGGTCGGCTATTTCTTTAAAAGGTGTTCTGAATTATGTATGCATGGTCTGAAAGTGACTCTATCTCATTAGTTTGTCTTAAAAAATGGTATGAAACTGAGGATACCGTTAGCTTCGAGCTCGGCAGTATTCCACAAGATCTCAAATTTAATTTTAAGCCGGGGCAGTTCATTACTTTAGGCTTACATATGCCCGAGAAACTGGATTACCGAGCGTATTCCATTAGCTCTCGTCCTGATGAAAATCGCTTAAAATTGACAGTGAAACGAGTCGAAGGTGGCTTGGTTTCTAACTTCATTATTGATGAACTGGATGAAGGTGATGAAGTTTCAGTGCTGAAACCCGCTGGTGGTTTTAACTGTATTGATTGCCTGCCATCTAAGACCAACAAAGTGACGCTTGTGAGTGCTGGTTGCGGTATCACACCAGTCATGGCGATGGCGAAATACTGGCTTGCTTCAGACAGTAAAATCGACATTGATTTTATCCATATGGCAAGAGACAAAAGACAAACGATTTACTTTGAAGAGCTTAATCAACTCAATGAAGAGTTTGATAACTTCCACTTAAAGCTTTTACTAAAAGACAACCAAGGCACGGCATTTCCTCAAGGTCGATTAGATAAAAATTGGCTGGTGACGCTGAGCCCAGATATTTTAGATAGAACCGTTTATTTGTGTGGTCCAATTGGGTTTATGCAAGATATTGAAAGCTACTTGAAAGAGTTAGAATTCAATATGAGTAACTTTTATCAAGAGAGTTTTACTCCCGCAGAATCATTGAGTTGTGACATTGAAAGTAATGAAGATCAAGCGGCTGAACAAAATGCTGCAAGTGGCGCGGTCAATGTATTTGTTCCTGCATTTGGCGTTGAGCTTGAAGCGCAGCAAGGTAGCCCATTGATTGATTCACTTGAGAAAGGTGGTGTGCCTGTCATTGCAGCTTGTCGAAGTGGTATCTGTGGTTCATGTAAGTGTAAGGTTACGAAAGGCTCTGTCACTTCAACCAGTACTGAGACTCTAACTGAGGAAGAGATAGAACAAGGTTATGTACTTGCGTGCTCAAGCACCATCAATGCCGATGTCGAAGTATCATTAAATTGATTTTACGTTTTGGTGCTTACCTGTTTTAGAAATGCTGAAATAGAAAAAGGAGATCGCTATGATCTCCTTTTTAATTACTTTGCTGTTGCTGTTGCTGTTGCTGTTGCTGTTGCTGTAGCATTTTTTGCAACGACAATCGCTGTCGATATCAATAGCTCTGGATATCAATAGTTCTCGATATCAAAGAAGCTTGATATTAAAGCAGTTCTTGATATCCAAAAGCCTTTGATGGCAGAAAGTTAGCTCACTTTGAACTTGCTGATGGTTTCTGTCAGCTTATTAACGGTTTGGTATTGAGAGTCAATACGCTCAACCATTTCGTTAGTGCTATTCACGCCACTTTCAGCCAGCTGATCAACCGCGACTGTTTGTTTGCTGATTTCGCCAGAGGCAGCAGCTTGCTCAGATACCATAGAAGCAATCTCACGAGACTGACTGTCTATTAGTTCGATTGCCTGTCGAATGTCTTTCAGTTTTTCATCAACAGACATAATCGTTTGTACGCCAAGTTCGGTTTTAGAACGACCCACTTGCATTGAATCTACAGCATTACCTGCGGATTCCTGAAGCGTTGAAATGATGCTTTCAATATCAACTGTTGATTCTTGCGTTCTTTGAGCAAGTGTTCGTACTTCATCGGCTACAACCGCAAAGCCGCGACCTTGCTCACCAGCACGAGCTGCTTCAATTGCTGCATTCAGTGCTAATAGGTTCGTTTGGTCTGCAATACCACGAATAACTTCAAGTACGCTGCTGATAGAAGAAGCGTTATCATTCAGAACTTTGACCACTTTTTCAGACTTAGATACGTCTTCATAAATGTCATTCATTAACTGAGTAGCTTCACTTGCTAGATTTTGCCCTTCTTGAGAACGTTCAGTTGCGCCAGATGCTTGCTGTTGAGCATTATTCGCGTGATCAGAAATACCATGAATGGTCTGAGTCATTTCATTAGCCGCAGTCGCAATTTGCTCGATGTACCCTTTTTGATGAAAGATATTAGAGCGAAGCGTGTTGGCAAGACTATTCAGTTTAGTGGAATCATCACTCACGGCATGACTAGCCTCAAGGCTAGAAATTGTCGTGCTTTGAATGTCGCTAACAAAGTTGTTGAAAGATTGGCTTAATTTACCAAGCTCATCATTTTTATCATATTGCAGGCGTTGTGTCAGATCACCTTCACCATTAGCAATATCATCCATAGCGGACACCACTTCACGTAGAGGTCTTGATACGAAGTAGTTAATTAGGGCAAATAAACCTAGAGCCGATGTAATTAAGAAGACTGCAATAGTCAGTAAAGTTGTCCAGAATGTTGCTCGAATAGGTTCAGTGATTAATGATTTAGGTACCATGAAACCAATACGCCAGTCCAAAGCCATTGTGTTATCAACAATAGATTCAGTGTGCACAACGTAGTCATTACCTTCGAAAACCACTTCGCTGCTGAATTCATCATTCGCAACGGCATCTTTCGATAGTTGAGTAAAGCCACTTGTGTCGCCAAAAATTTGGTCGATATCAGACAGGGACGGTAACTGGGACATATCAATCTGATTGTTATCATTAAAGGCAATGATTCGACCGTTTGATGAAATTAAGAAGCCTTTACCCACGCCGTCATACTTCATTTGATCAATCAGGTCTTTTTTGATCACTGTACCTAGAATATCAATACCGAGTACGCCAACTAACTGACCACGGTTATTTTTTACTGTGGTTTTGATTGAAGTAACAATGCTGCCATCATTTGCATCAATTTCAGGCTCGGTAATGAATAGGCGATCTTTACCTAGGGCTTCAGACCACCAAGGTCTTTTACTCGTATAGTAAGTTAAATCATTGTAGCGACCGTTTATATCAAAATACTCATGAGTACTTGCTGGCGCAAAAAAGACTGATTTGATGTAAGAGTCGTGTGTTGAAATGCTTTTAAATGATTTCACAATTGACTGATAGGCTTTGTCTTCTGAGATTTCTGAGCCGCGTTCAGTATAATTTTCGAACCAATCGGTAAGAGAGCTTGTTGAAGCTAGGGTTGTTACAACACGAGAGCGTTCACGAAAGAATTCTTTAATTGAACTCGCGGTATTGTCTGTAACTAGCTCGAGTTCTTGGTTTGCGCTGTTTTCGACTGTTGCATAACGCGATTGGAGAGAGAAGTAACCACTAACAACAGAAATCGAGAGGAGTATTAGGGTGGTTGCTAGAATCACCTTTTTTGCAATTGTATCATTTAATTTCATGTTTTTTCCTTTCACTTGAGAGGGCATTAAGGTTTAACTTAAACTCAAGTTTTTAAGATATAACGACCTAGTATTTTTCGGTTTTGAAGCATAAGCCTCTAAGTGCAAACGTTTGCTACAATACAATGGCTGGAAAATCAGTCAAGAACCTATTGCATATATTACAGCTTAAATAACATTTCAATTATTAAGGTTAATCTTCTTTGTATCGTACAATAAAAACTGGACCTCGCATGATGGTTTTGTTGTAGGAAATGGCTGATAATTGCTCAAAAGTGACTCGATTTATTTTAAAGTAGTGTCTGTTTCTTTGCCTTGCTTACATAATGTCCATATATAAAAAAACCGCTCAACTAGGAGCGGCTAAATAGGGGGAAAGCTGTAGCGAGACGGTTAATCAAAACTACATGAATTGTGGTCATGATTAACTTGGCTTTGATACAGCGATATTTTTATCTTTATTATGTTGTGGAGCCTGTGACATAACGGCTAAATACTCAAAGATTTATACCGTTATTATATGTGCTAGAAGCTAGATCCTAGGCGTTAGGGTACGTTTTATAACGAACGCCCATCATTTGTTCCATACAATGGACAACTTGGCAGCTATAACCGAATTCATTGTCGTACCAAATGTACAGTACAGCGCGGTTGTCTTGAGCAATAGTAGCGACACCATCTACCACACCAGCATGTCTTGAACCTACTAGGTCAGTGGATACAATTTCAGTTGAATCCGTGTAGTCAATTTGAGCTGAAAGTGGAGACGTCAGAGCCATTTCTCGTAAGTAGCTGTTTAACTCTTCTTTATCTGTCCCTTTCTCTAGGTTCAAATTTGCGACAGCCATTGAAACATTCGGGGTTGGAACGCGTATTGCGTTGCCCGTTAATTTACCTGCCATTTCAGGCATTGCTTTAGCTACTGCTTTTGCTGCACCTGTAGAAGTAAGAACCATGTTTAATGAAGCGGCACGACCACGACGATCACCAGAGTGGAAATTATCAATTAGGTTTTGATCATTAGTAAATGAATGAACGGTTTCGATATGTCCTGAAAGCACACCGTATTTATCATGGACCGCTTTTAATACCGGAGTAATCGCATTGGTTGTGCAACTTGCCGCGGAGATAATAGTGTCTTCAGGTTGGATAACGTCTTCATTTACGCCGAATACTACATTCTTGATGTCACCTTTACCTGGCGCAGTAAGCAATACTTTCTTCGCACCATTACAAGCAACATGTTGGCTAAGACCTTCAGAGTCACGCCATACACCTGTGTTATCAACAACCAGTGCGTTATTAATACCGTAAGTCGTGTAATCAATATCTTCAGGTTTGTTAGCGTAAATGACCTGAATGTAATTACCGTTTACGATGATGGCTTTTCGCTCTTCATCAACAACAATGCTGCCGTTAAATTGACCATGTACTGAATCTCTGCGGAGTAAACTTGCACGTTTTTCTAAGTCACCCTTCTTACCGCCTCGAACCACGATCGCACGTAAACGTAATGGGTAGCCAGGTCCACTTTTCTCAATAAGTAGGCGAGTCAATAAGCGACCTATTCGACCAAACCCATAAAGTACAACGTCGCGAGGTTCTGTCATCGCTTCGCCATTTAAAGACTCTAGCAGAGCAGTTTGTAGGAAATCGTCTAAGCCTGCAGTGTCTTCTCTGTCTTGCCAAAACATGTGGGCAAGACGACCTACATCAATACGGCAAGGAGAAAGGTCCATGCTAAGTAAATGTTGGATAATAGGTTGAGTTTGTTCAGGTGTAAGAGGTGAGCCAGTGTAACGTTTTGCAATACGGTGAGCTTTAATTATGTCGATGGTGGTTGCATTAACCAGTGTCTTTCCAAAGAGGATAACTTCTACGCCTTTTTGACGATAAAGTTGACCTAAAGTTGGCGAAATTGATTCAGCAATCGTTTGGCTAGTTTGCCAGTCTAGAAGGTGCTTTTCAGGGCTCATCTTAACTCGGGACCTTTTTCACGTTATTGGGTGCATTGTGGCGAGTGTAGGGTTGCCATAATGCATGGGGAATTAATCATCACGGTGACAGTCTTAATGCTGTTCTTTGTTTCAAACTAATATTTTAATATGAACGGTTTAAAACTCATGTTATTAAAAATAATGCTTTCATGGCATAGCCATAATGTCGGTAATGAATGCCATAAACTAAACAATCGAATACCAATCTAAAGTAAACCTCTAAATAATAGGGATGTTTACATTTTGTAATTTTTATGTGGCGGGATTGTAGGGTATGAAGTGTTATTCTGCTAGTAAAATTAAATGCAGATATAATGACTGAATGGTTGTGGTTTATTAGGGTATTAGTGATGTTTAGTGAACGTTTTCACTATTGACATTTATAGGCGTGGTAACTTAATTTTCGATAAAAAATACTTACATCAAAGTTGAATGCAAAAGTTACAAAAAGGCGCTCATAGTATTGAGTTTCTAATCCCAAATTAAACTCAAAAGGTGAACGATAAGCCAATTGAATATATGTTTACTTTGCTTTGTATAGTTTGAGTTGGGTTTTGTGGAACGGTGAAGTGTCCATTTATAGGTTTTTCGCGCCCCCAAATGTGTTGCCACTCAACATAAGTGCTGACATTAGGGAGCAATGAATATTTGGCACCAACTAGCACTGACTCATTATTTCTAAGCTTTTTACGCTGGCTATAAGTGATGTATGGGCTCCAAGAATCAAACAGGTAGTTTGCGCTGATGTACCAATTGCTATGGATATTTTGAGATAAAACGACTTCAGACATCAGGTTGATGTTACCCAATAAGTAATTAACCCCTAAGGTGAAAAGCTCCAGTTCTTGAGAGCCTGTAATTGATTGCACTAAATCTTGTTTATAGTTTGCATGTAAATAACTAGCCCTAAAATGCGTGTTATCTAAATTCAGTTCTGCCGTTATGCCTAGTGTATCTCGTGATTTTATGACGACATTCTGCCCTTGAACGGTGTAATCGGTTTCTTTTGGTACAGCCCCAAATGCAAGAAGGCGAAGATGTGCTTCATCATTTATCCAGGTATCCCACTCTATTGCAGCACCATCAAAGTAAGTAAAGCCAAGCACGCTGTTATAAACATCTTGAGGGGGACGAAGCCAAGGGTATGCTTCTGATACATAATAATATTCAGAAATCATGAATAAAGGGACGCGTAGCCGACCAATTTTGGTGTTAAGTTCCCCATATCGATACGCGATATATGCCCATTCAAGACTGGGGTTGGAAAACTCATCACTAGGTGCTTTCACGACTTGTACTGAGCTTCGAAAGTGATCACTCATTTCCCAATCTAATTGAATCCCCAAAGTGGTATCACAGTCAAAGCACCATTCATCATCCAAATTTAATTGGTAAAAGGTTGGAATTTTTTGGTCAGTCACCGTTGCACTTTGGGTACCAAATCCACTTATTCTAAATGTATCTGTTACATCGATAGCCGCTATTGATATCGCAGGTAAAAATGATGTCACAGGTATAAAAGCCAATAAGAGTAGAGATTTAATCTTCATAACTCTTCCTTAATTTTTATTTTATAAAGTATTTTGACGTTGTTAGGCAGTTGATCTAACGGATAATAAGCAATGCCTGTTGGTGTGCTTTTAAGCCAAATAAGCACACTTTCTAAATCTTCATTTTTTAATTGGAACGGAAGCGAAGCTCTGCCAGAGAAGCTCTGCTTTGCCCAAATAGATTGCATTTGTGATGGATTTTTATTCAGTAAAGATAAATAGAATTTTTTTCTAAGATCTGATTTTGGTGGGAGATCGAGTAGTTTTATATGGCTATCGCCGATACGGTCGGTTTTTCCTCGGTATAGCATCTTAACTTGTATGGACTTAAGTTTATGAAACTCTAAGTTCATTGATATGACAGCGTATTCTTCGGCTTTGATGGCCAAAGAAGTAAAAAGTGCGAACCACAATATCGACAGGGCGACTAAAAACGACCGTCTTATCATTTATATTTTATCCAAAGTCCATTTTGAACAATTATTTTTATTTATTGACTACTATTAACATAGGCTAGGCAAAATTACTTTCAAGGAAGGGAGTGATTATTATAATGATAAACGTCTCAATTAGGCTTCGACTCATCATTCTATCTACGATCTCTGTACTCATTATATTCGGCTTTACTGTTAATGAGTTTTTAAATAATAAAAACAAAGTAGATGGGTATGAGGTTACACAGATAAAAACAGAGTTATTGCAATTGTTTGGTGTTCTTTCTAACAGTACTTATCAGCTTTTAACGAGTGACGCAGGTATGGTGGAAAGGGATGCTTTGATCAATGATATAAATGTGACGCTTCAAGAATTTGATAGAAAAAACAAAATACTATCTGTCTACCGAGCTCAATTTGATTTTTCTTCAGAAATTGAAGAACTGAGCGATATTGTTAATGAAATGCCCGGAGCATCTATTCAAGAGACCCGATCTATGGGTGATTGGCTTTTCGATGTACAGCAAGAAACCTTAGATGCAATTATTAAAATTAATGGCAATATTACTAATGCCGATATTATAAAGTCAGAGCAACTTTACTCTGATCTGAGCCAATTTGTCTTTTGGATGCAAAAAGAAGCTTGGCTGAGCTTTTGTTTATATATTGATCCTGAATCAAAGAGTTCTGAGGTTCTAAATTATTTGGGCGCAATAGAAAGGCAAGAGCGATATTTAGAAAGGTTTTTACAATTTGGTGCGACTTCCTACCAAACAAATGAGTTACTTACTGTTTTTTCTCGAAGCGATTATCAAGAAAGCTTACGCATTAGAAGCCGTATTCTGAGTGAGCAAGCCCTTCCTAGTGAAATATACAGCTACGTGAAGAACCTTGAACAAAGACATAGCAGTATTCTCCTTGTCATCGATAACTATACTAAAAACCTTAAAACTCAATTAATCGATAAAGCTAAAGAGCAAAAGAGAAGTATTTTATACATAAGCTTTTTGCTTTTAGCTGTGGCAGGTTTAGTCATATTTCTCGGTTATACCACTTCATCAAGAATTAACCGTAAACTATCCATTATATTGCATGGCATGCTGGGTAGAAGTACTGGTGATAAAACACCTAAAAAGATAGAAGTAGACGGCAATGATGAGCTTGCTATTTTTGCCCATGCTGTAAATGAAATAATGATTAAAGAACAGCAACATACTGTTGAATTGATTCAAGCAAAAGAAGACGCTGTTTCAGCCAATAAGGCAAAAAGTGCTTTTCTTGCCAATATGTCACATGAAATTCGAACGCCTTTAAATGGCATCATCGGTATGGCTGAGATTTTATCTGAAAGCGATTTGAACGTGAGTCAAAAAGAAGTGCTGGCCGATATAGAGTCTTCTTCACACGCATTACTTGTTCTACTAAATGACATTCTTGATTTATCCAAAATCGAATCAGGTAATCTAACACTTTCCCCTCATTCATCCGATTTACGCGAAGCGGTTTATGACTCGGTGAGTGTGATTTTGTCTAAAGCGATTAGTCAGAATGTCGAACTCGAAATCAATATTGATTCAAACGTCCCTCCTCAACTATTTTTTGATGAACATAGGCTAAGGCAGGTACTGACTAATCTATTGTCTAACGCGATCAAATTTACGCCTTCTGGAACCATTATTACATCGGTGAGTTATATTGCTTTGTCTGATTCTCAAGGCATGGTGGAGTTTCATGTTTCTGACACGGGTATTGGCATTGAACCTGAAAAGCTCGACTCTATCTTTGAACCTTTTACACAAGAGGATGGCAGTATTACTCGCCAGTTTGGTGGGACAGGTCTTGGTTTGGCAATTTGTCGACAACTAGTGGAACTCATGGACGGTAAAATAGAGGCTAACTCGGTAAAAGGAATCGGCTCTACTTTTAAGTTCAATATCACTGCTGATGTGGTGGAAAGTAATGATAAAGTGCTTGAGCATTTGAAGAGTGCAGTGATCATTTCTAACTCATTCAGTTATGTAAACCAGTTACATAAAGAGTGTGAGCGAAATGGCATTACTGTTGATTTGTCTCCATCCGTCAAAAGCTTAGTGAGTGATAGTTTAGTAAGTGAAAGCTTAAACTACGACTTTATTTTGTATTGCCATACATTGCACCATTCTCTCAATAAAGATCTCGAAGAGTTACATTTAAGATACCCGCAGCAAAAAATCATTGTTTGCCAGCATCATTTATTCAAAACCAATGTTCTTCATGAGGCTGTACATTCTACGCACACATTACCTTTCCTTGGTAAACGCTTTTTGAACAGCTTAGTCGCGTTAGATAACTTTAAACCACCTTTGACAGGTCATTTCAGCAATCAAAAATTGGTCACTGAAAGTGACTTAAACAGGCGACCTCTTAATAGAAAAATTCTGATTGTTGAAGACAACTTGATGAATCAAAAAATTGCCAGTTTTTTCCTAGAAAAAGCCGGGTATGAATATTTGGTGGCGAGTAATGGTCAAGAAGCGGTTGATGCGATTACGCAAGGCGGTCAGTTTGATGCCATTTTGATGGATTGTATGATGCCTGTTATGGATGGTATTACCGCCACTCGGGCGATACGAGATTGGGAAGTACAGCAAGGTCTTGGAAAGCTGCCAATCATTGCATTAACCGCCAGTGTGCTTGATGAGGACATTAAGCACTGCTTTGATGCTGGTATGAATGCGTATTTACCTAAGCCTTACAAATCCCATCAACTTTACGACTTGTTCAACACTCTGCAATTAGCCTAAGTCGACTAAGCCGATACTCATTACCTTGTAAATTAAGAGGTAAGAGTGTCGACTATTTGGTATTTATCGGACTTCTAAGCCAAGGTTATATTGTGCAAGACAGCGCGTGACGTAACTTATCTTCAAGAATGCAGCAACGAGAATAGTACTTATATGAGCTGCAATTTGTACGGGAAGAGAAAATTTGTCTGCTAATGGGTAGGCCATAATGATACTCACGAGCATGAGTATTGCGGTTAATAGCAAAGCAACGTTTGATACAGATAAAAGAGTTTGAAAGCGCTGAGTTGAATTCGACATATTGACCACCTAAAGATAATGATAACGACTATTATTCTTATAGCGAGATCTGTGCCAATTTATAAAAATGATTTAAATCAATGTTTTGTTTAATTTTATAATTATTATAAAGTCATTTTGACACTTTACGTTATAGTCTTTTGGTGTTTATGAAGTCTTAATGACTCTTACCAACTTCGAAATCCACATGTATCAATATGGAATCGAACACCGGAATACAACCCAAGACCCACATTAAACTCTTGCCCATACTTGGCGTGAATTGACTTTAATTTTTTATGAAGTTCTGCACGGCTAATATCTTGTGATGGGACAAGGTCTAATGCGCAAAAATTTAAATGTTTGCTGCGTAGGGCTCCTCCTGCTTGTTTATTATAAATATCAGTACGCTCCCCAGAAACAGGTATCACAATACCAAGCTCAGGCTCTATGTATGTTTGAATAAACTTCAGTGTATTAATCATGTTTGGCAGGTTTTGTGCGTTAGGGAGAGTAAATAAGGTTGTGTTATTCATCACCCAATCAGTACCTTGCAATAGAATCAGGTGCAGCGGCATTTTGCTGGTGACCCCTGCATCTCGTAATTGTGTACCAATCTTAAGTACTTTTTCTTCTGCGTGGTTTAGAAGCATCCAGCCTCTAAAAGCGGCTCTAGTCGGTACTTTATAACCATGGATGTCGACGACTAAATCATCGTAGGTCATTTCCATATCGTCAGATTGGAGTTTTTCTAAAGCTTCTGAGTGAGGTTGTGTCGCAGTAAGAAGAAGTGTGATCAATAGATGCGAATACATAGTCTAGCCCCTTTGAGAGAGATGTAATGAGTATAGACGGTGTTATCTAATTGACATGTAAGGATAGGTTGTTGAAGTAGATCGACAGGCAATAAAAAACTCACGACTAAGCGTGAGTTTATAAAATAACCTAACTAAGACAAGTAAATTACTTTTTACCTTGAGTTTGCTTATCTTCTTCTGTTAGTTCGCGAATACGGCGGCTGATATCACGACGCGCTTTCGAAATCTCTGCGCTCTTAATGATGTGGTCATCAACACGATCTTCGTAATCGGCTTTCATGTTTTTAATGATGCCAAGAATTTCATCATGAGTCATTTCTGGTTTGATGTAGTCCAGAAGGTTATCAAGTAGATCAACACGCTTACGGTTGTCACGAACTTTCTTCTCGTTGTCTAGCAATTCACGTTTAAGTTTGTTTTTACGACGTGCTTGGTTCACGATTTCAAATACGCTGCTCATAGATTCCCTTTTCCTAATCTTGATAATACGTTGTCTACCTTTGATTAAAACACATCAAATGGTGATGTAACAGTCTTTAGATCAAAGCAAAAGTAAGGTTGTGTATTAATTGGACATTCGCATAGGTGGACGATTGTCTTTCGATGATACTTCACTATATTATCTACGCTAGAAATAACATTGATGTGAAAATGCGAAATGAATCAACAAACAATACTGGATGAGTTCGAAGAGGACTATGATCCTGAGTATTCTAAAGAACATGAAAAGATTCGCTCTGCGTATGTGAAAGAACGTAGATATTTAGAAGTGATAGAAATTGAGCTGAATCGTTCTAAAATCATAATGATTGATGAGCAAGGTCGTAAACGTAAAGTCCCTATTTTGTCTGAACACTAGCGTTTAAGTTCGGAAACATTCAAAAATGTTTAGATGGAATCCAAAACAATAATAAGGAAAAACTATGAATATCGTGCTTTCACCTATAGAAGCTAGAATCATTGGTTGTTTGATTGAGAAAGAAGTAACAACGCCCGATCATTATCCATTGACTCTGAATAGTTTGACGACAGCTTGTAACCAAAAAAGTAACCGTGAACCTGTGATGGCACTGTCTGAATCTGATGTTTTGGATGCGGTTGATGGTTTAATTAATCGACGCCTAGTGAGCGATGAGAGTAGCTTCAACAGCCGTGTGAATAAATACCAACATCGTTTTTGTAATACTGAATTTGGTGATCTGCAATTTTCGGAGCAGGAACGTGGCATCATTTGCTGCATGCTATTGCGCGGCGCTCAAACGCCAGGTGAACTTCGTACTCGTACTAATCGCTTAGCTGCATTTAACGATGTTAAAGAAGTAGAAGCGGTATTAGATAAGCTTTCAGTTAGAGAGGCAGGTGCTCTTGTGGTGAAGCTACCACGTGAAGCTGGGAAGCGTGAGTCTCGTTACCAACACTTGTTAAGCGGTGAAGTGGATATCGAAGCGATGGAAAGTGCAGCGCCGTCTCATATTTCATCTTCTTCCTCTGCTGCTGCAAACAATGAAAAGCTTGCAGAGCTTGAGTCTGAAGTGGCGAATTTGAAAGAAGAGTTACGTGAGCTAAAAGAACTCGTTAATTCATTACTTTAATTGAATAACCGTCAATATTTGATTCTGAATATTCCTGTTAATGAATACTACTAACGATAATGCGGATTGGGTCGTCTACTTAATCCGCAATTGCCACAATGCGCTTTATTGTGGGGTGACGAACAACCTTGAACGCCGTTTTCAACAGCACCAAACGGGTAAAGGGGCAAAGGCTTTGAAAGGTAAAGGACCTTTAACTCTGGAGTGGCACATTCCTGCTGAGTCCAAAAGTGTGGCACTCAAAATGGAATACGCTATTAAGCAACTGACCAAAATTAAAAAAGAAAAAATCATTTCTCTTCAATCATCACTTCTGCTTATTGATGGGCAACTCATTATTTGTGATTGTTGATGCATATGTTTCATTGGTAGTGCTAATCTTATTATGCAGTAAATAAAATAATAAGGTGAATACGGATATGAAACACTTCAATAAGTTGGCGCTTGCAGTGGGCTTTGCGTGTACAACATTGTCAGTAAATGCAGCAAACCACGTGGCTGATGGGCGTGGTAATGCAATGGGTAATACAGGCGTAGCATCAGCCGATTACTTAGTTGCTCCTTTTTATAACCCTGCGCTTGGCGCAAATTTCCGTGAACATGACGATTTTGGTTTGTTACTTCCTGCTATTGGAGTAACGGCAAGAGACACAGATGACTCACTCACGACGATAGACGACTTACAAGATGCCATTGATCGTTACGATGATATGATCAACAGCGGTCAAGTTCCTTCCCAAGGTGATATAGATCAGCTAAACGCTTATATGGATGACTTACAAGGTAATTCACCATTAGCCGTCACTGCTGGTGCGAGCATCGCCGTTGCTCTTCCTATCAAAGCCATTTCAACAAACTTGTTTTCTCGTGGGTATGTGGAAGTGATCGCGATAGAAGAAATTGCAGATAATACGGGTAATTCGGCAATTGATGTCGAAAACCGATACAACGATTCTTATGTTGCGATGGCGGCTTTTGGATATGCTGAGCTAGGTATTTCTTTCGCGAAAGAATTCACAATTAAAGAGCAAAGGTTTTCATTTGGTATATCACCAAAATACCAAGAGCTGACAACGTATTCTAATCGTCAAAGAGTAAAAGACTTTGATTTAGAAGATTACGATGAGTCTGAAGTATCTGAAACCGCATTCAACTTCGATATTGGTGCCATGTGGTATAAAGAGAATTTTCAGGTTGGCTTTGCTGTTAAAGACGTTTTGGCTCAAGAAGTTAAATTTTCACAAGGCAGTACAGGGGCTTATGAACTAAACCCTCAAGCAACACTTGGCTTTGCTTATGCCCACGAATATTTCACGCTAGCTGCTGATGCCGATTTAACCTCTCAAGAACGCTTTAAAAACCTTGAAGATGATACTCAATTTATTCGCTTTGGTATTGAAGGTAATGCTTGGGGCTGGGCGCAATTAAGAGCAGGTTACGAGATTGACTTAGAAGATACTTTAGATGATTCATTAACGGCTGGTATTGGGATAAGCCCATGGGATGTCGTTAGCTTTGACTTAGCAGGTAGTTATGCTGGCGATAACCAGTTTGGAGCTTCTGGTAATTTAGCACTGACCTTTTAATTCTTAGTAATCATCAGAAAATTCATTAAGAAAACGCTTATTAAAAATATCAAAAAACCACCGTAACTGGTGGTTTTTATAAGTATAACCAATAAAACATTGTCGATTTATTCCTATAGCAAGATAAAACGGAACGCTGTACCAATGTAATGTTAATTTTCTATCATTTTCTCTATATGTCCTACATAATACAAACAAGTCATACCATGATATGACATTGTGCTAGGTAAAGAAAATGAGCCAAAGTAGCTCATAACAAATGAGAAAAAAATGAAACGTTCACTTATGTTACTTGGGATAGCTTTATGCGCGAGTCCCGCAATGTCACACGGAACACACATACTTAATGATTATTGGGAGTATCAAGAGTTTCTTGACCAACATCCCGAGCAAAATGAACTGACTCAGAAGCTGAATGACGTCGTTCAAAGCCGCCCTAAACCATTAACAATAAAGCAAGAGAAACCGATCACTATCTCTATTGTGTATCCGGGGCAGCAAATATCAGATTATTGGGTGAGAAATATCCAAGCGTTTGAAAAGCGACTAGACCGATTGAAGATTAATTACCAAATTAATCAGGTGTTTACTCGTGTTAATGAAGATATTACCCAGCAAAGTATTTCTTTGCAGGAAGCGATAAAGAATAAGACGGATTATTTAATCTTCACTCTGGATACAACGAGACACCGTAAATTCATTGAGCATGTTTTAAGTTCGACTGATACAAAGTTAATTTTGCAGAACATTACTACGCCAGTACGAGCATGGGATGATCGCCAGCCGTTTATGTACGTGGGTTTCGACCATGCAACAGGCAGCTTAAAGTTAGCTGATTACTTTAAAGAGACAGTAAAAGCAGACGCTCAGTACTCAGTTTTATATCGTTCTGAAGGTTATATTAGTGATGCTCGTGGTGACACTTTTATTCATGATATTAATTCAGAGACTGACTTTAAACTCACCTCATCGTTTTACACAAAAGCGACAAAAGAGAGTGCTTTTAAAGCTGCACAACTTAGCATTAAAAAAAATGAAGACCTCGACTTTATTTATGCATGTGCAACAGATGTGGCACTTGGGGCTGCGCAAGCCATTCAGGAATCTGGTAGAACCGATATACTGGTGAACGGTTGGGGAGGCGGTTCTGCAGAACTTGAAGCACTCGAAAAAGGTGAGTTAGATGTTACCGTCATGAGAATGAATGATGACACTGGTATTGCTATGGCTGAAGGCATTAAATGGGATCTAGAAGGGTATAGTGTGCCGACTGTATATTCTGGAGATTTTTCCATAGTCACAAAAAATGATTCCCCGGAGCGAGTGTCTCGGCTTAAAGCTCGCGCGTTTAGATATTCAGGACAGTAATGAAGAAAAGCTACGCCATTATGCCTCGCAACACCCTAGCAAAATTAATCACTCGTATCATCATACTGGTTATCGGTGTGATGGCGATTGGCGTGCTTATTCATAACTATGAAACTAGTAGTAATATTATTAAGCAAGAGACCAACCGTACTATTAAACAAACCTCTAGCTTGATTCAAAACATGTTTGATTACCGCCTTTCGGTTTTACAAATACATCAAGACAGTAGTTCTAATAACGAGACTCTCCGCAGCTACTTTAAAAGTGGCGATAAAGATGAATTGAACTATTTCTTTTTTGGGATAGATCAAAGGGAGCCAAACCACGCTCCAGATTTACGTTTCATCACCACCCACAATGGTCTTGAATGGGATGATGGCAGTGCCCAATTTTACGGCTTCACTCATAAAAGTTTAGAGAAGGTATCCAATGAGGTTGCTTTTAGCAGTAATTGGCATTTTTTAAAGCTAGATACAGATATGGGTAAGCGCCATTTACTGTCTCGGCGTACTCCAATTATTGATAATGACTCTGGTGAAGTACTTGGGCAGCTATACATAGCAGTCATTCTCGACAATAATTTCTCACTAGCTGAATCTATTCAACAACGCAGTAATTGTGAAAACATCATCATTGAAGCACACGGTAAACCTGTGACTTCAACTTTCAAGGGCAGTGAAAGTTACTCAATTTCTGATGTATTACGTTATGGACCTAAAAGTGAGCTTGATGAACACTTTGTCACGGTTGTCTCTATCACGATTAACCATGTGGAAACCCCGCTCATCATCCGAGCCGTGCAGAAGAACAATAATGTTGTTGAGTTAGAACAGAACTACGAAAAAGCAATTGCAGTGATCATCATTGGTATTCTTTTCTTATCCTTTTTTGCTCGTTCTTGGATTCAGCGAAGAGTCTCTGGTGAACTCGATAAGTTAATGGGTTACACCCGGGCTGCCAGTGAAGGGGATACACATCAAAAATTTGAAGGTTCGGAAATCTTTGAGTTCCATCATATTGGTTGCACCTTAGCTGATGCTTTTGAACGTATTGCCGAGCAAAACCAAAAGTTCGAAGACCTCTTTAACTTTTCTCATTCTCCTATTTTAGTTTGGTCTGAATCTGGTGAATTAATTCAGATGAACCCTGCAGCTC
Source organism: Vibrio sp. 99-70-13A1 (assembly GCF_013114625.1). Lineage (GTDB taxonomy): Bacteria > Pseudomonadota > Gammaproteobacteria > Enterobacterales > Vibrionaceae > Vibrio. The sequence continues at coordinate 32,304 of NZ_VTXD01000028.1, forward strand.
AAATGGCGCTATCGGTTAATGATGATGAAGAGCGCTGGTTTGCCCAAAAGTTTGAGCAAGAGATGCGACCTAACATTAAAATGGTGTTAGATGGTGCGAAACTAACAGGCATTAATATTCCTATTGGAACTAAGGTTTTTCGTTGGAATATTTCAGCGATAACGGTTGAACATGATGTGTCAGGAGTGGTGGTACAAGGCCAAGATATTACAAAGCTGATTGATGCTGAAAAACAAACCAATATTGCACGTAAAGAAGCGGAAAACCTTGCCAATATCCGAGCCGATTTCCTTGCGAAAATGAGCCATGAAATACGCACACCATTAAATGGGATTTTGGGTATATCTCAATTGCTTAAACGAACTGTCGATCATGAAAATAATGCTAAACAGGTCGATATGCTTTGTAATAGCGCAGAGCATTTATTGGCAGTATTAAACGATATTTTAGATTTTTCAAAGATAGAGCAAGGGCAGTTTAATATTCAGAAGAAGGCCTTTCTTTTATCTGATGTCGTCAGTACGTTGAATAGTATTTATAGACCGCTTTGTGAAGATAAACAGGTGCACTTGATTCTAGACAACCGAGTTGCGAAGAGTATTGAGATCAATACCGACCAAGTTCGTTTGAATCAAATTTTGTTTAATTTATTAAGCAATGCAATCAAGTTTACTCATCAGGGGCAGGTGGCGGTTTCTTTTGAATTGGGAACGGCATTTAATATTAATTCTGCAGATTTAATTATTTGCGTAAAAGATACTGGTATTGGAATAGAAGAAGAGAAGTTAGACGTAGTTTTTGAACCTTTTATGCAAGAAGAGGAAACCACTACGCGTGAATATGGCGGAACGGGTTTAGGGCTTGCGATAGTCAAGAACCTAGTTGATATGTTGCAAGGCGATATAAAAGTTCAAAGCTTCAAGGGTGTTGGATCGGAGTTCATTGTTGAAATCCCTATTGAGTATTTTACTCGAACTTTACCCGTTGAACCGACTTTCTCTGAGTTAGACACTAAATCACTATTTGGTGGAGAGTTAAAAGTGTTGCTAGTTGAAGATAACCACACCAATGCTTTTATTGCGCAGGCTTTTTGCAAGAAATATGGAATGAAAGTAACGTGGGCAAAAGATGGGTTAGAAGCTCTAGCACTGTTGCAGCAAAATGTATTTGACCTAATTTTGATGGATAATCAATTACCAAACCTTGGTGGCGTTGAAACAACAAAACGCATTAGGGAAGAGTTCCATATATCAACGCCCGTCTATGCCTGCACCGCAGACACACAAGAGTCGACAAGAGAAAGTTTCATTGCTGCAGGGGCAAACTATGTAATAGTTAAACCTATTAAAGAGAAAGCATTACACCAAGCTTTTGTGCACTTTAAAAAACACTTTTTAGATAGCTAATTTTGCTATGCTTTAGTGCTTATGATTACAGCTATGATTTTCATGTATAGCTTTCAGATAAAGCACTTAAGCTCTAGGTAGAGAGTGAAGGTAGATGGAAGTTACCTTTATTGTTTCTTTTCTTCTGAGCTAAAGAGACCCAGATAAAAACGCCTGCTCTAGCAATTCTTTTTTGAGCTCGTCATTCATCTCCACAGGTTCTTTAAACTGAATACCAATTAACCACCCTTTGTTATGCTTCTTTTTACTGACTACTTGATAAACCAAATCTTCGGGTAAGTGTTCACTTAATGCTGACTGAACTTTTAATTTGATGCCATTATCAATATCAGATTGCTCTGAGAAGTAGAGTCCACAACCTGAAACTGAAAAATCTAAAATAGTGGCATCAAGGATAAGCGTTCCAAAATGTACTTGGCATTCTAGATCGATTTTATAGCGCTCATGTTCTCTGATAGGTTTAGAGGCGTAATTACTTGGTGGACGTAAAAAGAGTAGGTGTGCTGGTTTTGATATGGCGCATAAGATACTGGTTTTAAACGCAATAATATGACCTAGTTCCGTGTCAGTCACCGCTCGTACAACAATATCGACATTGTTGAGCTTGCGTAGAGTTAAGCTTTCAACTGATTTTTGAGAGAGTTCAATGATCAGGTATTGATCTTGTTTACAGCCAACATAAACCCCATTGACTGAAATGGAGTCATTAGGTCCGAAGTTCATAACAGCAGCGGTTCGAATCCCTGATTTTAAATATCGATTCAAATCGACTTTTTTTTCTGTAGATGAGTTCATTCAATTTTAATATTGGTTATGTATATGATTAATATAACGTTCAATATTAAGGATGTCAGTCTTTTCCCTTAGTTATATGTGTATTAATTCATATTTTATAAATCAGCTCGTCATTACTCGAAAAGTTCATAAATCAGAGCTGTTCATGCAAAGTGTCTATCAACTATTTGTTTGTGGTTTGGCTTTTTTCATTTGTTTGTGTCTATACATATTTTGGTCAGCTTCACTCAATAGTGTTTCGAATGACAAAGGGCTATAGCAATCAACAATACTGGCACCAAAACTAATGGAGGTATTATTAAGTTGGACATTAGCATTGGCCGCTTCTTTGTATTTGTCTTCCATTCGGCTTGCCATCAACATCAACTCTCGACGTGAGCCAATTAAGGAGATAATGATGAATTCATCTCCACCTAGACGAGCGACGATATCACTCTCTCTGCAGTTCTTTTGAAGCACTTTAGCTAACGTTATAATGCAACGGTCGCCAGCGTGATGACCAAAATTATCATTCACGTATTTTAGATTGTCGATATCTAAATATACGACGCCAATTGCGTGCTGATATCTTCGGGCATCCTTAAACTTTTGCTCCCCTAGAGCTTTTAACCCTCTGCGGTTACTTACGCCCGTAAGTTCATCCGTAATGGCAAGATCTTTAATTTTATTGAAGTCAGATATCATTTTTAAGTCAGAGGTGATCAGACGACAAAATTGAGTTAATAAAGCCTGAAGAGTGGCGTTGTATTCCGTTGGCTTAGTATCTATCACGCAAATAGTGCCAAAGATTTTCCCGCTTGGCCAATAAATAGGAAGCCCGCAATACGATTGGACATGACCATGTTTTACCGCTGGAGCATTTACCCAATCGACATTATCTGATGCATCGTGAACATAAAGTTCTTGTTTTGTTTCGATAATTGTCCGGCAAAAGCTTTGTATGGATCGAGGCCAGTTATCGCCTTCTTTAAGAAAGTTATCTTCATTTTTGCTAGCAACCACGACACTAAAATCATCTTCGCGCATTTGAACAATGGTTCCGCATGCTGAGTTATAAATTTCAGAGATTAAGTCTACGGTTTGCTGCCATTTTGATAAGTCTAATTGCGCAGGTTTGTTACCTAATAAGCAATTATGTTCATTCAGCATTAAGTAATCTCCTTATTCTTATTTATATCAGTATATACCGATAAAGGTAGAAGGTGTGTATTCACTGTATTAAGCGCGATGACTTTAAATTAAACGAGCATCTACGATGCTGTAAAGTTAGGAATTATCTTTTACTAAATAAAGTGAAACAGGGTAGACTTCGCTCAATCAATTGATATGGAGCACTTTAAATGGAACTTACCTCATTCTTAACTAAACTCGACACTTCACCTGAAAGTATTCAATTCGAAGAGACAATGTTAGTGGTTGAAGCTAACTATACGTTCTCACCGAGTGAATTTAAAAATGGTGAGGTAACGAACCTTGCTGGTGAAAATAATGGTTCGTGTAAAATTTTTGCTTTTGGTGTCTTACAGGGTTTATCAGCAGATCAGACGCTGGCTTGTTTTGGTCAATTTTATCGCAAAGACGTACTCGAATTTCCTGAAAATGATGATCACCAAAACATTCGAAACTTTATGAAATTTGGTTGGGAAGGTGTTCACTTTTCTCAAAAGGCTCTTGCTAAGAAGTAAGAAGTAAGAAGTAAGAAGTAAGAAGGTCAGTCTTTTGATCTTCTTACTATCATTCATACGCCATCATCAACTGCGTCTGTACCTTAAAGGCTGTGCTGCAATATCATGCTGAATATCTAGAATTTAGAATGGATTTTTTATTCGATTGGTAATGCAGTTAAACAGTTTCTGCACATACATAAATTAGCTTTGGCTATAGAGCTAGTGTCTCGCTTTTCAAGTTCAAAACACCAACAAGTTTCTTTACCCATACTAATATCACATTGCGCTGGTTTCTCGCATTGCGGGCAAGTATGCGTTGTTTTTGTGCCATCTAACTTATCCATAATGATCTTTCTATCGTCATCAGAAAGTTTGCCCCAACCCATAATCTCATTGATTGTTCGGTGGCAGCCAGTGCAAATACCACCCTCATTTTTACATGCTGCTTTACAAGGCGTTTTCATTTCAAGAACCATTCATTTCAGAGATGACGGACTCTAGCATAAGTTTGACGGGATTCGTATTGTGCGGCCTAAATTCAAATTAAGCTCTGATAAAAAAGCCAAACATACAGTAAGCATGTTTGGCTTTATTATTACTTTCAGTTGTTATGTAGAGAGTTGTTTCAATAGTTTACCTCTACAGTCTTATTGATATCTAAGGTTGATTTACAGCATCTCCGTTCAAAAATCCTAGTGCGGTTAACTCATCTTCAGAATCTGGGTGTGCATAGTTATTAAACCAAATCTCACCAGTTGCGCTAATGTCGTTACCTTGCCATTCGGTAGAGGTAGTGAACACCTTAACGTTGAACTCTATACCGTTGCTGTATGCAAGCGCCATATAGTCCGTTGCGGTTTGAGCGTCGTCATTATCGTCTGTGTATGAGAAGCTCATGGCAACAATGCCGCGTTCTTCATCATGCATCGTCCAAGTAAATGACATTGATGCATCTGCCATCAGATTACCGTTGTCATCAAACTCTTCGAAAAGACCTGTACCTGCGGTTTCGGTACTATGATCTTCTCCGTAGAAAGTAAGGCGCTCATCATCTGAATGGAACACTAGCTCATCTGAAATGAAGTCAGAACTAAACTTAGGAACTCGATAGTCTTGTTCGTCTTTACATCCATCTAATGCTTCTAGATATTTCGCATAACTGAAGAAGGTGGTAGGTACTTCATTGACGTCATCCCATTCGGAATCATTGGTATTACATTCTTGAAGTGCATCTTCAAGATCTAGCTCAATGTAGGTACCCATCCAAATTTCACCCGCTTCAGGATCAAAGTTGGCGATACGTAATTCATCCTCACCACTACCGTCTGCAATGTACGCTCGGTAATCCCATAGGTTATCTGCATCGTCACCAATTTCTAATAACCCATCTTCATTTATGTTCCAATAGTTATCTCTAGGTTCTCCATTTTTAAAGCGAAGCAATTGATTGTCTGCAGCAAATGCTTCAGTTCGTGTTTGTCGTGAGCCGTTCACTCGGTATAACACTTCACCTTCAAGTTGCATTTCAACTAGGTCGCACCCAGCTAATTGCGCTTTGAAATCAGCGAGAGTAGCGCCAGTTTCCACTTCAGTGATAGGACACCAGCCTTCTAGATTAATCGCTCCTAACAGTGCGGCTTTTGCGACTTCATTGAGTAAGAAACCGTCATCATCTTCAATTCTTTCTCCTGCTTCGAATCGATCGCCTTGATAAACTTTATTGTCGTAAATCGATAGAATGAGTTTATTCGTATCTTCATCCCAATTGTCACCCCATGCCTCACTAGCCGCCATCGGTACATTGAAAGTAATGATACTTTGTTCATTAACGGTTACTTGTTCCCATGTACCAGACCCAACAACGGTGACATTACCTGGCATGTTGGTTTGCTCATCCCAACTCCAATCCATAGAGACGTATACAGCGGTATTATCATCGACAAATTGCACACCGATATCCCAACCTAATGAGATACCTTTCACACTTGAAGTAGCATCACCAGTTTCAGCTTTATCCGCTACAGCGACCATTAGTTCATCAAACGTGACGGCATTGTGCCCATCATCATCAGTATTGCCAGATGCACGCCAGAACCAAGGTTGATTCCAAAGGAAGTACTGATCTGTATCTGGAGTGAGTTGTACAACACCACCCTCAGCGCCTTCTGGGAAGACGGCTTCACTATCAACATAATCGGTAAGCTCACCTGCATTATCTATAATACTTTCACCTGCTAACGCTTTGACATACCCAAATGCTGTAGAGGTTAATGTAGGGATTTCTTTCGGATAGACATTGACAGAGTCGCTCGAAATTGCGATTTCAAACACATCGTTAAAGGCTACCCAGCCAGTCGTTGTTAACGCTATATCTTGGTCATCTTCATCGTATAGGTCTTGTTCCCACATTGCGCCATCAGGTTGAATTTCATAGTTAGCTTGAAGTGAAGCAATGTTGTTTGCCACTTCGAATTTTTCCATGAAAATGCTGACATCAGTTTGTTGTTCACCCATGGAGTCTTGGTAAGAATCTTCATCAGCCCATAAACTGTAGAATGTGCTGTTGGCTTGCATAAAGGCAATAACTTGCTCAATAGGGGATAGGTCAGGGGTGTTTGGTGAAGAATCATCGACATCTAGAATGCCGTCGTTATCATCATCAGTATCTTTGATATCACCAATACCGTCATTATCATTATCTGACGTTTCAGTTGAGTCATAAGGAAGATCATCTTCTAAATCAGGAGTACCGTCGTTATCATCATCCAAATCGGCATTATCACCGATAAGATCTTTATCTGAATCCACCCACTCGGTTGCATCTTGAGGCGCAAAATCTTGGCTATCAACTACGCCATCGCCATCAGAGTCGGTTTCAATCACATAACCATCAGGATCGTTTTCATCAATGATCAAAACCAGTTCATCATCGATACTGAGTTCTTCGCCTTCTTCTAAGTTTGCTTCAAGTTCATCAATGTAATCCGCTACGCCTTCATTCACGGCTTGCGCATCATCCAATAAGGTAGAGCCTGAATTATCTTCGTCAGCATCACTCGCAAGATCTTCAACGGAAGTGGGGAGCACATTATTATCGACTAAGCTTTCGGCACCAAAAGCGGCGGCGGTATTGCCGTCTTCAATAAAGTCTCCGAGAACTTCATCTGTTTCAATGCCTAATTGTGTTGCGACTGTCATCACTGCCTGTTCTTCAGTCATGGAGTCATCACGTTCTAAAATGACATGAACTAAGGTTGAAAGGGGGGTCACATCTTGTTGGCCAGCAGGCGCTGACATTACATAATCACTGACCACTTCTGTGCCAGTGTCTTCATCAATGGTTTGTCCTTTTATTGCCCTAACAATAACAGAGTAACTTTCGGGGTTAGGTATGCCGTTCACATCGAGAGTAGCCTTACCTCCAGCCCCAGTGGTCGCTGATGGTTCATTTGCATCCAATGCAAAGTTGCCATTTAAGTCGAGCCAGACTTGGGCATTTTGTAAGTAGCCATCAATTGCCGTAACGCTATAGCCAGATGATGAAGTGGAGCCACTAGAGCTATCACTATCAAAACATCCGACCAAACCTAAGGTTGATGTTAAGCCGAGTGCTAATACAATCTTATTTTTATTCATTGTTCATCCTAAACAGTTGCCTGTACTTATCTTAAGTCCAATAAAAACTTAGGAAATAGAACGATCTGCGTCAAATATGCCAAGCGATGTGAATCATATTGATGTTCAACTGAATCAAAGTTTTTATTTTATAAAGCGCTGTTAATTAAAGACTATTTATTTATGACTTATATCGTTTTCGTTATGTATGAAGTATCACTCATCTAAATTATTGATAACATACATTTTATAATTTATACAAATTATGTGGTTATTTAATGGTGAGTATCATATTTGTGATGTAGGTCGCCTTTCGTATTGAGGGGTAACTGTCTGTATTTTTGGTATAAAGTCCTTATCAATACTCGTAATCGATCTAGGTTTGTTGTAGCATCTTTCCCCTTTTCTTGAGTGGAGGATAGTATGTTTATTGGATTTGATTATGGCACTGCGAATTGCTCAGTTGCTGCTGTGCTTGATGGTCAGCCAACGTTATTGCCTTTAGAAGGTGAAAATTTTTATATTCCATCCACCGTATGCGCACCTACACGCGAAAGTGTTTCCGAGCACCTATTTCGCCACTTAAATATTAAGCCGAGTGATACGGTTGGCGAGCAAGTTCTTCGTAGAGCTATTGCTGCAAACCGGGAAGAAAGTATTGAACTTGTCCGAGAAGATATGGCATTTGGACAAGCGGCTTTAGATCTTTACCTCGAAGATCCAAGGGACGTTTATTACGTAAAATCACCTAAATCATTCTTAGGTGCTAACGGCTTACATGATGTTCAGATTAGTTTTTTTGAAGATTTGGTTTGCTCGATGATGGCGAATATCAAAACTCAATCAGAGCTCACGACACAAACTGCTATTACACAAGCTGTGATTGGTCGCCCTATTAACTTCCATGGACGTGGCGGTGAAGAAGCGAACCAACAAGCCGAGAGTATTTTGTACCGCGCAGCAACGCGTGCCGGCTTTAAAGATATTGAATTTCAGTTCGAGCCTGTTGCCGCAGGTCTTGAATATGAAAGTACACTTAAAGAAAACAAAACCGTACTGGTTGTCGATATTGGTGGTGGTACAACAGACTGTTCTTTATTAGACATGGGACCTAGCTGGGTAGGGAAAACAGATCGTACCCAAAGCCTTCTTGCTCACAGTGGTCAGCGAGTCGGGGGTAATGATCTTGATATCTATCTTGCATTTAAACAGTTCATGCAGCCATTTGGTTTAGCCAGTAAAAGTTCATCTGGTATTGATATGCCTTTGACTCAGTTCTGGAATCCTATCGCGATTAACAATGTCGAAGCTCAGAAGAACTTTTATTCTCGTGAAAACTTCAACGCACTGAAGTTATTGCGTAAAGAAGCTGCCGAGCCAGCAAAGCTTGATCGTCTACTTAAAGTTTACCAAGACACTTTAGGCTACAGCATTGTTCGAAGAGCTGAAGAAGCAAAAATTGGATTGGCGGACTCAGCTCAATACAGAGCGGCAGTGAGCGTAGCTTCAGAATTGGTTGAAATTGATATTTCCGTTGAACAAATGATTGAAGCGATTGAAACGCCTAAATCAAAAATGGTTGAGCTGGTGAAAGAAGCGATACAGCAAGGACAAAAAACGCCAGATGTGATTTACATGACAGGTGGTTCGGCTCGCTCGCCTATTTTGCGTCAAGCGGTTGAACAAGCTGTGCCTAATGTGCCTATTGTCAGTGGAAATTACTTCGGTTCTGTTACTGCTGGTTTAGCGCGTTGGGCAGACACTTGCTTTAAAAAATAGCGTTCTTAAAAGTAGCTTATTCTCTTATTCATATTTCAATGGCTAACCCCATTGAGCTTATTAAAGCCTGTCATTGACAGGCTTTTTTGGATGCAATTCATAACTTTGATTAAAGTTTGCTTTGAGTTCATATAAATTTCATATTTGGAATGGTATTCTATATAAAAATATCGGAGCACCATAATGACATCTCAATTAACCCGCTTTGCTTTTATTGCAGTGATGACCGCATTTTTGTTTGGCTGTGTGCAGTCCCCTAGAATTCATGCGACTAAGTTTACAAGTTATGAAGACTTTCGACCGGGTCCTGAAGGCGGTGTCGATCTCGTATGGGCGAGAATTGGTTTGAGAGACGCTGATCGATTAAAGAGGAAGTTAGGACAATATGATTCAGTCGTTATTGACCAAATTTTTGTTCTTGCTGAGGAAAACTCAATCACCGATGAACAAATTGAAGAGTTAACCACTTATTTTGTTCAGAGATTAAGCGATACCATTAAACCACATAAGCCAGTTATTGAATCGCCAACTGGGAATTCACTGCGCTTAAGTATTGCTTTGAGTAATGTTGAAACACCCAACCCAATTCTCGCGGTGACCAGCAGCGTCCTACCGTATGGATTAGCTATTTCGACCATCTCAAAGATCACTACGGGTGAGCATACTAATGTAGGTAGTGCTACTATCGAGCTTTTAGTCAGTGATGCTCAAAGTGGCGCTGCGCTATTTGCCGCGGTGGACAGAGAGGCAGGCAATAAAGATTTCTCAACCATGTTGGACTCCCTTGATGATCCTAAAGATGCAATCAACTTTTGGGTTGATCGCTTAGATGTTACTCTAAAGAAAATTGAAAACCCTGAATAATCGAACATGTTGCAAAAAGAGAACTTAATTAAACTGGCTAGAATGCCAATGCCTTTTGGTAAATATGCAGGTCGAATGCTTATTGATCTGCCAGAAGAATATTTACTTTGGTTCGCCAATAAAAAACAATTTCCAGAAGGAGAGTTGGGTGAGCTTATGCAGTTATGCTTGGCATTAAAGGTAGAAGGGCTAGATAGCGTGGTAAAACCTCTAAAGTATGATTTTAACTAATAGAGAGGTGCAACATCCACTAAGCCGATACATCTCTTAATCTGAAATGCTCTTCTTAGTTGTTTTTAACCAATCCAATCACCTATTTATGTTCATCCTCACCTTATGAGGATGGGCATATAATTGCTTTGTAAAAGCGTCAATATTATTCCCTACATTATTCGCAAAAATTAAAACCAGCTTCTACACTTTGAAAAACTAGACAATTCAGAGTGTTATCTGATTATTGCTAAAGTAATCACCTTGGAGGCTGAATGACTCATAAAGCAACCGTATTAATTGTTGATGATACGCCAGACAATTTAGATGTTCTTACTGGTTTGTTAAAAGATCAGTACCAAATTAGGGTTGCTAAAAGAGGTGCAGTAGCATTGAAATTGGCGCAAATGTCTCCTCAGCCAGATCTCATTCTACTTGATATAATGATGCCCGAAATTGATGGCTATGAAGTCTGTCAAATCCTTAAATCTCAACCTAATACCTCGCATATTCCTATCATATTCGTTACCGCTAAAATTTCGGCAGAAGATGAAGTTAAAGGTTTATCGTTAGGGGCGGTAGACTACATTACCAAACCGATAAACCCAGCGATTGCCTTGCAACGGGTGGCCGCTCAACTCGCCTTATACCACCAACAAAAAATGCTTTATCTTAAAGTGAAAGAACAAACCGCAGAGATTAACCGCTCTAAAATGGAAATGATTGAGCGGCTCGGTCGGGCTGGTGAGTTTAAAGATAATGAAACCGGCATGCATGTATTGCGTATGAGCCACTTTTGTCATGTCCTTGCGCTTGCTTGCGGTTTGTCATTAGAAGACGCAGATACATTACGGGAAGCAGCCCCGATGCATGATATTGGTAAAATAGGCATTCCAGATAATGTGCTTCTTAAACAAGGTAAATTAGATGCTAATGAGTGGGCTATTATGCAAACTCATGTTGCTATTGGCGTTGAGATTCTAGGTGAAACGTCTGGTTCAAAGTTGCTTCAAGTTGCCGTTCAGGTTGCTCAATCTCATCATGAAAAATGGAATGGTCAAGGCTACCCACAAGGTCTTGTTGGGGAAGATATTCCTCTTGTCGCTCGTATTGCTGCAATAGCAGATGTGTTTGATGCATTAACCTCAGAGCGTCCATATAAACAAGCATGGTCGATAGAAAAAGCGGTCTCATTACTTGAAGAAGAGAAAGGGCAACATTTTGATCCTTCACTGGTGGATTTGTTTATTGAGAACTTGCCTCAAATACTTGAACTTAAAGCTCGTTTTAAGGATGAGTGAGTGGTTTTTTATAAATCAGAAGATCTTTTTATTGATTTAGTATGAACTCATTCATATTTTTCTATTTAGGTGAAATAACTCATTGTTAATTAGGCGCTATTTACTATTCTAGGAGGGAAGCTTTTAACTGTTACTAAGGAATAGGTATGAGGAAGTTATTATGCAGTGTTGTACTTATGCTCACGTTGGTCTCAACGCTTGGGTTTGCACAAAATCTGGATAGAGTGGTAGAAGTACAAAATAAATTATCAGCGGACTATATTCTCTTAGAATCCGCGCATGAATTCGAACAATCCTTCCTTGAAGATATCTTAAGGCGAAAAAACCAAGCATTACGTGAACAAATTGGTGTTGAAGTTGCCGCAGGGGCAACGGAAGAACTCAATATGGTGTTGGTTGAGCAAGCCACGCTATTACAAAAATTACTGCGATTAAGTGAAGTTAAAATTTTAGAGTTAACCAAGCTTAGCCGAAAATCTTCAGGTGACGAGCAAAAGAGTTTAGAAGTTGAAGTTCAAAAACGCATCAGCACGATGGACATTTACTACAGACAGTTAGCGGAAACATTGCGCTGGTCTCAGACTCGCCAACTTGATGTGACGGAGCCTCTTTCTAAGCTAAAAGCTGCCTTACAAAATCGCGCTGAGTTCTTGACGAATGCAATCTTTTACACCGATACACAAGTTCAAGACATCAAGAAGCGTTTAACCTACGTAAGTGCTGATGAAAAAACGAAGCTGACGACTGAAATTGTTAGGCTAGGTGAACGCACTAATATGATGGCGTTAAGCTTAGAATCGACAGTTGGCTTAATGGGTGGACTCGGCGTTGATGTCACCGTTTATAAGAAAATCTTACTCGCGACAACAGGCGATATAAATGCAGATGTGCTGGATATAGACGTTGCGTTTGGTTTGCTGGAAGAGTGGGGAACATCTTTTAAAGACTGGGCGTTTGAAAATACCCCATCCATGATTGTTAAATTGACCTTATTCCTCGGTATTCTCTACATCACCAGAGCCTTGTCTCGTCTGACTGGCAAAACCGTAAGAAAGAGTGTTTCGCATTCTAAAATGGATTTCAGTGTCCTAATGCAGGACTTCTTTGTGTCCATCGCTTCAAAGGGTGTGATATTCATAGGCTTGCTGGTGGCACTTTCCCAAGTCGGCATTGAACTTGCTCCATTGCTGACTGGTTTTGGTGTGGCGGGTGTGATTATTGGTTTTGCCTTGCAAGACACCCTGTCTAATTTTGCTTCTGGTTTAATGATTTTGATTTACCGTCCATATGATGTGGGAGACATGGTAAAAGTTGCTGGCGTGCAAGGAACCGTTAAAGACATGAGCCTTGTTTCGACCACAGTGAAAACGATTGATAACCAAATCTTAGTCATTCCGAATAACAAAATTTGGGGTGACGTCATTAACAACATCACGGCAGAAAAATTGCGTCGAGTTGATATGGTGTTTGGTATTGGTTATGCCGATGATATCGACAAAGCGAAAGTCGTACTGAACGATATTCTTACTCAACATCCTTTGGTTTTGAAAAAGCCAGAACATATGGTGAAGCTACATACGCTCAATACATCTTCGGTGGATTTTGTGGTTCGCCCTTGGGTGAAAACAGATGATTACTGGGAAGTTTACTGGGATGTGACTGAAACGGTTAAAAAACGATTTGATGAAGAAAGTATCAGCATTCCATTCCCACAGCGAGACGTACATATATACAACCATGATGAGAGCTAGCAGAAGAGATTAATGAACAAGTGGCTCGATTTAAAGTGAGTTAAATTTAAGATCCGCTAAAGCTATGAGTGAGTCCGATACTGAATTCTAGACTATTAATAGGGTTCGTCTGCGAGAATAACCGATACAAAGTTTATTGCAGGTCACAATACAACCAAAATTAAAAGACCAGAAGGCATCACTTCTGGTCTTTTTTATATTGATAAGAATAGAATTCACGAATGTTTATTATCTTGATTTTTATGTGTTTATATTCACTACAGAGTTGATTTCTCTTGTAGCGGATCAACACTTGTTGAGAATGTCCTTAGTAACATATTTCACGACAAAAAATATGTTACTATAATAGAACTAGCTTGAGGTATGTCGCCCTGTTAAATAGATTGGTAATTGAGTTATTGTATTACCACTATAGGGGTGCTTTGGCTTTTGGGTTGATATTTTTACAAAACATATCAATACAGAGCAAAAGCCATTTTTATTTAACATTATGATTTTTTATGGAATGAATAAGAGATGTTGTTGGAAGAAATAGTTGAAATAATTGAGTTTACGGACACAGACCATTTTTCTAAATCTTTAGATTTGTTTAATGAACAGGGAATTATCCATGACAAAGAATTACCATTTTTAAATGTGGTTTTTGATAAAGCCCCACAGCAGTTAGCTAAAAAGCTGATCAGAACAGGCTTTAAAGGCGATGTTCAGATAGCCAAAAGTGAAAAAACGCAAAATTATGTCGTGTTTGATTCGGCTCGATTAAGTGTCGTTGAAGCTGTTCAATGGGATGACGCTGTTTAATTGTTCATTGAAGAAATGGTCGTTTAAGCGAAAATCGTGATTAAGCCTATCTATCTATTTAATATAACTATTTATTCAATATGGTTATCTATCAGATCTCGCGATTGATTAGCCTAGATATTCAATAGAGCTAGAGACCTTAAGACGTATATATCAATTTAAAAAGATATTGATTAAACACAGTGTATAAGTGAAATAATTGAGGTTGGTACAGTGACAGAATTCGCTGCTTCAGAAGTACATATTGAAAATTCAAGTGAGTTAGCTTTACTTGGTCGTGCATTGCTCGAAACCCAAAAGGTTGAGTTCGGACTTTACCAAGTGATTACAAAGTTAATATCAAAACATAGCTGTGAAAAAGAGCGAAAAGTACTAAGCATTACACCAGAGGCTTTTCTTAAAGGAAGCCCAAAAGAGTTAGAACTAACTCTTAACTTATATGAGCAAGTTTTTGGCGATAAACTTCCTTTGAAAACGAATGAGATACAAGATTTCATTTCGCATAGAAATCTAATTGCTAAAAATTACTGGCGTGTAACTGGGGCTGATATAAAAGGCGGTGAAAAGTTAGCAAACCCATCAGTATATTTGAAAGCATTTATTGCTAAATGCGAACTCTGGACAAGCATGCTGAACAAGCCATATTAAGCTTTCATTCACTTTATGAAGTGAATAAACAGTAAAATGATGGTTAAGAGCACCTATAGTTGGGTGCTTTTTTCGTTTCTGAATAGCGAAAACTGTATTGGATTTTAAATTATTCATAATTATTAAGCCTAAGATGGTGTACTGATGTTGTTAATATGTTAAATGTGGTCCGCAGGAGCTATTAATGCAAAGGTGGTGAAATGCTACTGTTGTACTAGAGGTTTTCCTCAATTTATTCACCAAGTAAAAGGAATTAGCGATGTTTCGCACATTAATCGTTTTCATGTTCGCTTTTTTTACAGCATCAGTATTCAGCGCTGAAGATGTGAAATATTCAGAGAAAGAGTATTTAGATCGCCCTTTAATGGAGCGCTATATTCTTGATGAATTGAAGCAGCTTCGTTTCCAGCAACAAGATCTAGAGCGTAGGATGACGATACAGATTACTGACCGAGAGCTTGAGGTGGCAGACAAGTCGCTCAACTACGTTAATGTGACCGTGACTTATTTTTTCTACATGATTGCTGGTGTCGCTTCGTTGGTGGCGTTAATTGGTTGGCAAACTTTCAAAGAGATTAAGCATAATACAAAGGAAATGGCAGATCAGAGGTTGGATAAAATTGCGCAAGAATATGAGAAAAAATTCTTAGCTCTAGAGCGAGATTTAAAGCGTAAAACTCGCATAATTTCTGAGAATAACCGAGAGATTGAAATCATAAATGAAATACATAACTTATGGCTACGCTCTCAAAGTGTGCAAACCGCAGAGCAAAAGATAGAAGCTTATGATGAAATATTGAAAATACGCCCAGGAGACCTAGAAGCATTAACATACAAAGCGGATGCTGCGATGGAAATGCAAGAATATCATTGGGCTATGAGCCTCTGTAATCGAGTCTTAGAGGTGGATGACCAAAATGCTCATGCGCTTTATCAAAGAGCCTGTGCTTACGCGAGGTTAGGGGCTGAAGGGCAAGCGATTGATGATTTAGTTCGATCTATTGGAGCAAGTGGTTCTATGCGAGAGTTACTGGCAGATGAGCCAGATTTCGAAATGCTTAGAGGATTGGATCGTTTTGAGGCGCTTTTGGAAGAATAAGCAGATTCAAATTTCTGATACGAAGCTTATCATTCAAAACTTATTATTAAAAAAAGACTTCAGTACTGATGTGTGATTCTGACCGCCTCGAAGTCGCAGGCGGAAA
This sequence comes from Vibrio sp. 99-70-13A1, assembly GCF_013114625.1. GTDB lineage: Bacteria > Pseudomonadota > Gammaproteobacteria > Enterobacterales > Vibrionaceae > Vibrio. Next base: position 48,346 of record NZ_VTXD01000028.1, read on the forward strand.
GTCATAACACGTTATAGCTCAGGCTAGGGTTCGCTCTGTAGCCTGAGCTATTTGAGATACAACAATGTCTTAAACAGATAAACAGATAAACAGATAAACAGATAAACAGATAAACAGATAAACAGTTAAGCGACAACCACCGCAGTGCCACTTGCAGAAACCATTAACATTCCATTTCCTTGACCAAGGACTTCGTAGTCAATATCCACACCAACAACTGCATTAGCGCCTAGATCGTGTGCTTTTTGCTCTAATTCTTTAAAAGCGTAAGTACGAGCTTTTTCGAGTTCTTTTTCATAAGTACCAGAGCGACCACCCACTAGATCGCGGATTCCTGAGAACATATCTTTAAATACATTCACGCCTAAAATCGCTTCTCCTGCAATGACACCTTTATAATTAACGATTCTTTTCCCTTCAACAGATTGGGTCGTTGTGACAATCATAATGATTCCTTATTGAATGATTTTTTGTGGGGCTTGTAGAGTTTATTGAGTTTTTACAAAGGGATTTGGCTCTGGTTGAGCAAACTCGTTTTGTAACCATGACCTTAGTTTTAACACACTTTCCTGTTTCAGTTTATTTTTAGGACACACGAAATAGAAGTCTTGATGTGGATTCACGACAGGCTCTCCAAGTTCTACTAATGAACCATGACTTATGTCATCTTTTACAAACAGCCTGTGGGTAACCAATATCCCTAATGAACGAGTAGCAGCTTGCACTGCCTGTATAGAAATATTGAAAGTTAAATGACTGTGGAAGTTAGGTAATTCGAATCCATAATGATCGCACCAAACTTGCCAGTCGTGTTTTCTGCGATTATTGACCACTCCAATAATAGGCTCGTTTTCCAATAGTGATTTCAACTCAGCTGATGGAGTGAGAGAAAGGCTTTCAAGTAATGATGGGCTGCAAACAAGCACCAAATCATCATTGCCTAATTTTTCACAATGGAAATTTTGCCACTCATCAGGTACGCCATGCACAAGTGCAATATCAACCCCTTCATGATCTAAATTAAACGGTCCGGTTAAGGTTGATATTCTTACATCAAGAGTAGGAGAGAAAGCTTGGAAATTTGGTACTCGTGGGATCCACCAGTGCATCGCGAGTGAATTGACCATGTTGAGAGTAATTCTGTTTTCATTCGCGACATACGCCGCTTCTTCTGTCGCATCAATGATTTGCTCTAGCGCAGGTGCAACTTTTCGATAATATCGCTTTCCATCGGCATTCAGTACAACGCGGCGCCCCACTCTTTGAAATAGTGGCTTGTTGATCTGCTGTTCTAAAGATTTGATAGCTTGGCTAACCGCAGAATGGCTCACAAATAAAAGGTTAGCCGCTTCCGTCATGCTGCCTGTTTCTGCTACTGCGATGAAAGCATAAATAGATTTTAAAGGAACGAGTTTTTTCATTGGTAAGTTTTCCTTACAAGTCTAGTTAATATTACTCGCTATTTTTATGCCCGTCACTTTCTTAATATAACCGTATTAGGAGGTGATAATTATGTCTGATATTACCAAGGCTACATCTTTCATGCTGGTGTCGACATTTAGTTTGTCGGTCACAGGTTTATTATCCAAGCATTTAGCGCAATTAACCCCAGTTGAATTACTGAGTTTTATAAGGTTTGCAGTGCCTAGTTCAATGCTCTTTGTTTTTCTTATGTTCACTCGGTTGAGAGCTATTCCTCACACAATGCTTAAGCCATTGGTGATTCGTGGGTTCTGTATTGCGGCTTGTCAGTGGTGTTTTCTCACATCATTACAAACCTTATCATTGGTTGAAGGGATTGTATTATTCAGTACCGGTCCTTTATTCATCCCTTTGTTAGAAAAATTAATCTTTGGTGCCTCAATAAGGTTATCAACCATTTTGGGTTTATTGATTACATTTTGTGGCGTTATTCTGATGGCTGGTGACTTATCCCAGTTCCAATTTAAAAGTGAATTATTGCTTGGGTTATTGGCAGGTGTCTTCAATTCTGGTTCACAGTTAAGTTTATATCGAGCATCAAAAAGTGCTTTAACGCCAGTAGAAACCAACGCTTGGACGTTTCTTATTGCGGGCCTCATGCTTCTTCCAATTATGTTGATTAGCGGTTGGAAGCAGCAATGGGCAGGGCTATGGGAGAGTCATAACTTACTTGATTGGAAAGTGATTGTTCTGGTTCTGCTGCTTGCTTTGTTGACCATCAATACTCAGATATTTCGCTCAAAAGCTTATCAATTAGCTGAGAGTGGTTCCCAGTTCGCACCTCTGATCTTCACCAATCTGCTTTTTTCTGCGATTTGGCAAGCCATGTTTTTTGACGATAGGTTTACTCATCAACAACTTCTCGGAATCACTTTGATTGTGAGTGCGAGCATGTTTACTACCCTATGCGCAAAACGAAGCCAGTTAAAAATTAAAGGTAAACCGTTAGTTAAATCAGCTATGTAAGTAGTTCAATGACTTAGATTATGGTGCTTTACGTCGTCTGATGACGATGATTAAGTGAGTCAACTCAATCAGTTTTAGTCGATTAAAGGATCTAAATAAATGGGAAAGCAAACCGTAAACATCTAAAAATAATGCTGAAGGATTAATTTATAAATGAAAGCTTTATTTTACATAGTGAAGTCATATACTGGGCGAATAATAAGCAACAAAAAGTTGCAATAACAAAATGTAAATCAGCAGTCAGCTAATAGGGAGATCATATGGAAAAAAAGGACAGTTTGTTTCAAGTACAAAGAGTTAAAAGGTTCAACTTTTCAGTTTGGACAGTGTTAACCGGTACATTATTGGCTCGAACCAGTTATTTTATGGCTTGGCCATTTCTTATTGTGTTTTTGTACCAAGACTTTGGGGCCTCAGCGATAGAAGTCGGTGGAATGCTCGCGGCATCAGCCGTAGTCGGTGCAGGAACCGGGCTATACTCAGGCTATCTTTCTGACAAGTTTGGTCGAAAGTGGGTAATGGTATGCGGAAGTTGGGTTGCATCACTTGCTTACACTGGCATTGGTCTAGCAACCGAAATTTGGCAGTTTTACATTTTAATTATTATCACTGGTTTAATGCGACCAATGATAGAAGCCCCAGCAAAAGCAGTGTTGGGCGATAACTTAGATGACCCCAAAGATCGCGAATTAGCATTGAACATTCGATACTTCTTACTCAACTTAGGTGGTGCATTAGGGCCGCTGCTGGGTATTACTCTTGGTTTGTCACATCCTCAAAATTTATTCTTCATTGCTGGTGCTACATACGTAGTTTACGGCTTTTGGTTATTATTTGGTATTGAACGCAATCAAAGTTTCAATAAACCTGATCCATCAACTTTACCTAATTTTACTGCGACATTGCATGTCATTCGTAAAGACAATATTTTTGTTAAGTTGATGATAGCGAACTTCATCATGATGTTTGTGTATGCTCAGGTTGAGTCTTCTATTCCTCAAGTTATTGTTCGATCATCCATTTCTGATGCAGCTCAAATTGTGGCAGGGCTCGTGCTTGTAAATACAATGACGATCATTATTTTCCAATTCCCAATGCTTAAGTGGTTAGAACATGTTCCTCTATTTGTAAGAACCCGCATTGGAATGGCATTAATGGCGTTAGCTCAAGTTGCTTTTTTACTCACACCGGAAGACTGGCCGATTGGATGGGCAATTGCGTGTTTCATATTAAGCATGGGTGAAGTGATTGCGTTCCCTACATTAAATGTTCAAATTGACCGCCTTGCTCCGCCTCATTTACGGGGTTCGTATTTTGGTGCAGCGGCTTTGTATTCTTTAGGCTTTGCAATCGCGCCTTTAATTGGCGGTATTGTCATAGAATCACTTAACTCGAACTGGTTATTTGGACTTTGCTTTATATTGTGCCTAGTGATGATGTGGCTGTACTGGTTAGCTGAGAGAACTGAAGACAGCGTTCAACGAGATCCCATTACCCAAACTTAGTTTTAAGTGCGGGGGATTTCTTTTTTAACTCTGCTTTCCAAGCCATTAAATACTATATTGATTGATAAGCCGTAACTCTGTTGATACAGTTTTGCGGCTTTCATTCTGTATGGGCGTGATTTCTAGATCTTTCATTGATGTACTCCTACCTTAATGATAGATGTAATATTATATCGAGCGTTTTCAGTTGAGCCTTATTCTTACTTTTTGAAAGATGAGGGTATAATTACCAGCCAAATTTTTTGGAACACTGTACTTGCATGAATATGAATGTAGACAGAATAGTTTGAGTTTAAGGTGAAGCTTGTTGCGTAAGAAAGAGATGTACTTTACGTATTTGAAAAAGATGTCGAGGTTTACTTCATTGAAAAGTTGCAACAAGCTATTGATAGGGTTAAAAACGTATTAATTCCAGTGCGCAGTAAAATTGAAGTCACTGATAATAAATAGATAAAACAAAGAAGAAAAAATATGAGTCAGTCTAACAGTACGATATTGACAGAAAGTGGAACAAATGAACTTGAAATCATTGAGTTTCATTTGATTAAGCAGCTACCAAATGGTGGCACAAAAACGTGCTACTACGGTATTAACGTTGCGAAAGTTCGTGAAGTGATTCAAGTACCTGATACGACGGACTACCCTAATGCCCAGCCTCATATGGTCGGTGTATTTTCTTCTCGTGACATTTTGACACCTTTAGTTGATTTAGGTGGCTGGCTTGGTGTTCGTACTAGCGAAAATATGGAAAAGAAATTCGTTATCGTGACTGACTTCAACAGAATGACGAATGGATTCCTTATCGATAGCATTAGCCGTATTCACCGTATTTCTTGGAATGATGTGGAATCACCAAGTCAATTTTTAGAAGCTGGTGAACAGGATTGTGTGGTTGCGGTTGTTCGTAAAGATGGCAACTTGATCATGATTCTAGATTTCGAAAAAATCATTGCGGATATCAACCCAGAGTTGAGCATGGAGAAGTATGACGTAACGGAGGACAAATCGGTTGATTTGAACCAGAGAATGATCACCAAACGTAATGGTAAAACTATTATGGTTGTTGATGACTCTGCGTTTATCCGTAACCTAATCCAAGATACGCTTACCTCGGCAGGTTACAACGTTATTGCTTGTAAAGATGGTGGTGAAGGTCATGACAAGCTAATGGAGCTTGCAGAATCAGCGAAGGCTGAGAATTTACCCATTGATGATTTAATCGATGCAATTGTGACCGATGTAGAAATGCCGAGAATGGATGGTATGCACCTTCTAAAACGTCTACGTGACAGTGAAGCTTATGCGGTAACACCAATAGTGATGTTCTCATCATTAATGAGTGAAGATAACCGTGCAAAAGCTATTGCTTTAGGCGCCAATGATACGATCACTAAACCTGAGATCGGCAAAATGGTGACTATGATGGATAAATATATCTTCTCATAATTTGACGCGATTGATGTGTAACCATGCGGGTGTGAATTAATCGCGTAAGAAAGAGAAAGAGAAAGAGAAATAGATTTAGAAATAAGAGTGACGTGAAAGATCAGCCTCTGACTGTGCTATACGTCACTTAGCTTACATTTAATTTGTGCCTTAGATTCATTAATGTTTTTCCGTTTGTAGGGATAATAGAAACGGCAATGTTCTACTAGAATATTGTTATTAGTTTTACAGTGTAAATGGTCGCAAAAAACCATTTGTACTTCCCCTACATAAGGCAGCGAAAAAGCTGCTTCATAATAATTATGAAGGAATTGGATAATGTCTTCTGCATTCTATCAACAAATTCAGAACCAAATCGAAGAAGTAAAAGCTGAAGGTCTTTACAAATCTGAGCGCATCATCACTTCTGCTCAAAAAGCTGCAGTTTCTATCTCTACCGGTGAAGAAGTTCTAAACTTCTGTGCGAACAACTATTTAGGTCTTGCTAACCACCCTGCGCTTATCGAAGCGGCGAAACAAGGTATGGATGAGCACGGTTTCGGCATGGCTTCTGTACGTTTTATTTGTGGTACTCAAGACTCTCATAAAGAGCTAGAGCAAAAGCTATCTACCTTCCTTGGTAAAAAAGACACGATTCTTTACACATCTTGCTTTGATGCAAACGCAGGTCTATTCGAAACCATTCTTGGTAAAGAAGACGCAATCATCTCTGATGCACTAAACCACGCATCGATCATCGATGGTGTTCGCCTTTGTAAAGCGATGCGTTTCCGTTATTCAAATAACAACATGGAAGAGCTAGAGCAGCAACTAATCGCGGCTAAAGAAGCGGGTGCTCGTAATACTCTTATCGTAACTGACGGTGTGTTCTCTATGGACGGCGTAGTCGCTAACCTTCCTGCTATCTGTGACCTTGCTGACAAGTATGGCGCACTAGTGATGGTTGATGATTCTCACGCAGTCGGCTTCATGGGTGAAAATGGCGCGGGTACTCATGAGTTCCACAACGTTGTTGACCGTATCGACATCATCACCGGTACGCTTGGTAAAGCAATGGGCGGCGCTTCAGGCGGTTACACTTCTGGTAAGAAAGAAGTCATTGATTGGTTACGTCAGCGTTCTCGTCCTTACCTATTCTCTAACTCTGTTGCTCCTGCAATCGTATCTGCATCTATCCGTGTTCTAGATCTTCTAGCGGAATCTGGCGACCTACGTACTCAACTATGGGAAAACTCTGCTCACTTCCGCGCTCGCATGGAAGACGCTGGTTTCACTATGGGCGGTGCTGATCACGCAATCATCCCAATCATGCTTGGTGATGCAAAAGTTGCGGCTGAATTCGCAGAGCGCGCTCTAGAGAAAGGCATCTACGTTGTAGGTTTCTCTTTCCCTGTCGTACCAAAAGGTCAAGCTCGTATCCGTACGCAAATGTCTGCTGCACATTCTCGTGAGCAATTAGACAGCGCAATCGATGCGTTCATCCAAGTTGGTAAAGACATGGGTATTATCTAACTTTTTATCGAGTAGTTGGCTTTAAGCTAACGCCGTTATTGATTAGATATGAACTATATCCAATAGAACATATAGATTTCTGATTCTCACCTAACTTTGAGTTTAGGTGAGATGAACTAGGTAACATTATGAAAATTAAAGCACTTTCTAAACTTAAGCCAGAAGAAGGCATTTGGATGACCGAGGTTGAAAAACCTGAAATGGGTCATAATGATCTTCTTATTCGTATCAAGAAAACCGCAATCTGTGGTACAGACGTACACATCTACAACTGGGATGAGTGGTCACAAAACACAATTCCAGTGCCTATGGTTGTAGGTCACGAATACGTGGGCGAAGTGGTTGGCATTGGCCAAGAAGTTCGTGGTTTTGAAATCGGCGATCGAGTATCTGGCGAAGGTCACATTACATGTGGTCACTGTCGTAACTGTCGTGGCGGTCGTACTCACCTTTGTCGTAACACAACTGGTGTTGGTGTAAATCGCACTGGTGCGTTCTCTGAGTTCCTTGTGATCCCAGCGTTCAATGCATTTAAGATCCCTGCAGAAATCTCTGACGATTTAGCATCAATCTTTGACCCGTTTGGTAACGCAGTACACACAGCGCTTTCTTTTGACCTAGTAGGTGAAGACGTGCTAATCACTGGTGCTGGTCCAATCGGTATCATGGCTGCCGCTGTTGCTAAGCACGTTGGTGCTCGCCACGTGGTAATTACTGACGTAAACGAATACCGCCTAGATCTTGCTCGCCAAATGGGTGTAACTCGTGCTGTAAACGTGATGGAAGAGAAGCTTGAAGACGTAATGGCTGATCTTGGTATGACAGAAGGCTTCGATGTTGGTCTAGAAATGTCGGGTAACCCATCAGCGTTCAACAGCATGCTGACTAACATGAACCATGGCGGTAAGATTTCTCTACTAGGTATTCCACCATCAGACATGGCAGTAGATTGGAACCAAGTAATCTTCAAAGGTTTGGTTATCAAAGGTATCTACGGCCGTGAGATGTTCGAAACTTGGTACAAGATGGCGAGTTTGATTCAATCTGGCCTAGATCTAACGCCAATCATCACTCATCACTTCAAAATTGATGACTTCCAAGCAGGCTTTGACGCTATGCGTAGCGGGCTTTCAGGCAAGGTTATTCTTGATTGGGAGTAGGTGAAAATCTGAAAAGGTTTGGCGTTCTATTAATGGTTTTTTTACTGGGTATGACCGCAGTAAAATGGAAGATTTAGCCCCATTTAGCCCCATTTAGCCCTTTTAAAAGCCCCAATTTAGCCCCAAAACCCGATGGAATCACCCCATTAGTTTTTGGGGCTTTTTTGTGTTTTTTATTTTTAATATCAATTGGTTAAAAGGGTATTTTGAACATTGGATATTCTAGGAAGTAGACCAATGGAATTTAATTTTAGCTTCATACAAGTTTAGTTGACGTATTTTGAATACGCCCAGACAAACTCAAATCAATCGATTTGGAGAGCATTAGTTTGCTGAGGGAAAAAGACCCAATGGTGAACGTCTGACTTTCATAGTTGTGTTTTTACAACGTTGAAACAGAGGGTTTTTGGTGTTTATGCTACTACTCGACTTATACAGAGATAAGTTTTGACCCAACTCTCCGAGTCTTCGTCAGGAACAAACTGCTTTTCGGTGGGATTTTCAATTTACTCTGCTCAGAGATTTCGGGGATATTGGTGGTGTTGATGATTTTTCAATTATCTTCGGGGAAGTTAGGCGGCTAAAAAGGAAATATTTTGGTAACAAAAATTGGCTTTAGAAGAACTGAGAAAGTTATTTTTGATAGAGCATGAATACTCAGGTTGTCGCTGTTAGCTATTGCAACTTAGGGTACTGTCGACTTAGCAGTCAGCGCATCAGTTGACAGTACCTACCTTTCTAATACACTAGGGTTGAAGAGGTCTACCGATACTAAAACATCTCCAGTTTTTCTCGGCAAATTATGTACTAACTCTAATGCAGTATGCTCCATTATAAATTGCTAGGGTGAACTTTACGTAACTCACTCCAAGCACGATCTGACTCCTTCTTATTTGACTCTGCAAGCCATTTTCCATAAATCTTAGCAACCATAGTAATATCAGCATGACCCATTTGTTGAGCTAAATAGGTAATATTTACGTTAGCGTGAGTGATCATCCAACTTGCATAGGTGTGGCGGAGTTGGTACTGGTTGCGATACTCAATACCAGCTTTATCACATAGGTTCCGCCAGATACGGTTTAAGCCACGGCTGCCATAGTAATCATAATCACTTCGTTTTTGCGCTCTGACAACTTTAGGGTTAAAGACAAAGTGCAGATTTTCTTTCTTGATAACATTTCCTGGAAACTCAACATCGTACTCTTTTATTGGCAGAGAACATGTCAGTAGTATCTGTGATTGTAATGCTTCAATAGCTGGTGGCATCAAGTCGACAAAACGCTCAGTGTCCGTTTTTGTTGTTTTGAGTCCACGGTCAACATAGCTAGAGCGACGAATATGGATAGTACGATTCTCAAAATCAACATCTTCCCATGCTAGTGCGCATAACTCACCAGTTCTAATCCCAGTGTAAGCAAAAGTGGTAATGATATTTTTGTGTTGAAGCTGGAAACTGCTTTCTAGAGCTGTTCTCACTTCTTCAACCGAAAACGGTTGGATATCTGCATCAGCTTCTTTAACTCGGGTTAGAACGTCTGATAAATCTTTTTCTACGTATTCCATCTTATGAAGCCAAGTTAAAAATGCATTGATCGTCACAAGGTTTCGGTTGATCGTTTTTCCTCCTCGACCTTGAACCAATTCACTCTTGAACTGCATTAAGCTTCGTGGCGAGAGAGTATCAGTACTTCGTTTTGAACCATAAGCTTTGCAGAAATCACGAAGTACCCACTTGTATCGTTGAAGTGTTGAGCGTCTAACGTCATAGGCTTTTGTTTCAAGAAATTGCTTCGCTAAGTCAAGTACACTTTCTCCTGCTGGCTTTCCAAATCCATGTCTTGACTTGGGAAAATGTTTCGCATAATTGAATACGCCAATCTTAATCTCGTACAAAATGCTTTCACGTTTGTTGCTAGCAAACTTGATGTTTTGTTTAGTTACCTTTAATCCAAGCGACTCACGGTAACGCTTACCGTTGTAGTAGAAAACGATACGTAATGATAATCCATGGTATTCAATACCAGGTGGTAGCTTTAATGATGAATTCGGTGCCATCTGTTCCACTCCTCAATATCAGCCATCCATGTGCCATTAATTTTCATAAAAACTGTCGATGGGTAACAGCCTTCATGAATTCGATTACGCAGAGTTTTAGGTGACAACCCGATTAGGGTTGCGGCCTTGTTTAAGGTGATGATGGAAACTTGTTGTTCGATCATAAGTGCCTCACAAACTGGGTTGAATTGAGTTCAAAAAACTTACTCGTTTAGATTGATGAAGCTCCACAAGCTTGCCGAATGGGGAATGGGTGTATTCTTTGCTTGCGAGATTATTTAGATGAATATCATCGTGAATGTAGATACCACCGTGGGTTGATTTTGTAAGTTCTGAAGAGAGGCAACGAACTTCAATTTCTTTCACGGTATCTGTGCCAATTCTTTGAACTTTCAAACAAGATTTTGGCTCGTCTTTTTCTAAAACCCAATAGTTCTCTGAAAGCAAAGATGCTGTGAGCGATAGAGCGACTTTATCTTCAACGGGAACCAAAACGTTTGAAGTACCAAATAGTGACACCGATGAATAGTGAAAACCTGAGCCAAGGTTAACCTGAAGGCAGCTGTTTAAGGTGTAGTTATTTGAATGAAGTATTCATCAAGATAAATGGCGTATTACATTACCTCTGGCGAGCGGTTGATCAAGATGGTGACGAGATAGTTATTTTAGTTCAAAAGCGGAAAGATAAAGCGGCAGCATTAAGATTTTTCAAGCGCTTATTGAAAGTGAGGGCGCAACGCCGTTAAAGGTGGTGACGAATAAAATAGCCAGCTATGCTGCTGCCAAAAATAAGCTTCTACCCAGCATTAAACACTTTAAAACTCAGAATGAGAACAACGGTTGCGAGTTATCTCACCAACCTACGCGACAGCAAGAAAGGCAAATGCGTCTATTCAAGTCTCATGGTCAAGTGCAGCGATTTTTGAGTTGCCATGGCGTGGTGAATAACTTATTTCGACCGGGCCGTCATTTGATGCAAGCCAAGCACTATCGACTTTTCCGTGAACGATCACTTGTAGAGTGGGGTAGGGTGACTTGTATCCAAAATTCAGGGTAGGGTGTCGTGAAGTGAGTTTTGACGCCCAATTTAGATAAGTTGGCAGTACCAGCATGACAAGCCCCCCCCCCCTCGACACAACTATAACGTAGTCAAAGCAACGCACCTGTTACCTAACAGGGTCGACAACGTTGCGATCATTGGTTTGTTAATGTAATCGCTTTCTACTGCTACGTCGTCAAGCCAGTAGATATCAGCAAGTAGGTGAAGATCTTCAATCAATGCTTGGCAATTTTCTTTAGTCACTTTTGATATGTCACTAGGGAAATCATCACTGAGATCGACAATGATTACTCGTTGGTGCTTTTTTAGCTTCAATCTTACAATATCTTCTAAATCGGACATGCTTTTCTCTCTGTGGAAAATAAACATCACACTTTGACCCTCTCCGATATCGTAGATCTTATAGCGTCGATCATTGAGATAAATAATATTGAATTTCATGTTATCGATTCCTCAGGATTTAAATAATTAGCCAAAATGAAAATGTTGATTTGGCATTAGACGTTAATTTTTTTACTCAATGTCGTTTGAATTGAGTTTGCTTAACTTCACTAAAAGACTCAAAGAATTAGAGAAATTCAAATGTGAATCTCTGAAGTCATATTTGAATTTCTGTAAACCATATTCAGGACATCGTTGGTAATTTATGATCACTGCATTCATGGTTTTCTAGGAAAGGAAACTTAATGCAGCAAAGGAAATAGGTTCAAAAAAGAATCTAAGTAGCATCAATCCACAGTTGTTAATCCTATGAAAAATTTCAATAAATATCTTTTGTTATTCTCTCTTCTTGTAAACGGTTTTTTCTCAAGTTTTGCATGGTCTTCGAGCTCGATGTTGGAGGACGTGTCTGCAATAGCCAAGCTCATTTATGACAGTGAACCTCAAATTCAAGCAACGAGTGATGTCAAACAAATCAGTAATAATCAATCTCTGACGTATCGAATTACAAAGGAAGAAGCCGAAAGTGATTTATGGTCGATTGTGATCGTGGATGAGCAAAGTAATGAGATAGTAGATGGTGGTCAGAAATTGATTACTAATATCGATAATATGAACTTCCATCGAGAACTCGATGGCAGCTTAGTGATCAAAATATCAAAGTACCGACCTGGTGGTGTGAATGCTACGAACTGGTTACAGGCCCCAGAAGGTAGCTTTTATCTCGTGAAGTACGTGTACTTATAGGGTAAAGAACATGAAAAAAATATTTGCCTATTTCTTGCTAATTCTTTTACTGATTAGCGCAGTACCGAGTTTCTTTGGCGAAAAGCCAGCTTTGGTTCTTAATCACGCTGATAGTTCTGTAGCCATTGAGCCTTTGCTAAGCGCATTAGTTGAAAATCAGATAACGCCACTAAGTGTTGAGAATCAACAAGACGAAACAACGTTAATCTTTGAAAATAAGAAAGAACAGCGAGAAGCGCAACAGGTATTGTCATTGGCGTTTCCGTTAGCTCATTCTCATTTTTCATTCGTCAGTGCAGCACCTCAGCTATTTAGCCAGGTAGGGCTAACACCCATTAACCTTGGATTAGATCTTCGTGGTGGAGTGCAATTCATGCTGCAAGTTGAAATAGATGACAGCGTGAAAAGTTTGGTAGAAGCGACATCGACGAATGCTCGTCACGTGGCTCGTGCAGAAGGAATACGCAGTCGAATTGCTGACATAGATAACAATGGATTCTCGGTCATTATTACTAATTTAAGTAGTCGTGATTCAAACAGTATTCAAAACGTAACCGACCACATGCGTTCACAATTTTCTGAATGGAAAATCAGTATAAACGATAACGTATTACGTTTTACACTTGATGAAAGCATTAAAGAAGAGCAGGCAAGCCTAGCTATGCAGCAAACCCTAAATATCATGCGCCAGCGTATTGAAAGTTTAGGTATCACTGAGGCAGTCACCCAGCGTCAGGGAGCTGACCGTATATTGATAGAGCTTCCGGGCGTTCAAGATCCTCAAGTTGCGAAGCGTGTTATTGGTGCGACGGCGACGATCTCTTTTCATACGGTTGTTGATTCAAGCCAAGCTGCACAGACTCATACTACGCGTGATGGGGAATCTGTACGCTTGTCTAGGCAACCGGTGTTAACGGGAGAGTACATTATTGGTGCATCCGCATCGGTTGGCGAGTTTGGACAACCTGAAGTGAACCTAGTGTTGAGTAGTGCGGGAGGCAGCAAAATGTCTGACTTCTCACGTAGTAACATCGGTAAACCTATGGCGACCTTATACAGCGAATATCATCAAGATCATAACAACCAACTTGTTCAACGGCATGAAGTGATCAACATTGCTACGATCCAAAGCCAATTAGGAAGTCGTTTTAGAATAACGGGTATCGGGCAAATTTCCGATGCACAAGATCTTGCGCTAATTCTACGCTCTGGGTCATTGACCATCCCTGTGACCATTATTGATGAGCAAGTGATTGGTCCAAGCCTAGGTGAAGAAAATATCCAAAAGGGTTTGCTTGCGGTATTGGTCGGTTTAGCTCTGACATTTGTGTCTATGCTGGTTTTGTACCGAAAGTTCGGTGTTATCGCATGTGCCGCGTTGATCGCCAATATTGTCATGATTGTAGGTTTTCTAGCGTTAATACCAGGAGCAACGCTCACCTTGCCAGGTATTGCAGGTCTTGTACTCACAATGGGTATGGCGGTTGATACTAACGTTTTAGTGTTTGAACGAATCAAAGAAGAAATGCGAGCAGGAAGGTCGCTAGCGAGCGCGATACCAAGAGGCTACAAAGAGGCAAGAAGTACGATTATTGATGCAAACCTGACGTCGTTGATCACAGCAATTATTTTGTTTGCGATTGGCTATGGTGCGGTTAAGGGTTTTGCAATAACGCTCGGGATTGGACTGTTAACCAGTATGTTTACGGGATTACTCTATAGCCAAATGTGGATGACAAAACTTTGGGGGCATGACAATGACAAAGCTTAACCAACGAGTCGCTGATATTCAGTGGTCAAAAGTAAGGTGGAACGGTTTGTTGGTTTCACTAGGGTTGATGTTGATATCAATTGTTTTGATAGCAACCAAAGGGTTTACACTTGGGCTTGAGTTTACTGGTGGTATTTCCCATGTCGTCAATGCTGATGTCCCTGTGAGCTTGGAAGCGATGCAGTTAGCCTTGAATACGGTATTTGATGAATTACCTAATCTAGTGCCCGATGTTACCTACCAAACTTGGCAGTTACAGTTTCCTATTGGCGGAACAGGTGAATTGGAGTTGTTGCAGTGGTTAAGATTAGTGGAGTTGGAACTAGGCCATCCGCTTAATCTAGTGTCGAGCTCAGTTGTTGGCGCGCAGGTGGGTGAGCAATTATTTGAGCAAGGTGGTTTAGCCCTGATTGTTGCGTCTATCGCCATTATGTTTTACTTAACTGTGCGTTTTGAATGGCGATTAGCTCTGGGCGCGATTGTTGCTCTACTGCATGATGTACTGGTGGTTTTAGCATTGTTTGTGGTGTTTTCGATTGAATTTAATCTCACCGCTCTTGCTGCATTGCTTGCTGTTGTGGGTTACTCGCTCAATGACTCTATTGTTATCGGAGACCGAATTCGTGAGTACCTGACCCGTAGACCGAATCAGAGTACCAGTGAATCTACGGATCAAGCGATACGATCGTCATTGTTTAGGACTCTAGTAACGTCTGGAACCACGTTATTGACGGTAAGCAGTATTGGCCTTATCGCAGGCGGTACATTAAGTGGATTTGCGTTTGCATTGTTTGCTGGGATTATTGTGGGTACTTGGTCTTCATTGGTTATTGGTACAGCGATACCAGAAAAGATTGGTTTGTCTTCAGAGCATTATAAGCCCAATACTCCTTTGTTAGATGAATGTGGTAATCCTATTAATAGTTAATAGTTAATAGTTAATAGTTAATAGTTAATAGTTAATTTAACTTTAAATCAAAAGGCTCCCATATTGGAGCCTTTTATAATGATAAATTAGAATTAAAT
>NZ_VTXD01000029.1 GCF_013114625.1 Vibrio sp. 99-70-13A1
GTATATTATTTCAGGGTATGAAAAAAATTGACCCAGATCAGTTACCAAAAAATAATTAACCAAAAAGTAGTACAACACTCGCAAAACAACACTTAACCAAATGATTTATATAGATTTAAATCACATTTTAAATTTGAATAAAAAACAAGCAAACAAAACATTTTCGTATACACCTTGTCATATTCTGTAAAAAAGTTTCATTTTTAGTCAGTTAAGTTACATGTACATGGATAAATACGTGCCACTAGGAGTATATCCATCAAATTGCAACTCACCAGATTTTGACACGAATTTTATTAATTCTGTGCATCTGTTAACAATTTATCAACTCAATCTCATATACGAAGCAATGATTGCTTCAAACGTAACAAAAATATTTCTTTTTCCCTCTTTTACTACAGCATCCATACTCATCGTGAAACTAAAATGACAGCACTCTCCTAGCCCTTTTCTCTTCATTAGTTTTTCTACAAAAAAACAGGCTATTTAACTTAGTTTTTTTCATTAGTTGTTTCTTCATTTCTGCATTACATTACGCCCAATTCACCTACTTCGGTCATTTGGAGGTTCAACAATATGCAAAATTTAGAACTGGCAATATTCCTTCAATTCTTTCTAGGTTTAGTTGCCGCAGTTAACCCTATTGGCATCATGCCTGTGTTCGTTTCTCTTACGGCTCACATGCCTCCAGAAGAAAGGAATAGGACAGCCTTACAAGCAAATATTGCCGTTGCAGTTATTCTGATGGTGTCGCTAGTGGCTGGGCAAATGCTGCTTGATATGTTCAGCATTTCTTTAGATTCGTTTCGCGTAGCGGGCGGGTTACTTCTGCTTAGCATCGCTTTCTCGATGATGAGCGGTAAGTTAGGTGAAGATAAACAAAACAAGCAGGAAAAATCAGAATACATAAGCAAAGAACAAATTGGCGTGGTTCCACTGGCTATGCCGTTAATGGCTGGTCCTGGTGCGATTAGCTCAACCATCGTGTACGGTTCTCGCTACCCAGCAGCAATTGATACATTTGGAATTGCCCTGAGTATTGTCGCCTTTGCTTTATGTTCATGGATGCTATTTCGTTCAGCCCCAGTCATAGTGAGATTTTTGGGGCAAACAGGCATCAATGTGATTACTCGTATCATGGGCTTAATTTTAGGTGCACTTGGTATTGAATTCATTGCGAATGGATTAAGAAACCTCTTCCCAGGGCTTGCTTAACCCATATTGACTGTCTATCTGGTTATCAAGTCTTGGTAACCAAGTGTTGTTCATTCGATTAAGCACTGAATACCGCAACTAGAACGCTGAGGTGAGGAACGTAGAGGTGAGCTCTACCCTCGCCTCTTTCAAGTGAAAACGGTACTATTGAAAAATCATAGTATTTACAGCGCCAACTTATGTCTCGCCACTCACTTAAGCATCATTTATACGTCATTATCTTTGGTACGCACACGCCAGCAGGAAGAGCTTTTGATATCGGCTTAATTATTGCGATCATTGCTTCTTTGATTGTGCTGGTTTTAGATTCCATCCCAGCTTTAAATGAGCAATGGTCAGACGTATTCATGTATTTAGAATTTGGTTTCACTGGCCTATTCACTATTGAATACTTACTACGCCTTTACTGCTCACCGAAACCAAAAGCTTATGCTGGTAGCTTTTACGGTGTCATCGATTTACTAGCAATTCTCCCGACTTATCTTGCGCTTTTCTTCCCTACAGCGGCTTATATCAGCGTGATTAGAATGCTGCGCGTGATGCGAATCTTCCGAATCCTAAAATTAGTTCGCTATTTGCAAGACTCTAATATCTTATTGCGCTCTCTCTTGATGGCTAAAAGAAAGATCCTAATTTTCTTTAGTACTGTTGGCATCTTAGTCATCATTTTAGGCTCGATAATTTACGTTATAGAAGGACCAAAGCACGGCTTTACTTCAATCCCACAAAGCATATATTGGGCGATTGTGACCATTACAACCGTGGGCTATGGTGATTTGGTTCCGCAAACTAGCATAGGCAAAGCTATCGCTTCTATTACCATGCTGCTGGGCTATTCAATTTTAGCGGTTCCAACAGGGATCATTACTGCTGAACTGAATCAAGAAATGAACTCGCATAAGTCATTAGTAAAATGTCCTAACTGTTCTAAATCAGGTCATGAAAGTGACGCGATGCATTGTAAATATTGTGGCAGTGAACTGGCAGACCCAGATAAAAGAATTACCACTCCAGAATAGGCATTCAGCAAAACAATCACCACCTCTCTAGGCGGTGGTTCTTAGGAGCCAATAAAGCAGGTTGTGCCATATAGAGATATCTTGTTAGATAGGCGCCTTGCTATAGAGATAACTTGTGTTATTAAGATATCTCGTGCCATAGAGATAGCTAGCCTGCTATCTCTAACTTAACCACATTACTTTTATCACTTTTTACTAACTGTTCTACTAATGCATCGGCAGTTAGAGGTTTAGATAAATAAAAACCCTGCCCTGTTAAACAGCCCATATCAAACAAGTCTTGCTGCTGTTGTTTCGTTTCAACCCCTTCAGCGACAACTGATACGCCCAATTCATTGCCTAGTTGAATAATCGATTTGAGCAAGACCTGCGAGGTATTATTCAATGTGTAATCCATAACAAAACTTCGATCAATTTTAAGTGTTTGAAAATCAAAATCCTTCAAATAAGAAAGCGAGGAAAACCCCGTACCAAAATCATCCAACGCAATTCTTACACCTAATTGTTTAAGCTCCGAGAAAATGACTTGTGCAAGTTCAATGTCTTCCACCATCACCGTTTCAGTAATTTCAATTTCAAGCTTATTCGTAGACACATTTGAATCTACAATAATGTTTTTTAATCGCTCAAAAAACTCTGGATGTTTAAGGCTTCTTGCTGAAATATTGATTCCTATAATGCCAAGATCGACTCCCTGCTCTAACCATCGTTTCTGCTGGTTAAGTGCCTTTTGAGTAACCAATAAATCAAGTAACCTAATTTGCCCGGTAGATTCAGCAACTGGAATAAAATCATTCGGGTTCAACAGTCCCTTAGTTGGATGCTTCCATCGAACTAATGCTTCAACACCTTCTACTTTTTCCGTTGCTAAGTGCCATTTAGGAAGATAATGAAGCTCAAATTCATCGTTTTCGATCGCGATATTGAGCGCAGTCTCCGTGTCCTTCTGAGACATTGCAATGCGGTTAAGCTCTTTTGAATAAAACTGGAAGTTGTTCTTACCCATTGATTTAGCATGGTACATGGCGTTATCTGCGTAACGAATCAAGCTATCTTGTGTCGCGCTGTCTTCCGGATAAATAGAAATACCAATACTTGCAGAAACGTGGACATTAGCACTTCCAAGTTGAAATGGAGCCGCTAAGGCATCATTGACTTGTGACGCGATTTTGTTCGCAACACTGATAGCTTTACTGACATCAGCAAGGTGACCAAGTACCACGACAAACTCATCACCACTGAAACGAGCAGATAGATCGGTCACACGTATGCAGTGGTTAATACGTTTTGCCACCAGCTTAAGCAGCTGATCACCAACATCATGACCATGCTGGTCATTCACTTCTTTGAAGTGGTCAAGGTCGATAAAAAGCAGAGCAAACGATTTTTTTGAGCGTTCAGCATTGAGGATAGATTGGTTAAGCCGATCTAAAAACAATGAACGATTGGGTAGACCAGTAAGTGGGTCAAAGTATGCTCTGTTATGTAATTGAGTGTTTTTTTCTTCAATGGCACTTTTGGCATCCGTCAAAGACTGTAAAAGAGAGTCTCTATTTTTCTCATACTTATGCTGGATTCGAATGGAATAAGCGGCAATCACAATGACAGCAAGAATAAGTGTAATACTGGTTCTCGTGTAACTATCAATCCCAAGCTCATAACTGGCTTTAATCACCCGCTGTATATCATCAGCCTTACTCGCAAATTCTAAAAATTGCTCATCACGTCGCACGGAACTGAACACAACAGCACGGTCTGATTGAATATGCTGATAGTTCGCTTCAGCTTTAACCCTGAAATCAGCCAACATCTCGCGTAAGGCGATAAGTCGTTTACGAATTTCAGGGTCATCAACAGGTTGATAGCTCCCCATGATACTTTCACCACCCTCTAACAGAGCAACGACATGCCAATCGGCAATTTCAAGGTAGTACCATACTTCCTGTATTGATTGGGCGGTATCACCCGACATAATTTCATCAAACCACAAATACGCTAATGTGCCATTAACCTTTATCTCTGCTGCTGCTTCCGCTAACGGAGATTTTTTAACCAGCAAATGAGTGGATTGAGACACAAGTGCCGAAGTAAATGTGATGACTAACACAGCTAATAGTGATGTAAATAAGTACTTACGTTTCATATGACGATACGAGTTTGATGACCAAAAATAAGAATAAAAACAGAAGCTTTAAACCATAAGTCAGAATTATTTCAATTTAGTGAATCTCCAGAGTTTTATGACTTTCATGAAAGTTTGATGAACTTTTATTCAATGAGTTGTTTAAACTATTGAGAAGATTTATATTTTTCACCAATTATCCTATTGGTCTTTCCACCTTCACTATGCTTAAAAATAATGCCTAACACTTTGTTCGCTCTAATCACTCGACTCTTATTTAGCTTTACTTTAGTTTCAGCCGATTTCGTGTGGGCAAAAGATTTAATCCAAGTTGAAGGCTCAAGCACTGTGTACCCAATCACTTATCAGTTGTCACAACAGTTCATGTTAGCGGAAGGGACTAAAACGCAGGTGGTCATTGGGATTACGGGAACAGGTGGTGGCTTTCGCAAATTCTGCCGTGGAAGAACCGATATATCCAACGCATCAAGACCGATTAAAGAAACTGAAAAAGCATTGTGCAAAGCAAATGGAATTGAATTTTTAGAACTGCCTGTAGCCCTAGATGCATTAACGGTTGTCGTAAATAAACAAAACAATTGGGTTAATTCATTTTCTTTAGAACAGCTCAATAAAATTTGGCGTGCGCCCTCAGAACAAAAACTGAATACTTGGGAAAAAGTTAACGCACACTACCCCAATCAACCTTTGAATTTACACGGACCTGGCTCTGATTCTGGCACTTATGATTATTTTGTCGATGTCGTACTGGATAAAGAAACAAGTCGCCAAGATTACATAGCGAATGAAGATGACAATGCCATGACGGCTGAAGTGGCGGCTGATAGATACGCAATGGCTTTCTTGGGGTTTGCTTATTACTCGTCGAATCAAGATAAGTTAAAAGCTATCGCCATTGTGAATGAAGATGGGGCAGCGACACTGCCTAGCGTTGAGAACGTAACAAACGGGCTTTATGGGGACTTATCAAGACCACTTTTTATTTATGTGAATAAATCCGCCTTAGATAACCGAGCTTCATTAAAGCGTTTTTTAGAACTCTACTTTCATCAAGACAATATCCATAGAGCAGTTACCAAATCCGGTTATATTCCTCTATCATCAGAAATGTACGACAAAGCGCGAAGCATTCTACAACAAGGGAAAACAGGATCTGTATTTAACAATGAAGATCTAAGCCAAAATTTTGAACAGTTTTTATATCAAGAATAATTAACACCCGCTAGTATCAGTGACGACTTCTGCTGTCGCACCTGAACTATCAGCAAAAGCATGAATTTCATAACGAGAATAGCACTGTGTCGCTTCTATTTCTTCTTTCGTTGGATAAGGATAATGTGTTTTTGCTTCGACTAATTCTGATAGCGTAAAAATCATATACACAGGTACTGTATATCCCGGGCTGTAGTTATCATAAACTGCCCAAACAAACTCTGGATCTTTAGAAAGGTTATTTGAAGAATCTAAAACGATGAATTTAGGCATTCCATTAGGTTTTGTTGCAGGAAATCCGTAGTGGTATTCTCGCCCTTCATCATCTGAAGTATTGGAACCAGCCCATGCTTTATGCTCTAACCCAGCTAACACTCCCTTGCCTAAGCCAATACCAGCTGCATTATTAAGAACACCAGACACGCCTTGAATAACGGAAGCTCTGGCATCGTCTTGTAAATTAAGAAACCTTGGGGCAGCAACTACGGCTAATATACCTAAAATAACAATGACAACAATTAGCTCAATTAATGTAAAACCTTTCGTTTTCATGGGGACCCCTTCTTGATATTCGGGGGCTACGTTATCGCCATCTTGTAAAGAACTTGTCAGCTAAAATGAAAAAAGCACCGTTTAAGGTGCTTTTCAGAAAATTCTTACAGATACTACTTCTCAGCAAGAATGATACGTAGTGTACGACGAAGTGGTTCTGCAGCACCCCATAGTAATTGGTCACCAACAGTGAAAGCGTTCAAGAAGTCATTACCCATAGACATCTTACGAAGACGACCAACAGGAATAGACATTGTGCCCGTTACTTTTGCTGGAGTCAGCTCTTGTGCAGTAATGTCGCGATCGTTTGGAATCACTTTTACCCAATCATTATGAGTCGCGATAATTTCTTCAATCTCATCCATTGGCACATCTTGCTTAAGCTTGATAGTTAAAGCTTGAGCATGACAACGCATTGCGCCAATACGAACACATGTACCATCAATTGGAATTGGCGCACCGTCTAGGCCAAGAATTTTATTAGCCTCAACGCCAGCTTTCCACTCTTCTTTACTCTGACCATTTTCACGCTTCACATCAATCCAAGGGATCAATGAACCAGCAAGTGGCGCACCAAATTGATCAGTTGGGAATGATGCTGAACGGATAGTGTCTGCAACCTTTTTATCAATATCAAGAATTGAGCTTGATGGGTTAGCCAATTCAGAACTTACGCTGTCATTGATCACTCCCATTTGAGAAATCAATTCACGCATGTTCTTAGCACCGGCGCCAGAAGCTGCTTGGTAAGTCATTGCGCTTACCCACTCAACTAGACCTTTTTCATAAAGCCCGCCAAGCCCCATAAGCATTAAGCTAACGGTGCAGTTACCACCAACAAAAGTGTTTGTGCCGCTATGAATGCCTTGCTGAATTTGAGCCAAGTTTACAGGGTCTAGTGTAATGATAGAGTCTGCATTCATACGAAGCGTAGAAGCAGCATCGATCCAGTAACCTTTCCAACCCGCTTGACGCAATGCTGGGTAAACTTTCTCGGTGTAACCACCACCTTGACAGGTAATGATTGCATCTAATTGTTTGAGGCTTTCAATATCAAAAGCGTCTTGTAGCATGCCCGCGTCTTTACCGCCTAAAACCGGTGCAGGAATACCAATTTGAGATGTGCTGTAATAAACAGGTTCAATAAGATCAAAATCTTTTTCTTCAACCATACGCTGCATTAGTACAGAACCAACCATGCCACGCCAACCGACTAGACCTACTCTCATCTCGAACTCTCCATGTAAAAATTAAATTGCTTATCCCCATCTATAAGTTTTTCAGCCAAAGAACTCAAGTGCTTTTTGTCAAAAATTGTAAGTTTTTCGTTTCTTTTAAGTGAACACGGTGAATCATGGAGTTATCCATATTGAGAACCCAGAGCTTATTGCACTGATTAATCGCCTGTTTTTATCCTAACCATCAAGAAGTAGAACAAAAAATGCACTAAATATTATCTTTATTTATTTCAATTAAACAGAAATTACCACTAACGATTATTAGTTAAGCAGAATAATACTTCACATAACGAAAACAACGTGCGACAGAAATCAACATGTAACAACCATGAATTTAACAAATAATTAGACCATAAAACCACAAGATATATATTTAATAGTCAAATATCACAACCTTTGCGTATTTTTTCGATATAATAAACTAATTAATGTAGTGTCCACTGCGTACCCCACCCCATAATAAAGCACTACAAATGCTCGAAATAACAAGAGGCTTCTATGCAGCAACGAATAACCCGCCTACCTAGCCTGTTACAGGTAGTCATAGCGTTAGGATTATTTTTATCACTCGCATTCTCTTTCACAGCACAACTTGATCTCCCAATTCAACTCGCCCTTTATATAGGCTGGTTTATTATCATTGGGCTTGGTATTCGACTCGGTCATGAATATAAAGATCTAGAGAAATCAGCATTAAACGGAATATCTAATGGCTTAGGGGCTGTTTTAATACTTTTAGCTGTTGGTGCGCTTGTCGGAACCTGGATCTCAGGAGGCATAGTACCTACCATTATTTACTATGGTCTTAAAGCGATTCACCCTTCAATTTTCCTTCTTGCTACTATGATCATTTGTTCACTTACTGCTCTAGCAACGGGGACTTCTTGGGGAGCGGCTGGTACAGCTGGTATCGCGATGATGGGAATTGGTCAAGGGCTTGGCGTTCCAGCACCTATCACAGCTGGTGCCGTGCTTTCTGGCTGTTATTTCGGTGATAAAATGTCGCCACTTTCTGATTCAGTGATCCTTGCTTCTTCTATGTCAAATGTGGAAGTTGTTGAGCATATTAAGGGAATGCTGCCAGTAGCCTTAATTAGCTATGTAATTACGGGCATCATGTTTACTGCATTTGGATTTCACTACGCAGGTAATGTTGACATGACTCAAGTTGAATCAGTCATTAAAGCTATGGAAGTCCAGTTCTACATTACACCTTACTCTTTCGTACCTGTTCTGATCGTTCTTGGCTTGCTTGCTTTCCGTATGCCTTCTTTCCCAGTTATCAGTTTCGGTTCTCTACTCGGTATTATCTGGGCGGTGATGATTCAAGACATCGATTTCTTAACTGCATTCAATACCGCTTGGGCACCATTCTCTATTTCATCAGGCGTTGAATTTATTGATTCGATACTCAACCGCGGTGGTATGTCATCAATGCTCGGCTCTGTCGCTGTTATCGTATTTGGTTTAGGCTTTGGTGGTCTGCTTGATAAGGTAGGTGTACTTGAAACGATAGCTAAAATATTCGAGCGACGCGTGAATAGTGCAGGTTCTCTAGCAACCAGTACGATTGCCACAGCATTCATGGGTAACGTATTCGGTTCAGCTATGTACGTTTCTTTGATTCTCACTCCAAAGATTTGTGCGAAGAACTATGACCGCCTTGGCTATAAGCGTAAGAACCTTTCACGTAATGCTGAGTTTGGCGGGACATTAACTTCAGGTATGGTGCCATGGAGTGACAATGGTATTTATATGGCAAGTATTCTTGGTGTGGCTACACTGTCTTATGCGCCTTTCATGTGGCTAAGCTTCATTTGTATTATCGTGACTATTGTGACGTCTTACATGGGTTGGTTTGTTGATAAATGTGAGCCGACTGCACCAGCAGCCGAAGAAAACGTTCAAGCGGATTTAAGTAAACAATCAGCTTAAATCTTTAAATTAAGAACCCTGTAAACATAAAAGAGCGCCCAATAAGGCGCTCTTTTTCATTGTAATTCTCCGACTGAAACGGTCAAGTATGAATATAGATAGCTAGTTATATCTCTTTGCCTATTCACCTTCAGAAGTAATAGCTTCCAACTTTAGTCATCTGAAACATATTCCTGAGCCGCTTTAACCGTAGCGCAGATAGCATCAGCTAACTCCTTTAAATCGGCTTCAGATACCAAGTTAGATTGCTTCAATGCCAATTCAATGCTGGATGATATTGTACCTAATCGATCAGCTTTAATACTGCCTGCGACACCTTTAAGGCTATGCACAACTCGCAAAGCCGAAACTAAATCTTCTGCTAATAATCGCTTAAATTTATCTGCATCCTGAGCATGATCTTGAATAAACACAGAGAGCAACAAAGCCACAGATTCTTCATCATCATCTAAATTTTCAAGCATTGCCGGTATATCAATAACCATTGTAGAGTCATTAGTTGAGCTAGAATTGGCTCCTGTCATATTAATTTCTTGAGCGCTCATCACTTGCTTCGCTCTACAATTTTCTGGATTAAGCCCATCAAACAGGCTTGAGCTGTCTTGAATTGAACTTTTAGCCGGAAAGTCATTCGAATATGAAACACCGCTTTGCTCAATATTGCTTGAAACATCACTTGGTCGATTATTTGGTAGATTACTTAAAGTATTTTGAGACAGCTCTTCAATATGGTTTTGAAGAATACTATCTGTATGTTTATCAGAAGTACTACTAGCAGGTGGTGACTCCTCTCTCTGCGAAGCAACTTTTGCTAAAGTGAACAGAGCAATAACAGAGAAAACTGACACGAAGTTAATAGCGGTCATCCCGAGTAAAAAATAAAACTGCCCTTCATGGAATTTAGCTTCGACAAGGATAATCTGCTCTTGAGCAGAGTTTTGTTTCATTTTTTCAATGATGTAATTGAGCCTTGCGTAATCACCTAGCACCCCTGAGCCTTCGGCTAACATCTTCTGAATCTCTTGTTGTTCAGTTAAATCTAAATCGTAAGATGCCTCTAATATAGAATCGAACGTTCGATAAATTGCCGGGGAAGATTGGCTGTCAGAATAAATAGCTTCAAAAACAACCACACCTAACTCGTTAAGCAGTCGCTTAAAATATTCAGATGACTGTTCATTTGAACGTTGTAATTTTATATCACTAACCAAATTCTGAAGTTGGCTTTCAAGAGGGCTGAATTCATTAAATTTTTCTAAAAACTGGTCCGTCGAATACAGCAACTGATTGATATCAGGAAGAAACCAAGAATCTTTAAATTCAGATTCAATTTGTAAGCGAATCGAATAGACTAATTGAGCATCTAAGGCGAGATTATTGACTCTGGTGATTCGTAATGGCTCTTCATGGTAGATAGATTGACGCAATTCGATAATTCGGGTACCCAGTTCTTCTACGCTTTCAAGCGACTGGTTATAAGAACGACTTATATGAAGAAGAGTAAGTGAAGGCAATAGCCATATAAAAGCAATGATTATGAATAGCTTTAGCCGAATGGATGGCTTTTGAGGGATCGTGACTGATAGTTCCATCTAGTTTCCTTTGCGACACTATTTAACGACGTAAGCTTTTAGAGAAAGCCAAATTATCGATATTTATGCAAAATGTTGAAAGCGATGACATCCTATCATCGCTTATTTTTAATTATTTACCGCTAGAACACATTATTTATTACGAGTCAGCTGATCTCGCAAGTTTGGTGGTGTACCCTTAATCGTTAACGTGTCTGTCTCTGGATCATAAAAAATACGCTCACCCAATAACAAACTATCAAAGCTGACATTTAAACCGCCACCAGCACCTACATATTTTGTAAGCTTGCGCATAGTTGCTCTATCGGCAGGAAAGCTATCTTCTAGCTCATATCCTTGCTCGTTAGTATAGTCGAAAAAGCTAGTGCCATCTGTGCTTGCTGGCAGTTCACCAGATAATTCGCGAACTTGAACTTCATCGCCCGCTTTAAGCTGTTCATTGCAGTAATCAGCCACTTGTTTTTTATAGCTAATGGCTTCTTCTTTTTCTAATTTAGAATCAGAAACAAAATCTTCAACGGCTTGCATTAGCACTTGGTTTTGCTGCTTAGTATCTAAACCCACTTCAGCTTGTAGAAAATCCAAGAAGAAATCGGCAACTTTACGACCTACGCGCCCTTTAATATAAGCAAGGTAGCGGTTCGATTCTTTGTCGGTCTCATAAGTCGAAAGATCGACACGAGCGACAATATCCATTTTTGAAATATCCAGATAATCAGTTGCGCTGATATCTAAACCCTCAGTGACTTTCAAGCTTTCATTAGAAGGCAGTAAACCAATGAACAGGTAATCAGTAGCAAGTGATTGATACTCGGCTAAAATCAAAGTGCCTTCATCTGCAAATGGGTACTTCGATAGCTCATCTTTTAGACGTAGCGCACTTTGTTGAGAGAAATCGTAAAAGTTTCGTTCGCCTTTACGCAGCTCTTGCAACCATAGTTGAAATTCGCTGTCAGATTTAAAAGATCCAAATCCTTTGCCGGCTTTCGAATTAAAAACTCGATGAAGCTCGGCAACAAGGCTTTCAGATGAAGAATCGTTATTTAAAGATTCAGCTCGATAGTTAACAATCAGTTCTTCCTGATCATTCTTTCTTAGCTGATGTAAAATTACGTTGGAAAGGTGAAGGCTCATAATGAAAATATTATCGTTCAGGTTTCAGTTGTCATGAATAGTAGGTTATCATAAGCCGCTTTTACTATCATTATTAGAGTCCTTATGCCGATTATATCTAAATACACAGATGAACAAGTTGAAAATATCCTAGCTGAAGTAGGTGCTGTACTTTCTAAGCATAAAGCTTCACCAGAACTTTCACTGATGATCGCTGGAAATATCGCAACCAATGTCTTAAATACAAATGTTGCTGCTTCACAACGCAAAGGAATTGCTGAAAAATTTGCAGAGGCTTTAGTCTCTTCATTAGATGACACTAAATCCCACTAAGACTGACAGACGGATAAAAGAATAATAAATGGTAGACAGCGCAAACTCATATAGCGATCGTGTTTCTCGCCTTGTTGGCTGGGGACACTGGTTTGCATTCTTCAACATCATTGCTGCGATGTTGATCGGTACTCGTTATATTACCCAATCGGCTTGGCCTGAAACCTTATTAGGGCAATTCTATTTAGCTGTATCTTGGGTTGGTCACTTCGGCTTCTTGGTTTTCGCTCTCTACCTTTTAGTGCTATTTCCACTGACTTTTGTATTACCCGCAAAGAAATTACTGCGGTTGGTTGCTATATGTTTTGCCACCATAGGCTTAACTGTTCTCCTAATTGATACCCAAACCTATCAAACTATTAATCTCCATCTGACCCCTGTGGTGTGGGAATTACTGTTTAGCGAAGAACAAACGGCGATCAGCTCCGATCTTCAGCACTTATTTATTGTTATGCCGCTTATCTTCCTGCTCCAACTTGGCTTATCCGAGTGGGTATGGCGTAAGCAGCGTAAACTCGCGCACAAACACGTAGGTCGCCCTTTAGCCGCAGTCTTCTTCCTGTGCTTCATGGCAAGCCATGTCATTTATATTTGGGCTGATGCGTATTTCTATAACCCAATTACGAACCAGAAAGCCAATTTCCCTCTTTCTTACCCAATGACAGCTAAAAGCTTCATGGAAAAGCATGGTTTATTGGATAGAGAAGACTACCTCCAACGCTTAAAAGATAGCGAAGGTGATGTTGATCTTGTTCGTTACCCATTAGAAACCATTCAATATAATCGCCGAAGTGATGATTTAAACATTTTAGTGGTAAGCGTAAATAACCTACGTTCAGATACACTAAATGCGGATTCAATGCCAGCGAGCTATGCTTACGCACAGAACAGCATCAATTTCACGAACCATTACAGTTCAAGCAATGATATGTATGGCGTATTTGGGTTGTTTTACGGATTACCAAGTAGCTACTCAAGCAGTATAAAAGCGCAAGGTTCAAGCTCTGTATTACTCGATGTATTGGATCATAACGGTTATCAGTTTGCCGCTTTCAGCGGTGACAATTTTGATGACAATTTATACAGCGAAGTGATTTTCCGAAATAAAACACTCAGCGATTATGAATCAACCTTTGATGATGCAAGTGCTGTTACAGCTTGGGCTTCATGGTTAGAAACATCAGCAACCAACGATCCGTGGTTTAACTTCATTGAGTTAACGACCTTGGATAACTTTTCGAGTGAGACTCAGCCTAAACGCAGCCTTCTAAGCCCTAGCGAACGATTTAAACAAGATTACCGTCAAGCAGCACAAGCCGCTGATGCACATTTGTCTAAGATTTATGAAGAATTAGAGCGTTTAGAATTAGATAAAAATACCGTTGTGATTATCACTTCAAACCATGGTACTGAATTTAATGAAACGCAGACTAACAGCTGGGGAGCAAATTCCAACTACAGCCGTTACCAACTGCAAGTCCCTATGATAATCAATTGGCCAGGTAAAAAAGCGACGGAATACTCTCATCGCTCAAGCCATTTAGATTTATCAGTAACGCTGCTTCAA
The DNA here is from genome assembly GCF_013114625.1 of Vibrio sp. 99-70-13A1. GTDB lineage: Bacteria > Pseudomonadota > Gammaproteobacteria > Enterobacterales > Vibrionaceae > Vibrio. The sequence goes on from NZ_VTXD01000029.1 coordinate 13,920, forward strand.
GATTTACTAGGCGTGTCTTCAAACCCTACAGATTTCAGTAGTGGTCGAAATATTTTTGATGAAGGCAAACGAAAATGGATTTTAGCGGGTGACTCAAGAGAGCTTGCTCTCGTCACACCAAAACAAACTACAGTGCTAGATAAGTTTGGTAACTACAAACTTTATGATCAGAATTACAAACGCTTAAAAGATACAAACCCTCGCCTTCCAGTATTGATGCAAGGTTTAACTGAATTACAGCGCTTCTATACAAAAACAGACTAGGTAACGAGCTAAATTAAAGAGTAAAACCTATCTGAGTTGATATAAATATCTAGCTAAATTAAAAAAGGAAGCCATTGCTTCCTTTTTTATTATCGTCAATGTACATAAAACAGACAAACGAACTTAATTATGCAAATTAGGGGTTTACAAGATCTCTGTACCCTTATATTATGCACGCCAACGGAGGGATGGCTGAGTGGTCGAAAGCACCGGTCTTGAAAACCGGCAACCGTTAATAGCGGTTCTAGGGTTCAAATCCCTATCCCTCCACCACATTAAAGAAAGCCGCTGAGAAATCAGCGGCTTTTTTGTATCTGCTAAAACGCCCTGTTATTTCCATTCTTATCTATAAGCTTCAGCAACAATACTTGCCAAGATATCATTACGCTGCTTTCTGGCTTACTTCAAAGCGACCCACTAATTGATCTAATCGGCTAAGTGCATTTCCCATTAAAGTAACTCTGCGAGCTAACTGTTTTGTGGACAACTGTAACTCCGAGATTGACTGTTGAGCTTCATCTGCGGTTTTTCCATTTTTTTGACTGCTTTCATCTAGATTAGACATAGTCATAAATAACTCACTGACCGCGACTTGTATCTGCTCACTTCGAGCATTTGAATCAACCATCAAATTACCTTTACTCACATTCTCAACACCATGCTCCATCGATTCAACAGCGCTACGTGATTTAGTATGAATAGCCTTCATCAAGTCACTGATATGATTTGCAGCTTTTGATGTACGATCGGCTAGCGTTCTAACTTCAGAGGCCACTACAGAAAACCCGCGCCCGTGTTCCCCAGCTCTTGCTGATTCAATCGCAGCATTTAAAGCTAGCAAATTAGTCTGTGCCGTTATGTCGGTAATAATGTCTATGATATCTGAAACTTTAGTCATCTCATTATTTACTTCATTAACACTTAATGCTGAACTTTCGACGATATCACGAACCACTTCCATCCCCTGGACAGATTGGTTGTATTCTTCCTCTGCACTTTTTACAGCTTGCTCCATAACCGTATCCATTTGCGTTGCAGATACAGTGGCATTAGTAATTTCACTTTGCTGATACTGGCTTAATTGCAGCATATTACTTAACGCTTGAGATGCCTCTTCACTCGTTTGGTTCATAGCCACACTTCGTCGGAACATAGACTCTGACACCTGCCGAACTTCATTACTCGCATGAATCAATTCGCTAATAGTACTATCTAAATTATCGATAAAACTATTGGTCCAGCGCCCCAAATTACCTAACTCATTATGACTAAAAGTGCTAGGGTCTAACCGCCTGCTTAAGTTCCCATCCCCCTCAGCTAGAGTCTGCATTACACCCGTCATTTCATGTATTTTGTTAGCTAAAGGTTTGGCACTGAAAGTTCTAAACAGAAAGAAACTTAACAGCGCACATGCAAGTGTCATCCCTACATGCATAAAAGACGTAAGTGAAAATAAGTGAGTCAGCAATAATGGAACCACTAAGGGCAAAAGCGTACAGCCAATAAAATACTTAGATAAGGTATAGCTCAAGCTTCTATCTCTGTAGACTTCCTCTAAATCAGATTCGCACATCATACCAAACACATCAGGGGAGCCATCCAGCTGAAAAATAACGCCTTTACCAATAACGGGGATATGACGATAATCCGAATAACCGGGATATTCGACGAATAAGTTACTGCCATTTTTTATGGTTTCTCTTACTCCTGGGTGGAGTTGCTTGGTGGCAGGATCTGTAAAACGGATTTCAAATTCAGTGTGATGTCGAACCCTGACGGTACCCCAATCTGTATTGATTCCTTGTTTTAAGTTTTCACCATGCGAAAAAGTGTCATCTTCAAAGCGAGAGCGAGATAAAGCCATACCCTGCTCAACTTTAGGATCATGATTCGACTCAACCATAAAAATATAGTTGTCACCCGACTCACTATAAATATGCCCAGCTTCTCTTTGGATAATATCGCCAATAACATCATTCGGAACACGCCCACATAAACATAATGACTTACCATCTTCACGAGAGAAAGGAATGTAAAACATCATTGTAACTTGATCATGAAATGACGAGCTTGAGGGACCAACTTTCAATGTTCGAGAGTCAATATACGGGCCATGAAGATAACGTTTAGATAAGCCCTCATCTAGTGCTTTTTTGTCTCCAAGCATTGCTCCAACATGATCCACATGACTTGATGACTGTGCTATTCCTTGAGAATCCACGACCGCCAGTTCGGAAAAAACAGTACTCCGCTTAAGTAATCCAATTAGCGCCTCTTTCTCTTGTTCAGCAGTTCGATTCGCCAGATAGATGGCTGAATCCTCTAAGAAATGCCATTGATTTTCGACCCAGTTATGCAGAAGTTTGACTCGCGTTTGAGCAATACTTTCAAAGGTTTGCTCAAGTTCTTGTGTCCTGCCCTTATTTAAAAAGCATGCCCTACGCATCGCCAGCTTCCCAGTTTCACCAAACCACTCAAGCCAACCGCGTTCCTTGTCCGTTAGGTTCATTTTTATCCCTTATGTACTTATATATTATATATAGACAAAGCAATTTATAGACCACAATCGGGTAACGCTAAACTAGGTAAAAAATGATACAAATCAAACAGATACAGCGTGCCACAAGCATCAAAACAGTGCATCGCCTGACTCTTTTTGGTGCTCTACCTTTTTAAGCATTGGGTACATGAGTACATGAGTACATGAGTAAAATTAACGAAAGACTTTATGGACAGCTCTAAGCAGTTGTAGGTGAATGGGGATCTCCACTGATTCCCTATCTACTCACTCACACAATAATAAACACCTTTTGTGGTAAAGAGGTAGATCGCACAATGCAACAAACGCCAGCAACCTTCATTGCTAGCGTTTAATCTTAACTAAGCCAAATTGCTATTGTTGAAGCGTTCTCAACACCACCACTTCATTCTGATCTAAGTTAAATGTACCACTACCATCCGATACAACGACTTGATCACCGCCTAAGACATTATCGTAAGTTCCGTTTGCTAAACCTAAGTTAATGGCATTCACCGAAGTGCTGTTACCTAAATTCATTGCCACGACGACCACATCATCCCCAGCATTGCGCTCATAGACTAAAACATCATTGCTTACCCAACGTTCAATGTAAGAGCCTTGCTGAATTGCATAACTTTCTTTACGCAATTTACTCAGTTTCTTAATCATTTGATAAGCCGGCGTATTAGTATCAAAACTTGGCATCATTTCACGGTTATATGGGTCATTGCCCACCTGCCCAAATCCATTGGTCGTAAAGTTCGCTGCATAGTGTTCAGTACCATAGTAGATACAAGGGACACCGCGAGAAGTCATAATAAGAGCTAAACCTAACTCAACACGATCTTGAGCGAAAGGAGCACTCTGGCGACCGCCCCATTTATCTTTGCCGGGTCCAAAGTTGGTAGCGTCTGAACGAAGCACCGTAGATAAACGTGGAGCATCATGGTTATCTAAGAATACAACCTGCCAATCACTCGATGTAAACTTAGTATCGCGAATTTTCATGTACTCATTAATCGCGTACATACCGGTACCATTGGCACGCAACAGCGCATCTTCTATCGTATTACGTAGACCAAAATCCAATAGTGCAGAACCAGATGTATTAGCAAAATCAATCGACTTAGCATTAATACCTGTAGCGGTGGCACCTGCATCCATCCATTCTCCGAAGAAATAGAACCCAGGCTTACCCTTCGCTTTTGCGTAATTGTTCAAATCGCCAGTCCAGCGTTGAATAAAAGATTTATCCATATGCTTGATCGCATCAATACGAATGCCATCTACACCGAGGTCAATCCAGAACTTTGCTCCTTCAACTAAGTATTGATAGGTTTTCTCCTTACTTTGGTCAAAGTCAGATAGATTAAATAAGTTGTGGTTTCGAACTTGATAGTAATCATCCCAATTCGTCACTCCACCATTATGGTGATACCAGCTTTCAGTATCGCCATCGAAGTTAGTTTGGTACACACCATTCTTATATAACGCACCATATTCATTTTCATCATTGGGGTTAGAATGGTTTGGTGCATAATCCAGCACCAACTTCATGTCATACTCATCCATTTTCTGGCTAAGAGTGCGAAAATCGTCAATCGTGCCTAAGTGCTCATCCACCTGGAAGAAATCACGTCCCCAGTAGCCATGATAACCAGCGGAACCATCTTTGTTTAATTGGTCGACATTATTAACAGGCGGAGTAATCCAAATAGAAGTAATACCCATGTCTTTTAGGTAATCTAACTTACCTAACAAACCTTTGATATCACCACCAAAATACTTCTTATAATCAGATCGGTCTGCAGAGTAAGTCTGAGCATTATTACCGGTATTATTTGCAGTATCGCCATCAGAAAAACGATCTAAAAAGACGAAGTACATCGTCTCATCACGCATATCAAAAGCGAGTTTTTCATGGACTACAACACTGTTGGTATCAGCGTAGAAGTTAATCTCATACGTTTTATTAGGATCAACAACGAAGTTAGCTAGTGGGTAATTTTCTGACCAATCACCAAAACGGTCGATCTTGAAACTTGGAGGGTTACTGCCATCCCCTGTATTAAATTTTTTAACTATTTGCCAATGGTTAGGTTTCACTTTAACCATGCTTTCTGTTTGCCAATTATTTGCAGTTCCACGAAAATAAGCTTGATTCCAATCTGCAGCAGCAGGCAAGGAAGCAAGCAATACTGAAAAGAGTACTAACTTGTTCTTCATCATCTTGTCCTATTTTACGTTGATAAGTGGTTATTAGGGGTGCAGCAAACCCTCCAAATAAAGTCTTGGATGGTTATATCGATATTAAATAGTCTTGATTTACTTTTTACTTTTTACTTTTTACTTTTTACTAAAAATAACCCCTATATATATTTAGGGGATATTTAAAGAGCGAGAGTTGTGGTTAATAATTTACAAGGTTATATTTTCTTCTGTTTCCGCATCAAATATATGACAGAACCCTGAATCAAAATTAAACCTCACATTACTGCCAATATCCGAGGTGGTAATAGTTTGATTATTAACACGAGCAACAATTTCATTATTACCAATTCTAAAGTACAAATACTTTTCATTACCTAAGTTTTCGACGACGGTTAATTCACCAAGGTGAACATTCACCGTTTCATCATCGTTAGCTAAATCAATATGCTCAGGTCGAATACCTAAACACACTGGCTTATCTATATAGTTAAGCAACTTCTCTTGCTTATCTTTAGGGATAATAATTTGGGCACCAGGTGCAAGTTCTACGTAAATATCGTCACCAAGTTTGCGTAAGGTTGTGCTCACTAAATTCATCGCTGGTGAACCAATAAAGCCCGCTACAAATTTATTTTTTGGGTAATTATAAAGATTGGAAGGGGTATCTACTTGCATGATGTTGCCTTGGTTTAACACACAAATTCTATCCCCTAGCGTTAGCGCTTCTGTCTGATCATGTGTCACATAGATCATTGTTGCCGGGTTGCCCTCTTCTTTCAAAGACTGATGCAATTGAGCAATTTTAACTCGCATTGAAACACGCAATTTGGCGTCAAGGTTAGACAGTGGTTCATCAAACAAGAATACATCCGGTTTACGTACAATCGCTCGTCCCACGGCTACACGCTGGCGTTGTCCACCCGACATTTCTTTCGGTTTACGATAAAGCAAATCTGTAATTTCTAATTTTTCAGCCGCTTCTTCAACACGTTGTTTGATCTCTTCTTTCGGCTTTTTCTGCATCTTTAGACCAAAAGCCATGTTGTCAAAAACCGTTTTATGCGGGTAAAGCGCATAGTTTTGGAACACCATTGCAATGCCACGATCTTTAGGAGGTAAATCATTAACGACTTGATCACCAATACGAATATCACCACCTGAAATACTTTCAAGACCCGCTATCATGCGTAGTGTGGTGGACTTAGCACAACCAGATGGACCCACGAATACCATGAACTCACCTTCATGAATATCTAAGTTAATTCCATGTACAGCTTTAAAGCCATTGTCGTATTCTTTTTCTACTTTGCGTAGGCTAACTGTTGCCATTTGATACTCCGCATACGGGTTATATACTCAAGTGTAAAAATAAGGCTCACTTGGTATCGCTTATTCAAAAAATTAAAACTGTCTATTTAGCGAATAGTTCTACTTAGCGAGTGATTCTAAAGAGTAAAAACACTCGCTAAATAGGCAAAAGAAGAGAGTACTTAGTCACTTATAGGTGAACCTAAAGACTTTGAAGATCGATTAGTACTCTCAACGGAAATAATGCTATTTACACGCCTTTATAAGAGCTCGTACTGGTTTCTTATCCTTATTGATCTCAATACTCCACAAGTATTTTCCATCTTCAGGGATGTTTACTGTTGTATTTTTTGCAAAACCACCACGTTTCAGTTCTTTTTCATAGCCTACAAGCATCTCTTTGCCTGCAGCAGTAAATTGAGGATTCCAACTCATGGTTGCAAACTGTAAGCTTACATTTCCTGCTTTTTCTTCACTCACTACTTGGTAGATACCATTACCTTTATGAGACATCTGGCGGTTATCCATGTGCATCCACTGGCCGTCAGGGAAAGTACCAATCACAAACAGTGAAGGGCGAATAGGACCACGGTCTTCAACACTCGCTAAATTACAGTCAGCAAAAGGACCAGTAGCAAGGTTTTGAGCAACTGCTGGAGCATCTGAAGTGCTTGCACACCCCATTAATGCAGAAGACAAAAGAGCAGTAAGCAGCAGAGTACGTTTCATTATAAATTCCTTATTATTCTAATCATTAAATAGTCAGATTCATCTTCGTGTCATGATCGAAAATATGACTAAAGTAAGTATCAAAGTTCACGTTAAAATATTTACCAATATCATCGGTATTCAAAACTTTATTTCTAACCTTTGAAACAAACAGTTTATGTTCAATATTAAAAATAAGGTTATAGCCATTATTCTGTTTTTGTAACTCAGTAAACTGACCTTCTACGGTATTCAATTTATCATTATCATCGGCTAGATAAATGAAATCAGGTCGGATACCAAACTTAACTTTTTCGTTAATATAGTTGGATAAGCATTCTTGGTGATGAAGCGGGATATTTAATGTGGAGTTATCTCCTAGCTCTAAATACACACCTTCAAAACCATCTCTTATATAAGCATCAACAATATTAATTGATTCGTTCATAAAATTATTACTTAATAATATTCATAAATTAAAAACTCTCGCGATAAACCCCTTATTCTTAGGAGATTCATTACTATTCGATTTCTTACTTTCATTTGTTAATTTATTAAGTGTGGCTAAATTTTTATAATACGAACGTGCGTCTTTTGCTGGATAGCCAAACAAATCACTATTTTCTGGGAAAGAGTGGCTCACACCTGATTTCGCTTTAACAACCGAGTTCTTGCCTATCGTGAGGTGTCCAGCAGTGCCAGCTTGACCATGTACAATTACATTATCTTCAAGAATGGTGTGCCCTGCGAAGCCAGTTTGAGAGACTAATAAACAATGCTGCCCAATTTTACAGTCATGGCCTATTTGCACTAGGTTATCAATTTTGGTGCCTCGCCCAATCACGGTATTACCCAAGGTGCCACGGTCAATTGTGTTGTTACATCCAATTTCAACATCGTCTTGAATAATCACCCGACCAACACTTTCTACGCGTTCATAGCGTGTTAGCTTGCCAGTCATATATTCAAAACTGTAATTACCTATCGAGTTATTGGAATCGATAGTCACGTTATTACCGATCGCGGTCCCTTCTTTGATAACCGTATTGGCATGAATGGCGACATTATTACCTATCGTCACGCCGTTCATGATTTTCACACCGGGCATAAAGTGGCAGTTCTCACCTATTTGACAATGCTTTCCAATATAGACATCTGGAGCATCAGAAGTATTGCCTTGATCAAACAATTGATACTTATGTACTTTATAAAAGCGCATCAGTTGATTGAGCTTATCGGCATCAAGCTCATCAATAACAATTTTCGTTTGAGCTTGGGTTTCAAGCACGACTTTTGGTCCAACAATGACATCCGCTAAAGTTTCAGAAAGCCCCTTAAGATCTGACTTAGCAAATACTATCGCTAACCCTCCTTTCTCATCGCTTGATACTGGGCGAATCGTTGATATCTCTATCGACTCATCACCTACCACTTTACCACCAAGGATTTGAGCAATTTCTGAAACTTTGAGCATAATGTCCGACCTACTATTTATTAAAAGCGGTATAAAGCTTGTAAGAAGAGGGTATTTTGTTCAACCACTTTTTCATCACCTGCATATTGAGCAGCATTCGATGTTTCAGTGTCTTTCGCCCATTCATATTCAGCTTTCATTAACCAATCATCACCTACAGCTTGCTCATAGCCTACTGTCGCTTTACGAATATCTTTGAAGTAGTCGTCGTTACTGCCAATGCCATTCGTTTCGTTTTCACCGATACGCGCTCTCACATACATAGTACCTGCATCATCAAAGCTGTATTGAACGATTGGCTCAGCGTATTTTTCAGTAAAGTCACTGACTTTATTGCCGTTTGCGTCGTTTTCTTTAATTTGGTAGAAAAACTCAACACCCATTTCCCAATTACCAAAACGCTTATATGGCTTGAAGAGTAAACTATATCCCTCTTCTTTTATCGTGCCCCACGCACTCTTATCTTCATCATTCAATAAATATTCAAGGTTTGAATAGAAACCAGCGCCATACTCATTATCCCAATAGGTTAGATAGGGTCTAAAGCTGTGTTCCGTTGTGGTATGGCGCAATCCACTAACACCTGCCGTGGTATATATCTGGCTTCTTGTATATTCGATGTCATAGACCGCACCAGTCGCCCAGCCACTGCCTATGTTAAAACCTTTGTTCAATGACAAAAGATGCTTGTAGCCATCTTCTGTTTCAGAATAATGACTTCCGTCCTGCTTGATTAACTCTTTCTTACGGTCTTCCAATTTAAACGCATACAGAGCCGACATGTTCCACTTTGCATTTTTGTAGAACAAACTGACTACTTCGTGAGTCCTAGTTTTCTCAGTAGATTCAGTCCCCCCCCACTGCGCCCAGTCGGTAGTCGTTTTGTATTCATACTCAACGGATGATCCAACGTGACCGCCAAACTGCATAGCTTCATCAAAAAAAGTATCTTCAGGTGCAAAGCCTCGGTCGCTTGCTAGTGCAGTGGTGCTAATGAGTAGGGTGTTAGCTATCACTACAGACAATATTGTTCGTTTCACAGTATTTCCTTATTAATCCGGCAATGGAGTTATTTTTAATAATTCTGGCCACGAATTTTAGTAGTTCACGTTGAACGCCTAATTATTGTTCTGCATTTATTTTTATTTTTCTTCCTATAGAAATGATATATGAGACATTGGTCACCTTTACCTATGGAAATAATTGACCACCATCACGAATAGTAGGGTTTTCACCAACCTAAGCGTCAAATTGAGCCTAGTTCTTGCTGCCGTTCCTTAACTAACCAGGTTTCATACATAACAAGCTACAATACTATTAAACCTGTAAATATAGTGACACAAATCACAAACACACTTCTATTCCACTCAATTCGTATTGACATATTTTGGTCGAGACATAACCTAGTAGTATCTTATGAACTACTACTTTGATTGTGCGGTGTGGATATGAAAAAAAATCTATTTACGACAACGTTAATGGCTGCAGCTTTAGTATCAGGATTCGCTTGTGCTGAAGAAATTGTGCCAGAAAGCGGTGCAGAGCTATTAATTTGGACAGATAAATCAACTGTCGATTACATGGAATATGCAGCTGAATCTTTCAACAAAGATTTCGCCCAAGATATTAAGTTCTCATTTAGAGGGCTTGCACCCATCGACTCGGCATCTCGACTGATTCAGGATGGTGGCTCAGCGCGTGTTGCTGACGTTGCCGAGATTGAACATGACCTACTGGGGCGCTTAGTTGTTGCCGGTGGCGCAATGGAAAATCTAGTCTCTGCAGACCGAATCAATAGTACATTCATGCAAAATGCTATCAGTGCGTCACAAGCAGAAGGCGGCAGTTATGGCTTTCCTGTCAGCTTCGCAACAACGGCTCTTTTCTATAACAAAGATCTACTGCCTGAAGCGCCTGAAAACTTTGAGGAACTCATTGAGTTTTCAAAATCCTTCAACAGTAAAAAAGAGCATAAGTACGCCTTACTTTGGGATATCCAAAATTACTACGAGTCACGTATGTTCGTCACACTCTATGGCGCTTATGAGTTTGGTAATAACGGGACGGATGCAAAAGATATTGGCATTGACTCTGAAAAGGCTCAACAAGGTTTAGAGGCAATGAAGAAACTGCGCGTTGCTAATGACTCTAACCCTATTGATATGCGTAACCCGCAAGTTCGCCGTGGTTTATTTAGCGAAGGTAAAGTCGCCGCGATTATCGATGGTCCGTGGGCGATTCAAGGTTATAAAAACTCAGGCATCAACTTTGGGGTTGTGCCTATGCCTAAATTAGAAGGTCAGCAACCTCGTACTTTCTCAACAGTTAGGCTTGCAGTTGTCTCTTCCTATACTGAATATCCAAGAGCAGCTCAATTATTTGCTGACTACCTCACGACCGACAAAATGCTCAAGAAACGTTACGAAATGGCACAAGCTATCCCGCCAGTTCAAACCGTTATGGAAGAGATTATCGTCGATGCTGACGAAGCAACTTACGCCATTATCACTCAAAGTTTCTATTCAGACGCTATGCCTTCAGTACCTGAGATGGGGTTCATTTGGTCGCCAATGGCAAGTGCAATTACGGCATTTTGGGTAAATGATAAGTCACCAAAAGACGTATTAGACCGAGCTCGCTCAATTATCGAAGAACAGATCGAACTCCAAGAGTAAAGAGGATCTATGTTGTTATCAGAGACTAAGCCGGCACCACGAGTGCCTGCTGCTCTCCTCATAATGGGGAGCACACAACTCTTAAAAGGTCACTGGGTAAAAGGTGGCGTATTCTTAGCAATGCAGCTAATTACGTTACTGGTTTTCCCTGAGCTACTCTCTTCGCTGAAAGGGTTAGTCACTTTAGGCGACGTAGCTCAAGTGCGTAAAGGCTTTACGATCACCCAAGGCGACAACTCAGTATTTATGCTGGTAGAAGGTGTGATCGCCCTACTCTATAGCTTCTTATTCATTTGCTTATATTTAGCCAACGTTAAAGATGCAAAAGAAACCCAAAGAACCAACCTGACTTTACGTGAACAGATCAAAGATATTTACGACCAAAAATTCGCATTTATCATGCTGTCCCCTGCTTTTGTAGCCAGTATTGCTTTCATCATCATGCCGATCATCATTACTGTGATGGTGTCATTTACTAACTATTCTGCTCCTCACCATATCCCACCAAGGAATTTGGTTGATTGGGTCGGTTTTAAGAATTTCTTTGCCTTATTTGAGCTTAAAATTTGGTCAAGTACCTTCTTTGGCGTGGCATCCTGGACAGTAATGTGGGCATTTTTTGCCACTATCTGTACTTGCGGTTTTGGATTTTTGTTGGCGCTTGCATTGCAAAACAAAAACATCAAAGCAAAGAAAGCGTGGCGTTTTGTTTTCATTCTTCCTTATGCCATTCCAGCCTTTGTGACCTTGTTGATGTTCCGCCTACTTTTGAATGGTATTGGCCCGGTTAACGCGGTATTGAATTCTTGGGGACTAGATTCTGTTGCTTTCTTATCTGATCCATTTACCGCAAAAATCACGGTTATTGCAGTCAGTGTTTGGGTCGGTGCACCTTACTTTATGCTTCTTATCGCGGGTGCATTAACGAATATTCCCGAGGACCTTTACGAAGCCAGTGAAGTGGATGGAGCCAATAAACTCCAGCAGTTCTGGGAAATAACTTTGCCTATGGTATTACACCAAGTTGCGCCATCTCTAGTGATGACCTTTGCCCATAACTTCAATAATTTCGGTGCAATTTTCCTATTAACCGAAGGTGGTCCAATAAACCCTGAATATCGATTTGCTGGTCACACCGACATCTTGATCACTTGGATCTACAAACTGACATTAGATTTCCAGCAGTACCAAATTGCTTCTGTTATCTCAATTGTCATCTTCTTATTCTTGTCTGGTATTGCTATTTGGCAGTTCCGCCGCATGAATTCCTTTAAAGACGATGTAGGTATGTAACATGGATAAGTTTATTGGAAAAATCGGTACAGCTATCGTTTACCTCTTCTTAATAACCAATGCGTTGTTAGTACTTGGACCGGTAATTTGGACTGTTATGGCGTCATTTAAAGCGGGTAATAACTTATTTAGCTCATCGTTTACAGGGATGGAGTTTACTCTTGACCACTACCGAGCACTTTTTACCGACACGCCATATTTTGAGTGGTACAAAAATACGTTCTTCCTAGCTACCGCCAATATGATTATTTCACTGATCGTGGTAACCATTTCGGCATTTGTATTCTCTCGTTATCGCTTCAATGGAAAACGGAACGTGATGATGAGTATTTTGGTGTTACAGATGTTCCCTGCGTTTCTATCAATGACCGCTATTTACATTTTATTGTCCAAAATGGGCTTAATTGATACTTACGCTGGCTTACTGTTTGTTTACGTCACAGGTTCTCTTCCCTTCATGATTTGGCTTGTGAAAGGTTACTTCGACGCTATCCCAACATCATTAGATGAAGCGGCCAAAATTGATGGCGCAGGTCATATGACGATTTTCTTAGAAATCATTTTACCACTAGCCAAACCTATCCTTGTCTTTGTCGGCTTAGTTTCATTTACAGGACCATGGATGGATTTCATTTTGCCAACGCTAATCTTGCGTAGTGAAGAAAAAATGACTCTCGCAATTGGTATCTTCAGTTGGATTTCATCGAACTCCGCTGAGAATTTCACCTTATTTGCCGCAGGTTCTTTGTTGGTAGCCGTCCCCATCACGTTGCTATTCGTTGCAACACAAAAACACATCACCACTGGTCTCGTCAGCGGTGCAGTAAAAGAATAACGCTAGGAATACAGCATGATTACAAGAAGTTCACTTACACACTCGGCAAAGAGTGCGGACAGTTACGCCTATGATAATGAAACACTGCACCTGCGATTACGTAGTGCAAAAGGTGAAATTGAACGTGTATCCCTGTGGATAGGCGACCCTTACCATTGGGCTGAAGGCGGTCTTGATGGTGGTAATTTAGGAGGAAGCGATGCCCACGGTTGGGTAGGTGGTAACGAAGTAGCAATGATTCACGAAGGTGAAACTGAGCACCACGACCATTGGTTTGCAGAGTTTAAGCCGCCAAAACGCCGTAGCCGTTACGGGTTTATTTTATACGGTAAAGATGGAGAAAAGATCCTCTTCGGTGAAAAACGATGCGCTGATTTATCTGAGCCTAAAAAAGCAGAAGCAGAACTCAGCAACTTGAGTAACTTTTATTGTTTCCCATACATCAACCCACGCGATGTATTGAAAACACCGAGCTGGGTAAAAGACACCATCTGGTACCAGATTTTTCCTGAACGATTTGCAAATGGTCGACCTGACCTATCGCCTATCAATGTCCAACCTTGGGGAACCGAGCCTAAATCGGATAACTTTATGGGTGGAGATTTGTGGGGCGTAATTGAAAAGCTCGATTACTTACAAGATCTTGGCGTTAATGGCTTATATCTTTGCCCTATATTTACTGCCAATGCCAACCACAAATATGACACGGTTGATTACTATAACGTCGACCCACATTTTGGCGGAAATGAAGCGTTCAGAGCACTGGTAAAAGAAGCCCACCAGCGCGGCATGAAAATCATGTTAGATGCCGTATTTAACCATATTGGTACTCAATCTCCTTTATGGCTGGACGTCGTTGAAAAAGGAGAGAAATCCAAATACGCCGACTGGTTCTGGATTAATAAATTCCCAGTTTATCCTGATACGCCTAAAGAGGAATGGGACTTCTGGAACCTCAATTACGAAACCTTCGGTAACGTCGTTGAAATGCCAAAGTTAAATACTGAAAACGAAGAATGCCGTGCATATCTCCTAGATGTAGCCCGTCACTGGGTAGAAGAGTTCAATATCGATGGCTGGCGTTTAGACGTCGCCAATGAAGTTGACCACGCTTTCTGGCGAGACTTTCGAAAAGTCGTCAAAGGAGTCAACCCAGATTGCTACATTCTTGGTGAAATCTGGCACGAAGGCATGCCTTGGCTGCGCGGTGACCAATACGATTCATTGATGAACTATCCTTTGACCCAAGCCATCACCGACTATTTTGCTCTTTCAGCGTTTGATAAGCACAGCTTCATTAATGCCGTAAATACCTCCTATATGGCATACCCAAGAAACGTTAATGAAGCGATGTTTAACTTGCTTGATAGCCATGACACTACGCGCATCCTTTCTCTATGCCAAGGTGATACACGCAAAGCAAAACTCGCGTATTTATTCATGTTTACTCAAGTCGGCGCACCTTGTATTTATTACGGTGGTGAAATTGGTATGGATGGTGGCCGTAGTATGGGCAGTGAGGATAATCGTAAATGCATGGAGTGGAATGTGGATAATCACGACCTAGACTTTAAGGCGTTCATCAAAGAAATGATCGCTTTACGTAAGGCTAATCCCGATTTAAACCAACCTAACCTAGACTGGGTATCTGTAAACGATGCTGACTGTATTGCTTATCGCCGAGCTGACCACTTATTTGTTCTCAATAATAGCGAACACGACAAGCAAATTGAGCTAGATGGACGTTTAATCTCAGTCAAAGCATTTGGCTATCTTATCGAGAAAGTTCAATAACTTGATGAACACTGCCATTGTTATGGGAATCTCTATTGATTCCCTACTTACTCACTCAATAATAAGCACTTCTTTTGGTAAAGAGGTGTATCGAACCGTGCAGAAAACGCCAGAAGATAAACAAAGCCTATTTAAATATCTCGCAGAACTGATCACTCAAGTTAGCTGGCGATATGGGCAAGTCACGGCAATAGGTATCAGTGCTTCTGAATACTACTCTTTAGATTTTCTATCTACCGAGCGGGACGCTTCTCAAGCCGACCATTTACCCCTGGCACAATTGGCTATTGATTTAACAAACCGTTTTAACTGTGATTGCATACTCATCAACCACGCGCAAAGTGCTGCTATGACGGAGTTCCAACGCTCCAAGAGCCTTACGAATTCAACAGTATTAAGTGCCACCATTGGTGATAGCTGCGGGATCAGTTTCTACAATAAAATGAAGAATGTGCATCACTCACTATGTGCTAATTGGACTCATTCAACACTGCCCAACTTTCAGTGGCTCGTTGATGGCTTAACACCAATCTGTCGCTGCGGAAATGAAACATGCATCGAACAGTTTGTATCCGAGCAAGGCATTGAACGTCAATATCACCAAGTCGTATTACGTGATCGAACTCTTTCACAAATTTTTGATGGTGTTAATGAAATAGACACACACTCAACCCGAATCTATCGAACTTTTGTTGACCAACTGGCTCGTAGTTTAATTAAGCCCATCCAGTATTTACGCCCTAGTCAGTTAATTTTATCTGGATCCGCAAGCGCCTACCCTTCTTTACGTAACGATTTGAAAGTCGCGCTCTATCGCAACAACGCCGCGAGTGACTTACCCGTAATCACTCAGCTACCGCAAGATAAATTCCTTTTTGCATACGGCGCTTCTCTCATCGCAATAAAAAATAACAACAATCATTTACGCTCATAGTTGCAGGAATGGTAACCTTAGCAGGAAGAAAACATTGAATAGTTTCAGAGGACAACCCGTGTCAGAGCTAGTGACCAAATTGATGGATTTTGGATTTACCAAAACCGATGCACTTGTTTACATTAATTTGCTGAAAAATGGCCGCTCCAGCGGATATAAAATAGCGAAAGAGATCTCTATCTCGCGATCTTCTGTCTACTCATCGATAGATAATCTCTACACCAATGGCTATATCTTTATGTCCGATGGGGACACAAAAGAGTATGAAGCCAAATCACCTGATTTAATTTTCAGCCAAATTGAAAAGAAGACTGTAGAGAACATTAATATCCTCAAAACAGAACTTTCAAAGATGATGCTGCAAGAGGAAAAAGAATTCGTCTATAACCTCACAGGCTCTGAGAATTTGCTGCAAAAAGCCAAAGAAATTATTAACCAGGCTAACCTTGAGGTTTACCTCAACACTGATTTTAATTTAGAGCTATTTTCAAAAGAATTATGCGATGCAGTAGAGCGTGGTGTAAGAGTTATCGGTTTCTCATTCAATAAAATGGCGAAACCGCACGAAAAGATAGAATTATACTCACGATCTGAAACGGAAGAGACAGAATACCCTTCTCATCGCTTTATGTGTGTGGCAGATATGAAGCTAGCCTTGATGTTTTCTCATCGTGAAGAAACCGTGGGGTTGTATGCGAATAATCGGCTGATCGTTAAGATGATTGCTGAGCATATTCATAGTGATATCTATCTAACTGAATACGAACGTTTAGAGCCTGAAAAACGCGTGCGTGTGAACACTATTCATGAACAGCACAATTCCATGGTGCTAGACGAACTTAAGAAACATTAATGGTCACATTTTAATAATCCGCTGAAAAATCAGCGGATTTTCTTTTTTTCCAGCTATGGTTTTACTAACAATTTTTTCTTTGCTGGAAAAATCATTTATGAACACTGATCTCTGGTGTTTAGATAATTAACCAGATGAGAAAGGGTGACGGCGAAGTGAAGACTGGCTGAACAATAAACTTATAAAATATCGAAAACACCCCCCAACAGATTAAGATACATTTAGGCTCACTGCCGCCTCTAACAGCTGCAAATGAATAGGTACTAAGTCTTCATGTTGCGTTCGGTACCCACCACCAACTACGCATCCAATCGGAATCCCTTTCTCTTTTGCTAATGCCAACATGAATAAATCACGCTTATAAATACCTTCTGTCGTAATATTTAAGTAGCCAAGTTCATCTTCAATGTGAATATCGACCCCCGCATCATAAATAATCAGATCCGGTTGATGGTGTGCAATCGCCATTTTTGTCACTTGTTCAAAGCAGTTTAGGAACTCTTCGTCACCCGTATCTCTAGCTAAAGGAACATCAAAATCAGAACTTGGCTTTCTGGCAGGGAAATTCTTATCACAATGAAATGACAGTGAAATCACGTCAGAATCATTAGCACATAATGTCGCGGTGCCATCCCCATGATGAACATCACTATCAATAATCAGCACTTTATCTATACCATCAAATTCTAGAGCGTGTTTCGCAGCCAGAACCAGATCGTTCACTAAACAGAAACCACTACCAAAATCATAGTGTGCGTGGTGATACCCTCCGCTCAAGTGGATAGCCAGTCCATGTTCAATCGCCAGTTCCACCGTTAAACACGTCCCCCCTCCCGACAGTAATGTGCGCTCAATTAACTGCTCACTCCAAGGGAAACCAATCCGCCTCATTTTAGCCGCAGGCATAGAGCCTTGAACTAATAGGTCAATGTAATCAGGGCAATGAACTTGTTTAACCTGTTTAACATTAAGTTTCTCTGGTACCACAAAATTGAATACACCCGACCACGACGGCAGTGTCTCGATTTGCTGTATCGCTGCTTCATAGAGCAACCTGTACTTATCTATTGGATATCTGTGCCCGTCAGGCAATGGAAGTTGAGAGTAGAACGGATGATAAATAAGAGGGATCATACAAGGTACCAAATCTGAGATACTAAAATGGTATCAGGATAAAGCTTGGATTCAACTTAATTAAATGATAATAATTATCAATCAATATAATTATTTGGCTTTTTATGAATCTTAACTACTCATTCTTCTTAGGTGTATTTGCAGGTACCTTCGCGGCACTCGGTGCTTTTATCAGCTTTATGATGTTAAGTTGGTGGGCTGTCGATTTTCTGATATCGGTGAACAATGTAGCTTAAAAGTTGGGCATGAGACTTCAGTGTATAAAAATTAAGTGTATTAGCCTGATCTTGAACCGACTTGATAAACTTCGCTACACTTAACATATGCCGACTACTCGCAAGCCACTATCTTCGTTATTTATCTCCCTGATCTTCGTCTTGGTATCAGGGTGTAAACAAGCATCTCCTGGCGATGTTTTTAACGACTATCACGAACGTATCGCTCGAGTTCAAGATGCAAGTCAGCTAACTCGTGAATTCGAAGCTTCACCCTTGCCACGTAAGCGTGAACTTTTCATTAGCCCTCCTGAAATATCGATCAGCCTATTAGACAGTTACCAACTGCGCCAGTGTGGTCTATTTAATCTCATAGCAGAAAGAAACTCGGTACTTGGAAAAGTCGCCGATGAGTTTCGTAACTTTGACTACCAAGTGGCTTTAATTGAGGGTTTAGAATCGTGCTTAGCAACCAACAACGTCACCAAGTTAGATGATAGCGTCGTTCAGCAACTCGTTGAGATTAAGAAAAAGAAAGATGCTCAACTTAAAATACATAAATGGAACCTGCTGTATACAAGCCAAGCAATGCAAAGTCAGCTTAGATTTAAAGGCTGGATAAATGAAGATGTTGATGTTCGGGTAGGGCAAGTCAGCGATGCACTTACTTTTCTCAATAGCGCTATACTCACACCATCAACCCAAACCAAAACTGTAGACGTACAAGAGGTTTTGGAAAGAAACCCTATTATTGGGGATTTGAATTACTCTTTAGCCAATGCCGCATTTCAGCTGGCTTTAATCACGACCCAACTAGAACAAAATGACCATAAGATCACTTGTGGAAAACAGCGTGACCAAACCCAATTTCGCTATCTAAATAACGTATTTGAACAGCAATACATAGAAAAAGTGCAACCCTATATGGCTCACCTTGATGGCTATTATCAAACACTTTCTCCAAGCCTAACCCTTTTCTCTCAGACGCTTTCAAGCCACCAATATCAATTTCCAATCCAAGACAGCCACCAGAGGTTTAGGCTAGCCATATTAGATCACGTAAAATATTGGCAGCAGATTTTTCAACGTTGCGGTAGAAAGCTAGGCTAGCCTTTGGTCGATTTTCTTGCGGTTGTTTTTTTACGTGTTCCACCTTTTCTACGCTTGAAGGCAGGTCTTTCCACTTTAGGCAAATGACGTAATGATTCCGGCACATCACCCGTTTTGACTAGCGCCATCAAACCATCAACTTTTCCTTCAAGCGCCTGCATAAATGGCTGGTACGCTTGATTTCGTTCAGCCATGCCTTGCAGTTGATGCTCCCAGTGAGCGGTCATATCTGGGTATGTTGAATCAGTCGGCAATGCATTAATTAGCCCTCGACCTGCAGGGCTACTATGGATGCTTTTTCCTTGGCGAGTCAGGAGTTGCCTCTTAAATAAAGTATCCAAAATCCCTGCTCGTGTTGCTTCCGTGCCTAAGCCATCGGTCTCTTTTAGTATTGCTTTAAGATCTTTATCCGCAACAAATCTAGCAATACCAGTCATTGCTTGTAATATAGTGGCTTCAGTAAAATGCTTCGGTGGTTCGGTTTTTTTATCGCTGATTAACCCTTCACGGCAAGTTAGCACTGTTCCTTTCGCTAGAGGTGGAACCGTATCGACTCCTTCTTCTTTCTCCGCTGTATCACTTTTACCCATAAGCACTTTCCAGCCAGGGCTCAAAAGCTGACGTCCTTTTGCAGTAAAAACACCACCAGCAATATCAAAGACTAACTTCGCATCAGCAAAAACCGCATGTGGGTAGAATTGCATTAAATACTGCCTAGCAATTTGTTGGTAAATTTTCATTTCATTCGCTGACAAGCCATTAACCGACGATTTTTTAGGCGTAGGGATAATCGCATGGTGGGCATCAACTTTACTGTCATTCCAAGCTTTCGACTTAAGAGATAAATCAGCCCCTTGAGCGCCGCTTGAAAGCTCTTTAGCGTTATTCGCAATAGCATCAACAACAGATTCTCTTTGAGAGTAATGATCTTTAGGGAGGTAACGGCTGTCCGAACGCGGATAAGTAATGAGTTTGTGTTTCTCATATAAAGACTGACAGGTATCTAAGACTTGCTGTGCACTCATACCAAAACGCTTGGCAGCATCAATTTGTAAGGCAGATAAAGAATAAGGTAAAGGAGCGGATTGTTTGGTTTGTTTTTGCTCAGACTCAATAACGGTCGCAGGTTGATTCGTAATGCGATTAGCCACATTTTCAACCAATTTACGATTAAGTACTCGTCCTTCTTCATCTTGCCAAGGTTTGCATGCCTCGCTTGGTTTCCAGCGAGCTCGAATATCAAATGACTGACCACTTTGGCCACCATCCGTTGGTTGGTATGGAATTAGCGCATGCAAAGTGAAGTAGTCTTTCGAAACAAAGTTTTCTATTTCTTCATCTCTGCGAACCACCAAACCTAACACTGGCGTTTGCACTCGCCCTACCGACAACACACCTTGGTAACCCGCTTTTTGACCTAATAAGGTATAGGCGCGCGTCATATTCATTCCGTATAACCAATCAGCACGTGAGCGTGCAAGAGCGGAGATAGAAAGTGGGATGAATTCTCGGTTACTGCGCATTTGATTTAATGCTCGTTTAACCGCAGGCAAGTTTAAGTCGCTGACAAGTAAACGCTGCATCGCTTCTTTTTTGGTTTTAGAAACCTTGCAGTAATCAATGACTTCATCAACAAGCAATTGCCCTTCTCTATCAGGATCGCCTGCATGAACAATTTGAGTGGCTTCTTTGAGTAGCTTTCTGATTACTGTGAGCTGCTTACTGGATGTTTTTCTTGGACGAAGCTGCCATTGTTCAGGAACAATCGGTAAATCGGCTAAGTTCCACTTTTTATAGCGTGCATCATAGCTATCGGGTTCAACTTGCTCTAATAAGTGACCAATACACCATGTAACGATATCGCCATTACCACAACGAATAAAACCTTGGTCTTTCTTTTGTGGGTTAGGTAATGCTGCTGCAATCGCACGCCCTAAACTTGGTTTTTCGGCGATGATAAGACGAGACATAGTTTTCCAATAGCTATAAATAATTAGAGCCACATTATCTAATGTGGCTCTAATAAATCAAGGAAAACTGTTTATTTGTACAGCTAAAAACTTCGTATTAACTTACAGAAATTCAACAAATTGAGAGAACTCTCTTTCTGGGACTTTCATTGGCGTACAACCTGGAGTGCCTAGGTAAAGGAAACCAACAATTTCGTCTTCCCCTTCTAAGCCAAACGCTTGATGTACTTCTGGGTGGAACATCCACTTTCCTGAACGCCAAAACCCCTGAAAACCTTGTGCAACTGCGGCCATTTGCATTGCTTGTGCAGCGCAACCCGCAGACAAATGTTGCTCGAATGCAGGCACTTTGTCATGTTCCGTCACTTTTGCGATGACAGTGATAACCATAGGTGCTCGAAACGGCGCTTTCTTTACTTTGTCGATGACCGCTTCTTCACTTTCGTCCGCTTCAGCTGCTCGAACTAAAATATCGGAAAGCTTTTGTAAGCCTGTACCTTGTGCAATCACAAAGCGCCATGGCGTTAGCGCACCATGGTCAGGAGCTCGTAAACCGGCTTTGATAATATTTTCTAACGCAACACCTTCAGGTGCCGGATCAGAGAGTTTTGCGATTGAGCGTCTGTTGAGCAATAGATCCAAAGCATCCATTTGAAGTCCTTACTAATTTTTATTGTTTGTATAGTTGAACTGTAGCACAGATTACAAACGATAATAAATCTCAACAGCTGTCCATTTATAGCATTATTTAAAACGGTACTGGAAACAACAAAGGCTCCTAAGCTTATGACTTAGTAGCCTTATTTACTTTTCCACTTCAAGCTCATTTAGCAAGAACATTTAACGATCTTCTAAGGCTTGAGAACCCGCTCTACAGCTTGATGGCTAGCTCAACACCTTGGCGAATCGCACGCACAGCATCCAGTTCACCCGCATAATCAGCACCGCCTATCACGTGCAGTTTGCCACCAAACTCTTGCCACATATCTTCAAATGGACGAACAGACACTTGCCCTGCACAAACAACCACCGAATCAGCGTCTAGCACTTGCTGTTTCTTATTGATTTCAATATGCAGCCCTTGATCATCAATTTTTTGGTAACTCACGCCGCCTAACAAATTCACACCGCGCTTTTCAAGCGTACGTTTATGAATCCACCCCGTTGTTTTACCAGGACCTTTACCTACGCGACCAGCTTTACGCTGCATCACCCAAACGGTTTTCTCACTGAGAGAGTCTGGGTAAGGATACAATCCCCCTGGGTGTTCCATATTTTTATCAATGCCCCACTCGTGTAGCCAGTCATCAAGACTATGAGAAGCAGGTTCCGTTAGCATTGTCGCGACATCCACACCAATACCACCAGCCCCAACAATTGCGACCTTATCGCCAAGAACTGTTTTTTCACGAATGAGCGTTTGGTAATCCACAACATTGCTTTGTTCAATACCTTCAATATCTAGCTTCCTTGGCTCTACCCCTGCTGCCATAACAACTTCATCGTATTTAAGCAGCATTTCGAATGTGGCTTCCGTGTCTAATTTAAGATTGACCCCTGATGCATCAATTTGATTAGCAAAATAACGAATCGTTTCTCTGAACTCTTCTTTCCCGGGGATTTGCATGGCTAATCTGAATTGACCACCGATACGGTCATTTTTCTCTAGTAGGTCAACGTCGTGCCCACGTTGGGCCAAGGTCGTCGCACAAGCAAGCCCTGCTGGACCTGCTCCCACAACCGCTACTTTTTTCTTCGTCACTGCAGGTTGAACCACAATTTCTGTTTCATAACATGCCCTAGGGTTAACAAGGCAGCTGGCTCTTTTCCCCTTGAACACATTATCAAGACAAGCTTGGTTGCAGCCAATGCAGGTATTGATGAATTTAGCTTGGTCTTGGGCTGCTTTGTTAACGAAATCTGGATCGGCTAGGAATGGCCGCGCCATTGACACCATATCAGCTTGCCCAGAACTCAAAATTCTTTCGGCATCTTCTGGTGTATTAATTCGGTTACAAGTCACCACAGGAATAGAAACATGCGGTTTCACTTTCTCTGTGACCCAAGAGAAAGCACTTCTAGGAACTTGAGTGGCAATTGTCGGTACACGGGCTTCATGCCAGCCAATACCGGTATTGATGATCGTAACGCCCGCTTCTTCTAACTTTTTAGCCAGCAATACAACATCGTCAAAGGTGCTGCCTTGTTCAACCAAATCAAGCATCGATAATCTGAAGATGATAATGAAATCTTTCCCTACGGCTTCACGGATCGTTTTTACAATTTCAAGAGGAAAACGCATGCGCTTTTCATAAGATCCCCCCCATTCGTCGTAACGCATATTGGTTCGCTTACAGATGAATTGGTTAATCAAGTAGCCTTCTGAACCCATGATCTCCACGCCGTCATAGCCTGCAAGTTGTGCCAGTTCTGCACTGTTTGCAAAAGCATCAATCGTTTTTCTAATTTGGCGAGGGCTCATTTCACTAGGGGCAAACTTGGCTATCGGCGCTTTAATACCAGAAGCACTTTGAGCAAAGGGATGCATCGCATAACGACCAGCGTGTAAGATCTGTAGTGCGATTTTACCGTCATGCTTATGCACAGCATCAGTCACAACTTTATGTGCTTTGGCGTGCTTAGGTTTGCTGAACTCCGCACTGAATGGGTGAAGCCTGCCTCGCAAGTTCGGGGAAAAACCACCCGTAACGATAAGCCCTACACCACCTCTTGCTCTTTCTTCATAAAAAGCGGCGAGTTTATGCAAACCTTCTTTATTTTCTTCTAATCCGGTATGCATTGATCCCATCAATACGCGATTACGTAATTGAGTGAATCCAAGATCTAATGGTTCGAGCAAATGTGGGTACATGGCAGACATCACTTATTTTATTATCTTCGTGGTCAGACCAGAGTATTACTCAAAAACCAAAATATCAAACACCTGTTTACAATTATGTAACACCGATCATAATGCGCAGTTAATTGAAAGCCGATCATAAAGGTAAAATCACCAAGTCACGGGAAGCAACCTACACTTACTGAGGTGTTAAAGTGTGTTACTTAACTGAGAATTGATATCAATTAACGGTATTGACCTGTGAATATTCGATGAAAGATAGTTTGGTTGTTAGAATTAACGTAGGATACTAAGCAGTTAATATTATTAAGATTACCTGTATAACCGTTCTAATAAAGCCGTAATCTTGCTGTGGAGACAGAATGAAAAAAATATTCAAATTTATTAGCATGATCTTCAAAGGAATATGGAAGCTCATCACTTTTATTCGTTTAGCGTTAGCTAACATTTTCTTTTTACTGAGTATTGCACTGATTTATTTTGTGTATTTTTACTCCACCCCAACGCAGCCAACAGTTCAGCAACAATCTGCTTTAGTACTTAACCTTTCAGGTCCGATTGTCGAGCAAAGTCGCTACATCAACCCTGTCGACTCTCTGACTGGTTCTATCTTTGGTCAAGACTTACCGAAAGAGAATGTGCTTTTTGATATCGTTGAAACCATTCGCTATGCAAAAGACGACGATAACATCACCGGTATTGTGCTTGCTCTACGTGAATTACCTGAGACAAACCTTACAAAACTACGCTATATAGCAAAAGCATTGAACGAGTTTAAAGCCTCTGGTAAGCCTATATATGCGGTTGGTGATTTCTATAATCAAAGCCAATATTACTTAGCCAGTTATGCGACAAAAATCTTCATGTCACCTGATGGTGGGGTGATGCTAAAAGGCTACAGTGCCTACTCCCTTTTCTATAAAACGTTCTTAGAAAAACTGGACGTGAACACACACGTATTCCGAGTTGGCACTTATAAATCAGCCATCGAACCTTTCATCCGTGACGATATGTCAGATGAAGCGAAGCAATCAGCTTCTCGCTGGTTGGGTCAATTATGGGGAGCATATGTCGATGATGTTGCCAATAACCGCCAAATATCCGCGGACACTCTCAACCCAAGCATGGATTCTTTCCTCGAAGATCTAAAATCAGTAGATGGCAATATTGCTGATCTTGCAAAAAAACTGGGGCTTGTCGATCAACTATCAACTCGTCAACAAGTTAGGCTTGAACTAGCAGACGTATTCGGCAGTGACGGGGAAGATAGCTATAACGCTCTCGGTTACTATGAATATCAATCAACTATGCTGCCTAAAATGGATACAGCTGACAGTGATGTTGCAGTTGTAGTGGCAAGCGGCGCAATTATGGATGGTCGCCAACCACGTGGAACAGTCGGTGGTGACACAACCGCTTCTTTGCTTCGCCAAGCTCGTAACGACGACAAAGTAAAAGCGGTGGTATTACGTGTAGACAGCCCTGGTGGAAGTGCTTTTGCATCTGAAGTGATTCGCAATGAAATAGACGCAATTCGCGCAGCTGGTAAACCAGTTGTGGTTTCTATGTCAAGTTTAGCCGCTTCTGGTGGTTACTGGATCTCTATGGGCGCAGATCAAATCTTCGCACAACCAACGACCTTAACAGGCTCTATTGGTATCTTCAGTGTTATTACAACATTTGAGAAAGGTTTAGATAACTTAGGTGTGTATGCAGACGGTGTGGGCACATCTCCTTTCTCTGGGTTAGGTATCACTACCGGGCTTTCAGAAGGCGCTAAAGACGCTTTCCAAATGGGCATTGAAAATGGCTACCATCGCTTTATTAGCCTAGTCAGTGAAAACCGTGGCATTGAACTATCGGAAGTCGACAAGGTTGCTCAAGGTCGAGTTTGGACAGGTCAAGATGCTCTTCAATACGGACTTGTGGATAAAATGGGTGATTTTGATGACGCCATTAGTAGTGCCGCAGCTCTTGCTGAACTAGAAAGCTACAATATCTATTGGGTAGAAGAGCCATTGTCTCCAACCGAGCAATTCATCCAAGAGTTCATGAACCAAGTTAAGGTTTCTATTGGGCTTGATATTCAATCTCTGGTTCCTAGCAGTTTACAGCCAGTTACCCAGCAATTAGTGCAAGATAGCCAACTATTAGAGAGCTTTAACGATCCTCAGGGACGCTATGCTTTCTGCCTGAACTGCCAGGTTCAATAAGCGCGACTCAAGATTGATTCAATTTAGTTATGACGAGAGGTACCTCTGTGTGAGGTGCCTCTTTTTATTACATCATAATCCGCTATAATCGCCGCCCTGTTCCCCATATAACACTAAGTAATTATCACTATGCCAAGAAAACATATCTACATCGCCTATACAGGCGGCACTATCGGTATGCAAAAATCTGACGACCATGGCTATGTACCTGTCGCTGGCTTTATGGATAAACAACTGGCAAGCATGCCTGAATTTCATCGTTCTGAAATGCCTGAGTACACCATCCATGAGTACTCACCATTGATGGACTCTTCCGATATGACGCCATTAGACTGGCAAACTATTGCTGATGATATTCGTGAAAACTACGATAATTACGATGGCTTCGTTATCTTGCACGGCACAGATACCATGGCATATACCGCTTCTGCGCTCTCTTTCATGCTAGAAAATCTCGGTAAGCCGGTTATCGTCACGGGCTCTCAAATCCCACTAGCAGAATTACGTTCAGATGGACAAGCAAATCTGCTCAATGCCTTGCACCTTGCCGCTAATTACCCAATCAATGAAGTGACGTTATTCTTTAATAATAAGTTGATGCGAGGCAATCGCAGCACTAAGTCTCATGCCGACGGCTTTAACGCTTTTACGTCACCAAACCTCTCACCATTACTTGAAGCAGGTATTAATATCCAGTTAGGTAATAACGTGGTGGTAGATAAAAAACCAGCAGGAGAATTCCGCGTACATAACATCACACCACAACCTATTGGTGTAATTACCATGTACCCTGGTATTTCACATGAAGTGATTCGCAACACTTTACTTCAGCCGGTGAATGCAATGATTCTGCTTACTTTTGGTGTTGGTAATGCACCACAAAATCAAGAACTTCTTCAGCACTTAAAAGATGCTTCAGAGCGAGGTGTTATTGTGGTGAACCTAACTCAGTGTTTGGCAGGTAAAGTCAATATGGGTGGCTACGCGACGGGTTGTGCACTAGCGGAATCAGGTGTTGTCAGTGGCTACGATATGACACCAGAAGCGGCACTGGCGAAGTTACATTACCTGTTGAGCCAAAACTTAAGCTACGAAGAAGTGAAGGCTCAGATGCAACAAGTGTTGCGTGGCGAAATGAGTTTATAAAGAGTCTATAAAGTTGAATGGCAAAAAGCGCTAAATAGCTATGTACTCAATAGCTCAATAGCTCAATAGCTCAATAGCTCAATAGCTGATTTTAAAAGGCTGGTTATCATAAATAACCAGCCTTTTTTATATAAGAAAACCACTGTCTTTCTTCTAAATTACATAGATAGCAATGAGCATATATAAAATAGACCGAAGAAATAGATATTAATCGTTTGGATTCACTCTAACGATATCTTGCTGCTCAGCATGAAATTGCTTTTTTAGTTCAGACTTTGACTTAAAACTAATATCACCACCCGCTGCCACTGTCATATGCTGAGCATCTACATTATGCTTAGACTGGTAAAGCATGACAGCTTGCATACATGAATCACGCTGTTCTTGTGAAAGTACAGTGCCTTCAGGCCACTTCCCGGTTTCAACGGCATAAGTTAAACGTTCGTATACATCTGGCGTCATCGCGCTTAGGAGTTGTTCTGAATTCATGGGATGCCTTTCTCGTTACATTATTCACCAGAAAGTAACCTCTGGGTAATTTGAGTCAAGAAGAAGCTAATAAATAAGTGTATTTGATCACAAGTGAAGGATTATGAGAATTTTAAAATGGCTAAGTTTAGCCGTAGCGCCTGTGGTTTTATCAGGGTGCCTAGAAGGTAATAAAAACACAGACCAACTTTGTGAAAGCCATGAAGGTTTGCAATGTTCAGAGCTCAACATGAACGATGGGCAATGTCGAATTCCACGTACCGATTTAATATGGCATCGCTTTGAAGTTTTAAAACAGCCAACCGATGCACACAAAGTAAAAGAATACACATTAGTTGCCGCCTATCGGAAATGTCTTGAGCTTGCTTCTCAGCTTGAACCTATCGATCAATCCGCTTTGAAACAACGTCGATTCTCTGCGTTAATGCACAGCATTGGTGAGCTTGAACGTATTGTCGATGATCTATCTGATTCAAAAGAACCAGAAACCTTATATTTCCTTTGGTCTCAAACAGGCAATACCGATGCAAGGCGTAGCTTTCTTCAGCTTGAAGGCACTAAAGCATTAAACACAGCAGAAATGCAGTATGCGCTGGCAACATTCTATACAACACGAGATTATCCAAAAACCATTTCATTATTGAAAGATGCACTGGTTCTATCTAACGGTAAAAAGGTCAATACTGAAATATTCAAATCTCTCGCCAGTGTTAACCACCGTCTTGGTAATTTAGAAAAGGCGTATATGTGGGCAATGGTGGCGAAACGCTTTGAAGTACCCATTGCATCACAGGCAGAACTTTCAGTGATGTATCGTTTCAATACTGAAAAGTATCAAGAGCTGAATGATATCGCAGACACAATAGAAGACGCGATTGAAGAAGGGATGTTTAAAGCTTCACTTGTTCCAACTAAATGGGATAAGCAAAGCTAACATTTATACAAAATTGAAAAATTCAAACAAGAGCGGTGACTTATTCACCGCTTTTTTCGTTTTTGTTGAAAATTAACGACACCGAGTTTACACAAAACCTTTCGCCTGTTGTTTGTGGACCATCAGGAAAAACGTGACCTAAGTGGCTATCGCATGCTGCACATCTAATCTCAATACGCTTCATACCGTGACTTAGATCTTCAATATAACGTACTGAT
The DNA here is from genome assembly GCF_013114625.1 of Vibrio sp. 99-70-13A1. Taxonomy (GTDB): domain Bacteria; phylum Pseudomonadota; class Gammaproteobacteria; order Enterobacterales; family Vibrionaceae; genus Vibrio. The sequence goes on from NZ_VTXD01000029.1 coordinate 43,079, forward strand.
GTATCATTAATAGGCGCATCAAAGCTTGGCCAACCGCACCCTGAATCATATTTATTGTCAGACACAAAGAGCGGAGCACTACAACACGTGCAACTATAAATGCCAGTTTCATGATTATGCAGCAGTTTTCCTGTGTACGGAGCCTCAGTGCCGCGCAATCTACATACTTCAAATTCATTATCTGTAAGGCGTTCACGCCAGTATTCATCAGGCTTCATCGTATTTCCTCTTGCATTCTTCACGTTAATATCTCTCTACATTAACTCTTATTATATTTACTTTTTTCTATAAAAACTTGCATCTATCTGGTTTTGTAGCACATACTTCCTTCCCGAGATACATTGTACATATACACTCATAAGTGAATCGTCATTTAGAGGTATTTTACCCAACTGGAAGCACACAGAACCACCTGCATCGTTCAAATTTCAATCGTTTACATGTAATTGTTAAGAAAAGCGTCGCTTTTTTTTGACTTTAAACAAGTTAAGACGGATTATCTATTGCAGATGTATACTGGATTCTGTAATTTTACTACCAGTTATCTTTAATCAGAAATTAAGTTGTGGAGCAACTACAATGACTATCAAAGTAGGTATTAATGGTTTTGGCCGTATCGGTCGTTTCGTATTCCGTGCAGCGCAAGAGCGCAATGACATCGAAGTTGTTGGTATCAACGACCTTATCGATGTTGACTACATGGCTTACATGCTTAAGTACGACTCAACTCACGGCCGTTTCAACGGTACTGTTGAAGTTGAAGGCGGTAACCTAATCGTTAACGGTAAAACTGTACGTGTTACAGCTGAGCGTAACCCAGAAGATCTTAAGTGGGATGCTATCGAAGTAGACGTAGTTGCTGAAGCAACTGGTCTTTTCCTAACTGACGAGACTGCACGTAAGCACATCACTGCTGGTGCTAAGAAAGTTGTTCTTACTGGTCCTTCTAAAGATGCAACTCCAATGTTCGTAATGGGCGTTAACCAAGCATCTTACGCTGGTCAAGACATCGTTTCTAACGCTTCTTGTACTACTAACTGTCTTGCACCTATCGCTAAAGTACTTAACGATAAGTGGGGCATTGAATCTGGTCTTATGACTACAGTTCACGCTACTACAGCAACTCAAAAAACTGTAGATGGCCCTTCTGCTAAAGACTGGCGCGGTGGCCGTGGTGCTTCTCAAAACATCATCCCATCTTCAACTGGTGCTGCTAAAGCTGTAGGCGTTGTTCTTCCAGAACTAAACGGTCTTCTAACTGGTATGGCTTTCCGCGTACCAACTGCTAACGTATCTGTAGTTGACCTAACAGTTAACCTAAAAGAAGCTGCATCTTACGAAGAAATTTGTGCTGCAATGAAAGAAGCTTCTGAAGGCGAAATGGCTGGCGTTCTTGGTTACACTGAAGACCAAGTAGTATCACAAGATTTCATCGGTGAAGTTCAAACTTCAGTATTCGATGCTAAAGCTGGTGTTGCTCTAACTGACAAATTCGTTAAAGTTGTATCTTGGTACGACAACGAAATCGGTTACTCAAACAAAGTTCTTGACCTAGTTGCTCACATCTCTAAGTAATTATTACTTAGTGACCTAACTTCGGTTAGTCGCAATTAGCAGTACTTGTCTTGAGACAATAGATATTAAAAGGCGACTCTTGAGTCGCCTTTTTTGTATCCAAAATTTGAGTTTAGCGTCTAAAACTCTAAATAAGATTCAAATATTGTCACGATAGGATAGGAAAAAACTCCCTAGACAGCTTAACGTAAGCCAATATCTGAATCTTATTTATCCATGAGGGTATCGTAATGAATTTATCAAACTTACCAGCTTTAAGTGTCCTTTCTGACAACATTACTATTGTTGAAAAAGATGGCGTAAAGCTTGTCAGAGTTATTCACGACAAAGCAACTGCAGCTATCTCATTGCATGGTGGTCACGTTGTATCTTTTAAGCCGACGGGGCAAGAAGACCTAATTTGGATGAGCCAACAAGCTAACTTTGATGGTAAAGCCGCTTTACGTGGCGGCGTACCAGTTTGTTGGCCTTGGTTTGGTCGAGTAGCCGCACCTGCGCACGGTTTTGCACGATCTAGCCAGTGGCGAATTGTTGAACATCGTGAAAGTGAAAAAGGTGTCATTGTGAGCCTTGGACTTGAACCTAATGAAGAAACATTAGCTATTTGGCCACATCAATTTGAAGCTCGTTTGAATGTCGAAATATCTGAAGAGTTAGTGATCACTCTTGATGTTAAAAATACGGATGATAAGGCATGGCAATTCTCTGGGGCTCTACACACTTACCTAAACGTTGGTGATATTCACAAAACAGTGACAACAGGTATGGGACCGGAATACATTGATGGTTTACAAGATGCTAAAGTTTGCCAAGGTGAACCAAGCTTAGTATTAACCGATTCGATTGATCGTGTTTACACTCAACCTGAAGAAAACATTCTAGTTAAAGATGAAGTGTTAAACCGCACTATCACCGTCCACAACAAAGGGCATAATTCTGCTGTACTTTGGAACCCATGGGTAGAAGGTGCTGCAAGTATGGGTGATATGCAAGATGACGGTTACCTCACTATGCTTTGCGTTGAGTCAACTTTGCACGCTCCAAGTATTGAAACAGGCAAAGAACTGTCACCAGGTGAAAGCCACCAGCTTGTTACAGTGATCTCAACTCAAGCATAAATCTTGTACTATTAATAGGTTAAACCTTGCACAATTTATCGATAACTCCTGCTTAATCAATAAGCTCGATAACGATTTAAGCATCGGAATATAATGCAGCTTTAGGGCTGCATTTACTTTCTTATTTGAAAATACCCACCTAGACTCATATCTAAACTCAAATTTATTGAACAAATCTCGTTCATTTGGAAATTTTCTTCCTAATTTCTCTTTCTTATATTGTTAGTGTTTTCTAATTAATGACTAAATCATTAATTATTATCAATCAATGCCATTTTATAAGTTTGTATTATAAAAAATATGATAGAGAATGATCTATAAACCAACCCGCTACACCTCTATGAATACAGGATAGTTAGTTCATGTTCAAAAAATACAAAAATCAAAGCGTTGGATTCCAACTGAAATTGGTTATTTTGCTTTGTTTACTTGTCGCGTTTGGTTCAATAGCCACACTCGTATATCGAAACGCGTCCCAAGTATTGCTAGATAACACACTCAGAGAGCATCAATCCAAAGTGGAAGCAATGGCTAAAACTATATCGGGTCAGTTTGATGCTTACTTGCATACCGCAGAGGTACTAGAGTCAACATTCCGCAATGGATACTTAGCTGGTATTTATGTTGAAGACTACGACGTAGAATTTAATGGTCACAACATTCTAAACATGACTCAGTATGGGGAAAGCTTAATTAATGATACTAAGCTAGTAGACAGTTTTACCCGTGATACAGGAGCAGTCGCGACTTTATTTGCCCCTTTTGGCGACGATTTCATCCGAGTATCCACATCTCTAAAAGATCCATCAGGCACCCGAGTTGTTGGTGCTTCATTAGGTAAAAATCACCCTGGCTATAACAAAATCAAAAATGGGCAGCCTTATTACGCCCAAGTGACTCTATTTGGTCAACGATACATTACTTATTACTCTCCTTTAGTCAGTGCTAACGGTGAGGTTAATGGTATTTCTTTCATTGGCTTGCCTGTAGAAGAAGCAACACAAAGCCTCTTTGATTCTTTACGTTCTGTTTCTTGGGGTGAAACTGGCTACACCATTATCGTAGATAACGATAAAGACAACCAAGGTAAATATCTTCTACACCCGACTAACGCTGATGGTAAAAAGTCCATCATTGATGTTGCAGATTACGAAGGAAATAAGCCTTTTTATCAACTATTTGAACAAGCTTCTGGGTTAATCAGATACCCATTTGCATACCAAAACACGGTTGGTGAGAAATACCTAGTCTATACGGAAGTACCAGGCTGGAATTGGAAGCTACTTGGTGGAACCTTTATTAAAGAAGTAACCAAAGGCAGCGACGAATTACTAAAACTGATTGCATTTATCGCTACCCTGATTGCTGTTTCAACGATTGTTGTTTTGACCGTATTCTTAAACAGAACTCTTACGCCTTTGACTACCCTTAATGGCTATATGATGCGTTTAGGAAAAGGCGAGGTTAGCCTCAACATTCCTCATTCAGGTCAGCAAACCAAAAATGAAATCAGTAACTTGAATAATGGTGTAGCGGCAATGGCTACTCAGTTAAATACACTGGTTGGTGAAATACGAGACACCAGCGATCAGGTTCAGGTAGGTTCTAACAGTGTATCTCAAGACGCTAGCCACAACTTAACGCAGTCTGATCGCCAACAAGAACAGGTTGAACAGGTTGTGACTGCAATTGAAGAGATGGCAACGTCTGCGGAATCTGTCGCACAGCAAGTCGGTGCAATCGCAGACAATGTGCGCTTAGCTAACGACGATAGCCAACAAGGCTTAGAAGTTGTCGAAGGGGTTTGTATTGATGTTGCACAACTCAACGACCAACTAGACAAGTCTGCTTCTGCAATTGAACAAGTGAGTTCAGACAGTGAAAGCATACAAACCGTTACCAAGATGATTGATGATATTGCTGAGCAGACTAACTTACTTGCACTCAATGCTGCTATTGAGGCAGCCCGAGCTGGCGAACAAGGCCGTGGTTTTGCTGTGGTTGCAGATGAAGTAAGAACCCTCGCTCACCGAACTCAAACATCGGTAAAAGACGTGGTAAGTATCATCGAGAAACTCAAAGCATCAACAAGTAATGCCGTAAGTTTGATGACACAAAGCCAAGAGAATGCCAATCAAGTACTCGATAAAGCGCAAGGTGCTGGATCGGCTCTCGAATCCATTGCCTCTCAGGTTCAATCGATTGCAGCCCAAGCTGAAACGATTGCAGCAACGTCTGAGGAGCAAGCACAAGTGTCCCAAGAGATTGCATCTAACGCGCACTCAATCAGTGATTTGAATCAGCAAAGTCGTGCCACAAGTGCTAAAACCTCACAAAGTGCCGATGAACTGAAAAAACAAGCAGAGTCACTTAAACATCAAGTAGATTTCTTTAGCTAAACATTCATTGCCTTTGGTAAAAATAGCTTTAAGTAAAGATAGCCTTAGGCAAAGATAGTTTAAACAAAGATGGTTTTAGTTAAACCTAAAGTCTATAAATCAATCCATAGAGCCAGCGATCCGTTGGCTCTATATTCATCCCCCACTCTTTTGTTACGCTAGCGAACCGATCAGCTTCCTGTTAAAATTTTCGACTTAAAATTTCCCAGTTCGAGTTCGTAATGACTTATCAATGCCCTTTATGCCACCAGCCTCTTTCTCAAAAAGAGCGTACTTTTTCATGTGATAAAAATCACCAGTTTGATTTGGCTAAAGAAGGCTACGTAAATTTAATGCCAGCCCACCATAAACGTTCAAAAGATCCAGGTGACAACAAAGAAATGATGCAAGCTCGCCGTCGATTTCTGGAAGGTGGACATTACGATCTTATGCGTCAAGCAGTGGCGAAACTGTGTACCCAGCATTTAGCTCAATCAACTCCTACATTACTCGATATAGGCTGTGGAGAAGGCTATTACACCAACGAAGTTGCCTTACAGTTAATAAATAAGTCTCAGGAAGAGTCCGGAAGCCACCAGAAAATGGCACAAACTTATGGCTTGGATATTTCAAAGGTCGCGATAAAATACGCTGCAAAGCGCTACTCTTCATGCCTATTCTCAGTAGCTTCTAGTCACCGCCTCCCCTTTGCAGATAAAAGCTTAGGTGCTGTACTTCGTATTTATGCGCCATGTAAAGCTGAAGAGCTACATCGAGCCATTGTAGATGATGGCGTTGTCATCACCGTCACCCCTGCTGGTCGACATTTATATCAGCTACGAGATGAAATCTATGATGGCGTAAGAATGCATGATGAAACGGCAGAAGATATTGCTGGCTTCGAGCTTTCCCACCAAGAACAACTAAACTATATGATGGACCTAACAGGTTCAGAGGCATTTGATTTATTACAAATGACACCTTTTGCATGGAAGGCAACAGAGCAATTCAAACAACAATTGATGGCTTCCGAGCAATTTAAGTGTGAAGCCGACTTTATGCTAAGAGTGTATCGAAAAGTCTAAACTTGCTATCGATAGAAAAGGTATCACTTAACCACTGGTGATATTAATTATCATTTGCATTGAATAAAAATCTTGCCTCCTTTAGTATGCTCGTTCATCAAGGAGGCATTTTTATGCAACGTATTATTCTTCTCATCACAACTGTTTTACTTACTGCTTGTGCAAGCCAACCATCGGATAGCGATTCTCAAGTCGTTTCCACTTATTATGATTACCAACTCGCAAGCCCATCAGGTCAGGCTATTTCACTTAACCAACTTCCTGACGAGCTAAATCAAGCGGATGTAATCCTTATCGGCGAATGGCACACTCATTCAGGTGTCCATCGATTCCAAACGGATTTACTGAAATCTCTTTCAAGCAGCAATCCGAATATTGCTGTCTCTATGGAACAATTCACACGAAACCACCAAGGGATTTTGAATGCCTATCTAGCTGGAGAGATTGGCGAACAAACATTAATGTCCAAAGCTGCAGCTTGGCCTAATTACGAAAGTGATTATCGCCCACTAGTTGAGCTAGCAAAAGCAAACCGTCTAGACATTATCGCCTCTAACGCTCCTAAACCAGTGGTTCAATGTATAGGACGCCAAGGTCTTGGATACTTAGATTCATTAGATGATCAAGAACGAGCTTTCTTAGCAAAAGACATTGATACTTCAGATAGCCCCTATAAAGATAAGTTTATGGCATCGCTGCATCATGGTTCTCCAGAGCAAACGGAGAAACAATATGCTGCGCAGATAGCATGGGATGAAACTATGGCAGAATCGATTGTTAACTACCTAGCCAGTAACCCTGATAAGTCTGTTGTTCATATTGCAGGAAAATTTCATACAGAAGGTGGGCTTGGTACTGCTGCATCCATCTTGAAGAGGTCTCCAGACTTAAAGGTGGTCGTCATTACACCAGTGTCTGAATTATCTACGGACTCTGTCGACTATCAATTACAGGTTCTTGATCCACCAACTCGTTTTGTTAAGCCCGAAAATCGAATGCTGGCATATAAAAAGCTGGCTGGACGCGGTAAAGGTCTGTCATGTAATTGATTCTGGGCTTGGTGATTGATTATGGGCTTGGGCTTTGTTCCTTAACTTTGGGTTAGCTCCTTTAGCTCTGCGTGGTTCCTTTAACTTGAGCTAGTTACTTTAACTTGGGATAGTTACTTTGATTTGAGTTAGCTCCTGTAACCCGAATAGATATAAATGTATCGGCACGAGAATTGCTTGGATAAAAAACAAGCACAAAGCTGAAAAATTACACAAGTTTTTCACTCGTTAGCCGATACACTTTGTAGGGCATGTTAAGGGAGAGGCACATGACACCCGTAGGATCAAGCACCACTCAAATATATTCACCTCAACAAATGAAGGCTCAGAATGCAGCTCAAAGGTCTGCTGAGACCTCTCCTATCAAGGTGGAACAAAATAAAGTCACCCTTTCAGACGAAGGAAAAGCCTTACTCGCCGCGCTTCAAGAAATTGATAAAGAAGCTAAAACTAACAAAGCATCGAATGAGTCTGTAGGCGACAAAGTGGAATCTTTTGCCCATGGTGCACTGGGAATGGATCACCCGGATAAAATTGAAGAAGAAGACGATGGCTCTTATTCAGCTGGGCAATATCTGTCCGCTGCGGCAACAGTTGGCGGGATACTACTCGCGATACTGTAGTGTTTTGTATATCGCCATACGCATACATCCACCACATCAAACATCACCTCCCCTGATGAAATTTTTATCGTCTTGATAAAATAGTCGATTTGTTCCCTACAATACGTTCACGAGATACTTCTAGGATCGTACTTATGGAATAAAACTCGTGAAAAACTCATTCTCGCTTATTGATAAGCCAACATTTTTCGGTGCCATTGCACTCCTGCTCACGATCGTCTTTCCACTAATTATGTTCCCAACTCAGGGCGCAGAATGGATTGCCGTCGCTAAAATTTTCATGACTGACAAACTCGGTTTTCTATACCTTGCATTAGGCTTAGCAGCTTGTGCTTTTATGGTTTACGTTGTTTTCAGTGACATGGGACAAATCAAACTGGGTGAACCCGATGAACAACCAGAATTTGCCACCGCTTCATGGGCTGCCATGTTATTTTGTGGCGGTATTGGAGCCAGTATCCTTTACTGGGGCTGCATCGAGTGGGCTTACTATTACCAATCACCGCCATTTCAATTAGAACCAGGCAGTGAAGAAGCCGTTAGGTGGGCCGCAACTTATGGTCTTTTCCACTGGGGTCCAATTGCTTGGTCCATCTACCTAATTCCTGCAATACCTATCGCATACTTTTTTTATGTTCGTAAGCAGCCAGTATTGAAAGTTTCAAGTGCGCTAATGCCTGTTCTAGGAGAAAAACGTAGTAAGGGTGGCATTGGCAAACTAGTCGACATCTTCTTTATCTTCGGACTACTAGGCGGAGCCGCGACGACTTTAGGCCTTGCAGCTCCCCTGATCAGTGAAGGCTTGAATGCCCTCTTTGGCATGCCGCAAAATACCTTAACTCAAGCATTAGTTTTGCTGGTTTGTACTGGTATTTTTGCTTATTCCTCTTACGCGGGTTTAGAGAAAGGCATCAAGATTCTCAGCAATATTAACTTCTGGGGTGCCATGGGGTTACTCACGTTTGTACTTATTGCTGGACCTACAATTTTCATGCTCGAAACCGGGTTAGATTCTATCGGGCGATTACTCTCTAACTTCTTCGTCATGGCAACATGGGCAGAACCATTTGGTGGCTATGGCACCTTTGAAAATACTCACTTCCCACAAGATTGGACTATTTTCTATTGGGCATGGTGGCTAGTATTTGCACCTAGTATGGGCTTATTTGTCGCACGCATATCTCGAGGAAGAACAATCAAACAAATGGTCTCAGGTTCGATTTTCTTTGGTTCTCTAGGCTGTTTTCTATTCTTTATGATTTTGGGCAACTACGGTCTTTCATTACAACTTTCTGGTCAGTTAGATGTAGTCAGCATTTTGAATAATGAAGGGGCAACTAAGGCAATTTTCTCTATGTTGGGAGAGTTACCGATGAGCACTTTAGTCATCGCTGTATTTACCGTGCTTTGTATTATTTTTACCGCGACAACTTTTGACTCTATCTCTTACATTTTGGCTTCTGTTGTACAGAATAACGTTACCGAAGAGCCAATGCGCTGGAACCGTATGTTCTGGGCATTCACACTTTCATTCTTGCCAACAGTACTGATGTTCTTGGGTGGGTTAAGCACATTACAAACTGCTGCCATTGTTGGTGGTTTACCACTGCTTGTTATCTCCGTGATGCTGATGATCTCAGCCGTACGTGCAACCAGTTTAGATTTACGCCATCAAGAAGATTACATTGAGCCAACGATCAATATAGAAGAACTGCCAGAGATGGATCCTTGGTCTTCGGAAGGCATGGCTCTTGCTAAATTTGAGAAGGTTAGAGATTTGGCACAAGAAGCCGCTGAAAATGAGCGTGAAGCGTACCAACAACTAACGGCTATCAAGAAAAAGATTCGCTCTTATGTTTTAGAACAATCTGAAGATGTTCAAAACCATGAGCTTCCTTTGGAACTTAAACAAGAATTAGAACTTGCAGAAAGCAATTTAACAGCAGCGCAAGAGAATAAAATTGAGTTGTCTGAACAAGCTCAGAATGCTCGAATCGAGTTTAACCAGGTGGTAGCGACTTTGTCTCCGGTTTAACCTTAGCCATAACAGTCCAAATAATTTGGATACACTCTTAATAAGCAAAAGGCTCACCGATGTGAGCCTTTTTTTGTTTCTTCGTTTTACACATTCTAATATCGAATGTGAAATTAAGCGCGATTTGGGTGATTAAGAATGTGGTCTTCCCAATCTACAACATCAATTTCATACACAACTTTATTACGCACACTTTCACCTGCAGCATGCATGGCAGATTTAGAACCCGTAATTAATGGGTGCCATTCTGGAATCGGGTTATTTTCAGATAATAAACGATAAGCGCACGTATCCGGCAACCAATGAAATTCATCAATTTTATCGCGTGTTAATTTCAAACACTCTTCGCCTGAAGTAAATCGATTCGGGTAGTCTTTGCAAGAGCAAGTTTTGTCATTCAACCAACTACAAGCAACATTGGTGTAATAAACGTCATCGCTGTCTTCATCCATAAGTTTATGCAGGCAACACTTACCGCATCCGTCACACAGTGATTCCCACTCTTGTTCCGTCATTTTATCTAGTGTTTTTTCTTGCCAAAATGGATTACTCATTGGATTACTTCTTACTCTTTTACTGGGATGCGTGTTATACCGCTAGCCCATACAAAGTTCAAGGATAAAAATCACTCATCATTACTGCTTGCTTGAGTATTTTTTGCTACTATCGCGCACCTTTATTAATAAATGAGTCAAATGATGGATTGTCGTCTAGGTTGTGGCGCTACCCTGGTTAAATTCTATTAGAAGTACTACCCTCTCTATATGACTTAGAAAAGAGGTGGAGCGCTTGTGAAAATTGACATTCTCTATGATGTGCCCGTTAGGCTTGGGGAAGCTTCAGATTTAAAACCTGAGTTAGACAACTTCTCTTTCAACAACAGCTACACAACCGCCCAAATACCAATCCTTATTGGTGACTTTCACCCCGTACTGCGCGATAGAATTAATCTTTTTCTTTTACACAAAGCATCAGACGGTCTCAAAGACCTATCATCAATGGCAAAGGCCTTTAAAACGTGGGTAGTTTGGTTAGTTGATAAAAAGATTGATCCATTCTCAGTACCAAGAGTGAAGTATAAGAGCCCGACATACGGCTTTAGACAACACTTAATAGAACGAATAAACGAAGAAAAAAGTTTAAAAACAAGTACTGCGAATAGTTATACTCTAGTAATTAAAGGTTTTTATGAAACCCTATATGATGATGGAATTTTAGATAAATCGAATTTCTATCGCCATAAAATAAGTACTATCAATGGTTACAGAGAGCTTCAATCTTCCGACCTTGCCATAAGGGTTAATCGCCCAGTCGATAATAACCTGACTCCTCTTAGCCATGAAACACAATTAAAAGCTCTAAACCTTTTACAGGGTCAAACCAAAAACTTCCAGCTAGTTTTTAAACTGATGATTTTTTGTGGATTGAGATTATCAGAAGCACTATCATTCCCTTGCAGGTTAATCAAAGAAGAACTATTCCCAAACGATAGCAGCAAAATCATCAAAGGTATTAATATAGGACCAAGCCATGGTGTGAATACCAAATTTGGTGCTGATAGAGAATTATTCATGACGGTTAGACTTGCCCATGAAATTCTTGACCATGAGTATTCTTTCAATCTAAGTCTTATCCGAGAAGACTATATAGAAAGAAAGTGCCTTACATCAAAAATCACCCCTTTATTTTTAAATAAAAGCCGTAAACATTATTCAAAAAGTGCATTTTATAGTGCTTGGGCACGATTTAAAAGTCTCTATAAAAAAACATACCACCACGAATTTCAACACGGACCTCATGATTTAAGAAGTACATTTGCTACGAACTTTGTAGAAGTTGCATTGCATTCGTCCCCAGACAGTATTGATACATGTATAGAAACTGTTCGTTTATATATGGGTCATCAGAGTATTGAAACCACATTAAAGTACATTAGGTTTGTAAATAAAAGAAAGACTGCAAATAATGTTGCTGAAATAATGGATAGATATATTTTTGATGTATTTAAGGAAATCGCATGAAAAAAAGTAAGTATGATGCGGACCTTATAATAAACACTTCTAAAGTAAGCGATGGAAGATACGTTATTGACCTAAACTTGTTAACCCTCGATGGATACTTAGGCACAACAGGTACCATAAAGAGTACTATAAGTGGCGTTAATAAAGCCACGTTCGATAAATACAGCAAGAACTACTCTAAAGATTTACATAGAGAAGCAGAGATTATATCTGGATTTATTATTACTTATAAGTCCCCTGGAAGAAGGACAATATTCAACGTCCTAAAGGAATATCTTGATTTCCAAGTAGATCAAAAGAACTCACTAAGAGATCCCTCTAAACTTCCAGATTATTGTATTTTCCTCCAATCAAGAGTTTACAAGAGAGAAATATCTAGAGATCAAGCTGGAAATCGCCTATCTACTATAAACTCTTTCCTATCTTACTCTGGTGATATTTACTCAAACTATAAATATACATTTTCAGATAAAACATATCGCGAAAGTAATGATGCTTATGATAGCGAAGAACTTTCTAAAATAATACAGACCTGCTTTATAATATTTGAGACAAGTGGTGATGTAATTAATGAGCATTTAGACCGTTCAAAGCAAGGATTTAGAGACTTCTCTATTAATGATGTGACATCAATTAAAGAAGTAAAGCTAGCCAACCCAAAAACTACATTCGATTATATTGTAAGAAACCCTGTATACTGGTTTATGCATAGCGCTTTTATTCTTTTTTGTTTTTTTACGTGGAGTAACGAACAACAGTTGAAACAAAGCAATATTGACGACTTTAACTTGAACGCAGATGGCGTTGATTCTGAATTAATATATAAAGGGAGAGCTCATAAGTTTATAAGACTGAATATTGGCAAGTCCGGCATTGAAGGAGAAAGGACAGGTATAGAGTTTTACAAGCGTTTCATAAAATTACGCTTGAAGTTAGTTGAGTACTTAAAAAGTCTAGACTATATTTTTAACCACCGCGCTCTGTTATTTATGATAAACCAACGCGATAATGAAGTACGGAGACTTAATCCTGCTCTAAAATCATTTGAAAGACACCCTATTGTAAAGAAAATTATAAATATTGACCTGAGCTTTCCCAAAATTTCGAGTAGAAGGTTGAGAAAAACTGTAGAGCAGATAACAGACCGTGAAACTAGAAATCCCTTTACTATACTCGATAAGGCACAGCATAACTGGGGGACTTACCGGAAAAATTATGCACAAGGGAACAAAATAGAAGCAAGAAAAGCCATGGGATCTGCTCTCAAAAAACTTACCGAAGCTTCTATTAATGGAAAAAATTTTAAAGAGAGAAAAGAAATAGCCAAGAAGTATGATGTAATGATTGTTTCAAAAGGAAATTCTGATTACCAATTAAATGGAATAGTTTGCACTGATATTTATGGCAATTCACCTGAATCGAATAAATTCAAGCGTCAACAATCAAAAGATAAACGCACCCCTAAACTATGTGCAAATCTATCAAATTGTATGCATTGTTCAAAATGCGCAGTGATTGAAGATGAAAATGCAATTTATCAACTATTAAGTTTTCAGCATATGATCGATTATAACAAACCTATTTATATAGGTTCGAGTAATGCAAATGAAAGCTATCAATATTTAACATCAAGAATAGATCTTATGCTTGCATTTGTTGATACTAAGATAGTAGCAAGAGCGAGAAAAACCATACAAGATGAAGGTGTTTTTGAAATATGGAAGATTTAATCAGAAATACGTCCATAAATGAAATTAGACCTACGGACTTTGTCGATCAAAGTGTTAACAGTAGTATTTTCAAAGAACAAATCCCTTCTGTTAAAGTTATTTTATCAGCATTGAATAATAAAGATTATGAATCCTTATCAAATATAGTCATTATTCCATCAACTCAGAAAGATAAAGAACCAATCATATTTTCAAACGACATATGGACAAACAAAGATTTTATCAATGAGGGAGAAGTTTATCGCAAGGCAAACTTTTCTGATTTAAGTAAAGGCATTAAGCTTGAATTGAAAATTATCGGCATATTTCTCTTTTGGTTTCAATCAAAAAAAGCAAAAGTTTCGTCTATTATACGTATAATAGAAAACCTTATTGTCATAAGTAAATCATTACAATCATTAAATTTAAATTCAATATATTCTTTGGATAGAGACCCTATTAGAAATAAGTTCATGGCGACGTTCAACGAAGGGAAGAGCTCTGGAACAATAGATAATTACTTTAAATCCCTCGCCAAGCTATGCGATATGCAACATACTTTTTTTTCAGACTATGGGTTCTTCCTTAAAACAAATTTCATAAATTACTCCCCGAAAAGGAAAAGTAACCAAACTTATTGTATGCCAATAGATATTTTACTTGCCTACTGGAGTTCCTATATTAATTACTTTGAAAATCTAAAATTAAACATAAAAAACTGGGAATACATATCCAGTTTACCATATAAATACAGAGAATATTTAAAATTAAACAAACTTAAGCACCATAATAATAACTGGCTTTTTTATTTAGATGAATACTGTCAACAAAATCTTAAAGACATAAGTCTAGATACTAAGTGCAACACTCATAACCTGGTCGTTAAACGTACTGATGAGGATGTAAATGCTTATAAAAACAAGTCATATACATACGAAAAAATTGTTAATGGTAAAATTCACAACGTACCATTATCTTCATACAACCGCAGGTTTCCACAGTATATAGTCGACATGGAGGATATATACACATTCTATAATAGAGTAGCACTAGTCGCATGTGAAGCTATCCAAGCAATGAGTGGTCTAAGGAAGAGTGAGGCGGTCGTTTTAAAGTTTAATTGTCTAGTTGAAGACAGAGAGTACATTGGTATTAAATCCACTTTGTTTAAGGGGGCAGATGAGGGTGGTGTAGAAGAAGTATGGGCAGCTGCCCCGTACGTTAAAAACATCATAAACAAAATTATACCTTTAGCTTCTGCAATCTTTAGGTTGTCACCCCGTGAACTTGGTTCTCATTACATTAAAACCAATGCTAGAGCTTTTCACTCTTCTGGCATTTACTCCCTTATGACAAGTCAACGTACATCAGATAGACAGCTAAATTGGACGGAGTCAAATGAAATTTATATAACTAAAAAAGATATAGATGAGTTTTGGCAATTAAATCCAAATATATCGCTTAGAGAAAAAGTCGAGTGCCACATTTTCGTAGGAGGCAAATGGCCTATAGAGCATCATCAATTTCGGCGAAGCATTGCGGTACATGTTCGCCGTTTAGAATTAGTTACAATGAACCAACTTTCTGCACAATTTAAACATATAGCTAGGACCGTAACTGAATGGTACTCAGATGGCTATCTTAATATGAGTAATTACAAATTAACCATGGCTGAAGAGTTCGCAAAAGAGCTAGAGAAAGCAGATCTCGAAGTTTCTGCCTATATGGCTATGAAATTTCAAAATGGCAGCAACCTTTTTGGTAAGGGCGGTAAAACACTGGAAAGTCAGCAAGATCTTGATAAAAAATTCAAAACTTATCAATCCTTTTCCCATGCCAAGTCTTTAGCAAAAAGAAATAAGTCTAAGGTTATGTCATTAGGTAATGGTATGTATTGTATGAATGGAACCGAATGTGATTTTAAGCCAGTTATTCAGTCATCTAACTGCCGAACTGATTGTGAAAACTTAATTGCTGACAAGGATTCCATACCCATTTGGATTAGCAGATACAATAGGTACCGTTCACTATACCAGAAATCTGTTGACGACAACCAACCCGCAGCAAGTCAAGAGTTTTTACGTTTGGAAATGGAAACCTATAAACAAGCACTCGAGTACTATGGAGTAATCCTATGAGCAGCGTGTTAAAAAATGCTGAAGAAAGTGAGAAGGCGCTATTGGAACTCATTTCCAAGGGGATGAAAATCAGCCAACACGCTGTAGAAAAAAGGGCTGGGCTAGCAAACGGAGCCTTGAATTATAAGCACCCCAAGTACCAAGTAGTAAAGGACAAGATTAATAGAGCTAAGCTCGCGTCTGAATCTAATCAAACGGCTGCAAATAAAGAACTAAAGGTCCTCTTAGCAAAAGAAAAAAACTTGAAAGACAAATATCGCAAGGAAAAAAATCTTTTAAAGCAAAGGCTTAAGAAGTTGGAAGGGGAGCGCTTGGAGTTGATCTATCAGTTATACCACCTACAGCAATACGTAGCTAAATTAGAGGAAAATAGCATTAGTAGCCCCAATGTAATACAATGCGAGCATTCCAAATGGGGAACAACTCGTTGAGTCAATAAAGGTACTGCTAGTGACTAACTATAATATCGAAATTTCTGAATGGAATCCCTGTATCTCAGAAAAACTCGAACGTGGCTGTGGTGCCTGCTGTATCGCTCCATCCATTAGCACCCCAATACCAGGTATGCCGAATGGGAAACCTGCTGGGATAAGGTGTATACAACTCAATGACAAAAACCTCTGTAAGATATTTGGTTCATCAGATCGCCCTAGTGTATGCGACGATTTTAATAGCGACGAAACTATATGTTACGCAGGGCCTCAAGTAGCGCTGAAAATACTCAATGACCTTGAGTCGGCTACTGTTAATGGGCAATAAAACCAGATCAAGGATTTACGTATATAGCTAGCCTATAAAGAGTAACCAATGGTATGGATGGCTCCCCCTCCCCCCCTTAACCGACACCTGAACTAAAATCTTGTCATTAAGAATCGAATGGAAGTAACTATTCACCGTGAACTGTTGACAACAGTTTAAGCTAAGAACGCAGACCTTTGATAATCTTGCTTGAGCATATGATACTCGACGAGCTAACGCAGCAATTTATAAGCTGAGAACTGTTGAAGTTTTGCTGTCTCGATAAGTGAGAACATTCGCTCACAGAACGAGGCTCCTCGATATGAACGGGTTACGTAACAGCAATTTCTCATCATACAGAACAGCTCAGACAACTACAAAGAGCAAAGTAACAGTTTGTAATTGAAGTATTGGATGCTGTGATCCAACAAGGTATTCATAAAATGCCCACATATTGGAGTATATAGTAAAAAGAATGTCTATTCGCGTGTGAGTGACAGCCCTTTAATAGCAAATATTTCTTATGGAACTAATAAGCCTACATACCATGTATGATAATATGTACGCTTTTTGTCCCTGAAGACTTAGCAAGTTGATGGTAAAGTAAAATAATAAAGCCACTCCTGACGCTCGCGCCGCTCACTACTCGCTAGGAATTTATGATTTTTCTTGACAATCGCTTGTCACACGTTTCTGGACAAAACCTTCTCAGTATAATCATTTAAATTAGAAAAATACGGATAACTTTTGGTATAGGAAAGTCACTTCGTGAAATGTCCAGCTCTGTTAGTATGAATCAGGACTTGGGAGACCATAAAACCGATCATACTAATGAGCTAGCCATCGCTAACTTAGCTATTCAAATCGGTATCTATAGCTGCTTTAACAGCAATCGATACAATTCTTGGATAATTGCCGCAGTTTCTTATCTCGTAGTGTGGCTTCTTTTAGGGCAGCATATTCGAGGCACCATTTTAGGCTATGACTTAGCTAACCCTTATAGCTAAACAACATAGTTCTGGTGGTAAAGTATTTATGATTGGTATTGATAAGTGCAGTGATGTCACATCATATTAATGACGAAGAACAAACGTTGATTAGTTTTCTCTATCCATCGTTTTTATATGATTGAGATGACGAGAAAGCGCTTCTGCAAGATCCGATTTTATCAAAGGTTTAGCTAATACTTCATTTGCGCCAGCCTCTAAAAACGCATGGGTAGATGTTTGCCTAATATCGGCAGTCCACCCAAAGATAACAAGGTCATGATAGCCCGCTTCCCGTATTCTTTTAACTGTTTCCACACCATTCATTCTCGGCATATGGTTATCAATAATTACGAGGTTGAAGTAACTTGAACCCAGATGAGTTAATGCTTCATAACCATTTTCACAAGTAACGCATTCAACGTTCAACTTGTCTAAAAACCCGTTGGCTATGATGCGGTTTATTTTATTATCATCAGTCACTAGAACCTTAAACGGAGTCAGATCTACTTCCTGAATTGTTGAGCTCTTCTCACCCTCGAGTACTATTGCAGGTAGGTCGATAACAAAACTGAAACGGCTTCCTTTAGAAAGCTCACTTTCTACATTGAGTTGACCTTTCATCAACGTCACAAGCTTATAGCAGATCGCTAGCCCAAGTCCGGTACCACCGTAGTTACGCGTTGTTGATATATCCGCTTGCTCAAACTCATTAAAGATTGAACTCAGCCTATCATTAGGGATCCCAATACCAGTATCCTCAACGGCAAACTCCATTTTAGAAGGAGCGAGTAATTTGATGCTTACACTAATCGAGCCATTTTCAGTAAACTTCAATGCGTTCCCAACTAAGTTAAGTAGCACTTGTCGAATTCGAACAGAATCACCATTGTATGCTAACTCAAGATCACAACCATCAAGAAGGTTAAACTCAATTCCCTTCTCTGAACACAAGGTTTGATAAGTGTTTAACACAGGATGGATAATGTCGGACATTTTGAATGGATGCGGATCAATTTCTAGACTATTATTTTCTATTTTTGCAAGGTCTAGAATATCATTAAGAATCGCTATTAAATGTTCACCTGAACCAAGAGCCAACCTAAGAATCTCTCTCTGCTCTTCTTTTTCTAAATCGTCGACAAGCATCTGTAGGATCCCTAGTAAACCATTAATTGGGGTTCTAATTTCATGACTCATCGTTGCCAAAAACAGTGACTTCGCTTCATTGGCTTGGCACGCTTTGTTCGCTTGAGTTTCTAACTCTAGCCCAAGTTTCTTGAAATCAGTTACATCGCGTTCAATCGCTATAAAACGTTCAACCTCACCTTTTCCGTTGCGCAAAGGTACGATGTCAATATCAACCCAATAAGGTGTCTTATCGATCGTGTAATTCAATATTTCAGCTTTAACTTGGTTACCTTTTTGGAGCGCGGTTCCAATGCGGCTTACCGTCTTAAGACACGTATTTTCGCCTTGCAAGAAAGAGCCTGGCGACAAACCTTTTACAGAGTCTAAACGGTAGCCTGTCATGACTTCAAAAGCGCTATTTACCCACTCTATACGCCCTTGTTTGTCAGTAATAACAACTGCGTCTCTGGCTACTTTCACTACTGTCGCAAGAAGATGGCTGTCACGCTCTTTTTCTGCTAATAGTTTGTTGGACTCTTCTAACAACTTCTTCGACCCGTCGAGTTCTTTATGAGGATTAACAAACAATTTTTGGCCGAGCAATGCAACTAAAACAGAGCTAATAGCTAGAACGAGCAAAAGTCCATTCAGTAATTCTTTCTGAAGGGTTGATAATTGTTCATTAAGAAATGAGCGGCTTATCCCTTGAGTTAGCACCAAATCCCCTCGAGTTAAAGTCGTTTGAGTTAAGAGCCAATCTTTTTCACTGTATTTACTTTTTACTGGACTATGTGAGTGATGAGCATGTTCATTACTCGCTTCAATAAGCGAAGAAACCGGTGGCTCTATCTGGCTAAGTTCGTACCAACGTTCTCTATTTGTAACAAACGAGCCGAAAAATTCATCGTAATCAACCGCAGTTTCTCCATATATCACACCAGTAAAGTTACCCGCTTGATAAAGGGGCATAAATAACTTAATACAAATATGATTATTATCGTCATGCAAGAGATACAAGATGCGCTCGTTCACTTCTTGATTTGAGATTGCATTAAAGATGGCTTGTTCTTGTTTAGCCGCAGGGTGACGAAATGTATCCTCAAACAACAATTGCCCCGTACGATCCCGCACCGCGAATTGCATGGATTGGTTTTGCCCTTTGAAGCGTTCCAGATGATAAGAGAGGAGCTCAATGTTCAATTGTGATGCAGCATCAATCACCCCATGGTTCTGAGATGCTAACACAATACGATCTTCTGCAACTTCTAGGTACTTCTCCATAAAAATTTTAGCAGACTCAAGTTCAAAACTACTGTTTCCACTTTGCAGTTGTCTTACGGTAGATTGGCTGTGATTAGCGAGTACGTAGAGTGATATAACACCGTACGTCAAGGAGGTAAGCAATATGAATAAAGTTAACAACACTTTAGGGCTGAATGAAGAAAGCTTGACCATGCTTAAATTACTTCCGTGTGATTCCTCAACGTTATGTAAAAACTATAGAACAGATATAAGCTTTAAGTAGTGATTGGTCTGTTTTCATCGTGATTTTCGTGCATATTAAATATCAATTCTATTCATATTTTCAATATCAAACTTCTTTCTACAGACTACAGAAAGCCCTCCTAACAAGAGTGGAGGGGTGCTTGGATTCAAGTACGAAGTGCGACACCTCTGAACATAAAAACAGTAAGGTGCGATAATCATGAAGTTTGCTCCCGCCAAGAAGTAAAAAACATGAAATACA
>NZ_VTXD01000030.1 GCF_013114625.1 Vibrio sp. 99-70-13A1
TCACCGTTTTCACTTACTGACGCTTTTACTAGATCTTGCTGACCATTGATGTAAGTCGCTAGTTCTTCAATATCGTCGCCTGCTTTAGCGTTGATTTGAAGCTCTTGCTCGTTACCGTAGCTGTCTGTTAGTGACATAGTTAAATCGTTTGAGCCTGATTGAACGTTCCAGTCTTTACCTTTACCGTTCTCAGCTTGGTAGCTCACGCCACCCATTTCAGAGTTATCAGAGCGCATGTCTTTCAGTTGAAGCATTACCGCTTCACCGTTATCCGCACCGATTTGGAATGATTTAGAACCGTGCGTACCATTCAGCAGCTTGTTACCACCAAATGAAGTGGTTTCCGCGATACGATTCAATTCATCGTTCAGTGCAGTTACTTCTTCTTGAATAGCGACACGTTCTGATTTTGAGTTAGAGCCGTTTGAAGATTGTAGCGATAAGTCACGCATACGTTGCAGAATGTTTGTCGTTTCATTCATCGCACCTTCAGCAGTTTGAGCAATAGAGATACCGTCATTCGCGTTACGTACTGCTACATCAAGACCACGGCTTTGAACGTTTAAGCGGTTAGAGATTTGTAGACCTGCCGCATCGTCTTTTGCACTGTTAATCTTAGAACCAGAAGCTAGACGCTCCATTGAGGTTTGTTGAGCACTGTTCGCGTTGTTTAGGTAACGTTGCGCTGTCATTGCTGATACGTTTGTATTTACATTCACTGCCATGGTGATTTCTCCAATTGATTTTTCGATATTGCGGTTTCCGACGTCTCGAAAAACCAAGTAGTTCTCTCAAAGTTACTTTTGAAAGCGTGATGAGAGGTTTAAAAAGTACAAAAAGATGGAAAAAGAATTAAAGTTCGTATTCAAACTGCCGATATGCGGAAAATTTAGCCAAGTATGATTAGCCGAGTAAAGTTAACGCTAAATTAGGGGCTTGTTTAGCTTGAGCTAGAATAGTGGTGCTGACTTGCTGAAGGATTTGCTGCTTTAACATTTGGGTGGTTTCTTTCGCGTAGTCTGTATCTTTGATACGGCTGTTCGATGTGGCTAGGTTTTCATGAACATTTTCTAGGTTATTGACGGCATGACCAAAACGGTTCTGCATTGCCCCTAATTCAGCTCGATGACTATCAACATACTTCATTGCCGTATCGAGAATAGATACAGCCCTTTGCGCGCCACCAGCACTGGTAATGTCGATATTATCTACTGATTCATATTGCCCGCCAGATATAGCTAGTTCATTAGCCAGTCCACCAGAGAACGAGATTGTCCCTGAAGACTCATCACCTGCCATATATATCTGAAGCTGGCCATCATCATTCACGGAAGCCGATACTAAATCAGTCTGACCATTGATATAAGTCGCGAGCTCTTCTATATCATCACCCGCTTTAGCATTAATAGTAATATCTTGCTGCTGCCCAAAGCGATCAGTAAATGACATTGTCATATCATTACTCCCACCTTGAACTGACCATGAATCGCTTGCCATGCCATTCGCTACATAACTAAAGCCGCCCATCTCAAGGGTGTCTGTTCGCATGTTATTCAAGTTGACTTGAACCGCTTCCCCTGATGCAGAACCAATTTGAAAAGCTGTACTGCCAAAACTACCATTTAACAGTTTTTTTCCACCAAAGGATGTGGTTTCTGCAATACGATTCAGTTCATCATTTAACGCACTGATTTCTTCTTGTAGTGCAACACGCTCGGCCTGACTATTCGATCCATTTGATGACTGCAGAGAAAGGTCACGCATTCGCTGCATGATATTGGTGGTTTCATTCATCGCACCTTCAGCAGTTTGCATGATGGAAATACCATCATTTGCATTTCTAACCGCCACATCTAGACCGCTCATTTGAGCTTCAAGTCGATTAGAGATCTGAAGCCCTGCTGCATCATCTTTGGCACTATTAATACGGCTCCCTGAAGCTAGACGCTCCAAGGATTGGTTAAGCATATTGTTTGCATTAGAGAGGTTTCTCTGAGCAACCAATGCCGAAACATTTGTATTTACAGTAATTGCCATAGCACACTAAAGAAGGGGAAAACTTAAACACATATCGACCGTTTACAGAAAAACTTTAATAAAAAAGGAGCGCGACGGCTCCATAATATTCCAAAGTATTCAACGACAATCTTTACTGATTTCTTGAATAATATTTACTTTATGCTTAATTCACCCAGCATGGTGCTTGATGGCGCGAAGAAATACGCACCAGTTACCGCTTTAGTAAAGCGTAGTAGTTGGTCTGTTTTGCCGTCAGTGACGCCATACATACTTTCAAGCATCGCATCAAAGTTATGGCGCACATTACAGTATGCAATAAACAGCAAGCCATGCTCGCCAGTAGCACTTCCGTAAGGCAAGCTATGGCGTACAATTTTAAGCCCTTTGCCTTCTTCTTTGATATCAACACGACCAACGTGAGACGCAGCCGGAACATTATCTAGCTCAATAGAGTCAGGTTTAGTTCGTCCAACGACTTTCTCTTGCGCTGAAACACTCAAACGATTCCAAGCTGGTAAGTTATGAATAAAGCGCTGCACCATCACATAGCTACCACCAGCAAACGTACCTTCAGGTACAATGGCTACTTCTGCTCTTTGTGCTTCTTTAGGGTTCTCTGTGCCATCGACAAAATCTGTCATATCACGAGAGTCTAAATAACGATAACCGTATGTTTCGTCGACCACTTCTACATTATCTGCGATTTCAGATAGCAGCTTTCTCAGAACATAAAAGTGTAAGTCATGTCGATTTGAGTGACAGTGAATCAGTACATCAACCTCACTTGATGGCGCTGTAATTTCGCCCTCTCCAAGTTCAGGGAATGCGATAAGATCAGAAGGTGCATCTTGCTCAAACTTATCCCAGAAAGCCTTAGAAAAAGCGATTGATGCTGTTAGATCTGCACCTGGTTGGCTTTGGTTCAGTTCTTCAATAAGGTTCGGCAGCTTCTGTAACTGCTCTAATACTGCTGAGTCATTACTCTTCACTTTTAACTGGACATAAAGAGCAAAAGGTCCTGCTTCAGGCAATATTGCACTTTGTACATTTTGCGCGTCATGTGACGTGTTAACCATAAATACATCCTCTCGATTTTTACTTCAGTATAATTTTAATTAATTTTCTTATTTTGATAATTATCAGTCTTTAGCTAGAGTAGTTCGGAAACAGTCTTTCACTAGGCGACTATTAAATAAATACAATGCAAACCATAACAAAGCTACAAGGGTAATCGCATTTGCCCAATGAAACCCACCATTGTCTAAATAGACAAGATAGCTGGTATGAAACATTTGCAAAAAGACAGTAATGACTGTGACGCTTCTCCCCCAAGTCACCAACTGGTTAATTCTTTCTCTATCAGGAGAGCGCAAACCAAATAGCCACATTGAAATTAGGCTTGGAATACTCAAAGCTAAGCCTACATAAAACATGTCATGATCTGGGTAAATGATCTCTAATATTTTAGCGCCAGATTCCCTACTCGCCCCAGCAACGATAAACACGACCAGCGCTTTAGCAAGAAACAACCAGATAAGCCAAAGCAACATTGGTGCTTTTAAAAAGCCATGTTTATCGTATTGATCAAAGGAATATCGCACAAATAACTACTTAACTTTATTTCAAACCAACACTTTAACGTAATTTCTTCATATTCGGCTAGATTTTGAGTTATCTTATTGGGAAGTCTGTTTCTATTTCACGATGTAACTATGAAAAACAAGCCAAACACCCCCTCTGTTGAATCTCAGCAAGAAGCCATGAAGATCGCCAAAGCAACTCAAAAACCTAGCCAAACTAAAGAACAAACAAAGTTGATTGCTCAAGGTATTGAGAAAGGTATCGCTCTTTATAAAAAACAACAGAAAGAACGAAGCCGTCAAGCTGATAAAGCCAAGAAAAAATCTCAAAAAGACAAGCAGCAAAATCAAACTCAGCCAAACCCAGAGCCTGTAGAAACGGTTATAGAATCAAGTCATCACTCAAACAGTAAGCTGCCTTGGGGGTTACTAGCTCTAAGTTGGGCAGGGTTTGCCATCTACTTTTTCCAAGCATAGGGTAATGGTATGAATAAGCTTTATTTCATTTTCACTGTTGTAGCCTTACTTACAGGGTGTACAACTCCGACGAAACTTGTCCATTCTGATGCCTTATCAGTAAAAGTAGACATTCATGGCTCATTTGACATTAGTGAATGCCAGTATTTAGGTGAAGTGACAGGAAACGAAGGTCATTGGTATAGCTTTTTATTTTTTCCTAATGACACTCTTATTCAAGGGGCATTAAATGAGCTTAAAAGTAATGCTATCCAACTAGGTGCTGATACTATTGTTCTTACCGTTCCACAAGCATTTAACACATCAGTGACTATGCTAGGTACCGCCTATTCTTGCAGTAAGTAATGGCTAGCAATAGTGAAGACCAAAAAGTTTGAAGAATACTAATGCTCTGCGTATCGACCTTACTATTTGCAGTTTAATGCTATAGATTGAACTCTATAGATAGAAGAAAGCCAGCTTTCGCTGGCTTATGCACTAAATCCAAGGCTTGTCGCTATATCATTCCGACGTTCAAGCACCCACTGGCTATCAAATGGTCCCCAATCAGATAACTGATAGTAACCATCATTATGACGCCGCCCATCTTGAATAAACATCAGTTCAATTCCAATCCCCGGTAAAGCCTTGAGTACATCTTGAATTGTACGACGAGGCCATCCCGTTTTCTCGATGAGTTTAGGCACATTAGGCCTTTCAAGGCTTTCGACTAATAATGCTAAATATAGTCGCCTTGCAAAAACAGGACTCAACTCCATTGACACCTCCTATGTCTGTGCCAATCAATTATTTCTTTTTTCACTCATGACATGTTGAGGCTGATCAATAAGTCTCCAATAGTGGCATTTTCTTACTGTTTTTTTTCGTTCTAAGAAATATTTCACGCTGGATTTTGTCTGATTTACTGCTTCCTGTTAGGATTCAAAGCATAATAATGAAAAAATATCACCAAAAGGAAGAATAATGACTGTCACCATGTTCGGTATTCCAAATTGCGATACCATCAAAAAAGCGAAAAAATGGCTTCAAAGTGAAGGAATTGAGTTCGATTTCCATGATTACCGCAAACAAGGTATCAATGAAGCTCTTGTCACTGAGTTTTGTTCAGAGTTAGGTTGGGAGCTAGTCGTCAATAAACGTGGTACGACATATCGCCAACTGACTCAAGAACAAAAAGACAGCTTAAATGAGGTTTCTGCGATTCAGCTACTGATAGAACAACCTGCGATGATTAAGCGCCCAATTTTAAAAGTGGATGCGCAATACCATTTAGGTTTCAAAGCTGACCAATATGCGGCCATTTTTTCATAACTTCGATTTATTCGCTCTCTAATCGAATAGCATTACATTCAAAATTACGTTTACTTAACAAGGAATTCAAGGATGACAGATAGCCCAACTTTGGCTCTCGCAAAAGATCTAATTAGCCGCCAATCGGTAACACCAGAAGATGCCGGCTGCCAAGAGTTAATGATTAACCGATTAAAAGCACTTGGCTTTGAGATCGAAGTAATGGTATTCGAAGATACTACTAACTTCTGGGCTCGTCGTGGTACTGAAGCTCCCTTATTCGCATTTGCAGGACACACTGATGTAGTCCCATCGGGTCCTGTTGAACAATGGAACACTGCTCCTTTTGAACCAACCATTATTGATGGCGTTCTTTATGGGCGTGGCGCGGCTGATATGAAAGGTTCACTTGCTTCTATGGTAGTCTCCGTTGAACAGTTCATCGCAGAAAATCCAGATCATACTGGTTCAATTGGCTTTTTGATCACCTCTGATGAAGAAGGTCCATTTATTAATGGTACGGTTCGAGTTGTCGAAGCCTTAATGGCTCGAGATGAGCTAATTGACATGTGTATTGTTGGTGAGCCTTCAAGCACGAAGTATGTTGGAGATGTCGTCAAGAACGGTCGCCGAGGTTCAATCACTGGTGATCTGACTATCAAAGGGATACAAGGTCACGTTGCTTACCCTCACTTAGCGAATAACCCAATTCATAGTTCTTTGTTAGCAATTAATGAGCTAGCAACAACGGAATGGGATAAAGGTAATGATTATTTCCCGCCAACAAGCTTTCAAATTCCGAATGTAAGTGCTGGTACAGGCGCTTCAAACGTTATCCCTGGTGAATTTAACGTTCAATTTAACCTACGTTTTAGCACAGAGTTAAACAACGATATTATCGTACAACGCATCACCGCTATCTTAGATAAGTACGACTTTGAATACGGCCTACAATGGACTTTCAATGGCGACCCATTCTTAACCGATGCCGGTGATTTACTTGATGCTGTT
The DNA here is from genome assembly GCF_013114625.1 of Vibrio sp. 99-70-13A1. Lineage (GTDB taxonomy): Bacteria > Pseudomonadota > Gammaproteobacteria > Enterobacterales > Vibrionaceae > Vibrio. Next base: position 6,378 of record NZ_VTXD01000030.1, read on the forward strand.
GTAGAAGCGGTTGACCATGTAAATGATGTTAAACCAGCACTACTAACCACTGGCGGAACATCTGATGGTCGCTTTATTGCCCGAATGAATGGACAAGTAATTGAGCTAGGTCCGGTTAACGCCACCATCCATAAAGTGAATGAATGCGTAAATATTGCTGACTTAGAAAAACTCACTCAGATGTACCAACGTACGCTAGTTAACCTTTTCGGAAAGTAATATGAACCCTGAGCAGCTGACTGGACAAACTGAATCACACCTTACTGAGGTGTTAATTGGTGAGAAGTATTTTCTCACTCACCCTCAAATTCAGAGTGATTTACACCGTTTGGTCGAAGCTGCTCATGCTGCTGGCTTCAAGTTAGAGATCGCAAGTGGATTTCGAAGCTACGAAAGACAGGCTTCAATTTGGAATAGTAAATTTTCTGGGCAACGTACCATTCTAGATTCAAATAGCCAGCCTATCGATTTTGATTCACTCAGTGAGCAAGACCGAATGTGGGCAATTTTAAGATGGTCTGCACTTCCTGGGGCAAGCCGTCACCATTGGGGCTGTGATTTCGATGTATTTTCACGGACATGCTTACCGGTAGGTACCCAGCTTCAATTAGAGCCTTGGGAGTATTTAACTGGTCACCAAAAGTCATTCTATGATTGGCTGCTTGCTAATATTGAAAAGTACCATTTCTTCTTTCCCTACAGTAAAGATCTAGGGGGCGTTGCGATTGAACCTTGGCACATAAGCCACCGTTCAGTCTCTGAAAAATGCTTATCTCAGTTATCTCCATTAATACTTGGCAATCAGCTTCTATCTGAGCCAATATTAGGACAAGCGATCATTCTTGATCAGCTAGATCATATTTATTCCCAGTTTATCGAAAACATCAGCGATTAGGAGCCTTTATGCTAGAGATCTTAACGAATCCATGGGTTATTTGCTTCATCGTGGTCAGTGTTATTGTCGGTAATATCGCAGCATTAAAATACACTGCCAACATGAATGTAGGCAAGCCAAGCAGACTTAAAGGTGAAAGTGATTTAGATAAGCTGAACCGTTTGGATAAATTAAATAGCGCTAAAAAGGCAGCCGAGCAAGACACTCATAAAGACGCATAGTTTAACTTACGTCAAATATCGATGGTAACTGAAATATCGATGATAAGTTAAAAACCGACAGATATAAAAAAGAGGACTTACGTCCTCTTTTTTGTGTCAGCTAACCAATTTTTCTTTATTCAGTTGGTTCTTTAATTTCTACAATCGCGGCTAAAACAGGTGCTAACGATTTAAGAAACTCTTCTTCTACTGGCTTACCGGATGCATCAGTCACATTAATTGAAGTTCGGTTACCTAGATCACCCATTAGGAAGGTGTACGTTCCACCCGCTAACTCTAATGGTTTCACACCAATGCTTTCCCAAAATTCATCATCTGGAGAAGCATATTTAGCTTTAATTGTACCTTGAGATTGATTTCGCTCTTCTAGCTCAAAACCCATCGTCGGTAATAGTTCAGGTAAGCGTTGCCACAATACATTGTATGGAGTACGAGCAATAATTACAGGGAAGCCACTTCTGTCTGACCCCATAGTAATTGGGATTCTCTTCACCAATTCCTGTGCTTTTAGTGCCGCTTCATCTCGCAAATCTTGATCGTATCTTGCGGTCACTAAGTTCGTCATAAATGCATTATAACGTTCTTTGTTCGTTGCCGTCACAGGTTGAACGGTAGTGCCTTCTCGCCAATCAATCAGGTTGATTTTAAAGCCAAATCGGTTATTGGCTTCAAAACGAGAAATTGAATATCGACTGCCAACTTCTGTTTCTTCATCCTCAGAAATCCATGTTACCCAACCCGTCTCAACTGAATCTTCAGATTGCTCACGAATGTCAATTTGTCGAGCAGATAACATATCCACGGCTGTTTGCCACACTCTGTCAGCTTCATCTTTGCGTAGCAGCCAAAGCGTTACTTCACCATTTTGACGTTCAGCACGAGCACCAGGAATGAGCTCTAAAATTTGCTGAGGTGGTCGAATATCAACAGTAGGACCAACACCACCAGTGAATTCACCTTGTGGAATATCAAAATTAGGATAAAAGAATGGTTCAGCACCTTCAGGCACTTGCCATTGTGTAAATTCTGGTGTTTCTAAATACTCAAAGTCATCTTTAGCTTGGCGACGCTGAGTCGCGCTGCCTGAACACGCAGTAAGAACAAAAACAGCCAGTGAACCGATCACTAGCTGGTGAGAATACTTCATTTAAGCTCCTAAATGCCGAAGTCTACTTCGGCATTATTTCATACTAATTAGTAAATACACGCTTCTGTCATAGCTTGAGCAACAGTCGGTTGTTGTTCAGCAGAAAGCTCTGTCAGCGGCAAGCGTAAGCCACCTTCAGAAATTAAGCCAAGCTTGTGAACCGCCCATTTTACAGGAATTGGGTTTGACTCAACAAATAGGTTTTTGTGCAGTGGCATCAAACGTTCGTTAATGATCTCTGCCTCTTCAAACTTACCTTCTTTAGCTAATTTAAACATTTTAGCCATATCTGCAGCTGCTACGTTATTGGTTACCGAGATAACACCATCACCGCCGCGCTTAACAAATTCAAGACCAGTTAAGTCATCACCACTTAGTAAGATAAAATCTTCGCCACAAAGTTCACGGTGAATTGCAATTCTTTCTAAATCACCTGTCGCGTCTTTCAAAGCAACAATGTTTTCAATTTTAGATAAGCGAGCTACCGTTTCAGGCAATAAGTCAACAGCAGTACGACCTGGTACATTGTATAGAATTTGAGGTACATCACTCACTTCAGCAATGGCTTTATAGTGTTGATACAAGCCTTCTTGAGTCGGTTTGTTGTAATAAGGCGTCACGCTTAAACAGCCGACAATGCCAGAACCATTTAGCAAGCGGCTAAACAGTACCGATTCATGAGTCGCATTTGCACCCGTACCTGCAATAACAGGGATACGACCGTCAGCAAACTCAACAATCTTATTCACGACTTTGACATGCTCTTCAATAGTAAGTGTTGAAGACTCACCTGTTGTACCAACAGCAACTAAACCATCACTTCCAGCAGCCACATGATGATCAACTAACTTTTTAAGGCTGTCGAAATCCACTTCACCATCTAGGTTAAATGGCGTAACGAGCGCAACGATACTTCCTGAAAACATGTCTATCTCCCTTAATTTAATCTTTTTGCATGGTACTGTATGGCGATTGATAAACACAAGACTTTAAAGCCGCTTACCGACCACATCGGCATTAAATATTGTCGTATGTTTGAGGTTGCACCAACTTAGGCTTATGAAGCTTCAACAATTGAGTAACAACTGTTCGCCCCCATTACTCTCTGGTCCTTATTTTAGGGATAAAGTACCGACCTAATTCTACTCAATGAAAGTGACTCAAAACCAAAATCATCCATAGATATGCGCCCTAAAACGGCATGTACCCTTTAAGTAAAAACCTTTACCGTCACTTATTCATTTTGGTAACTGTGCTAACATGCATGAAACAATGGAATATTAAGAGACGTGATTTTATGACTCAGCATCTAGTAATCACAGCTGTGGGCACAGATCGCCCGGGTATATGTAACCAAGTGGTTCAGTTAGTCACCCAATCAGGCTGTAATATTATTGATAGCCGTATTGCTTTATTCGGTGAAGAGTTCACCCTGATTATGCTGTTATCAGGTAAAGCCAGTAACATTACTAGAGTAGAAACCACCTTGCCTTTATTGGGGCAAGAACACGATTTCATTACCATAATGAAACGCACTTCTACTCATGCACAAATCGACAACTCATACACCTTAGAAGTTTTCGTCGAGTCTGATGACAAACTTGGTTTAACCGAAAAGTTCACCACTTTCTTTGCCGATCGCCAAATAGGTATTGATTCATTGAGTGCTCAAACCATCAATAAATCAAAGGTCGATCTGGATAATGACCAATTTCATATCTCAATTACCGCTTCTGTGCATTCAGAATGTAATTTGATGCAGCTACAAGAAGAATTCAATTCACTGTGCCAAGAGCTCAGTGTTCAAGGTTCGCTCAACTTTATTAAAAACAGCCAATAATTATGTACCCATTGACCATTTCCATGGCTCTTTGAAAGCATAGTAACCGTAAAAAGGAAAACTCATGAATACGCTGACAGCTGGTAACCCAGCTCCTGCTTTTTCTCTACTTGATCAAGACGGGAACACTGTTTCTCTTAGTGACTTTTCAGGCAAGAAAGTACTTTTCTACTTTTACCCAAAAGCGATGACGCCTGGGTGTATTGTTCAAGCTGAAGGTCTGCGAGATATAAAGCCTCAACTTGATGATCTCAATGTAGTTGTACTTGGTGTGAGTATCGACCCAGTAAAACGCTTACCTAACTTTGTTGAGAAAAAGTCTCTTAACTTCACTCTATTATCAGATGAAGACCATGCTGTAGCTGAACAGTTTGGCGTGTGGGGAGAGAAGAAGTTTATGGGTAAAGTGTACGATGGCCTGCACCGTATTAGCTTCTTAATCAATGAAGAAGGCATTATTGAGCACGTATTCAATAAGTTTAAAACAAAGACTCACCATGAAGTTGTGTTGGATTACTTCAACAAAGATGCTTAAAACTAGCTTAGACAGCTAATCCACAGTTTGATCGTAGATGCTGTAATAGTTAACAGCTAACTAGCGCAGTGGCATCTACCTTGAGTCAGCTGGAAACAGATAGTAGAAGGGCGAACATTTTCATGTTCGCCCTTTTTATCATTCATACCTAAACCGAAATGTATTTACCGATTAAAGTAAGTACGATCAATCTTTGGCTGTTGGTTCTTGCTCATATAACTCATTACTTGGGAGCGCATTCCAAACCGCCTTCACCAATGTTGCTAATGGAATCGCAAAGAAGACTCCCCAAAAGCCCCATAGCCCGCCAAACACTAGTACCGCAACAATAATCGCTACAGGGTGCAGGTTAACTGCTTCTGAGAACAGCACTGGAACTAAAACATTACCATCCAGAGCTTGGATTATACCGTAGGCTATCAGCAGCCAGTAAAATGGAGGCGCTAAGCCCCATTGGAATAAACCGACAATCGCAACAGGAACTGTCACAGCAGCAGCCCCTATATACGGAATCAACACCGACAGACCAACTGCAACCGCAAGTAAAGCGGAATAGCGAAGATCAAGAATGGCAAACGTGACGTAACTGACACCGCCTACTATTAATATTTCAACGACCTTGCCTCGAATATAATTCGAGATCTGCTGATTCATCTCCACCCATACTTTTGTCGCTAAGCGGCGATTTTGAGGAAGAATGCCACTTGCCATCTGAATCATTTCTTCTTTGTCTTTCAACAAGAAGAAGATAAGCAAAGGAACAAGAATCAAATACACCGCTAATGTCGCGATACTGACCAATGAAGCTAGCGATCCTTTCACAACACTTTCTCCCATCCCTAACACTTTATTTTTCGCATTAGAAACAACAGATTCAACAATTTGAAGGTTGGCTAGTTCAGGGTAGCGCTCTGGAATAGTTGAAATAAATTTCTGCAATCCACCGTACATACTTGGAATGTCATTAATCAAATTACCCACTTGGTTCCATATCGTCGGGACCAAACCAAACAGAGCGAGAAGCATAAAACTGAAGAACATCAAAATGACTAACATTACCGATGGCGTTCTAGGAATACCCACTTTTTGCAGTTGGGCCACCGGCCACTCTAAAAGGTATGCAAGTACAATCGCCACCAGCAACGGGGCAATTAAGTGACCAAAGAAGTAAATCGTAATAAAGCCGAAAAGAATAATAGCAACTAAGCTGACGGCATGAGGATCTGAAAAACGTCGCTTATACCAACGACTGACCATTTCAAGCATTTGACTGCACTTCCTTTTTAATAACTTGGATTTGGTGAAAACCAGAACTCGCTTCCTGTTCTACAGAATAAGCTTGTTGTGATAAGAAGTTCACAATGTCTTTCATTGAGCTCATGTCAGATATATATATGAATAATGATTGACCGTTCTCTAACCTAGCAGCATAACGCTTCGCTAATAATAGTGCCATTGGGCAACGCTCTTCGCGTAAATCGAGAATATTAGGTTTCATTCTTGAGCTCGATGCTTATTATAAGAGGCGTATTGTAATCTGTTTTTTTAAACGCGCCATCTTTCTATTTCATTAACACAGGAGATGAGAGTCGCGTATCGTGAAGTTTTAGCATATAAAGCTTTATGAGATAAAAGGAAACCAATTCAAACAACCCTGGTCTTAATGTCAGATGAAACGGAGTATTACTGACTGATATGTTAAAACGCACCCGCTCGATTGTTTGCTTGTGTATAGCAACTGCATTAAGCACCCCTATTTCAACCAGTGCAAATAGCCTAGATCTTCCAGATATAGGCACTGCTGCAGGTGGCACATTAACCATAGATCAAGAGCTCATTTATGGTGATGCTTACATGAGGATCATCAGAGGTAGCCAACCTATCGTGAATGACCCAGTGCTAAATGAGTACATAAGTAGCCTTGGTCATCGATTAGTTGCGAATGCCAACGATGTAAAAACCCCTTTCGAATTCTTTATGATCCGCGATCGCAATATCAATGCATTTGCATTTTTTGGCGGCTACGTTGCTTTGCATTCAGGGTTATTTCTTCATGCACAATCCGAAAGTGAAATTGCCTCCGTTATTGCACACGAAATTGCGCACGTGACTCAACGTCATTTAGCTAGAAGCATGGAAGATCAGGCGAGACGTTCACCCGCAACGATTGCCGCACTAGCAGCCTCGGTTCTACTTGCTATCGCTGCGCCTGAAGCTGGTATTGCCGCTATAACAGCCACCACTGCGGGCAGTATGCAAAGCCAAATCAACTACACTCGTAGTAACGAAAAAGAAGCGGACCGTTTTGGGATTAACACTTTGGCTAAAGCAGGGTTTGATGTAAAAGCGATGCCAAGATTTTTTGGTCGATTAGCGGATGAATATCGCTACGCAAGTACACCACCGCCAATGCTACTGACTCACCCATTACCAGAAGATCGTATTACCGATTCTCGTGAACGTGCACGTCAATATCCACCTTTAAAAGTATCACCATCTCTTGATTACCACTTGGCTAGAGCTCGTATTGTTGCTCGCTATGCCGGTATAGAAAATGACTCTGCTTTAGATTGGTTTGAACGTAAGTTGAAGAAAGCCCCTGCGTCACTAGTGCCATCACTAGAATACGGTAAAGCTTTAGTTTATTTAGATTCTAAGAAGCTAGATAAAGCCGAACCTATCCTGACAAAACTGATCAGTAATGATCCACTGAATACCTTCTACCTAGATGCTATTTCAGATCTCCATATCGCCCAGAAGAAACCTGAAATTGCGATAAAAGAGATGAAGTCAGCACTAACTCGTAAGCCCAACAATCCGGTATTAACAATTAACTATGCCAACGCCTTATTAGAAAAAGAACAATACCAGGAAGGGATTCGAGTACTACAGCGCTACACTCACGATAACCCAAATGACACCAATGGTTGGCACTTACTTTCTAAAGCGAACATCAGCCTAGCCAATAGCGACGAAGATCTCGCAGCTCGAGCGGAAATTCTAGCGTTACAGGCTCAATGGAATAAAGCGATTCAGTACTACACACAAGCGAGTCAACTTGCAGAATTAGGTAGCCTTAAACAAGCGCGCTACGATGCGAGAATCGATCAACTTATGATTCAACGTGATCGCTTTCTATCATTACAATAATGCCTCTACTTCTCGCGCGGTAACTGTGTAAGATTAACAACAATAATAATTAGGAGAAAAACATGTCTGTCGTCATTTATCATAACCCTCGTTGTTCAAAGAGCCGTCAAACGCTGGCAGTTTTAGAAGAAAATGGTGTTCAACCTGAAATCATCAAGTATTTAGAGACGCCTTTTACTGTTGAGCAACTAAAAACCTTATTCTCTCAACTTGGGTTTGAAAGCGTTCGTGAAATGATGAGAACCAAAGAAGCCGATTACAAGGAAGCCAATTTAGGTGATGAGTCTTTGACTGATGACCAACTTTTCTCAGCAATGGTTGATAACCCAAAGCTCTTTGAAAGACCTGTTGTTGTAGCCAATAATAAAGCGAAGATTGGTCGCCCACCTGAGCAAGTTTTAGAGATTTTATAACTCACTATGAGCATTAAAATACTCGTGCTTTACTACAGCCGACACGGCTGTACTCAAGCATTAGCAAGGCAAATTGCGAGAGGGATAGAATCTATCCCTAATTGTGAAGCCGTATTACGCACAGTTGAAGATATATCGCCACATGGTGAACCTATCGAGCCAATTGTCACCCTGACCGAGCTAAAAGAGTGTGATGGACTTGCGCTTGGTAGCCCTGTTTGGTTTGGCAATATGTCTGGCTCAATGAAGCATTTTTGGGATTCAACCACACCACTTTGGTTAAATGGCGATCTTATCGATAAGCCTGCTTGTGTATTTACTTCGTCTTCATCATTACATGGTGGGCAAGAAACTACTCAACAAACCATGATGCTGCCACTGCTTCATCACGGGATGATGATCTTAGGTATCCCTTACTCTGAACCACTTCTGCACACCACTCAATCTGGCGGAACACCTTACGGTGCAAGTAGTGCAGGTCACTCCGCTTCCTTAACAAAAGATGAAATGGAACTGGCTCAAAAATTAGGTAAGCGCTTAGCTAAAGTTGCTATAAAACAGAAGGAAGTTCAGTTGTAATGGATATGTCACTGCGCACTAAGCAATTTCGTTACCTTGCATTAATCAGTAATGTTTCATTACTTGTATGGGTGGTTTTGTGGCAAGTCACGCTATCCCCTCACCCTCATTTAAATAACCTAACCCTGGCGTTGGTGTGGGCGATACCATTGCTGTTACCGCTACCAGGGATCATTGCTGGTAAGCCTTACACGCATGCTTGGGCTAATTTCGTGCTCATGCTGTATTTCTTACATGCCCTCACTATTTTCTATGTTGATGGTGGAGAGCGCATGCTCGCAGTGGTGGAGTTCGCTCTTACCTCTTTGGGGTTTGTTGGTAATATTCTTTACACTCGCGCACGAGGCAAAGAGTTAAGCCTTAAGTTGCCATTGTTATCAGAAGTAGAGAGACAAGAAAAATCAAGATTTAATCAGTAACCTTTATTTTTCTTAAAGCTTGTTCTTTTTTCGAGGCAATCTGTTTAGAGGGCAAGTTGATTTCAACGACTTCACAAGACACGGTTTATGCATAAAAAAGCCCGATACATCCATTAAGGTGTATCGGGCTTTTTATTATCTTTTAACTTATTTATCTACAATTTTGCTTACTTAGCAAGCCACTCATAAACCAAGTCAGGCTTAACTTCCTGAACGGGAACCACGATTTCGGCTTCATCAAGCTCAGTTGATTCCCCGATTTTACCTTCTAAAACGCCTTCAATAGAAGACTGAGTCTCAGTCTCAAGAGCATCATTTTCATCACCAACCGTCTGCGTGTTAGCTTGTTTTTCAAAACCAGGGGCAACTTCAGGCACATCCGATTGTCGCTCAATGGCGGTCACCTGACGAATTCTCTCCACTTCTTGTTCAAACTCTTGTTGAGTCGACAATAAATGAATACGGAATGTCACTTCACTATTTTGAATTTTTAAAATATCTAGGCTGGCAACAGAATTTAATCGCTTAAGTGCATTTTCTAGTTCAAAGAAACTCTTAGCATTACTAATACTAATAAACTGAGCCAAAATAGATTCTGAAGATTCACTTGCTACTGTTACTGCACTTTTACTTGCATAATAATGGCTGACTTCATCAATCAACTGTTGAGAAGAGGAAGCAGAACCGCTTAAAGGTGATTTAGGCGAGCTTGTCATCAGTGCAGGTTGTTGGTCGTATAAAGTCCAACGTAATGAATTACCTTGTGATTTTATCACCAACACAGCATCAGCAGGATAGCGCTGGCTTGCTGTACTGATTGGTGCAACAAACCCGCCCCATAAATCAGAAGTAGCAATACCAGTGATATCATCAAAATCACCGACAGGCAGAATAATGGGTAAACCACGAGTTTCAGCATTAGCTTGTAAACTACTCGCTAGCTCTGAACCTGAGTGTTCCCAAACAATATTCTTATCAAAGTTTTGCTCTTCGACTAGCCACACTAAAATGTTCGAGCGAGTATCTGGCCAATAAGGTAATTGTGCTTGGGTTAGTAATGAACGAATTTGCGCTGAATTAAATCTCATGCGTAATGTCGTTTGATCGCCCAATTCGCCATAGCTTAATTGTGATATATATTGAGAGCTTTGGCGCATCGCTTTTTTGATCATGTCATTAGACGCTACGTCTTTTAGACCTGTAGCTCTAACGAGTACTTGCTGCATACCAGTATTTCTAGCGACCGTTTCTGGTTGCTTATTTTCACCGTTAATTACGACTTCGGAACTAAAGATATCGACTTGAGTTAATGCGTAACTCGGTAATGACAAAAAAACCATCAACAACAATGCTATATAGCGCATACTGATCCTAATATTCTAATCTTGTGGCTTGATGATAAGCAACTATCTAAAAAGGGGCAAGGATAGACCGTTCAGATAGCTTGATAAAAATTAAATAGAAATAGCCTGAGCAGGTATCACTCATTCAAAAACAGCATGAAATAAAAAATTTCCCTCTTCAATCTATCATTTAGGCAAATAAGTTTGATCTACCCGACATAGCAACCGATTGCTAAATGATAGAATCCTGCGAATTTTATTTATCTTAAATTTTATCTTCTCACTTAAGTTCAAAGGATATTCCATGAAGAATGCTTTGCAGGGCGCTCAAATGCTGTTTGTTGCATTTGGTGCACTCGTCCTCGTGCCTCTATTAACAGGCTTGGATCCAAACGTTGCACTGTTTGGTGCCGGTATCGGTACCCTTTTATTCCAACTTATTACACGCCGTTCAGTGCCAATTTTCTTAGCATCTTCTTTTGCATTCATTGCCCCTATCATGTTTGGTATACAAACGTGGGGCATTGGCGCAACCATGGGTGGTCTCATGGCTGCAGGTGTTGTGTATGTGTTGATGGGTGCTCTGATCAAAGTAAGAGGTGTTGGCTTTATTCACAAACTGCTACCACCAGTGGTGGTTGGCCCAGTAATCATGGTTATCGGTTTAGGTCTTGCACCTGTTGCAGTAAATATGGCATTAGGTAAGACTGGTGATGGGGCTGTCCAATTGATTGATGCAGACGCCGCGCTATGGATTTCTTCGATTTCACTACTAGTGACGATTGTCATCAGTGTCTTCTCAAAAGGCTTCCTGAAACTGTTGCCTATTTTCTCCGGTATTGTCGCGGGTTACATCACAAGCTTAGTGTATGGCGCGGTAGACTTCACACCAGTTGCTGAAGCGTCTTGGTTAGCATTGCCAAACTTCACAACACCTGAGTTCAACATCAACGCCATCTTATTTATGATATTTGTTGCGATTGCACCAGCCGTCGAGCACGTTGGTGACATGCTGGCTATCTCTAACGTAACTGGCAAAGATTACCTAAAGAAACCAGGCTTACACCGCACTATCACTGGCGATGGTGTAGCAACGATTGCAGCTTCTATGCTGGGCGCGCCACCAAACACAACCTACAGTGAAGTAACAGGAGCAGTAATGCTGACCAAAGCATTTAACCCAGTGATCATGACTTGGGCTGCAGTGACTGCAATCGTTCTTGCGTTAGTAGGTAAGCTCGGCGCTTTACTGCAAACTATCCCAGTTCCTGTAATGGGTGGCATCATGATTCTACTGTTTGGTTCTATCGCAACAGTAGGCTTGAATACCCTAATTAAAAATAATGTAGACCTTCACAAATCACGTAACTTGGTGATTGTGGGTATTACTTTAGTTTTTGGGATTGGCGGCATGGCATTTGGCATCGGCGATTTTAGCCTACAAGGTGTAAGCTTATGCGGTATCGTTGCAATCTTACTTAATCTAGTGCTTCCAGAAGAGCTAGGTGACAACACTGTGGTAGATAAAGCTCAAATCGATTAATTAGTCGTTAAGTAAGGCTACCTACAAAAAATCACAAACTAACAAAATCAAAAAAGGGAGAGCATCAAATGCTCTCCCTTTTTATTAATGTGGTTAATTAAGCCAATTCAGCGAGTAAAAATAACTATTCAGATTAACTTAAACAAAAACCGAATTACTTAGTACCGAAGATCTTATCACCAGCATCACCAAGACCAGGGACAATATAACCCTTGTCGTTTAGCTTCTCATCGATTGCAGCAGTGTAAAGCTCTACATCTGGGTGTGCTTTTTCTAGAGCAGCGATGCCTTCAGGAGCAGCAACAAGTACAAGTACTTTAAATACTTTACAGCCTTGCTCTTTTAGAAGGTCAAGAGTTGCAATCATAGAACCGCCAGTTGCTAACATTGGATCAACAACTAGAGCAATACGCTCATCAATGTTAGATGCTAGCTTGTTGAAGTATGGTACAGGCTCTAGTGTTTCTTCGTCACGGTAGATACCAACCACACTGATACGAGCACTTGGCATGTGCTCAAGTACACCATCCATCATGCCTAGACCAGCACGAAGAATTGGTACTACTGTTACTTTTTTACCTTTGATTTGGTCAACTTCTACTGGGCCGTTCCAACCATTAATGGTTACTCGCTCAGTCTCGAAATCAGATGTCGCTTCATACGTTAGAAGGCTACCCACTTCTGTTGCTAGCTCACGAAAACGCTTAGTGCTAATGTCACCTTCACGCATCAGGCCAATTTTATGTTTTACTAGCGGGTGTTTCACTTCAACAACTTTCATTTCCAACTCCGGCAATATTTAAACAAACCTGTAGATTGTACACGAACTTTGTGGTTATTTCAGAATCTTTATTCTAATAAAAAAAACCGCGCAAACGTTTGCTCTTCGTAATCAAGCCCTGTTAGAATAGCGCCGTTTTCACATCCAACTTAAGTTCGAGGACTATCCCGTGAGTGGTAATACTTCTTCTCTAAGCTACAAAGACGCTGGTGTTGATATCGATGCAGGTAACGCACTAGTAGACCGTATTAAAGGTGCTGTTAAACGCACTCGTCGCCCTGAAGTAATGGGTGGTATTGGTGGCTTTGGTGCCCTATGTGAACTTCCAACTAAATATAAAGAGCCAGTACTCGTTTCTGGTACTGACGGCGTTGGTACTAAACTTCGCCTTGCTCTGGATCTGAAAAAGCACGACACAATTGGTATTGACCTTGTGGCTATGTGTGTGAACGACTTAATCGTTCAAGGTGGTGAACCTCTTTTCTTCCTAGATTACTACGCGACTGGCAAACTAGATGTTGATACTGCAGCTGATGTAGTTTCAGGTATTGCTGAAGGTTGTGTTCAAGCAGGCTGTGCACTTATCGGCGGTGAAACTGCTGAAATGCCAGGTATGTATGAAGGCGACGACTATGACGTAGCTGGTTTCTGTGTTGGTGTTGTTGAAAAAGCAAACATCATTGATGGAACAAAAGTAGCGGCTGGCGATGCTCTTATTGCTGTTGGTTCAAGCGGTCCTCACTCAAACGGTTACTCTCTAATTCGTAAAGTGCTAGAAGTTTCTGGCGCTGACAAGAGTGAAGAACTAGAAGGTCGCACAATTGGCGAGCACCTATTAGAACCGACTAAAATTTACATCAAATCAGCACTTAAAATGATTGCAGAACATGACATTCATGCTATCTCGCACATTACTGGTGGTGGTTTCTGGGAAAATATCCCTCGCGTACTTCCTGAAGGTACGAAAGCCGTGATTGATGGTAAGAGCTGGGAATGGCCTTCTATCTTTAACTGGCTACAAGAGAAAGGTAACGTGGAAACATTCGAAATGTACCGCACTTTCAACTGTGGTGTAGGTCTTGTGGTTGCTCTACCGAAAGATCAAGCAGATGCTGCTGTCGAATTACTGAAAGCTGAAGGCGAAAACGCTTGGGTTATCGGTGAGATTGCCAATGCTGAAGCTGGTGAAGAACAAGTAGAAATCAACTAATAGCCTATTATCTGTTTTGGCTTTATCCAAAACATTATTAGTGAATTTCACGAATGAGGACCTTATGGTCCTCATTCTGCTATTTAGCCCCCAGAAAACCTTAAAATGTATAGGTACATTACATAAAGCTTATTCACTATGAATGTACTTTGAACAAACGAGTTAGACTACCGCATGAAAAATATTGTTGTTTTAATTTCAGGAAACGGAAGTAACCTTCAAGCCATTCTCGATGCTTGCGAGAACAATATCATCGACGCTTCTGTAAAAGCGGTCTTTTCAAATAAAGAGGACGCTTTTGGTTTAGAGCGCGCAAGATCAGCTAATGTTCCTGCTCGCAGTCTAAGCCCTAAAGCTTACGAATCTCGTGAATTGTTTGATATTGAGCTAATGAAGCAAATCGATGAATACCAGCCAGATTTAATTGTTCTTGCTGGCTATATGCGAATCTTAAGCCCTGAGTTTGTTCGTCATTACTTAGGTAAAATGATCAATATTCACCCATCACTACTTCCTAAGTACCCAGGCCTGCATACCCACCAGCGCGCTATTGATGCAAAAGATGCAGAGCATGGTACCAGTGTACACTTTGTGACCGAAGAACTAGATGGCGGTCCGGTTATCTTACAAGCCAAAGTACCTATTTTCTCCGATGATGATGCTGATGCATTAGCCAATCGAGTATTGACCCAAGAGCATAATATCTACCCTCTCGTAAGCAAGTGGTTTGTAGAAGGTCGATTAGAGATGAATAACGGAAAAGCACTGTTAGATGGTGAATATTTAGGGGAACACGGCTACGCTGAAGAGTAACAATCAGTGAACCCAAAAATAAAAAGCCGCTTAAACTAAAACTTAGTTTAAGCGGCTTTTTAATGCAGGCTATAAAATCACACTCACTCGTTAACTGTCTGCAGTTAGTTATCCGTGGTTAACTATCAGGGGTTAGCTATTATCAGCTAGCCAAATATCAGACACGCACCAGTAACTCGTTAGCAATCACTGGTTAAAGGTGCAGTAGGAGCCTGACTCAGTACCTTCTTCGGAGCATAAGCTACATCGGAAAGCTGTTCATGATTACTATCAACCATTTCACCAAAGTGGAACAATGTGAACTCTCCTGGTTTCATACGACACCATTCCTCGTTATCTGTTAAAGGCTGGGTCGCCACAACAGACACCACATCATTCGGTGTCGTTTCTTCTTGGAAGTTAATCTCAACATCTTCGTCGATTAAACTCGCCTTCCCAAAAGGGGCGCGTCGTGTGATCCAATACAAATGGTTAGTGCAATAAGTCATGACATACTCGCCATCACTCAGCAGCATATTAAATACGCCTTTTTCTCTGAGGGTATCGCAACAATGTGCGACAAAGCGGAACATGCTTTCTTGATCTTGTGGTGGTTCAGGGTAGCGATCTTCTAATTGCTTCAGTAACCAACAAAAAGAAAGTTCACTGTCTGTTTGGCCAACAGGACGAAAACGCCCACTATTCAGATCATCATAATCAGTAAGCTGACCATTGTGAGCAAATGTCCAATACCTTCCCCATAGCTCTCGAGTAAATGGATGAGTGTTTTCTAAGTTCACTCCACCTCGGTTTGCTTGACGAATATGGCTGACAACAGCACAACTCTTAATTGGATAGTTTTGAACAAGTTCAGCAATTTTAGATTCACAGCTAGGATTAGGATCTTTAAACGTCCTAAAGCCTTTTCCTTCATAAAAAGTAATACCCCATCCATCTCTATGCGGACCTGTATTTCCCCCACGTTGAATGAGCCCTGTAAAACTAAAACATATATCAGTTGGCACATTGGCGCTCATACCGAGCAATTCACACATGGTCTAACCTACTCCCTTGTTATCACCATCATTGGAGCAAAGTATGCTCCAATTTATATCTGTTTAATTCACTATAAATTCTGTTTAACTAGCTTTAGATATAGCGATTATTCCATTTCTTTTTCAACAAGCTGAATAACAATATGGATAATTTTAATATGTACTTCTTGAATACGGTCTGCGTAGCCAAAATGTGGTACACGGATTTCAATATCCGCACAACCTGCCATTTTACCGCCATCTTTACCAGTTAAAGCAATGGTCTTCATACCCTTTGCTTGCGCCGCCTCAATCGCTTTTAAAATGTTGCTAGAGTTACCTGAAGTCGACAAACCAAACAACACGTCGCCTTTACGACCAACCGCTTCTACATAACGAGAAAATACGTGATCGTAGCCAAAGTCATTACTCACGCAAGAAAGGTGGCTTGGATCTGAAATTGCGATACCAGCATAACCTGGGCGATTCTCACGGTATCGACCTGTTAGCTCTTCAGCAAAGTGCATAGCATCACAATGCGAGCCACCATTACCACAAGAAAGAACTTTGCCATCTTGCTTAAAAGAATCTGCGATCATTTTAGCTGCGGCTTCTATCTGAGCAATATTATGATCATCACTTAAAAATTTATTTAGAACGTCAGCAGCTTCGTTCAATTCACTTTTGATTAGGTCTTGGTACATAAGGCTTATCTCTTATATTAGTTCACGCAGCGTATCGCTCGTAAAGTGAGAACTGAAGGTTATTCCTTCTATTATCTGAGTTTACCCAGAAACATTTCATAGTGTCGACACTTTAGCTAAAAGATTGCCACGATAATTTCCTTCCTAGGTCAAAACTGGGCACTTCTTCACCGCCCACCTCTCATAATTAGAACTTTAACTCTACTTAGATCACTTTTTATGCAGTTAGGGATTTTACAAATATTCAACAATTAAATTACACTTAACTGGTTCGACCTCTTTAGAGCTTATACAACAAGCTTTAGTAGCTACATAACAAGAATAATGTCTGAAAAGGAAATCAACAATGGACATATTGCTCTCCCTACTCTGCGTCACTTTAACTGCTGGTGTGTGCTTATATCATCGCCTTAGCTTAACTCGTGCTCTATTCGCCATTACGCTGGTAATGGTAGGGCTAACCTTTAATGGAAACATAGGTGCGACGGGTTGGTTAACTTACTTACTGTTCACTGCAATTTTCGCTGTGCCAAGTATTCGACAAACCCTAATTAGCCAAAAAGCATTAGTTCTGTTTAAAAAAGTGCTGCCTGCTATGTCTCAAACCGAGAAAGAAGCACTAGATGCTGGCACGGTTTGGTGGGAAGCCGAACTTTTTAAAGGCAAACCGCAGTGGGAGAAGCTTCAACAAATTCCAGCTCCATCGCTATCTAAAGAAGAACAAGATTTTTTAGATGGACCAGTTAATCACGTTTGTGAAATGGTTAGTGATTATCACGTAACCCATGAGTTGGCAGATTTACCGCCAGAAGTGTGGCAATACCTAAAAGACCATAAGTTTTTCGCGATGATCATTAAGAAAAAATATGGTGGTTTGGAATTCTCAGCTTATGCGCAGTCTCTGGTATTGCAAAAGCTCACAGGCGTCTCAAGTGTTCTATCTTCTACTGTTGGCGTGCCTAACTCCCTCGGTCCCGGTGAGTTATTACAACACTACGGTACTGAAGATCAAAAAGACTACTACCTGCCCCGCCTAGCTGAAGGGAAAGAGATTCCATGTTTTGCTCTGACCAGCCCTGAAGCAGGTTCAGATGCCGGCTCTATCCCTGACTATGGCATTGTCTGCCAAGGTGAATGGGAAGGTAAGCAAGTACTCGGCATGCGCCTTACTTGGAATAAGCGTTACATAACACTAGCGCCTGTGGCAACCGTGCTTGGTCTTGCTTTTAAATTGCGAGATCCTGAAGGCTTATTGGGCGACAAGGAAGATCTAGGCATCACCTGTGCCCTGATTCCTACTGACTTAAAAGGCGTTGAAATTGGTAACCGCCACTTCCCATTAAATGTTCCTTTCCAAAATGGTCCCACTCAAGCGCAAGATTTATTTGTGCCAATGGACTTCATCATTGGCGGTTCGAAAATGGCAGGACAAGGTTGGAGAATGCTGGTTGAATGTCTTTCTGTTGGTCGTGGTATTACCTTACCTTCAAACTCGACAGGAGGCATAAAATCAGCCGCTCTTGCAACTGGAGCGTATGCTCGTATTCGCCGCCAATTCAAACAACCAATCGGTCGTATGGAAGGGGTTGAAGAACCACTAGCTCGCCTTGCAGGTAATGCTTACGTTTTGGATGCTGCAAGCACCCTAACCGTTGCAGGTATTGATCTAGGTGAAAAGCCTTCGGTTATCTCGGCTATTGTGAAATATCACTGTACCCATCGCGGTCAACGCAGCATTATTGATGCTATGGATATCGTAGGGGGTAAAGGGATTTGTTTAGGTCCATCAAACTTCCTAGCTCGAAGCTACCAAGGTGCACCAATTGCAATCACGGTTGAAGGGGCAAACATTCTTACTCGCTCTATGATCATTTATGGGCAAGGTGCAATTCGCTGCCATCCTTATGTTTTAGAGGAAATGGAAGCCGCGTATTCAAATGATGCTAATTCAGTTGAAAGATTCGATTCTGCACTTGCTGGACATGTAAGCTTCACACTCAGTAACTTTGTCCGCAGTTTGTGGTTAGGTTTAACCGATGGTAGAGGGTCGAACTCTCCAACTAAAGATCAAACCAAGCGTTACTATCAGCAACTCAACCGCTACAGCGCAAACTTGGCATTCCTTTCTGATGTTTCTATGGCGGTACTCGGTGGCTCATTAAAACGAAGAGAGCGTTTATCAGCAAGACTTGGCGATATTCTTAGCCAACTTTACTTAAGCTCTGCAACTTTAAAGCGCTATGAAAGTGACGGCAGACATAGCGAAGATTTAGCTTTAGTTCATTGGGGTATGCAAGATAGCCTACAACAAGCTGAAGTGGCTATTGATGAGTTTTTGATGAACTTCCCTAACCCTGTTCTTGGTCGTGCGTTACGCGTAATCTTAATGCCATTTGGTCGTGTTCGCCGCGCGCCAAGTGACAAACTGGATAGCCAAGTGGCGCATATTATCCAAACACCAAGTGCAACTCGTTCACGTATAGGTCGAGGCCAATATCTAGAGCCAACAGAACACAACGCTGTAGGTAAAATAGAACAAGCTTTAGAGATTATTCTGAAAGCTGAACCTTTATTTGATCGCGTTTGTAAAGAAACCCATAAAAAGAGACCTTTCCTTCGCTTAGATCTAGTTGCTGATATTGGGCTTGAAAAAGGTATCTTAAACGCACAAGAAGCAGAGTTACTAAAAACCGCTGAAATACATCGTTTATACACAATTAATGTCGATGACTTTAACCCAGAGGAATTAGCAGCAAAGCCTCAATACCCAACGATTGAAAATGTTGCTTAGCTACTGTTTCTAATGCATTTAAATCTAATCTAGTACACACAATAAAAAGGGACTCATCAGAGTCCCTTTTTCTATTTTCTATTTTCTATTTTCTATTTTCTATCTTCTATCTTCTATCTTCTATCTTCACGATTATTTCTTAGGTGCTTGTAATTGCATCTCTGGCATTGCTTGCTTCTTAGCCTTTATCTTCCTAATCACAAACCAAATCAGTAACCCTAAAAGGATAGCAACTACGTTTCCAACCCCAATGATAATCATGTTCTTTTGTCTATCGGCTTCTCTTTGTTCTAAGATGCGTTGTTCTTCTTCTAACTTTTTCTGTTCTGCTAAAGCCGCCTCTTGTAATCGCCTTGACTCAGCTAGATCGATTTCCTCAACCACACTGTAAGTATGCTCTTGAATGGGGAACATCAACGGACGCTTAGTTGCAGCATCATTGGCAAATACTTCACCGAACCATGAATAAATCCCTAACTCACCGTTGTAATCAATAGCCAACGGCACTTTCATTTCCTCAGGACGTGCTTGACCTTGCTCGTAGTAAACATATTCATCTGGGGCTTTATGCTCAATGTGAACAGCTAATGTACCGGGTTCAATCATTCCCTGTTCACCAGAAACAACCACGCTATGAGGTTTACCTTCTTTTCTTGATTGGATGAAAGTAGTCGAAATAGGCGAAGGATAAACTAAAACTTCTTGCTCCTGAGCTCTAAGAAAGACGCCATTGCCTGAAGTAATTCGCACTCGGTATTTTCCCGGCTCGATATCAACGGGCAGAGCAACGGTAAACACTCCGTCACCAGGCATTTCATCTAAGCCTTCACCATCATCAGAAAACTCCCCCATAACTATAGGAATAGGACGAGCTTCTTTAACTAATGAGTCTTCGTTTTCAACAAACTTAGTAAAAGTAACTTTAAGCTTCACCCTATCTAAGAAGTCTCTCAAAACCAGCGGTTTACCATCAGAAGAAAGGCGAGCGGTAAATTTAATGTTCTCGCTTTGATAAAGCTTATTCGGGAAGTTGCCCGTTTTCAGTACAAGGTGCGAAAGAAGCTTAATATTATTATTAGGGGAGACCTTACCAATCGCCTGCCAAGGGCCCGGCATCGGGTTATCTATAGATATAATATCCATGGATGATTCTTCATACCAACGTACATTGTCGGCACTTCTCCATGAGTAATATTTTTTACCGTCAGGGCGAACAAGTACAACGGGTTGAGAACTTTCCGCACGATAAATTACGAAGGTAATCTGCTCAATAGTCGGATCAACTCGAAAACGATTATCCAACAAACTCATTGCTGATTCAGTGGCTGCTTTTGCGCCAAGGCTCATCAATAACAAACAACAGGTAACCATTACCCTCAACATAAATTCTCCTACTGACGCCAGAGGCAGCTTCCGCTTTTCTCTACGATATCTAACCGGCTTTGATGTTCATCTAGTTCATCGGCTGTTGCCCTTAAAACCTTTAATAGTTTTCGTCCAGATTGTGCTCTGCGAATACTTTCGGCCCCACCATCTTGTTGACCAGCATTAAATTGCAGTGATGTTTGACCACCCGTCATTAATAAATAAACGTCGGCTAAAATCTCGGCATCGAGTAAAGCGCCGTGCAAAGTACGATGAGAATTATCAATTCCGTATCTTTCACATAAGATATCTAGGTTGTTTCGCTTACCTGGGAATATCTTCTTTGCCATCGCTAAGGTATCGGTCACTTCACAGAAGTCACTCGTTTTACCAATAGTTGGATCTAGCTTTTCAAACTCATAATCCATGAACCCTGTATCAAAGGGCGCGTTATGGGCGACAAGCTCAGCACCATCAATGAACTCCAGAAACTCTTTATGAACATCTCGGTACAGTGGTTTATCAATCAAAAATTCATCAGTAATACCGTGAACTCCAACCGCCTCATCTTGGATCATTCGATCGGGTTTCAAGTAAACGTGAAAGTGACGCCCTGTTAACCTTCGATTAATGATCTCAACGGCACCAATTTCAATGATTCGGTGACCAAGATAGTGCGGTCCACTCTCGGTATTCATACCGGTTGTTTCGGTATCGAGTACGATGATGCGCTTGTTTTTAGCGTCGGTTTGTCTTTCAGAATTGCTGCTGGTATTCATAAGGATAACTGTGTCAGACTATGCCAATAATGTGCTTAAGGTAATAGTATCAAATCATGACGAAACAAGTCGAAATTTTCACAGATGGGTCTTGTTTAGGTAACCCAGGACCAGGTGGCTATGGCGTTGTGCTTCGCTATAAAAAAGTCGAAAAGACGCTAGCGAAAGGCTATACCCTAACCACAAACAATCGCATGGAAATGCTTGCAGCGGTTGTAGGGCTTAAAGCCTTAAAAGAACCTTGTTCTGTTATTCTCACGACTGATAGCCAATATGTTCGCCAAGGGATCACACAGTGGATACATAACTGGAAGAAAAGAGACTGGAAAACCACCGACAAAAAGCCTGTAAAAAATGCCGATTTATGGAAGCAGCTTGATCAAGAAACAGCGCGACATAGCGTAGATTGGCGTTGGGTTAAAGGGCACGCTGGTCATCGAGAAAATGAAATGTGTGATGAATTGGCGAGAACCGCGGCAGAAAGCCCAACCGAAGAAGATATCGGCTATCAACCTGCTTAACTAGCAACTACAAATATCAGTTATCAGTAAGCCAGCATCGAATTTCAATTAAAGCCGCTAGTCGGCTTTTTTATGCTTTGTAGGGTGCTGAGTTTTTTCAGGTGATAAAGTCCCAGCATGCGCCGTACACCTCGTGGTCAAGCTTGCTCCTACGGGCGAAAAACGTCGCTTTAAGTGCCAGTGTGGTTTAATTGGTTTGATAGGATAAGTGCGTTTTCTCGCGACAATGAAGTACTGACTTCCGGCAGATGATGCCCAGTCACCAAGACTGTTCTCTAACCAAGTCCACACCGTTTGATATTTCTTCATCGGAAATAAAGCATAGCTATCACATTGGATTACTTGATAGTTAAGTACCCCTAGCCAGTCTTTCATTCGACTTGGCGTGTACATCCTTCCACTCCAAGGTAAGCTGTTTTTCCGCCATGGCATTAAGCTCGCTAAACCCGTTAAGCTAAACGGATTAAAGCCTGAGATAATCAGATAGCCATCATCCATCATCACTCGATCAACTTCTCGCAGTAATCTATGAGGGTCGTTGCTATAATCCAATTGATGACTGAGTACTACGACATCAAAACTTTTTTCTACAAAGGGCAAATTATAAACATCTGCAATCACATTATGTAATGGGTTCTGGATATCTAAAT
Organism: Vibrio sp. 99-70-13A1; assembly: GCF_013114625.1. Lineage (GTDB taxonomy): Bacteria > Pseudomonadota > Gammaproteobacteria > Enterobacterales > Vibrionaceae > Vibrio. The sequence goes on from NZ_VTXD01000030.1 coordinate 29,090, forward strand.
TTACTTGATGTTGAATGTTACAAGTGCAGCTAGAAAGCTCACTACTAAGTCCGCCGAGTTTGAGCATATGGTATCCAAATAGTTTTGGACACCATTCATCAAGTCTCATTTGAATAGATTCCCTTACCCATTCACCATTATGTAGTTGGGACCAAGTATAAGGGCGTTCAAATTTCTTTTGGCTACGCGCGGGCTTCATCAATAATCTGTCTCGCTTATTCTGTCTCACTAAAAGTGACTGGAGAACCAATAATGTTACATATCAAAAGCATACCTGCATTCAATGACAATTACATCTGGCTGATTGAAAATAGCGATCGCCGTTGTGCTGTCGTTGACCCAGGTGATGCAGCTCCAGTATTAGAGTATTTGCAACAACATGAGCTTACTTTAGATGCAATTCTAGTTACGCACCACCACCACGATCACATTGGCGGTGTTCCAGAGTTAGTAAGACAATATCCTGACATTGATGTCGTAGGTCCTAGAAATGAACCAATTCCAACATTGACTCACCCCGTTGAAGATGGTGACCAAATTAAACTGTTTGATGAGATTTTTCTTGTACTTGGTTTAAGTGGACATACTGCAGGGCACATTGGCTTTGTTGGCGACGCCAAGCTATTTTGTGGAGATGTATTATTCTCCGCTGGATGTGGTCGTATTTTTGAAGGGACTCCTCAGCAAATGTTTGACTCTCTGAATAAGATTGCAGCCTTACCTCAAGAAACAGAAGTATATTGCGCTCATGAGTATACCGCTAGCAATGTGGCTTTTGCTCTAGCCGTTGAACCTGATAATGATCTACTTCACCAGTATCGAGACAAAGTAAACCGCTTACGAGCCCAGAACCAATCCACACTTCCAACCACACTTAGACAAGAAAAGTGGATCAATCCATTCTTACGCTATACGCAACCAAGCGTTATAAAATCAGTATCTAACAGAACTCAAGAAACCGATCCAATCTCTGTTTTTACTGCATTACGTGAGTGGAAGAACGAATTTTAACGATTTGACACTTGTCACTCCTAGGGGGTGACAAGTATTATCAGCAGCCGTTTATTTAAAAGGCTGTATCATGCGAGTTAAGTACAGCTGGGCATTGGCGCTTCTGCTTTCTGGTTGCCAATTAACTCAGTCAGACAATCAACAACAAGATCCCGAACCAACCAATCAACCTACGCCTGATCACGTCGTCTCATCTGAAACAACGGCAGAGCCTGTTATTGAATCTAAAACTCATATACAAGCACCTGTTGTCACTCCGCAAGAACAACAAGATGTGTGGCAACGTATCGCTATGCAGTTGGAGCTAACGGTTCCAGATCATAAAAAAGTCGACTACTACCGAACCTGGTATCTTAAGCACCCAAATCACCTTCGCACAGTTTCGAAAAGAGCAGAACCATTTCTGTATCTAATTACCGAGAAAATTGAACAGCGTGACTTACCACTAGAGCTGGCTTTACTGCCTGTTGTAGAAAGCTCTTTTGATGCCTTTGCCTACTCTCACGGAAGTGCAGCAGGCCTGTGGCAGTTTATCCCTGGCACCGCTGAATGGTTTGGTCTTAAACAAGATTTTTGGTACGACGGACGTCGTGATGTCGATGCATCAACGGATGCGGCATTAGATTATCTGACTTACCTAAACAAACGTTTTGAAGGCAACTGGAATCACGCTATTGCTGCCTATAACAGCGGTGGTGGTCGAGTATCAAATGCAATCAAACGCAACAAGAAACAAGGGAAACCAACTGATTTCTTCTCCCTAGATTTACCGAAAGAAACCAGTAGCTATGTTCCTAAGCTTCTTGCTCTTGCTGACATAGTCGCCAACCAAGAAAAATACGGCTTAGAGATCCCTGCCATTGCAAACGAACCCGTTATTCAGTTAGTTAACCCTAATGAACAACTTGACCTCGCAATTGCAGCTAAGTACGCAAACATCACAGTGAAAGAGCTACAAGGGTTAAACCCTGCATATAACCAGTGGGCGACAGCGCCTGATGGACCTCATCAGCTATTGCTACCTATCGAGTCTATTGAGCGATTCAACCAACAAGTTGAAGAGAATCGCGGTAAAGGTATGAAGCTTGTTCGCTATAAAGTGCAATCGGGAGACAGCCTTAGCGTATTAGCAAACAAATACAATACCACCAGCAAAGTGATTCGTTCTGCCAATAATATGACCAACAACAATATCCGAATTGGTCAGTACCTTATGATTCCAGCATCAACCAGTAACGATAATGTTTATGCGTTAAGCGCCTCAAACCGCTTAACCGCTACACAATCAAAATCACGAGGGCAGTATAAGCTGACTCATACTGTTGAATCTGGTGATAATTTATGGACGATTGCCAGAAAGAATAAGGTGTCACATCAGTCTCTAGCAAAATGGAATGGAATGGGACCTCGCGATACATTACGTGTCGGTCAAGAACTGGTTATTTGGAAAAACGGCTCTGACGGCGCAATAATCCGCACCGTTTTTTACAATGTACGATCAGGAGACACCATCAGCGGAATTGCTTCAAAATTCAAAGTAAAAAGTGCTGACGTTGTTAAATGGAACAGTTTAAAAAATAAAAAATATCTGCAGCCAGGACAAAAACTGAAGCTGTATGTTGATGTAACTAAGGTAAGTGTATGAACCCTTCAAGTAACCCGCTCGTGATGTTGTTGGATATATTCCGCTCACCAACATCTTGTTTTTTAGCCCTTCATCAACGTGGATCTTGGGGATGGCAACCTTACATTGTATTAATACTGAGTCCATTTTTGTTTTGGGGCGCGTATTTCTCAAATGTCGATTTTGCTTGGTTAAGCGCTGAGTTATCTCACCAATTAAACCCAGAACAGCTAGCGCTTTTAGACAGTAACACTCTACTTGCCAGTGAAATTATCAGCGATGTCTTTGGCCGTACTCTTGCGGTTCTAATGCTTGCTTTTTGGTTTAACCTCGCGGCGAAACCAAGTGTGCACCAGCACGGTTACTGGAAGTGGTTTGCTGTATCTTCAGCAGTAATGTTTCCTGCTGTATTAGGTGATATTGCAAGCTACGCGAGCTTAATCCTCAAACACGGTAACGTTATGTATTACGCTGCTGATCTTAATAGTTTAAATGGTTTAATTAAGCTTCCATTGACCAACGACTGGTCTCAATTTGCAAGCTCACTGCCACTATTACTGCCTTGGTATATTGTGCTCGGTTATTCAGCAGTATTAACATGGACTGAATTTGAGCGCGGTCAAGCACTTGTTATCTCATCTTTACCTTGGGTTGGTTACTACTTGATCTGGGCTATTTATATTATTGTTTCTTGATCGAACCAATAAGTTAAATCAGTTAACTAATATGGTTTCTTAATCTATTTAGCGCCTTCAGTTTGGTTTGTACTAACAGAAAAAGTCACCTGTAATGGGTTATGGTCAGAAGCGTCCGAAACGGGCGCTTTTGTTTTTTGTACTTCGAGACCACTATAAAAGACATGGTCAAGCGGTAGTCCGGTAATAAATTGGGTTCGATTATCTGGCTCAAATGTCACCTCCTGTAACCCCACTTTCTTCAAGGCTGCTCTTAATACCGTAAATCTAGCTTCACTCCAACTGTTAAAGTCACCAGCAAAGATGATTGGTCCCTGATGTACTAATAACTGACTCGTCAGAACATCTAACTGTTCAAAATAGTCTTCTGTACCAAACGTAAAATTAACAGAGTGGATATTAACAACAGCCAATTCTTGCCCGTCACTCAGTTGATACAATGACCACAAAGCTGATTTAGGTAACTGTAACCAAGGTTCTTCATGCGTATAAGCACAAGCTTTAATTGGCAAGACTGATGAAAGGTTAAGCACACCAGCTTGAGTATTAAATACTTCAAAAGCATTCACTTGGCTCACTCCCCACTCTCTACTGCTAATGTAGTTTTTCAGCTCCTCACTCATGCTCGCTTCTTGTAATAATATCAACTGGCGACCTTCAGAAAGTTCTTCTAAAGCCTCCTGCCAGTTCTCTTTATTCTGTTTATAGATGTTCCATACTAATATCGACAAGCCATTCGAAACATCGAGGCGCTGGGGAGAAGAATGAGCAAAACAACTGTGCTCCGTTTTACCTATTTCATTAGATACAGCATCAGAAGCTCGGTTTGAATTTGAGTTCGAGTGAATGCTGGTATTCAGCTGAGCTTGGTAAGGAATGGTAAAAACAGCTTTGAAGGAAATAAAGCTGGCAAGGATAATAAGAGCAGATATACACGTTAATTTCTTGAACATAGAACGATCTACTTAGAAAGAAAAAGGAGCGATAAACGCTCCTTTCGATAATTCATTTTAAACAGCGTCTTCGTCTTCTTCACCAGTACGAATACGAACTACACGCTCAACTTCAGTAATGAAGATTTTTCCATCTCCGATTTTTCCAGTTTGAGCGGTTTCAATGATGGTATCCACACACTGATCAGCGACTTCATCTGTTACCACAATTTCTAATTTTACTTTCGGCAAAAAATCAACCATGTACTCAGCGCCACGATATAATTCTGTATGTCCTTTTTGACGTCCAAAGCCTTTAACTTCTGAAACTGTCATGCCTGTAATGCCAACTTCAGCTAACGCTTCACGTACGTCATCCAGCTTAAATGGCTTGATGATTGCTTCAATTTTTTTCATGTTCATCCCTTAAACTCTACGAATATGTCCATTATCGGATAGCTATACTAAACATTCAATCAAAAAAGCCAGAGCATAAAGGCTCTGGCTTCCAAAATAATTCATTAATCATAACGGCTTATATAACCATTACTTCTGCCTCTTAGGGCAAAATAAAGCAGAGTTACTTCAAACTTGAGTAATACGCCGCTAAATTGGCAATGTCAGCATCATTAAGCATAGAAGCCTGAGCTTGCATCACTACCGCTAAACCACCATTACGCTGCTTTGCTTTATAAGCATTCATAGAAGAAACTAAATATTGCTCATTCTGACCTTTAAGGTTTGGGTAACCAGGGATAACTGCAATACCGTCAGCGCCATGACATGCTGCACAAATAGCTGCTTTTGCTTGCCCTGCTGCAACATCACCAGCGGCTAGAGCGTTACCGCTTAATAAGCCTAAACCAAGAACTAATCCAAGAGTGATTTTTTTCATTGCTCATTCCATTATTTATTTTTATATAAGTTTAAGAGTAATTGTGACATAAATATAAGTCACTTACTCCAAAGAACCTCACAATCTTGACCTTGATATCTTTGGTCAACAAACACTCCAAGAACAGCAACGACATTTTCACCGTCCATAACAATTGGCGTTCGTCTTCTTAACCAACTCGGCACATTATATTCTTGGAATAGTTTCTTCATCTTACGACTATGATTACGCCCAACAGGGTGTGCGACTAAACCTTCAGGGTTAAATATTACCCGTAAGCATTCCACATTTTTCATTACATCAAGCGACAACATTCCAACGCTATTCATTTCATGCTCTGCAAACTTCTTTTCGTCAGTCTGTAAGCACATTGAACCGATACGCTCAGGCAATAAAATTAGTTCATTCAGCGAAATGGATTGAGACCAATTTGTGATGTCCTTTGCATTTTTTACTGCATATAGTCGCCCTGAATAACGTCGAATTTCAACGCTGTCCAATATAAGCCTAGGGTTAGCATCATGCTTTGCTTCTGCCACTTCATCCCAAATCAGTTGTAGTTGCTTTCTACTTGGCATGGTTAAACTTAATTTTGCCAGCCACATTCGAATTAAGCGCGCACGTAATAACTCCGTTTGATTTTTAAGAAACGTAATATCTAAGCTCTGATCTAAATGGTAAGCCTGAGAAAATTGTGAGGCTAAAAGCTCATCAAGCAATTGTTCTTGTTCAGCACACAGAAGTGCACTGCGTTGAACGGAAGCACTAAAGCTCGGCCACCTTTGTTGGAAGCGAGGAGAAATTTCATGACGTATAAAGTTTCTGTCGAATCGTAAATCAGTATTACTTTCATCCTCGACCCAGCTTAAACCTTGCTGATGAGCGAATGCTTCAATATCGGTACGTGAAGCTGACAAAAGAGGTCTCACTAAGAAAGCATCTCCAAAAGGCATTATTTGCGCCATTGAAGAAAGCCCTTTAGGTCCACTACCTCGCTTTAACGCTAGTAGAAACGTTTCGACCTGATCATCACTGTGCTGCCCTGTGAGAAGAAAGTCACCATTCTCAAGATATTGACTAAGTACTTGGTATCTCGCATCTCTCGCTAATTTTTCTAAGCTTTCTGATGAGCTTTGATCTAATGTCACTTTTTCTACAGCAAACGAAATACCTAATTGTTCACACCAGGTTGAACATTGCTGTGCCCATTCATCAGCATTGGCACTCAGACCGTGATGTACATGTACCGCAATCACTGCAATTGACGGAAACGTTTTTTGATATATCGAGCTCAACTCAAGCAACACTCTTGAATCAACACCGCCGCTAAAAGCAATAACAACGCGCTTTGGCTGATGATTAGCTAATTGCATTACTGAAGTGAATTTCTCAAACAAACTCGACATGGAACGCCCTAGAAGTGACTGAAATTAAAATTAAGAACAATTTTAATAATAAAAAAGGGTTGGCACTGAGTCCAACCCTTTCATTCTATCGCTAAATTATATTATTTCTTGATGACCAAAGTTACTTGATAACCAATGCTATTGATACTCAATGTTACTGATGACCAATAGACTTGGTGATCAGCAGTAACCGTAACTCATTAAGCGTTGGTAACGGCGTTCTAGTAACGCATCATTATCAAATTGCTCTAGCTCTGCTAGTTGTTTAACTAGTGTCGCTTTCATATTCTCAGCCATTTGAATCGGATCACGATGCGCACCACCTAAAGGCTCAGGGATGATTTCATCAATCAACTCTAATTCTTTTAAGCGCGGTGCAACTAGCCCCATAGCTTCAGCGGCTTGTGGCGCTTTATCAGAATCACGCCATAAGATTGAAGCACAACCTTCCGGAGAAATTACCGAGTAAGTAGAGTATTGAAGCATGTTTACGTAGTCACCAACACCAATTGCAAGTGCACCACCAGAACCGCCTTCACCAACAACGTTACAAATAACAGGCACAGTTAGACCGGCCATTACTTTTAAGTTCTTAGCAATTGCTTCTGATTGACCACGCTCTTCAGCATCAACACCAGGGTATGCACCAGCTGTATCGATAAACGTAATGATTGGCATTTTGAAACGCTCTGCCGTTTCCATTAAACGTAGAGCTTTACGGTAACCTTCTGGCTTCGGCATACCGAAATTACGTTTTACTTTTTCTTTCGTTTCACGACCTTTCTGGTGGCCAATAACCATCACAGGACGACCATCCAGACGAGCCATACCACCAACAATAGCTTTATCGTCAGCGAAAGCGCGGTCACCCGCAAGCTCTTCAAATTCAGTAAATGCGTGTTCTAGATAATCTAAAGTATATGGACGCTGTGGGTGACGAGCCAGTTGAGCGACTTGCCAAGCACCTAAGTCACTGAATACTTTTTGTTTAAGCTCTAAGCTTTTTTTCTCTAGTTGTGCGATTTCTTTGTCTAGATCTACCGCTGTGTCACCACCGTGACGAGAAACGTCGCGTAACGCTTCAATTTTTGCTTCAAGTTCAGCGATAGGCTTTTCAAATTCTAGAAAGTTCAGGCTCATCTATGAATCCTTGTTGATTCAGCTCTCAAGTAAGTGGAGCTAAATTTAGTTAAATTCGAGTTCTACTTGGCTATTTCCAAGCAGCTGTTTTAATTCATCTAGTAATGTATCACTTGGCGTTACACGCCATTCTGTGCCCAAAGTTAACCGCGCTCTAGCGTCGGCACGTTGGTAGTATACATTGACTGGGACTGTTCCGGCTCTATACGGTTCTAAGATTTGACCAAAGCGTTCAAAAAATTGCCCCGTAATTTGGGATTCTTCAATTGATATTGATAATCCTCGAGCGTATTTTTCGCGGGCGCTTCCTAAGTCCATCACATCGCGCGCGGACATTTTAAGGCCACCGTTGAAGTCATCAAAGCTGACCTGTCCAGAAACGACCACAATTTTGTCTTTTTCTAGTAATTCTGCGTACCTATCTAGGGCATCGGAGAATAACATGACTTCCATTCGACCTGATCGGTCATCTAACGTCATCAAACCAATACGAGTTCCACGCTTTGTCGTCATGACTCGCGCGGCAATCACTAAACCTGCGATGGTCAGTGATTGATCTCGTCTTGTTGGAGTTGCATCGTTTAAGCGGCAGCTCGTATATTTAGCTAATTCTTTAATATACGCATTAACTGGGTGACCCGTTAAATACAAGCCAAGCGTTTCACGCTCCCCTTCTAGCCATACTTTCTCTGGCCATTTAGGCACTTGCGTATATTTATGTTCCACTTCTTCAGGCGCGTCAGTTAACACACCAAACATATCTGATTGACCGAAAGATTCAGCATGATGATGCTGGCTCGCCGCTTTCACCGCATCTTTTAGTGATGCCATCATTGCAGCTCGGTGAGGACCTAATCTATCAAGCGCGCCCGAATAAATCAGCTTTTCTATCACACGCTTGTTAACTTTTTTCAAGTCAATGCGTGCACAGAAATCAAATAGGTCTTTAAAATACCCGCCTTTTTCTCTGGCTTCAATGATCGCTTCAATCGGACCTTCACCTACACCTTTGATCGCTCCAATACCGTAAACAATCGCCCCTTCTTCATCAACATTGAATCGATAAAGCCCCGAGTTAATATCTGGCGGAAGCAGCTTGAGCTTCATTCTGATACATTCATCAACTAAGCCGATGACTTTCTCAGTATTATCCATATCAGCCGTCATTACAGCAGCCATGAATTCAGCAGGGTAATGAGTTTTTAGCCATAATGTTTGGTATGAAACCAGTGCGTATGCGGCTGAGTGAGATTTATTGAAGCCGTAACCTGCGAACTTTTCTACTAAGTCGAAGATCTTCATCGACAGTTCGCCATCTACACCGTTAGCTACTGCACCATCTTTGAAAGTGCCACGCTGCTTTGCCATTTCTTCAGGCTTTTTCTTACCCATCGCACGGCGAAGCATATCTGCGCCACCTAGCGTATAACCCGCTAAGATCTGTGCAATTTGCATTACTTGTTCTTGGTATAGAATGATTCCGTATGTGGGATCCAATGTTTCTTTTAGTGATTCGTGTTGCCACGTTTCATCAGGGTAAGATACCGCTTCTCTACCATGTTTACGGTCGATAAAGTTATCTACCATGCCTGATTGCAGTGGACCAGGACGGAATAGGGCTACCAATGCGATAATATCTTCAAAACAGTCGGGTTGAAGACGCTTGATCAAGTCTTTCATACCGCGAGATTCCAGTTGGAATACCGCCGTAGTTTCAGAGTTTTGCAAAAGGTTAAACGACGCTTTATCATCCAGAGGAATCGAGTCTATCCGTATAGGATCTTTTCCTTCTTTCGCCAAGCGAGGGTTAACCAAACCTAGAGCCCAGTCGATGATGGTCAATGTACGTAAACCCAAGAAATCGAACTTAACCAAGCCCGCAGTTTCTACGTCATTTTTATCAAATTGGGTAACCGGGAAGTTGCCTTCTGCGTCGGCATAAATTGGGGCAAAATCAGTGATCGTGGTAGGTGAAATTACAACACCACCAGCATGTTTACCTGCATTTCGCGTACAGCCTTCTAGGATTCGGCACTTATCGATAAGTTCACGAACTTCTTCATCACCATCATAAAGCTCAGGTAATGCAGGTTCTGCTAGAAATGCTTTTTCTAGAGTCATACCAGGATCGGGCGGAACCAGTTTTGAAATACGGTCAACGAAACCAAATGGATGCCCTAGCACACGACCCACATCTCGGATTACCGCTTTTGCAGCCATAGTACCGAACGTGATGATCTGGGATACCGCATCTCGACCATACATTTCAGCAACGTGGTCAATAACTTGGTCACGTTTATCCATACAGAAATCGATATCGAAATCGGGCATAGATACACGTTCTGGGTTCAAGAAACGTTCGAATAGTAGATCGTATTCAAGTGGATCAAGGTCTGTGATATCAAGAGCATAAGCAACCAATGAACCAGCACCAGATCCTCGCCCAGGACCAACTGGTACATCATTATCTTTTGACCACTGGATGAATTCCATTACGATCAAGAAATAACCAGGGAACCCCATGTTATTGACAACTTCGAGTTCTATTTTTAGGCGATCGTCGTATTCTGGTCGGCGTTCTTCACGAACTTTTTCATCTGGGAATAAAAACGCTAAACGACGCTCTAAACCTTCTTCTGATTTCTTGATTAAGAAGTCTTCAATAGCCAAACCTTCGGTTGGAAAGTTTGGTAGAAAATATTCACCCAATCGAACTGTCACGTTACAGCGCTTAGCAATTTCAACACTATTTTCTAAAGCTTCAGGAATATCAGAAAACAGTTCACACATTTCTTCTTCAGTTCGAAGGTATTGCTGCGGGCTGTAGTTTTTAGGTCGGCGCGGATCAACAATGGTGTAACCATCATGAATCGCAACACGAATTTCATGCGCATCAAATAGGTCTTCCGTTAGAAAAACAACTTCATTGGTCGCAACAACAGGAAGCTCAACTTGTTCTGCAAGCTCTAAGGCAAAATGAAGATAAGACTCTTCATCAGGACGCCCCGTTCGGATTAATTCAAGATAAAAGCGATCAGCAAAGTGTGTTTGATAAAACTGAACACAGCTTTCAACCAATTCTTGGTTACCTTTTAGAAGTGCCTTACCAACTTCCCCCTCTTTAGCCCCAGATAAAATGATCAGCCCTTCAGCATTCTCTACCAGCCATTCTTTGTCGATGACAGGTTGATGCTGAACATGACCTCTCAAGTAGGCTTTAGAAATCAATAATGTAAGGTTGTTATAACCTTTATTATCGGTTGCTATTACTGTGAGTTTAGTCAGCTCATCACCAAATTCAGCGGATTGCATTAAGAAATCTGCACCAATGATTGGCTTAACCCCACACCCATGGGCAGTACCGTAAAACTTCACCAAACCGCAAAGGTTAGTGAAGTCGGTAAGAGCTAATGCTGGCATGCCCATTTCAGCGACTTTTTTAACAAGTGGTGGCACTTTAGAAAGGCCATCTACCATTGAAAAATCACTGTGTACGCGCAGGTGAACAAATTTCGGATCTGACATTATTATTCCTGAGTTCTAGACGTTATCGCCTAGGGTTCTAACTGGGTGTATTCTATTTTCTTACGCACTAGTTAAACAAGGTTAATCTAAACCTAAAATTCGCTTAACCGGTTTAAAACTTTTACGGTATTGCTCGGTTACGCCATACTTCTCAATCGCTTCAAAATGCGCTTTAGTCGGATAACCTTTATGCTTAGCAAAACCAAACTCCGGGTGCAGCTTGTCCAATTCTTCCATCTCTTGATCACGAACGACTTTCGCAATAATTGAAGCGGCACTGATTTCCGCAACTCTTAAATCGCCTTTCACGACTGCAATACCATCCATAGGTAAATCAGGGACTCTATTGCCATCAATTAGGGCAAGGTCTGGCTGAGTGGGTAACCCCGCTATCGCTCTTTGCATTGCAATCATAGTTGCCTGCAAAATATTCCATTCATCAATTTCTTGTGGAGAGCATCGCCCAATAGACCAAGCTAACGCCTTTTCTTTGATCTCAGGAAAAAGGGCAAGCCGCTTCTTCTCAGAAAGTTTCTTGGAGTCATTCAACCCTTCAATTGGGTTGTTTGGATCAAGAATAACAGCAGCAGTCACAACATCCCCGACCAGCGGACCTCTTCCAACTTCATCAATACCAGCAATTAGCTGATAACCTGATGGATATTCAAAAGGTGGAAGTTCTTTTTTTTCAGTAGCTGCCATTTTATTTCTCTATTAATTTTAGAACTGCATTCGCAGCTTGTTGGTCGGCATCTTTTTTGATCCATTGATGCATTTCAGTAAACTTAGCTATCAATTCAGAATTATCACTAGAAAGCACTTTATCCATTGCTGGATACAAGAAATCTGGGTGACACTCTTCTTGAATGAACTCTTTAACTAACTCTTCACCGGCTAGAACATTTGGAAGAGACACAAACTCTGTAATCGACAACTTTTGAGCGATCCAACCTGTGAGCTTATTAACTTGATAACCCACAACCATAGGGCGTTTGATCAGCATACATTCTAATGCAACCGTTCCTGATGCAAGCAATACTGCATCAGCTGCTGTGATGACATTACGCGCCGTATCTTCAACGATGACAAAATCTAATTCAGGGGCTGTTGCTCGCCAAATGTCTATAAACTGCTGTTTACGCTTTTCATTAACGGCTGCAACCACAAAACCTATTTCGGGATATTTTTGCTTAATGCGTTGGCAAGTCTCAATAAATGGCTTAGCAATTAATGCTACTTCACCACCTCGACTGCCTGGTAAAACAGCCAACCACTGTTTGTCAGTTTCTAACTGTAAGTATTCACGAGCTTGGTGTTTGTCCGACTGTAATGGAATCGCATCAGCCAATGTATGGCCAATAAACTCACATGCAACGTTATATTTGTCGTAGAAAGCCTTTTCAAAGGGTAAAAATGCAAGAACCAGATCCGTTGCTTTATCAATTTTGAAAATTCGCTTCGGACGCCAAGCCCAAACAGAAGGACTCACATAATGAACCGTCTTTATACCCGCATTTTTCAAATCTAATTCAAGTCTCAGATTAAAATCAGGAGCATCGATACCAACAAAAACATCTGGTGGGTTTTGAGTAAAATACTTAACCAGTTCGGCTTTAACTTTCAGCAGCCTAGGCAATCGACCTAATACCTCAACTAACCCCATAACAGCTAACTCTTCCATATCAAAAAGAGAGTCGCAGCCTAACGCATTCATTTTAGGACCACCGATACCAACAAACTCTGCGTTAGAGTATTTGGATTTGATCGCTTTGATGAAACCTTCACCTAGGGTATCACCAGAAAGTTCACCCACGACGATACCAACTCTTATTGGTCTAGAGTCTACATTGACGTCTGCAGATAATGTTTGAGACTGCTTTTGGGACAGTGACGGCTGTTGAGATTGTGGTAGCTGTTCGGTCATTATTCTTCCTAATTTCATCCAAGCTTAAAACAAAAAAGATCGCTCAATAGTAGGCGATCTTTTCTTTACTCCAATTCAAATCGCTATCGAATAATACCGCGTTCTGAATTTTCAAGCATATCCAACATAGGGGTAATTGAAGGAAATTCTACTGCCATCTCAGTAAGAGTAACCTTAGCTTCCTCTAAAGTTTTACTTGAACGGTAAAGCTCTTTATACGCTTTTTGAAGTGCTCGGATTTCTGGTTTCTCAAACCCGTTACGCTTCAAGCCCACTAGGTTAAGACCAAACGGCGCTGCATGGTTACCCTGCGCAAGCACGTACGGCAGTACATCTTGAACAACCGCAGAACAACCGCCAATGTACGCATAAGCGCCAATTGAACAAAACGGGTGAATCGCAGAAAGAGCCATAACACCAGCGTAATCACCAACTGTAACGTGACCACCAAGGATAGCGTTGTTACCAATGTGAGTGTGGTTACCAACGATAACATCATGCGCTACGTGAGCATTTACACAAAGTAAGTTGTCGTCACCAATCACTGTGGTTGCTTTGTCTTGAGTCGTACCACGGTGGATCTGTACCGCTTCTCGAATAACGTTACGGTCTCCAATCACTACCGTTGTTTCTTCGCCACCGTACTTTTTATCTTGGTTTTCTTCGCCGATGACCGCATTAGGGAAAATTCGGTTCTCTTTACCAATCGTAGTATGACCTTTGATTACAACATGTGACATCACTTCTGTGTCGTCACCAATCGTTACATTACCCGCAATATAAGTAAATGGACCTACAGACACATTAGCACCAATAGTCACATTACCTTCAATTACGGCTGCTGGATGAATTTTTGCGGTTTCATGAATCATATTAAAACTCTCTACGAGCACACTTAAGTTCAGCTGAACACACCACGTCGCCGTCAACTTTGGCAACACCAGTAAATGAAGCAATACCACGTCGTTCTTTCAAAAATTCAACTTCAATCACTAGCTGGTCACCAGGAACAACAGGCTTGCGGAATTTAGCTTTATCGACACTCGCAAAATAGTACAGTTCATTTTCAGATGGTGCACCAAACGATTTAAATGCCAACAAACCAGTCGCTTGAGCCATTGCTTCTAAAATTAGAACACCTGGGAATACTGGTAATTGTGGGAAATGGCCAGTGAATTGAGGCTCATTCACAGAGACATTCTTAATAGCTGTTAGCGTTTTAGCTTCATCGAAGTTAGTCACACGATCAATCATTAAGAATGGGTAGCGATGAGGAAGTAGCTCCTGAATTTCAGTAATATTCATCGTTTTCTGTTCAGTAGTCAAAGTCGTATTCCTATTTGGATTCTTTATTCAATTATGGGGATTATAAACGAAAAAGGCCCGCCTTTCGCGAGCCTTTTATTAGAAAATGGAATTATGATTCCACATTCTTTTCGATTTGCTTTTCGACAGTTTTTAAACGCTTGTTCATTTCATCAATACGATGAACGTGAACCGCTGTCTTGCGCCAATCTTTATTGGATTGCAATGGAATACCTGAGGAGTACATACCTTTTTCAGTAATACTGCGCATCACCATTCCCATTCCGGTAATTGTGACTCCATCAGTGATTTCAATGTGTCCATTAATCACACAACCACCACCAACTATGCAGTATTTACCTAGGCTTGTACTGCCAGCAATAATAGTACCACCCGCTATCGCTGAACCATATCCGATGTGCACGTTATGGGCAATTTGAAGTTGGTTATCGAGAATAACGTTATCTTCGATAATTGTGTCATCCAGAGCGCCACGGTCTATCGTAGTACACGCGCCAATCTCAACTCGATTACCTACTTGAACAGAACCGACTTGTGGGATCTTAATCCACTCGCCTTTTTCATTCGCATAGCCAAAGCCATCAGATCCGATAACAGTACTAGATTGAACCAAACAAGCTTCACCTAAAACAACATCATGATAGATACTGACGTTTGCCCAAAGCTTAGTCCCCGCCCCAACCTTTGCATTCTTGCCAATGAAACACCCAGCTCCAATAACAACGTTATCGCCAAGTACAGCGCCAGTTTCAATCACAGCATTAGCGCCAATTGAAACATTAGTACCTATGGTGGCAGTGCTTGCAATAACGGCAGAGTCTGCAATTTCACAAGCGGGAGCCGGCGTTGTGTCCATAACTTGTGACACCTTTGCAAAAGCAATATAAGGGTCAGCAACAACGATTGCGTTACTCGAACACAGCTCTAATTCTGTAGACTTAACCATTACGGCTGATGCATTACAGCTCTCTAAATGCTTACTGTATTTCGCATTAGAAAGGAATGTAATATCCCCTTCTTTTGCTTTATCCATTGGAGCGATTGCTGAGATAATCGCATCACCATCACCGTGAAGTTCACCACCAGTGATTGTTGCTATTTCGGCTAAAGTCAGATTTTTCATAAATTATTTCAGTGCTTTAATTACTTTTTCAGAGATATTGTATTCAGGTTTGCCGTACTGCATTGCTTGAATATCAACAACAAGATCGTAGCCTTCTTTCTCAGCTACTTTTTGTACAGCATCTTGAATCACTTTAAACAGTTTTTGCTTTTCTTGAGCTTCGCGGCGTTGGCTCGCTTTCTCTAAAGCCTGAGCTTTAATTTTATACTTGCTGTCTAGTTGACCAATTTCGATACGAAGTTTTTCCACTTCATCAGGACCGAGTAGCTCGCCATCACGCTTCAGCTTTTCAATTTTAGTTTTAGCTTCTACTTGAATGCTTTGAAGCTCTGCTGCTTTGTCTTTAAATTCTTCCTGCATTTTCTGAAGAACAACGTCACGCTGAGGCAAAGCTTGAAATACTTGAGCAGTGTTAACGTATCCGACTTTTTGTGCAGCTTCTGCAGCTGTTGCAAAGAAAGATGAACTCAGTACTACAAGACCTAAGCCTGCTGCTTTAATCATTTTATTCAAAATATTGTCCTTTAAATTTTAGAAAGTTCTACCAATGGTGAATGTAAAGAATTCTTCATCATCACCTTCGTAAATTTTTGTTGGTTTAGCAATTGAGAATACAAGTGGTCCCATTGGTGACATCCACTGTAAAGCCGCACCATATGAAGCTCGATAATTCGTTGGGTCTGAGTAGTCGTAATAGTACTGACCACCTGATGTTATCTGGTTGCTGCTCTGATAATTAAACTCAGTATCCCAAACACTCGCCATATCGAAGAAGACACTGGTTCTGATTTGGCTACGTGCTTCGTCAGAAGCAAATGGTGTTGGAACAATAAGTTCTAAACTTGCTAACGCTACTGCGTTACCACCAACAGAGTCATCAGTTACCGATGTATGGTTAGGGTTATTACCGCCGCCATCAGCATACACAGCTTTAGGACCAGCTGAGTTCGAACCGAAACCACGTAAAGTTGTAAAGCCACCTGCGTAGTAGTTCTCATAGAATGGGAACAAGTTGTCGTTACCATCGGTTTGACCATAACCATTACCGTAGCCTAAACGACCACGCATCAACAGAGTGAATTCATGCTTTTTCGTCAGAGGAATGTAATGTTTTACATCATACTGCGCTTTAAAATATTGAACGTCTGAACTTGGTACCGTCATTTTAAAGAATGCACGCTGGTGGTTACCAGCCGTTGGGAAAAAGCCACGGTTTAAGTTATTACGAGTCCATGAAATATTCGCATCAAAGTCATTCACCAAAATATTTTCGTCACCATACTGACCAATACTTTTCGCAAATTGTTCAACTTGAATATAAGTAGGAACATTACCAATTTTGTTATGCGTATAACCAACACCAAGGTCAATACGGTTCAACTCATCCATAGGGAAACCCCATGTCAGACTGGCACCATAACTTTCGTTGGTATAGTCAACAATACCCGCTTCAGAAGCTTCAAATGTATTGTAGAAAATCTTACCACCAAGACTTACACCATCCAGAGTCCAGTACGGGTCTCGATAATCCAAGCTTACATTTTTCTGGTAGTCATTCATCATCGCACTGATACCAACACGGTCACCAGAGCCTGCAAAGTTATCCTGCTGTAAACCAACTTGGAAACTCACACCCGACTCAGTACCGTAGCCGACACCAAAGTTCACACTGCCAGAGTTTGCTTCTTTAACGTTGTAAACCAAGTCGACTTGGTCTTCACTTCCGGGCACTCGAACCGTTTGTACATCAACTGTTTCAAAGAAACCTAAACGATTCAAACGACCTTTACCGGTATCAATAGCTTTCGAGTTTAACCAACTGCCTTCCATTTGACGCATTTCACGGCGCAAAACTTCATCTTTGGTTGAATTGTTTCCTGAGAAACGAATATCGCGAACATAGATACGACTTCCAGCTTCAACATTGATGACAAGCGATACTTCATTTGTTTCATCGTCAAACTCAGGAATAGTACGAACTTGAGGGTATGCATAGCCAGACTCACCAAGAACTCGCTTCACGTCTTCTTCTAAGCTTGTCACTCTAGAGCCGTTATAGGTATCACCATCTTCAAATGGGACCAGAGCTTTAAAATCGTCTTCACGCCCAATTAACTCACCACGAAAAGAGACATCCTTGACCGTATAAGCTTCGCCTTCATCAAGCCCTAGGGTAATGTATACGCCCTTTTTATCTGGCGAGATAGCAACTTGAGTTGAATCAACTTTAAACTTCAAATAACCGCGATCTAGGTAGTAAGACTTTAGAGCCTCAATATCACCAGCTAGTACTTGCTTCTGATATTTTTCATCCGCTAGGAAGTTCCACCAAGCAACATCTACATTTAAGTTAAAGCGACCGAGTAAATCAGCATCGGAATAAACTTCATTACCAATGAAGTTTATTTGCTGAATTTTTGCAGATACACCTTCAGTAAAAATGAATTTCAAATCAGAACGATTACGAGGAAGAGGTGTGACAACCGCTTTTACCGTAGCATTGTACTTACCAACACTGTAATAAAAGTCCTCTAGACCTTTTTCAATGTTACTCAATGTTGTTCGGTCTAGAGCCTCACCTTCGCGAACACCTGACGCATCAAGGTTCTGCTGAAGCTGCTCTTCTTTAATTGCTTTATTACCTGAAAATGAAATGCTAGCAATTGTCGGACGCTCTTTAACTTGAACAATTAAAGCCCCTTCATCGCGCAATACTTTTACATCTTCAAAGTTACCAGAGGCATATAATGCTCGAATAATTTCAGACACATCATTCGGGCTTAATTCATCACCAATACGAACTGGCATTTTCAATAAAGCAGCACCTAAAGCAACACGCTGTAAGCCTTCAATTTGAATATCTTGAACTACAAAGTTTTGTGAACCGTTCGCAGCGACGCTTGTGGCCAAGAGGCTTGCGAACAGGATTTTCTTAATCGCCATACTTATTCTAATTATTCCTTGCTACTACTAAAACCTGTGAGAAACCATTCACAGACGAGTAAAATCGTTAAATATTGCTAGAGCCATAAGTGAGAAAATAATCGCACCTCCCAGTCGATATCCCATTTCCTGAATTTTTTCAGGGACAGGTTTACGAGTGATTGCTTCAATAGCGAAAAAGAGTAAATGCCCACCATCTAACATAGGCAGTGGAACTAAATTTATAATACCTAAATTGACACTAATTAAGGCTAAGAAACCTAAAAAGTACACCAACCCATACTCAGCAGTAGTACCAGCGCCTTTAGCAATTGAAATCGGGCCGCTCAAATTATTGAGACCAACATCACCCACAATCAATTTTTTCAACATGCTCGCGGTCAGCCCAATGACTTGCCCTGTTTTATCTATCGCTTTACCTATAGATTCAATTACACCAAATTGTAATTCAAAGCGATAATTTTCAGGCCACTCTGCGACTTCAGGAGCAATGCCAGCATAACCAATACTTGTACCGTCTGCAGCGTTACGACTCTTTGGAGTCAAAGTCAGTTCGACTTCATAACCGCTTCGTAATACAACCACTTGCAGAGTGTTGTTGGGATTTGAACGAATAAGCTCAACAACGGATTGCCAGCGCTCAATCTTCTGCCCATCAATTGCGACGATGTTATCTCCCGCCTCAAAACCAGCTTGCTTTGCTGCGCCATCCTCAATTATTTGAGCTAACACAGTCGATATTTCTGGGGTGTAAGGTAAAAACCCTAATGACCCCATAGCGGATTCAGTCTCTGGATTAAACTTCCACTCAGAGGTATCAACCACTATATGCTGCTCTACACCAATATTATCAGGCGTGGTGACAGTCATTGCTATTGATTCGTCACCGATATGAGAAATCAAACCCATATTTACAGATTCCCAATCAGCGGTTTTGATTCCTGAAATGGATTTAAGTTCCATTCCCGTTTCAATTCCTGACTGCGCCGCAATAGACTGAGGCGTCACTTCGCCGATAACGGGCTTTACCGCAGGAATGCCAATAAGGAAAACAAGCCAGTAAGCAAAAATAGCAAAAATAAAATTAAATGCAGGTCCCGCGGCAACGATTGAGCTTCGCTTCCATAAAGGTTTTTTATCAAAGGCATATTGATGCTGGTCAGCAGGAATATCATCGACCCGGCTGTCTAGCATTTTCACATATCCACCTAAAGGGATAATAGAAAGGCTATATTCAGTGCCGTCACGCCCAACCTTGCTCCAAATTGATTTACCAAAACCAATTGAGAATTTTTCAACTTTTACACCACAACGCCTAGCTACCCAAAAATGGCCATATTCATGTACGGCAACCAGAATACCCAGAGCGACTATAAAGGAGGCAAAGTTCCACAAAACTCCTGTCATGATAGATTCTCTTCAATAAATTTAACGGCAAATTTACGCGCTATATTATCTAGCTCTATCAAGCTTTCCAAGCTATCTAACTCATCAGGGCTATATTGTTCGCAGACTTTGTTCATTACATGCTCATTGATCATGGCAATCTGTGTGAATTTAATTGTAGAGCTCAAAAAAGCATCAACTGCAACTTCATTGGCTGCATTAATTGCAGTTGTAGCATGCTGCCCCTTGTAGCAAGCATCTATTGCCAGTTTTAGGCAAGGATAACGAGCAAAGTCAGGTTCAAGAAAAGTTAGCTCACCCACTTTTGTAAAGTCTAAAGCTTGAACTCCAGCTTCAATTCTATCAGGGTAAGACAGAGATAAGGCAATAGGCGTCGCCATATCAGGCTCTCCCATCTGCGCAAGTACAGAGCCATCTTTATATTGAACCATGGAGTGGATAACTGACTGCGGATGAATAATGACTTTTAGCTGTTCTTCAGAAGCGTTAAATAACCACTTAGCCTCGATAAACTCTAAGCCTTTGTTCATCATGGTTGCGGAGTCTACAGATATCTTGGGGCCCATAGACCAGTTAGGGTGAGCAATAGCTTGTTCTGGGGTGACGGTATCGAGCTCTTTCACTTCGGCATATCGAAAAGGACCACCAGATCCCGTCAGCAAAATATGATTGACGCCATGAGCTTTAAGATCACAACGACCTAAGTTCGTCTGAACCTTCTCATTTAAGCACTGGAAAATTGCGTTATGTTCACTATCAACTGGTAGAAGTTCTGCTCCATATTGTTTAACGGCATCAATAAAAAGCTGACCAGACATGACCAAAGCTTCTTTATTTGCAAGTAATACGCGCTTACCAGCCTTTACTGCCGCCATTGTAGGAAGTAACCCAGCAGCTCCAACAATTGCAGCCATAACGGTATCGGCTTCTTCAAGAGAAGCAATCTGACACATCCCTTCAGGCCCTGAAAGAACAATAATATCAAGGTTATTTGACTTAAGCGTATCGGCTAGCTTGCTAGCGGCTTCAGGACAAGCCATAGCGACATACTTAGGCTTCCATCTGTCGATCAATTCGATCATCTTCTCGACATTGGAGCCAGCTGCTAAACCAATTACTGAATATTGCTGAGGATTTTGTTCAACAACTTTTAATGTACTCGTTCCTATAGAACCAGTAGCGCCAAGAATCGTTATATATCGCATTGCGTATGACCGTTGAGATGTAATAAAGGGCAGAATGTCTGCCCTTATTTATTAGAATGCTAGATAAAGCAGAGCAAAGACAGGGAAAGCAGCGGTTAAACTATCAATTCTATCTAATATGCCACCGTGGCCAGGAATAAGATTACTGCTGTCTTTTATCCCGGAGACTCGTTTGAACATACTTTCAACAAGGTCGCCCAGCACAGAAATCACTACAGTTATTAATGTAATAACAACCATGTGAACAGGGCTAGTAAATTGAATATCAAATACGCCAGCAAAGATCCACGCAACGACTAAAGCCGTGATAATCCCGCCAATTAAACCCTCAATTGTCTTATTAGGGCTAACCGATGGCGCCATTTTTCGCTTACCAATACTCTTTCCTGTGAAATATGCTCCACTGTCAGCAGCCCAAACGATAAAGCAAACAAACATCACTAATTTTGCACCATGATAAGGATCGACGTTGATGTTTGTCGCTCTTAAAATAATGATACTCCAAAAAAACGGGAGTAACGTTAGCAGACCAAAGCCATGCCTCAATACCGTTGATTTTTGCCATGAAGGTAAAGATTTTGGATAACTAATGGCTAACCCACTGGCAATTATCCACCAGATAAACCCAGCACTTAATATTGCGTAATGAGCACTTGAAATGTCATTTAAACTGAATGCATCGAAGGGGATAAAAACAAGGCTAAGTGCACTAATTGCAACCGTCGGTACAAGTGCTAAATATCGAGATTTGCTTTCAACAAATTGAGTCCACTCCCAAAAGCCTAAAATTGTAATGGCAGCAAGGGCCAAAATAAAATGGGGCAGTGCTAACTCAAAAATACCTAGAATAACTAGGGGAGCTAAAATCAACGCTGTAATAATTCGTTGTTTCAAACTAATAAATCCTTATTCGGTTTCCATCAATGCTTTGACTTGTTCGCCTGTACATCCAAATCGACGCTCTCGATTAATAAACCAAGTAACGGCTTCAATAAGACTATCTTCATTAAAATCAGGCCAATACTGCTCCGTAAAATACATCTCGGCATAAGCGAGTTGCCAAAGCATAAAATTACTAATTCGGCATTCACCACTAGTACGGATCAACAGGTCAACTTCTGGAATATCAGACATGGTAAGATGCTGTGTAATTAAAGACTCATCAATAGCCTCAACATCTAAGCTCCCATCTTGTACTTTTTGAGAGATCGATTTTACTGCCTGTTGGATATCCCATTTACCACCATAGTTGGCCGCAATATTGATAACCATACCTGTATTAGTACTGGTTAGAGTTTCAGCTTCTTCAATTTTTTTTTGTAAACGTTCATTGAAGCGACTTTTGTCTCCAATAACTCGAAGTTGTAAGTTGTTTTTGTGAAGCTTTTTTACTTCGCTGGATAAGACGGTAATAAAAAGCTCCATCAGCACACCAACTTCAGCTTCAGGGCGACGCCAGTTTTCACTACTAAAAGCGAATAAAGATACGGCTTTAATACCTAATTTAGCGGCTGAAGAAATGGTTTTTCTGACTGCTTTTACACCATTTTTATGGCCAAAGACGCGAGGCTTGCCTTGAGCTTTAGCCCAACGACCATTGCCATCCATAATGATAGCAATATGTTTAGGAAGGGAATCTGAGAATACTTGAGAATTATGCATAAAAGAGTGAACTACATTCTAACAGCTGGACAGATTAGCATAAAAAAACGCTGAACTGTGTGAGTGCAGCGTTTTTCCAACATAAAGAATAAGGAAAATTAAACTTCCATCAACTCTTTTTCTTTACCAGCTAGTACTTCATCTACATTTTTTACTGCAGCATCAGTTAGCTTTTGAATTTCATCTTGTGCTTTACGATCTTCATCTTCAGAAATTTCTTTATCTTTAAGAAGTGCTTTTAGATCGCCATTTGCGTCACGACGGATGTTACGAATAGCAACACGACCACCTTCAGCTTCACCACGTACGATTTTAACTAGGTCTTTACGACGCTCTTCCGTTAATGCTGGAAGTGGAACACGGATAACCGTTCCTGCAGACATAGGGTTTAGACCTAGGTCAGACGTCATGATCGCCTTTTCAACAAGTGGTGTAAGTGTTTTATCAAATACGGTAATAGCTAGAGTACGAGCATCTTCAGCAATTACGTTAGCAACTTGGCTTAAAGGCGTTGGTGCACCGTAGTACTCAACTGTCAGGCCAGAAAGTAGGCTCGGGTGAGCACGACCTGTACGAATCTTTTGCAGGCTGTTTTTTAGTGCATCAACACTTTTTACCATGCGCTCTTGAGCGTCTTTTTTAATTTCGTTAATCACAATTTCACCTTGATTATGTTCTTTCTTCAAGAAAGCTTTTTATTTGGAGTGATAGGGATAAGCTTGCCAAAGTGTAAACCTTAACAAGCCCGAAAAATTAGTCAGCATCGCTGATTAATGTACCTTCAGTTTCACCCATAACCACGCGACGTAATGCGCCTGGTTTATTCATGTTAAATACACGGATCGGCATTTTGTGATCACGAGCTAGCGTAAATGCAGCCAAATCCATTACTTTCAATTCTTTCTCAAGAATCGTGTTGTAAGACAAAGTATCATACAGCTCTGCGTCTGGGTTTGCTACTGGGTCAGCCGTAAATACACCATCTACTTTCGTCGCTTTTAGAACGACGTCAGCTTCGATTTCGATACCACGTAGACACGCAGCAGAATCTGTAGTGAAGAATGGATTACCTGTACCAGCAGAGAAGATCACAACGCGACCTTGACGCAGTTGACTGATTGCATCAGCCCAGTTGTAATCGTCACATACACCTTTAAGAGGAATTGCAGACATTACACGTGCGTTTACGTAAGCACGGTGTAAAGCGTCGCGCATTGCAAGGCCGTTCATTACCGTTGCAAGCATACCCATGTGGTCGCCAACAACGCGGTTCATACCTGCTTCAGCAAGACCTGCACCACGGAAAAGGTTACCACCGCCGATAACAACACCAACTTGAACACCAAGTTCTACCAATTCTTTCACTTCTTGAGCCATACGATCAAGGATCGTTGGATCAATACCAAAACCTTCTTCGCCTTGCAGGGCTTCACCGCTAAGTTTTAACAGGATACGTTGATACGCTGGTTTAGGGTTCGTAGTCATGGAGTTTACCTTTAAAAAAAGTTGATGATTAACAGTCATGGATGAAAACTAAATGCTTAAAGCAATTTTCATTCATAACGGCTAAATTCTAAAACATGAACTAATATTCATTGAAAAGCACTAGTCATAAAAAGACCGCAGCAATGGCCACGGTCTTTATTCAATCAATACACTAAGGATTAACCTTGTTGTACCGCTGCAACTTCGTCTGCGAAGCTCATTTCAGCAGCTTTCTCGATACCTTCACCAACTTCTAAACGAACGAAGGTAGATACTGATGCGCCTTTCTCTTTAAGAATGTCAGCAACAGTTTTCTTAGGTTCCATGATGAAAGCTTGACCAGTAAGAGATACTTCGCCCGTGAATTTCTTCATACGGCCGATAACCATTTTCTCAGCGATCTCTTGAGGCTTGCCTTCGTTCATAGCGATTTCTACTTGAACAGCTTTTTCTTTTTCTACTACGTCAGCAGGTACGTCAGATGGGTTAACGTACTCAGGCTTAGAAGCAGCAACGTGCATAGCGATGTGCTTAAGCGTTTCAGCTTCGCCTTCACCAGCAACTACAACACCGATTTTTTCGCCGTGACGGTAAGAAGCAAGTGCTACACCTTCAACAAGCTCAACGCGACGGATGCTGATGTTTTCACCGATTTTAGTTACTAGCGCAATACGTGCGTCTTCAAATTTAGCTTGAAGTGCAACGATATCTAAACGCTCTGCTAGAGCAGCTTCAGCAACTTCGTTAGCGAATGCAAGGAAACCTGCATCTTTAGCTACGAAATCAGTTTGGCAGTTAACTTCAAGAAGAGCAGCAACGCCAGCTTCTTCTTTAATGATGATTGTGCCTTCAGCAGCAACGTTACCAGCTTTTTTAGCTGCTTTCGCTGCGCCAGATTTACGCATGTTTTCAATTGCTAGCTCGATGTCGCCTTCAGCAGCAACAAGCGCTTTTTTACATTCCATCATGCCCGCAGCTGTGCGTTCACGAAGTTCTTTAACTAGAGCTGCAGTTACAGTTGCCATTCTCTATTCCTCAGTTAATTCTAAAAAAGATAAAAAACAGGGGCCTCATTAAATGGCCCCTGATATTGACTGTATTTAGTTTGTTTCAGCTATCAATAATGACAGTTGAATATGAACTAAATATGGCTCAGAGCCGCTATTATTCAGCTTCTACGAAACCGTCTTTTTCAGCAGCAGCAGCGATAACAACATCTTTGTTACGGCCTTCTTTAACCGCATCAGCAGCAGCGTTTAGGTAAAGCTGTACTGCACGGATTGCATCGTCATTACCAGGAATGATGAAGTCAATGCCGTCTGGGTTAGAGTTAGTATCAACTACAGCGTAAACTGGGATACCTAGGTTGTTAGCTTCTTTAACTGCGATGTGTTCGTGGTCAGCATCGATTACGAATAGAGCGTCAGGTAGGCCGCCCATGTTCTTAATACCACCAAGAGACTTCTCTAGCTTCTCCATTTCACGAGTGCGCATTAGAGCTTCTTTCTTAGTAAGCTTGTCGAAAGTACCGTCTTGAGCTTGCGCTTCAAGTTCTTTCAGACGCTTGATAGACTGACGAACAGTTTTGTAGTTCGTTAGCATACCGCCTAACCAGCGGTTGTTAACGTAGAATTGGTTGCTGTTGATAGCAGCTTCTTTAACAGCTTCAGATGCAGCACGCTTAGTACCAACAAATAGAACTTTACCTTTCTTCTCGCCAACTTTAGCAATTTCAGCTAGAGCGTCGTTGAACATTGGTACAGTTTTTTCTAGGTTGATGATATGTACTTTGTTACGAGCACCAAAGATGAATGGCTTCATTTTTGGGTTCCAGTAACGAGTTTGGTGACCGAAGTGAACACCAGCTTTAAGCATATCGCGCATTGATACAGTTGCCATTTTAAAATCCTCTATGGGGTTAGGCCTCCACATTTCCCATAAATCCGACCCCTAACATCTACTTGTTTAAGCACAAGCAGTTTTATTGTTGAGGCACCCCGGAACATGTGTCGAAATGTGTGTGATTTAAAGATAATTAGTATAGACAGAAAGCCTAATTCGCCAATATGGAGAAATCAGTCCTTGTGTCCGGCGCGCTTTATACCATATTTCGTCTATCTTTGGCTAGAAAAAAATAAGAATCTCGGTGAGATCACACCGAATCTTTAGCCAAAAATAAATCGCTTATATGATCTCTAAAATTTGCTATAAAACGCCAATTATCTAAAACCACTTTCCTTCTCGGGTTATCGGATTGTTGCGCTTATATGCTGCACTGCTAGAATAGCGCCATATGCACACTCAGGTGCTACAGAATTTAAGAGACATACAATGGCTGTAAAAATTAAAACTGCTGATGAAATAGCAAAGATGCGCGTTGCTGGCAAGCTTGCCGCTGAAATCCTAGAAATGATTGAACCTCACATCCAGGTGGGTACAACAACAGAGGAACTGAACACGATCTGTCATGAGTACGCACTAGCAAAAGGCGCATACTCAGCACCACTTGACTATCATGGTTTCCCTAAATCAATCTGCACATCTATCAACCACGTTGTTTGCCATGGCATACCAGCATCACAAGATGAAATGGGCAGCAATGGTCAGTTGAAACCAGCGGTTTTAAAAGACGGTGATATTCTGAACGTCGACATCACTGTGATTGTTCCTGATGACGAGAATGCAGATCTTAGCGTTCGCCCACAAGGCTTCCACGGTGACACGTCAAAAATGTTCCTAGTTGGTGAAGTATCTCCTGCTAACAAACGCTTATGCATGGTGGCACAAGAAGCACTTTATGAAGGCATGCGCCAAGTAAAACCAGGAGTACAACTGGGTAAAGTTGGTACAGCAATTGAGAAATACATAAAGACAAATAACAAGAACAACCCTCGTGCAAAATTTTCAATTGTTAAAGATTACTGCGGTCATGGGATTGGTTCTGAATTCCACGAAGATCCTCAAGTTGTTCATTACAAAAATAATGACCGTACCGTGTTAAAAGCGGGTATGTGTTTCACTATTGAGCCAATGATTAACGCAGGAAAATTCGGTTGTAGTCTAGACGATGAAGATAACTGGACTGTATACACTGGTGACAGCAAGAACTCTGCGCAATGGGAACACACTCTAGTTGTCACTGAAACTGGCTGTGAAGTGCTGACTTTACGTAGTGACGACGCGATTCCGCGCATCATGAAAAACGTATAAATCACAAACTAAGATGCCATCATAATTCAAATGATGGTCATTATTAGACTAATAACTCTCCTATCCTCGCTTATGCGGGGATATTTTTTATCTAATCCCTTCAGTTCCATGTTCAACATCTGTTAAATTGAATTTATCTCGACCTGCATGGATAGCAAACAATGCCGTACCAATCTCCTCTCATGTTCACTGATGAACAAATTGATATATCAGAGTTAAAAAGCCAGTTAGAAGGTTTTACGCTCTATCAAAAAAACGAATTTCTTAACCACCACCCAGTAACAGATCTTGTGCTTGGACGCTCTGAGTATATGGATTTACTGCTTAACCGCTTGTGGCGGTATTTTGGTTTCAGTGATTTGCCCCATATAAGTTTGGTAGCGGTTGGAGGATATGGAAGAGGAGAACTTCATCCACTGTCAGATATCGACATTCTCGTTGTTTCAAAGAAAACGCTACCAGCAGCCCTAGGTGAGAAAGTCAGCCAATTCATTACTATGTTATGGGACTTAAGGTTAGAAGTAGGTCACGCAGTACGAACCATTGAGGAGTGCATTGAAATTGGAGGAGACGATTTAACCGTTGCCACCAACCTTCAAGAGTCTCGCTTACTTTGTGGAAGTGAAGACACCTTTAAAATTCTCAAACGGAAAGTAGATTCCGATTCGTTCTGGCCCAGCGAAACTTTTTATCGCGCTAAAATACAAGAGCAAAAAAGTCGCCATGCTCGTTATCACGATACAACATACAACCTTGAACCGGATATTAAATCCACACCAGGCGGATTGAGGGATATACATACACTAAGTTGGGTTGCTCGTAGACATTTCGGCGCAACCTCGCTTCTCGAGATGAGTAAATATGGCTTTCTTACGGATGCCGAATATCGCGAACTGGTGGAGTGTCAGGATTTCTTATGGCGCGTTCGTTTTGCTTTACACGTTGAATTACGCCGCTATGACAACAGGCTCACCTTCGCCCATCAAGTCCAAGTTGCCGAACATTTAGGCTATACAGGCGAAGGAAACCGCGGCATCGAAATGATGATGAAAGAGTTCTACCGTACCTTGCGTCGTGTAGCGGAACTCAACAAAATGCTGCTTAAATTGTTTGATCAAGCGATTATAAATGGTGGAGCTACACTAGAAGCTGAAATCATTGATGGGGACTTTCAACGTAGAGGCGCACTTATCGAGGCTCGCAAGCCTGCACTTTTCCAAGCAAGACCGGAAACCATCCTCGATATGTTTATCCATATTGCCAACGACTCTTCAATTGAAGGCGTTAGCCCTCCTACACTTCGCCAGTTGAGAACCGCAAGACGTAGGCTAAATAAATTCCTACATTCTATTCCTGCTGCTCGTGAAAAATTCATGGATTTAGTCCGCCATCCTAATGCTTTACATAAAGCGTTCAGTTTAATGCATAAACTTGGGGTCCTTTCAGCCTACCTCCCCCAATGGAGCCAAATCGTTGGTCAGATGCAGTTTGATTTATTCCACGTTTATACAGTAGACGAGCACAGTATTCGTTTATTAAAGCACATCAATAGTTTCAGCTACGCTTCTAACCGAGATCGCCACCCGATCTGCTGTGAAGTCTATCCTCGAATCTATAAAAAAGAGTTGTTAATTCTCGCAGCAATTTTCCACGATATTGGTAAAGGCAGAGGAGGTGACCACTCGGAGATTGGAGCAGTCGAAGCCTATGATTTCTGTATAGAACACGGCCTTTCTAAGCCAGAGGCAAAGCTCGTTTCATGGTTAGTTCAAAATCACTTGTTAATGTCCGTCACTGCACAGCGTCGAGATATTTACGACCCTGAAGTTATCACCGAGTTTGCTAAACAAGTTAGAGACGAAGAGCGGTTAGAGTTCTTAGTTTGTTTAACCGTTGCTGATATCTGCGCAACCAACCCAGAACTTTGGAACAGCTGGAAACGTACCTTACTTGCTGAACTTTTCCACTCCACTCAACGAGCTCTGCGTCGAGGGCTAGAAAACCCAGTCGATGTTCGAGACCGAATTCGCCACAATCAACAAATGGCATCTGCACTATTAAGAAAAGAAGGGTTCACCGCTCGTGAAATTGAAGTGCTTTGGCAACGCTTTAAAGCTGACTACTTCCTAAGGCATACGCACAAACAGATTGCTTGGCATTGTGAGCACTTGCTTCGTCAAGAAAACCCAAATCAACCGGTTGTTCTAATTAGTAAGAAATCAACACGTGGTGGTACAGAAGTCTTCGTTTACAGCAAAGATCAACCCGCCCTCTTTGCTTCAGTCGTAGCTGAGTTAGATAGACGCAATTTTAACGTGCATGATGCTCAAGTCATGATCAGTAAAGATGGTCATGTTCTTGATACTTTCATGGTGCTGGATCAGCATGGTGAAGCCATTGACGAAAGCCGCCATAAAGCAGTTATTAAACATCTAACACATGTGTTAGAAGACGGTCGCCCAACAAAAATCAAAGCCCGGAAAACCCCTAGAAATTTACAGCATTTCACCGTAAAAACGGTGGTTGAGTTTCTACCAAGTAAGAATAAAAAACGGACGCTCATGGAGTTCAGAGCATTAGACACCCCAGGTCTATTGGCTCATGTTGGCGCGACTTTCTCCAAGCTTAATATCAATCTACACGGCGCGAAAATCACCACTATTGGTGAAAGAGCGGAAGATTTATTTATTCTTACCAGTGATACTGGTGGTCGATTATCTGAAGAGCAAGAGCAAGCTCTGAGAGAGAAACTTACTGAGAACGTTTCTGAGCTTGCCCCATAACTGATAACTGATAACTGATAACTGATAACTGATAAAGAATAATTAAGCCGTCGATTTATCGCTCACAACATACGAAACAATGAACTCGCGAGTATGGAAGTTTAAACATCGGCAATTGAAACAGTGGGTAAGGGATAGAGCGATCTTGCCCACAACTTAAACGATAATACCGATAAGCGCTATCTAGCTCGTCATTTGGCTGCTACATTATTTCTGTCACAACTTATAACATTGATGTATTTCACTAAAAATTTAGAGGTCGCTTATGTTTCCAAACCTCACTGGATTAGGTATTCATGAACCTAAACAGATTGAACGCTACTCTCTTCGTCAAGAAGCTCACAAAGACATCCTTAAGATTTATTTCCGTAAGCAAAAAGGCGAGCTCTTCGCTAAAAGCGTGAAATTCAAATACCCACGACAAGTCAAGAATGTGCTGGTTGATAGCGGTAGCCATCAGTACAAAGAAGTGACTGAAATAAACCGTAATTTAACGCTGGTTATCGATGAATTAAACAAGATCACAAAACCAGCACCTAAAGCTGAAATCGATGTGAAAGAAAAGATTCTTACTGATTTAAGACACCTTGAAAAAGTCGTCTCGAGTAAAATTGCGGAAATTGAAGCGGATTTAGGAAAACTAAAGTAGGAATCTTACCCACTTAAACTTTTAAATTTCGAATACAATTAAAGGGTTGATGCTGAGCATTAACCCTTTATTTTTCTTATAACTTTTAGTTAAACCTCAATCGATTTTATCGCCTTTCTCATCTACCATCGAAACATCCCAGCCAAACTTCTCAAACAAACTTAACCAAGTGTCGTCCAGCCCAGCTCTCATGATCACCTCTTTTTGTGTAAAAGGGTGGATAAAACGTAATTCCGATGCATGTAATAGTAAACGGTGTGAATCCAAATCATCTCTAAATAACCGATTATGCTTGCCGTCACCATGGGATGTATCACCTACAATTGGGTGTCTTAAATGCGCCATATGACGTCTAAGTTGATGCTTCCTGCCCGTTTTTGGCATCATCTCAACCAAGCAATAGCGGCTGGTTGGAAATCGCCCGGTAGAGTAAGGCACTTCAACTTTAGCTAACGGTTCATAAACAGTGACCGCTTCTTGAGGCTCTTTATCCTCTTTAGCAAACTTATCTGCGATTTTATCCAGTTCGACTTTTAAAGCGTAATCAAGAGTATCCCCTTCCTCTATCCAGCCTCGTACAATGGCATGATAGGTCTTTTGCATCTCATGGTTCGCAAACATTGGCATTACTTCAGAAGCAACTTCGCTAGAAAGAGCAAAAACCAGCACGCCAGATGTAGGTCTGTCTAATCGATGAAGTGGGAATACATGCTGACCAATTTGGTCTCGCAATGTTTGCATAACAAATTGTGTTTCGTGCTTATCTAGCCAAGAGCGGTGAACCAACATTCCTGCAGGCTTGTTCACCGCGACAAAATACTCATCTTGATAAATAATCTCTAACATTACGCACAAGCCTCATCGATTTTACCTAAGGTAATCAGTATCTCACCCTTTTCAGAATCCAATTTCCACACCTCACTATAATATGGAGAAATTGAAAAGCCTTTAGGCAACAACTGATTCAATTTTATCATCATATTCATTTTTTGAATAAACACCCATTGTAGCCATTGTTCAGGTTGCAAGGTGTCGATTGCGAATGGTTCAGCACTTGCTAATGCTTGATCTGATGGTGGGCTCACTTCCCATAGCTTCGCTTCGTGCATTTGTTGCTCAAGTAAAGCAAGCAAGGGAGATAACTTTGCGGCAGCTGTCATTTTTCACCAAGTAATTTGTCTTCTGACCTTGAAATTGGGCCATAGAGTACCATCTATTTAGTAAAGAAAGTTAGGACCTTATTACTCATGGAAACAATTCATACTCTTACCCAGTTACTGAAGAATAGTGGCAGCCAATATAATATTTATGATTTAGGCCGACGCATTCAAAAAGTCGATAACAGCCTATTTGCGGATGTTGAACAGGGTAAGCAGCCCTACCCGTTTCCACTTCAAAAACACGCTCATCTTGCGATTGCCTATTGGAACTCAGAGAAACAACCGTGGATATGGTTCTTAAAGTTTAAATTGGATGAACGTGGTTTATTAAGCCAAGGGGATGTTGGTAACTTCTTAAAGTTTGTTATTGAAGCCATGGGCACTCGCCTAAGTGGCGAAATGAGTGAAGAGCAGCAACAGAAGCTATCTAACAACCCATACACGTTCAAACCATCTGAAGACAAGATGGCAGTATTTCACAGCCAAGTAAGAGCTGAGCTAGACTTACCAACAAGCCAATACTATGAACATGCCCAACATTATTTCACAGGTGATCTTGGTTGGGAAAACTGGCAAACAGTAGGGTTACAAGGAATTACCGACATTTGCGCTCGACTGGGCAGCCAGCAAAATGGGGTTGCAGTACGTAAGGCATTAACAAAACTGCCTAGTGAACCATTATATGCAGCACTAGGTGCTTTAGAGCACACAAAGATTTCCGACAAACTGGCGGAACGTATTCAAGAATTAGCAGAAAATCAAATCAATAGCCAAGACCCAGATCTATTTTTACTATCAGCACTTGTACGTGCATTATCCGGTGCTAAAGATACAATCAGCCGCGAGGTTATCTCTCAAATCTTATCAAGCCCTAGACTGAGCCACCAAGAGGTACTTATTGGGTTAGCGGGTCGCAGTTGGCAAACCCTACAAGACTCGAGCACTGCCGAGCAATTTCTGCTTCGCTTAGCTCAAACGGGCAACCAAACACTGTTTAATCAACTTTTTGCCGATCTCGTTATGATCCCTGCATTAAGAATGGTTTTTTTACCGCTATTGAATTCAAGCCCATCTCCAGAGTTAACCAATGCTTTGCTCAAACTTCAACAAGCAGCAAAAGCATAAATCTTGATATTTGGTGCTAGGTATTTGAAATTAGATACTAGGTTTTAGGTATTAGATATTAGGTACTGAATAAGAAAGCTTCAGATTACATGAAAGGAACACATCAGGAATGATAGATAATCTACTGGCGATTTTACTGCTTTGCTTCTTCTGCTTCTTTTTTTGGCAGCAGCGTAGGCAGTCAGAATTAGCAAAATCAGCCATAGCGAAAAAATGTAAGCAACTGGATTTGCAACTGTTAAGTGTCGCTTTCAATGGTCATAAATTGAAAATGCCTGATGAGCTCGCAGTGAAAGTAAAATGGCGCTGGCACACTGTTTACCAATTTGAGTTTTCATCTTTAGGCGACGATTGTTACCACGGTAAGTTAGTCATGATCGGCTTTCGACCTATGCACTTTGAGCTACAGCCCCATAAGATGTAGTCGCTTTACTTCCATACGCTGAATATTGATATAAATAATAAGGGCCAAACTGATCTTGTTTGGCTTCTTGTTGCACAAAACCTAACTTTTCTAGCAACTTGATCGATGGCACATGGTCAATATTCACTGTCGCAAAAACCTCGGACAGCTCTAATTCGAAGCAAGCCAAAGTGAAAAACGGTCGTAGAATTTCCGTCGCTAGCCCCTCATTCCAATACTCTTTATTAATGATGTAGCCTAATTCATGCTTGCCTTCACTTTGTGTCACAAATAAATGCCCTATGTATTCACGAGTTTGGTTGTCAATAACAGCTCGTGTAAAGCTTTGATTATCTGTAATTAAATTTTCAAAGACACGCTTAGCTGAAGCGAGTGAGTGAGGGCCATTCATTTCTAATCGATTGATTGGACAACAATTTAATAGAATAAAATCGTGCTCTAAATGTTCAGTATACGGTACGAGCAGAGCTCTTGAAGTTGCAATCGTCATTCCCACATTCCTTGTGTTGACTGTTTTTCGAGTGATAAGTAGTGTATCTAAAGTGATAACTTAAACTTTATAAAAAAGCGTGATTTGATATTAAAAAGTAGCAAATAAAGAAAAGCCCCGACACCGAAGTGTCAGGGCTATAGTCTTACTCGCAGCAGTCCGGCTACTTATTAATGCTCCATGCATCATCCATAATAGTGGCTGTAATCCTTCAGCTCTTTCCTTTACTTCGCCGTCCTAGCGGTGTCCAATCATCCTGAAAGCTAACAATCCTAGTTAGCGCACATCACTTGTTCCGTGAGCGGTGTCCTTACATCATCCTGATGTTGTTCCAAAACCTTCATCCAAAAGGTGTCCATTGTCATTCCGTTGCAGCTAACATCCTATTAACTGTTGTTTCCGTACAATGTCCTTTACTCCATGCTTGATTACTAATCCTAAGTAACCAAATCTTCATCCTGAAGATGACCAAATCCGTGGTGCTTTCCTGTTCCGTGTCAGTATCCTTCCGACAAGATATAATTTACGCGATTTACTTTTTTGAACAATAGATTCAGGTCACATTTCCGAACACACAATAGTTGTTAAATATATATTACAGTTAAAAATCAACAACTTGATAATTTACAGTAT
>NZ_VTXD01000004.1 GCF_013114625.1 Vibrio sp. 99-70-13A1
TAACTAATTGTTTCTTCTAAGTTATAGCCACCCCAAATATTGATTCCAATAATAAATAAGGTTGCATTTATTAAAACTCCAATTTTAACCTTATTTATTAGTGCATTAAAGTTATTAGCAATATCGCTACTTTTCTTTAAATAAACAATATACCCATTATATCCATAGCAAACTACAGTCTGGCCTAAATTAAAAAACATCGCTAATAATGCTATCGATGCCAATATATTACTATGAAATTCCTCTTGAGCTGCTATAAATGAGTTAAAATATGTTAAAAGTGCTATAGCATATGCTATAGCACTTACTTTCAAAAATTTACTTACTTTCATTACTATTCAATGATTTCTTGAAATCGTATATATATTCGAAGCTACATTTTTTCTCTATTAATTCCAAAACCTTATCATGTGGTACAGCTAAAAATGCGATATCAAAGCTATTATCTATCTCATTAGCGACTCGAATTGAGTATTCTGACATTGCTTCCTCAACATCAACTAATGGATCATAAATTGTAACACTTAGACCTAAAGATACCAATTTCAAATACAAATCAAATACTTTTGTATTCCTTAGATCTGGACAATTCTCTTTAAAAGAAAAACCCAGTATTACAATTTTTTTATTGGTAAATTCTATCTTGTTCTTTACTAATTCTTCAATAAAATCACTTGCTAAATAATCACTCATTCCATTATTTATTTCTCTAGCCGTGCGAATCATATCTGGTATATAACCGATCGAAGATGACTTGTGGAGCATATAATAAGGATCAACGCTGATGCAGTGCCCACCAACCAAGCCAGGGTAAAGCTTCATAAAGTTCCATTTAGTCGAAGCAGCATCAATAACCTTTTTAGTATCGATATCTAGCTTTCCAAATATCTGATGCAATTCATTAATCAAAGCAATATTCACATCTCTTTGAATATTCTCAATTAATTTCGAAGCTTCAGCAACCTTAATGCTCGCAGCCTTATGAGTACCTGCAGTTATAACAGAACGATAGAGATTATCCACAAAATTGGTCACTTCTTCAGTAGATCCACTTGTAACCTTATGAATATTTGCCACTCGATGTAATTTATCTCCTGGATTAATTCTTTCTGGAGAATATCCTGCGTAAAAATCTTTATTATACTTTAATCCAGATACCTTTTCTAATTCCGGCACGCACACTTCTTCTGTCGCACCTGGGTATACAGTCGACTCATAAATTACTACATCACCATATTTAATAACTTCACCCAACGCTCTTGAAGCACTTATTAACGGTCCTAAATCTGGTTGATTAGAGGTAGTAATAGGGGTTGGGACTGTAACTATATATACATTACAGTTTTCGATATCTTTAATGTTAGTGCAAAAAGTTATGTGTTCAGAAGCTTTAATTTCATCGGAAGTACACTCCAATGTAGTGTCAATATTATTATTGAGCTCTGTCACTCTTCTTTCATTTAGGTCATACCCAATTGTTTGATATTTTTTTCCAAACTCTAAAGCCAGCGGAAGCCCTACATAGCCAAGACCCACAATTGCAATTTTTGAATCTTCAATTAGCATTGTTATCTCCATAAATTTCTTTTATTACTTCATCAAATTTTTTTGCTTTCTTATCTTTTACTGACAAAGAAGGTTCTGATTCTAGAGGCCACTCTATACCTAACTTAGAATCGTTCCATGCAATAGAGATTTCGGCATCAGGGTTATAATAATCTGTGCACTTGTAAACAAATTCAGCACTATCCCCTGTAACATAAAAACCGTGTGCAAAACCTTCTGGCACCCAAAGCTGTCGCTTATTATCTGCAGAAAGATATTCGCCTACCCACCTTCCAAAGGTCGGCGAACCATTTCGAATATCAACAGCAACATCAAATACTTCCCCTGAAACTACTCGTACTAGCTTCCCCTGAGTGTTTTCTATCTGATAATGCATCCCACGTAAGATTCCTTTCTTAGATTTAGAATGGTTATCTTGTACAAACTGGATAGGTTTACCGGTTACTAGCTCTTCGAATTGTTTTTGATTCCAGGTTTCCATAAAAAAGCCTCGATCATCGCCAAATACGCTTGGCTCTATAATTTTAACATCGGGGATACGAGTATCGATTACTTTCATTGTCTTACCTTGTATATGCTTGAATATTGTTCAGCGCCGCCTTCCAGTTACTCCCCTTAATAGAAAAACCTTGAGTGATTTTCTCTGTACTTAGTCTAGAATTGCTTGGGCGCTTAGCCGGTGTAGGGTATTGATCGGTGGCAATACTAGTTAAATTCGGTTTTTTATCAAGAAAGCCTTGTTCAAAGGCAATATCAAAAATTGCAGCAGCAAAGTCAAACCAACTCACATGTGGTAAGCCTGAATAGTGGTAAACACCGTACTCAACCGCATCACCCTGAGCGATGCGCTTCGCAATTTCAATCAACACGCTAGCGATATCACCAGCATAGGTTGGTCCACCAAATTGGTCACCGACAATACTCAATGCGTCTCGATTCTCCGCCAAACGCAGCATAGTTTTAACAAAGTTATTGCCATTTTCACCAAATACCCACGCAGTACGGAGGATAATGTATTTGTCACACGCCTCGGCCACTGCAATCTCGCCGGCTAGTTTACTTTCCCCGTAAACGCCTTGCGGGTTGGTGATATCCGTTTCTACATATTCACCTGTTTTGCTGCCTTCAAATACATAATCCGTTGAGATATGTAAAATCGCCGCACCGACACTTTGCGCAGCTTCTGCTAGGTATTTGGGGCCATTACGGTTTATCGCGTAAGAAAGGTCTACTTCTTCTTCAGCCTGATCTACTGCAGTATGTGCCGCTGCATTAATAATGATGCTAGGCTTAAACTCAGCAATCACTGTATTAACTGCTTCTTGACAAGTGATATCAAGATTCTCTCTATCAAGCGCTAACATTGTTATATTTTCATTGTTAGCTAGCTGCTGAGTTAAGCAGGAACCCACTTGGCCATAACAGCCAGTAATGAGTATTCGCATCACTTTACCACCTTGTTCTGAGTTTCGTTTACTAACCGTGTTAAATATTGACCATACTCGTTTTTCATCATTGGTTTTGCTAACGCTAGAACTTGTTCATCACTCAACCAACCGTTACGCCAAGCGATTTCTTCTAAGCAAGCCACTTTCAACCCTTGAACATTTTCAATAGTTTGAACAAATGAAGAAGCTTCATGCAGGCTTTCGTGCGTACCTGTATCTAACCAAGCAAAACCACGACCCAATAACTCCACGTTTAGTGAACCATCATTGAGGTACATTTCATTGAGTGTCGTAATCTCAAGCTCACCACGATGAGATGGCTTCACTTGCTTGGCCATTTCCACCACTCGGTTATCATAGAAATACAAACCGGTTACGGCATAGTTAGACTTTGGTGCTTCCGGCTTTTCTTCAACAGAAATTGCCTTCATCTCTTTATCAAATTCAACCACACCAAAACGCTCTGGATCTTTCACTTGATAGCCAAACACAGTCGCACCCGACTCTCTTGAAGCGGCGCTTTGCAGTGTTTTGGAAAAAGATTGACCATAGAAGATGTTATCACCCAAAACTAAACACACGCTGTCATCACCAATGAACTCTTCACCGATGATAAACGCCTGTGCTAAGCCGTCTGGACTTGGCTGAATCGCATACTCTAGGTTAATACCAAAATCTAAGCCATCGCCAAGCAGGCGCTTAAAACCAGCATTATCTTCTGGTGTAGTAATAATGAGAATGTCTTTGATTCCGGCCAGCATCAATGTAGAAATCGGGTAGAACACCATTGGCTTATCATAGATTGGCAATAATTGTTTTGATACGCCGCGGGTCAGTGGATATAGGCGTGTTCCTGAACCGCCAGCTAATACAATACCTTTCATTATTTCTTCACCTTTGATTCAACTGCTTCTACACCCAAACGCTCACGTTGGTAACTACCATCTTGCACGTTTTGACACCATCTTGAGTTGTCTAGGTACCATTGCACTGTTTTACGAAGACCCGTATCAAACGTCTCTTCTGGCGTCCAATTTAGTTCATGTTGCATTTTAGACGAGTCAATCGCATAGCGGCGGTCGTGACCAGGACGGTCTTGAACATAAGTGATTTGTTCAGCATATGCTGACTCTTTCGGTACTAGCGTGTCTAAGATTTCACAAATCGTGTTCACGACTTCGAGGTTTTTCTTCTCGTTGTGGCCACCAATATTATATGTCTCACCCACTTTACCTTTCGTCACTACTGTGTAGAGCGCACGGGCGTGATCTTCGACAAATAACCAGTCACGGATTTGGTCACCTTTTCCGTAAATAGGTAACTCTTTGCCTTCAAGCGCGTTGAGGATAACCAGAGGAATCAGTTTTTCAGGAAAGTGGTAAGGACCGTAGTTGTTCGAGCAGTTGGTTACGATAGTAGGCAAGCCGTAAGTACGTAACCATGCACGCACAAGGTGATCGCTCGATGCTTTTGACGCCGAATATGGGCTCGATGGCTCATACGATGTAGTCTCCAAGAACATTGGCAAGTCGGTCCCTTCAGAAACCTCATCTGGGTGCGGTAGGTCACCGTAAACTTCATCCGTTGAGATGTGGTGAAAACGAAACTCTGACTTTACACTGTCTTCAAGCGTGTTCCAATACTCTCGAGTTGCTTCTAACAAGGTGTACGTGCCGACAATATTAGTTTCGATAAACGCAGCTGGACCAGTGATTGAACGGTCAACATGTGACTCTGCCGCGAGGTGCATGACGGCATCCGGTTGGTGCTTTTGAAACACTAGATCTAATTCTGTACGATTACAAATATCCACTTGTTCAAATGCATAACGTTCGTTCAAATCTACTTCAGCAAGTGATTCTAGGTTGCCCGCGTATGTGAGTTTATCAACGTTTACAACGCTGTCAGATGTATTATTAATAATATGACGAATGACTGCTGAACCGATAAAGCCAGCACCGCCAGTGACGAGGATCTTCATAGTTTTCTCTTATATTATTTTTTGAACATACTCACGAGCGTGAAGATGCATTTGAATTTTGGAACTTAATCTCACAAAAATGTCTCAGTCACTTTAAGCCACTGAGACACTTTTTATTCATTTTGAGACAGTCTTATTTCGACCACCCCTTATAAAACCTAAATTTTACTTACTTTCAAAAAAAGAGCCCAATAGGTCCTGCCTTTTATTTCTTATCGCTTGAATATGAGTAATTGTAGTATCCATAACCGTAAGAACTTGATGCTTTTTTCTCAATCGCGTTGAATATCACACCTTTTACTTCTATACCTGATTGCTCAAAACGATTACGAGCCACTTCAATTTCTTTGATAGTATTCTGCCCATAACGAGCGACCATCAAAGTTGTCCCTGCAAATGCGCCCACAATACTCGGATCAGTTACAGCAAGAACAGGTGGGGTATCAACAATAACCAAATCATACTCTTCTGATGCCCATTCTAATAATTGAGCAAAACGAGAATGCATTAATAGTTCTGATGGGTTTGGTGGTACTTGTCCGCGAGTAATAATATCTAAGTTTTCAACAGTTGTTGTTTTTATTGCTTTAGAGAATTCATCAGTATTCGATAAAATATCAGACAAGCCATTATCCCACTCCATGCCAAAGCTTTGCTGTAAATAACCTTTACGCATATCAGCATCAATCAATAATACTTTTTGCCCCGTTTTAGCGGCAACAGCAGCAAAGTTTGTTGAAATGAAAGACTTGCCGATACCAGGAGCAGGACCTGAGATCATCAATACATTATTTTTTGCTTCTAACATCGCAAAGTGCAGACTAGTGCGAAGACCTCTTAAAGCCTCTACAGATAGATCCGCGGGGTTTGATTCAGCAAGTAAGCTTTGAGTACCTTTGGTTTTACGGCGCTTTACTTTGAAACGGTTAGTTAGTTCGATCTGCAAATCAGATTTCGGTACTGCGGCATAAACAGGCAGACCAATTTGTTCAATTTGATCTGGGCTTTCAACACCACGGTGAAACGCAGCTTTAACCAATACAAATGCAACACTTAACATTCCGCCAAGCAAAGTTGCTAACACAACAATAAGAGGTTTCTTCGGTTTTACTGCTCGGCTGTAAGCTTGAGCATCATCGAGAATACGTACATTGCCAACCGTACCCGCTTTGATAATGCTTAACTCTTGGACTTTATTAAGCAGCTGAATATAAATTTGTTGATTTACTTCAACGTCACGTGTCATTCGTAGAACTTCACGCTGAGTCTTCGGTAGCTTTTGAACTTGCTTATTTAAGCGTTCTTTTTCACCAAGTAATGTTTCACGCTTATCAAGCAGAGACTTATAAGCAGGGTGATCTTTAGTGAATCGTTGGCTAATTTCACTTTCTTTAAAAGTAAGTTCATTAAGTTGAGCTTCTAATTCAACCATTACCTTCAAGGTAGACTGAGCTTCTAAGCCTAAATCGATTGACTCATTTTCTTGACGATAGTTATTTAACACATCTTCAAAAGTCGTTAGTTGAGATTTAATCCCCGGCAAGTGCCCTTCTAAGAATGACAAACTCTTTTCAGCTTCTGCAGAGTTACGTTTAACATTTTGCAAAAAGTAAATTTGGCTAATATGGTCAAGAATTTCAGATATTAACTGTTTATCCTCGCCCTCAAAGCTTAACTTCAAAATCCCAGTTTGCTTACCTTGTTCAGACAGAGATAGAGAACTCTTGAGCCATTCAATTGCTTCCAACTTACTACGTTTGCCAATTGAAAATTCAAAGCCTGTTTGGGATTCAAAGCCAGCAACAAAAATACTGTATTCATCAGAACTAGCTAAACTCCCCACCTTGCCCTCAAGAATGACTCTTTCATCTTCACGGATAAGTTGGTAAGTACCTTCATCATGGTCAATAATTTTTATTGTATGAGCATATGTCCCGGCATAACTGGGCATGGTAAAACGGCTTACTGATATACGGTTAACATCAGAATTTAAACGAGCAAAGCCTTTACCTGCTAATGGGAAATAATCGGGGGATGTTACTGTCGTCAAATTAAACTTATCGACAGTCTCCCCTAAAATCATTCGTGACTTTATAATTTCAATTTCTGTTGTCGCCGAAGATTCAGATGAAAAAAGCTCCCCCATA
Organism: Vibrio sp. 99-70-13A1; assembly: GCF_013114625.1. GTDB lineage: Bacteria > Pseudomonadota > Gammaproteobacteria > Enterobacterales > Vibrionaceae > Vibrio. Next base: position 7,143 of record NZ_VTXD01000004.1, read on the forward strand.
TCTCCAACCATTGAAGATATACCACCTGAACTTTTTTCTTCTATTTGAATCAATGCATCAGCTTTATAAATAGGTGTTGAAAGCACAGCAAAGGCTACGCCTCCCACCGTAAATATAAAGGTCGCTATGATAATCCACCATTTAGCATCAAGTAGAATACCAAATAGTTTTCCTAAATCGATTTCATCTGAATTGTCAGCTTGTGATTGATGGGATTGTTGCTTCATCATTAGTTTACAAATTCCTAAAACTTTCGCGTATTATCACTGACGAATATATTGTCGGTGTTCATTTACATTCAGCTTCCAATAGCTAAACACCTATTATTTTCTTCTTACTACTATATTCTTAATTAGAGTTTTTTAACCCAAGCTTGAGCCGATTCATTAATTAACTTATAAGCATGCTCAAATGCTTCACGACTTTGACGATATGGATCTGGGATATCTTTTTGCCCAACCCATTGACCAAAAAGCATCGCTTTTCCTCGAGCTTCAGGTGATATTTTAGTTAATGCTTCTAAGTGACCTTTTTCCATAACTAAAATCAAATCGTATTTAGCACATAGCTCAGAAGTAAGTTGCTGAGCTTTATGGTTATCTACATTGACACCATTCTCAGCAGCAATTTCAATGGCTGTCTTATCTGCAGGCTTGTCAAGCAAACGGCTACTTTCTGCAGCAATACCAGCTGAAGCAATTTCTTTGTTGGGTAGTAGATTCTGCAAGACTCGCTCACCCGTGGGTGAACGACAAATATTACCTACACAAACTACTAAAATTTTATTAAACATCAGCTCTTCCAATCATATAAATAAGGCCACATTTCTGCAGCCCTATCATTTATTTATAGCCTATGGCCAATTTCTAATACGCAGTACACCTTCAGTCAGCTCATTAAACCCAGTAATGGTTGGTACTAACTGACCAATCACACGATTCCAGCGAGTAATTGGAGCTGCTGTCACGTATACAATATCATAGGGTTTTAGGTCAAATTCTGTGCCAATAACCAAAGCTGAAGCATCTTGAATGTTCAGCTGATAAATGTCAGCCATACGCTCAGATTTATTATCAGACGTTCGAATCACAAACACACCAGTGGCATCTGCAGAGAGTTGATTAATACCGCCAACATTGCTTAGAGCTTCTGTCAAGCTCATACCCACACGATCCATTTTCAGAAGTTGAGGCTCATTGACCTCACCCATAACAAACACTTTCTGATTATCGTTACGTGGTACATGAATGATATCTCCCGCCTGTAACAAACGGTTTTGAGTTAAATCACCACGTTGCATCAAGGCGTAGAGCGAAATATTTTCTTCGACACCATTTCGAGTAAGCGACACATTTCGCCAATCAGCATCTTCGCCTAAACCACCAGACCGATTAACCGCATCTAGTAGAGTTAAAGGTATATTGGTAATCGCTTGCTGACCAGGATTACCGACTTCACCTGTGATGTATGTTTTCTTTGAACGGAATGCAGCAACGTTAACATCAACTTGCGGGCTTTCAATAAACCTAGCTAAGCGACTAGATAGTTCTGAGCGAATCTCACGGACTGTTTTTCCTGCAACTTCTACCGTTCCAATATAAGGATAAAAGATAGTACCGTCGGCATGAACCCAGTTACCCGCCTCTGCCGAACTACGGTAAGAGCCTGCAGGAATCGTTAATTCTGGATGGTCCCAAATGGTCACATTCAAAATATCACCAACCCCAACCTTGTACTCATATTTCGCTATTTCAATATCTAAGTCAGCATTCGCACGAGATACAACAGGTAAAATGTTTTGATAATTTGAAACAGTTTGAGCAGAAAGAGGATATAAATTTACGATATCTGACACGTCAGATTCTTGTTGTAACTCTTCAGAAGCAATAACATTTTTGTTATCAGTTGAAAGATATGCTCCAGGGGTCGTACAACCTGCAAGTAGGACAGGAAGAAGAGCAAAGAGAAGCCGATTTTTCTTAATTTTCATATTAACCAAATCATATAATGTGTAATCACTGCCAAGTGATTTTAACCAATGCTATTAGCTATGCACTTATAACAAACCAACAATGAAGCCTAGCTTTACATTGAAGACTAGCTTTCATCAGGCACAGCGGTATTAGTATTCTGTATGGTTAGTGTCAATTGGATACGCTACCGCCCATTGATACAACGCGACATCACACTACGCAAGCTAATCTTTTCACTGTTAGGGCTATGATTTTTTTAGCCTAAAGTGTTGTCAAATTGAACTAATGATTAAATATGAATTTAATCCGCACGTATTATCCACATTTTATGTAGCCATATCAACCTAGTTTCAAATTCAAAGTAGCCTAGATTTACTAACAATAAACTGAATAACAGAAAGCTATTTGTAGTCTATATCGCTACGAATAACATCCGAGCATTTGTAAAAAAGCTTTATAGATCATCCTATAAAGCTTTTTTACATAACAATTATCAATGCGACATGACTATCGATAAAATAGGGTTAACTATACGCAGCGACTAGCACTTAATCATAAACTACTTAACTGAACTTGGTCTTTGGAACCATGTTGAGCGAGCATCTGTTTGATTGAACAACTCATATTGCTTATTCAGCATTTGACCGCCATCACGAGTTATCGGCAACCAAGTAAATCCTGCACGGCTTGCACTTGGTTTCACTGTCAATAAATCAAATGGTATTGAGATGTAAAAGCCCTTGGTGTAACTTCCTTCTCCATAATCTTCAGTGCTCATATCCGTTAAACTGACAAAAGCACCTGCAATAACACCACTTTTAAATTGTTTCGAAAAATCAATACGCGTACCGATATCTCCAGCTAAGAATTTACCGACACCAACTTTTAATAAAGTGCTATCTAGGAATTGCCATTGAGGCATGTAATAACCCGTAACAAATCCAGTAGTGCCCCTGTCTATCACTTTATAATAGCGACCGTCGTCTGTGTGATATTGCAGCTCTGTGTCAAATGTCGCAAACCAACTTTCAGGGTCTCTCTGGCTAATCAGGTTTGCATCAACCCCCACAGCCCAATTGCTATTGAGTGGTCTGTATAAAACCTCACCACCTACACCTGCAAACATACTTTCGAGATACCCAGCATAGGCTTGGCTATAAATACCAGAACCATAGTCTTCGAACCAAGTTAGCTGTAGGCGGTCTAAACGTACAGGATCTTCTACATATGAACGGAACATTGTGCGAACTCTTGGAGTTTGTGCTGTGCCGTCCTCAGGTACTGTATAGTTAAATTGGTCATAATTATCGAATAAGTTAACGTACAAGGAACCAGAAAATTCAACATTGTCTAGAGCCCAAAATGAGGCGTTTGTATATAAACCAAGACTATAGAGATAAAAATCCTCTGCCGAGCCAAAAGATTGGGCTAAGTGAGGAGAGACCGACACATCAAACCTTTCCCTAGCGTCATAATGGTTCACAGCTTGATTGCTTTCTAGTTCATGTAAAATAGATGCATCTGCAACTTCCGCATTGATGTAGTGTTCATTGGCAACCGCTTTAAACTGCTTCGAGTCGATACGGGTTTCCGTTAACTCTACCGAGCTCTCCGTCTCGACAATTTTATACGTATCAATGTAAGTCGGTACATGATTGGCAATTACAGTAGCACCACGCTCCAATGCAATACCTCTGTCTCGGTATTTAACTTGCTTACCTTTGACTATAAACGTATCACCATCAACTAACAGCTGAGTTTGTTCATATCCAGCAACAGTCTCTAATTCTTCAGCAAGCTTAGCCATATCAACATCTTCAATCGAAGATGCTTCTGTTGGGCGAAGTATTTCTACTTTGCTGTCACGCCAGATAGACTTAATCTCATTAAAGTTGGTATTTAAGTTGAAACCTAAAGTAAGAGTATCACCACGTTCATAACTGACTTTAGCAACACCCCAGTCATCCAGTCGGTATATCACACCAAAATTCCACGGAGTATGCTGAGTCATATCCCCTCCCCCAACTCTTACAGGGAAATCTTGTCTATAATCGTTACTGTCGTATTCAATTTTTAAAGTGAAGGGCTTATAAATAGTTTGATATTCAAGCCCGCCATAAATTGCAGTATCACCTTTAAACCAACGTTCAAAATCAATGCTACCTCCGTTTCCTTTGAAATCAGACTGACGATCACAATACTTATCACTCGCTTTACAGAAAGGGTTAGTAATATTGCCACTTTGCCCCATGTAACCCCACCCCATACCTAGAGTAAAATCAACCGGACCAAAACGTTTCGTGCCCGCAACAAATTCACCATCAAATAGGCCTGTTCCGCCAAAATCGCGAACACCAGCTGAGACTTCAGGTAGGTAATAGCTTTCTTCAATCAAACGTATTTTAAAATCAATTCCTTTATCAGCATATTTGTTACACCCACTAAAGGTGTTATCTGAACAATCACCCGTTCCAGAACCACTGTAAAGCACATCCTGAACTTGTGCGTAACGTACGGTTGCTTCCAACCACGGCATCAACTGTAAGCTTGCGCTGTACAGATAATATTCATTATTAAATGAAGCACCAAAATTGAACTCACCTTCGGGAGCCATACGTCCTGTTGGCATTTGCATTAGACCGACACCACCAAAATCCATTTGAGATGTCTTGAGTTCAGGGTGTTCAAATGGGTCCGTTTCCGCATTAGCCGAAAAACTGTTCGTCATCAAAAGTGCACTAATAATGGAAACGCTGAGTATTGATAAGGAAAATGATGGATGATAGTACATTACAAGTTCACCTTATTGCGCAGTAGTTCAGCGATGTCTTGATTAAGAGATGAGTGTGATGATGGTAACGAGCTAAAGCCAATGAATATCATTGCGCCCGGAGCTAAATACGTTGGTGCATTATTCCAATACGCATAAGGCGCTTTTTTAACATGACCATCAGGTTGAATAACATAAACAAAGCTATCATCAGCGGTTTTACCAAGTGAGCCTTGCGGTATTAGCTGAACATAATCGCTTATAGAACCATGCTCAATAAGTGGGAGGCTCAATACATCATCAAGCACACCTATAACCTGTACATTTTCAGGGCGCGGCTCTAAATAAAGAGAGAAATTAAAAGGTTCTTTCTGGTCTTCCATTTGATTTCGCCCAATTAGTATTGGATTTTTACCAAGCTGAGAAATCACAACATTACGGTCTAAATTAATAAACTGCCTAGGTGCAAACTCAAACTTCGATAATTGCTCTTTAACTTGCAGAGCTTCAGGGTTTATAGACGCGTAATCAGTAAGATGGCTGAATGTTTTTTCTTTCTTGTCTTTAAGTGCAGAAGGTTCTGACAAGTCAAACAACTGAGCAGAAGATGGGAAGTAAGAGCCAAACCCTTGAACTGATACGTCACTCAATACTTGTTCCAAACGAACAGACTTAGAGTAAGACAAGGTGATGCCCTGCTTTGGAAGGTCAACTGTGAGTTTTTGCTGTCCCATTAACGTATCTATTGGTGTATTTGATGCATAACTCATAGAAACAGAAGCTAACATGAGAAATGTATAAAAGAAGCTTCTTATAATCGATACTGAATGTTTCATTGTATTGTCCATAATAGCGATTTACTGTCCGTTAAAGTCTTTTAAAATTGTCAGCTCTAATTGAGTCATACTAGGACCTATTGATTGTATAGTTTTAACAACTCTACCATTTGAATCCACCCAATATATATTTTCAATTTCAGCTTCTAAAGCAGGGAAGCTAACGGTTTCAATATATTTTTTTGTCTCAATCGAAGTGAGTGGTGTCGTGACTATTTCTGAGCCAATATAGCTGCGTACTATTTCTGCGGTATATCCAAATCGGTAATCAGGCTGCCAATCATAACGGCTTTGCCACTGTTGTGATTTCGGATTAGCCGACACATCAAAATTTGGGGCATTATTCTCGATCGAGACTAAGTTTTCATAAGGCAATAACAACGTTTGAACAATACGGCTATTTTCGGTAGTGATCATGGCTCTATCTGAAGACATCCACTTTAGCTGCTGAACTTGCGTTTCAGGGTTAGCTTCAGCATATGCTAAAACCATAAAAATTTTACCCTGATCATTAATTTCTGCGAACATGCTTGAGTAAGGCAAATCCTGAATATAGCTTGTGGTGATTTGAACATCATCACTGCCATATATAGCTTCATAAGCGGTTGCATTTATATCTTTAAATCTCTGAGAGCAGCCAAACAAAGTAAAGCTGAGCACCAATAGAGTAAAAATTTTCATCAAACCTATACCTGTAATTCACGGGGAAAAATAAACTGCCACTAAAAAAAAACCATTCTCACTGTAAGCAAGAATGGTTTTCAATAGAATTCACTACTGCATTAACGACTAATTAGTTAGTGTTTGTTGCAGTTGTTGTTGTTGCTGTGCTGTCATTCGCTGCTACTGCTACTGCTGCACCTACTGCTACTGCACCTACTGCTACTGCTGCTGTTGCTGCTGTACCAGCTGCTGCACCGCCTGCTGCTGCGCCACCTGCTGCTGCACCTGTAGTAGTAGAAGCTGCTGGAGCTGCTGCTTCTACTGCTGCGAAAGCGCCACTTGAAAAGCTAACAGCCAGAGCTGCTACTAAAGCAATCTTTTTCATAATCTTTCCCATTTATATAAACGTTTATAGTTAGGAGCTAAACCGTTAATAGTAGCCCCTTTTGGTTGTTCAGCTTAAACAACCAAGTGATTATGATAGGTAAAGTTCTTGATCAAGTAAATGCATAAATACTGAACAAACAAAGTTTTCATAAGCAACAGCTTACGAGGAGCAGAATATTTATCGAAATTTAAAGCCTTTTTCTTCGGCTTTACCTATTAGTTCACACTTACCATTCTGAGATTGCCACACCTTTTACTCTATCGACAATCGCCTTCTTCTGTATTCTATTAATCATTCTAGCTATACTCTCGCCCTATACTTTCAGTTCAACTAACAAAAAGAGTTTCAGACATGCAAGATTTGGTACCATTTGTTCAAGAAAATATGATTTTAGCCATTGTGTGGATTGGCTTAGTTGCAGCTATCATCATGAACACCGTTAAAACATCTACCGCCGCTTATAAAGAGATTACTGCAGCACAGACTACTCAGTTAATGAACCGTGAAAACGGTATTGTGGTTGATATTCGAACAAAAGATGAATTTAGAAAAGGTCACATTACTGACGCACTTCACATTTTGCCATCAGAGATTCAAGCAAATAACTTGGGAAGCCTTGAAAGCCATAAAGCAGACCCAATCATTGTGGTATGCAAGACAGGTCAAACTGCTCAAGCAAGTGCTAACCTATTAGCAAAAGCTGGATTTGAAAATGTAAGCTTGCTAAAAAATGGTTTAGTCGCTTGGAGCGAAGCAAACCTGCCATTAGTAAAAGGCAAAAAATAGTTATCGAGGTTTGGTTACCCATTAAATACAAAAAAGATGGGATCATGTAACGAAACCTCAAAGTTAAATTTTTAAGGATTAAGAAAATGGCTGAAGCAGCACCACAAGACGCACAACAAAACTTCGCAATTCAACGTATCTTTCTAAAAGACGTATCTTTCGAAGCGCCTAACTCACCAGATATGTTCCAAAAAGAGTGGAATCCAGATGTAAAACTGGATCTAGATACTCAAAGCCGTGAGCTTGGTGAAGGTGTATACGAAGTAATTCTTCGTCTTACTGTTACTGTTAAAAACGCTGAAGACACAGCTTTCCTTTGTGAAGTTCAACAAGGCGGTATTTTCACAGCAGGCGCAATGGAAGCTGGTCAACTAGCACATTGCCTAGGCGCATTCTGCCCTAACATTCTTTTCCCTTATGCTCGTGAGACTATCTCAAGCCTAGTAGTTAAAGGTACGTTCCCACAACTGAACCTTGCACCAGTAAACTTTGATGCATTGTTCATGAACTACCTACAAAACCAAGCTCAACAAGCAGAAGGTGAGCAGGCTTAATATTAGCTAGCTTTCAACACTTGTTATATAAATAAGTTGCTCCTCAGCCTTCTGAAAATATATAGCAAATTAAAATGCACAAAGCGTCTTAACATCTAGATGCGATGTGCATTTTTTATTTATACTCAGTAACACTCTTCTCGTTTCTTAATCACTTTCAGGTGGAAGCATGACAAATACAACTCCCCGAGATGACTCTAAAAATTCTAGTGCCACGAATAATGCTTATGGCAAAGAGATTGCCATGACAGTTATCGGAGCTGGCTCTTACGGAACATCTTTGGCTATATCCTTAGCTCGTAACGGCGCTAATGTTGTATTGTGGGGACACGATCCAAAACACATGGCACAGCTTGATGGTGATCGTGCTAACCATGAATTCTTACCTGGCATTGATTTCCCAGAAAGCCTAATTATCGAATCAAATCTTGAGAAAGCCGTTTCATCAAGCCGTGATTTATTAATCGTGGTTCCAAGCCACGTCTTTGGTATCGTTCTAAACAGCGTAAAACCTTTCCTTACAAACGAATCACGTATTTGTTGGGCAACCAAAGGTCTAGAGCCTGAAACCGGTCGCCTTTTAAAAGACGTTGCCAACGACATGCTGGGTGATAAATATTCTTTAGCGGTACTTTCAGGTCCAACATTTGCTAAAGAACTCGCAATGGGGATGCCGACGGCAATTTCTGTCGCTTCACCTGATGACGAGTTTGTTAAAGATCTCCAAGAAAAGATCCACTGCAGTAAAACATTTCGTGTTTATGCAAACTCTGATTTTACGGGTATGCAATTAGGCGGAGCCGTTAAAAATGTCATCGCCATAGGCGCTGGCATGTCTGACGGCATTGGCTTCGGTGCTAACGCTCGTACCGCACTTATTACTCGCGGATTAGCTGAAATGACTCGTTTAGGGGTTGCTCTTGGGGCTCAACCAGAGACTTTCATGGGTATGGCTGGTTTAGGTGATCTAGTGCTTACTTGTACTGACAACCAATCTCGTAATCGACGTTTTGGTTTAGCTTTAGGCTCGGGTAAAGATGTCGATACCGCTCAAGAAGACATTGGGCAAGTGGTAGAAGGCTATAGAAATACAAAAGAAGTCTGGTTACTTTCTGAAAGAATGGGCGTTGAAATGCCTATTGTTGAACAAATTTATCAAGTATTGTATCAAGGGAAAGATGCTCGATTAGCAGCACAAGATTTGCTTGCACGAGATAAAAAATCAGAGCGTTAATTTGAAACTCAATGTGATTGACTTAAGGCTCAACACGATTGATTTAAACTAAATACATCAGCAATAAAGACGGCGTAGTTTCGACTAATAATGGATGATGGTCAGATCTAGGAAATAATGATGAAACATTGTGAACAACAAAAAGTATGGCAGTGCATTGTCCGTGAAGCTCGTAAGCAATCAGAGCAAGAGCCAATGCTTGCTAGCTTTTATCATGCCACTATTATAAATCATGAAAGCCTAGGTGCTGCGCTTAGTTATATTCTTGCTAATAAATTGAAAACAGCCTCAATGCCAGCAATGGCAGTAAGAGAAGTTGTAGAACAAGCATTCGCACAAGATCAAAGCATCATTGATGCAGCAGCGTGTGATATTTGCGCTACTGTAATGCGCGACCCTGCAGTAGAAATGTATTCAATGCCGTTACTGTACTTGAAAGGCTATCACGCTTTGCAAGGTTACCGCGTTGCCAACTGGCTATGGAAGCAAGGCAGAATTGCATTAGCGACCTATCTGCAAAATCAAATATCAGTGGCTTGTCAGGTAGACATCCACCCTGCCGCACGCATTGGTAAAGCGATCATGCTCGACCATGCCACCGGGATAGTAATTGGTGAAACCGCTGTTGTCGAAAATGATGTCTCTATTTTACAAGATGTAACACTAGGCGGAACAGGTAAAGAAGGCGGCGATCGTCACCCTAAAATTCGCGAAGGGGTTATGATTGGCGCTGGGGCTAAAATTTTAGGTAACATCGAGGTCGGTGAAGGCGCTAAGATTGGCTCATGTTCAGTTGTACTTCAACCTGTCCCCCCTCATACAACAGTTGCTGGTGTTCCTGCAAAAATAGTGGGTAAACCGAAAACAGATAAACCATCGCTAGATATGGACCAAGCATTTAACGGTCGTTCTCAAAACTTCATCTATGGTGATGGTATCTAATCTGCATGAGTATTTTGTAATGAGAAACATCGCACTAAACTCATTCAATCAAAGCCTTATGTCCCTTATAAGGCTTTTTTCTACTGCGCTCAAATCTCTTATTTTTGCATTTAAAATCGCTGATTTTAAAAGAACACATTCTTTAATACTAAAGTTAGCACTGACCGGCATGGTGTTACTTTCTTATTCAGCAGTTAGCATTGCTGCATCTCAAAATGAGCTTAAGGGAGTTAAAGGCGAAATATCCCGCCAAAAGAAAGATTTAACATCACAACAAAAGAAACTAGATAGCCTGCAAAACAACCTTAGGCAGCAAGAGCTTTCAATTATCTCGCAAGAGAAAGCAATTAAAGAAACTAAAAGTCAATTAAAGACAGCGAACGCGAACATTGAACAATTGACTAAAAATATTGCAGAGCTTTCTTCACAGAAAAAACAGCAGTCAGAAAAGCTTGAACAGCTGATCCAAACTTATTACATGACTCGAAGAGCAAAAGCACCTTCAGATATTCTCAATACTGGCGTTGAAGAGGATCGCATCAGTCAGTATTACCAACATCTCGCTAAAATTCGCTCTGCAACCATCAAAAATATTGAAAAAACTCAGCTAGCACTGCAAGAAAACCAAAAGCAAAGACAGCTTGAACAGGCTCAAATTGCTAAGCTACTTAAGCAACAAACGAGTAAACGCGATCAGCTAGCCAAAACTCAGTCTAAACGTAAGAATACAGTCGGCAGTATCAAGAAAAGTATCTCAGGGGACAAAAATTACCTAGCAGAACTGCAGCGCAATGAAACTCGATTAAAAGCCGAAATAGCTAAAGCTAAAAAAGCGGCATTAGAAAAACGTAATGCGATTCCTATGGATGGATTAGCCAAACGTAAAGGTAAGCTGCCATGGCCAATTAAAGGCAGGGTCTTACATAGTTACGGCTCACAGCAAACAGGGCAAGTAAACTGGAAAGGCATGGTCATCAATGCTCAATATGGTCAGCAGGTTAAATCCGTTTACTCTGGAACCGTAGTATTTGCAGAATACTTGAGAGGTTATGGTCTTGTTGTACTACTCGACCACGGTAAAGGTGATATGACCCTTTATGGTTTCAACCAAGCGTTGCTCAAAAAAGAAGGGGATAAGGTGAAAGCAGGAGAAGCGATAGCATTAGCCGGTGATACTGGTGGGCAAAGCCGTGCTTCCCTCTATTTTGAAATTCGCCGAAACAGCCAAGCTCAAAACCCTAAACGCTGGTTAGTGAGATAAAAATCAAAGTGAAAGCTATCTTGCATCGCTTTCACTCGACTTTGTTCGGGAGTTAAGGGCTTTCACACCATCTTCAAGCAGTGTTAATTCTTCCACACCTTGAGTAGTAGCTATCGGCTTCACTACCGCAATCATATGCAACATACCCTGATGCACAACTTGTTCTGTGATTTTCGCTTTTGGTGACATGGCAGACTGATAAGCTAACCAACTCGACGCAATAATGTGTAATGACGTCACCATAGGCTTCATCTCTTGCTCAGAAATCACCAATAACTTCAAATCAACAAACGCTCTCATGATATCCACAAGGTTCGCCTGTAGCTTTTCTTGAACAGCCATGTAATCTAAGTGAAGCTGTTCATCTCTGGAAAGAATTTCAGGTAGGTTTGCGTAGAAGAAGCGGTATTTCCACATTAATGTGAAGATAGAGTCTAGATAATGCCTGAGTAGAGTAAGGCTTTCTTGCTGCCCTTGAATAGGGGTAAACCTTTCAATCAGCTCAGCTGAATAAAGCGCAAAAATTTCACGGACAATTTCTTGTTTATTACGAAAGTGGTAATACAAATTACCGGGGCTTATATCAATGTGCTCAGCAATATGATTGGTCGTAATACTACGCTCACCATGCTCGTTAAATAATTCCAAAGCCGCGTAAACAATCTTATCTCGTGTTTTCATTTGCTATCAGTATCCCTATCTGTTTGGAAATCAGTATATAGGTACTAAACAGATAGATCGAGCTGTGGAAATATTCGCATCCCTAAATTCAAAGAGATCAGATCAGTCACTACCAGATTTATACCAATGATTAATACCATCCCTGCATATCACTCCATTTCAAAATACATTCATATCTGCAACTTAATGTTAAGGCATGATTCCACTAGCCCGTTTTATTCATTACTTGCTATACTCGCGATAGTTTTGTATTCAAAAAGAGTAAGAGAATTATGATCATCGTAACTGGCGGTGCTGGCATGATTGGCAGCAATATTGTTAAGGCACTCAACGAGGCAGGTCATAACGATATCCTTGTGGTAGACAACCTTAAGAATGGTAAAAAATTCAAAAACCTTGTTGATCTAGATATCACTGATTACATGGATCGTGATGATTTTCTTACTCAGGTAATGGCTGGTGATGATTTCGGTCACATCGAAGCTGTATTCCATGAAGGCGCTTGCTCTGCAACAACAGAGTGGGATGGAAAATACATGATGCTCAACAACTATGAATACTCAAAAGAGCTACTTCATTACTGTGTTGAACGACAAATTCCATTTTTGTATGCGTCATCAGCGGCAACATACGGTGAAACCGACACGTTCATTGAAGAAAAAGAATACGAAGGTGCACTCAATGTTTATGGTTACTCAAAACAGCAGTTTGATAACTATGTTCGCCGCTTCCAAGCAGATGCAACTGCTCATAATGAAACCCTTTCTCAAATCACAGGTTTCCGCTATTTCAACGTTTATGGACCGCGAGAAGAGCATAAAGGCAGCATGGCTTCTGTAGCTTTCCATTTGAACAATCAAATGAATGCAGGTGAGAACCCTAAATTATTTGCTGGTAGCGAAACATTCAGACGTGATTTTGTGTACGTTGGTGACGTAGCTGCCGTAAATTTGTGGTTCTTAGAAAATGGCGTTTCTGGCATTTTCAACCTAGGTACAGGTAATGCGGAATCATTCCAAGAAGTCGCAAAAGCGGTAATTAAGCACCACGGCAAAGGGGAAATTGAGACAATTCCATTCCCTGAACACCTAAAAGGTGCTTACCAAGAGTTTACTCAAGCCGATCTAACAAAATTACGTGCAGCAGGTTGTGATATTGAATTCAAAACCGTGTCTGCGGGTGTTGCTGAATACATGACAATTCAAAACCCAGCTTAAAAAGTACAGCCCTAAGTTAGTCACTTGGGGCTATATTATTTTTGTACTTCCAAACTATATGCTCTAAGCGATACCAACCTTCCCTTTCTTGCTTTAGCAACCAGATAAATTCACTAATCCAGATCGAGTTAATATGACAGATAAACGCGATGATTTTGACCCTAACGCCTATAACCCAACGTTTGAGTGGTCTTTTCTTACCCCTAAATTTTGGGGAACATGGTTAACTGTTCTTATCGGCTTGCCACTAGCGCTGTTTCCTCATAAGGCAAAGCTATTCATTGCAACGAAACTAGCAAGAATGCTCATTAACAAACCAAGCCGAACTATAAATAATGCTTGGGTTAATATCTCTGTTTGCTTTCCTGAAAAATCAGAACAAGAAAGAAAAGAGCTTCTAGAGAAAACCTTGATTACTGCTGGCACCTTTCTGCTTAGTTTTGCAAATCTGACTTTGCGAAGCGCTAAATGGCTACAGGCTAATACGACGATCAATGGTATGGAGCATTTACAAGAAACTCTAGATAGTGGCAGTAAGGCAATTTTACTCGTGCCCCATACTTGGGGGATTGATATTCCAGCCGTTGTACTCGCGTCTCATGACCTACCGGTTTCTGCCATGGCGAAAAGACAAAAGAACCCCGTTATGGACTGGTTGATGCACCGTCAACGAGTGCAGTATGGCGGTCGAGTTTACGAACGTGATAACGGTATAAAGCCTTTTATCAAGTCAGTACGTGACGATTATTTAGGCTACTACCTGCCAGATCAAGACCACGGACGCGAACATAGTATTTTTGTCGATTTCTTTAATATCCCGAAAGCAACATTACCGGGGTTAGGTAAATTATCAAAAGTCAGCCGAGCAAAAATAATCCCTGTATTTTCTGTTTATGATGCAGCTTCCGGGAAATACATCATCAATATTAGCCCTGCGTGGGAAGACTACCCAACGGCAGATGAGCATACCGATACTCGAAGAATGAATGCTTACATTGAAAGTGAATTAAGAAAAACTCCAGAACAATACATGTGGGTTCTTAAGTTTTTACACACCCAGGAAGACCCAAAAAGTTTTGCGTCACCATATAACAATGAAAAGAACTGGATGGCAGGCTATAAACGATGAAGAAGATTTTAGTAATCGGTCCATCTTGGGTTGGTGATATGGTGATGTCTCAAGCCCTATACACAACCTTAAAGCAGCAAGACCCGGAATGCATAATCGATGTGATGGCACCGGCATGGTGTAAGCCTATCTTAGAGCGCATGGTTGAAGTTAACCAAGCGATTGAAATGCCACTTGGTCACGGCGATTTTAACTTTTTAGGTCGTAGAGCCTTAGGTAAACAGCTAAAGCGTGAAAACTATACTCATGCTTTTATCTGCCCAAACTCGGCTAAATCGGCTCTTATTCCTTGGTTTGCTGATATTCCAAATCGTACTGGTTGGAAAGGCGAAATGCGCTATGGTCTATTAAATGATTTACGCCCCAATAAGAAAGCTTTCCAATACATGGTTGAGCGATATGTCGCTTTAGCTCACCCTAAAGAAAAAATGGTAGGCTCGGAATCGTTAGGCGGCTTAGAAACACTTCCAAAACCGAACCTATCTATAGACTCTGAATTACAGCAGAACACTGTACAAAAATTCCAGTTAACTCATTCAACTGACATCATTGGTTTATGCCCTGGTGCAGAGTTTGGTCCGGCAAAGAAGTGGCCTGAAAATCATTATGCCGAAGTTGCACATGCTATGTGTAAGCAAGGTCGCCACATCTGGTTATTTGGTTCACAGAAAGACGTTGATACTTGCAATGGCATAAAACAAAAAGTACCTGAGCAGTTTCATTCACAAATCTATGTACTTGCAGGGCAAACCAGCTTAATGGAAGCTGTTGATCTGCTTGGAGCCTGCCAAACCGTTATCAGTAATGACTCAGGTTTGATGCACGTTGCGGCGGCTGTTGGCTGCAACGTTGTAGCGGTATATGGTTCAACATCACCGAAGTACACACCACCTTTGGCTAAGAATGTCGACATTGTTCATACTGACATTGATTGTCGACCTTGCTTCAAACGTGAATGTGAGTTTAAACACTTAAAATGCTTAACAGAGCTTACGCCTATCTCAGTCATTGATAGCATTCGAAAGTTAGAATCGATTGCAGTTATTGAGGTGTCTTAGGTCATATGTTTGTTCGCATTATATATACTCTTATCCTATGTCTAGCGGCGCCCTTTCTTCTTTTAGGATTATATAAAAGCAAACCAAACAAGCCTAAGTTTGGTTCTCGCTGGAAAGAGCACTTTGGTATTACCCCTCAGCTCAGCTCAGCTAAAAGTAAACCTCTGTGGATTCACGCGGTTTCTGTCGGAGAGTCAATCGCCGCGATTCCACTGATCAAAGCCTTAAAAGAGCAAAACCCAGATCAAAGCATTGTGGTGACAACAACAACGAGCACTGGCGCTCAGGAAATCCAAAAGCTAGGAAATCTGGTAGAACATCGCTATATGCCGATTGATTTTAGCTTTGCGGTTAAAGGCTTCATCCGCGCTATACAACCAGAGAAGATGTTAATCTTTGAAACAGAGCTGTGGCCGAATACTTTACATACAGTTCATACAGCTGACATCCCAGTCATTGTGGTCAATGCTCGTCTATCTGAAAAATCCTGCCGTAATTACGCGAAAGTTCAGGCTTTATTCAACCAAATCCACCCAAATTTAAATAAAGTACTCTGCCAATCTCAAGCCGATGCAGACAGATTCAAGCGACTCGGCATCCCACTGGATAAATTAGCTGTAACGGGATCAATAAAGTTTGATGTGAAAGTCTCCCCCAACGTTACTGAAAAAGGAAAAATTTTACGGGATGTATTAGGCTCAAATAGACCGGTTTGGATCGCGGCAAGCACACACAACGGTGAAGATGAGCTAATACTATCGGCTCATAAGGCTCTTCTAGAAACGCACACTGATGCCCTTCTTATCTTAGTACCTCGCCATCCAGAAAGATTTAATAGCGTTTTTGAACTTTGCCGGAACCAAAAATTAAGCGTTGCTCGTAGAACCTTGCAAGAAGCTCACCTAGACGAAGCTCAAGTTTATCTAGGCGACACTATGGGGGAAATGTTGGTGCTGATTGGAGCTTCCGATGTTTGTTTCATGGCAGGAAGTTTAATTGGAGATAAAGTTGGTGGTCATAATATGCTAGAACCGGCTGCTCTTGGTATTCCTATAATCACGGGTCCCAGTTACTTTAACTTTAAAGAAATTACAGAGACCCTATTATCTAAACAGGCAATTATCATAAATGAAGCCCATGAAATATCAGATAGTCTCACTAGATTACTATCTGATGATCAATTGCGGTTATCCATGAGTCAATCAGGTCTAGAAGTTGTTAAACACAACCAAGGCTCACTACACAAAACTCTATCAAAGGTCGCTGAATAATATGAATTTATTCCTAGTCACTTCCCCATTTCAATACTTGTGCGCAGAAGAAGCCTTAAGCGCCTATAAAACTGAGAATAATATTCTACTCCTTGTTAAACAGGGTTCTGAGCCGGGTATTAGCCAAGAAAAGAAATTGCTAGACCGAAATAAATGGCAACACATTATTGAAATCCCTAGAGACTCACGTAGCAAGCATGTTCCTAAAGCCATTAATCAAGTTAGAAAAATAATCAAAGATCAACCATTGTCACATTTCTTTCATGCCGAATATTCTGCATGGCGAACGAAGCTAATATTACGTAACCTAGTCATTGAAAAAGAAGTGTATTGTGATGATGGGACGTTAACTATTAATGAATATGAAGAGTCAATTCGAACCAAATTAATATACTCTCGACCACGGTTTATTCAGGATTTGATGATTCGTATAAGACGATGCACACCAATAGGTCAGCTGGAACAATCTAAAAACTTAGAGTTATTTACTATCTTCGATATTAAACAACCCAACCATTCAGTGATCAAAAACAACCTAACTGAAGTGAAAAAAAAATATAATGCTGTCGAGCTATATGATGACGAAGCACCAATAGGCTTTATTGGTCAAGGTTCAATTGGTCATAAAAGAATGAAAAGTATTGCGACTTATCTAAAAGAAATTAAACACTTTTCAGAAAGTATGAATAAGAAAATTATTTATTTTCCACATAGAACTGAATCTGAAGAAGTTACACGACAAGTAAAAAAAATTAAAAATTTAGAATATCACTATAGCCAGATGCCACTTGAAATCGAACTCATTGAGAAGAAGATTAAACTGTCAGCTTTGGTTGGAATCCTTTCTACAGTCCAGTATACATCCTTGATTTTATACAAAGGAATGCCTGTTTTTAATTTGGTAAACCCAAATACGGAGCAGGACTACACGCTAACAGACCTAGAAAGAAATAGAGAAAAACGAATACACGAATTATTTAAAGAGGTGGGGATCAAAGACGTCACCATTTAAAATAACGATCACGTCTAAGGTAGCTATAACTTCAAGTAGTCGCTCAAATCGTAGCTACCTGACATGATCTGCAATCTATTATAAATCAAGCATGTCGAAACTAAGAGCAGTTCCCTTTGTTAGGCTATTTTTAGCTTTCTTACCTATTACTTCATCATAATGCTTAGGTGCTAAACCAAAGCCAGGTCTGATACTACGGACATTATCTGCCGTTAACACTTCACCCTCTTTAATATCTTTTACTACATATAAAGAGCGACGAAATTTTACGTTTCCTTTTTCAGCTTCCGTTCTTTCGTAATTGACTTGCCCCATTGCTTGCCATGCTGTTTTTGTATCTTTACAAAGCGCGGTAAGCTCATGAGGTTCGAGAGAAAAACTATCATCCGCTCCGCCGCCATTACGATCCATAGTCACGTGTTTTTCGATCAAACACGCCCCTAATGTTACAGAAGCCACAGCAGTTGCATTATCAATAGTGTGATCAGAAAGGCCCGATAAAACTTCAAACCGCTCCGCGATGTCAGCAATCGTCTTAAGATTATATTGGTCAGCTGGCGCAGGATAACCACTCACACAATGCAGTACTACCAACTCTTCACACCCATTATCTCTAGCGGTTTTTATGGCCTCTGCAATTTCTTCTTTGTTAGCCATTCCTGTTGAAATGATCATCGGTTTACCTGTTTGAGCAACACGCTTAATCAACGGTAAATCAATGACTTCAAATGAGGCTATTTTATATGCAGGGGCATCTAATGACTCTAATAAGTCGACGGCTGTAAAATCAAATGGAGAACTAAAAATAGTAATCCCAAGTTCTTTTGCCTTTTCAAATAACGGCTTATGCCACTCCCATGGCATATGAGCACCCTGATAAAGGTTATAAAGCGTCTGACCATCCCATAAGCCACCATGAATTTGAAACTCTTCACTATCGCAATCCATAGTAATGGTTTCATGGGTATAAGTTTGTAGCTTAATTGCATCTGCACCTGACTTCTTCGCTTCTTCCATAATCTGGAAAGCACGATTAATATCACCATTATGATTTGCCGATAATTCAGCAATAATATAAGGAGCGTAGTCAGGACCTATGTTTCTACCGTCAATTGAAATATATGCTTTCATCAGAATCTCATTAAATTGGGTTACGAATAAACGTCTCAGGATTTTGCTGTGTATAGTTCGCTTTTTTGAACAGCTTCTGAGAAGCTTTATTACATTCTAATACAGTGGCATGTAATGTCAGTTCTGGATGTATGACATCAGCCATTTTTAATGCAGCAGTTGCGACTCCTAAACCGTAAGCATCAGGGGCAACAAAGATTGATACTAGATAATTTTTAGGTTCAATTTTATCTAATCGTAATACACCTAATTTTTTTCCTGTTGTCTTATCTTCAACAAGATAAAAAAAGTCAGTGGTTGTGGCTAGCTTTCGCTTCATCCAGCTTTGGTGACCTTCCCATGTAGGAATATCAGTATTCAATGCAAATTCACGAGTTTTAGGGTGGCATTGCCAATCATAAACTGTTTTGATGTCCTCATGAGTTGCAAATACAAGCTGTAGATTTGAATGATCACTTGGTTCAATAAGCTGCTGAATTTCTAAGACTAACCTTCGAGTCCCTAAGCCATCACACAGTTTTAGATTCGACATAAACAGCTCATGCCATTGACCCATTGCCTGTTGATAGGTCACTAATAGCTGGGATTCAATATCTTCCAAAGAGACTTTCAAAATAGCTTTATGCTGAAGCAGTTGAGTACAGATCGTTTTTTGATTATCGGCCAATGGTATCAAAATGCTAGGTAGACCAAGACAAGCTCGCTCCCAACTCGTTGTTCCAGGCGCCCCAATCGCTACATCATGTTTAAGCATCAAACCAGCCATGTCGGCTTCAAAATCTTGATGTTGAACATTACTGTGTAAGTCACACCATGACTTAACCTGCTGGTAGTGTGGTGCTCTAGGGCTTAGCAACACCGTAAAATCAGCACAGACTTTACCAACAAGGCTTTTTAATGACTTAAAAGTTGCATTGGGGTTGTCTATTCCCCCCATAGATATGAGAACTTTAGGTCTAGTTTCAGGGAGTACCCGCATGTAAGCGAGCTCTCTCAATGAAGCAAACCTTGGGGCTAATATCGCATACTCACTTCCCACTAAAGCTCGAGCAGAACCTGAGTATTCAACAGGTTTACGTCCAAGAGTTTGATCGACAATTAAATCAGCATCATGCTCTCGAACCAAGTCATCAATAGCGACTAAAAAGCAGCTCATTGATTGCCTGACAAGCTGTTGCCACTTGTTGCTAATAGCATAATGATCCGTTACCACTAAATCAGCACTGCCTACCATTTGGATAAAGTCTAGTGCATCCTCAGAACTTGGTCTTTGCAGCCAAGCCTCATAATCGGCATCATGCTTAGGCTCACTAGGCTCCTTAGGCAGATTTAACTTTATTACCTGAAAGCCACGCTCTTCAATGTATGAGGTCATGTCGCCTGGCTGTGGTAAACATGCAAAATAGATTGAATGACCGAGGTTTTTCAATGCATCTGCAAGTACTAAACAGCGCATGATATGACCACTACCAACCCAAACTGAAGCGTCCGCTCTAAAGATAACTCTCATAAAAACCTAATTATTTTAAAGCTGAGTATAATGCCTCAGCCAGATCCCAATCTTCATTAGTATCAATATCTTGAACTCGACTTCTAGGTAACAGAACAACACTAGAATGATCCGCGAATATTGCTTTTTTCTCTAAAAACGCATTGGTCTTTCCCCAATAGAACTGACCTGCATCATGATAGGCTTCTTCTAGATCTTGAGAGCGGACTTGTTCATTTTCAGGAGAAAACATTGACACCTCTCCTCCTGATGAAATTTTGAGCGCTCTTTGAATCGGAAATGGAAAAGTCGCAGCACTAAAAACAAACTCAAATAAGCCTTTATTTAACTTATCGAAACCTTGTTTAAGATATTCCGGTGTGACAAAAGGAGCGGTCGCGTACAAACAACAAACCGCATCGACAGTCCAGCCATTATCCATACACCAAGTAATGGCGTGATGCATCACATCCATTGTTGTTGCATAATCATCAGATATGTTAGCAGGGCGTAAAAAAGGTACCTCTGCACCATACTGCTCAGCAACCTCAGCGATCTCAGTATCATCTGTAGAAACAATGACCTTATCAAAGCAACCCGAAGAAACGGCAGCTTCAATAGAGTAAGCAATCATAGGCTTACCATGAAAAGGCTTAATGTTTTTACGAGGAATGCGTTTACTGCCACCACGTGCAGGGATAATTGCAATTTTCATTATTAATTCCTAACACTGATCCCTTGCTGAGCAAGATAACTCTTAGCTTCATTGGGAGTTTGTTCTGTAAAATGGAATATTGCAGCGGCAGCTAAGGCATCGACACCAGAATGATCAAAGGCATGGTGCATATCTTGATAGTCTTTGGCTCCTCCTCCCCCTATAACAGGGATACTGACACTGTCTACAGCCAGTTTAAGAAGTTCATTATCATAGCCCGCCATCGTGCCATCAATTTCAATACGAGTTACTAAAAGCTCACCCGCACCATAAGACTCAACCATTTTCGCTGCATCTACAAGCGTGTATGCTGTCTCTTTTTTACCAGAATGAGAAAACACCTTGTATTCACCATCCACTTTTTTTACATCTAGAGAGACAACGATGCACTGATTACCAAATGTTTCGGAAGCCTCTCTGATCAGCTCTGGAGTTTCCAAAGCTGCCGTATTGAGAACAACTTTATCAGCTCCAGCTAGCAATACTTTGCGAATCTGTTCAACTGTTTTAATTCCACCACCAACCGAAAAAGGCATAAAGCATTCATCTGCGACGTCATGGATAAGCTTATAATCAGGCTCTCGACTTTCATTGGTGGCATTGATGTCAAGCAGCACAAGCTCATCTACATTACGCATATTATAGATTTTAACTGTTTGTATTACAGAACCCGTTCTTCTCCAGGCATTAAAGCCCTCTCCTTTCACCAACCCAAAATCTGCATACAGCATGGTTGGAATAATTCGCCGCTTCAACATACTTAAAGTTCCAAAAAGTTCTGCAATAACTTAAGCCCTAGTTTCTGACTTTTTTCTGGGTGGAACTGCATTCCAAAAATATTATCTTTCTGTACTGCACAAGTAAACTGTCCACCATGCTCCGTACTCGCCAAAACATTTGATGCGTCATCAGCTTGATAATGATAACTATGAACAAAATAGAAATCACTTCCGGAAGGGATGCCATCAAACAAAGGAGACGGTGATAATATTTCAACCGAATTCCAACCTACGTGTGGCACTCGGGCTAATGCATTTTGCGGAGTTAACCGGATAACTTCACCCGGAATTAGACCTAAACCTTTGGTTTCACCATGTTCATGACCTAACGTGGATAAAATTTGCATTCCTAAGCAGATGCCTAAAACGGGGATATCATCTTCAACGGCCGACTCAATAATAGCCTCTTCCAACCCACGAGATCTTAGTTCAGCCATCGCTTTCGTATAAGAACCAACACCTGGTAAAATAATTTTATCCGCTTGCAATATATCTTCAGCCGTTGATGCAATGGTAGATTTAAAACCACAAGCAGATATGGCTCGAGTTACTGAGCCAATATTCCCCATACCATAATCAACTATAGAAATAGTCATAGTTATAACCGTAAATTAATTGTCGTAATTCAGTTTAGTCAAGTTACCCTTGGCATCTCTCACTAAGTTACCTTTACGATCAGTTTTGAATAGTTTTTTGTTCGTAAATCGGTCACAAATTTCATCGAATTCTTCTTTAGACATATCAATTTCTTCTAAGACACTATCAAGAGTACGACCTAGATAAACATCTGGGTAGTTACCATCGTTTTCTTTTAAGAAGTTAACAATATCATTCCGCTCTAAGCGACCACGACGAATATGGTTATTAGCTTGGTCGGTTGCGCGTCCAAATCCATATTTGATGTACTTAAAATAATCATGTACTCGGTGATAATAGTTGTCTAGGTTCTCGTAGTTTACAAAGCTACCTTCTGTTGGGGTTGGGTAACTTTCAAAGCCGTAGGCCTGAGCAAGAAGAGTATTATTATAGCCATCCCACGGGAAGTAATACCCTAGGAAAATACCTGTAACACCAACTCGCTTCAATTCACTATCTGACGGGTAAAAATATGGGATAAGATCACGTCGAGTAATATCATCTTGACCAATCAAGTCAGTAATACGCATACCTAGCATGCCACCAAACTCTTCTAACCAACGACGATCTAAAACATTATTTTCAGCAGCGGCGGCTGGACCACCGTATTCATGCTGAGAGTTTTCTCCCCAAATAATTAATGGGATATTCTTCTCTACAGCAACTTGGATAGGAATCGTAAAAATTGTAACGTGCTCTGCCCATTGAATATCACCTACTTCGCGCAATGCTAAACGAGATAACTTACGACGAATTTTAGGGTTAGTGGTCACATTGACATGGTCAACGCCTAATCGTTTTAGATTTTCAAGATTACGGCGACCTATTTCTGATAGCGAATCAGTTTCAGCAGTTACACATAATGGGTTAAGACCCGCTTGTAATACTCGGATTACTTGGTAAGTACTATCTTTACCACCACTAACCGGAATAATACAATCGTAGTTAGAACCATCAATCGACTTATATTTATTGGTTATGCTATCGAATTCTTTTTTACGCTCTTCCCAATCAATCTCAGTTCGCTCTTCAAAGTTGATACAAGCGCTACACTTACCTTGTTCGTTGAACCATAAATCAGGTTTAGTTTCTGGGTACATACAACTAGTACAATATTTAATTTTTTTCATTTTTTAACCTGTTTATTATTTATTCAAAACTTCAGTTACTACACGAACAACTGTATCTTGTTGTTCTTCGGTCATACCGTGGAACATTGGGAGTGATATTGCTTCTTGGTAATAGCGTTCTGATTCCGGGAAGTCGCCATCCGAAAAACCCATAGCTTGGTAGTATGGCTGAGTATGAACTGGGATATAGTGCAAATTAACACCAATACCGTTTTCACGTAATGCATCAAAAACCTGCTTATGTGTTAACGATATTTCATCCAGCTTCAAACGTATTACGAATAAATGTAGGCCTGAATACGTATTTCCTAACTGATACGGAAGCACTAGCGGCAGTTCCGACAACAGTTGGTTATAACGTTTAGACAGTACATGACGTGCAGCAACAAATTCATCAAGTCTTTGCATTTGAGTCACACCCAACGCAGCTTGAAGTTCTGTCATTCGGTAGTTAAAACCTAAATCGACTTGTTGATAGTACCAGCCACCGTGAGAAGCCCCGTCCATTAGTTCAGGATCACGAGTGATGCCATGACTACGCAACAATGCCATCTTATCAGCCAGTTCTTTCTGATTGGTTAACGCCGCGCCACCTTCCGCTGTCGTCACAATCTTCACCGGGTGAAAACTAAAAACGGTGATATCAGAATGTTCACAGTTACCAATTGGCTGATCATGATATTTACCACCAATAGCATGAGAAGCGTCTTCAATCACTTTGAAGCCGTATTCTTTAGCTAATTTAGCAATAGCTGCCATATCACAAGGCTGACCACATAAATGAACAGGCACAACAACTTTTGGCAGTGTTCCATTGGCTTTAGCTGCGATTAGCTTTTGCTCTAATTTTTCAGGGCACATGTTGTATGTCGCCGAATCAATATCAACGAAATCAACTTTAGCACCACAGTAAAGACCACAGTTTGCAGATGCTACAAAAGTGACTGGTGTTGTCCACAACCAGTCACCCTTGCCTAAGCCCAAAGCTAGGCAAGCAATATGCAGAGCGGATGTTGCACTATTTACTGCTAACGCATACTGAGATCCAGTATGTTCTGTTAGCGCTTTTTCAAACGCAGGTACTTGTGGACCTTGCGTTAAAAAATCAGACTTAAGGACATCAACTACACTATCGATGTCTTGCTGAGTGATATCTTGCTTGCCGTATGGAATCACTTTTTTACTCACACTGTAAATTTAGGATCAACATGTTCTTTGATTAGGTCACGTAGACCTTCAATGGTTTCCCACTCAGTATTAGTGCCTGAGTTGTATTTAAAGCCAAAAGGGACTTTCTCTGCTTTATGATGGTCCATATATTCAGTTTCTGTGTAAGTGAAAGATACTGAAGGTAGAATTGCATAGTAACGACCAAGATCAATCGTATTAAGAGAGTCGGTATCCGTGATCATTTCTTCATGAAGTTTTTCACCTGGGCGAATACCAACAACTTTAGTTGGAACACCTGGAGCAACAGCTTCTGCGATGTCTAGAATCTTGTAAGATGGAATTTTAGGGATGAAGATTTCACCACCTAAATGGTGCTCAAGAGCGTACATCACCATGTTCACGCCATCTTGCAGAGAAATATTAAAACGTGTCATTTCTTTATGCGTGATTGGCAGTAAGCCTTCTTCTTTCTTCTGCATAAAGAATGGAATAACTGAACCACGAGAGCCCATTACGTTCCCGTAACGAACAACACTGAAACGAATATCTTTAGAACCTTTAATATTGTTCGCAGCTGCAAACAACTTATCCGAGGCTAACTTAGTTGCGCCATACAAGTTGATTGGAGCACAGGCTTTGTCTGTAGAAAGTGCAACAACATCTTTTACGTTACATGCTAGTGCAGCACTGATTACGTTTTCCGCACCATCAATGTTGGTACGGATACATTCAGTTGGGTTATATTCAGCCGTATCTACTTGCTTAATAGCAGCAGCATGAATGATAACATCCACACCTTCACAAGCTTGAATCATACGATTACGATCACGAACATCACCGATGAAGAAACGTAATTGTGGGTAATCTTTTTGAGGGTAGTTTTGCTTAATTTCAAACTGCTTCAGTTCATCGCGTGAAAATATAATGATTTTTTTTACGTCAGAGTAACGCTCAAGAATTGTTTTAATGAACTGTTTACCAAATGAACCTGTGCCACCAGTAATTAATACAGTTTTGTTATTTAACATACTTTCACCATTGGTATAAAATTGTTTTGCCTGAGCAACAGACAGCATTGGACGAATTCGTCACATAATTTTCTTTAAGTATACATCTACAGTTATCTGTTTGGTAATGCTTTGTTTCTGAGCTTATCCGTATTGAAAACCAACCACTAAACCCGTAGTTTAATGAAACTAACGTTATGGCCTAATTTATAGGAACATCAAATGAATCTGTTTCTCGTCACTTCCCCATTTCAACTCCTATGCGCCATAGAAGCAAAGTCTCAATATAGTGCAGTAAATAATATTTTAGTTTTAAGAGAAGAGAAGTCACTAACCTCAGCGGCTCAAATGAAACTACTGCTTAACAAATCAGAATGGGATCACATACTTTACTTAGGTAGAAAAAGTAAGATTTGGGAGGCTTGGAAGCTCCAGTACAATCTAAAAAAAATCAATCCAAGCCTACAGTTTAACTCTGTTTTTTATGCTGATTATTCTGCATGGCGTACAAACGTGATGCTCAACAACCTAGCAACAGATAAAGAAATCATGTTTGATGACGGTGTGGGTACCATCCGGGAGTTCAAAGACAAGATAAAGCCTGAGCTTGTTGTTTCTAGAAATAAAACTTCACGAGATGTAATGCTAAAGCTTGTTGGTTTAAAGCCGCCTAGAAAGATCTTTCCAAGAGATAATTTTTCATTTTTTACGTTTTTTGAATTAGCGGGGAGTAAACAACCAGTCACAACTAATAATCTTCAGCAATTACAGACTCGACTCAATACGAGCCGTTGTTATTCTCAAGAGGCTCCAATCGCTTTCATTGGCCAAGGGATGGTGGCAGAAAAAGGCATAAACTTAGATTATTATGCGAATATGTTGGAATCATTAGTCAAAGATAATGATGCAGAGCTGATTTACTTTCCACATAGAACTGAAGCCGAGTTTGTGAAAGAACGCTTAATGAAAATTGAGGGACTCACTTACCATCAGTCAACTTTACCTCTTGAATTAGAAGTTGCGGTTGAAGGGATTACTTTATCTAAAATATACGGCATTGCTTCAACTGCGGCTGTTACTTTAGAAAAGCTTTACCCTGAGATTCCTATTGTAGATTTGAAAGTACCAGTAAAGCATTATCTCATCGAAGAGTTTGGGGACAATTTTCATACTGTTGCTAACGAATTAAACTTAAATAGCATCAACCTTGAATAGTTAAGTACAAAATAAGCGAGCATTTTTCGCTCGCTTATTTTGCGTGTGACCTACTTATTAAAACGACTAATTTGCTCTAGTGCTTCTTGCAGATGAACAAAGTTTGGCTGTTGGTCTTTTACTTGGCGGTTAGTTTTATCCATAAACTGATACTGCCCACCAGCGCCAACCTCAAGAATATTATCGTCGGTAATTACCGCGTAGCCACTGTAGCTAGATGAGATAACCCAATCTCTGTCGACAGGTTCACCCAACAAATCCTCACCTACTGAGTAATCTTTTACATCACTCGTCACACCTAAATAGTTTTTCATAAGAGTCGGGATTACGTCTTCATGAGACGTGAGGCTATTAACATCCCAACTGATGCTATCTGGTGAAATGCCAGGTCCAAAAATAGCAAATGGCACCTTAACTTGAGCATCTGTAAAGTTACTGTTGTGCCCCCAGAAGTTAAGCTTATTGTCATTCATTTCTTGACCATGATCTCCCGTAATGACTACTACGGTATTTTCCAAGTCACCACTTTCTTTTAACTTGTTCAAAACCTGCTCAGCCACGGTATCTACGTAACGAACACTAGTTTTGTATCGATTAAAGAATGGGGTTGGATCCGTCTCATTATTCAACTTCAGGTAGTTCACAACTTGCAGCATCGGCTCATATCTAGGCTCGAAACCTTTAGGGAAGTCATAGCCATGTGGAGCATCATAAAACAGGAATGAGAATGCAGGTTTTGACTGATCACGAGCGTCATACCACTCAAGCCAATCTTTTGTTAAGTCTGCATCAAGGGCTGACGGGCGGTTGCCTTTAGACCCATTACGCAGGTTTTCCACATTAGTGAACACGGTTTGATTAAATTCAGGCTTCTTCAACTGAGCAGCAGTAAATATACCAAGGTCGTAATCTAATTCTTGAAGGCGATCAATAAACACAGGGCTTTGTTGGTTCGCTAAGAAACCGTGCCAATAAGTACCAGGAAGACCATAAAACAGCCCAAAAATACCAGTACGCGTTGAGTTACCTGTCGCCATGTGATTATTCAATACAACACCAGATTGAGCGTATTCCCACATCTTAGGTGTA
The DNA here is from genome assembly GCF_013114625.1 of Vibrio sp. 99-70-13A1. GTDB lineage: Bacteria > Pseudomonadota > Gammaproteobacteria > Enterobacterales > Vibrionaceae > Vibrio. The sequence continues at coordinate 35,279 of NZ_VTXD01000004.1, forward strand.
TTATCTGCATTGAACGTGTCATAGCGCCACGAATCAACCACTAAGAACATAATATTCAAAGGTTTCTGTACTGCTTCTTTTTGTAGTGGTGCTAGAGGATAGTTCAAATCACTCTTACGATTCATAGTTAATGCTTTTTGGCGAGCAATCGCTTCTTCATCAATCCAACCCTGTTTCTTCATCATGCTGTTTGATGTCGCAGGGTAAAATAATGGCAAGTAGCGCTTCACCATTGTCACAGGCTGGTACGCATGAGCCGCAGCCCAGATATGGATGCCATTGGTAGCCAGTAAAGCTAAGAAGGTTACAAATGCGAACTTACGACCTAACTTTAATTTACGAATTTGAGCATCGTTTTCTAACCAACGGATAAGTAACCATTGCCCAGCAATTAACGCCGCTACTCCACCAAGCACCATTAACCAAGTTACGAGGGGGAAGCTAACAATTTGCCCCGACATAACTAAGTCGAGAACAACGGCATTAATATGAAAGCGATATTGCGCAAAAACGATCGTATCTATAAATAATGTGGCAATCCCTATTGAAGCAATTAAGCACTGAATACTATTTCGAAGGTTTTTAGGCAAGAATATGCTAGGTAAGGAAATTAAACCTACTAATGCGGCAATTAAGGTCATTTGACCAAAAGTACCAACAAGAATAAAAATAATACCTAGAGGTTCTGATGGGAATTCCGGCAAAAATGCAAAGTAGCGACTAGCAATACCGATCGCAAGTAGCGCATTAACTAGAATAAACCAGCCATGTGCATGCAACCTTTGTTTCAAAGACATATTAATTTCCTAAATCTAACTTTCTTTTGATGCAGACTGCGCTGCTAAAAAATCATCGTAACCAGCCAAGAGGTGAGAAAACTCCGACTCTTGCCAGTGAATTTGTCGCTTTCCAACTTCTTTAATAAATGAACGCTTTAATCGAGATAAATTTTTCGCTTTCCATTCATGCCCAGCTTGCTGGCTGCATTTATCAAAATCGATAATCCAAACTTTGCACGCTGAGTCTAATAAAATGTTATGGATATTAAGGTCAGTGTGATTGACTTGAGCTGCATGCATTTGAGCAATTTGCGCCCCGATAGTTCGATATATATCCGAAGACAGACTGCCTTCCTCTAGTATCGCAACAAGATCTTGAGCATTAGCTATTTTTTCACTGAGTAAATCTGCACGGTAAAACACACCCGCTTTAACCGCACGAGCGGCAAGGGGTTTTGGCACATTAACACCAGCTTCATCCAAGCGTTTAAGCAACATAAACTCTTGATGGCTGCGAGTATTTTCCCACCCAGTGAACCAGTAATTATCTTTTACGATTTTGCCAAATAGCCCACCGCGACGGTAATGCCTTAAAGCGGCTGCGATTAATTCAGTTTGTATGAACCAAGTCGTTCCCCGCCCTTGCGCACTGCCAATAATCTTACCTTCCTGATGCCAGTATTCAGCATCAAACACGTGCTCTATTGGCTCTTTGACTAACGCTTCATCAAACCAAATCGCTTGGTCTTTTTTGATTATTTGCTTCATTACTCAGTCATTACCAGTAATAGCTTAGTAAGATATACGCCCACGAAAAGCCAGCAAAGGTGAGAGCCACCAATACCGCAGCTGAGCCTATATCTTTTGCTCGTCCACTTAATTCATGGTGTTCAACCCCTACACGATCAACTACCGCTTCAATCGCCGAATTGATCAATTCAACAATCAATACGAAGACCACAACACCAAGCATAATTATTCGTTCCACTACGGTGACATCAAGCCAGCACAGCAAACCAATCGCAATAACAAGTAAACACAACTCCTGGCGAATAGCGGCTTCATGCTTAAACGCAGCCTTCAAACCTTGAACAGAGTAACCTGTTGCTTTAATAACTCGTTTTATTCCGGTGTTACCTGGTTTTCCTGATGACATAGTCGATAATCTTAAGTTGGGGGCTCTAGAACATAATGAGTGCCATTTTACATTTATCGAGACTGTCTGCATAATCTTAGCGAATTAATTTTAAGAGCTTCAACTATGCCTCTCTTTTCTAAAGCGCCTAAATCTCTCTGCTTTTTGCGCTTATCTGCAATTGGTGATGTCTGCCATGCCGTTTCGGCAATACAAGCCGTACAGCGCCATTGGCCAGAAACTAAAATCACATGGATCATTGGAAAAGTAGAAGCCCAGCTCTTAGATGGCTTAGAAAACGTTGAATTAATCATCTTCGATAAGAAATCTGGCTTTCAGGGAATGAAATCAGTTTGGGCTCAACTTAAAGGTCAAAACTTTGATGCGTTAATCCACATGCAGTTAGCCTTAAGATCTAGCCTTCTAACACTTGGCATTAAAGCTCGATATAAAGTAGGTTTTAATTTTAAACGAGCCAAAGAAGCACAATGGTTATTTACCAATAAAAAAATAACCGACACACAATCTCAGCATGTACTTGATAGTTTTTATGCTTTTATTGAGTATTTAGGCGTACCAAAATCGCCCCCTATGTGGTCAATGCCTATATCTCACAGTGATTACGCTTTTGCCGATAAGGTTATCGACAATAAGCCCACGCTAATCGTCAGCCCAGCGGCAAGCAAAGATGAACGCAACTGGATAACTGAACGCTATGCTCAGTTTTCAGATTATGCCATTGAGCACGGCTACCAAGTGATTATTTGTGGCTCTCCTGCAGAGCGTGAGAAAAAACTCGCGGGCGATATTGAGAAGCAGATGACTCATGACGCAATCAACCTCGTTGGCAAAACTAATTTAAAACAACTAACAGCGATTTTACATCGAGCAGACGTTGTTCTTGCTCCTGACTCTGGTCCTGCACATTTAGCGACTACTCAAGGCACTCCGGTAATAGGTTTGTATGCTCATAGCAACCCAAAACGTACCGGCCCTTATAATAATTTGCAGCATGTTGTGAGCGTATATGAACAACATGTCGAAGCACAACAAGGTAAGCCAGTTTCACAATTGCCATGGAGCACTCGAGTCAAAGGTGAACATGTTATGGCCGATATTTCATTTGATGCCGTAGTCCAATCATTTAATACCATCACACAAGGTAAACAGCTTAATGCAAACTAATTCAAAGCCCACTCTCGCTGTCGCACTCATTGTTAAAAATGAGGCTCAAAACCTTGATGCATGTTTAAAAACCGTGGCTGATTGGGTTGATGAAATTGTAGTTCTTGATTCAGGCAGCACAGATGAAACCGAAGCTGTTGCTCGCCAATATACTGAAAAGTTTCATACCAATATTGATTGGCCTGGGTTTGGACCTCAGAGACGAATAGCACAACAATATGTTGAATCTGATTTTGTACTTTGGCTTGATGCCGATGAACGTATCACGCCTGAATTACAAAGCAGTATCCAAGCTGCCGTTGCTAAGAATGAGCCAAATACCCTCTATAACATTTGTCGATTAAGCTGGGTGTTTGGTCGCTATATCCGCCATTGTGGTTGGTACCCAGATCGCGTTGTTCGCCTTTACCCAACGAAGCTTACTCAATATGACGACTCGCTAGTCCATGAGAAAGTGGAAACCACTTCAGATATGCAAGTAAAGGAACTATCGGGTGATGCCATCCACTATACTTATAACGACTTACACCACTATTTGGTTAAGTCTGCAGGCTACGCTAAAGCATGGGCTGAACAGAGAGAGAAACGCGGTAAAAAAAGCAGTATTTTAGAAGGTATGGTTCATGCCCTGGCGTGCTTTGTGAAGATGTATATCGTTAAAGCGGGCTTTTTAGACGGGAAGCAAGGCTTCTTACTTTCGGTATTATCAGCGCATTCCACACTTGTGAAATACGCTGACCTTTGGATCAGGACAAGTACTGAGAAGCCCAAGGATTAAGAGTCTCTAGAGTCGTATCTACATTGATACGGCTCATATCCGCTTCCTGTTCAGCACCGCCGCCTTTCGGTGGGCAAAACGCTAAATGGCGACCTTCTGAATTAAGAGGCAACCAACGAAGTGGTGTTGAAGAACGCTTGCTCGGGAAGAACCCAACCGTTGGTACATCAAGAGTAGCCGCAATATGTAAAGGACCTGTCGACCCCGCCATAAACAGGTCAGCACAAGCAATTGAACGAGTAAAGTCGACTAGCCCATCGTTTTTTGCATAAACAACTCCAGAGCCACCTTTCTTTTCAACCAGCTCTAACAATTGAACCGCTTTTTCTTCTTCACCCGGTCCTGCAGTCACAACCAACTCATAGTCTGTATTCATACCAACTAGAAGGTCAGAGTATTGATCTAAAGATAAATTATTAGCGGAACCACCAGTGCCTGCATGCACAAAGACCCACGATTTTTCATGAGAAAGGCCGAGATTAGCGATTAACTTTTGCTTTTGCTCAAGCAAGTCTTTCTCATCGAATGCTAAATATGGCGCATCTGGTTCAACAACTGTGCAGCCATGATCTTTCAAAAATGCACGTATCAAATCTAAATTGTATTGAAATTCAGGTTTCGCAGATTGAGAGCGCTTTTGCTTAATTCGGTGGTTATAAAAAATTTGAGCAATCTTCGTCGCGGGAGCAAGGCGATACTTAATTCCTGCTTTCCAAACTAGTAGAGCGTTGTACGTCGTTGAGAACAGGTTAATAGACGCATCAAATTGACTGGCTTTAATGTCAGCAATCAACTGCTTTTGTTTCGATTTATCCGCTTTCGCTGTGCAATCAACAATCACTTCGTCAATCCAAGGACATAGCTTCGCAAGCTGCACGGTGTAATTGGGAACTAAAGCCGTAATATGACAATCAGGCATGGATTGCTTGAGCATGGCAAAGCTTGGCCAAGCAAGCATGAAGTCACCAATCTTATCATTTCGGATCACTAATATTTTTTTCATTTCAGTCTTCGCTGTCTACTTTTATCTCACTATCATACCTACTTAAATAGTTAAATAAGAGTGCTTTTGATAGCATGGTGGAAACTAACTTTTAGAGAAAACACTGTGTCTAATAAAATCATTTCTCGCGTCGTCTACCCTGGCACTTTTGATCCATTAACTAACGGGCATTTAGATTTAATTGAACGTGCTTCAAAAATGTTTGATGAAGTGATTATTGCTGTTGCTGCTAGCCCAAGCAAACAAACCATGTTTACCCTTGAAGAACGTGTGAACTTTTGCAAAGAAGTAACTCAGCATTTAGACAATGTGTCAGCGCAAGGCTTTAGTGGGCTAATGGTTGATTTCGCCAAACAGGTTAATGCAAATATACTGATTCGTGGGCTGCGAACCACTGTTGATTTCGAATATGAGTTTGGTTTAACCAATATGTATAAACGCTTAATGCCCTCTCTCGAAAGCGTATTTTTAACCCCAGCTGAAGAGTACGCATTTATTTCTTCAACGATTGTTAGAGAAGTGGCTATACACGGCGGCGACGTCACCCCGTTTGTTCCGGAAATTATTGCTGACGCACTGCATTGTAAAAAAAGCGTTTAACGACTTTTCATGAGAGTTTCATTTCCCTCTGAAACTCTCATAACCAATACAGTTTAAATAACCAACATCAATAATTACTGCTTAATAAGTTGCGAGCGAAGGTAATAGTTTTGCAGCTTTCTATACTCATTTCCCCATTCCGAATCCGAATTTAATTCAGCTTGCGGATTAGAAAGCAGCTCACTGTTTTCATCCCATGAATACAAGTGTTCAGGTTCTGCATTACTGTACGCTCCCGATTGGTTTAGCGTCCGAGCATTGTTATACCCAATATTGCTCACACCTTCCGTAGACAGTAAGTTTTCCCCACCTAAAGAAATATAGCTCTGGTCAGATAAACTAAAGCTGTAGAGTGTTGGGAAAATATCTCGATGAGAGCCAATCCTTGTAGGATCAAATGAATAGTCCGTGTTCTTTAAAATGCTGCCTGGTACATACATATAAAAAGGAACGCCAAAGGTTAAGCCAAACTCATCTTTACGGTCTGTTGTTAAATAACGCATACGGTGATCACCTGAAGCAGCAATAACCGTTTTATCACCTAACATTGAGTCTTTTATCTCTTTTACAAAAGAACCCAAAGAATCACTCGAATATTGGTACGCCTTGAGTAAATCTTCGCCTTGGTCTTGCATCGGACCCAATAAAGTATTCAGCCTTTCGCTCACTTGTACTGGTTGAGCTTGGTAATAATCTGGTGCTCGGAATGGAGAGTGGTTAGTCACCGTCATGATATAAATCATCAGCGGTTTAGAGGACTCATCCAGTAATTTACGAGCAAACTTGAACGTGAACTCATCAGGTACCCCCCAAGTATCGGCATCTTCTTCAGCTTCAGGAAACGCTTTTTTAATGCTGTTTTCATCATAAACCTTATCAAACCCTTGGCGAGGCAAGTAGTTCGATAAATTCCTCCACATACTGTTCCCGCCATAAATAAATACGACGTCATACCCAGCTTCCTTATAAGGAAGAACAGCCGAACTTGGCAATAGTGTTTTTTGAGCACTTGAGTGACTAATGGTTGGAATATCGCTGTGAAATAGCATCATCACAATGCTATCTATCGTAGCTGAAGTACCAGCTAGAAAACGTTTAAACACAAAGTCATGTTCAAACCCTTCTCTTAAAGAACCTAAAAGGTCATTCGTCTCTTTATCATCTTCAATCAGAATGTTATTGCCCATGCCTTCCATTAAAGCCATCACGACATGAGGTGGATTTTCAGCTAGGTAATCATTCTTCGGCGTTTGGTAAACGGGTGTTGGTTGACCGAGTACTTTCACCATTTGAGCTTCAACCGCTTCAGCAGAGATAGGTTCAAACTTAGATTGCTTTTTATAATCGCTTTTCGCCCAGTCCAAAGCCATAAAGGCATTCGGTGTGACTATATTTAAAGCTTTATATTGAGACACGTTAGCGTGGTAGCGCTTTAAAGGAAGCGATCCGACAGAGCCACGAGCGGCAACAACATATACAGCTATCGCAACAATGACAGACACAGTAGTGATAGCCCAATGACGAGAATTGAACTGCCACTTAGAAGTGACCTTTAAAAGATATCGAGAAGAATAATAAGCACCTATACCAATACAAAGAGCGGTAAAGAATGAGCGTAAGATTGGAAAATCTGCCCAGGCATTGCTCAGTACCGCTTGAGTGTCATCATCCACCAATCCAAAAACAAACACATCGAAATAGCTGCCATACGTTACGTAATAGTAATAGTTCGCTATCGATACACCAGCTAGTAAGAAAAATATCACTCCGCTATAAGCAGGAATAATACGAACAAACCTAATAAATATCTTGGCAAAAGAAGCCGTAAAAAGTCCAAACAAAAAGATGGGTGCAAAAGCTATCGCAACAATTTTCAGGTCAAAACGCGCCCCAACAAAATAAGCACGCCACACATCAGCACTTAGCCCTGATAACTGAGAAAAGTCGACCACTTGGATAAAGAATAGAGCGCGAGCGATAAATAATAAAAGAACACCACTAAGGATATGTATCAGGGTGGCGCGGCTCAAAGAGCGATAGTTATTCGAGAAAATCATGTACTTGCACTTAATAGTTATTGTGTCTTTACTGGCGTATATCGGTTTTGAACAGCGTCAGCGGGTTGGGTTTGGATAAAGTGCCGATCTACTTCTGGCACTCATTACAAAAGAAGGTATTTCTTTGCCCTATTTTCTGCTCTTCAATAAGAGACTGGCATTTAGGGCACTCTTGACCAGCTTTTCCGTAAACTTGTAACTCTTGAGCAAAATAGCCCGGCTTTCCATCAGCTTGAGCGAAGTCTTTCAATGTGGTTCCCCCTTGCTCAATCGCTGTCGACAGAACTGATTTAATATTCTCTGTCAGAACTGACCATTCTTTTTTCGTTACTTTATTCGCAGGGCGTAACGGATGAATTAAAGAAGAAAATAGCGCTTCGTTAGCATAAATATTACCCACCCCTACCACTACTTTGTTGTCCATAATGAACTGTTTAATCGCCAATGTTCTTTTGCTGGCTTTTGCTGCAAGGTATTGAGCATTAAAGTCATCAGTTAATGGTTCAGGTCCCGAACCTTCAAGCACTTTATGACTTTCACCAGGAGCACACCATAACCAAGATCCAAAGCGGCGAGGATCGTTATAACGTAATATTTTTCCATTCGTTAATTTAAGATCCACATGATCATGTTTTGCCACTGGGAAGTCAGCATCAAGTACTCGAAGTGATCCTGACATGCCTAAATGCACAATTGCGTTGCCAGCATGGGTTTCAATGATTAAATATTTTGCTCTACGAGAGATAGATTGGATCACTTCGCCTTCAAGTCGCTTCAATTCAACTGGAATATCCCAACGTAACTTAGGGGTACGAAAAGTTAGCGATTGAATTTTCTGTCCCACTAAATGAGGGCTAATCCCCATTCGGCTGACTTCTACTTCCGGTAATTCGGGCATACATATCCTTTGTAAATGGCGCTGTGCATATTAACTGACACGAAAAACGACGACTTAATAAAGCTGATTAATAGACCGTTAATTCAAAGAAAGAGCGTTCGGAGATAAATAATCGGCTTCCACCGAAATGGCAATCCACTTACCTTGCCAGTTCTTCAATAACCAAAAATCAGGTAGCTGATAGTAAGTCACTCTGTGAGGCTCTTCTTGCTCTTGATACCACACTTCCACTGTTTGCGGGTTACCCAACTTATCACTCAAGGTGCGATAGGTTTTCTCATCAACTTCAGTCCCAACAACATTTTCCCACCGCTCAATTAATTCACTGCCAGTAACAGGCAAGCGCATGGATTCCGGCACAATTTTCCATTCATTATTACTTTGTTCGATAGAAAATGCAGAAAAGTGCATTGATTGAAGTTCAATTGATGGATTCAGCAAGTAAGGGTAAGTACTTTCTTCCGGTTCAATCAGGTAGGTTTTGATAATTGCAGGTAAATTGAGTACACCGATAAATGCAACTACGCATAACATTAAGATGTTATTCCATTTACGCCCTCGGTATCTCATCATCCACTCTCTGTGTACTAACTAAGTTCTTCGTCAATTATATCCTTGATTGACACATATCGCGAACCAAGTGATGGCAGAAACTTCTTCGAACTCTCGAATTTTAGATATAAAAAAACCCAGCCAAAAGCTGGGTTTTTAATTTTACTCTTCTACTAAAAGAAGAGGCAAAGGGGCTATCAATTACTTGATTTTAGCTTCTTTGTACATAACGTGCTGGCGAACTACTGGATCAAACTTTTTGATCTCAAATTTACCTGGCATGTTACGCTTGTTCTTGTCAGTTGTGTAGAAGTGACCAGTTCCAGCAGAAGATACTAGACGGATTTTCTCACGAATGCCTTTAGCCATTGCTTAATTCCTCTTAAACGTTTTCGCCACGTGCACGGATATCAACAAGAACAGCATCGATGCCTTTCTTATCAATAATACGCATGCCTTTAGCAGTTAGACGTAGTTTAACAAAACGTTTTTCGCTCTCTACCCAGAAACGGTGAGTTTGTAGGTTCGGCAGAAAACGACGCTTGGTAGCATTGCGTGCGTGTGAACGGTTATTACCCGTTACTGGACGCTTACCAGTTACTTGACATACTCGGGACATGAATGTCTCTCCAAATCGTTTCAGCTCGATATCAACCTTGGTGGCCGAACCTCTCTATCAATTCTGAAAATAGAGGTAAAAACCATAATGGAAAATCCATTCAAGGCTATCAAAGGTCGCGTATTATACTAACTTGACATGCATTGCTCAAGACCCGAACAGATCCTTTTTAAGGATTTCGTGATCTTTTTTTGAACAGAGCAGCTATTTGAGTAATCAGAGCTGATTTAAGGTTCTAAAATGTGGTCGGGATGATAGCAGATTTCTATCAACTAACAAGCCATAATGTGATTCAAATCCAGCCTCTTTCTGCAAAAGACACAACTTCGCCATCTCCAACAACAAAATGGTCAAGAATTTGTATGTCCACCAACCCTAAAGCATCACTTAATCTACGGGTGATTCTTCGGTCTGCATTGCTAGGCTCTGCAACGCCTGAAGGGTGATTATGCGCTAAAATTAATGAAGCGGCGTTGTGATATAAAGCGCGTTTGACCACTTCTCTTGGGTAAACTGAAGCAGCATCAATTGTCCCTTCAAATAAAACTTCGTCTTTTATTACTCGGTTTTGAGTATCTAAAAACAAGATATAGAAGGCTTCTCGCTGTCGATCACGTAAAACACTCGATAAATACAACTTTGTGTGGCTAGGGCTCGTTAGTGCATCTCCTCGAGATAAGGTTTCTGCCAAATATCGCTGAGTCATTTCCAGTACAGCCTGTAATTGGACATATTTGGCTTGCCCCATGCCTTTATGTAAACAAAACTCCTCTTCACTCGCTGAAAATAACTTCCGCAATGATCCAAAGTCATTAATCAGTTGGTCCGCAAGGTCAAGAACATTCATCCCTTGAGTTCCAGTCCTTAAAAAAATCGCGAGAAGTTCAGCATCACTTAAAGATTCAGGTCCTCGAGCAAGCAGCTTTTCTCTGGGCATCGACTCTTTGGGTAGGCTTTTTAATAACATAATAGGTAAATGCACTCAGTAGATGGAATGAAAGGTGAAGAAGAAAGGTCTTAATAAGTGAATCAGACTACAAATACCCTTTAGCAAGATCTTTGAACTCAGCATTTTTATTCAACAGATCTAACATGCCGATGTAATTGACTATTTTATTAGACACTATTTGATGATCGTCAAAGGTTGTTGATTGATGGACTGAGAGGCAAAGCATTGCTCTGGGAACACACGCGTTACTCTGATATCGTAAGTCGCAGAAAATTTAAGGAATAAAAGCATGCAAAAATTGGGTAATGAACATAGCCTTGCTGGGAAAAAAATCCTGCTCGGAATTAGTGGTGGTATCGCAGCTTACAAATGTGCAGAACTGACTCGTCGTCTTATCGAACGCGGCGCTCAAGTACAAGTCGTCATGACACATGCAGCCAAAGAGTTTATTACCCCATTAACCATGCAAGCCGTTTCGGGTAGACCAGTATCAGACAGCCTGCTTGATCCTGCTGCTGAAGCTTCGATGGGGCATATCGAATTAGCGAAATGGGCTGACCTCGTGCTTCTTGCGCCAGCAACTGCAGATTTAATTGCGCGCATGGCAGCTGGCATGGGCAATGACTTATTAACAACGTTAGTGCTTGCCAGTGACGCGCCGATTGCCGTATCACCAGCAATGAATCAACAAATGTATAGCCACCCAGCGACACAAGAAAATATTCAAACTTTATCTCGTCGTGGATGCATGATTTGGGGACCAGCCGCTGGCGAACAGGCATGTGGCGATGTAGGAATGGGACGCATGCTTGAGCCAATGCAGCTTGTTGGTTTATGTGAAACCTTCTTCCAACCAAAACTACTAGCCGGGCGTTCTGTGTTAATCACAGCAGGTCCGACTCGTGAAGCTATCGACCCTGTTCGATACATCACTAACCATAGCTCAGGAAAAATGGGCTACGCCATTGCTGATGCTGCCGCTAAATTAGGGGCAAAAGTGACTTTAGTTAGCGGTCCTGTTGCTTTGAACACACCCAATGGTGTTCAGCGAATTGATGTAGAAAGCGCACAAGATATGTTTGATGCCACTACTAGCAATGCAAGCGCACACGATATTTTCATCAGCTGTGCTGCTGTAGCGGATTACCGCCCCGATGTGATTGCTAAACAGAAAATAAAGAAAACGGATGCGAATAATGACATGAGCATCCACATGGTGAAAAACCCAGATATCGTAGCAACCATTGCTTCCATGACGGAGAATCGCCCTTTCACCGTTGGCTTTGCTGCTGAAACACAAGACGTAGAACACTACGCTCGCGGTAAGTTACAAAAGAAAAATCTAGACATGATTTGCGCCAATGACGTTTCTGTTGAAGGGCAAGGCTTTAACAGTAGCAGTAATGCGCTGCATCTATACTGGAAAGACACTGACAAATGGGAAGCGGGAGAACAGTCTTTACCGTTAGACAGTAAACAAGCCTTAGGCTTTCAAATTTTAGAACAAATTCAAAAACTCTCGTCCCTTTAGGTCTTTACGGCTACACATCACTCGATTCTGTTCCTCGTGAGTAGAAGCGGAATCGATTGATGTTTATAATCCCCCTCTCAAACCTCATCTCTAGCAAAGGAAGTAAATAGATGGCTGGTACTCGTAAATCAAACCGTCGTGAGGAAATCCTTCAAGCTCTAGCACATATGCTCGAATCAGCAGAAGGCGCTTCTCGCATTACAACGGCTAAACTGGCTAAACAAGTTGGTGTATCAGAAGCTGCTCTCTATCGACACTTCCCAAGTAAAGCTCGCATGTTTGAAGGGTTAATCGAATTCATTGAAGAGGCACTCATGTCTCGCATTAATCGAATTCTTGATGAAGAAAAAGACACGTTAGAACGCATTAGACTTGTTCTACAACTCATTCTTGTCTTCTCTGAACGTAATCCTGGCTTAACTCGAATTCTTTCTGGTCATGCACTCATGTTTGAGAATGAAAGACTGCGCGAGCGCATTAACCAATTATTCGAGCGTATTGAAACACAGCTAAGGCAAATACTTCGAGAGAGAAAGATCCGCGAAGGTAAAGCCTTCCCTGTAGATGAAAGAATTCTTGCGACACAATTATTAGGTCAAGTGGAAGGCAGCTTAAATCGCTTTGTACGCTCAGATTTCAAATACCCACCAACTGCAAACTTTGAAGAATACTGGGCACTATTGAGTGCTCAAATCAAATAACAATAGTGAGACTTATGACGAATAAAACAGCCGGACAGTACGTTATTACCAAGCCCCCGTTTACCTTGTCTCTTCTACACCCCAAAAACTGGGGTGTGTGGCTTGGCTTTGGCTTACTGGCATTAATAGTCAATATACTGCCCTACAATGTTCTACTCTTCATGGGTCAAAAAATCGGTAGTCTTGGGGCTAGGTTCGGGCAGAAAAGAGTCGCCATCACCACCCGAAACTTGGAGCTCGCCTTTCCAGAGAAATCAACAGAAGAAGTAAGCGCACTCGTTGCAGAAAACTTTAAAAATACTGGCTTAGCACTCATCGAAACCGGAATCGCTTGGTTCTGGCCAACGTGGCGCTTTAAACGAATTCTCATCGACAAAAATACCCAAGCTCTACGAGATAATCGCGCCAAAGGAAAAGGCACACTACTTTGCTGTGTGCATGCGCTCAACTTAGAAATCACTGCTCGTGGGTTTGCTGTTTTAGGTATTCCAGGGCTTGGGGTTTATCGCCCTCACAATAACCCTGCCTATGAGTTTATCCAATATCGTGGACGAACTCAGAATGGTAACCGATTGGTCCACCGCAAAGACGTGAAGCGTATGATTAAGATCCTACGTAAAAACGAGGTTCTATTTTATTTACCTGACCATGACTACGGCCGTAATAAATCTGTCTTTGTACCGTTTTTTGCAGTGCCTAACGCTTGTACTACTACCGGCACGAGCATTCTCGCTTACGTGAGTAAGTGCGCGCTCATACCGGGTTCTGGATTTAGAAACTCTGAAGGTAAGTATGAGCTTATCGCTGAAGAATCCATTGAAGATAACTACCCACAAAAAGATGAAAAAGCCGCTGCGGCTTACATGAACCGCTATTTAGAGAAGACGATCTTAAGAGCTCCAGAGCAGTGGATGTGGATACATAAGCGTTTTAAAACGATGGAAGATCCAAACCAACCAAAAGACACGCTCTACAAGTAAGAGCTTAATGGCTTTCAAGCATTAAACTTTTCAGAAAATCAAATATTCGGAAAATCAAAAGGGGCTGATAGATAACTATCAGCCCCTTTCCGTATCAACCGTTCTAATATCCACTAGAACCGTTTTTCTTATTAACTATTGTTAGCTTCTTACTTAATAGCTAATAATTGATAACTAAATACCATACTCAGCACGGTACGCTTTAACCGCTTCAAGGTTAGCTGCATCTGTACCTTTCTCTTCAAGGAAAGTCACAAGGTCCGTCAGGCTAACAATTGAAATGATAGCGCAGCCAAAGTCACGTTCCACTTCCTGAATTGCAGACAGCTCACCTTTACCTTTCTCTTGGCGGTCAATTGCAACTAGGACACCAGCTAAATCAGCACCGTTAGCTTGGATAATTTCCATAGACTCACGAATTGCAGTACCAGCAGTAATCACGTCATCCACCAGCATAATACGACCTTCAAGTTCGCTACCGACTAGGTTGCCACCTTCACCGTGGTTTTTTGCTTCTTTACGGTTAAAGCAGTAAGGCGTATCTACATCGTGGTGATCAGCCAAAGCAACAGCAGTTGTTGTCGCAATTGGGATACCTTTGTATGCAGGACCAAATAGTACGTCGAACTCAATACCTGAATCTGCCAATGCTGCCGCGTAGAAACGACCTAGACGCGCTAAGTCACGACCTGTATTAAACAATCCAGCATTGAAGAAGTAAGGGCTCTTACGGCCAGACTTTAAAGTAAACTCACCAAACTTAAGTACTTCTTTTTCTAGTGCAAATTCAATAAATTCACGTTGATATGCTTTCATGTTCTTCCTCTACGTTTATTCAATAAAACTTAACTTACGCTCTGCATTACCCTTTCGAGTTTTACAGACAAAAAAATAGCCCCTTATGAGAGGAGCTATTAAAAATGATCAGTCAGCCAACGCGGCTTTCTGAGCGACGACGATGTCGGCAATGCCCTTATTCGCCAGGGCTAAAAGCTGCATCAGCTCTTCGTGGCTGAACGGTTCGCCTTCTGCGGTGCCTTGAATCTCAATCATCTTACCGTCTTCCGTCATTACAACGTTCATGTCGGTATCTGCTGCTGAATCTTCTACATACTCTAAATCACACAAAGCTTCTTGCTTAACGATGCCCACTGAAACAGCCGCAACATGGCCTTTCATTGGGTTTTTCTTAAGCTTACCTTTTTCGATTAAGCTTTGAATCGCATCCGCTAAAGCAACGCTCGCGCCAGAAATAGAAGCAGTACGAGTACCGCCATCCGCTTGGATAACATCACAATCCACAGTGATCATGATTTCACCCATTGCTTTTAAATCGACAACAGCGCGTAGGCTACGAGCGATCAGACGTTGGATTTCCATTGTACGACCGCCTTGCTTACCGCTAGCCGCTTCACGACGGTTACGAGTGTGCGTTGCACGTGGCAGCATGCCGTATTCAGCCGTTACCCAGCCTTTGCCTTGACCTTTCAGCCAGCGAGGAACATTTTCTTCCACAGAGGCATTACATAAAACTTTGGTATTACCAAACTCTACTAATACAGAACCTTCAGCATAAGCTGTGTAGTTACGAGTAATTTTAATTGGACGAATTTGATCTACAGCGCGGTCATTTGGACGCATTAGCATCTACCTTGTTATCTATGTAAAGAATGGGGGTGAGACGGATTTTATTGGGGCAGGATTATATAGGAAAAGAACCTCTGTGGCGAGTAGGCATCAACAGCCTCACCTTCGTTTTCCTCACTAGTTTATGTGCTACTATTGCCGCGCGTTATTTTCAGAATGATAAAAGACAGGAAAATTCGATGATTTATAGTATGACGGCTTATGCACGTAAAGAAGTGAAAGGCGATTGGGGCAGCGCAGTATGGGAAATCCGTAGTGTGAACCAACGTTACCTAGAAACTTACTTCCGTATGCCAGAGCAGTTCCGTGGTTTAGAGCCAATTTTACGTGAGCGTTTCCGTAAACGTCTAGCGCGCGGAAAAGTAGAATGTAATCTACGTTTTGAAGCAAACCCTGCGGCGAAAGGTGAACTAAGCATTAATGAAGGTTTGGCTCAGCAAGTGATTAATGCCGCTAACCAAGTGATGTCGATGACTGGTGAAGAAAGCCGCCTAAACCCGTTCCAAATCATGAACTGGCCTGGCGTAATGGAAACACCAGAGCAAAACATGGATGCGATTAACAAAGATTTATTGAATGCATTTAACGATGCAATTGGTGAGTTCATTGATGCTCGTGGTCGTGAAGGCGACAACATGAAAGCTCTGATTGAACAGCGTTTAGAAGCGATTACTGAAGAAGTCGTGAAAGTTCGCGCTCGTATGCCTGAAATTCTAGAATGGCAACGTGAACGCCTGATCAATAAGTTTGAAGAAGCTAAAGTAGAACTTGAAGGTTCTCGCGTAGAACAAGAGCTTATCTTATTGGCTCAGAAGTCTGATGTTGCGGAAGAGCTTGATCGCTTAGATTCTCACGTAAAAGAAGCGAATGCAGTGCTTAAGAAAGGCGGCGCATGTGGCCGTAAACTTGATTTCATGATGCAAGAGTTCAACCGTGAATCTAACACGCTAGCATCTAAGTCTATCAGCACTGATATCACAGCATCAGGTGTTGAACTGAAAGTGCTTATCGAACAGATGCGTGAACAGATCCAGAATATTGAGTAATCACTAACTCATTTATTCCAATTAAATAAAAAGCCTCTGAATTTCAGAGGCTTTTTTACTCAAGCTATTCTAGAACTAAACAAACTTAGAGCTAATTATCTAGCTCTAATTAATCGAGATCCAGTCAGCATAGATCTAACAAACTTAGCGTTAAAGAATGATTCCGCCTGCCGATGGCGTGTCATCTTTTTTCTTAACAGGTACTGCTTTAGGTTTTGCTGCTGATTTTTTTGGTCGAGGAGCATAAGTAGATTTTCTCGCTATACTCTTCGTTTTAATCGCGCTGGCGTCCCCTTTCACTACAGTAACGTACGCCAGCTTCGGTAGAACCTTTGTCACTTTTACTGTTCCGACTTTGACTTCATCACGACCAAGACTTTCTTTAGTCACAGGATCAACAAACTTTTCACCTAGACTAAATACATCGTAGTACTGACCTTTTTTGACCGTGGAGCCACCAGAGTTCAGCACCATAGAGCCGTTATCACCAACTAATAGAACCAAAGGATAAATATTATCTTTCAATTGGTTGAACACTTTCTTCGAAGCGATATCGACCAGTAGGCTTAAGTTATTTCGGCTGGAAGTGGTTGGAATCGTCGCTGACCATTTAACTTGGTTATTGACGACATCGACAATGCGAAACTCAACTAGCACTTTAGAGCTGTAGTAAGTCTTCACATCTTTGATGTTCTCACCCGTTAACTCAACCGTGCGAGAATTATCCACAACGCGCTTATGCGTCTTAGCCGTAAGTACTTTACCCGTAACAACGTATTGAAGCGCTGGATCTTTCTGATTACTTAAGACTTTAAACTTACGGTCTTGAACAAGAAATTCTTGTACTTTTTTACCGATAGTGGAGCCTTTAGGTCCCGAAAATTGTCCTACAGCAATCGTGCGACGGTTAGAGTTAAGGTCTTTTATCTTATCTCTTGGGTCAACTTTCACACTCACTTCAAGCTTTACATTACAGAAGTCATTTAAGCACTGTTCATTTAAGATTCGGTACTTAACGTCTCCTTTAGCAGTGGTGTGGACTCCATCAATCATCGCCTCTTTCGCTTCGCTCTTATCTCCATTTGAAGAATAAGTCGTGGTCGAAATTCGAGAGCTATCAATAGAAACGCCAGACACTTGTTCTACAGCTCGACGTAACCCGACATCAATCGCTTGATCTAACGTTTCACCTTTCCCTGTAGTCACCACTTTTTCGTAGCTCGCAGCCTGCGCAGAAGATGCACCGAATAGAACTGCACTAATTAATAAAAGCTTTTTTATCATTTAGAAATCCGCCGCATCAAACGTATCTTCAGATTCAGCAGAATGTCTAGAACCCGTCACCTCTTCTTGTACTGCTTGATCTAGCTGTGCTTCGCTCTTACCGCTGGCTAAGTTCTTCGCATTCGTCACTTTCTTTGGATGCCATACCAGTACAGAACCTACCATTTCATGACCAGTTACTGGGTGCTTACGACGCCAGTCATACTCAACACTCACACCTGTCATATTTCGCATTGAGGACTGCATTGAGGCACGTTTTTCCATGCTTTCATACATTGACTGCGTTAAGCCTGAAGAGGTAGAACGAACAGAGTCGACAATCAGTTCAAATTTCTCACTTTCACTTTCTTGTGCTTCAACTGACGTAGAGCTTTTTAGATCACCGTTAAGATTGTACGCACGAGTCAAATTTGCCCATGCGTTATTAGTCGCAAATTCTTTCGCTACTTTGCGCTCAATTTTTTTCTTAGTCGAAGATTTAGAGTAAGTTACTCCCGACTGACCATAAGCAACAATTAAAGGGTAACCTTCCGAATCGTACAAAACGTCGGTTCCAGCTTTTAGGTATAAAGAGTCTTTCTTAGATGAAAACATCTGTTGCAATGATGAAAATTGAGTATTCGCTTTCTTAGGTTGAGGAGCAACTTCACCATGCGATTCGATCATCGCTTTAATTTCGTCACGTTTAGTCGCAGACAAAATCATTACGACACCAATGGTTCCGTGGCCAGATTCAGTGATTTCTTCGTACTGCTTAACCACGACCATGCCAGACAGATCACCGTAAGAAGTACGGACAGTTTGCTCAACTACAGATTCTTTGTATAAGTCACGCTTAATTGCAGGAGGAGCAGCGTTAAACTGCTTAGGGTCAATGCCCATTTCTTTTAATTCACTGTCGAGCTTGCCATCGATAACAGCGATAACTTTATCGAGGAAGCCTTCCATTTGTGAATCAGTTTTAAAGTCATCAACCGTTGGGATCGGTAGACCACTCATACTATTCATAGAATAAATAACATTGTTCGCAGGGCTCGTATTTAACGTCGATAAATAAGAGATTCGAGCATCTAAAACTGCTTTTTCTAAAGCCCTTTCTCGATACTTCGACCAACGAGGATCGCTACTACTAACACTCAATTCAGCCGTACCTGAATATACAAAGACTTTATGGGCTTTGCCTGATTCTTCTAAGCTACTTTTCACTTTAGTGATATAGCGATCAAGCTTACCTTCTACAACATCCTGGGTATCAACGTCTTCTTCTACTTGAACAACATCTTTATCCGATTGCTCACCTAAGACTTCTGCCGGTATTTCTGCCGTGGTTGTTGTATCCACTAATTCTTCTGCCGCTGCAGTTGTTGTATCAGCCGATTCTTCTGCTAAAACAGCAGGAGCGCTTGCGCCTGTCAGCATCATCGCTAATAGAAGTTTATTAAATTTCATAGGTCACCTAACTTTTTTAATAATAATGGATAGCCGAAGCTATCCATTTTTTATGTTTTACTCATCAATCACTCTACTACCAGCTTACGCTAGAGCCATCAGCGACTTTACCTACTACACGCTCGCCTTCCCAATACGCTAAACCGTTTTCTATCTTAGTCATTGTTAGCTGGAAGTAGTACTCGATACGTGTGTCGTCATTATCTAACGATGTATTACGTTGTAGGATTTTGCCTGATAGGCTGAAGTCCGGCGCAATAACTTGGTCATCACCCTTCACTGTCGACTTCTTCACCATTTTTGAATCTTTTAATTCACGCATCTTCTTAGTTGCGTCATCTTCGCCGAATGCAGTCGTCACTAGGAACTTACCTGATTGAAGTAAGTTAACGCGCAGACCTTTTGTTAGCTGGTCTGTGTCTAAACGCTGCATGGTGTCGTTTTCGATATCATTGACGTAAACGATGTAACGACCGCCTTCATCCGCTTGAGGGTGCGTCATTAATTTACTTGCGACGATCTCTTCTGCCATCTCATTTGCTGCTTTTGAGAAGTCAGCATAAGACAGAGCTGCAACTACATTCGTTTGAGTGTCCGATGCATCGATATACGCTGTTTTAGTTGCACAACCAGTAAGAGTTAGAGCTGCAACCGCGGCTGCAAGTGCCATTTTTTTCATGATATGTCCTTAAATATTAACTACTTTGATTGTCGGCTCAATTACCGGAGAAATCGCTTTTACATAAATGATGTGTTTGCTTGAATCAGCGTCAAGTTCAACAGGAATCGTGAATGCCCCTGCTTTGATCTCAACTGTGTTATTTTTTGCATCGATACGTGTCGCTTGGTACTCGCTTGGCAGTGCTGAGAATGAACGAATATCCGCACCTGTTGTTAGCATTTGCACAAGTGCGAATGCATCACCCAACAACGCGTTTTCATCTTTCACTTGTTTTTGAGCGATAGTTTTCAACGTGACACGAGTAATTTCACGAGCAAGGATGTATGGGAAGTCTTGATCGAATTCAGCCCCAATGATCTTATCCATGTCTGCGATAGTTTCAGTGTCGTTGCCTTCGATAGTGATGTTATTCAGCGCTTTACCGCGTTCTTTTAGACGTGGAATGGCAATACCAGTGTATGAAACGTTGTCAGAAAGGATGAAAACAGGAAGGTCGATTCGCTTTTCTTCACGTACTGTTGACTGGCCGTTTTCAAAGATAACCCAAACTTTATTAGCAAGTTTGTCTTGGTTATTTGAACGAGCCATCGAACGAGCAAGCTCATAGTCGGCTTTCGCTGCTTTTGAATCGGTTAGTGAGTAAACACGCTTGAAGGAGTCAGCGGCTTTCTGGAAATCAGATTTACTTTTACCAGTAAGAAGAAGGTTTAGACCGTAAGAATAAGTAGTAAAAGGGTTTACGTAGCCTTCATAAGGCTTCCATTGGCCTTGCTCGATACCAGCATCCGCTAGAATCTTCTTAGTTTCATCCGATTCCATCGACTGTTTAACAAGTGCACCAGACTCGCCCGCTTCTTCTTTAATTTCAGCTCGACGTTCTTTAATCACATCAGCGAAGTGCTTAGCGGCGCGGCGTTGGCGTTCTTCAGCACGGTTTAATTCAACGCGTGCGTTCTGGTAATCATTTTGAGAAATGAAGTTCCAAGCTTTAATCGTGTTCGACATTACGCCATCGTAATGAGCTTGCTCGTAATCAAGCATTGCATCATTACCAATCATTGAACCGACGAGTTCTGCACTTTCAGCAACTGTGCCTTCAGTATCTTCACTCTTCATCATGTGCTCTGTAGAGTCTAATAACTTAGTCGATAAGTCATACTGCCCTACATAGTTCAGCGTTGCACCCGCTTGAAGTGTCCATAGAAGATCATCAGTTTCACCAGACTCTTCATCATAACCTGCATGATCAAGAGCCACTTCAGCCGCTCCATTATAATCACCGGTATTAAGCTTATTGTTAAAGCTCTCAAAATCATCTTTTTGCATCATTGACGTACAGCCAGAAAGCATAACCATGCTCACCAAGCCACTGACAAGTTTTAATTTCATAGCACAACCACTTATTTTTTATAATAAAAATTTTGGTCGTGAATATACTCGAATTATAAAATCATTCACACTGCCACTAGATTAGTATTTGACCTGTTGCATTAATATATAAATATTTCTTTTGATTTTGTGGAGTTATTCATCAGGCTGTTTGGTTTTTCTATCGACATATGGCCAATAATGATGACCAACTCGAATTAATAAGGTTGCTGCCGCTAAGATAAATGCAGCGACAGAAAGCCACACTACGAGCACCGCATCCAACTCTTTCATACCCAATGTGATGTAACGAGCGATTGCCATCATCGCGATATAAATCGGGTATCTAACCGGAATTTTACCGTTCATCACAAACTGCTGGACCATAGCCAACACTTCAAGATAAATGAACATCAATAATATATCGGTAAGCTGAACTCTCTTTTCTACAAACACATGAATAAATTCATCCACCATCGCAAACAAAGTTGCTAGCGTAATAGCAACCAGTAATACCGCTTCAAGCATATGGAAAATTTTTAGAAAGGGTTTACTAAACGAAGGGGGAAGATGAGAAGGCATAATCACTATTCATATAATATGAGCTAAAGAAATCAGTTTATCACGCCCTCTTGCATATTCACTCGATGTAATAAAAAATGATTCATTTTACTTACCAATACTTTCATTAAAAAGCCATGTGACAGACCCCTCAGTAAAAACCTCAGATTAAACACACGTATACGATTGCCTTATCAATAACAATAAAACAATTTATAAAACAATAGCTTATAATTTAAACCGTGAGCGATATTGTAATAATACCCTCATGTTTCTGTAACAATCACCCCCCAAGATAAGCCGCATCTAAACTGTATTAAAATTTGAGGTACACATGAAAAATTCGGGGAAAATACTGCTCTCAGCTGCGATAGCAATGGCACTAGTGGGCTGTAGTGATTCAGATGATGATTTTGTCACCATCGATTTAAGATTAATGGAAACAACGGACTTGCACGGTAATATGATGCCGTACAATTATTTTAGTGACAGTGATAAGCAAAGCTATGGGTTTGCACGAACAGCACCAGTTATCAGAGCCGTTCGAGATGAAGCTAAAAATAGCATGCTATTTGATAATGGTGACCTTATTCAAGGTAGCCCAATGGCTGACTACATGGCGAGCTTAGGTGAAGACAACTTACAGTCAAACCTTCACTCTGTTTATAAAGCCATGAACTTGCTCGGCTATGATGCTGCCAATATTGGTAACCATGAATTCAATTACGGTTTGGATTATTTAAAAGCGGCGATTCAAGGCGCTGACTTCCCTTACGTTGTGTCGAATGTATTCAAATATGATGACACTCTACTTTCAAGCAGCGATTTTTCGAGCCAGTCATGTGAACCTCGCATCGATGAAGAGTTCCTATCTCAAGCTGAAAATGCCTTTACTCCTTATCTCATTCTAGAACGTAACTTTGAAGGCAGTGATGGCAAAATGCACGCGGTGAATGTGGGTGTGATTGGCTTTACACCACCAAATATCATGAGCTGGGATAAAACCAATTTAGAATGCCAGGTCGTTGTTTCAGACATTAAAACCACCGCCGAATTCTACGTTAGTAAAATGAAAGCTGAAGGCGCTGACATCATCGTCGCGATTCCACACTCAGGGCTTTCTGGTAGTGACGCTGACGTACCATTTATCGACAATGCAACATGGGGGCTTGCTAACATTGATGGCATCGACGCCATTATGTTTGGTCATGACCACAACAACTTCCCAACCACAACCGATACTTATGATGGTATGGAAGGAGTCGATGCCGAGAAAGGTAAGATCTTTGATAAACCAGCGGTTATGCCAGGCTACTGGGGTAATAACGTCGGTATTATTGACCTGAAATTGGAATCGACTAACTCTGGGGGGACTTGGAGTGTCAATTACGGTCAAAGTACCGCGGAACTGCGTGGATTGTATGAAGATACCGAAATTATGGCTCAAGATGTGGTTGATGCAGTAGCAGATGACCACCAAGGCACCATCGACTACATGCAGACCCCTATCCTTAAAATTGATCAAAAGATTAATAGTTTCTTCTCAGCAATCGAACCTGATCTATCTGTACAGATTGTCAACGAAGCACAATACAACTGGGGTATGACAGTTACTCAAGATGGCACAGTGCAAATGGAAGATGGCGCTATTTTGTTGTCGGTATCTGCACCTTTCAAAGGTGGTCGTGGTGGCGCTGAAGATTATACCAACATTGATGGCACAGAATTAACCAACGCTAGTGTTGCTGACCTATATGTGTTTGATAACAACACACCTGCAATTCTTAAATTAACCGCAGCTGATGTTAAAGAGTGGCTAGAAACCATTGCATCTCAGCAATACCAAACAGTTAGTACTGGTGGCGATTACCTTCTGCACCAAATGTTCCGCAGCTACAATTTAGATGTGTTCTATGGCGGTTGGAAAGCTGATGGCAATTCGAACAGCTTAAATTACACAATTGATGTCGGCACCCCACCTCGTTACTACGTAAATGCTAATGGTGAGCTAATCAACGACGCTGACGATAAGCCACAACTTAATCCAAATGGTGATTACCGCCGTATCAGTGACATTAGCTACAACGGTGTGGTCCTTGAAGACTCGCAAGTTCTTTATGTGGTAACCAATAACTACCGAGCTTCAAACAACTGGATTCCTGGCGTAGACCAAGCTGAAATTGTTCATGAAGATGGCGCATTCTCAAACCGAGAGTTAGTTGACCAATACCTAAAAGGTATCGCTTCTGAAAGTGCAGAAGAAGTGCCGCTACACCGTTTTGACAATGCTGAGAACTTCTCATTAACGGGATTAACATCAGGTACAGCCGTGAAGTTCTTATCTTCTCCAAGTGGTGAAACATTTGCTGGTGAGGTCCCTTCTGTATCATTCACATCAGAAACGGGCAACGTCGGT
Organism: Vibrio sp. 99-70-13A1; assembly: GCF_013114625.1. Lineage (GTDB taxonomy): Bacteria > Pseudomonadota > Gammaproteobacteria > Enterobacterales > Vibrionaceae > Vibrio. The sequence continues at coordinate 59,499 of NZ_VTXD01000004.1, forward strand.
GATAATACTGGATTCAGTGTGTTTACCTATACGTTTAATTAAAAGCACGTTTAATTAAGAACACATTTTATTAAAAATACGTTCAATTAATATGCTCTAAATAATGTACAAACAAAAATGGCTTTACCTAACGTAAAGCCATTTTTTTATACTTGTGAAGTATAGGAGTTAAAGCAGCACTAAATACGCTAAGAAGATAACCGAAAGAATATAAATCAATGGATGGACTTCTTTACCTTTGCCTGCAACAACCATTGTAAATGAATAGCTGATAAAGCCCATTGCCATACCATTGGCAGGAGAGAAGCTCAGAACAGTAAACATAATGGTAAAGAATGCCGCAATGCGTGACTCTTTCTTTTCCCAGTTAATCTGACCTAGGCGACCGACCATGTAGATGCCTACCACTACCATAGCAGGTGCCACCATTGCCGCTGAGAAGATAGAGAACAGTGGGTATAAGAACAAAGACACTAAGAACAAACCAGCCACGACAACCGCCGCTAAACCTGTCTTTGCACCTTGAGAAGAAGCAATACCAGATTCAGAGAACGCAGTAATTGAAGTCGTCCCTAATACAGAGCCAATCACAGTACCACCAGCGTCTGCCACTAACGCAGATTTAGCGTTAGGTACTTTGCCATCTTTATCGATAATGCCTGCATCACGACCTACACCAACAATCGTGCTTAACCCATCAAAGAAATCGACAATCAAGAAGATCATCACGACAAATAGCAAATCAAACATTTTCTCTGCAGTGAAGTGAGAGAAATCAAAAATCGCCCCAAACGTACCCGACATACTTGGCGGCATAGACACGAATTGCTCAGGAATAGGAGCGTTAGATGTGCCCATGAAAACGTCAGCAAGTATGGTCAAAACAATTGCAGAAATGAAAGAGATAAAGGTCGCTAATTTGATGTCACGAACCATGCAGCCCAAAGCAATAAAAATACTGATGTAAGCAATGATCACAGTTGGGTCTGAGATGTCACCTAAACCCACTAAAACAAATGGGTTAGAAACAATAATACCGGCGTTTTTTAAACCTAAAAAAGCAATGAACAAACCGAGGGAAACGGTAATCGCCAACTTCAAATCTTCAGGGATTGATTCAATCATCGATTTGCGGATATTGGTCATCGAGAAAGCAAGGTATAGAAGACCAGACAGGAAAATCCCAAAAAGCGCTTCATTCCATAATAAAGCGACTGAACCACTGAGTAACATCCCCTTGAAGAAGCCATTCATACTCATGCCTGGTGCAAGCATTACTGGGTAGTTACCCCAAATCCCCATAATCAAAGTTGCGATAGCAGCAGACAAAGCCGTGGCCGTAAATACCGCGCCTTTATCCATTCCAGGAATCCCTCCTAGAATCGCAGGGTTAACCGCAAGAATGTAGCTCATCGCCAAAAAAGTGATAAAACCCGCATACAGCTCAGTGCTGATATTGGTTTTTCTTTCTGAGATTTTAAACAGTGCATCAAGCGAACCAGAAGACTTCTGGGCTTTGAGGGTTGATTCAGTACTCACAGCGAAACCTTTGCAATTAATTAATAAATTTTAAGATTGAAATGCTGTGCGAAATAGACGAACTTCTACACTAAAAACTGTAGTCACCAAGATAGGCTTGGTAGTAGAAACATCTAATCCATTTCATTAGATATATACAGCATTTAATCGTTTGCGCGGATTGTAAGGTTTTCGTCTAAAAGTTCAACGTCTTTATATTTAGATCACATTAAAATAGTGAAATTACATTTAATTGCACAAGGGTTTTACCTTTTGCGAGCTGGGTGAAGATCTTTTGAAAGCAAATAACGATCAAGATGATTGTTCTCAAGGATCGAAACATGCTACTCTTCGCCTCCATTTTTCTGACCTAATTTTCATCAATTGGCATTTATTAATGCTTAGTTTTGATAAGGCAGAACTATCTTTTTGTGCCGGCTTGTCAGCCAGCATTCAATCCAACAACAGTGGAAACATACAGATGGGCAAAGGTACTCTTTACATCGTATCTGCACCTAGCGGCGCAGGTAAATCGAGCTTGATCTCAGCAATGCTAGAAACCAATCCTACCTACGCAATGAAAGTGTCTGTTTCGCACACCACTCGTGGCATGCGCCCAGGTGAAGAAAATGGTGTTCACTACCACTTTGTAGAAAAACACCACTTCGAAGACCTAATCAAGAAAGATGAATTTCTTGAGTACGCTGAAGTATTCGGCAACTACTACGGCACTTCACGAGTATGGATTGAAGAGAATCTAGAGCGAGGCATTGATGTCTTCCTAGATATCGATTGGCAAGGCGCACGTCAAATCCGCGAAAAAATGCCTTTAGCGAAGAGTGTATTCATTCTTCCACCATCAAATGGTGAACTAGAGCGCCGTTTGAATGTTCGCGGTCAAGATAGCGACGAAGTTATTGCGAAACGTATGAGCGAAGCGAAGTCTGAAATTTCTCACTACAGTGAATATGACTATGTAATCGTGAATGATGACTTTGATGCAGCCTTAATGGACTTCAGAGCTATCATCCGTGCGGAGCGCTTAAAAGAAGATAAGCAAGCGGCAAAATACAGCGGCATGCTTACAGCACTACTGGCGGAATAATCTAGAACTAGATTTTCCATTGAGATAAGTATACGGTGAGCTAGAAAGTATCTAGTTAAACTTGTATACTTTCTCGTCATCAAAAATTTATTAGTTAATTACTATTTGGAGTCCTCATGGCACGCGTAACTGTTCAAGACGCTGTTGAAAAAGTTGGCAACCGTTTCGACCTAGTTCTTATTTCGGCTCGCCGCGCACGTCAAATGCAAACTGGCGGCAAAGATTCACTAGTGCCTGAAGAAAACGATAAGCCGACGGTTATCGCTCTTCGCGAAATCGAAGAAGGTCTTATCACTAAAGACGTACTAGATGCTCGTGAGCGTCAAGAGCAACAAGAGCAAGAAGCGGCTGAACTTGCAGCAGTAAGCAGCATCGCTCACACTCGTTAGCTCACAGCCGTTAATAGCGTCATTCGAACTAATTAACCTTCCGGGCCTTTAATTTGTATCTATTCGATAGCCTCAAAGACGTTGCCCAAGAATACCTAACAGAGCCTCAAATTGAGGCTCTGCGTCAATCTTATGTGGTAGCGAGAGACGCCCATGAAGGGCAAACCCGTTCAACGGGTGAACCATACATTATCCATCCTGTTGCTGTTTCACGAATTCTAGCCGAAATGCGTCTAGACATTGAAACACTGCAAGCCGCCCTACTCCACGATGTAATTGAAGATACTGAAGTTACAAAAGAAGAGTTAGAAGCGCAATTTGGCAATACCGTTGCTGAATTGGTTGATGGTGTATCTAAGCTGGATAAGCTTAAATTTCGTGATCGCAAAGAAGCGCAAGCAGAGAACTTCCGTAAGATGGTTCTCGCCATGGTGCAAGACATCCGCGTTATCTTGATCAAACTAGCTGACCGAACTCATAACATGCGTACGCTTGGGGCACTTCGCCCTGATAAAAAGCGCCGCATTGCACGTGAAACTCTAGAAATCTATTCTCCCCTTGCACACCGCCTTGGTATTCATAATATCAAGACTGAGCTTGAAGAATTAGGTTTTGAAGCGCTCTACCCTAACCGCTATCGCGTTCTTAAAAACGTGGTAAAAGCGGCTCGTGGTAATCGTAAAGAAATGATCCAACGAATCCATAGTGAGATTGAAGGTCGCCTTGAAGAAGTCGGCTTACCTGCTCGTGTGCTTGGTCGTGAAAAGAACCTGTTCTCCATCTATAACAAGATGAAAACGAAAGAGCAGCGTTTCCACACCATTATGGATATCTACGCTTTCCGTGTTGTGGTCGATACCCCAGATACTTGTTATCGCGCACTTGGCCAAGCTCACAGCCTGTACAAGCCACGCCCTGGTCGCATGAAAGATTATATTGCGGTGCCAAAAGCCAACGGCTACCAATCTCTGCATACCTCAATGATCGGCCCTCATGGGGTGCCTGTTGAAGTACAGATCCGTACTGAAGATATGGATCAAATGGCAGATAAAGGTGTCGCAGCGCACTGGTCTTACAAAGGTAATGGCTCACGTAGCAGCAATGGGACTACCGCACAGGTTAAAGCACAGCGTTGGATGCAGAGCTTACTTGAGCTGCAACAAAGCGCGGGTAATTCATTCGAATTCATTGAGAACGTTAAGTCTGATCTCTTCCCTGATGAGATTTTCGTCTTTACGCCAAAAGGTCGTATCGTTGAACTTCCTGCCGGTGCAACAGCGGTCGACTTTGCTTACGCAGTACATACTGACGTAGGTAACATGTGTGTAGGTGCTCGTGTAGACATGAACCCTTACCCACTAAGTAAGTCGCTGAAGAATGGTCAAACGATTGAGATCATCAGTGCTCCGGGCGCACGTCCGAATGCAGCATGGCTCAACTACGTGGTGACATCACGTGCGCGTACTAAGATCCGTCAGGTTCTGAAAACAATGCGCCGTGAAGAATCGATCACGCTTGGTCGTCGATTACTTAACCATGCGTTAGGTGAACTATCGATTAGCGATATTGCTCAAGAAAACATCGAGCACGTACTGTCTGACCTTCGCCTCGACAATCTCGAAGACTTGCTTGCATCGATTGGTCTCGGTGAACTAATGAGCATCGTGATTGCGCGCCGCTTATTAGGTGATGCTGACGAACTGACTGAAGTTGTTAACACTAACGGTACGACGAAGAAGAAACTTCCGATTCGCGGTGCTGAAGGGTTACTGCTCACTTTTGCTAATTGTTGTCACCCAATTCCTGGCGATCACATCATTGCGCATGTCTCTCCGGGTCGTGGCTTGGTTGTTCACCGTGAAACTTGTCCAAACGTACGTGGTTACCAAAAAGAACCAGATAAGTACATGGCAGTAGAATGGTCTGAGGATTATGATCAGGAGTTCACAGCAGAGCTTCAGATTGATCTTCAAAATCACCAAGGTGCATTAGCAGAATTGACCAATGTCATTTCCAAAACAGGCTCCAACATTCACGGCATTTCCACGGAAGAACGTGATGGTCGCTTGTACACTGTGACAATACTGCTAACAACTAAAGATCGCGTTCACTTGGCGAGCATTATGAAAAAGCTGCGTGTGATGCCACATGCGCTAAAAGTAAGACGCCGTAAAAACTAAGTGACACGAAAATAGCAAGTAAGGCTGAGCTTAATTTAGCTTAACCTTACTTAGCTTAGCCATACTTAGCTACGAAGCATTTAAAATCTCCTTAAAGTGACAAACTTTAAGGAGATTTTTTGTATCGGCTTATCGACCAAACATTCAACTTCATCCTTTCCCCTCTCCCCTACAATTCTGCCTGTACAAAAATCCAGTAAAATGATTGAATAGCTTGTCATTCTTATGTTTGCGAGCCATGTATGTCACAACTTTTATCTGCCATCCCTCTAACGTCCTTATCTGGTGTTGGAGCGAAAGTCGCTGAAAAACTGGAAAAAGTTGGGCTCAATAATGTACAAGATTTACTTTTCCACCTTCCATTACGTTATGAAGACCGCACTCGTATCTACCCAATAGCCAAGCTTCACGCTGGTTTATGGGCTGCAGTGCAAGGAAAGGTCATGAGCGTAGACACGACCTTTGGTAAACGTAAAATGCTGACCGTAAAGATCAGTGACGGAAATGGCACGGTTACTCTGCGTTTTTTCAACTTTACTGCTGGGATAAAAAACAACTTCTCTGAAGGTAAGCAAGTTTACGCTTACGGGGAAATAAAGCGGGGTGGTATGGGGCTAGAAATAGTACACCCTGATTACAAGTTTTTCGCCCCAAGGCAGCAGCCCGACATCGAACAAAACCTAACACCTGTTTATCCAACAACAGAAGGGTTAAGGCAGGTCACTCTGCGCAACCTAACGGATCAAGCACTAGCCCTACTCGATAAAGCCGCAGTTAAAGAATTACTCCCAGCGGGTTTATACGATCATCAAATCACGCTTGGCCAAGCTCTGCACACCATACACAGACCGCCACCTTCAATTGATATTGAAGCCTTTGATGAAGGCAAGCACCCTGCACAACTTCGCCTGATCATGGAAGAATTACTCGCACAAAATTTATCGATGCTATCAGTCCGCAGCAAAGGTCAATTGGATAAAGCGTTACCTCTTCCAGAAGTGAACGAACTAAAAACTCAGCTACTTGCCCAATTGCCGTTTTCTCCAACCAACGCACAAAATAGAGTAGTAAAAGAAATCGAAGCTGACTTAGAAAAGTCACACCCTATGATGCGTCTCGTTCAAGGTGATGTGGGTTCAGGTAAAACATTAGTCGCCGCTTTAGCTGCTGTTAGAGCTTTGGAGCATGGACAGCAAGTCGCGCTAATGGCACCGACAGAGCTACTGGCTGAGCAGCATGCTATTAACTTCGCTAACTGGTTTGAAAGCATGGGCATTCAAGTTGGTTGGTTAGCCGGAAAATTGAAAGGCAAAGCAAGAGAAAAAGAGCTCGCAGGTATTGCCAGTGGTGAAGCAAAAATGGTGGTAGGCACTCATGCCTTGTTTCAAGAGCATGTAGAGTTTAACAACCTCGCTCTGGTCATTATTGATGAACAACACCGCTTTGGTGTCCACCAGCGTTTAGAGTTACGAGAGAAAGGGGCAAAGCAAGGTTATTACCCACATCAACTGGTTATGACTGCCACTCCAATTCCAAGAACGTTAGCCATGACGGCTTACGCTGATTTAGAAACGTCAATTATTGATGAACTTCCACCGGGAAGAACGCCGATTCAGACGGTCGCGCTGCCTGACACTAAGCGTGATGACATTGTTCAACGAGTAAGAAATGCCTGCCTCAACGAAGGTAAACAAGCATATTGGGTATGTACCTTAATTGATGAATCAGAAGCCTTAGAGGCACAAGCCGCGGCTGACACTGCTGAAGAATTACAACGCATACTGCCCGACGTAAAAATAGGCTTGGTGCATGGCAGAATGAAACCCGCTGAAAAACAAGCGGTGATGCAAGAGTTCAAAGAGAACAAGCTGCACTTACTGGTAGCCACTACCGTCATTGAAGTTGGGGTTGATGTTCCCAATTCAAGCCTGATGATCATCGAAAACCCGGAAAGGCTTGGTTTAGCACAATTACACCAATTACGTGGTCGTGTCGGTCGTGGTTCAGTGGCAAGTCACTGCGTACTTTTGTACCACTCGCCTTTGTCTAAAACCGCTCAGAAACGTTTAGGTGTTTTACGAGAAAGTAATGATGGGTTTGTCATTGCGCAGAAAGATCTTGAGATTCGCGGGCCTGGTGAGTTACTCGGTACAAAGCAAACAGGGTTAGCCGACTTTAAAATTGCAGATTTAATGCGAGACCAACGTTTAATCCCTGAAGTGCAACGCATTGCTCGTCATATTCATGACCAATACCCAGACAATGCATTGGCTATTATTGAGCGCTGGCTAGGTGAGCGAGACGTTTATTCTAAGGCCTAGCATTCATAAACCAGCTAGATTCGACTCTAAGACAAATCAATTACGCGATTAAAAATTAAGAAAGACAACAAAAAACCGGCTCTATTTAAGAGCCAGCTTTTATACCTACCAATGCATATCAACCCTAAGTTAAGCTTTATATGTGGGGAAACTGATCTGCGCTTTTAAGCCGCCTTGGCTACGATTATTCACAACAACTGACCCTTGGTGCTGGCTAACAATTCTTTTCACTATCGCTAAACCTAACCCTGTACCTTCACTGCCTCGGGCCGTATCACCTCGGGTAAAGGGTTCAAACAGTTTACTTATTTGGTCTTGTTCAATTCCTGGACCATTATCTTCAACCGTCACCCACACTAGTTTGTTATCCGCCGTCATACCCGTTGAGATCTTGACCCAACCATTACCATAGCGAAGTGAATTCACCACCAAGTTACTTACCGCTCGTTTAATCGCAATCGGGTTACCTAAAGCAGCTTTCATTGACTCAGCAATATCCGTTTCTATCTGAACTTCATACCCACCTTCAGAACTTGCTACTTCACGGGCAATATCATCAAGGAATACATTAGTGAATGAGTCTGTATTGACTGGCTTCAAGTAGTCCATGAACTGGCTGATAATCTCATTACACTCTTCTGTATCACTGATGATGCCTTCCGCTAAATAGGCATCTTCTGGCGACATCATTTCTGTCGCTAAACGAATACGAGTTAATGGGGTTCTCAAATCATGACTAATACCAGCCATTAGTAATGCTCTATCTTCCTCAAGCTCTTGTATTCCTTTTGACATACTATTGAATGCTCGAGTGACAGAACGAATCTCAGACGCACCTTTCTCTGGTAGTGGTGGAGGGATTTCCCCGCGTCCAACTCCTTTAGCCGCTTTTTCTAACGCAATTAATGGTCGATTCTGCAAGCGTATAAACAACCAACCACCAGCAATAATCAACAACGCCATAATCAAGCTGTTTCTAAAGAGTGGTGCAAAATCTTCTTCTTGTAGCTCTGAAAGAGGAATTCTAATTAATGAATTGGGCAGCGCGTCTATATCCATCCACAATACGTAGCTTTCTGCACCTAGAATCAACCGAACTTCCGTTTGAGAGCCCAACTCCTTGCTCATCTCCTCGCTCATTAGATCAATCGTCACTGCATGAAAATATTCCTCAGAAATAGGACCATCTTTTGCGTGAACTGTAACCCCCAACTGCTCTAATACACGACGTCGTAAAGGAGCATCCATCTCTAAATCTTCCCCGCTACTTTCATCCAAAACTAAATTCAGCTCATGAGCTAAAATTTTGTTGAACTGCTGCAAGCTCGGCATCAATGCGTAATTGAACACCGCGTAGTAAGAAAACACTTGGCTAGCGATTAATAGAGAAAGAAATAGAACAATAGATTGAGTGAAGGAACTACGGATACGCATAGGAAACCTTAGAAGAGCAGATAATGGAAAGCTGAGAGGCACAAGCCTCAATCATAATGTATAAACAACAAAAAGACCGAGAAACAAAAAGGCCATCGTAAATAAATACAATGGCCAGACATTTTTACTTAAACCGCTTTTCCATCAGGAACAAAGACATAACCTAAACCCCAAACGGTTTGGATGTATCTAGGTTTGCTTGGATCTTCTTCAAGCATACGTCTTAGGCGAGAAATTTGAACGTCAATCGAACGTTCCATCGCTGAATATTCACGACCACGAGCCATGTTCATCAACTTATCACGAGACATTGGCTCACGAGCATTCGTCACCAAAGATTTCAAAACAGCGAACTCACCAGACGTTAATGGCATTGGCTCTTCACCACGGAACATCTCACGAGTCCCTAGGTTCAAACGAAATTCACCAAACTCTACAATCGACTCTTCAGTACTCGGCGCTCCAGGAGCTTCAATCACTTGGCGACGCATAACGGCTTTAATACGAGCCAGTAGCTCACGCGGGTTAAAAGGTTTTGGCAGATAGTCATCTGCACCGACTTCTAAACCGACAATACGATCGACTTCATCGCCTTTTGCCGTCAGCATTAGAATTGGCAATGTATTATTTGCATTACGTAAGCGGCGACAAATGGATAAACCATCTTCACCTGGCAGCATTAAATCCAGTACCATCAAATGGAAATTTTCACGAGTCAGTAGGCGGTCCATCTGCTCACTATTTGCCACGCTACGAACTTGAAAGCCCTGCTCCGACAAATAACGCTCAAGTAATGCACGCAAACGAGCATCATCATCGACCACTAAAATTTTATAGTTTTCTTGCATGTAATGATTCCACCTAATAAAAGCTTACGCCTGAAAATTTATGATTTGGGGTAAGGCATTAAAAATGTAACATTCTTAGCGCAAATGTCGCCCAAAGAATTGTTAACGTATGTTGCCTTTCTATATATTCTATCTTAGAACATGATTTAATTTAGTCAGAGTTATGAAAACAAACTTAATCACTCGTGAGGGTTATGACAAACTCACAAAAGAACTGAATTTTCTGTGGCGAGAAGACCGCCCCGAAGTCACCAAAAAAGTAACGTGGGCAGCAAGCCTAGGTGACCGCAGTGAAAATGCAGATTATCAATATAACAAAAAACGCCTTCGAGAAATCGATCGTCGTGTGCGCTATCTCAGAAAACGCTTAGACCAAGTTAAAGTTGTCGACTATTCGCCACAACAAGAAGGCAAAGTATTTTTCGGCGCTTGGGTCGAAATAGAAAATGAAGACGGTGATATCAAGACGTTTAGGGTTGTTGGCCCTGATGAGATCTATGGTGGCGTCAAAGATTACGTTTCGATTGATTCACCGATGGCGCGCGCATTACTCAAAAAAGAAGTGGATGACGAATTTACCGTGAGAACGCCTGAAGGTGATAAAGAATGGTTTATTAACGCGATCCGTTATGATGGCAAACCTTAAGAAATAAACGCTTCTAGCCGAGCCATATCGCAAATATGTATTTGATTACCTCGCTTTTCAATCAAGCCTTGTTCTATCAAGCTATTGAGAGCACGACGGTAAACTCGGCTTGAAGTGCCAAATCGTTCCGCTTCAAACTCTACCTTATCAAAAGCATCCAAAAAGACATTTTGACGCGCCCTATGCCAAAGGTCATAAGCGATATTATACGCTATCGAGTGCAACACTCGGTTAGTGTAGATTTCCATTGAGTCTTCGTAGTCATAAGCCAATGCCGAAGCAAAAAAGAGCGCCAAGTTGGGCTTATCGGTAATACATTTTTGTAGTTGATTCGCGCAAATCACATCAGCCTCAATGTCATCATCCGCAACCACATTCCATTGACATGCGTTACCAGAAAAAAACTCCATCTCACCAAAAATATGATGATCACACTTCACTTCACCTAATTGAAAACGTCGGCTATTCACCGCACAAATATGCATCGCTACTCGCCCGACAGAAATAATATAGAGTTTATTCACGGGCTGACCTTGCTCTAAAATCGTGTCACCACGACTAAAACGTTGGGTGCCAACCCGACATTGAAAAAGAGCCGCTTCAAAATCACCGTATTGCTGTTCTAATAGAGGAGTAAAGCGTGTATTTGCATAAGGACGTAGCTGCATTGGATTCTTCATAATAATGGAGACTGAAAGAACATACGCATTTGAGAAGGGCTTTGGAATAGATGATGTCAAAAATTGACACAATAGCACCCATTACAACGGTCTAATTATCACAAGAGCCCCCACTTAACTGAGCAGCTCTTGTAATTCGATGGCTAAGTTAATAACTAAAAAAGCTATCGCGTTAAAGCATACAGAGCAGCCAGCGTAGCGTTTTGCTCGCCTTGTGATGTCAGTGTTCCTTCATCGACATAATTGCTAATGCCTTGCTGAACATCTTGCTCGTACAGCACAACGTTATTCAGAACCGATGCAACTTGCACGCCTCTTAATCGACCTACAGTTAATAGCGCAGATGTCTCCATATCGGCACCTAATACACCTTTTCCATGCCAATACCGACAGACATCAAGCTCATTATCGATGTAAAAACTATCATGAGAACGTACGATTCCACGATGAAAGATCTGCAACATTTTTTTGCTAAACTCCACCAACCCACTCACTAGATCTATATCTGAATAGGCAGGATAACTAGGTGAAATATAACTCGCCGATCCACCTTCATCTCGTACCGCAGCTTCTACAATGATCAAGTCACCCATCGCAATATCATGCTGCAAAGCACCAGCGGAACCAACACGGATGAGTTGTTTGGCACCGCACATTACTAGCTCTTCAAGGGCAATAATGGCAGAAGCCGCGCCAATACCTGTACTACAAACAGTAATATCTTGTTGATTGTATCGCCCTCGTATCAAGCGAAACTCTCGATTGTTAGCCAGTGACACCACGTCAGATAAATGTTCTGCAATGCGATTTACGCGTGCAGGGTCACCACACAGAATAACCTTATCTGTAACTTGTGTTTCATCGACACACAAATGGGGTTGTTTGTTCATAATCTACCTTACTGCTCAACGACCTTACTAACCATGGTAGGCTGCGCGATACGCAGCCTCATTCAATTACACAAACAGGCCAACAACCGCCGCGTTCATTAAGTTTGCTAATGTTGCCGCCAAGAGAACTTTCATTCCCAGTTGACCAATAACACCAGCACGCTGTGGAATCATTTTACTCAATGCGCCACATACCATTGCCACCGAACCGATATTGGCAAAGCCACACAGTGCAATGGTCATAATAGCGGTGGAGCGAGGGGTCATTTCAACGCCACCCATACTTGCAAAAGCAACAAATTCGTTAAGTGCGATTTTCTGACCTAAGAAAGAACCCGCAATACCCGCTTCTTCCCAAGGAATACCAATTAGCCATGCAACAGGCGAGAAAAACGTTCCTAGAATGACATCAACCGTTAGATCTGGCTTACCAAACCATTCACCAATCGCTCCTAAACCGCCATTTAGCATCGCCATTAAACCGATACATGAGATGATCACAGCACCGACAATAGCTGCAATTCCCATACCGGCTATCGCACCTTTTGCAACCGCATCAATAAAGCTACTCGGCTTTTCATCGTCTGGAAGTTCTGGTACTTCATCAACGGTCTCTTCTGTTTCAGGGATCAATAATTTAGCAAACATCAAACCAGCTGGAGCCGACATGAAACACGCCATAATCAGGTAATTAAGATCCACTCCCATACCCGCTAGACCAGCCAGAATAGAGCCAGCAATAGAGGACAAACCGCCAACCATCACAGCAAAGATTTGAGAACGAGTTAGTACACGGTGGTAAGGCTTCACCAATAGTGGTGCTTCCGTTTGCCCCAACACAATATTACCAGCCGCATTCATTGACTCGGCGCGAGAAGTACCTAATACACGCTGTAAGCTGCCGCCAATAATACGAACGAACCACTGCATAATGCCTAGGTAGTAAAGCAATGATGTTAAAGATGCCGTAAAGATGATTTGTGGCAATACTTGCAGAGCCCAAACAAAGCCAATGCCATCGACACTAAAATTCACTAAGCTACCAAAAGCGAAACGAATACCTTCAACTCCGTAGCCAAAAACATTCCCTACGGCATTAGACACAGACAGCAACACACTCGCACCAACATCCGTTGCTAGTACGAAGAAAGCAACACCAATAATGACAACAAAAGCACCACCAACTGCACGCCAGCTTATTTTGCTGCGGTTTTCAGAGAAGATAAAACCAACACTCAATAGCGCGATAATTCCGAGGAAGGACTGGATCATTTTGAAACCTCTAAAGCTTGATTAACGACTTGAATAAGGCGTTGTGCATGTTGGTGAGAGAGTTCTAAAGTCATGGCTTTATCACCGCCTTCTTCTGGGGTAGCGTTCATTTCAAAGGTCACTATCGTATCGACAATATTGACCTCTGCCGCTCTGAATGGATGTTCGTACGCGACTTGGTAGGCTAAGAGGGGTAAAAAATTGAAGCCAGTTTCGTTGTATGACTCTTCTGTTGCACCAGCAGTGACAGAAAACAGCACCGGCTTATCTTTAAGCTTGCTACCCTCTGGACCAAAGGCAAAGCCGTATGTGAATACCTCATCAATCCAACGCTTAAGCACTGACGGATACGTACTCCAATAAAGCGGGAACTGAACCACGATTAAATCCGCTATTTGCAGCGCAGTTTGTTCCGCTTCAATATCACCATTAAAGTTTGCAACATGATTAACATTCCACTCGGTTTGCTGAGCAAGGTCAGTCAAAATTGTGGCATTTGCAACTGACTTGGATAAGTCAGGATGACCATCTATCACTAAAATATTCATAATTATGTCCTTGAAGTTACGCTCATTTCGCACAACACATAGCCACTCGATTACCATAGAAAAAGGTTTATCGATTATTGGCTGAATTATAAATAATAAAGATGGTTGGACAGGAGGACATTTGTCCCCTCACGAATGAGGCAGATCATAATCTTTGACGAAAAAAACAGAGGAAATAAATAAACTAGAGATAAAGAGAAGGGATATGTACAGCCTAAAATAAAAGAAACCCCGCTAAGCTTTCGCCTAACGGGGTTATGGTTCTTTTGCAGCAATCCGGCTACTGTTCATCTTATGAGGTTTCCCTTCAATAAGACTGATGCTCCCTGCATCTATCCTTGACTGTGGCTAAATCCATTAACCGATTTCCATAGTTCATCGCCATCCTAGCGGTGTCCATATTGCCCATCATCCTGACTGGCTAATCTCATCCAAAGATATTACTGATTCAGTATTTTACTTCCTTGCTGATAACTCATCCTAAGTCACCAAATCTTCATCCTGAAGATACCTATTCCTTTAGGCTTTGTCCTGTTCCTGCCAACTCCCTGTCGACAAAGTGAATATTACGCGGATTGTTTGACATTCACAGAGGCTAAAAACAAAAATTTATCTGAAATATTAATTAAACAAAAGCAACATTCAAGTAAAATCAATCAGTTAGGATGATTGGTGAGATATTCTATGATAAATGCAAAGCGTATTCTCACATCAGCAGTGAGAGATCTCTTACAAGACTGATAACAGATAGAGAAACCGGTTCTAGCCCATATTATTCGGGGTTAGCTCTAGAAAACACCCAAGTGACTCCCCATATTACTCCTATGATACTAAATAAGAGATTCAACGGATGAGCCACGCTATCTGTACATTGATTGCCCAGGAACTGAATGTTCGCCCTGAGCAAGTTATCGCTGCTGTAAACCTCATTGATGACGGCAACACTGTCCCATTTATTGCGCGTTACCGTAAAGAGGTCACTGGAGCATTAGACGATACCCAACTGCGTAACTTAGACAGCCGACTTTCTTACTTACGAGAATTAGACGATCGCCGTCAAACGATCCTGAAATCAATTAAAGACCAAGATAAGCTGACACCTGAACTCGAAAAAGACATCAATCAAGCAGACAGTAAGACTCGCCTTGAAGATTTATACCTTCCTTATAAACCCAAGCGCCGCACCAAAGGGCAGATTGCCATTGAGGCAGGTCTCGAACCTTTAGCTAACTCCCTTTGGAGCAACGCACAGCAAGATCCAGAAACGGAAGCAGCGCGTTATATCTCTACAGATAAAGGAATCGCAGATACTAAAGCTGCACTTGATGGCGCACGAGCGATCATCATGGAGCGTATTGCAGAAGATGCAAACCTACTTGAAAAAATCCGCCAACACTTAACGCGTAATGCCGAACTAGCAGCTCGTGTAGTGACGGGTAAAGAGCAAGCTGGTGAGAAGTTTAAAGATTACTTTGAGCATAATGAAGCAATGAGCAAAGTCCCTTCACACCGAGCTTTAGCTATGCTGCGTGGCCGTAATGAAGGCTTCTTAACGTTAGCTATGAATGCCGACCCAAGCCAAGATGAAAGCATTCGCACTTCATATTGTGAAAACATCATTTCGGAACATTACGGAATTCATTTAAGCAGCGCGCCTGCCGATGCATGGCGTAAGCAAGTGATCAGCTGGGCATGGCGTATAAAAGTTTCTATGCATATGGAAACTGAACTTATGGGTTCAATGAAAGAACGCGCTGAAATCGAAGCGATTGAAGTATTCGCGACTAACCTTAAAGATCTACTAATGGCAGCGCCTGCTGGTCCTCGTGCGACTTTAGGTCTCGACCCTGGTTTACGTACGGGTTCTAAAATTGCGATTGTGGATGCGACAGGTAAAGTGCTCGCGACAGATACGATTTACCCTCACCCACCACAAAAGCAATACGACAAGTCAGCTCATGTTGTTGAGCAATTAGTTCGTAAATACAATGTTGACCTGATTGCGATTGGTAACGGCACTGCTTCACGTGAAACCGACAGCTTTGTGGCTGATGTAATTAAACGTGGCAACCTAAACGCACAGAAGATTATCGTCAGTGAAGCTGGAGCCTCTGTGTATTCTGCATCAGAATTAGCGGCGAAAGAATTCCCGAATATGGATGTATCGATTCGTGGTGCCGTGTCGATTGCTCGCCGATTACAAGACCCTCTCGCAGAGCTTGTGAAAATTGACCCTAAGTCTATTGGTGTGGGTCAATACCAACACGATGTAAGCCAAACGATGCTTGCTAAGCGCCTTGATGCAATTGTAGAAGACTGTGTGAATGCTGTTGGTGTAGACGTCAATACCGCTTCTGCTGCGCTACTAACACGTGTGGCAGGGCTTTCGACAACCATCGCTCAAAATGTTGTGGATTACCGCGACGAGAATGGTCGATTCGAAGCGCGTACGACATTAAAGAAAGTCGCTCGACTCGGACCAAAAGCATTTGAACAGTGTGCTGGTTTCTTAAGAATCATGGATGGTAAAAATCCGCTTGATGCGTCATCAGTCCACCCTGAAGCCTACCCTGTCGTTAAAGCTATTGCAGAGAAGAACCGAAAAGACATTAAGTCTCTTGTTGGAGATACTGATTTCTTACGTGGTTTACACGCGATTGATTACACCAACGAAAGCTTCGGTGTACCTACTATTACTGACATCATCAAAGAACTGGATAAACCGGGTCGTGACCCGCGCCCTGAGTTTAAAACCGCGACTTTTGCAGATGGCGTGAATAGCATGTCTGACTTAGAACTAGGCATGATTTTAGAAGGTGTTGTCTCTAACGTGGCGAACTTCGGCGCTTTTGTTGATATTGGCGTTCACCAAGATGGTTTAGTGCATATTTCTGCGCTGACTGATCGCTTTGTCTCTGACCCTAGAGAAGTCGTAAAAGCCGGTGATATCGTTAAAGTAAAAGTCATGGAAGTGGATGTTCAACGTAAGCGTATTGCTCTGACCATGCGTATGAAAGATGAACCAGGGCAAGATAATAAGTCACAACGTTCTAGCTCACCTCGCGATCAGCAATCTAGACCTCGAAATCAAAATGCTCAAGGTAACCAGCGTCGTCGTGAAGAACCACAAAACGCGGCTATGGGCGGTGCATTCGCTGCTGCTTTTGCTAAAGCAAAGAAATAAGCTGAATCGATAATAAACCGAAATCAGCCGTTAGCGAAAGCGACCTGTTAACGAAAAAATCGGTTAACAAGAGCAATCAATAAATAAATAAAAGTAATCACAAAAAAAAAGAAAAGCCTGACCTTTCATAAAATGGGAAGAATCAGGCTTTTTTCTTAAGTAGCCAAAGATCTCCGTCATAAAACCGCTATAACTTCTGATGGCGTATGAGGCGCTACCGCATGACCATAGTGGTACTTAATGATCTTACGCCGTTTATCCATCTGATCTTGCCTTATCGCCGCATCTAAAACATGCCTAGGCAGTCGAAAACGCATCGTGTAACCTTTTCCTTGATCAGCACTGTAAGTCTGTAATGCTAATAAACCAAATAACCGATCTAAGATGTCTTTGGGTTCTTCATGATAAATCGAACTGGCTTCCGACTCGTTATCCATCTCATAACCTGGGTGTTCAGAGGGATCCCATGCCGACTGCTTTCGTCGTTTCTCATCAGACTTAACCCTACGTTCTGCATTAGTTTTTGCCATTGCAACCGTTGGGGCTATTGGCTCACGAACTCTATTATCGCGCGCAACTTGCTCTGTTTGCACATTAACTGATGGGGCGATCAATGGCACACTTACAACTGATGCAGGTGGCACTATCATCGCGAAGTCTCCTCAGAATCGCCCAACGTTTTATGCTTTCTTGCTTATCTATTTATCTATTTATCTATTTATCTATTTATCTATACAGCTTTATCTCATCGATAAATTATTCTCGCTATACTCTTTTGCTTGGCTTTTGACCTGGTACGGTCTCCTACCTACGAATATCTATACCAATACCAATACCAATACCAATACCAGCAAAGAAATAACCCCCATTGATAGCCAGTTACTTTACAACTCACCTCGTTGGTTAGCTTATATATCGACCAGTTTGATTATAAATTTAGCATTTAGTTTCTCTTCAAATAAAACAATAATCATTTGAAGTAGTTATCACTGGGGCTTTATCTCTGCAAAATTGAGTAACTGGCTGCAAAATGCTTCTGCTTCAGTCATGAATGGCGCATGCGATGATTGAGTAAAAATAAACTGCTCCGTATGAGGCAACGCTTTGTCTAAATCTTTCGCCACTTTAATCGGAACTAAACCGTCTAGCCGACCATACAAACGCAGCATTGGAACGGATATTTCTGGTAGTTGCTCCCTTAAATCCACATCAGATAGCATCTTCAAACCCGCTAGTAATGATTCTGGATTTGGCAACGGACGAGATAGCACCGCTTGCTTTAACTGTTTCACATCTTGTCTCGCTGAAGGGCTGCCCATCGCTTGTAAAGCCATAAAACGTTCAATGGTGGTTTGAAAATCTTCTACAAGTTGCTCAGTGAAAGCCGTCAACACATTAGGCTGAATACCACGCCACATCACTGGTGTTTTCTCGGCTGAAAACTTAGGTGAACTCGCAACCGTAACCAACTTCCGAACATAATCCGCATGGTGCAAAGCCATATGTGTGGCAACTAGCCCACCAAGAGACCACCCTACCCAAATAGCGTTTTTGGGAGCATCTTCAATCAGTAAATCAGCAATACCTGCAAGATCTTTAGCGTGGCTGTGAGAACTGTGCCCGTAGCCAGGAAGGTCGACGACATGAACCGTAAAATTACGTTCTAGCGTTTTAACAGTTTGCTGCCAAACGGCGCCATTCATTCCCCAGCCATGAACCAAAACTAAGTCAGGACCAGAACCTGATACATGCCAATACAATGCTTTACTCATTCTTGCAGTGTCTCCTACTTTTTTCAGCCACGTTAGCCAAACACGCCACTTACTATTAATGATTGTCCTTTAAAGAATTAAGCTCATGTTATCTGATTGGCTACAAAAGAGCACCCAGCGGCTACTCACACCTCAATGCTCGTTATGTAAATTAAACAAGTCGAACTCAGATCGTTCATCCACCTTTTGCAATACATGTATGGAACATTTTGCTCCAACTCCTCGCTGCTTACGCTGCGGGTTAGAAACACCTTCAACCATTGAGCAGTGTGGCAGTTGCTTATCTCATCCTCCCTTATGGGACAGGCTGTATTGTGTGAGCGACTATACCTTCCCAACGTCTTCTTATATTCATAAATTCAAATACACCAAACAGTTTTGGCTAGCTCGGGATTTAGCATCACTCATTTCAAGTCGTATAGACCAACCCGCACCACTGATCACAAGCGTGCCTTTGCATTGGAGGCGCTATCTACAACGCGGATTTAATCAGAGCGATCTACTTGCCCGTTACACAGCAAAAGCACTAACAACAAAAGAAGTTAAGGTTGAAAGCAAAACGCTTTTCAAGCGAACAAGAGCGACTAAAACTCAGCAAGGATTATCTAAACACCTTCGCAAGCAGAACCTAGCCGACGCGTTCGAATTAATAAAAGCGGATGTGCCTAAGCACGTTGCCATTATGGATGACGTGGTCACAACCGGCAGTACCGTGAACCATTTATGCCAGTTATTACGGGAAATGGGTGTTGAAAGGATTGATATCTACTGTATTTGTCGGACGCCCGAGCCAAGTAAATAAAGGCGACGAGCTTGATCTGTACAGCAATCCAACAAAAAGAGGCTGAATTACAATTCTGACCGGAGTAGAATGTCTGGAATAGCCTACAAATTTACTCAGGTATTAGTCGTGTCAAATATTACAATTACAGAAACAGCTCAAACTCACTTTGCCAATCTGCTTTCACAGCAACCTGAAGGCACAAACATTCGTGTATTCGTGGTAAACCCAGGAACACAAAATGCTGAATGTGGCGTATCTTACTGCCCAACAGACGCTATTGAAGCTTCTGATACGAAACTGTCTTTTGAAGCATTCGATGCTTATGTAGATGAGCTAAGCTTGCCATTTCTAGACGAAGCAGAAATTGATTTCGTAACAGACAAAATGGGCTCTCAGCTTACTCTAAAGGCACCAAACGCAAAAATGCGTAAAGTATCTGATGACGCAACACTTATAGAACGTGTTGAATACGCAATTCAAACACAAGTTAACCCGCAACTTGCTGGTCACGGTGGTCACGTAAGCCTAGTAGAGATTACTGAAGAAGGCGCAGCTATCGTTGCATTCGGTGGCGGTTGTAATGGTTGTTCAATGGTTGATGTGACTTTAAAAGAAGGCATTGAGAAAGAACTATTAGAACAGTTCCAAGGTGAACTTACTGCCGTTCGCGATGCAACAGAGCACGATCGTGGTGAGCACTCTTACTACTAGTCCACAGTAGAAGTAACACCAAACAAACAGCAAAAGGTTGATGTGTAAGCATCAACCTTTTTTAATGCCTTATCTCATCCTATTATTGAATAAGTTCATTGAGTGAATGATCGGTCCTCAGGTATTCACCCTAAGAATTTTGCATAAGGTTCAGAATTAAGTCGAAACACAAAATCCGCCAGTATCAATCCATGCCGTTTTTTCATATATTGGGGGTATCTAATTAAAGCTAAGGAGCGAGCGTAATGACAAAAAGGAAAGTGCCAGAAATTTTGGCTCAGCAAACTGTCGCTCAATCAAAACTTTTCTCTATTGAATCTCTCGATTTACGCTTCTCTAACGGTGAAGAAAGAACTTACGAACGCATGAAGCCCAGTGGGCGAAGTGCCGTGATGATGGTTCCTATTTCTGAACAAGGTGATCTTTTACTGGTTCGTGAATACGCTGCAGGCACTGAGCGCTACGAACTTGGCTTTCCAAAAGGGTTAGTTGATGAAGGTGAGACACCTCCAGAAGCCGCAATCCGAGAGCTTAAAGAAGAAATTGGATTCGGTTCTCATAAGTTAACCCCTTTAAAAGAAGTCATCCTTGCTCCTTCTTATTTTTCGAGCAAAATGACGCTATTCATTGCTGAAGAGTTATACCCTGAAAAGCTTGAAGGTGATGAACCTGAACCTTTAGACATCATACGCTGGCCACTTGCTCAAGCCGAAGAATTACTCACTCATCTCGATTTTAGTGAAGCTCGCTGTATTACCGCCCTACTACTAGCCCTCAGAACATTAAAAGAACAAGCTAGTACATTAGAAGAATAAGAGTTAGCCCTATGCCAATAACAAAAGATCTATCCCACCTCTTACCTTCCGTCATTGAAATTGCTCGTTCTGCTGGGCAATTGATTCTCGAAATCTATGAAAAAAAGGATTACGAAGAATTTACGAAAAGCGATGACACGCCTGTAACCAGTGCCGATTTAGCCGCACATAAGCTTATTGAACAGCGCTTAACGGAGCTCACTCCTGATATCCCAGTGCTTTCTGAAGAAGCTGCTGACATTAGTTTAGAGCAACGTAAGCAATGGGATCGCTACTGGTTAGTCGACCCACTTGATGGCACTCAAGAATTCATCGCACGTAGTGGTGACTTCGCAACCATTATTGCGCTGATTGAGCATAACCGTCCTGTCATGGGAGTGGTATACGCACCGGTATCTGGTGTGACTTATTACGCTTACCACGGTAAAGGGGCATGGAAAATTCCTGAGTTAGCGGAAAGTGTAAAAATCAAAACACATCATCATGAGCTGCCAAATCAATCTATTGCGATGGCGATTAGCCGTCGTCAAGATATCAATCGAATCACCAGTTGCATGAGCTCAGCTTGGAATTATGATTTAGTGCCTTTGGGCTCTGCCGCATTAAAAGCTTGTTTAGTTGCAGAAGGCGCGGTTGATTGCTATCTAAGATTAGGGCCAACCGGTGAGTGGGATACCGCCGCCACGCAATGTATTGTTGAAGAAGCTGGTGGAAGAATCTTAAGTACTCAATTAGAGCCTCTTTCATACAATGAGAGAGAAACATTAGAAAACCCAAACTTTATTGTTTTAGGGGATGAAAACTTACCATGGGATGAAATCCTAACGGTTAAAAACTAGAGCAGACAAACTCTAAAGCCTTCTCCAAACCGCTTAATTCAATTAGCCGTAACACTGTTACGGTTTTTTTGTACCTCAAAGAAACACTCACAATTTATAAAACCAAGCGATGATAACGATTACATTGAAACTAATGAAATTGAGTAAATTATCATTAACAATCAAATAATTAATGAAGTCATACTTTCTGAATTAAGTTCACAAATATTGTTTACAAAGTGATTCTAGTTTCATAAAACTACCATTCATAAAATCTATACCTAAAAAGTTACTAAAGGAAATGGTAATACACATGAACGTTCAGTGGTCTAAAAAGAAACTCATCGCAACTTCGATTGCATCTATTTTACTCGCCGGGTGTGGTGGTGGCAGTGACGGTGGTTCATCAACTCCTGCCGATCCAGGTAATGCCTCTTTAAGCATCACCTCAACAGCAGTAACAACTGCGACTGAAGATATTCTCTACCAATACCAATTAACAACTGATTACGCCGATGCGGTTAGCTATTCAGGGACGAATTTACCAACAGAAATGACACTTAGCACTGATGGTTTACTAACTTGGACACCAGTCGAAAACGTTTTAACCTCAGATGAAATCACGATCAATGTAGAAGCGAATTCAGATAACACGCTTAAAGACTCCCAGAGCTTTACTATTCAGGTAACTCCAGTCAATGACCCAGTGGTCGTCTCTTCTATACAACCGCTATCTGTAGAATCTGGGCAATCGATAACTCATCAAATACAAGTTACCGACCCGGATGATGAAAACAACGGAACCGATATACTTTTCTCTTTACGTAATGCACCTGCTGGTTTAACAGTATCGCCTACAGGAGAACTCTCTATATCTTCAACTGTCACCGCTTCAATTGATCACTCAGTGACGGTTTCAGTACAAGATGGATTAGAAGATAATGCGCAAGTCTCTGAAACGACTTTTGACCTATCAGAACTATTTTATCACTACGTAAATGGACAAGTTGCTAGCTATTACACCAATGACGTAATACCAGCAAGTACCGTTAAAGTTTCAAATAACGGTCAACTAATCAATCAAGGTCAAACAACTGCCGAAGGTACATATTCGATAAAAGTACTCGATACTTCTCTGACTCAATCAATGCCATTGATTGTGTCTGCGGACGCTGTTGGATTTACAGAAGCCTCGGAGTCTAAATCATTTGGTGAGCTTTCTAGCGGTATCAACCTGTACTTACCAGAAGTTCACGCTTCAGTTACTTTTGATAGCCAGGCTCCCTCTAACCTACAGGTCGACAATGAAACGCTAGTGACTGTTGAAGCGCAAAGCTTTGTGAATCAACAAGGCGAAGCTGTAACAGGAGAAATATCCTCTGAGCTCTTCATCATTGACCCAAGTTTAGATATTGACCTAATGCCTGGTGAGATGATTACTCAGACACCTCAAGGAGAAAGCGTGCCTATCGAGTCTTTTGGTGCTATCACTGCAACATTCACAGACAGTGAAGGCAATGATCTTCAGTTAGCTGACGGAAAAGTAGCAGAAGTAAGAATCCCTGCTTCAGGAAATAATCCTCCTGCAACCATCCCTCTCTTTTACTATGATGACGTTCAAGGTATTTGGATTGAAGAAGGGACTGCAACTCTAGAAAATGGCTTCTATGTTGGTCAAGTTTCCCACTTTACCACTTGGAACGCTGACCGTATTTATGAAACCATCTATGTCGATGGCTGTGTAGTTGACAAGGAAGACCTACCAATTGCGAATGCTAGAATCCGATCTGAAGGCGTCGATTACAATGGCAGGTCATCAGCTTATAGTGACGACCAAGGTGTATTCCGAATCCCGGTAAGGCAAGAAAGTACAGTGCTAATTTCTGCAGAAAGCAATTACCAAAGCCGTACAGAAACAGTTCGTACCGATACAACTGACAAAACGATAACTGAATGTCTAACACTTGATGATGCAACGACAAAAATTCAGCTAACTTGGGGCGAAAACCCGAGAGATTTAGATACGCACTTCTACGGACCTGACGGACAAGATGGACGTTTCCATGTTTACTTTTCGAGTAAGAGTTTCAACCAAGCAGGAAACAATATTTACTTAGATGTGGATGATACATCCAGCTACGGTCCTGAAATCGTAACGATTCCTGATTACACAGTTCCAGGGACGTACCGCTACGCAGTTTACAAATACACAAGTAGCGGGGCTATACAGCATAACGAAACCAAAGTTGAGCTTATCTTAGAAGGGAACCGAACAGTATTTACTCCACCTGAAGGCACTGCAACACGTTGGTGGCATGTATTTGAAATCGAAGTGGCAGCAGATCTAAGCCAAACTTTAACACCTATTAACATCTGGTCAGACACTGATCCTGATTCTGCGAATAATAACGCACCTCAAGCTCAGTCTCGCTCAGCTGACGTAACGGAATCGAAAGGTATTGCTGAAACATTACTAGAAGAGAAGTACTACGCTAAATAACGATACTTTTCAGATACAATAAATATAGAATTAAGTACCTAAAAATAAAAAGCCCTCAAATTGAGGGCTTTTTTGTGCTTCAAGCAATTGCTAAACATCAAAATAAAGCTAACTTCTAAAAACGCCCTTGGTAAGTAAACTGATATTTACCTTGCGAATCAGGGTTGCCTAACCACTTCAACTGGCTTTGCATTGCAGCTGGGAATTCAGCGCCAGGCTTAAACCAAGCCGAAGTCGAATAGCGTTTATTTGGTGTTAACTCAGCAGAAAACTCACTCGTTACGTTAGGGCTATTCTGCTCACCTTTTGCAGATATTGTATTTTCTTGGCAGGTAATATCCGCAATAACCGGACCAAGTTCCAACGCGCCAATTGGTGACTCAACACCCGCACTTGACCATGCTAGTGTACCTTCGGCTTCTTGGCACCATGGCTGACCATGTAAAGCATGTTTAATCGTTAGCTCAACTTGCCCAGCAACAGAAACAGGGACTGGAATGCTCGGAGCATAATCGAGTACCTTTTCTGCCGGAATAGTCGCCACTAAGTTATCAGCGTAAATACCCGCCAGGCTATAGCCGACATTACCTTTGCCGCGGAGAGTCATATCACTATTACGACCAAAACGTACTGCTAATTCAGCTTTTGCCTGAAATAACTTACTGAACTGAAAATCCCACTGTACCGAACCATAATTAACTCGTTGCCAAGATACATTCTGTGCGCTGCCTTTCCATAGCGAACCTTCAACCCCTTCAATACTCAAACCTCTAACAGGTGGCACTTGTTTCAAGGCAAAAGAAGCAGGTAGGTGAAGAATGAGACTCACCGAAAAATAACCCACAAAAATACCGCTAAATAGCAGCCCACGTTTAGTAAATAAACCTAGCTTCACGTTATCCTCGCTTAAACTGTAGGCGGTTAATCTCAATGACACCTGGGCTTTCTGCACGGTCAATGTCCATAAACTCGACCTCAACACCCTGCTTTTCCTTTAAATACGTTATCCAATCAATGAACTGGTTAAACGAAACAGGGTTTATCCATACTTGAAGCATTTCACCGCGTGGCTGAACACGTATTAAATCAATTTTATAACGGCGTATTGATGATGATACAACTTGGTTCAGTGGTTGATTTGAGGCTTTCAGCCCACCACTTCCACGCAGCTCAACGATTTCATCGGCTTTATTTTCTACCCAAGCCAATAACTGTTTTTCACTCTGAATGCGAGTTTGAGCAAGCTCTGCTCGTTGACTGAGAGGCTGTAATACTCCCCAATAAATCAATCCCATAACAAGTAATAAAGAACATGCGAGCATTAATCGCTGCTCTCTCTGGCTTATTGAACTCCACCACGTTTGGAGTGGTTCAAGCATTTTTTTCATCACTGATCTCCTAACGTTTTATTGACGAGCTTTTAAAGTGAAACTACCAAACACCGACTCACCATTACGATTCAGCGGACCTTGTTCAACATCAAATTGCTCTGATAGCTTGGCATTGGCACTTTCAAAACTTTGGAAGTCAGCGCTCTTAGCTTGCAGGCGAACTTCCGAGCGATTGCCATCATACTTAATGCTTTCAATCTCAATCGCCGTTACTGTACCTAATGTTTTAGGCAGTAGAGTTAGCCAGCTAAGTAAAGATTCATCAGAACCAGAACCACCTAAACTGCTTGCCTCATCATTCATCTGACGCTTCAAGTAGCTCACGGTTGGGATCTTACGTTTATTAGGAAATACCGTTCTAAAGATGCGTTCACTTTCCGTTCGGTAGGCTTGAGCTTGTGTTTCATACTGCTGGACAGTAAGAACTTGCTGAGTGACTAGAACAGCAATTAATAACGATGCAGCAATCGCCACTTTTTGCCAAATTCGCCAATACTTACTAAAAGATGACTTCTCTTTAAAGCTACCACTCAACAAGTTAATACTACTTGTGATGGCTTGCTGGCTTAGCAAAGACATGATCAATTCAGCAGGCTTTGCTTGCCACGCCACGCGGCTTTGCTCAATTACATCTTGGCTTGGTAACGACGTATAGCAATGAACGGTAGGTTCACTTTCATGATCCAACCAATCTGTTTGTAGAAATAGTGCAAGCCAATCATTATCGACGGAAACCGCTTGGTATAAGCCCTGTCGAAGTAACCATTGAGAGTCGATTTGTACTGCCGACACTCCTTCCTCTTCAACAGGTAATGCTAAAATGTCAGGAAGAACTTTACGGACGGTAATGTTCACTTGCTTAAAGTCATCCATTATTTGGCTTAACCAAGCTCTATCTACACCACATACCGTGGCATGAGTGGCATTTTTTTCCAAGATCGTAAAATGAAGGTCTTCAACATCTTGCGCGATTTCATCTTCTAATAAAAAAGGCAACATAGAATCAAACTGTCTTGCAGCCCCTTTCGGGATCTCGACATGATTCAGTAAACAATCATTACCAGACAACAACGCAATACAAGTACGCTGCTCGGCATAAGGTGTCAATTCTTCTAATTGATGCCAACTAGCAAGCTCACCACTTGCGATGACTTCCTGTTGACTTGTCGACCAGACCAACCATGGTACTGGGCTTTGTGGTTCGCTACTCAGCCGAACGGTCAGAAACTCGCTCACTGATCCCTCCAAAACGACGGCGTACTACCGTCACGGTTTTTCGATTATCACTATAGAAAAGGCTGCGAATTCTCACGCGAGACTTTTCCACTAAAATTTCCGCATCTAACTCAAAATAAGCGCTATCAACAGTTAAATAAGATTTAGCTGATTTTTTAACCGCAGAGCTCACTGCAGCGACAGATGCCTCCGCCATAAAATCATCAATGCTATCCCAACCATCAAATGGTCTATTTTTAATAAGCTCTTTGGCATTACTTTCACTTAAATTTGGTGCAAACATTGCCATTAAAATAGGGGCTTGTTTTTCAGATAAGGTATTCACATTCAGGCGAAAGTCGTCAGTAGGTAAAGCGCACACGAAAGGGTCGACTTTTTCCATGACATCACCAGACACTTGATAAATTGCTCGAAGTTCAGAGCTGTCAGCAAGCAAACCATTCGCAGCAACATACGAAGGGCTCATAGATTCATAAGTGCTGTCTTCCACACCTGTGGATGAAGAAGTGCTGCTATTACTGTCAACAAACTCCCATGTGGAGTGTGCAATCACTTCTGCCTGATAAGGCTCAACTTCTACTTCTTCTAGCAAGGCTTGCCACACAGTGACTAAGTAAGGCGACTTACTTGAGCCCGTACTGCTTTTTACTTCAGCAAGCGCATTCAGATTAAAGCATGCTTGCTTATCCAGGATTCGACCCGTGACTTGCCCGTAATCCAGAGGGAAAACTTGCTCTTCCAATGCCCAAGGCTGGTTTAGGTTGACTGTATCGCTATCTTTATAGCTTTGTTCAATACCGACTTCAGCTAAGCTTTCAATACCAATACTGTACCAGTAAGCTTGCTGATAATTGAGTTGGTTCCCCACCCGTTTGAATTGAGTAAAAAGACGCTCAGACATGCTACCAGCAATGCCTGCCATGATGGCAAGCAGCATCAAAATGACAATTAAAGCCACACCAGACTGACGATGCTTAGACCTTAGAGATCTAGCCTTTGGGGTACCCGATTTTGGAGTTCTAGCCGATGAAGTATTCGTTCTTAGAAACTTATCCATTGTCAGAACCTTCTGAGCTATCACTCTCACTGGTACGAGTCACCTTTCCGTCAGGTGTTAAATACACTCGCTCAACGTCGCCATAGTCTTCTAATGTGAGTATAAGCTTCACGGCTTTAGGTAAGGTTAACTGTGCTGCCCATTCTTTTAGCCAGTTTTTTCCATCATAAAACTCCAGCTCAAAGCTTTCGATATTCGACAGCATCGGGGTAATCACCCCAAGTTGACCCGTAGGTGTATC
Organism: Vibrio sp. 99-70-13A1; assembly: GCF_013114625.1. Taxonomy (GTDB): domain Bacteria; phylum Pseudomonadota; class Gammaproteobacteria; order Enterobacterales; family Vibrionaceae; genus Vibrio. Next base: position 87,839 of record NZ_VTXD01000004.1, read on the forward strand.
CGGGTAGCGCCACCAAACTCGCTCGAGTGTCTTTTCCTTAATGCGATAACCGACTTTTGTGACTTCGCCTCGTGGGAACTGCTGTTGAGGGTTGTGCCAACCTAACCGAGTGAACATCACCCCGTTACTATCAGAATCTAATAAATAAGGCTGAGATAAAATCAGCTTAGAAGATGTATTTTCACCATCCGTTCGAAATTGGCGTAATGCCATTTGGCGAAAATCATTGTCTAAGATGACTAAAGATCGTTGCAGCTCATTCAACCGAGCGCTGCGTTCTATGGATACTTCATTACTGCGTTGAATTTGGCTCACAACTTGATAAGCCGCCATACTCAAGGTGGCAAAAATCGCAATAGATACCAAGACTTCAATTAATGTGAAACCTTTGTTTCTACGCTTTGGTGAAAGTGATTTTATACTGGGTTGATAAGTATTCATCTGCTGCTTATTAATTCGGGACATAGCTGCGCACCGTCACAACAGGAGAGGAAGTTTTACTCGTTGCTACGCTGACATCAAAAGCTTTCAGCAAGCTATCACTGGTCTTAATCGGGGTAACAGTCCAAAACCATTTGCGACCTGCCATTTCTTGCTCACCCTTAGATTTTTTTAATTTATCAGGGTGTAACATCACCATCGCCATTTGGTTATCAACCACAATTGAAGCAAATGTTTTTTCTTCCAAATACCCTAAGGTATTGATGTGCTGAGTCACCGCACGAATAACACTGATCGCAGCGGTTGCAAAAATAGCTAATGCGACGAGTACTTCTAGCAACGTCATACCACGAGTGGTCTGACGGCGATTACTTATCTTCATCAAGCACCTCTCCTGGCGCCAGCAAGGTTATCACACCGTTATCTGCCACTTGAATACGCCAGCCATCTTCGACGGTATCGCCAACATTTGGATGAAATGAAAGGATAAAGGGCGTGACTTCAGCACTCGAAAGGATAAATACTTGAGGAGGCTTAGGTTTACTTTTCTCTTCAACGTCAGCAAACATGTCTTCATCAAACAAGTTTCCAGGAGTAAACAACCTATCGCTATCAGCCCAAGCTCCACCACCTAGTGTGAGTGATAAAGATTGGTCTTCAGATAATTCAGTTAAAGAAGGGATCTTTTCAAAATCAGTTTCTTGCCAGCCATCAGAGTTCAGTGACATTAAAGTATACGTCGATTTTTTTTCATCAACACGTATCCCAAAATCCAAACCGCTGAGAATGGCTTCTTCATTGAGTAACTGAATTCGCTGATAAAAGCTCTGCGCATAGCGCTTAGTCTCATCTTTGCTATTGGTGGGAATCGTTGAAATGACCGCCATAGCAGTAACCGATAGCAACACGAGGACTAATAATATTTCAATTAAAGTAAAGCCTTGCGAGTGCTGACGAGCGAAAAAGGCTTGGAACATATTGGTTCTTAAAGCCCCTTTGTCTCTTTTCAAGTCACTCAACTTATTTGGCTCACTTACACAATGAGACCTTGTTGGTCTTCGCATCACTATCAATCTATACAAACTGCATTGACGTATTCAATAAGCCCGAAGCTTATTGATAGTCTTGCATGTTCCAGTTACCAATATCTGCCATCACACCTTCACCACCTTCTTGACCATCAGCACCAAGTGTAAAGATATCAATGGTGCCATTGTCACCAGGGCTTAAGTACTGGTACGCGTTGCCCCAAGGGTCATTTGGTAAACGTTTGATGTAACCGCCATCGCGGTAATTACGAGGCTCAGGGCTGCTTGGCTTAGAAACCAATGCATCCAGACCTTGATCTGTTGTTGGATAAACACTGTTGTCTAGTTTAAACATATCCAATGCATTTTCTAACGCAACGATATCTGTAATGGCTTTTTGTTGGTCCGCTTTCTCTTTGTTTCCTAGCAAGTTAGGTACAACAAAGCTGGCTAATACGCCCAAAATCACAACAACAACCATTACTTCAAGTAAGGTAAAGCCAGACTGTTTCTTCATTTTATTTTTCATTATTTTCTCCATATAACGGGCTAAGGTATTAGATCAAAATGACCTCTACTCCTCAGTTCCAAATTGTTCGACAAGTGCTATTAGTTGTTAACCATTAACCATTAAGATTAGCTAATAGCTATTAGCCACTCATCAAGTTATTCATTTCCAGCATAGGCATAAGTGTTGCCATCACAATAAACAAAACCAAACCAGCCATCAAAGCAATTAAGGCTGGGGTAAAAATGCCTAAGGCTATATTTACCGTTGATTCAAAACTTTGATCTTGGTTATCAGCAGCACGAGTCAGCATCGACTCTAACTGGCCACTTTGCTCACCACTGGCAATCATATGCAGCATCATCGGTGGGAACAGTTTGGTTTGATCCAGTGCTTTTCGTAAACTTGCGCCTTCTCGCACACTGTCTGAAGCCAGTAAAACTTGTTGCTTCACATGATGGTTAGACATGACATCAACCGCCACTTTCATCCCTTCAAGAATCGGGATGGCACTTGAAGTACAAATGGAAAGCGTACGAGCAAAACGCGCCGTATTGATGCCTTTTGCAATTTTACCAATCAAAGGTAAAACCAATAACTTCCTATCCCAGCTCATTCTGACTGCTGGCTTCTTTAACACTGTTTTTAACAGCATAAAGGCACCAACAGTTAGGACTAACAGTTGGATGCCCCAATTCTGAATAAATTCACTCGATGCGAGTAAAAATTGTGTGGATTGAGGTAGCTCTTGTCCCATCTGAATAATGGGTTCGACAATTTTAGGTACAACAGTCGCAAGAAGGAATGACACGATCGAGACAGCAAAAACCACCAGCACAACCGGATAAATCATGGCTTGCATAAGCTTTGAACGCATCTTTTGACGATTCTCTGCATAGTCAGCCAATCTTTCTAGTACCGCATCTAAATGCCCTGATTTTTCACCAGCCGCTACCATTGCACGGAACAGCTCATCAAAAATATGAGGATAGTCGGCAAGGCTATCTGCCAGTGTGTAACCCTCTGTTACTTTTGAGCGAACCGCTAATAACATAGTACGAATACGAGGTTTTTCTGATTGCTCAGCAACCGCTTTTAGACATTCTTCAAGTGGCATGCCTGATTGAACGAGCGTCGATATCTGACGAGTGATCAGAGCCAGATCTGGCGTACTGATACCACGCTTAAAACCCGATGATTGACCACTCGACTTGGTCGATTTCGCTTTCGCCTCTACCATATCAACAGGAATCAAACCCTGCTCTTTTAGACGTTGGCGAGCTTGGCGAGCATTATCAGCTTCAATCGAACCTTTTTTATGTTTGCCTTTCGAGTCTAAGGCTTTGTATTCAAACGCCGCCATCTATACTTCCTTGGTCACTCGCATCACTTCTTCAAGAGAGGTAATGCCTTGTCTTACTTTCAACAAGCCATCATCACGAATACTTGGAGTGGTACTACGAATTGCTTTTTCAATCGCTTGCTCACCCGATTCACTGTGGATAAGCTCTTGCACTGAATCATCAATCATCAATAATTCATGAATGCCGGTACGTCCGCGATAACCTTTCTGATTACAGTGTTCACAACCTTTCGCTTGATAAAGGGTTAGTTCATCTTTCTTTTTCAAGCCAAAGATTTTCTTTTGTTCTTTGTCAGCTTCATACGGCTCTTTGCAATCCTTACACAAGGTACGAACTAATCGCTGAGCAAGAACACCAAGTAAAGATGAAGAGATTAAGAACGGTTCAATACCCATATCTCGTAGACGAGTGATCGCACCTACTGCTGTATTGGTATGCAGCGTAGACATCACTAAGTGACCGGTTAAAGACGCTTGAACCGCAATTTCAGCGGTTTCTAAATCACGAATTTCACCAATCATCACGACATCAGGGTCTTGACGTAAAATCGCACGTAAGCCGCGTGCAAAGGTCATATCAACTTTAGGGTTAACCTGCGTTTGACCAATGCCATCAATATCGAATTCAATCGGGTCTTCAACGGTTAGGATGTTTCGCTCATTACTGTTTAGCTCTTGCAAGCCAGCATAGAGTGTGGTCGATTTACCTGAACCCGTAGGACCAGTAACCAAAATAATACCGTGTGGACGCTGGATCAGCTTACGGAAATTTTCGTGATTCTCACCAGTCATACCAAGGCTGTGGAGATCCAGACGCGTAGCATTTTTATCAAGCAAACGCATTACCACGCGCTCACCATGCGAAGATGGCATGGTAGATACACGAACGTCTACCGCTCGCCCACCAATACGCAGAGAAATACGACCATCCTGTGGCACGCGTTTTTCCGCAATGTCCATTTTAGACATGACTTTCACACGAGAAACTAACAAAGGTGCGAGCTTACGACTTGGTGCTAATACATCACGTAAAACACCATCGACACGGAAACGAATACACAAAGATTTTTCGAAGGTTTCGATATGGATATCAGACGCACCTTCTTTGATTGCCTCACCAAGCATCGCGTTAATGAGCTTGATGATTGGAGCGTCATCTTCAGATTCTAGTAAGTCTTCATCTTGTGGCAGTTCTTCCGCTAAAGAAAAGAAATCATCGCTATCTGCGCCTATATCTTCCATTAACTGGCGAGCTTCTGAAGAATCTCGCTGATACGCTTGCGTAAGCTTAGTATCAAAGTCACTGGCTGAGATAGCCACTGGTGTGAAGCCACCTTTCACCACTCTACGAACTTCTAAAATTGCAGAAGCATTAAGAGGCTCAACAAAGTAAAGACTTGGTGGGCGTTCAGGGTGCTGATATTCCAGCACCATTTTATAACGGTTTGCGAAGCTAAACGGTAAACGTTGATAAGCTCGCGCCATATCGACCATTTCTGCCATTATTTCGCTTCCATTTGAATTTGATCGATAAAGGCTTGGATCTCAGCAGGGTGTCTGATGTCATCACCAAACTTAGGCAGCACCGGGATATTATCATTATCCATTAGCTTCAAACCTTGCTCTTGTTTGAACAGTTGCTCAGCACGAATGTAGTTGTATTTACGCTGAGTAATACCGTCTGCAGTCATACCATCACGGATAATCGTTGGCTTAATGAAGACCATTAGATTCTTCTTCTCAACCTGAGTGCTGGTTGATTTAAATAGGTGACCGATTACTGGAATATCGCCCAGTAGCGGCACTTTTGACTCACTTTCAAGCGCACGTTCATCAATCAAGCCGCCAAGTACTAACATTTGTCCATCTTGTACAATCACTGACGTGTTCAGTTGGCGTTTAGCAAAACGTACATCCACCGCGCCATTTGCACCTAAAACGTTAGACACTTCTTGTTCGATATTCAGTTGAACAGAATCACCTTCGTTAATCTGTGGAACCACTTTTAGTTTGATACCCACTTCTTTACGATCAACCGTTTGGAATGGGTTGTCGTTACTTGAACCTGCTGTAGAACCCGTTAATACAGGTACTTCTTCACCAACGATGAAAGAGGCTTCGCCATTATCCATTACGGTAATACTTGGAGAAGACAGAATGTTCGAGTTTGAGTCTGTCGCTACTGCACTGATTAATGCTGTCCAGTCGCCCATCGCTAAGCTTACCGCAGCGCCATTCACGCCAGAAAGTGCAGATGCTAAAGTTGAGTAATCGCCTTCTTCTGTTGATTCACGGCTTTCCCACTTATTGTCTGTTGAGTTCCAATAACTTTCAGTAGTCGTAGTATCTTTCGCTTCTTCCAAACCGATCATTACACTACCAATTGAAGCTCCCGTGTTTCCATATTGGATCATGGCACCCGTTTCTAGGTTACCCCACTGAACACCTAGGTTAACGCCATCACCTTCTGCCATTTCTACAATTAAGGCTTCAATCAATACTTGAGCTCGACGAATATCAAGCTGCGCGATCACGTCTTGTAGAGCATTCATGATGTCAGGTTGAGCGGTAATCACCAATGAGTTCGTTTCTACGTGAGCCGCGATCATCACTTGGTTACGGTTTGCATTTTTGCTCTTACTTGATGATTGCTTTTCAGATTGCAGGTTATCTGACACGCCTTTAAGCACATCAACTAAATCTTCTGCTTTCGCATATTTCAGGTACACAACTTGGTTGTTACCTTTTGTCGCCATTTCGACATCAAGCTGTTCAATCAATTTTCTTAGACGGCTTCGAACTTTAGGGTCACCTGAAATCAAAATAGAGTTAGTACGATCATCAGCGACTAATTTTGGCTGTAGGAATGCAGGAGTGCTTTTTGCATCTGTTGTCTTATTTAAAGCATCGACGATTCTTACCATTTCAGCAGCCGATGCGTTTTTCAGATCAACAACTTCAATTTCTTTATCACCCGCTTGGTCAACACGTTTAATGATTTCCGCAAGACGGTTCACAACCGCGGCGCGGCCAGTAATCAAAATGATATTAGCTGGATCATAGTGAACAACGTTACCCGCGCCAGCATTATCATTTAGCTGACGTAATAGCGGTGACAATTCACGAACCGATACATTACGAACCGCAACAACACGTGTAATTACGCTATCGCCTTGGATAGAATCACGATCACCAACCACAGGAATGGCTGAGGTTTTAGAGTCTTTTGCTTTAATGATCTTAAGTACGCCAGACTCCATTTCAACGACAGCGTAACCATACACTTCTAAAACGTTGAGGAAGAAGCTGTAATATTGTTCTTCATCGAGTACGTCATAACTACGTACATCAATCTTGCCTCGTACCGAAGGGTCAACGATTATCGTTTTTTCTAGGTTACGTCCAACAATATTAATAAACTCTTGGATATCTGTGCCTTTGAAGCTGGCACTAAAATCATTGGCGATAGCGGTTGGTAAACAAACCAAGCTTCCTGCTAGTAACCATGCACTTTTCTTAAACCAATGTTTCACGTTTTTCTCCTGCATTTTCGCCCAAATTCTGGCAAAAAGTCTTAAAATTCAATAAATATATCATGTTGCTGACCGTCTCTTTCAACAGTAATGCTGAGCTCTGATTGTTCTTGTAATGTTCGAAACACCTTACCCATCGCGGCAGGATCTGTGAGGTCATTACCATTCAACTGAGTTGCAATATCTCCCGATTCGAGCCCAACAGACTTAAATAGTTCCGGCGCTTTACCTGGGCTTACACGATAGCCCAGTACATTTCCATCTCGCTTAACCTGCGATAAACGGACGTACTGAAATAGCTGTTGTGGGTCTTTAGCGATGATCGCTTTAATTTCCGACAATTTATCAACTGAACTGGGGTTGTTTCCACGGTTAGAAGGGGTCGGTTTTGCTTTCACTTGTGACGCAGTTGAAAGCTTCTTATATTCACGCCCATCTAACATTAATGTTTCATCACGACCTGAGTTATCAATAATGACACGGTCGATAAGTACGGCTTTGAGTTTCGCCCTCGTCCCTTCAATTTCTTCATTGATCCCGTAAGTCGCTTGTTTGCCACGGTTGGCAATAACCGCAAGACTAAGCTTTGGATTCGAGCTCGACACCGCACCAACTAACACTAAATTAAGGCGTGTTTTAGGCGCATCGGTCACTATTGGTTGTTCAACAACAGGCGCAACCGCTTGGTTGTAGGCACCAAAAATGTTGCCTTTCTGTAAAGCTGAAATATCTAAAGATGCTTGTTGACGGTTTGATGAGGAAATACTGGCTTTCCAAGGTGTGACAGATTGCTCAGATGGCTGGATAAACCATACTAACTGACCTAAGATCCAAGCTGTGATACCAAGTAATATGCAGCAAGTTAATACACTGATCTTCTGTTGGAATACTGTTCCATTCTGTAATAACCGGTTTAATGCAGGAAACCTATCAAGCCCACTACCGAGTTCTAATAACTTCACTCGTCTACAATCCTTTCAATAACTCTAAGGGCCACAATGTTGTCGCTCTCAACTGACTAACCTGAGTGACAATATATAAGTCACAATGATTACAACATCATATAGTCATAGGTTTTTCGACTATACCACAAACCCCAATTCCGCAAGTGACTCAGCAGCTATTTTGCAATGAACCTTGAAAAAAATAGGTCGCGACACCACTTTAGCTTCTACGAAATGAATGCTCAGTCGCTTATCGTGATTTTACACACAATAATACTGAATAATTTATATCCACAATATTTCAATATGATGAGGCGCAGCGCCGTATGAAAACTCCTAATGAAGCTGTCAGGCTAGATAAATGGTTATGGGCAGCTCGCTTTTATAAAACTCGCTCAATTGCTCGTAATATGGTCGATGGTGGTAAAGTCCACTATAATGGTCAACGCAGCAAACCAAGCAAAATTGTCGAACTTGGGGCGGTGATTTTACTGCGTCAGGGTAATGAAGAGAAAACCGTTACGATCGAGAAGATTTCCGATCAACGACGTGGAGCGCCTGAAGCTCAAACTCTCTACGCCGAAACGCAAGAAAGCGTAGCAAAACGTGAAACATTCGCTGAGCAACGAAGGTTACACGCACAAAACCCAAGCCCTGAGCGCCGACCTGACAAAAAGCAGCGTCGCGACATTATCAAATTCAAGAGTCAATAAGCTGGAAGGAATAGCCACATGGCAAATAACGTTTTAAATCGCTACCTATTTGAAGACCTATCTGTACGCGGTGAATTGGTGCAACTGGATGAAGCATACCAAAATATCATTTCTAGCAAGGAATACCCTGTAGCGGTTCAAAAACTACTTGGTGAGCTATTAGTTTCAACGACTCTTCTTACTGCAACATTAAAGTTTGAAGGCTCTATTACTATGCAACTGCAAGGTGACGGTCCTGTTACTCTTGCTGTGATCAATGGCGACAATGATCAAAAAATACGCGGTGTTGCTCGTTTTGAAGGTGAAATCGCAGACGATGCTGGTCTTCACGACTTGATGGGTAAAGGTCACTTAGTGATCACTATCGATCCGAAGAAAGGCGAACGCTACCAAGGTATCGTCGGTCTTGAAGGCAACACATTAGCTGAAGTGCTTGAAGGGTACTTTGCTAACTCTGAGCAGCTAAAGACGCGTCTATGGCTTCGTACTGGCGAGCATGAAGGTAAAGCTCACGCTGCTGGTATGCTTTTACAGATCATGCCTGATGGGACTGGTTCTCCAGATGACTTTGAGCATTTAGAGCAATTAACCGATACGGTGAAAAATGAAGAGCTATTCTCTTTAGAAGCAAATGATCTGCTTTACCGTTTATACAACCAAGAAAAAGTTCAGGTGTTTACACCACAGCAAGTTGAATTCTTCTGCGGATGTTCTCGTGAACGAAGTGGTGCTGCGATCATCACCGTTGCTCAAGAAGAGATTTACGACATCATAAGTACTGAAGGCAGTGTTGCACTTCACTGTGATTACTGTGGCACAAACTACGCGTTCGACAAAACTGATGTTGACGCTTTATATGCTCAATCGGCAGATAAAGGCGATAATACGGTTCATTAATTTCATCCGTACAGTAAAGACGTAATTTACCCAAAAAAAGGCCTGCACTATGCAGGCCTTTTTGTGATCTAAGACTAGTAAAAACGGGACTTTAACGTAAGAAAAGCACTGCTTAATTTTAGTCAATTAATAAATCAATTTGCTCTGGCGCAAAGGTTTGCGTGCAGGATAGACTAGCTATGCCAATATGTGACGAGACACTTAAAACCCCATGGTTGATATGGATATTTTTTGAGCTATATCCCTGTTTTCCCCCGGTCTCGTTGCTAGCATGGTGAGCAGATAACAATAAAAAATTAATAAAAAATCCCTACAAAATATCCTACAAGGAGCACCTATGACTGTTATGGAACATACAAAGGCTGCACAAATTGATCTAACTAAGCACGGACTTACTGGCGTTACTGAGGTTCTTCGCAACCCAAGCTACGAGCAGTTATTCGTTGAAGAAACACTTCCAGGTTTAGAAGGCTACGAAAAAGGTGTAGTCACAGAACTTGGTTCTGTTGCTGTTGACACTGGTATCTTTACTGGCCGCTCACCGAAAGATAAATACATTGTAAAAGATGACACAACACGCGATACCATGTGGTGGTCAGATCAAGGCAAAAATGACAATAAAGCAATTACTACTGAAGTATGGAGCGAACTAAAAGAATTAGTCACGACTCAGCTATCTGGTAAACGCCTATTTGTAATTGACGGTTATTGTGGTGCAAACCCAGACACTCGCCTAAGTGTTCGAATTATTACTGAAGTGGCATGGCAAGCTCACTTCGTTAAAAACATGTTCATCCGCCCATCAGAAGAAGAATTAGCAACGTTTGAACCAGACTTCGTGGTAATGAATGGTGCTAAAACAACCAATCCTAACTGGGAAAAACAAGGTCTTAATTCAGAAAACTTCGTCGCATTCAACCTAACTGAGCGCGTACAAGTTATCGGCGGTACTTGGTATGGCGGTGAAATGAAGAAAGGCATGTTTGCAATGATGAATTACTTGCTACCTCTGCAAGGTATTGCATCAATGCACTGTAGTGCTAACGTCGGCGAAGAAGGCGATGTTGCGGTATTCTTCGGTCTTTCTGGTACAGGTAAAACAACGCTATCTACCGATCCTAAACGTCAACTTATTGGTGATGATGAGCACGGCTGGGATGATGACGGTATCTTCAACTTTGAAGGCGGTTGCTACGCTAAAACCATCCGTTTATCTAAAGAAGCAGAACCTGAAATTTACAACGCGATTCGTCGTGATGCTCTACTAGAAAACGTCACCGTTCGTGGCGATGGTTCTATCAACTTTGATGATGGTTCTAAAACAGAAAACACTCGTGTTTCTTACCCAATTCATCATATTGATAACATCGTTAAACCTGTATCAAAAGCGGGCCATGCGCAGAAAGTTATCTTCTTAACTGCCGATGCGTTTGGTGTTCTACCACCTGTGTCTAAACTGACACCAGAGCAAACGAAGTACCACTTCCTATCTGGCTTTACAGCGAAACTGGCAGGTACAGAGCGCGGTATTACTGAACCAACACCTACGTTCTCTGCGGCATTTGGTGCGGCATTCTTAACTCTTCACCCAACTCAGTACGCTGAAGTGTTAGTGAAGCGTATGGAAGCGGCTGGCGCTGAAGCTTACCTAGTAAATACTGGTTGGAACGGTTCAGGTAAGCGTATTTCAATTCAAGATACACGCGGTATTATTGATGCGATTCTTGATGGTTCGATTGATAATGCAGAAACGAAAGTTATCCCTATGTTTAACCTAGAGATCCCACTTTCTTTGCATGATGTTGACCCTACCATTCTTGACCCTCGTGATACTTACACTGACCCACTACAATGGGAAAGCAAAGCGAAAGATCTAGCAGAGCGCTTCATCAACAACTTTGATAAGTACACTGACAACGACGATGGTAAAGCACTGGTTGCCGCTGGCCCTCAGTTAGACTAAGCGAATAGCTAAACTGGCTTAAGGCTTGTGTTAAAAGTGATATTTTTGTAGCAAGCCCCTCTTTTGAGGGGCTTTTTTGTTGCTGTAACACTTTTTTTGCTCCACTCTACTTCAAGGCTTAATGAGACTTTAAGGTATTCAAGGAATGAAAAAAGCACTGATGGCTTTTGGTATTGTGTTATCAATCATGATAGCAACCGTTGCCGCGTTGCTATTGAGCCTGCAAAGCTCTTATCGTGTAGATATCGCCAATTCTATTCTTAAACGAGCGACAACCTACCCCATCACGATTGAAGACATCGCCTACAACGCTCCTTATCAGCTCTCACTCTCAGGTGTTCAACTAGGGCAAGATAAGCCCTTATATATTGACCAAATCACGCTGTGGTTAAGCTCCGATACGTTTAAAGCCAGAAGTTGGGTTCTCGATAGCATACTTATCGACGGTCTTAATCTTCAGCAAGCTAAACCATCACTACTATCCGCTTCGGCTTTGCTTAACAAGCACAATATTCTTCTTCATCAATTAGCATTCAATAACCTCGACTTTGCCCACGAAGGTGCATCACCAAATGAGACCTTCAGTGCCCGAAGCCTCAACCTACAAATTACTGACCCCACTTGGGAAAGTGAACAACAAGTCTTTCCCTATGGAAAGCTGCAGCTAAGTGCTGAACAAATTTATTGGCAAGATGAAGCCATAGACAATTTATTAATTGATGTCGACTATAAACCGAAAGACAGCACTGCTTATGGTATTTCCTTTTCATGGCGAGATGCACAAATTTCAGGGCAAGCTGAGCAGTTTGACCAAGCTTGGTCATTAATCAATGTCACCATTGATGGGTTAAGGCTCAATGAACAACAAGCCAAAAATATTATTACGAAGGATTGGAGCCTAAGTGCTTTTAAGATCAATCACCTCAATAGCGTCGATATATTACGAAGTGATGTTAAATGGCAAGATGGGCACTTTGCTGGGTTTGATATCTCACTAGAAAATATCCAACTTCCATTTAAACAATGGCAACAAAATAAAGGTAGTATTTCCATTCAAGCGAATAGCCTAACTTTAGGTCAGCATATTTGGGTGGAACCGAGTGTGAAGCTAAGTTTAATGCCAGGTCATATCATCCTTGATGACTTATTTACTCAATGGTTGCAAGGCAGCATTCAGCTCAGCGGGGCAATCACACCAGACTCGATGCGCCTTAATCAACTCTCAATTCAGGGGGTTAAATGGTTTAAAGAGGAAGCTCAAAATCAAGTTTTACCTTCATTCATTAACTCTGAGTGGTTAAGTGACCTCAAAGATTTATCCATAAACGAACTCAACATAGAGCGTAGTCAATTTATCCAACTTGCCCAGCATCCCTATTGGCAAGTTTCCGGCTTTAATGTTGAAGGTCAGCAATTAACAATAATAAAGAATCGCAAGCTGGGGCTATGGCAGGGGCAACTTAGAGCCAGTGCTAATAATGCCAGTTACCAAAGTATTGTGAGTTCACATCCTTTGCTCGAAATGAACAGTAATCAAGGTGTATGGCAATTAACTCGCTTCTTTGCTCCACTTGAACGGGGATATATGGATGCACATTCAACGTTTGATTTTTCAAAACCTAGTCAACCTTGGACGCTATCCCTCACCGCCGATGGGCTACCCATCACACCATTCACCAACTTGTTAGCTCTGCCTTTTGAAGTCACAGGACTGAGTGAGTTTGAACTGCAAGCCAGCGGTTTAGGCGGTGATCTGTTGATGTTTAACCACACTCTCGACGGTCAGATAACCGGTAGCATTAGAAACGGAGAATTGGTTTTTCCTGCCACTCAACCTCAAATCGATCAACCTCGAATCGAAAATGCGAATTTTGAAATTCCAGAGTTAGCAATAAACGTAGATAGAGGACGATTAGAGCTATCTCCCGCAGAGATATCAGGGAAAAATTGGAATGGAGATATAAGAGGGAAACTTGATTTGTCACAGGTACAAGAAAGTACATTATTCATGTCGTTAAGCAACGAATGTGCTCGTTATAGTGGTAAACCAAACGATATTAAATTCTCACAAGATAAGCATTGCCAGCAATCAAAAAACGCTGATCAACCACATTCTACTCAACTAAGCGCTACCCAACTAAACGCTACTCAACCAGAGTAGCGCTGTAGGGTGAACGATGTGCATGCACTGCAGATAAATCAGATTGCGCTGTCTTTACACTTTTAACTGTAATAACACCTAAAGCGAAATGAACAGCGTTAAGCTGTTATTGGTTCATCAGTATTATCTGGAACCGTCAGCACCTTCTTATAATCAGGAAGAAGCATGTAAGTTCCCACGAAATCGACAGCGGCTACATCGCCACTAAAGATAGTCACATGGATGATAATTCGAGCCTTACGACCAGAAGCTAATCGATCTAAGTCACCACTGATACCGTCTAATGATGTTGAAGCTACTGGGTTTTGCTCAACCGGATGTCGATAGCGAATATTACTGTCTGCTAAAACAATATCACCCGTGAGGTTGCGCTCTTTCATGAGCAACCATGTCATCCCCCACCCAGTTAATGTCGCTAAAGTAAAAGCAGAGCCTGCAAACATTGTATTATGTGGGTTCAAATTAGGGTTCAGCTGAGCACTACATTCAAATTGATAACCAGTATATTGGTTAATTTTGATTCCCATCTTATCGCTGATAGGGATTTGATGTTCCCAACGCTGCTGCAACTCATTACACCATTCAGGCTTTCTCAATACATCTGCCATTGGGTCTAAATGCTTCACCATTTGCTGGTGACGAACCGGACCGCGCTGGTCATTAATCTCACCTCGGCGCTCAAAGCTATTTTTCTCATAAAATGAGATGGCATCTTCACGAGCGTTACATACTAAGCGCTTAGCACCTTCTTGCCGTGCTAATGACTCCAGTGCAACCAGAATTAATGATCCCATGCCTTTACTACGACGCGAATTTTTCACCGCCATATAGCGGATTTGGCCTTCAGAATCAGACGTAATGTACAAACGTCCAATAGCCATTGGCCTGCCTCGACCATCGACTATCATTCGATGGTGGCTCATAGGATCATACTCATCACGCTCCGATCCAACTGGCATACGCCATGGCTCTCGGAGCATTTGCCACCTAAAGTGGTAATACTTGTTGAGTTGATTTTCAGTTGTCGGAGTAATGAGTTTAAACATGCTTGTCCTTTTTAAGCCTAAACTTGTAGCCAGAATGTCACCGGTCCATCATTGACGAGTGACACTTTCATATCCGCCGCAAATTGACCGCGCTCTGTGGGCAGTACTAATTCGCATTGTTCAGAAAAATAGTCATAAAGACGTTCAGCTTCACTAGGGTGAGCGCCGCGAGAAAACCCTGCACGCGTCCCTTTTTTTGTATCTGCTGGTAACGTAAATTGTGAAACCACCAATACCTTACCATTAACTTGTTGAACATTAAGGTTCATCTTGCCCGCTTCATCCTCAAAGACGCGGTAAGTTGTCACACGCTCTACTAGACGTTTAGCTTTTGCTTCATCATCATCACGCTCAACACCTAATAAAACCAATAGACCTTGGTCTATTTCACCAACAACCTCACCATTAACACGAACGGCGGCTTCACTCACTCTTTGGATCAGTGCTATCACTCGGATTCCCTTTTACTACAGCGGTAGGATTATCAAGAGAGTGTACCATTTCTTGATTCTCTCTCCACTGTTCCTGCTCTCCTAGCGCAGCGGTCACTTCTGCACCAACCAAAACAATTAACCAGCATAGGTACACCCAAACAAATAAGATTGGAATGGCAGCAAGGGCACCATAGATCAATTGATAAGAAGGGAACTGGGTAATATAAGCAGCAAACCCTTTTTTACTGAGTTCAAAGAGAATTGCTGCGACAAGAGATCCAATAAGCGCGTGGGAGAAGTGTACTTTTTTATTTGGGACCAGCAGGTATAACCCGACAAATGCACAGAAAGACAGGATGAAAGGTAATTTGCGTAATAAGGTATGGTACAAGCCAGAAACAGCTTCATGCTGTATCACATTTAAAGACGTAATATATGAGGTTGCCGCAATACTCGCACCCACAAGAATAGGGCCTAAAGTAAGGACCATCCAATACATAGAGAAGGATAAAACAGCACGCCTTTTATCTCTAACTCGCCAAATATAATTCAGATTTTTATCTATATTGGATATCAGCATCAATGCTGCAACAAACAAGAAAGCACTACCAACTGCCGTCATCTTGCCGGTATTTGCAACGAAATCTAACAATGCGCCATGCACTGCATCTCCAGCGGCTGGTACAAAGTTATTAATAATAAAACTCTGGAGTACTACCCCAACATCAGAGAATACAGAAAATGAAGACAAAATGGACAGCAAAACTGTCAACATCGGGACAATCGACAACAAGGTTATATATGCCAAATACCCTGCATTCACATTTACTCTGTCGTGTTTCATCCGTGCGAGTAAATAACGAAAAAACATCATCACGAGTGCCATTCCCTTTGCAATCTTCAACTTGTAACTCCTTTGTAACTCGTTCATAGTTCTAAGTAATACTTTCGCTACTCACCAATAGGAATCAAGGATGCCTTATTTACTCGTCTTTATGCTATCTATTTTTACATTGACTGGATGTCAATCAGCATATTATTCAGCGATGGAGCAAGTCGGCTACCACAAGCGTGACATCATGGTTGATAGGGTGGAAGACGCTAAAGAGTCTCAGCAGGATGCTCAAGAAGAATTCACCAGCGCCTTAGAAGCACTCACCGCATTAACAAAATTTAATGGTGGTGAGCTAGAAGGCATGTATAACCAGGTTAATGACAAATACCAAGACAGTGAGAAAGCCGCTCAAAATGTCAGTGACCGAATTGCAGCCATAGAAGATGTTTCAGACGCATTGTTTGATGAATGGCAAGCTGAACTAGAGCTCTATACTAGTAGTTCACTTCGCCGTTCAAGCGAGCAGAAGTTACGAGAAACGAAAGCCTCATACAAGACCATGCTTTCAGCAATGAAGCGAGCGGAAAAGAAAATGGACCCGGTATTGAACACACTAAGAGACAATACTTTGTATTTAAAGCATAACCTTAATGCAAGTGCAGTAGGTTCATTACAAGGTGATTTCATGAGTTTAGAGAAAGACATTGCGTATGCGATCAAGCAAATGAATACCGCGATTACCGAGTCAGATAAGTTTTTAGAGCGACTCAATACTCAGTAAAATTGAGGTCCGTAACATTTAGCTCAGCCATATTTAGTTCAACCATATTTAGATAAATAATATTTAACTTAATAACACTTTAAAATGCAGCTCTAAATTCTTCGTAGGGCTGCCTTACCCTCAAGCTACAAATTCCACTCGCTGTTATCCCACTCCTAAGATTTCACCTTTTGTAAATGAAGACACTGCTCCACAAAAGTAACTCGTTCAGTCAAACTTCCCCATGGCACATCGACCACTTCAAAGCCCGACTCTTTATACGCTTCGATTAAAGCTTGGTGAATCTCGATCGCTTCATCAAATGGATAAGGTCGAACATCATCTTGAACATACACTGATGCTTCAGGTCGGCAGAAAAAAGTTTGAGGGTGATAGCCTTGGCATTCTTCAGTATACCTCGAAGGAATAGCCAGATTTTCTTGCTTTAAGTACCCAAAAATATCAGGGATTGCACGATCTAAGAAGACAACATCATTATCATTCGATCTAAGCTTTTGTTCTTTCATCGCAATAAAGCACAGCTCTGCGAACGCTTCCATATCAACCCATGGAAGAGTGCCATTTTCTAACTGACTTTGCTCTTCTATGAGAATACGAGAAACCTCTGGATACGTAGTATAACCAGCACTCAAAAGCGCATTAATCAGCGTCGTTTTTCCAGCGCCTGGTCCACCCGTTATGATAATCGGTAGCATGGTTTTCCTTTATGGTAACTAGAGATGAAATTGTGCAGCATAGAAATTGCGAGGCACAGGACTAAGCAAGCCAATAAAACAAAAACCCCGAGCAGCCAAGCTACTCGGGGTTTCTTATTCTAAGATAACCTGACGGCTATCATTAGCAAATTAATTAAGCTTTAGCAGGACGAGCTGCACGCTTACGTTCGTTTTCAGTAAGAAGCTTCTTACGGATACGTACGTTAAGCGGTGTTACTTCAACTAGCTCATCTTCATCGATAAACTCAAGAGCTTGCTCTAGAGTGTGCTTGATCGGTGGAGAAAGAACTTGTGCTTCATCAGTACCAGATGCACGAACGTTCGTTAACTGCTTACCTTTTAGACAGTTTACTGTCAGGTCGTTTGAACGGTTATGAATACCGATAACTTGACCTTCATAAACTTCATCAGCGTGCTCAGCAAATAGACGACCACGAGCTTGAAGGAAGAACAATGCGTAAGTTAGAGCTTTACCAGTTGCGTTCGAAACTAGAACACCGTTGTTACGCTGACCAATGATACCGCCCTTGTATGGACCGTAGTGATCGTATGAGTGGTAGATAAGACCAGAACCAGACGTCATTGTTAGGAATTCTGTTTGGAAACCGATAAGACCACGAGAAGGCATCATGAAGTCCATGCGAACACGGCCTTTACCATCTGGAGCCATATCTGTTAACTCACCTTTACGAAGACCAATGCTTTCCATGATTGCACCTTGGTGCTCTTCAAGTACATCGATAGTAACCGTTTCGAACGGTTCCATCTTCTGACCATCTTCTTCTTTGATGATTACTTCTGGACGAGATACTGCAAGCTCAAAGCCTTCACGACGCATGTTTTCGATCAGGATAGATAAGTGAAGCTCACCACGACCAGATACGCGGAAACGGTCTGGACTGTCAGTTTCTTCAACACGTAGTGCAACGTTGTGTACTAGCTCTTTTTCTAGACGCTCAAGGATGTTACGTGAAGTAACGAACTTGCCTTCTTTACCCGCGAACGGAGAAGTGTTTACTTGGAACGTCATTGTTACTGTTGGTTCATCAACAGATAACGCTTCCATAGCTTCAACATTGTTTACGTCACAGATAGTGTCTGAAATTTTCAGCTCACCAAGACCTGTGATTGCAATGATATCACCAGCGTTTGCTACTTCAACTTCGTGACGGTCAAGACCTAGGTAACCAAGAACTGTACCTACTTTACCGTTACGCTTTTTACCTTCAGCATTAACAACCGTTACTTGCTGGTTTGGTTTAACACTACCGCGAGTTACACGACATACACCGATAACACCAACGTAAGAGCTGTAATCTAGTTGAGAAACTTGCATTTGTAGTGAACCATCAAGGTCAACTGCAGGCGCTTCAACTGTATCAACAACCGCTTGGAATAGTGGTTCCATGTTCTCGCCAATAACACCTTCTTCCATTGTTGCCCAGCCATTAAGAGCTGATGCGTAAACAGTAGTGAAGTCTAGTTGCTCATCTGTAGCGCCTAGGTTATCAAACAGGTCAAAAATTTGATCCATAACCCAATCAGGACGAGCGCCTGGGCGGTCAATCTTGTTGATTACAACGATTGGCTTAAGACCGTGTGCGAATGCTTTTTGCGTTACGAAACGAGTTTGAGGCATTGGGCCATCAACTGCGTCAACGATAAGTAGAACAGAGTCAACCATAGACATGATACGCTCAACTTCACCACCGAAGTCCGCGTGTCCCGGAGTATCTACGATGTTGATGCGGTAATCATTCCAGTTAATTGCTGTGTTCTTAGCAAGGATTGTAATGCCACGCTCTTTTTCGATGTCATTCGAATCCATGACACGCTCTTCAGCTTCACCACGAGACTCAAGAGTGCCTGACTGTTGTAGCAGTTTATCAACCAAAGTCGTTTTACCGTGGTCAACGTGCGCGATGATCGCGATATTTCTTAACTTATCAATCTGTGGAGTAGACATGGATTCTCGATTCACTCATAAAAGTAGCCGCATATAACCTCTGAAAATAGAAGAAATGCCACTAGCTTGATTTAAAAAACGGTCAATAATATACCAGATTTTAGACAAAACCCCAGAAATATGTGATCTGATACAAACGTTTTTTTACTTTTTTGATTCACCTTGTTTTAAGTTCAACCATTTACTGGTTTTAACCTCTAATAATTTTGAGCATTTATTAGCGAAATCACACCATTTAAAAATGAATGTCTCGTGAAATAAGAAAAGTGGATTGACAATAAGTGCAATTCATTGCTGAATGGTATCGGGTTTGTGGTTCACATTGGTGCAAAATCATTAAATTGCACCATATCAGTGCAAATAAAGACCATTTTGGTGCATTGAGAACCCAATTACGTACAACAAACCAAGTAAAACATTGAAATTAATGGAATAATTTTTTTGGCATGATTTTGGCTTTAGTGAATTCAGCATCGATTAATGCAAATGACAGACATTAATCAATGCTGGTTTCATCCGAATCTAGCTAATACCGATTTAATAACACTGGAGGTTATCCAAGATGTCAGTAGAAAATGTACTATCGCTGATCCAAGAGAACGAAGTTAAATTTATCGACTTACGTTTTACCGATACAAAAGGTAAAGAGCAGCATATCTCTATTCCTTCTCACCAAGTTGATGCAGACTTTTTTGAAGAAGGTAAAATGTTTGACGGCTCTTCAGTAGCTGGTTGGAAAGGCATTAACGAATCTGACATGGTAATGATGCCTGACGCATCATCTGCTGTTCTTGACCCATTCACAGAAGACGCAACCCTAAACATTCGTTGTGACATTCTTGAGCCTGCAACAATGCAAGGCTACGACCGTGACCCTCGCTCAATCGCTAAACGTTCTGAAGAATACCTACGCTCTACTGGTATCGCAGATACAGTTCTAGTGGGTCCTGAGCCAGAATTCTTCCTATTTGATGATGTTAAGTTCTCAAATGATATGTCTGGTTCTTTCTTCAAGATTGATGACGTAGAAGCAGCTTGGAACACAGGTTCTGACATCGAAGGCGGTAACAAAGGTCACCGTCCTGGCGTTAAAGGCGGTTACTTCCCAGTTGCTCCTGTAGATTCTTCTCAAGACATCCGTTCTGCAATGTGTCTAGTGATGGAAGAGATGGGTCTAGTTGTTGAAGCTCACCACCACGAAGTAGCAACTGCGGGTCAAAACGAAATCGCAACGCGCTTCAACACGCTAACAACAAAAGCTGATGAGACTCAAATCTACAAGTACGTTGTACACAACGTTGCTCACGCATTTGGTAAAACAGCGACATTCATGCCTAAGCCACTAGTTGGTGATAACGGTTCTGGTATGCACGTTCACCAATCTCTAGCAAAAGACGGCGTTAACCTGTTTGCTGGTGATAAGTACGGCGGCCTATCTGAAATGGCGCTTTACTACATCGGTGGTGTAATCAAACACGCTCGTGCAATCAACGCATTTGCTAACCCATCAACTAACTCGTACAAGCGTCTTGTACCTGGTTTTGAAGCTCCGGTAATGCTTGCTTACTCAGCACGTAACCGTTCTGCTTCTATCCGTATCCCAGTAGTACCAAGCCCTAAAGCACGTCGTATCGAGCTACGTTTTGGTGACCCTGCAGCTAACCCATACCTATGCTACTCAGCAATGCTGATGGCTGGCCTTGACGGTATCAAGAACAAGATCCACCCAGGCGAAGCTATGGATAAAGATCTATACGACCTTCCAGCAGAAGAAGCAGCTGAAATCCCAACAGTAGCTGAATCTCTACAAGAAGCTCTAGCAGCTCTTAATGAAGACCGTGAGTTCCTAACAGCTGGCGGCGTATTCTCTGACGATTTCATTGATTCTTACATCACATTGAAGTCTGACGATGTACAACGCGTGAACATGGCGACACACCCACTTGAATTTGAACTGTACTACTCAGTTTAATTTGATGCTGGTATTGCATAACCTCGATATTTAGTCGAGTAATGCAAAATGTAACATAGTTACAATTTATTCGGCTCGCCTCGCAGGCGGGCCTTTTTTATACTTAAAATCCTGATTCTTCTCGTAATATATTGTCGGCAACAGCTCATTATCGGCAAAAACTCTAAGCTGCCCGCACAACAATAAAAACAATATAAAACCAATACGTAAACAACCCTACTAAAGTGCTGAATCTAGAAGGTAGAGAAGAATGAAACAGATCCTAATATTACTTGGACTAGCCTTCGCTATTCCTACAATACATGTTGCAACCTTAGCTCATGCACAAACTGTCTATACATGGGAAGATGAAAATGGTGTGCTTCATTTTAGTGATTCACCAATACAAAGTGCTAAGCAAATAACTCTACCTAAATTAGAAGCATCAGCCCCTGCACCAAAATTTGAGTCTTCTACCCCTGTCGATCCTCCTAAAAAAGACACGCCACAGAAAACAGTTAAAAAGAAAGATAAGCCAGCAAAAGTTCAAGAACTCATGTTAACTATGCTTTCTCCTCAACATGATGAAACCATTCGTAGTAATCGTGGGAACCTCACAATACAGATAGAGTTAAACCGTAAGCTGGGGATAGGTGAGCAATTGCAACTAATACTCGATGGACGTCGATATGGTGCTCCACAGACCCAAGCGACATGGCAATTAAAGAATATAGATCGAGGCACTCATACCTTATCAATTCAAGCACATAGAAGCGGCAAGCTTATTGCATCTACTAGTCCTGTCACTGTGTTTTTACATAGAGCGACAATCAAGTAGGTTAATCGGTTAAAAAAGGGAATAAACGGACACATATTCCCTTCTTTCTATCAATAATCAGCCTCTATCATGAATTAACTTTAGCTTCTGATTGATATGCGCCATACTTGAATTCATCACGCACCAAATTGGTGCAGGGATAAAGCCAGTTCAAGGATGCGACAGTGAACCGATCAACTCAAAGCGACAGCATAGATACTCATCAGCTTTCAAACGCCATTCTCGACAATATGGTCACGGCTATCTTAATGCTTGATGAGCAATTATTTATTCGCCATGCGAACCCTGCAGCTGAACAGCTTTTTTCTCAAAGTGCTAAGCGTATTGTTGATCACCCTCTCACCCAACTCATTCAGCATGCATCATTAGATCTCGCATTACTTACCCAGCCTCTACAAAGCGGTCAAAGCATTACAGATAGTGATGTGACCTTCGTTGTCGATAGCCGCCCTCTCATGCTGGAAGTGACGGTAAGTCCAATATCTTGGAATAGAGAAACTCTACTGCTCGTCGAGATGCGGAAAATTGACCAGCAAAGACGTTTAAGCCAGGAACTTAACCAGCATGCTCAGCAGCAAGCCGCCAAATTATTAGTTCGCGGTCTAGCACATGAAATAAAGAACCCTCTGGGTGGATTAAGAGGGGCTGCTCAACTGCTAGGGAAAATGCTGCCAGACCCATCATTAAATGAATATACACAAATAATCATTGAGCAAGCTGATCGCCTGCGTGTACTCGTGGATCGACTGTTAGGCCCACAAAAGCCAGGCAAAAAATCAGAAGAAAATCTTCATCAAATATTAGAAAAGGTTCGCCAATTAGTCGAACTGGAGGCGGGTCCATCTCTCACGATTGAACGAGACTATGACCCTAGCTTGCCCACTTTCTTGATGGATCCCGCGCAAGTAGAGCAAGCCATGCTAAATATTATTAGTAATGCTGCCCAGATTTTATCAAGCCAAGAACGAGCGAGAATCACTATTCGCACCAGAACGGTGCATCAAGCGAATATTCACGGAAAACGCTATAAACTCGCCGCTCGGGTCGAAATTAATGATAACGGTCCCGGCATTCCATCAGAGCTGCAAGATACCTTGTTCTATCCGATGGTCAGCGGCAGAGAAGGCGGAACAGGGTTAGGGCTATCCATCTCTCAAAACTTAATAGACCAACACCAAGGAAAGATAGATGTAGAGAGTTGGCCCGGTAATACAACTTTCACTATCTATTTCCCAATATAAGTTTCGTAGACCCGTAAACCTCAAGTTCACGGGCAAGTAAAATAGAAGATATAAAAACAACAACGCATAAAAAATATAAATATTAATTCGCACATTAAGCAGTTGCCGCAAAGGAATCACACTATGAGTAAAGGGTATGTTTGGGTTGTTGACGACGACAGTTCAATTCGTTGGGTTGTAGAGAAAACGTTGTCATCCGCCAATATAAAATGCGAGACATTTGCTGATGCCGAAAGTGTGTTGCTAGCACTTGAGCGAGAAGCGCCAGACGTACTTGTATCCGATATTCGAATGCCGGGTATGGATGGTATTGAGTTGCTTAATCAAGTACATCAAAAGTCACCAGATGTACCTGTCATTATCATGACTGCGCACTCAGACCTTGATGCAGCTGTGAATGCTTATCAAAAAGGTGCCTTCGAATATCTGCCTAAGCCGTTTGATATCGATGAGACACTCACTCTGGTTGAGCGGGCCATCGCACACAGTCATGAGCAAAAACGTGAGCAAGCCAATGAAATCGCCGACAGTAACCCACCAGAAATAATTGGTGAAGCCCCAGCGATGCAAGAAGTATTTCGTGCTATTGGTCGCTTGTCACGCTCCTCTATCTCCGTTCTTATCAACGGTGAATCAGGTACAGGTAAAGAATTAGTTGCTCATGCCTTGCATAGACACAGTCCTAGAGCAAAAAAACCTTTCATCGCACTTAATATGGCCGCCATTCCAAAAGATTTGATCGAATCTGAATTGTTTGGTCATGAGAAAGGCGCTTTTACTGGTGCGAATAGTGTTCGCCAAGGTCGGTTTGAACAAGCAAACGGCGGCACATTATTTCTTGATGAGATAGGTGATATGCCTCTTGATATCCAAACAAGGCTATTAAGAGTGCTATCTGATGGTCAGTTTTATCGAGTGGGGGGTCACTCTGCAATAAAAGTAGATGTACGTATTGTGGCAGCTACCCACCAAGATCTTGAGCGATTGGTGCATGAAGGTGACTTCCGTGAAGATTTATTCCACCGCCTGAATGTCATCCGAATCCATATTCCTGCTCTTAGAGAACGTAAACAAGACATTGAAAAGCTGACTCAACATTTCCTTGTGCTTGCAGCTGAAGAGCTAGCGGTAGAAGTTAAAACATTACATAAAGATACGGTGGCGACATTAAACAAACTTACCTGGCCTGGGAATGTTCGTCAGCTTGAAAATATATGTCGCTGGTTAACGGTAATGGCAAGCGGTAGTGAAATTTTACCCTCCGACCTTCCAACAGAATTGCTCGACGAGAAAAAAAATATTTCTAGCCAAGGTACTGAAAACTGGCAAGAACAATTAGGTAATTGGGCAAAGTGTGCACTTGCTTCAGGAGAAAAAGAAATACTTTCTTATGCGCTTCCTGAATTTGAACGTATACTTTTAGAAGCTGCCCTCGATCATACAAATGGTCACAAGCAAGACGCAGCGAAAGTTTTAGGCTGGGGCAGAAACACCTTAACTCGAAAGTTAAAAGAACTTTATTAGTTCGACCATCCCTAGCGAAGTAGCTAAATTTTAATCAAAAATAGTTCGCTAGGGAGACATTGAGTGGGTACAATTACAGTACATCATACATAGTCATAGCCAAACATGTCCATAAAAACACAAATTACATTAAGAACAGCCGTTGTTCTTCCATTCGTGATGATCTTTCTCTTCACTATCGGTGTAATTGTGTTTGCTCAAAAGCAAAACTACGAAGAAATGGTCTCTGACATTAGTGCCCGACAGCTTACGTCATTGACTGAAAACGTAAATAAAAGCTTAACTGTTTTCCTCCAAGAGCCCTTCAACGCTGCATTGGCACTCAGCCATACCATTGGCTATAACGGTTTATATAAACCCGGCGAGACGGAAGAAGTTCAGCACTACATGTTTGAGAGCTTTTCAAACTTGTACAGCTCAATACCACAACTTGATGTATTAGGTTTTGGCTCTGAAGATACCAATTATGTGGGTTTTCGAAAGGAATCCAATAATGGTTATACCCTGATGATTCAAGATGACCGGACAGACGATAAACTCGTTATTTATAGAGGTAGCCAGCTTAGCAGCGATATTCGCTCTGTTATATCCGGTTACGACCCAAGAATTCGACCTTGGTATGCACCTGTTGCAGCATCAAGGAAACCACTTTGGTCATCCATTTACGCCAATGCCGACGAAAGACAAGAAATAACCTTATCTGCACTTTCCCCTATCTTTGATGACCAATCCTTTATCGGTGTATTTGTTGCGGATATTAAGATCGATACTTTTAACTCGTTCCTGCAAAGCATCAAAGATAAAACCGATACATCCGTATACATTATTGATAAAGAACAACGCCTAGTCGCTCACTCAAGCGGTGGCAGTGTACTTTCCTGGGGCACGGATAAGACAGAGAAAGGGGTTCGATTATTAGCCACAGAAAGTGCAAACCCAATTATTAGTGAAAGTGCAGCCTATGTTGATCAGCTCAATCTGACAGCGAATAAAGATGCACAGCGTTTTAGCTTCAAGCTCAATGGCGAACGCTACTTCAATCAAATCACACCTTATGAAGATGAGTACGGAATAACCTGGTTCATTGGTATGTCTATTCCTGAATCTGACCTACTCGGTGACCTACCAGAAAACCAGCGTAATAGTTGGATAATAGGCTTAATTGTTAGCTTAATTGGTATCACACTTGGGTTAGTCACTTTCAACCATATAACACGACCAATCACTTCAACAGCCGCTGCAGCGAAGCACTTAGCGAAAGGTGATTGGGAAAGCAATATGCCACAGCCTGGGCATATCTATGAAACCAGTATGTTGGTGTATGCCTTTACAGAAATGGCGAACAATTTAAAAGCATCATTTAATGCGCTTCAAACCCAATTAACCTATGACTCCCTGACTAATTTATACAGCAGAGAAGGGTTCATTGACGCTTACAGTAAGCTGGAAGATAAAAATTGCGGCAGTCTGTACCTGATAGGAATTGACCGATTCAGAGACATTAATGACAGCTTAGGTCACTACAACGGTGACCAATTATTAATAATTGCAGCTTCCCGATTGAGAACCACATTACCGGAAGAGTACTTACTCGCACGAACGGGTGGTGATGAGTTTGCTATCTATGCACCGGCAATAACTCAGAAAGACGACATCAGCTTACTTTCACACCGATTAGTACAAACTTTTGCTTCTCCTTTCGGTATGGAATCTGAGAATGTTGTAGTGAATGTATCGATTGGCGTGGTGAAACTCACTGAACAAAAAGACATGACGCTCTGGCTACGTAATAGCAGCATCGCATTAAGTAATGCGAAACAAGATAAAACTCGTATCAGTATCTATAGCTCTGAAATGGGTGAGGCTTCACGTCATCGCACGACTATGCTTGCTCGTATTAATACCGCCATTGAACGCCAACAATTCGAACCTTTCTATCAACCTATTATTGATTTAGAAACTGGGGCAACCGTTGGAGCTGAAGCTTTAGCGCGTTGGATAAGCGATGAAGGCATCATTTCACCATTAGAGTTCATTCCTCTAGCGGAAGAAAGCGGCTTAATTAACGATATTGGGCACCAAATCTTACACAAAGCCTGTCGTGATACTGCCAGCGCGATTGAATCAGGAAAGTGGGGAGTGGACTTCTCAATCCACGTAAACCTGTCCGTCGACCAACTGACTCAGAAAAACTTTATCCAAGATGTGAAAAATACTCTCCAGTCCACACGATTATCTGCAAGAAATCTTACTCTGGAAATTACAGAATCACGCATCGTCGATAATGATCCAATCATCATCGAAAATATGCTCGCCTTAAAATCATTAGGTATTTCCATTGCGATCGATGATTTTGGTACAGGTTACTCCTCTCTAGCTTATCTACAAAAGCTTCCGTTTGATTGCTTAAAAATAGACCGTAGCTTTGTCAGTAAATTAGAAAAAGAAAATCTCGACAGCTCTATCGTTGCTGCCATTGTTAATATCACAAAAGGCTTTAAAGCGAATCTGGTTGCTGAAGGAGTCGAAACACCATTACAAGCGGAATTATTATCTCAATTACGCTGTCCTCAGGCACAAGGCTTTCTTTACAGCCGCCCTGTACCCTTTGATGAATGGCCAACAGATTTGGTTAACATGAAGTAGAAAACAGCGGATTTCGCTGCTTTCCAACGCATTTGTTACTGACACAGCTCTTATTCATTTTTATACTGATACCACCGCACACATTCTTGATCTGGATACTTTCTAATGATAACTAAAAATTTGCCCCTTACTGATTTGCACCGCCATTTAGACGGTAACATTCGTACTCAAACTATCTTAGATTTGGGTCAGAAGTTTGGTGTTGCGTTACCAGCTTATGATGTTGAGGCTCTAACACCACATGTTCAGATTGTTGAAGCAGAACCTTCACTAGTGGCATTTCTTTCTAAGCTTGATTGGGGTGTTGCGGTTCTTGGTGATTTAGATGCATGTCGTCGTGTTGCTTACGAAAATGTCGAAGACGCACTGAACGCTCAAATTGATTACGCAGAGCTGCGCTTCTCACCTTACTACATGGCAATGAAGCATAAACTTCCGGTTGCTGGCGTAGTCGAAGCTGTTGTAGACGGCGTCGAAGCTGGTATGCGTGACTTTGGTGTAAAAGCGAACCTAATTGGTATCATGAGCCGTACTTTCGGAACCGATGCATGCCAACAAGAGTTAGACGCTATTCTGACTCAGAAAGATAAAATTGTAGCTGTTGATTTAGCTGGCGATGAACTGGGTCAGCCTGGTGACCGCTTTGTTACTCACTTCAAACAAGTGCGTGATGCAGGTATGAATGTAACCGTGCATGCAGGAGAAGCGGCTGGTGCAGAAAGCATGTGGCAGGCAATTCAAGAACTAGGTGCTACTCGTATTGGTCACGGCGTGAAAGCGATCCACGATCCAAAACTAATGGATTACCTTGCTGAAAACCGTATTGGTATTGAGTCTTGCCTGACTTCAAACTTCCAAACAAGCACAGTTGAGACTCTTGCAAACCACCCTGTTAAGCAATTCCTTGAGCACGGTGTTATGGCGTGTCTAAATACAGATGATCCTGCAGTTGAAGGCATTGAACTGCCTTACGAATACGAAGTTGCAGCGCCACAGGCTGGTTTAAGCCAAGCACAAATTCGTCAAGCTCAAATCAACGGTCTTGACCTTGCTTTCATCTCTGATGCAGAGAAAAAAGAGCTAAAAGATAAAGTAGCCAATCGCGCTTAATGACTTAATGCTATAACACTTTAGTGCTTTAGTGCTTTAGTGCTTTAGTGCTTTAGTGCTTTAGTGCTTTAGTGCTTAGCAAAGTCTAGAAACAAAAATGCCAGCTTAATGCTGGCATTTTTTATGGAATCGAATATTTAACGCAACAAGTTAAATCACTCGTGAGAACTGCTGCTGACGCGCTTTAGCACGCAAGTACTTATCGAAGCACATACAAATATTTCGGATCAATAAACGACCACGTAGAGTCACTCGAATTTCTTTATCATCCACTTCAACCAGCTCATCATTAATGAATGTCTGCAGAAGACCTAAGTCCTCTTTGAAATATTGATTAAAGGTGACTGAAAATTCAGACTCGATCTTAGTTTTGTCCAATTTGAAGTTACAAATCAGCTGTTTAATCACTTCGCGGCGCAGTAAATCATCACCATCAAGTGCTACCCCTTTCCATAAAGCATGGCGTAGGTCATTCACTTGCGCGTAGTACTTCTTCAGATCTTTTTGGTTTTGCGCGTAAGCGTCTCCCATCATAGAGATAGCGGATACACCAAAGCCAACCAAATCAGCTTCACCTTGTGTGGTGTAGCCTTGGAAATTACGATGCAAAACGCCTTCACGCTGAGCAACTGCCAGCTCATCATCAGGTAAAGCAAAGTGATCCATACCAATGAACTGATAGCCCGCACCAGTTAAAGTCGCGATAGTATCTTGTAAAATGCCCATGCGCTCTTCAGCAACCGGTAAATCTTCTTCTTTGATTTTACGTTGAGCAGCAAACAATTGCGGCATGTGTGCGTAGTTAAATACAGACAAACGACCTGGTTGCATTTCTAACACTTGCTTTAAAGTTTCAGCAAAAGATACCTTTGTCTGCTTAGGCAAGCCATAGATTAAATCGAGGTTCGTCGAGCGGAAACCTAGGTCTTTCGCGCGCTTAACCATTGCGATAATAAAATCTTCATCTTGCTCACGGTTAACCAGCTTTTGCACTTCTTTATTGAAATCTTGAACACCGATACTTAAACGGTTGAAACCTTCGCTACGTAGGTGGTCAAGCATATCTAGCTCAATTTCACGTGGGTCAACTTCAATACTGATTTCAGCGGTTTCAACAAAATGAAACTCATCATGAATGATCTTCATTAGACGAGTAATTTGCGCTTTATTCAAGAATGTTGGCGTACCACCACCAAAGTGCAACTGAGTCACGTTACGACCATGCAATAGAGAAGCGCGCTGGCGAATCTCATGTTCTATCACATCAAGATACTCATCCGCTTTGTGAGAATGACGAGTGATCACTTTATTACAACCGCAGTAATAGCAAAGCTTATGACAGAATGGGATGTGCACATACAAAGATAGTGGTCGATCAGGGTACTGGGTACACGCCATGTCATAATCTGCTACCGTGAACGCTTCATGAAACTCCAACGCCGTTGGGTATGAAGTGTAGCGCGGTCCAGAATAGTTGTACTTGTCTAAGATGGCTTGATCCCAAACGATTTGCTGGTTGGTTACGACTGGCTGACTCGACATGATGGTATTTCCGGTTAAGATCAGTTGCACATGAGCGCCCACTGATCAGTTTACATACTTAAAATTATAGACTGGCTATTCTGCCATATGACTTTCAAAGCAGTTTGATGCGACAACAAGTTTTGGCAATTAATATTCAGAACTGCTAGCACGATCACTCATGCCTGCTTTAAAACAAAAAGGCTTACCAGTTTCAGTAAGCCTTTGGGGTTATATCATTTGGATGTTGATTTGATTGTTGAGCGGTTGCACCTTTTTCTGGAGCACCTTTAACTCTTCAATAATCGTATCATTCAAGCGGGTTTCAGCTTTATATCGTGCTAGGTTTTGTTCCATACGCTCTTTCTTCGCGAGCGCTTGCCTATCATCACCACGAGCCATACTTTCTACAATATGGAAAAGTTCAGACGTTGCTGGATATTCCGCATCAAAGTCGACACGTTCATCACCTTGAACATTATCCATAATGTAATAAATACGAATGCTCAATTCTGATAAGTCGCATTGACC
The DNA here is from genome assembly GCF_013114625.1 of Vibrio sp. 99-70-13A1. Lineage (GTDB taxonomy): Bacteria > Pseudomonadota > Gammaproteobacteria > Enterobacterales > Vibrionaceae > Vibrio. Next base: position 118,530 of record NZ_VTXD01000004.1, read on the forward strand.
TTGGATACCAGCTAAACATAACGTATTTATGTTTTCATAAATGTTCGCGTTGCGTTTTTCAATCGCTAACGCTTGATGCTGTTTTTGCAGTTCCGTCTGCTTCTTCACTTGAAGTAGAAGGTAACCTGCATAAGCACCTAAGCCGAGAATGATCACTCCACCAGCAATGGCTAATAAGGTTACATTCATTCGATATTACCCTTTAAAACTGTCTAGATCGAAGTCTTCAAACTGAGATAGCAAGTCTTCATCAGAACTCGCTTTCTTTTTCTTAGCGACTACAGGCGTTTCTTCAAAGATTTCATCTTCAGATTCTTCGTCTTCTTCTGGCTCTAATAAACCAAGACGGCCCATTAGATGCTCAATACGATCCAGTTTTTCATCAACAAATTTCTGTAGACCTGCACCTAGGTTTTCACCATTTTCAATGCGATCTAGTAGAGTATTCAGTTGAGCATCGTTCTCAAGCATTTCAAGTTCTTGCTCGTTAGAAAGCTTACGCTCTTGCTTATTCGGCTTTTTAGCCGGCTCAACGATCAATGGAATTTTTTTCTTGCTACCTAAACGAGGGTCGCGATTTTGTGCAGCTTTACGTTGCTGTGCATCGCTACCATCTGAGTGTCGGCTGCCTGATTTTAAGCCTTTACGCTTTTTAATACGCTTACGTTCACGGCCTTCAACATTAGACTCACTACGGTTTCTTGTAACCATAGGTTCTGGAGCACCGAGTGCTCCCGGCTTTCTTGATTTCTTACTACGACCCATTACTGCAGTTTCCTCAGTAAAATTACATCATTTCCAACAAATTCTAGTTCGAGCTTATCCCGCTCAGCCAAAAACTGGAATGTTTGACGACTAAAGAAGACTACATGCGTAGGATCATTCTTGTAGTGCCAACCAGCAAACGCATCTACGTCTATTACTAGCTTGGTCATTAAACCAATCCAGCCGTCTGGCTTAACTAAATTTAACCATTGCTGCCAAATTTTATCCGGTTGATAGAGATGCTCTATTACCTCAGTGGCAGTCATAAAGTCGTACGTTTTTTCCAACACCGAAGTTTCGGGATGGTAATAGATATCGTACAAATCCATAGTGTGTCCGGCTTCTTCTAACATAATAGATAATGTAGGACCGGGACCACAACCAAAATCCAACCCATGTGAATTGGATGAAATTTTTCCTGTTAACGGTTCAGCTATACGAGATAAAAATCGACGATAGCCTGCATCATTCGGATCGTTCTCATGGAGATCGTATTGCGCTTTTTCTTCGCTTGCAGCTAATCGTTGTTGAGGATTAACAAATACCAACTCACATTGCTGACATTGCAAAAATTCTCTGCGTTTGTCTTCAAAGTAGTGATTCACATCATCGTGATGGCATAAGGGACAAGTATACATGCGCACATCCTTAAACAGGGATGCGAAACATACCAGAAAGTGCGTATATAGTGGAGTGGTATTGGGTGTTTTTTCATCAAACCAATAAAAAAAGCGATAGGAAAACCTATCGCTCTCTAAATCTGCCTATTATGGCCAAAGTTTGTATACTCAACTTGGTACACAAATCTCCATTTGTTATTGGTGCTTTCCTTGCCAAGTTTGTTTGTTGGTCATCATCCTGATGAATTTTGGCTTTCCTTTTCTAACACCTTGTTACTGGGCCATCCTAGCCTGATCCATTTCTGTCTATACCTTCAGACAAGTCGATCATCCATATCTAGTTCAGCTCCTTGCTGATAGTGGGTACTTTACCCTTCTAGACTTAGACTGCAATGGCTTCACATCACAATTTTCAAACGTTCAATCATCAATTTATAAAGCGTCTAATTTTCATTACGTTAGAAAACAAGCTCTATGAACGTGCGGTAAATAATAGCCGATCTCTCACAAATACAGAGGAGGGAATAGAACTTACACCAATAGCGACTCACTGCACGTATCGAAAAACGACATCATAAATTCTCTCGAAGTTCTATATTTGCCACATAAAAGAAACGCCCCTACCGTATTCCGATAGGGGCGTTTCTCAATTCTGTGCTCGAACGTAGATGTAATTCAGACCTATTTATTATTTTTATAGGTTAAGAATGATTAGTGTAGGCCACCAACGTATTTAGATAGGGTGTCGATATCTGCATCTGTTAACTTTTTAGCAACATCACGCATCATCGCATTCATATCATTATTACGGCTACCATCGCGGAACTTTTCTAGCTGCGCTTTGATATAGTCAGCATGCTGACCTGAAACTTTAGGGAAACCCGAAAGTTCAGTACCGTTACCACGCGGTCCATGACATGCGATACATGCCGTAATGCCGCGCTCTGAATTACCAGCGGTATATAAAGCTTTACCTTCAGCAACCACGTTTTCTGGTGTTGAATTATTTGAGATAGGTAGAGAGGCGTAATATGCCGCTAGATCCGCCATATCTTCTTCAGACAAAGGCATCGCCATCGCACCCATTACAGGCTCGTATCGACCTTGCTTACCACCACTTGTCATACCTAACTTGAGCTCTTTTAACTGCTTCTCAAGGTACTTGGCATGTTGACCTGCCAGTTTAGGGTACTGTGTGATTAAGCTGTTGCCATCTGCACCGTGGCAGGCAACACATGTTTGTGATTTGGCTTTACCAGCTTCAATACTACCTTGAGCCCATACAGAGCAGCTGGCTAAAAGACTCAAAATTAGCGCTAATTTCTTCATGACATTCCATTATAATTATCAAGCTTCCAGTACCACTCTATGTTGCCACTCATGGTACAATAGGCGACCTTATGCCGAGCACGGTTATTTTACACAAATTCACAAAAAAGTAATCAATCGACTACACAAAGTCGAGATGGAGTTAACAGTGAGCGTAAAAATTCATTATCAAAAGACGCATTTCATTACTAGTGCACCCGATATTCGTCACTTACCAGAAGACGAAGGTATCGAAATTGCGTTTGCAGGACGCTCCAATGCTGGTAAATCTAGTGCACTAAATCGCCTAACCAACCAGAAAGGTTTAGCGAAAACCAGTAAAACACCAGGTCGAACTCAACTTATTAACTTATTTAAGGTTGATGAAGGTTGTCATATTGTCGATCTTCCTGGATATGGATTCGCACAAGTTCCTCTAGAACTGAAGAAAAAGTGGCAACAGTCTCTTGGTGAATACCTACAGCGTCGTGAATGCTTAAAAGGTCTTGTTGTGTTGATGGATATCCGTCATCCAATGAAAGATCTCGATCAGCAGATGATCTACTGGGCAATCGACAGCCGTATTCCAGTACAAGTTCTACTAACCAAAGCTGATAAGTTAAAGAGTGGCGCTCGTAAAGCACAACTTCTCAAGATCCGTAAAGACGCCGAGTCTTTTGGTGGTGATGTGAACGTTGATGTTTTCTCTTCACTGAAAGGTTTAGGAGTTGATCAGCTGCGCAGTAAGCTTGATTCTTGGTTTGCACCTGCATTTGCTCATCTTCTAGAAGAAGATCTGGACAACGATGTAGATTCAAACGACGAATAAACACGATCGCAATAGCTGCTTCGTAAATGACAGTGGCTAGAAGAGATCAGTTCGAAGAAAAAGTTAAATATAGCCTCGCATCATTGCGAGGCTTTTTTATGCCTAATGAATTTTGAAAAGATAAGAGAAACAAGAAACTACTCATCACCAACGGCTAATGAAAAAGCAGAACTAAGCTTATTTAAACGAACAAACAAACAAATAGCGATCTTGATTTATAAAGAGAAATAACCCAAGTAGAAAAGAAATAAACTTACAAATAGGGATTTTTCGTTAATAACGGATAAGTACTAAGGACAGGAAAAAGAGAGAGAAAAAAGGGCTTGTTTGAAATTTTCTTTGCCACAAGAAAAAACGCCCCAGTCAAATACTGACTGGGGCGGCTGAATCAGCCTAATCCAATAACGTGAAACAAAAGGTCTGAAAGATAGAACATCTTACCTCTGTACCCTACGAGATTAATGTACAACAATTGCTCAGAAATGGAAATAGATTTTGTAGTTTTTTTTCACTTAAGTTTTATTAAAGAACACAATAGCCATTTATCAATTAACTTTTTTTTAGATAAAAAAAAGCCAGCGTTTGTGCGCTGGCTCATGCTAATTATGTCAATAAGCTCTATTTTTGACTAGTGAGCTTGGTCCCAGTTATCTCCGCTACCAGCTTCAGCCACTAAAGGTACTTCTAGATCGGCAGCTGATTCCATCAATTCCTGTACTTTACTTTCAATTTCAGCCAAAGCTGACTCTTCAACTTCAAAAACCAATTCATCGTGTACTTGCATAAGTAATTTCACACGACCATCACCTTCCGCTTGAATCCACTCATCAACAAGAAGCATTGCTTTTTTAATAATATCCGCAGCAGTACCTTGCATTGGTGCATTAATCGCAGCACGTTCAGCAGCTTTACGACGCATACCGTTACGAGATGAGATTTCAGGAAGATGCAGTCGACGACCATAGATAGTTTCAACAAAGCCTTGCTCTGATGCATTACTACGGGTGTCTTCCATATATTGCATTACGCCAGGGTAACGTTCGAAGTAAGTATCCATATAGTGCTGTGCTTCACCACGTGGAATGCCTAACTGCTTCGCTAAGCCGAATGCGCTCATGCCATAAATCAGTCCAAAGTTAACCGCTTTAGCACGGCGACGCTGTTCTGTGGTGACATCATCAATGCTCACACCAATAATTTCAGCTGCGGTTGCCGCGTGAATATCTTTACCTTGTTGGAAAGCTTCAAGTAACGCTTTATCACCAGATAAGTGCGCCATAATACGCAGCTCAATTTGAGAGTAATCGACCGCTAAGATTTTCCAACCGTGAGGTGCAACGAATGCCTGACGAATTCGACGTCCTTCATCGTTACGAATTGGGATATTTTGTAGGTTTGGATCGGTCGAAGATAAACGCCCTGTTGCCGTAACAGCCTGATGATAAGAAGTATGCACTCGACCCGTTTCAGCATTGATCATCTTAGGCAGCTTGTCAGTATAAGTAGACTTCAACTTCGCCAAGCCGCGATATTCAATAATCAACTTAGGCAGCGGGTAATCTAATGCTAGCTCTTGAAGTACTTCTTCATTAGTAGAAGCGGCGCCAGACGGGGTTTTCTTAATAACGGGCAAGCCCATCTTTTCGAATAAGATAGCTTGAAGCTGCTTAGGGGAATTCATATTGAATTCTTGCTCTGCAATCTCGTAAGCTTTTTGCTCTAATTCATCTAAACGAACCGCGATTTCTTGAGATTGAGCACCCAGCAGCATGTCATCAATAAATACACCAGTACGCTCAATTCGTGACATGACTGGTACTAGAGGAATTTCAATCTCCTCATAAATGGTTTTCAGCTTTTCGTCTTGCTCAATGTTTTCCATTAAACGATTGTGCAAACGCAAAGTCACATCGGCATCTTCAGCCGCATATGGTGATGCTTCTTCAATATCGATTTGGTTGAAGGTAAGCTGTTTTTTGCCCTTACCTGCAATTTGCTCGAATGAAATGCAGCTATGCTGTAGGAAACGGAGTGCTAAGCTGTCCATATCGTGCTTACCACCTACGCTATTAAAAACGTAAGAAGCGAGCATGGTATCGTGCTTGATGCCTTTCATTTCGATATCGTAACGAGCCAGTACACTTGCATCATATTTTAGGTTCTGACCAACCTTAGCTTGTGCATCATCTTCTAAAATCGGTTTCAATTGTTCTAGCACCCAATCACGATCAAGCTGCTCAGGCGCAACTAAGTAATCGTGGGCAACGGGTACATAAGCCGCAATACCTTCTTCTGTCGCAAATGACAAACCAACTAGGTTCGCCACCATGTAATCTAAGTTGTCCGTTTCCGTGTCAAAAGCAAAGACATCAGCTGCTTTAAGCTTATCTAGCCACTTAATAAAAGTGTCTTGGTCAAGAATGGTTTCGTACTGGCTGCGATCAATCGTTACTGCCGATGTATTCATTTCCACACCTGAAGATGCCGCTGGTGCATTGCTACGTACCGCACCTGATCTTTCATCCGCTTCTACAACGCCATTGCCACCTTCAAGTAGCTCATTGAGCCATGACTTAAAGACTAATTGACCGTAAAGCTTGATCAACTCATCGGTATTAGGAGTAGCTTTTACTAGGGATTCTGGTGTTTCTTCTAGCTCTACATCTAATTTGATCGTCGCAAGTTCGTAAGACATATCAGCATTGTCTTTATTATCAATGAGCTTCTTCGCCATCGTTTTAGAACCACGGAAACCAAGTGCTGCGATGTCATCAAGGTTTTGATACAGCTTTTCAATACTACCGATGCCTTGAAGTAAAGCCGTTGCCGTTTTATCACCAACCCCAGGAACACCCGGAATGTTATCGACTTTATCGCCCATAAGCGCAAGGTAGTCGATGATAAGCTCTGGTGGGATACCAAACTTCTCAATTACACCTTCTCTATCCATCACAACATTAGTCATTGTATTGATAAGAGTGACGTTCTCATCTACCAGTTGAGCCATATCTTTATCGCCCGTACTGATCAGCACTGGGATACCAGCTTTTGAAGCTTGTGAGGCTAAAGTGCCAATCACATCATCGGCTTCTACACCAGAGATAGAGATAAGAGGTAGACCCATAGCTCGAATAACGTTGTGCAAAGGTTCTATCTGACAACGTAAATCGTCTGGCATTGGTGGGCGATTTGCTTTGTACTCTGGATACATATCATCACGGAACGTTTTTCCCTTCGCATCAAAAATTACCGCAATACGATCAGAAGCAAACTGGCGCATCATGCTACGAAGCATGTTCACCACACCGTAAACGGCATTTGTTGGAATATCACCATTACTCATGGTGCCTGGGTAGGCATGAAAAGCACGATAAAGGTAAGAAGAACCATCAATAAGGATCAATGGATTATCAGGAATACGAGCCATAATATTTGTGTATCCAGTAAGTACAGAAATGATCTGTTAAGGATGCCACGTCTCATGTTTTGATGCTACGTTATCAGACTTACCGTGCCAGCTTTAAAGTTAATACTTTTTATTCAAGACTTACCTAAATTGTGGATAACTCTGTTTATATTATTTATACACATGCTCTAAATAATACAAGCCGAGACTATAAATTGAATTTAAGTGATTGATAAAAATAAAAATAAACACAGATCGAACAATGCGCCAATGATCTTTTTTCGATCTTGCTCTGTGGAAAAAATTGCTGGTGTTGTTTTATTCATAAGAAATGAAGATTTGGTTTGCGCAAATAGAAAAAAAGCGACACCCGAAGATGTCGCCTAGCAAAAAGCGGTAAAGCCATTCATATTGAATACTACAGCTCTACCAAAAAGCTATAAATTACACTGGAAGCAATGTGAGCAATGTCGTGTCAAAAAAGAACTTAGTACAAGTTCGCTAGAAATCTGTTCTCAGCAAGTCTAAACAAGCTGATTCAACATCCTTGTGAACTGTTTCCTCATTCCCTAAGACGTGGTTAATAATAATGATTCTCATTTAATAGTCAACATCTAAATGAGAAAAAGTCTCATTTAATTTTTATAACACTAAAATTGCTTGATAAAATGGATGCGACTTTCTAGTAAAATTTCTTTATTTTCATACTGTTCAATAAGATAGCCATTGCGAAGCAACAGCCTTAACATCGCGGGGAATTGATTACGAGATTTCACCTTTAAGTGCTTATAACCTTGTTCTCTCACCCAATGTTCTTGAGCTTCGAGTTGTAATTGAGCCACTCCTTTATTTCTCGCCAATGGAGATACACCACCGAACCAACTATAAAAAGTATGCTCATCTAATTGATAACCGATTTTAAAACCAAGCAGGTCGCCTTCGTCCTCCGCAATCAATATTAATGACTTTTTACCGTCAACACGGGAAGCTAACGATTCCACCGTTTCTTTGTGAGCAAACTCATCAATCTGATCAACGATACGTATTACTTCTTCTAGCGAACCTTCTCGAATCAATACAGCCATAATGCATTCCCCAATGAAAAAGAGCCGGTATAAACCAGCTCTTTGTGTGCTAAATATCTAACTGATTATTCTTTTGTAGGTAAGTGCTCAGCAGCTTGAGCATTATCTTCAGCAAGCCACTCTGCTACATCTTTAGCGAAGTAAGTTAAAATACCATCAGCACCCGCACGTTTGAAACACAGTAGAGATTCTAAAACGGTCTCGCGCTCTTTTAACCAACCGTTCTGAATCGCTGCTTTGTGCATCGCGTATTCTCCAGAGACTTGGTAAGCAAAAGTAGGCGCTTGAAGCTCATGCTTCACTCGACGAACAATATCCAAATATGGCATGCCAGGCTTCACCATCACCATGTCCGCACCTTCGTTAAGGTCCATAGCCACTTCATGAATGGCTTCGTCGCTATTAGCAGGATCCATTTGGTAGTTTTTCTTGTCGCCACCTTTAAGGTTTGAAGCACTGCCCACGGCATCACGGAAAGGGCCGTAGTAACAAGAGGCATATTTTGCAGAGTAAGCCATGATCTGAGTATGAATGTGACCCGCTTCTTCTAACGCTTCGCGGATCTTACCAATACGACCATCCATCATATCTGACGGAGCAACGACATCAGCACCAGCTTCGGCATGCGAAATCGCCTGTTTAATCAAAACTTCGGTTGTTTCATCATTTTGCACATAGCCCGTTTCATCAATGATGCCGTCTTGACCATGAGTCGTGAATGGGTCTAGAGCCACATCCGTAATGACACCAATTTGAGGAATATGCTCTTTTAATGCACGAACTGCACGTTGAACTAAACCTTCAGGGCTGTAGGATTCAGCCGCACACAAGCTTTTCGCATCTTGATTCACAACGGGGAATAACGCGATAGCTGGAACACCTAGATTCGCTAAGTACTGCGCTTCTTCTAGCATTAGATCGATGGACAAACGTTCGATACCAGGCATAGATTCAACTGTTTCACGACGATCTTTGCCCATTAAGATGAACATTGGGTAAATTAAGTCGTTCACGGATAGTTGGTTTTCTGCCATAAGGCGACGGCTGAAGTCATGTTTACGCATACGGCGCATACGACGACCTGGGAATTGACCTTGAATTGAAACAGACACGAGATTCTCCTTGCCTAGTCTAAACATCAATATGCCTAGATATGAAAGTGCTAAATACTGATAAAAGCATATCACCGATGGTTACAGACTCTAACAGTAAAGCTTAGATCTGAATGAAAAAATCGAACAAATGACAAAAAATGACCTTCCTCTCACACTACCGTATACTCAGCGCAACCTTAGATTTTCAGGACAGTACGATGATTGACACTCACGCCCATATTTATGCCAGCGAATTCGACAATGACCGTGAAGAAGTGGTACAGCGAGCACTCGCACAAGGCATTGATACGATTCTTCTCCCGAATATTGACCTAGATTCAATTGAACCTATGTTAAACACTGAGAAGCAATTTCCTGATGTCTGTCGTTCAATGATGGGGCTGCATCCGTGTTATGTAGACGCGAATATTGAGCAAACCTTAACGACAATTCGCGGTTGGTTTGAAAAACATAACTTTATTGCTGTCGGTGAAATTGGGATTGATCTGTACTGGGATAAAACATTCAAAGCAGAACAAGAACTCGCTTTTGTGACTCAACTGCAATGGGCGAAAGAACTGAATCTTCCTGTCGTGATCCACACCCGTGATTCAATCCAAGAAACACTGGCGCTTTTACGCCAAGAGCAAGATGGCAGCTTACGTGGTGTATTCCACTGTTTTGGCAGCAGCTTGGAAGAAGCACAGGCAATCAATGCGCTAGGTTTTCACTTAGGTCTAGGCGGAGTATCGACATTTAAAAACTCAGGTATGGATAAAGTCATCCCTCACTTAGATATGGAATACATCATCCTTGAAACAGATTGTCCGTACCTAGCCCCAGCACCAAATAGAGGTAAACGCAATGAGCCAGCCTACACAAACCTTGTTGCAAAACGTGTCGCAGAGCTCAAAAATATAAGTCTAGAAGAGGTAGACCGTATTACAACGGATAACGCAAAAAAACTATTTTCCTTATAAATCTTATAATTGATAATAAATTTTAATCGTATTGACTTGAGTTGCATAATCAACGAGGTTAGTATTCGCGCTCACTTTAAAAATAAGACTAAAGAGTGAGTTAAAATGTGTGAACACGATACCATTCACTTACAGCGTCAGCATCGAACTTTTTGGCACAAGATTATTGGCATCAAAGAAATTTACATATGCCAAATTTGCGGTCACAAAGTAACAGTCCGATAGTTAAAATAAAAAAGCAGCCTTCTGGCTGCTTTTTTATTTTAACGTGATTACTTAGTCTAAATTTACTCTTCTATTTCTTCTTCGTCACCTTCAACAGGTTTTCGTACATAAAAACGAGCAAAGAACAGACCAATTTCAAACAATATGCACATTGGAATGGCAAGTAATGTTTGAGAAATCATGTCTGGCGGAGTAAGCATCATACCGATAATGAATGCACCCACGACAATATACGGACGCTTTTCAGATAAAGCTTTCGGAGTCGTAGCCCCTGTCCAACATAGTAAAATAATCGCAACTGGCACTTCAAACGCAATGCCAAAAGCAAAAAATAGCGCTAAGACAAAATCTAGGTAGCTGGATATATCAGTCGCAAATTCAACTTGCCCAAGAGAAATAGCCGTAAAAAAGCTAAATACCAGAGGGAATACAACAAAATAAGCAAACGCAACACCACAATAGAAAAGCAATGAACTTGATGCCAATAATGGCATGATCAAACGCTTTTCGTGCTTATACAGCCCAGGAGCAACAAACGCCCACACCTGATACAAAATAAACGGGACAGCCACAAAAATCGACGCTATCAATGTTAACTTCAACGGTGTGAAAAATGGTGACGCTACATCAGTAGCAATCATTGTTGCCCCTTCAGGTAAACGATCTACCAAAGGTGCTGAAACAAACTCGTAAATATCATTAGAAAAATAAATTAGCCCTACAAAGATGACAAGAACCGCAACAATTGCGCGTAAAAGTCGGTTACGTAGTTCAAGTAAATGGCTAATCAAAGGTTGTGTCTGCTGAGTCGAAGACATGTCAAACCTCTATAACAGGGAGATCGAAAAGGAGCCAATCACATGCACAATACATAAAGCATTGTGTTCCATGAGCTTATTGTGGCTCCTCCTTGCGAGACTATTCGGCTTTTTTATCTGACGCTACTGAAGCTTCTTTACGAATTTGAATACTTTCATTCTCACTCGTTTCTGTGATTGGCGTCGTTTCCGCTTCACTTGCTTTTTCAGTATCAGGCTTCGCATATGGTCGTTGAACAGCAGCAGCAGCCTGCTTTAATTCATCAACCGATGCTTTTAGATCTGGAGATAAATCTTCCATACCCATTTGCTCAGCCTTACGCAGGTTTTCTTGCAATTCTTGAACTTTAAGCTCGTGAGAAAGCTCATCTTTCACACTGTTTGCCATGCTTTTTGCAGTACCAATAAACTTGGACACACTACGAATAGCGACTGGCAAACGCTCAGGTCCTAAAACGACTAACCCGACGACAGATATTAATACCAGTTCCCAAAAACCGATATCAAACACGACTTACGCCTGCTCTTTGTCTTTCTTTGTTTCAGCAGTAGCGTCTGTTTTCTGCTGTTCAATATTCTTTGGTTCAAAGTCTGCGTCTTTTTTATCGGCAGGCTTATCTTCATCGCTCATTGCTTTTTTAAAGCCTTTAACCGCTGAACCTAAATCACCGCCCATACCACGTAGTTTCTTAGTACCAAATAGTAAGATTACGATTACAGCAATGATTAGAAGTTGCCAAATACTGATACCACCCATTGTATTGTCCTCGGGTTTTTCTACACAAAAATTATTAAGGGAGTCTACCGTTTAACGACGGTAAGCTCGCCAACTTAGCAGCCAAAATGTGACACCAGCGATGCCACAGCCCATGCTTAGCTGCTCGTAAGGGCTTGAAACTAATATTGCGGAGCATACGACTAAAGTCGCTCCAATACCAAACAAAAACTTACCCGTTGCTTGTTGGCGTTTACTATCACGGTAACCTTGGTAAAGCTGATCCATACGCTGGTTCATGGCTTTACCTTGGCGCAAGCTATCATATAGAAGCTCGGGCAACTCAGGTAATTTTTCAGCCCAAAATGGTGCACGCTCTTTTACTGCATTAATTACAGCTTGTGGGCCAACTTGGTTCATCATCCAAGTTTCCAAAAATGGCTTTGCCGTTTCCCATAAATCGAGTTGCGGATACAACTGACGACCTAAACCTTCCACATAAAGTAACGTCTTTTGCAATAAAACCAGCTGAGGCTGTACTTCCATATTGAAACGTCTTGCCGTATTGAACAAGTTCAGCAGCACATGACCAAATGAAATTTCACCAAGCGGTTTAGCAAAAATAGGTTCACATACAGTACGAATTGCGAATTCAAATTCATTCACATTGGTATCGTGTGGCACCCAGCCAGAGTCAACATGCAGCTCTGCAACTTTTCGATAATCACGATTAAAGAATGCCAATAAGTTTTCGGCTAAATAACGTTTATCTTCACTATTTAACGTACCAACAATACCGCAATCTAAACCAATCCATTGTGGATTTTCAGGATTCTCTGGATTTACAAACACATTACCTGGGTGCATATCAGCATGGAAAAAACTGTCACGAAATACTTGTGTGAAAAATACTGTAACGCCACGTTCGGCCAATAGCTTCATGTTAGTGCCATTGGCTTCTAACATGGGAATATCCGACACTTGGATGCCGTAAATTCGTTCAGATACCATTAAAGATTCACTGCTTAAATCAGTGATAACTTCAGGTACGTATAACTCTTCGCTGCCTTCAAAGTTACGTCGAAGTTGAATGGCATTCGCGGCTTCTCGGCGTAAATCCAATTCATCAATGAGTGTCTTTTCGTACTCTCGTACGACTTCAACAGGTTTCAAACGACGTGCTTCAGGAAGAGCTTTCGCGACTATACTCGCCATTCGGTGCATCAGTTTTAGATCTGCATCAATGACGGGACGAATATCAGGGCGGATCACCTTAAGAACGATTTCACGACCTGATTCTTTAAGTTTAGCAGTATGCACCTGAGCGATCGAAGCTGAAGCTAATGGCGTGATATCAAAGTCAGTGAACCAGTTATCTAAACTGCCACCCAGCGCTTCTTCCATATGCTGCTTAGCCAACCCACCATCAAATGGGGCAACTTGGTCTTGCAACAATGCCAGCTGATCGGCGATATGAGGTGGAAACAAATCACGTCTTGTTGACATCATTTGACCAAACTTAATCCATACCGGACCAAGCTCTTGAAGTGCCAAACGCAGACGAAGACCTAGCTCTTTATCTTGATGCTTGTTCTTTACCCAAAACAGTGACTTTCTTGCCAGTAATGGCGCTTTCGTCAATTGGTGAACCGGCATCAACTCATCAAGACCGTACTCTAACTGTACCTTGATAATATGATAAAGGCGTTTCAATTCAGTTGGAGTCATGCTTTCTCCAGCAACGTGTTCAGTTTCGCTTCCAAACGAGCCGTTGCACTTTTCACATCATCCACCTGATCGCAGAAATGCGCGATCTCTAACGGAGCAGGAGCAATTTTCCACTCTTCCGTTAAGACTTGGGCAATATGGTTTTGATGCTTAGTCGCTTGCTTAGAAACAAAGCCACCCACGTTTTTCACACCTTGCACTAAAGTATGCGCCACCACATCTCCAGTGATGCGAGACAACCACTCTTCAAGATCAGGTTTGCAATCTGTCATGAGCTGAGCAAATTTTTGCGCGAGTTGAATATCACCTTCTAAAATCAGCTTATCTTGCTTGATCAGCTTGGTGATATTGGACTGCTCACGTAATTCAGGTAATACCGATAGGTTCAGCGACAAATAACAGTCAGGCTGACCTTCATAATCGCCCAATACATCAATCTGCTGGCTGAATACGAAAGTAAGCGTTTTATTAAGCTCTTTTAAATTAACTTGGATTACTTGCCCCTTTAAACGAGATAAACGACGCACCAATTCTGGATCGTCGTTTACGAAGGTATTTAAAGAGGTTTCAATAACCGCAGTCACTAATGGATCAAATGGCATGACAGTCCTTAGCTTGTATAAAAGATAAACGGCATAACGGATGAAGAGTCACTCACCCGTTTTAATAATTTCATTGAATACGTCTATCTCGAAACCTGAGTTAGAACTTGTAACCGCGGTGTAAGGCAACAATGCCACCCGTTAGGTTAAAGTATTTAGTATTCTCGAAACCGGCACCTTGCATCATGCCTTCCAGAGTCTCTTGATCTGGGTGCATGCGGATAGATTCCGCTAGGTAACGGTAACTGTCAGCATCGTTTGCAATCAACTCGCCCATTTTAGGCAGCAAGTGGAAAGAGTACGCATCGTACACTTTCGATAAAGGCTCAAGAACTGGCTTAGAAAACTCAAGAACCAGCAAACGACCGCCCGGCTTTAACACGCGGTACATCGAACGTAATGCTTTATCTTTGTCTGTTACATTACGTAAGCAGAAGCTAATCGTGATGCAGTCAAAGTAGTTATCTGGGAAAGGCAGTTCTTCCGCATTCGCTTGTACATAGTGCACATTACCTACAATGCCGCTGTCGCGAAGTTTGTCACGACCAACGTTTAGCATTGAGTTATTGATGTCAGCCAGTACAACATGACCTTTCTCACCAACAATACGTGAGAACTTAGCCGTTAGGTCACCAGTACCACCACCAAGATCAAGAATACGCTGACCAGGTCGAACACCACTGCAATCTATTGTGAATCGCTTCCACAAACGGTGAACACCACCCGACATAAGATCATTCATGATGTCGTATTTAGCGGCTACAGAGTGAAACACCTCTGCTACTTTTGCGACTTTTTCGTCTTTCGCGACGGTTTCAAAACCAAAGTGTGTGGTTTCTGATTCTACTGCTGAATTTGTCTGCACGCTTGTGTCCATAATGCTGTTATCTACCATGGTAAGTTTTTCATCAACAGCGCGTGATACCTCAATACATCTAAGGGCGCTGCGGTCGATTAGTTTACTTTATCCTCAGCAGGTTGTCTTTCTACTAACGAGGCATTTTCTGAAAAAGCCTCGTTTTGCGCGATCTCGGTAAGGTTTATCGAAATGGGCTTCTTCACCTCTACGCCTAATTCTTTAAAGCTTTCCGCTTGGCGAATCACATTACCACGACCTGTTGCCAGTTTATTCATCGCACCTTGGTAGCTTTGATTTGCTCTGTCTAAAGCCCCGCCAAGCCCTTCCATATCATCAACAAACAAGCGCAATTTGTCATACAGCTTGCTTGCGCGATCAGCAATGACTTGCGCATTTTGGTTTTGACGATCATTGCGCCATAAATTATCAATCGTTCTCAGAGCCACCAACAAAGTGGTTGGGCTGACCAGAATTATATTTTGTTCCATGGCGTCTTTGACCAAGCTTGGGTCTGCTTGAATAGCCACTTGAAAAGCAGGCTCAACAGGGATGAACATCAATACGTAATCTAAACTTTGAATGCCCTTTAACTGGTGATAATCCTTCTGACTCAACCCTTTAATGTGCGCTCGTAAAGCAATCAAATGATCTCGCAATGCAGAATCACGCTGTTGATCATCTTCAGCATTGAAGTAGCGTTCAAAGGCAACCAATGCCATTTTAGAGTCGACCACGACTTGCTTTTCTTGTGGTAAATGCACAATAACATCCGGCTGATAACGCTTTCCGGCATCATTTTGTAGGTTCACTTGTGTGTGATATTCATGCCCTTCTCTCAGACCTGACTCTGCTAATACGCGAGCTAACACTACTTCACCCCAATTGCCTTGTTGCTTGTTATCCCCTTTCAAAGCTTGAGTCAGATTTGTCGCTTCACGTGTCATGGTTTCATTTAAGCGCTGTAAATTTTTCAGCTCATGCACCAAAGTATGTCGCTCTTTGGCTTCTTGACCAAAACTGTCGTTCACTTGCTTTTTAAAGCCTTCTAATTGCTCACGCAATGGGGACAAAAGCCCTTCTAAGCTTTGCTTATTTTGCTGATCCACTTTTGCTGTTTTAGTTTCAAACAGTTGATTGGCGAGAATTTCAAATTGTTGTTTCAAGCGAGATTCAGCTTGCTCCAACAACTGTAGTTTTTCACTGCTGGCTAGGTTTTCTTGATCATGCCGAGCTTCTTGCTCACGCAATTCTGCCTCTAACTCAGACTTTTGCTCTTTTAGATGGTTGATCTCATCTGCATATTGCTGGCGCTCTTGCTTCACCGCTTCAAAATATCGCAGTTTTTCTACCGCAGCCATCACTTTGCCATGAGCTTGTTTAAGTTCAAACGCGGCTTTATCTCGCTCATCATCCAACTCATCCAGTTCTTTTTGTGCTTGCTCTAAAGATGATTTGAGTTGCAGGGCTTGGGATTCATGCAGTAGCTTGTCTGATTCGATCTGCTGTTCTAAAAGCTGTTGCTGGAAAGAAAACTTCTGTTTTACCCACCAGCTGACAGCCACACCACTTGCGAGAGCGCATGATATTGCGGTGATAAGTGTCATTTGATGTTCGATAATCCATTGCATGATAAAGATTTAGCCTATTTAGGAGTGACTCTTTAAATGGTATTTTGATACTGGATAAATGTCCAGTTTGCCGTATTAAATTTCGACAGATAGACTAGACCTCCGTATCCTATTCCAACAATAATAATGAGTTGCTATGAACGAACGTCGCGCCTTAGGCTTTGGTCTTTCTGCTGTGTTGCTTTGGTCAACGGTTGCCACCGCTTTTAAGCTCACCCTTGCTGAATTTTCACCCATTCAAATGCTCGCGGTTGCCAGCGTTGTTTCTTCCTTCGCCCTGATTGCGGTTTGCTTTTTCCAAGGTAAACTTTCTCAGCTAAGTACGACCTTTTTCTCAAACCCTTGGTACTACTTATTATTAGGGTTAGTAAACCCACTTGCCTACTACCTGATACTTTTCAAAGCCTACGATTTACTGCCTGCATCACAAGCGCAAGCCATTAACTACAGTTGGGCCATCACCCTCACACTCATGGCAGCTGTATTTCTTGGGCAAAAGATTCGCAAGCAAGACTGGGTAGCCTGCACCTTCAGTTATTTGGGTGTAGTCGTGATTGCCACCAAAGGCGATCTCTTAGGGTTAGAATTTGACAGCCCATTCGGCGTTGCTCTTGCTCTGGTTTCCACATTGCTTTGGGCGGGTTACTGGATTCTCAACACCAAAAATAAAGCCGACCCGGTAGTCGGTGTGCTTTTAGGTTTCTTAGTCGCGCTACCAATTGCGATTGGTTTAGCGATTTATGAAGGAAACAGTTGGGATCATATAACAGCGAAAGGCTGGATGGCCGTCACTTACGTAGGGCTTTTTGAGATGGGCATTACGTTTGTTTTGTGGCTTTCAGCGTTGAAGTTAACCAACAATACCGCTCGTATCAGCAACTTGATTTTTGCATCACCTTTTATTTCATTAATGCTGCTGGCAACCATAATTGGGGAAGACATTCATCCTTCAACGTTATTCGGTTTAGTGCTGATCATTGTAGGTTTGGTCATACAGCAAATTAAATTTTCAAAAAAGAGCGCGGTAGAAAGCCCAAGCTCCTAAACATTCATCATCCTCTTTATAGCCTTCGAACAATGAGATAACGGCTAGTTCACCTTCCAATGAACTAGCCGCTTTGTTGTGAATGGACAGACTTAAATGTTCTCATTTATCTAATCAGAAAACAGCTCATACGCTAACTCACTACCTTGGCCACGAACTTCGTCAATCACTGCTATCATCTCATCCGAGATACTGAGTGCCATAGCCGCAGGGTGACTATGTAAGAAATCTTGTTTTTCGGCATCATCTAAAAATGAATCCCAACGTTTATTCACTTCTCTTGCGAAATACAGCAAACAGGCAAGTTTTTTAGATACGCGCGCCTTACCCGGTCTATTGACGTTAGCAATTGCATCCACCATTTCAAGAGGGAATTGCCACGCTTGCGCCAAGCGAGCCCCTAATTCTGGGGCATCTGTCGATAACACATCTCTTTGTACCTTCAACATGCTTTCACCACCTTCAACCCGTCTGGATATTTCAACGGCTTGCTCTGGCACAAGGGAATGGATCATAAGTTCACCGATATTGTGTAGAACACCTGTGGTAAACACTTCATTCGGGTCTAACTCAACACTGGGGGCAAGCTTGCTGGCGATCATCGAGATTTCAAAGGTATTAGACCAATAGTCTTTTAGATTTAGAGTTTCAATTTTAGGAAAGGCGCTAGAAAGAATAGAAGATGAAACGAGTGTTCGAACCGCACCACTACCTACTCTTATGATGGCATCATTTATGGAAGAAACTGATTTATTGCCGCCGAACTGAGCAGAATTCGCCATCCTCAAAATGCGAGCACTTAGCACCTGCTCCATCGACATTTTCCTCGATAGCTCATTGAAATCGACGTTTTCTTTATTCACCATTTCAAGCAGTTCTTGCAGGATGCTCTCAATTCGAGGTAATTCATTGAGACGAGAAATCAAGGCTTGTTGGCTCATTAGCTCACTCCTTTTAGCATGTCACCATTCTTAATATAGGACAGATTTAGTGCTTTGGAGTGAGTCATTGATTAATCTGATAGAGTTATCAGTAAAGTTTGGAGCATCGCATAGCAATCAAGATTAGACGGCTATGCGACTTAAAAAGTACTACACTTATTATTCAAGAGTGCTTATAGGAGAACTTTATTGTTTTCTGAACAAAAATTATGCCCATTGCCCTGCAACATAACCGCTAGACCAGCACCATTGGAAGTTATATCCACCAAGCCAGCCCGTTACATCCATCACTTCACCAATGAAGTACAGACCAGACACGGTTTTACATTCCATGGTTTTAGAAGATAAATGGTCAGTATCCACGCCGCCTAACGTGACTTCCGCGGTTCTATAACCTTCCGTGCCATTGGGCGCGATCTTCCAGTTTTCTAGGTATTCGGTGATCGCCTTTAGCTGCTTTTCATTAAACTGTTTCAGCGGTTTATCTTCTAATTCTTTACGCTCAATTAACACTTCAACTAAGCGCTTTGGCAGCACTTTTGCGAGTGTGTTTTTTAGACTTTGATTCGGATGTTGCTCACGAGATTGTTCCAATAACGCATCCACATCGGCTTCTGGAACCAAGTTTATTGATACCGCTTGACCCGCTTTCCAAAAAGATGATATTTGCAATACAGAAGGTCCGGACAACCCTCTGTGAGTGAACAATAATGCTTCTTTAAATAGCGTCCCATCTTGAGCGGTAATTTCAGCAGGAACGGCAATGCCAGAAAGCTCAGCAAAGTCTTCTTTGTCTGCTTTATGCAGCGTGAAAGGCACTAAGCCAGCCGTCGTTGGGATGATAGACAAACCAAATTGCTCTGCAATCTTATAACCAAACGGGGTGGCACCTAACTTAGGCATTGAAAGCCCACCCGTCGCCACCACTAGCGATTCACATTCCACTTCGTCTGTATTTAAGTGCAATTTGAAGCCGGATTCTTGCTTCTCAATTGAGTGCACATCACAGCGATAGCGCTGCTCAACATTCGCTTGCTTACACTCTTCTAGCAGCATGCTCACGATGTCTTTTGCCGTGGAATCATTTACACAGAATAACTGGCTATGATCGCGCTCTTCAAAATCAATACCGTGTTTGCATACCATTGAAACGAAATCCCAGTTGGTATATTGAGATAAAGCAGACTTAACGAAGTGTGGGTTTTTACAAAGGAAGTTATTCGCTGTCACATCATAGTTAGTGAAGTTGCAACGACCACCACCAGAGATCAAGATTTTACGCCCGGGCTTTTTCGCATTATCGACCACAAGTACTCGGCGTCCGCGTTTTCCCGCTTCTGCTGCGCACATTAGACCGGCTGCGCCAGCGCCAATTACGATTACATCAAATTTTTCACTCATAGTGGTCTGTTTTAACTCTTTACTTACTGATCAGCCGAGCTACGTCCTGTAGTGGTGATTTCACCAATAAAAAAGGATGTGCATTAACAGCACATCCTTACTAATTTCCCGCTATTTTAGCGGCAAAACTTAACTTTGCAATTGATGATCAATTACCCAGCTCAGTGGTAACCAAAAACGGTTCCACTCCATGTCTATTTGCTTAGCTCTACACTATGAATGCAGCAAGCAGTGTTACCCCAAGTAAAGATACCGACAAGATAAATAGCTCTCTTACTCGGCTACATTTAGTGATAAACATAGTATCGTGATGATGATGATATTCTTTACTTTTTATATAGCTAAACAGACGAACCTGCTTAGTCATATTGCCATGCGTGGTGAAGAACCCGCCGCCATCTACTTGTTGATAAAGTAGTGGGTGAGCTTCTCGCATAATATAGATTAATGTTCGTAAAGCCGTTAAATAACGAGCCCAGTTAACGCATGTCACGAACATAAGCGCAAATAGAATAGTGTCTCCGCTGATCATCCTTTCCTCCCTACATCTTCATCGACGCTCAAAAGAAAAAGACAATCAGCTGACTATTTTCTTACAGCTTTACGCTGCAGGAGCTTCCATAATTGAAGATGAACCATCTTTTGCCAATTGAGCTAAATCTTTATCAATGAAGAACAGTGCTTTACCGTCTTCACCAACAAGCTCTAACTTGTCTAGAACGCCTTTAAATAACTTCTCTTCTTCGTGCTGCTCAGCCACGTACCACTGCAGGAAGTTAAACGTTGAGTAATCTTGTGATGTAAAAGCAACGTGAGCCAATTTGTTGATTTGTTGAGTAATCATTTGCTCATGTTCGTAAGTTTCACGGAACACATCACCTAAACTACCAAATTCATGTTTTGGAGCTTCAATAGCACCTAAAATTGGCATTGCACCTGTCTCGCTCACGTAAGTGAATAGACGTTGCATGTGTTCCATTTCTTCTACGGCATGAACACGCAGAAACTCAGCTGCACCTTCAAATCCTTTATCTTCACACCAAGCACTCATTTGTAAGTATAGATTGGATGAGAAAAATTCTAGATTAATTTGCTCATTCAGTTGTTCGACCATAGTTTTAGATAGCATTAAAGTCTCCTAGTTACCTCTTTAATTTGGTTTACTATATCACTAATTAAGCGATATCTCTTAGTCCAATACTTCACCGAACAAGATTAGTATTCCTACGCAATACAATGGATATGAGATCACTCTGGCAAAAAAACGTACAGGACGGTGCTAATCTATAATAAGACCGATAATAGGGAGATAGCAGTATGAGTTACCAACATATTTTAGTCGCCGTCGATTTGTCCGATGACAGTAAGCTATTGGTAGATAAGGCGGTAGCGCTTGCCAAACCGTTAGAATCTAAAGTTTCTTTTATTCATATTGATATCAACTACGCGGAGCTTTATACCGGGCTTATTGACATCAACATGGCTGAAACTCAACATAACGCGATGGAAGCCTCTCGCATTCAACTGCAAAATTTTGCAGAACACGCTCAATATCCAATCACTCATACTTTAGTCGGAAGTGGTGATTTAAGTAATGAGCTTTGCGACACCATTAACGAATTTAATGTCGATTTAGTGGTTTGTGGGCACCATCAAGATTTTTGGAGCAAATTACTTTCGTCCACTCGCCAACTGATCAACGCGTCTCCTGTTGATATGCTGGTCGTACCCCTACGGGATTCTCAAGACTAGGACTACAAGATTCGGTAGACTGCAGAGCATTCATTTAACAAATAGATCGATATATGAGTTATTTAGCTGCAGTCACCCTACTATGGGCGTTTTCCTTTAGCTTGATCGGCGTTTACCTCGCAGGTCAGGTAGATGCTTGGTTCTCGGTATTAATGCGCGTTGCCTTAGCCGGTCTCGTCTTTTTACCTTTTTTAAAATTCCGTAATGTCCCAAAACCTTTAATTGCCAAACTCATGGCGATTGGCGGTATTCAATTGGGATTAATGTATTGCTTCTACTACCAATCTTTCCTGCTACTTTCTGTTCCTGAAGTGCTTCTTTTTACGGTTTTCACCCCGATTTACGTCACTCTTTTTTATGATTTCCTAAAAGGTCGCTTCTCTCCTTGGTATTTAGTGACTGCTGCAATTGCAGTACTTGGCGCGGTATTCATAAAGTTTGCAGGGATTAATGAAAATTTCTTAATGGGCTTCTTAGTGGTACAAGCGGCGAACCTGTGCTTTGCCATTGGTCAGGTGAGCTACAAAGTGGTGATGGAGAAGGAATCCATTGATTTACCGCAACACACTGTCTTTGGCTACTTCTACTTAGGCGCGTTATGCGTGGCATCTGTTGCTTTCATGCTCCTAGGTAATCCAGAAAAACTACCGACCACACCATTACAATGGGGCGTACTTATTTATTTAGGGCTAATCGCTTCAGGTTTGGGATATTTTGTGTGGAACAAAGGCGCGTGTTTGGTTAATGCAGGGGCTTTAGCGGTGATGAATAACGCACTCGTTCCTGCGGGGCTTGTAGTAAACATTTTGATCTGGAATAGAGACGTCGATTTAGTCAGACTTTCTATTGGTGGCGGTATTATTTTACTGTCATTGTGGGTCAATGAAACTTGGGTAAAAAAGCGAGTTGCACAAGCCCGCTAACAAATAAAAATAGCGACTGGTGACAGTCGCTATTTTTTAAATCTTTATGCTTGCTTAGCAAAGAGAGAAGCCTGATTGTAGTTAGTGAATATGCTTGGTTGAACCTGCGATTTGGCTTTCATTCAATACTGCATTTTCAATATGTGCACTCATTCTTTCGAATTGGCTTTCAAGCTTTTGGCTCTTCTTAAGCAACTTTCTTTGCTGTTTCACTACTTTAGCTAGCTTCTTATTGTACTTTTCACGCTTTTTAAGCGATTTTTTTGCTCGCTTCAATTCTTTGCGATCGAGCTTGTCGTTTTTCTCTCGAACTAATACTTTTACACCAACTAATGCCTCAGCACTAACTTGAGCCGCTTTTTCCGCTTTTTTCTTAAGCGCTTTGTCTTTTAGCGATTCAATTTTTAGAGCCTGCGCTGTTAAAGCAGAGGTTGCCTTGGAGGTAGGTTCGAAGATTTGCACAACTTCAGCTTGGGGCTCCGAAAATGCCACTGGAATTTGATCCGCTAAGGTCAATTCAGGAATTGGAAGCGTTTCAGCAAGTAGACCACAAGCCGCTTTTTCTGCTACCGACTTAGTTTGGCAACCCACAGGTGGTATTGCTGATGGCTTACATAGATTGGCTTTATCTGCAGACGAACGCGCACAAGAACGGCACACAAATTTAGGTTCCGTCACAAGGTTATGGATTTCACCTAAATGTTCAGTGATATCTCGTCGGTTCAGCTTACAAAAACGTTTAGCCATTTCTACAACTCCAGCTAAGAATGGTAATAATTCTTAGTTAGATATACATCTAGAATTCACCGACCGCAAGCAATAAATAGTAATTTTTCGTATTTATGTCGGTTAAATAAAACCGCGTTTCGCTAAGTCATTGAAGCCTTTACATACACGTCAAAACGGTTCTTTTTAGTCTCGATTGCCATGCTTGGTTTTTTCTCATCTAACCAATCTGCATAATCAGGTCTTTTGACGACAACACGCTTGCTCGCCAGTAACAAAGCTGGCTGTAATAAACCGTCTGCATCCAAATCTGCACCCACTAAAGATTGAAAGACTCGCATCTCTTTTTTCACTAAAGCTGACTTCTTTTTATTTTCAGGGTGTGGGTACATTGGGTCCAAATACACAACATCTGGCTGTTGAAAGTTTGGATCATTGGCGAGCTTATCTAACGCGTCATGGCTTGAAGCATGAATTAAGCTCATGCGCTCGCTAACCCATGAGCCAATACCTGCATCTTGCTTGGCACGCTCTAAACCGTCATCTAACAACGCGGCAACTACAGGGTGGCGCTCAACCATTTGAACTTTACATCCTAAAGATGCCAATACAAACGCGTCACGCCCTAAACCAGCAGTACCATCTAAAATCGTGGGGGTTGCCCCTTTATTTAACCCAGCAGCTTTAGCAATAGCTTGACCTTTCCCGCCACCAAATTTGCGCCTGTGACCCACAGCCCCGCCCACTAAATCAACAAAGATCGCACCTAGCTTAGGTTCATCTACCTTGCGAAGTTCTAACCTTTCACTAGTCAGTACCAAGGCGAAATCACTGGCATCATCATGAGATAAGTTCCAGCGTTCAGCTAAATCATTCAGGCGATCAGTTTGATTAGCATCTTCGCAGATCAGTTGTAGTTGCAAGGTCGTCTCCAGCAGGTCGGTATTTAAATCTCAATCACATTGAGAGGGCAAATAAATAAGGCAAGCAGTTTACCTGATTGCCTCAAAAATAAGTATTAGATGATGTGGCGATAAATGCACATTTCTCTCACATGAATCTATAGCAGTTTTATTATTGCGTTTTGCTATAGCGTTCTCATCAAGCTGTGCCAGCTAGCCATTGGACATTGTTAAATGTTTTTCTCTTGAATCAGTTCTTCCACCAGCTCCGCCAATGGCTTGGGTTTGCCAATGATATAACCTTGAGCATAGTCGACACCCAGCTCCATGAGTCGGTCAATAATCTGAGTGTTTTCAACAAACTCAGCGACGGTTCGCTTACCCATCTGTTTCGCTAGGTCATTAATAGAACGGACCATGACTCTGTCCATTTCATTGACATCAATGTCTCGCACAAAGAGACCATCAATTTTTACAATATCGACAGGCAGCTTTTTCAAATATCCAAACGAAGACAACCCCGAACCAAAGTCATCTAAAGCAATCAAACATCCCAGCTCTTTCACTTTTGTGAAAAACTCAATGGCTTGATTCATATTACTCATGGCTGCTGTTTCCGTGATTTCTAAGCAAATCTTACAGCTTGGTACCCTAGAGTTTTTCAAACTCTCTAAAAAGAAATCAATAAACTCTTGGTTCCCCATCGAGTGACCCGATAGGTTAATCGAACATAACCCTAAGTCATCAAAGGTTTCAAAATTCTCTTCTAACCATTGCAAGGTTTGCTTTATCACTTGGCGATCAATGTTATGCGCGATGTTATAGCGTTCAGAGGCAGGAACAAATATCCCCGGTGAAATGTATTCACCTTTGTTGTTCTTTATTCTGGCTAATATTTCAAAGTGCATTTTTTCATGACCACTATCTAGACCTAAAATGCGCTGAGCAAACAATTCTAAACGGTCATGAGCCAATGCATCATGAACCAAATTCACACATTCCATTTCTAAGTGACGGCGGCGTAAATCCTCATCATCTTGATGATAAAGGTTATAACGATTACGCCCTTCTTCTTTGGCAATATGGCAAGCTGCATCCGCTTGGGCATGAACCATTTGTGGCGAAGAAGCCGTATGGTCAATTAAGCGAATACCAATTGAACTGGTTAAATTTAGGCGAATGTCATCCCACAGGAATGGGGCTTCTCTCATCGTCGAAATAATGCTGCGACAAACATTGATAGCATCTCGCTCTGTGCAGTCTTTTAGCAGCACGGCAAATTCATCCCCGCCCATACGCGCTAAAATCGCGTTGTAAGGTAAAACGTCTTCAAGTAACCCTGCACAAAATAAAATCGCAGCATCTCCGGCTTCATGCCCTGCGGTATCATTCAGTACTTTAAGTTGGTCGAGATCGAGAAATAACATCGCATGAGTTCGCATATGGCTCGCGACTTCTTTTAGTGCCTTATCCAGCTCTTGCTCAAAGTGATTACGATTAAACGTGTTCGTCAATAAGTCATAACGAGCTTGGTATTCAAGCTGCTCTGAAAGGGCGTGAGTTTCTGTAATGTCTTCGCCGACAATCAGTAATTGATCTGAATCGACTAACGGACGAATGTTTTCACGAATCCATATCGTGCGACCATCAGCATGACGATATTGAATATCTCGTCGCCATACTCCTTTCAAATACTGCTGAGGAAGCAATAAAACTTGGCGTGGAATCATGACATTCTTTTCGACGTAGAACTCTCTAGGTCGATGACCTAACAACTCATCCAGCGGGTAACCCAGTAATTGCTCAGCAAACTGGTTCACTTGTTGAATACGGTTATTCCCATCTAGGGTAATCATCATGACGGGCTGTTTGTCGTAGTACAGTTTCAAATTCGCTTCGCGCTGAAACAGTTTATTTTCAGTTAACTTACGAGAAGTAATGTCTCTTGCTTCTAATAAGAATTGAACCTCTTCTGAATTGGGCATTGGTTTCAATGAAACTTCCAATACCATTGCGCCTCGGTCTTGGCACCACACTTCCCCTTCAAACCTAAGCGCTGAATAGGGTGCGCCCGCTGTGAAGTATTCTTTTAAAGTTTGACTAGCCGAATCTTCCAAATGCTGATGCTCAAAGAGTGGTGAGCCCAGCTTATAGCCTTGGTTATAAAGCAACTCATGCAACTGTGTATTACTTGAAATCAGCGCCCCATTTTTTTCTACAATCCCCATAAATTGCAGGCTTTGGTCAAAAATAGACTCTAATAATAGCTGACTCTTTCGGCTGCTTTTTTCGCTGATGCGTAGCCGGTTCAAATAATAAATCAATGTGAAGATAACAATCGTCATCAATAAGAAAACACTACCAACGGTACGAATTTCATCGCGATAACGAGTCATAAATGACTCGGGTTTATTGAGCAATGTTACTGACGCTTCATTTTCAGTGCCTAGATCCCAACGGCTAAGCTGTTGATGGTCTAACTTAACTTCAGAAGAACCTGATTTTGCTATTGGGAGAGGCTCATTGGGTGATGCTAATACATTAACGAGCACTTCACCGGTTTCTCGACCTTGAGACGAACCACTTTGAATCACCCCGCCAACGGCACCAAAACCGAGCCCCAAATCATGAACCATATAAATGGGAACATTAGTTAACTGGTTTAACTTACGCCAATCATTTTCAGTACTGATGTAACCATTATGATCTCGATAATAAACCCAAAACAGCACACTCTGGGTCATGTCACTTCGCTGAGAAAACTGGATAAGTTCTTGGTAAGTTTTAGGAATAAAATGTTCTACAAGATCATCAAATTCAGGGTTCTGATCTAGAAAAGCATCCACCTGAGTTCGGACGGCTTCTCCTGTCACGGAGTAGTCAGATACCACATAAACTGTCTCAACTGTTGCTTGCAGGCGTTGAATTAAGGTTAAGTTATTAAGGATATCAATATCTTCAGTGATGCCCGTCGCGTTTAAGCCTGTGTGCATCTCTGGTGAGTAATTATTAATTCCCCCAAAAATGACCGGAGTGCCTTTTAACTCAGGAGCCAAGCGCTGCATTAAATGCAATGCAATGTTATCGCTCACCACTACAGCTGAAAATTCTTCATGGGACAGTTTTGATTTATAAAGCTGATAAACTTTTTCTAAATACGCTTGGCTTTGTACCCGCTTAGCATCTAAATACACCACCCGATAAGAGATACCTGCGTCATTAAGCGGCTTTGATAGACCACCTTGAAAATCGTCTGTCCAAAAAAAGCCTTGATGGTACGAATGCACAACCAAAACATCTTTCGGTTTCGCCATTTCTTTCTGCTGAACTATTTCTTTCTGTTGTGCGATTTCCTTTTGCTGTGCAATAGCAAAAAAACTGCAAACCATCATGAGAATAAATAACGAAAAGCGCACTGAGTTGACCTTATCAATGTAGATACTGTTAATATTATCACCCTTGGCTATGAAATGTACTCTAGCTATCTGTTTTTCACTCTGTACAAGGATTTTGTATGTCGACGACAACAGCCCGCCTAGATGATCTGGATCGCGCTATTCTAAAAACCCTAATGGAAGACGCTCGCACTCCTTATGCAGAGATGGCGAAGCAATTTGATGTTAGCCCAGCCACCATTCACGTTCGTATTGAAAAAATGAAAGCCGCTGATGTCATCGAGAAAACAGAAGTGGTCGTCAATACAAAAAAACTGGGCTACGACGTTTGTTGTTTTATTGGGATCAATCTTAACGCCGCACGAGATTACCATTCCGCCATTGAAAAGCTGAATGCATTGGATGAAGTTGTCGAGGCATATTACACGACAGGTGCCTACAATATCTTTGTAAAGTTGATGTGTAAGTCGATTGAAGAGCTGCAATTTGTATTGATAGATAAGCTACAAGCTATTGATGAAGTGCAATCTACAGAAACGCTGATCTCCCTGCAAAACCCAATCAACCGCAATGTGAACCCTTAGCTCTCTAACGATACTTTTCGGTAATAGTGCGACTTTTGGTATTAGAGATAGTTTAGGTATTAGAAATAGTTTGGGGAAATACAGATAACTTGGGTAAAGATTAAACGGCTCAGTCAATAAAGCTAAAATAGACGCATACAAAAAAGGCTGAACTCATAAGTTCAGCCTTTTACTTTATGCAGCTTTAATTACGCTTCAATACCAGCGTGACGCAACATCGCATCAATTTGTGGCTCACGACCACGGAAGCGTTTGAATAGCTCCATAGGTTCTTCGCTACCACCCATTTCCAGAATGTTATTCAAGAAACGTTGGCCGGTTGCTTCATTGAAAATACCTTCTTCTTCAAACGCAGAGAACGCATCAGCAGACAGTACTTCAGCCCATAGGTAGCTGTAGTAACCCGCGCTGTAGCCACCAGCAAAGATATGCCCAAAGCTATGCGAGAAACGGTTCCACTCAACACTTGGTAGTACCGCCACTTTCGCTTTTACATCTTGCAGCGTTTCAAGAACACGCGCACCAATTTCAGGGTCGTATTCTGCGTGCAGAGTGAAGTCAAATAAGCCTAGTTCTAGCTGACGTAAAATAAACATCGCTGATTGGAAGTTTTTCGCCGCCAGCATTTTATCTAGCATTTCTTTTGGCAAAGCTTCGCCCGTTTCGAAATGACCAGAAATGAAGGCAAGTGCATCTTCTTCCCAACACCAGTTCTCTAGGAATTGACTTGGCAGTTCAACGGCATCCCAAGGTACACCGTTAATGCCGGCAACTGCACCTGCTTCTACTTGAGTCAGCATATGGTGAATACCATGACCAAACTCATGGAACAAAGTAACGACTTCATCATGCGTAAACAGTGCTGGCTTATCACCAACCGGTTTATTGAAGTTACACGTTAAGTAAGCGACCGGGGTTTGCAGCTCACCAGATTCCGTAATACGGCGACCACGGCAATCATCCATCCACGCACCACCGCGCTTATGCTCACGAGCGTAAAGGTCAAGGTAAAAACTGCCACGTAATGTATTAGTTGCATCAAAAATATCAAAGAAACGTACAGATTCGTGCCAAGTGTCCACGTCTGTGCGCTCTTTTACTGACATACCGAATACACGATTCAGTACTTCAAAGAGTCCAGATACTGCTTTTTCTTCTGGGAAATATGGACGCAATTCTTCGTCTGAGATTTCAAACAAGTTTTGCTTTTGTTTTTCGCTGTAGTAAGCGATATCCCACAATTCAAGATTTGATGCGCCAAACTCTTTTTCAGCAAATTGACGTAGCTCTTCTACTTCTTTCTCACCTTGAGGTTTTGCTTTTACTGCAAGGTTATTTAGGAAGCCTAGAACTTGATCCGAAGTCTCAGCCATTTTCGTCGACAGTGACTTTTCGCTGTAAGTAGAGAAACCAAGCATACGCGCAATTTCATGGCGCAATTTTAGCTGCTCAGTGATCAGCTCTGAGTTATCCCATTTACCCGCATTTGGACCACGATCAGAAGCACGAGTAACGTAAGCTTCATAAAGCTCTCTACGTAATGCTTGGCTATCACAGTAAGTCATTACTGGTAAGTATGATGGGATATCTAACGTCAGTAGGTAGCCTTCTAAATCTTTAGATTCAGCTGTTGCTTTCGCCGCCGCAAGTGCAGATTCAGGCATGCCCGCAAGTTCGGTAACATCAGTAATATGCTTGCTCCAACCCATGGTTGCATCCAGCACATTGTTTGAGAATTGAGAGCCTAGCTCTGACATACGTTTGCTGATTTCACCGTAGCGGTATTGCTCATCAGCAGGTAAACCAATGCCTGATAATTCAAAATCACGCAGTGCATCGGTAATTGTCTTTTTCTGAGCTTGGGTTAACGTCGAAAATTCATCACTCGCTTTAATCGATTTGTACGCTTCAAATAAGCCTTTGTGTTGGCCAACCCATGTACCGTATTCCGAAAGAATAGGTAGGCAACTTTCATACGCATCGCGTAATTCATCGCTATTCACTACCGAGTTCATATGGCTTACTGGTGACCAAATTCGACCTAGGCGATCATCTACTTCATCAATTGGCGCAACCAGGTTGTCCCAAGTTGGTGAAGTATTACCTTCTAATACTTGTTCGATTTTTTTGCGGCAGTCGGCAATCACTTGCTCAACAGCTGGCTTAACGTGCTCGGGTAAAATTTTAGAAAATGGAGGTAAGTCCGTGAAAGTCAGTAATGGATTAGACATGAGGCATCCTTTTAAATTTCGTCTTTTTTATCATTTATACGTCTAATAAATGTAGGCAGCTTATGCAAATTTCAATAGTGGCGTATAATCATTCACATTAGTTTGTTTGGAGTACCAGTTGATGAGACTCCACGGTTCATTCAGTTAAGCGAGAAATCATTTTGCTAAGTTATCGTCACAGTTTTCACGCAGGCAACCATGCGGATGTGGTTAAACATATCGTACAAAGCCTTATTCTTAATTCACTTAAGCAAAAAGATAAACCTTTTGTTTATCACGACACTCACTCAGGCGTGGGTCGCTACGACTTAACGCACGAGTGGTCTGAAAAGACTGGTGAATACAAACAAGGTATTGCTCGCCTTTGGTCGATGAATGAAGAAAACCAAGACGGTCTTCCAGAAGCATTACAAAGCTACCTAGATTCTATCTCAACGCTAAACAACGGTGAGAAACTACGTTTTTACCCAGGTTCACCGCGTGTGGCTCGTGCTCATTTACGCGAGCAAGATCGCATGGTATTAACCGAGCTTCACCCAGCGGATCACCCGTTGCTAGAGCAAGAATTTCATCGTGACCGTCAAGTGTCTATCTACAAAGAAGATGGATTTCAACGTTTGAAGGGCAGCCTGCCACCAAAAGAGCGCCGTGGTTTAGTACTGATTGACCCTCCATACGAGCTTGCAAAAGAGTACCGAGATGTCGTGACAGCCATTGCTCAAAGCCATAAGCGTTGGGCGACGGGTATTTATGCAATTTGGTACCCAGTGGTTAACCGCTGCGATATTGAAGACATGATTGAAGGGTTAGAAGGTTTAGGCATTCGTAAAATCTTACAAATTGAACTCGGTGTTTCTCCTGATACTAACGAGCGCGGTATGACAGCATCTGGCATGATCGTCATTAACCCGCCTTGGATGTTAGAAAACCAGATGAATGAAATTTTACCGGTTTTAAAAGAAGCAATTGCACCGGCGACCGGTCATTTCAAAGTGGAATGGATCGTTCCGGAATAAACATTCCTGAATGCTCACTACTTTGCCAAGAGAAATGAAACCTCTCATTGCGCACAAAAAGAACAATAATTTTAAGGATAGATTGAGTTCAACCGATCTATCCTCCATATAAAATAAATAAAACAAATTCATGTTGAGATCGTTACGCTAGCAATCCAAGCAACGCTCTCACTCAATAAAAATTGGAGAAAGTAATGGCTACTCATTTTGATTACATTTGTATTGGCGGCGGTTCAGGCGGTATTGCATCGGCAAACCGTGCTTCTATGTATGGCGCTAAAGTGGCACTAATTGAAGCTCAAGATCTAGGCGGTACTTGTGTAAACGTTGGTTGTGTACCAAAAAAAGTGATGTGGCATGGCGCGCAAGTTGCTGAAGCTATTAACCTTTACGCTGAAGATTACGGCTTTGATGTTGATCTTAAAGAGTTCAAATGGAGCAAGATGATTGAAAACCGCCAAGCGTACATTGGCCGTATTCATCAATCTTACGATCGCGTTCTTGGTAACAACAAAGTAAACGTAATCAAAGGATTCGCTAAGTTCGTTGATGAGAAGACAGTAGAAGTAAATGGTGAGCTTTACACAGCTGATCACATTACCGTTGCAGTAGGTGGTCGCCCAACTGTTCCTAACATTCCAGGTGCAGAGCACGGCATTGATTCAAACGGTTTCTTTGAGCTAATGGAACAACCTAAGCGCGTTGCTGTTATTGGTGCAGGCTACATTGCCGTTGAAATTGCGGGCGTATTACACGCACTAGGTACGGAAACTCACCTTTTCTGCCGTAAAGAATCACCGCTACGTAGCTTCGATCCTATGATCGTAGAAACGCTAGTAGAAGTAATGAACACTGAAGGTCCCACACTTCACACGCACTCAGTGCCAAAAGAAGTCGTTAAAGAAGCGGATGGTAGCCTAACTCTACACCTAGAAAACGGTGAGAGCCAAAACGTAGATACGCTTATTTGGGCGATTGGTCGTCACCCAGCAACAGATGCAATTAACCTTGCATCGACAGGTGTTGAAACAAACGATCGTGGCTACATTAAGGTTAATGAATACCAAGAAACAAACGTGAAAGGTATTTACTGTGTTGGTGACATCATGGAAGGCGGCATTGAGCTAACTCCTGTTGCGATTAAAGCAGGTCGTCAATTGTCTGAGCGTTTATTTAACGGTCAAACCAACGCAAAAATGGATTACAACCTAGTGCCAACAGTTGTATTTAGCCACCCACCTATCGGCACCATTGGTCTAACGACACAAGAAGCTGAAGAGCAATACGGCAAAGACAATATCAAAGTCTACACTTCTGGCTTTACTGCAATGTACACGGCCGTGACTAAGCACCGTCAACCCTGCAAAATGAAGTTGGTTTGCGCTGGAGAAGAAGAAACGGTTGTTGGCTTGCACGGCATTGGTTTTACCGTTGATGAAATGATCCAAGGTTTTGGTGTTGCAATGAAGATGGGCGCAACAAAAGCAGACTTCGACTCTGTGGTTGCTATTCACCCAACTGGCAGCGAAGAATTCGTAACAATGCGCTAATTGCCTCTAAAGTTTATAAAAAACCCAGCTTATGCTGGGTTTTTTTGTGTTCATATCAATAAAAACTTCAAGAAACAACCCGATTTCTTATAGAATGATTTTCTAATAAATACAATATTATCAGTAGTGACAATGTCAGCCCAAAGTCCCACAGAGGTCTTTTACCACCTAATGGATTTATCTGGTTCAGACAAAGAAGTGTATCTAAAAAAGCTAAAATCACTTCAGCCTGAGCTATTTAAGAAAGTCTCTCCACTGCTTGCGGTGGATAAAGAATCTGAGCAATTTACCCAGTTGCTCGGCTTTCACGCGCATCAAGCAATGAATATCGAATTAGACTTAACCAACACCTTAATTCACAAATATCACATTACTCATGAATTAGGACGCGGTGGAATGGGGATTGTCTATGCCGCTAGTCGTGCCGATAAAACCTTCGAGCAAGATCTCGCGATAAAATTCATTCAACCCTCATTAACCCATATTCTGGGAAAAAAGGCTCTTTTTGATGAAGCTCAGCTCTTAGCTCATCTCAACCATCCTTATATCGCTAAGGTATTTGATGGCGGAGTGTATGAAGGGTCAGTCTATATCGTCATGGAACGAGTGAAAGGGCAGACTTTATGTCAGTACCTTGCATCCACACATTTAGCGCCAAATAAGAAACTCAAACTATTCAAAGATATTTGCTTTGCGATTGAGCATGCGCATCAAAACCAGATCTTACACGCCGATCTAAAGCCTGAGAACATACTCATCGATGATGATGCTTCGCCAAAAATATTGGATTTCAACCTAACTCAAAAAGTCAGCCAGTCGAATAAATCGAATTCCACATTATTAACGGCTTACAGCAAAGCGTATGCAAGCCCAGAGCAAATGGCAGGAGATTACCTGACTCAGCAAAGTGATATCTACTCATTGGGTAAAATTCTTAAATTACTCTTTCCGAAAGAAAAACCAACCTCCGATATTGCTCATATCATTGAGAAGTCGATACAAGAGGAAATCTCTAAACGTTATTCGACCGTTGCTGAAATGCGTCTCGACATAGAAAACCAATTAGCGTGTCGCCCAATATCGCAAAAAGCGCACCTGCCTTTTTATACGGCTAAAAAGCTTTTCTGCCGCAGGCCCGTTCAATGTGCGCTGTCTTGTTTATTGCTGCTTTCAGGCGCCGCATTTTCTAGCATGCTGATTTATCAAAACCAGCAATTAGCGCAAGAAAAGCGGATTGCCGAAAATATGATGTTTGAAGTCACCAGTTTACTTTTTCATGCGAAAGGCAGTGAATCTGCCCATATGTCTGTCAATAGCATGTTAGAACTGACTCGTCGGCGTATTTTATCCAACCCAAATATACCGAAAGACATTAAACAAAAAATGTTGCTCGCCATGCTTACCCCCGCACCTGAAAAACAAGTGCTGGTAAGAAACTGCACCGAAGGCTGCACAACACCATAGCTTTGCTTAATATCTACAGAGAAGAATTTTAAGAATAATCATGAAGACTTTTTATTTACTTGCGGCACTAAGCTGCTTTTCCTATCACGTTGTTGGCGCACAGCCAGAAACACAAACGGGATACTTTATTGATTCTCCAGTCTCAGGTTTGTATTACGAAACTAGCTCTAATTTATCAGGGACCACCAATAAAGGGGCATTTGAGTACAACCCAGGAGACATCATCAGTTTTTTCATTGGCAATGACAGCTCGGGCTACCTTTTAACGACATTATCCGCCCAACAAATCATTACCCCGACTCTTTCATCCACCAAACCAAGCCGCAGTATTAATATGACTCGGTTATTACTGTCACTCGATAGTACGCCTGAAACCCGAGAAGAAATTGTACTTGCCAGTAAAATCTTATCTGACGTGGCATTTCAAAAGCAGCTAAAGAGTATTGATCTCAGCTATCTAGATAATATTGAGAGCTCTCTTGGTTTGGACTTAGTTTCAACCAAAGAAGCCACCGAGCATTTAAACCAAAGCCAGCAGTACATAAAGAAAAATTTTACTTCAAATGAAATCATCTTTTCGCCTAAAAACATCAAGATGAGCAATATCATCATCATGAAAAAAGATTGGGCGGGCAGAGCCTGTATGTATGATTTAGCCCATGCAAAAAACCCTAAATATCATGGACCAATCGGCAGTACTGATTACAAAGTAACAGGCGATGAACTCATTCAGTACCCGAGCATTGGCGATTATTTTAAAGGGTGCAACCTTGTCCCAGGTAAGCTAACCAGTGAGATAATCAGAGAGCCAATAGAAAATACCGAAGGCTGGAGTGGTCTGATTGGGTGTGCGGCAAAAGGTTGTACTCGCAATGATTTAAGCGGCTTTGCCATTGAAGATTACGATGACGAAGGGGACTGGAAATACAGAACCGTTGCGCTAGATTTTGACCCAACCACTCAACTGTTGATGGAAAAAATCCAAGGGCTTGGCCGAAATGAACACATTCAACATTCCAACAAACGGGAAATGATCTGGTTCACCTACCCTGCATCAGGCAAGGGTGATGCGATACCTTATCAAGGGTTCTGGCAGCACACCATATATGAGCAAACTGATATGGTTCAGCAATGCTTATACATTAATAACAAAACCATCTTGCAGACAGAAATGATTGAGGATGGCTGCTCTACAAATGCTGCACACTATATCACTGATGTCACTCAACAATATGGTGATATGTGGTGGTTAAATAACCCAGAAAACACGGCATCTTTAGCGCAATTAAACACTCAAGTTCGTTGGTATGATTCAATTCCGAATCAACATTTCACAACGTGGGAATATCTTCCAGCAGGAAAAGAGTGGGACGAAGGAATCTTATATCGATTCCGTCAGGCTATCTCGTTAAACGGTGATGGTTCCCATAAAATTACGACATTATCAGTTTCTGAATTCAACAAAGTAGGGTCGAATATCTAATGGCGACAGCAACGGCAGATCTCACTCAAATCATCAATGAATGGCAATCAGGTAATAAGCATGCAGAAACTGAACTGTACAAATTTGCTTATATGCAACTTCGGCATATTGCTCTCGAAGAGCGAGTTAGAAATGCGCAAAAACATGGGGATGATAATCAAGTATTAAACGACAGCATGAATAGCACGACAGCGCTCATACATGATGCTTACCTTAAGATGTCATCATCTAACTTGCAGTCAATTAGCAGTAAAAAAGATTTTTTCTTGATGGCTGCCAAAGTCATGAGGCAGATCTTGATCGATAATGCTCGCCATCTACAAGCTCAAAAAAGACAACAACTTACGCTGGTTGGTCACGATCATGACGACCGATTCGAGCAATTTGTCATCATGGATAAGGCTATTGATAGTTTCAGCCTTCGCTACCCTCGCCAATCTCAAGCTTTGAAACTCAAATATTTAATGGGGATGCGAAATCAAGAAATCAGCCAGTTGCTGGAGTGCAGCGATAGCTTAATTGAAAAAGATCTTAAATTTTCTCGAAGCTGGCTTCAAAGCAAACTGGTATAAATAATGAACAAACTGGTATAGATAATGAAAAAGAGAATTGGCTTTGTCATTGTAGCTGGGTGTGCGGTTCTTATCAGCTTGCCCTCTTTTTTATCATCGAAAGAAAGTAATGAGGTGCCGTTCATAGATACGATGAACACAGAACCATCCAATGCTAGTGAAGACTCTCGCAGCCACTCAACACCAAAGTTTCAATCACCAAAGCAGAATGAACCTGATGCATCAGTAAAAGATGATGATAAAGAAGCGAAAAACACTAACGATACTTCCTCTTATTCTATCAAACAAAAACAAGAAACAACTGAGCCCTTTGGCTTTTCTGGCTCAGGAGAAACATTGGTCATTAAAACCGATGACCCAACTCAGCTGAAAGATAAAAACCGCAAACCTGAAGTCAATTTAGCGACTCAGCAAAGTATTCAAAACGAAGTCAACCAATGGGTCTTCACTGAAAGCTCACCAGTTAATTACTCTTTGGATATTTCAGGATTATTTGAAGATCCTGACGGTGATTTACTCACCACTCAAATGACCATTAATCACCCTTCATTTTCTGTATCAGGCAGCTCTGGGAACCTTCAAATACAAGGCACACCAAAAGCTGGAAACACGCCAACTCAAATTATTATACGAGCAAAAGACAGCCACCATGGTTTAGAAGAAGATGCTTGGGTCTCAGCCACTTTTCAATTGCCTTTCGTTGATTCAGGCTTAGAAGAAGACACTTCACACCCACTGATTGGTCAAACCTGGTTCCGCCTAGAAACGACCAATAATTTAGCGGGGAAGAATTACAATTACGAAGTGGTTTACTGTGAGGCGTTTAAGTTCATCAATGATGAAGTCTTTTTTGCCGCCTCAAAAACATTAACGACTTGCCCACAAGAAAATGACCTCCGCCTTGTGGGTAACTACCATGTCAGCGAAGGTGATTTAATCGCCACTAGCAGTCTGTCTCCTTTTGATTCCGACATGACATGGCGAATCCTTGAAGAATACCCTGACTCACCTAAGTACTCGACCGCTTATGTCGCCAGTGTTCTCACTGGTAAGCATTATGAAACGTACACTCTAGGATCCAGCCGAACACAGATAGAACAACGTATTAACACCGTCACCGGGCAATACAGCTTGCAAATGACCCCACATGACTACATGTACTTAGCGACAAATGGGCGCTATTACCTTGGCGTTATTGGTATGCATCTCAGTAACTACCAACAATCTAATCCTAGCAACCCTGATATAATGGATGGTGATTTAAACATCCAATCAAAACAAATTAACGTTACATGTAATGATTTGCTTACCGGCTTTAATTATATATCTGTTGCAGGGAAAGGTGTTTACGGTGACATTATTGGTCAAACGACTGGAGAACAGAATGAGCCAATAGAGTGTGCGGAGGTTTTTGTCCCTCAATGGCAAAAACGCTACTCATTCTTCGACGTAGACTTCTTAAGCTTTGATGAATTTAAGAGCGGAGAGATATTCAGTATCATCCTCCGCCCTAGAGCCGAGTTTGCTCATAAAGTTGAAGAAATTAAGATGAACGTTAAGTACCTCACCCCTTAATCTTTTATCTTAGAAACTCCACAACGCCTGTAAGCCAGTACTGAAAGTATAAGTATCGGCTTCAGGCAGAGTCGCCTTTCTATTTTCGGTAATCATTTCCGTACACTTGCCATCAACCATGGTATTACAATAACTGGTTGTCACGGTCTCAGGATCTGATTCAAAGCGTTTTTCATAACCAAACATCGCATACCACCCTAAATGGAAGCCCGGTGCAACTTCGTAACTGACCGTCCCTTCTAGTGCGGTTCTAAAGCCAAAGTCATAAAAGTCCGTATCTGGGAATTGAGTATTGCTCGTCACGCTCCAAACGGGTAAGCCGAATGTCGCTTTGCCACTGACATGCCACTTGTCATCTCGATATAAAGTGCCGTCATCATAGGCGATACCGACATCAAGAAAGATATCTGTTGAGGTTTCTTCCCAGGTTCCATAAAAAAACTTATTGCCGTCCGCAGTATGGTTTTTCACACCGTAGCGAGTGAAGGTTTGATACGTAAGAGAGGGTCCACCAATGATTCTCCAACGATCATTCACTTTATAATGCAGCTGTATATTGGTGGCTGTTTTGAGATATTCCAGCTGATTGTTTTGAATGACACCACCGTCATTCACCCAATCTTCAGTGCCATTTTGAGGGGAAAAGGAGGCGAGTGCATCAATAGAAAAGTCATATTTATCATTGATGTAATACAGACCACCAGTATTAAGCACAGGGTTGGTTACCGTCACTTCAGACGTTAATCCACCAAAATTTTCTTGGTAAGTTACGTTCTCAATTCCCACCGTAAAGTAAGAGTACCCGTAGCGATCTTTACTGATTTCCTCTTGGCTGTTTTTTATTTGAGCATAGTCCTGAGCCCAAACCGCCATTGGCATTAAACCTAAGCATATCCACTTTTTCATTTTACATCCCTAACCTTTCATTGATGGGCGGAATAGTAATGAAAAGAAAACCTCAACTGAAGGCGATAAATGGAAATAAAATTCAATTAAATTTTACGGTTTTTTTGTGATTTTACGTGCATTGAATTTCTGAAACCCACCTGTTAAAACATCGCCAAGATAAATGGATGTTAACTCAAAATAACAATGAGTTTATAAACTCAAATAAAGGTATCTCATGAAAAAGGTTAGTTTATTAACAGCGTCAGTGGCTTTAGCGTTAACAGGTTGTGGTGGCGGTTCTGATGGTAGTTCAGGCACTCCAACTCCAGGCGGCGTAATCATTACAGGCTTTGATGGTTACTTTAATCAAGCTGTCGTTTTTGACGATAAAAACAACAATGGCGTTCTAGACATTGGCTCTGACGTTATTTTCGGTCTTACCAACGACCAAGGCCAAATTGAGATATCTGGCGACGTTTCAGGTGCACTAGCACTTCAAACATTAACACCGGGCGGCACAGTACAAACTGCACTAGTGAATCACGATAGCAGTAAATACGCAGGTAAATACACAATCGATATGGATCACCCTGCTCAAGCAATGGCTCATGAGCTTGTGTTCCGCGCACCTACGTCATCAGAAGTTATTTCTCCAATTACTGATTTAGTTGCAATCGAAATGGCTAAAGGTACAGACGCTGCTCCTGTTACTGAAGAAGAAGCGGTTGCGATTGTTAGCACTGCTCTTGGTGGTACAGAAGAAGCACCTATCGACCCTTACTCTGATTTCGTTTCAGGCGATGATGCAAATGCTGAGCTACATAAAACAGCACAGATCCTAACGGAATCGAAAGCGGCTAACCCTACGACCTATGAAGAAAAATCTGATCAGTTTGCAAAAGAAGCCGATGCGATCGTTGATACGCTAACTTCAGACCAACTAGCAGACAACGATTTAAAACCTGTTATTGAAGATAACGCGGCTCCTGGTGAAGATCTTGACCCTGTTGTTGTAACCAACAATAAGCTAGTTGTAACAGCAAGCGTTTTAGAAACAGAGCAAGGTAAAATCCCAACACTAGAAGAGAATGGTAGCTCATCAAATATCGTTCTTGATATTGCAGGCTTATTTGTTGATAAAGACCAAACTCTAATCACGCCAACTCTAACTCACAACATCCCTGCAGCAAGCGGTATTGTTGTGACTCTTGATAGCGACACATTAACTCTAGTTGCATCAGATTACATCGATGCTGCTGGTGACTTTACAGTGACTTTAACAGCTGAAGATAAGAACTCGACGCCTGAAGTAGTTGGTTCTGCGATCGCGACGTTCAAGGTTAAGATTGAAGCTGCGAACCAGGTTCCTACTGTTGACTATACTGAATACGACGTTTTACAAGCTGAAATCAACAACTGGCAGCTAGAGGTGGGTGTTCCATTCGAACAAACCATCAACATTGAAAACCTATTCACTGACAAAGATGGTGACATTGTTTCTTACCGCACTGGTGACATGACAATTCCAGGTTTAACTGTATCTCCACAAGAAGGTACAAACCCAATCATCACCGTTTCAGGTACACCTACAAAAGCAACAGCAGCCGACACTTCAGAAGCATTCACTGTTGGTGGTGTTGATAACGAAGGCGCTGCAGCTTACCAAGAAATGTTAATGCCTAGCGTAGCAGAAGGTGCTTTACCAGAACCTGATCTTCACCCTCTTGAAGGTAAGACTTGGTACATGCTAGAGCACGGCAGTTCAAACGGTGAAAGCGAGCAAAACTACGCGAGCATCTGGTGTGATTCGATTAAGTTTGAAAATGGCATCGTACTGGGTAATGTAAGAAGCATCGCGAATAAGACAACATGTTCTGAAGCTGATACTCACACTGAAAACGCAACTTATGAAG
This sequence comes from Vibrio sp. 99-70-13A1, assembly GCF_013114625.1. Lineage (GTDB taxonomy): Bacteria > Pseudomonadota > Gammaproteobacteria > Enterobacterales > Vibrionaceae > Vibrio. Next base: position 159,553 of record NZ_VTXD01000004.1, read on the forward strand.
TTATCGACGGTAAACTTTTTGCGACATTTGAATTTGTAGAAGATGGTCAAAACCTAGTTGAAACCTTCCAAGTAGAAGTGTTTGAAGACGCTGATGCAATTTCTAGCGGTGCTAAAACTATCATTCACCGCATGAAAGACGCTACTGAAGACTCAGCAGAACGTTATACATACTTCAGCAATAAAGCAGACATCGAAAAACGTATCAATGTGACTTCTGAGATGGGTCCCGATGCACGTTATTTCGCCGCTTACTTACCAGCAGAACAAGACCTAACGTATAACTTAGGTACTATTGGTTTAGCGTTGAAAGAAAATTCTAACTCAAATGACAGTAACGTAATGGACGCAGGTTTATCCTTTGACGTTCCAAATAATGATTTTACCTGTGCGACTATTAATGAGTTTTTCTCAGGCTTTTACTTCACTGGTGAAGATATCGGTAGAATTAAATCTGAAGAATTCAATGGCTCTGCTATTGAGTGTTACACAAATGAAGAAAACGGCGTTAACTATGCGTCTGTTGACTTTGACTTACCAGCACTAACAGTTAACAACGTATACAGCATTATCGGTAAGGTAAAAGACAGCAATGGCGAATACCTAGAAGCGGTTAAGTTCAACATTGAATGGACTGGCACAGGTAACAACGAATAATTGGCTCACTAAGCTGAATTAATAATGTCATACCTATAAAAAACCCCGCAATTGCGGGGTTTTCTTTTATCTGAAGGAATTACTAAATGATTAATGCTTATTTCACACACAGCACATTCAATAATGATGAACCTTTCAATTGAGTGATATTACCATTGGTAAATAAGCCTTTTTTCAGAAGTCCCCAATAAGGTAAATGCATTGGCCAGTCTTCTTTTTCCATCACCTTAGACTCAAGTAGCCTTTGCCACTGTTCTTCCGTTGCCAGACCCATTCCTAACTCATAGCACACTAACTTAGCACCGTCGTAGTCTAAACGGCTCCATGGCTTACCTTGCTCCATGTAGAACTGATGTTCGTTATCACTTAAATAAGGAACTGAGTAGGTTTTACCTGAGATGTTAGTTTGCAAGCGAATCTGTACATTGAAGTTTTCATCGCCTTTCTTGGGCATGTGGGTTTTAAGTGTCGGCGCAGCAGGAATTGGAGCAACAGAATTGGCAACCTTCGGTTCTGCCTTAGGTTTCATTGTCTCTTTCGAATCTGTATATACTTTTGGAGAAGCTGTAGCCGCTACTACTGGTGGTTTTGACTCAGGCTTTGCTGATGATTTTGGTTTAGGCTGAGATTGAGATTTACCGGAAGCGGATTTATCAACCATTCGGATAAATGCTTCTTCATAGCCTTCAACTTTACGAACACCATTTAACTCTTTTTTGGCATCAGAATAGGTTTGATACGGACCAATTAAACAGCGGAAACCTTTTGCCTCTGGTTTCATCCATACGTTGGTAGAAATGTTCTTGTAGATAGGTTTAGCTTTTTCTAATGACAATGGTTTCGTCAACAAACCACACTGCACCCAAAACAGATCATTTTGAGTATGCCCTTTAGGCTCAGAACTTCCCCATAAGCCTTTACCAATCGGACAAGCTTGTTCGAGTACTGGCAGTTGATTTTCACTTGCTTGAGTAGCATCGCATAAAAAAGACTCGGCATGCGCCTGGCTTGAAAGCAACATTGCAAAAGCGAACACGCCAAAGTGATAGTGTTTTCTAAACCCGCATTCTATCGCTGCTGTAGTTGTCATCTCTATTCCCATCACTCTGAACCTTCAAGAGTTAAATTATTATCGATGGAGTGTCGATAAAAAATGAATTCCATTTTTCGTCACAACTCTATTCACTATAAACTAATAAGCACTATTAACTTATAAGCAAAAAAAGAGCCGTAATTGCTTACGACTCTTAGTTTAGTGAGTTTTTTGATTAAAAATCAATTGGATCTGATCACCCTTTATAGATTTTAGGGTTAAATACATCACGTAACCAGTCACCAAGCAGGTTAATCACCAGAACTAGCGTTACCAGTAGCACACCAGGGAAAGCAGTGATCCACCATGCCCCAGAGAAAATGTAGTTAAAACCAGTACTGATTAGTGCACCAAGTGAAGGTTGATCAACCGGAAGACCTAAACCTAGGAAAGAAAGTGCCGCTTCCGACATAATGGCATTTGCCACTTGTACCGTTGAAATAACCAAGATAGGTGATAGACAGTTTGGCAAAATATGACGGAACATAATTCGCGGAGCTTTGAAGCCCATCACTCGCGCCGCTTCCACATACTCTTTTTTCTTTTCAGCTAATACTGAAGCTCGAATAGTACGTGCGTATTGTGGCCATTCCGCCACGCCGATGATCACCACCAGCATTACCACCGCATATTGAGAGTAGAAGTCACTACCAAAGCTCGCTTTGAATATGGCAGATACAATGATCGCCACCATCATGGTCGAGAAGGAAAGCTGTACATCTGCAAAGCGCATTAAGAAGCTATCAATACGACCGCCAAAATAGCCTGCAGATAAACCAATCACAATCCCTAGTGTTAACTGTAAACCAACCGCCAAAAAGCCAATCGTCAAAGATAAACGAGAGCCGTAAAGCATGGTCGATAAAATATCACGACCTTGTTCATCAGTACCTAAAAGGAAGCGCTCTTCACCATCTTCCATCCATGACGGTGGAAGTTCTGAATCCATAATATCAATAGACGTCACGTCATACGGATCAGTAGGAGCAATGATAGGTGCAGCTAATGCCATCACTAAAAAGACGGCGAAAATAGCAAAGCTCACCATTGCTACTTTATCACGTAAGAAATAGTACAGAATATCTGACTGTTTGAATCGCTCCCAGCGAGATGGCACTGTCGATGTTTGTTCCATGATTATGCTCCTTTCCCTGTGATGTTCACTGTCGGGTTAATTACGCCGTAAAGCAAATCTACAATTGTGTTAGTCACAACGAAAATCAGACCAACAAAAATAACGTATGCCGTGATAAGTGGTGTATCTACACGGTTTATTGCTTCAAGGAAAAGGAAGCCAGTACCTGGCCACTGGAAAACAGTTTCGGTAAGAATGGTGTATGCGACCATTGTACCAATTTGAACACCACCAACCGTCAATACAGGTAACATGGTATTTTTTAAAGCGTGTTGGTAATAGATTTTATTTAATGCTAGGCCTTTTGCCTTGCCGAATTTGATGTATTCCGAGCTCAATACTTCCAGCATTTCAGAACGTACAAGACGGATAAATAAAGGCAGCATGATTGAAGCCAAAGCAATACTTGGAAGCACAAGGTGCGCCAAGCCATCTAGCGTTAAGAAACCAGATTCCCAGCCAAACCAGTTTGCGGTGTCACCGCGACCAAAGGAAGGTAACCAACCTAATTCAATAGAGAAGACATACATCAACATAATCGCCGTTAAGAATACCGGTACCGAAATACCCACACTACTGCCGGCCATTATTAATTTAGTAAAAAAGCTTTTAGGATGAATAGCGGAGTAAACACCTAAGGGAATAGACAAACAAACGATAATAATCGAAGCACCTAATACAAGCTCAAGTGTTGCGACTAATTTGTCTAAGATGACATCCACAGCGGGACGTTTGAAGAAGTACGATGTACCGAGATCACCTTGTACGGCTGCGCCAACAAAGCGAGTATATTTTGTAACGAAGGGATCATTTAAGCCGAGTTCATCACGCAGTGCTTGACGCTCTGCCTCTGAAACAGATTGACCGACTAACTCACGTAACGGGTCGCCCAGGTTATCCTGAATGGCAAACGCCACCAAACTGATCACAAACATCACTATCAGTGCCTGAAACAGGCGCTTGACCAGAAACGTAACCATTCCTTGCCCCTTTTCTATCCATGATAATCCAACAAAACAACATAGTTGGATTCAATATTTCAGTCTTAAAAAAGGTATCTAGCCAGACTGAAAGGAAGACTAAATACCGAAACTTAATGATTTACTTATTAAAGTAATTAGAGAGCCTGAATCGACAGGCTCTCTATTCTAGCAAGCTAGATTATTTTACAACTAGGTCACCGAAGTAAGGCATAACCATAGGGTTTACAACGTCTGCAGCACCTACGTTAGACTTCGCGCCCCATGCTTCACTTTGCCAATGTAGCGGTACGAATACTGCGTCATTGTAAAGTGTTGCTTCAACGCCTTTAAGCATCTTAGAACGTTTAGCAGGGTCAGTTTCAGTGTTAGACGCTTCTACAATCGCATCCATCTCTGGGTTTGAGTAACCAGAACAGTTGTATTGACCACGACCCGTTTCTTCGTTACGAGTCATTGTTAAGAACTCATTGAAGTTCGCTGAATCTTCAGTATCTGCGTGCCAACCAATCATCATCATGTCAGCAGAACATAGGTCAAACTCAGGCCAGTATTGTGCTTTTGGCATTGTCTTAAGATCAACTTTGATACCAATCTTAGACAGCATTGAAGCAGAAGCTTGCGCTACTTTTGCATCGTTCACATAACGGTTGTTTGGCGCTGCCATTGTTAATGTGAAGCCTTTCTCGTAACCCGCTTCTTTCATCAGCTTCTTAGCTGCTTTAAGATCGTAACGTGGTACTAGCTCTTCATTATGACCTGCGTAACCTGTTGGACTTTGCTGACCAGCAGATGTTGCAAAACCTTTCATGATCTTCTTAACAATACCTTCATTGTTAATTGCATGAACGATAGCTTGACGAACACGTACATCTTTAAGTGCTTCGTTGCTGTTTTGGTTCATTTGGAACGTGATGATACGAGTACCAGGTAAAGTCACTAGATCGATGTTCTTAGCGTTTTTAACACGCTTGTGATCGTTTGGTGCTACCGGGTGAATCATATCTACATCGCCAGAAAGTAGAGCAGCAACACGAGTCGCGTCTTCTTTGATTGGTACTAGCGTTAGTTTGTCTACGTTGCCTTCAGTTTCTGTATCCCAGTAATCGCCGAAACGCTCAAATGTTACCTTAACGCCTTGCTCACGCTGAGTCACAATGAATGGACCCGTACCTGATACGTTAGTTGATGCGAACGAGTTACCGTGCTTAACAACTTCTGACTTGTCTGTGCCTTCTGCTGTTTTGCCCGAGTAGAACTTGCTGTCCATTGGGAAAATGTACGTTGCTGTTTGCAGTACAAGTGGGTAAGCCGCTTTTGATATTAGCTCAACTGTGTAGTCATCTACTTTTACCATTTTTTCATATGGAGTGAAGATTGACTTAAAGTCTGGAGAAGCTTGTAGACGTTCGAAAGTCCACACTACATCGTCAGCTGTTAGTTCATTACCTGAGTGAAATTTAACACCCTGACGTAGGTTGAAGCGGAACGTAGTATCGTCAACACGTTCCCAGCTTGATGCTAGGCGGCCTTCAAAGTCCATTTCTTGTGTGAAACGTACTAGAGGGTCAAACACCATGTGAGACATTTGCAGTGTGCCACCAGATAGCTGCTCGTGCGGGTCAAGTGATACTGGGTCAGCTGCGTAGCCAACGGTAATATCTGCTGCTGCTGCACTAAAACTTAGGCCAGCTGCCATCAAAGCTACTGCTAATTTGCTTTTCATGGTTTTCATTTGCATAACTCCTTCATGCGGGAATCCAGATCCCTAGTTGTTGTATTTGCGTCTGTTATTGTTTTTCAAGTACAGCCTTGTACTTCTTGACCGCTTGAAACTTTTTTATATTGCGGCTTGCGCCACTGCTTTTTCTTCTCGTAAGCCTGTAAATTCAGGCATCAAAGAAATTAGGTGTTGACTGTATTCATGCTGTGGTGAGTTGAATAACTGCTCAGTAGGTGCTACTTCCAGTAGCGTACCCATTTGCATCACACCAACACGATCACACATCTGACGAATAACCGGTAAATCATGGCTGATAAACAGCATTGTGAGATTCAGTTCGTCTTGTAGATCTTTTAATAAGTTAAGAATTTGCGCTTGTACTGATACATCCAACGCCGATGTTGGCTCATCACAAATCAATAAACGAGGGCGCGTAGCCAAAGCACGAGCGATAGAAATACGCTGACGCTGACCACCAGAAAATTCGTGCGGATATTTCACACCAGCCATCACTCCAAGACCTACGTGCTCCAACAGATCATGAACGATCTGACGAGTTTCATTCTCGTTACGAGTCAGCTTATGGAAGCGAATTGGCTCTGCGACAATGTCAAAAATCTTCATACGTGGATTCATTGACGTGTACGGGTTTTGGAATACCATCTGCATTTGGCGGCGCATTGGACGACGCTCTTTTTCAGATTTCAGCCCAGTAAGGTCAATACCTTCGAAGGTTACCTTGCCTGAGTTAGGTGCATACAAACCTGCGATTACACGTGCGATGGTTGATTTACCTGAACCAGACTCGCCAACTAAACCAAAAGTTTCACCTTCATGCACTTCAAAACTCACGTTGTTTGACGCCTGAACGTACTCACGACGACTCTCAAAGAAAGAGTCCTTGGTGGTAAAGCGTAAGTTTACGTTTTCAACATTCAACAGCGGACCGGTGTAATCACGGTGATCTTGGCTTTGACCTAACCAGTGGTTTTTCACATCAAGTGGTTCCATCTCATGCGCTTCTTCGATGTAGCTCACAAGAGGGAAACGATCGAGTTTACGATCTGAACGAGGAACCGCTGAGATAAGACTGTGCGTATAAGGGTGTTCAGGCGTGCCAAGGACTTTCGCCGTTGGACCAAACTCAACCAAATCACCACGATACATAACGGCTACGCGGTCGGTAACGTTAGACACAACACCCATATCGTGCGTAACCAACATACAGCCTACGTTTTTCTTAATACATAAATCGCGAATCAAACCCAAGATCTGGTCTTGGATAGAAACATCCAGTGCCGTTGTTGGTTCATCTGCGATGATTAGGTCAGGTTCACCTGCCAATGCAATCGCAATAACAACACGCTGACGCATGCCGCCAGAGAATTGGTGTGGATACTGTTTGAGACGGTTCTCAGGTTGTGGGATACCCACTTGATTCATTAGATCTAATGAACGTTGATAAGCTTCTGCGTCCGATACCTTCATATTGGCATGGATCGTTTCTTTTAATTGCTGCTCAACAGTGAATAGCGGGTTCAATGACGTCATTGGGTCTTGGAAGATAAATCCAATTTTAGAACCACGTACTTTGCGCATTTGCTCAGGAGATAGTCCTGATACTTTTTCACCATCAAGGAAAACTTCACCACTCGCGATACGACCAGGAGGGCTTAATAAATCAATCACAGCATTACCAACTGTCGATTTACCCGCTCCAGACTCGCCAACTACGCCGACAATCTCTCCACGCTCAATATTGAACGACAATGATTTAACGGCGGCATGAACTCCATGACGAGATGGGTATTCGATCCGAAGGTTTTTAACTTCTAAAAGTGACATTACCAGACCTCTACTGCTATGGCAGCTTTCTGCCCTGTCTGAAAAATTGAATCCATTCATATCAGAATATTGTTCTGATATTTTATACGGCAAACAATTTGGCAAATAATTCACACAAAAGCAACAAAATTAGGATAAAAAGTCGATATTCGACGATTTGAAAGCAAAAACGACGCATAACTATTCAAAACTCAAACATATAATATAATTTACGAATGACGTTCAATATGCAACAAAGACTATTTATTAAGCTAAAACTGAGGTTAAACAAGTCCAATCATTAAAAAACATGAGATAGCCTCAAGCAGACTAGCAATAAATATTCATCAAACTAAAATTTAACACAATAAAAACATACGCTATTAAAACCAGACAAGACAGATATAACTACTATCATTACAAGCATATACAGTCAATAAGACCATAAAATTGGATTTTTGATAGGTTTTTACTTCAAAGGTGATTTTATATAAAAAACACCCACAATAGAGCCTAGTCGGAAATGACGATCGCATTGAGGTATTTATCTAAAGTGTGAAATTAGTCATCAGAATAAAGAAAGGGATGCTATCAAGAGCGCTATTAAAGCGAGTTGGCATCTGGAATGAAATTTATCGCTAGAAATGAAAAAAGCCTCGTCATTTCTGACGAGGCTTTTAAGGTGGTCGGTGAAGAGGGATTCGAACCCCCGACCCTCTGGTCCCAAACCAGATGCGCTACCAAGCTGCGCTATTCACCGAGACGTTTCGTTTGATTTCTCAAACAGGAAGCTTAAAAAAGCTACCAAAATTAATGGGGTGGCTAACGAGATTCGAACTCGCGACCACCGGAATCACAATCCAGGGCTCTACCAACTGAGCTATAGCCACCACTAATTTTTTATATAACCGCTTTAAAGCGATTATTGAAATAATGGTCGGTGAAGAGGGATTCGAACCCCCGACCCTCTGGTCCCAAACCAGATGCGCTACCAAGCTGCGCTATTCACCGACTAATTTCGTCTCAACTCTTGGGAATAATGAGTCAACACTGGAAGCCTAAGCTACCGATTTTTGTAAAGAAAGAATGGGGTGGCTAACGAGATTCGAACTCGCGACCACCGGAATCACAATCCAGGGCTCTACCAACTGAGCTATAGCCACCATTATTTCTTTTGTTGCCAATTTCTCACTTATCGAAATAAGTAACCGGATGGCGCGCCTGAAAGGATTCGAACCTTCGACCTTTGGCTCCGGAGGCCAACGCTCTATCCAGCTGAGCTACAGGCGCATGCCCTGTCGGCGGAGTGGAATAATACGTATATCACCCTAGGTCGTCTAGTACTTTTTTTACTTTTTTTATCGTTTGGTCTATTTTTCAGCAGTTAATATGTGATAAACCCCTAGTTTGAGCGTGACAAAGCACTGAAGCGTATAAGTTGTTGTTTATTGCAACAACTTATCAGGATATAATCACCCATTATTTACATTGATTTAACAGCAGCTCATGCAAAGTTGGATCAAGATGCCGCTATAACACTATAAATTGGTAAGCATGTACTTACCTTGGGAATGTAAAGTGAGTTTAATGGATATGTCTCGTCGAATTTTAACCGTTGTCATCGCAGCTTTAACTTTTTCTACGGCCGCTATGGCTTCAAACTTGAGCCAAGCTGAACAAGATGCAATTGCTGAACGCATCAAACCAGTAGGTCAGGTCTATTTAGTTGGTAGTGAACCTGTTAAGGCTGAGCCTACAGGCCCTAGAGATGGCGCAACGGTATACGGAACTTTCTGTATTGCTTGTCACTCTTCAGGAGTAAGCGGAGCACCTAAAACAGGTGACGCTGCAGACTGGGCACCTCGTATCGCTCAAGGTAAAGACATTCTAAAAGACCATGCGATCAACGGCTTTAATGCAATGCCCGCTAAAGGTTCTTGTATGGATTGTTCAGATGACGAAATCGTAGATGCTATTGAGCATATGATTGCGGGTCTGTAATCCAATAAGCAAACGGCTTCTAACATAAACAGAAAAGGTGACCACAAGGTCACCTTTTTAATATTTCATTATTGAGTAATACCGCTAACTAACGGTCTTACTTCTTATTGAACATCGCCCTTATATTAGCAATATGTGCCTGCCCTTTTTCCATACGCTCTTCTGCGGTTTGTGGCTTCTTCATATTTTCCCATTCAATATCTTCAAATGGCAGCTCGTCTAAAAAACGGCTCTGCGTAGGTTTAATGAGTTCACCATACTGTCGACGCTCACGACATTTAGTGAATGTTAGCTCTTTCTGGGCTCGAGTAATGCCTACATACATAAGACGGCGTTCTTCTTCTACATTGCCTTCATCGACACTCGTTTGGTGGGGTAAAATACCTTCTTCTGCTCCCATTAAATAAACATAAGGGAACTCTAGACCTTTAGAAGCATGCAGCGTCATTAGTTGTACTTGATCAGAATCTTCATCATCTTCGCCGCGTTCCATCATGTCACGCAGAGTTAAACGTTGAACCACTTCTCTTAATGTCTTCTCTTCTTTGTCGTAATTGTCACCTTCTAAATCGGCAACAATCCAGCTGTATAGGTCCGACACGTTTTTCATGCGCATCTCGGCGGCTTTAGGGCTTGCTGAAGTTTCGTAGAGCCAATCTTCATAGTTGATGTCACGAACCAAAGATCGTACCGCTTCAACGGTATTTCCACGTTCAGCATTATCCGAGATTCGAACAATCCAATCAGAAAAACGTCGAAGATTTTCTAAGCCTCGCCCTGTGAGCGTTTGTTCCAACCCCATTTCAAAACTGGCTGCAAATAAGCTTTTACCACGCATGTTGGCGTAACTACCCAACTTCTCTAAGGTGACAGGACCAATTTCACGGCGTGGCGTATTCACAATGCGTAAGAAGGCGTTGTCATCATCAGGGTTCACCAACACTCTAAGATAAGCCATGATGTCTTTAATCTCAGCACGAGCAAAAAATGAAGTCCCACCAGAGATTTTGTAAGGAACTCTATTTTGCATTAGGGCTTTTTCAATCAAACGAGATTGATGGTTTCCGCGATAAAGCACAGCATAAGCTTTGTAATCCGTTCTATTTAAGAACTTATGCGCAATGATTTCACCAGTAATGCGCTCAGCTTCATGCTCTTCATTCTTAGCATTCAAAACCTTGAGCTTTTCTCCATCTGGGATCTCAGAGAATAGCGATTTTTCATAAACGTGCGGGTTGTTAGCGATCAAGATATTCGCTGCTCGCAAGATTCGACTGGTCGAACGGTAGTTTTGTTCTAGCTTGATCAATCGCAGATTTGGGTAATCTTCACCAAGTAACACTAAGTTTTGAGGCTTTGCGCCACGCCAGGAGTAAATGGATTGGTCATCATCGCCTACTACCGTCAAGCGACCACGCTCTCCCACAAGTAAACGAACCAATTCATATTGGCTTGTGTTGGTATCTTGGTATTCATCAACCAACAAGTAACGAATCCGCGACTGCCAACGTTCACGTACTTCCTGATTGGTTTTCAGCAGTAATACCGGCATCGCGATCAGATCATCAAAATCTAGAGCGTTATAAGCTTTCATCTGTTTTTGATACATCTCAAAGCAAAATGCGAACAACTGTTCTTGTTCACCTTGAGCACGTGCTTTCGCCTGATCTGGCGTCAACATGTCATTCTTCCAGTTCGAAATAGTACTCATTAATGCACGCAGCAGATCTTTATCGCCATCAATTTGTGTTTCTGTAAGTTCTTTCAACAGTGCTAACTGATCTTGGTCATCAAACAATGAGAAACCAGCCTTCAACCCTAGAGCCTTGTACTCTTTTCGAATAATGGTTAGCCCCATCGTATGAAAGGTAGACACTATCAACCCTTTAGATTCATTTTTCCCAAGAGTTTGCCCAACACGCTCTTTCATTTCGCGAGCGGCTTTATTGGTAAAAGTTACTGCGGCTATATTTCTAGCTTTATACCCACACTGCTGAACCAAGTAAGCAATTTTATTAGTGATTACGCGTGTTTTACCTGAGCCAGCGCCCGCTAGAACGAGGCAGGGGCCAGAAACGTATTTCACGGCTTCATCTTGTCTTGGATTCAGTTTCATCGAGTTCTCAACATAAATTAATGAGGTCTTGTTTAGGTACATTCCTATAATAATGCTGCAACACGGGGAATGCTATGTTCTCTTTTACAAGATTTTTACGCGTGTCATGCAAAACTATGTTGCATTAATGTATGGTTCTTAAGCTATAATGAATGAACGTTCATTCACTGGTGATGATTTATGATCATTAATACATCTCAGGATAAACGTCTTCAGATACTCTCTGCTGCTGAAGCTCTTATTGCAGAAGTAGGCTTTCAAGGCTTATCCATGCATAAATTAGCGAAACAAGCAGGAGTGGCCGCTGGTACTATTTATCGCTATTTTGATGATAAAGAGCACCTAATTGAAGAGGTTCGCATACAAGTTACTCAACAAGTTGCGAATGCTGTACAAGAAGGCGTTGATGATTCACAACCAATAAAACAACGCTACCGAACCATGTGGTTAAACATATGGAACTTAGCTGGGACTAACCTTGCTGCAATAAAAAATCGAATTCAATACGATTCTTTGCCAACAACTCATTGCACTCAATTTCGGGATTTAGAACGAATTATGTTTTCCCAGGTCGAACTGCTATTTAATGAAGGTAAAGAGCAAGGACTTTTTAAACCGCTTGATAATGAAGTATTAAGTGGTCTGAGCTTAGCCGCTAGTGTTTCACTAGCTCGTAAGCATTCTTTAGGCTTTTACCAATTGGATGATGCTGCATTAGATGCCGCTATTGAAGCCAGTTGGGATGCAATAATTAAACACTAACTTGGAGTTCAAATAAGAATGAAAAAGTGGATTATCATGCTATCAATTGTACTTGTACTATTCGGTAGCGTTTTTGGATATCGCATATACGACATCCAACAAAAAATGGCCGCGTTCGCAAATATGCCAGAGCCTGCTTTTCCAGTTACCGCTATGGAAGTGGATACCGTTGACTGGGTTCCAGTTATTGAGGCAATCGGCTTTATTGAACCAAACCAAGGTGTGACTCTTGCCAATGAAACGGCTGGTATCATTGATCAAATTTCGTTTGAATCTGGTACTGACGTTAAAAAAGATCAACAACTTGTTCGTCTAGATTCAGAAGTAGAAAAAGCGAACTTGAAAAGTACTCAAGCTCGTTTACCTGCAGCTGAAGCTAAATACAAACGATACAAAGGTCTATTCAAAAAGGGCTCTATTTCTAAAGAGGCTTATGATGATGCAGAAGCTAACTTTTTCTCATTATCTGCTGATATTGAGAGCTTAAAAGCCTCTATTGAACGTCGCCAAATTCGTGCACCTTTTGATGGTAAAGTGGGTATTCGTAATGTTTACCTTGGTCAATACCTACAGTCAGGTACTGATATCGTTCGTCTAGAAGACACAACGGTAATGCGCCTACGCTTTACTGTCTCTCAAAATGATATCTCACGAATCAATGTTGGTCAGGCAATTGATATTTATGTTGATGCTTATCCTGAACGACCATTCCAAGGTTCTATCAGCGCAATTGAGCCAGCAGTAAGTGTTCAAAGTGGTTTAATCCAAGTTCAAGCCGATATTCCAAACAATGACGGTAAGCTTCGTAGCGGTATGTTCGCTCGTGCCAACATCATTCTTCCGAAGCTTGAGAACCAAGTAACGCTTCCTCAAACTGCTATCACATTCACTCTCTACGGTGACAATGTTTACATTATTTCAGATGTAGATGGCGAAATGCGTGTGAAACAGCATGTAGTTAAAGTGGGTGAAAGAGCAAAAGACAAAGCGCACATCCTTGAAGGCGTGAAGCCTGGCGATATCGTCGTGACTTCAGGTCAAGTTCGCTTAAGTAATGATGCTAAAGTTAAAGTCGTTGAAAGCGACTCTCTAACTCCACCGTCTGAAACACCAATGCTGTAATTGGAGGCACAATGCGCTTTACTGATGTTTTCATAAAACGTCCAGTTCTAGCGGTATCCATCAGCTTTTTGATTGCATTACTTGGCTTACAAGCAATCTTCAAAATGCAGGTGCGAGAATACCCTGAAATGACGAATACCGTAGTAACAGTTTCAACTGGTTACTACGGTGCAAGTGCCGATCTTATCCAAGGCTTTATCACCCAACCTCTCGAGCAGGCGGTAGCACAAGCAGATAATATCGACTATATGACTTCTTCCTCTGTATTAGGTACTTCTACTATTACAGTAAATATGAAGTTGAACACCGACCCCAATGCGGCTTTGTCGGATATATTGGCTAAAACTAACTCTGTACGATCTCAGCTTCCTAAAGAATCTGAAGATCCAACGGTAACCATGTCGACAGGTTCGACTACGGCTGTACTCTACATTGGTTTTACGAGTGATGAATTGGTTTCAAGCCAAATTACCGATTACCTAGAACGAGTAATTAACCCGCAGCTATTTACGGTTAATGGTGTGTCTAAAGTTGACCTTTATGGTGGTATGAAATACGCACTTCGCGTATGGCTAGATCCAGCAAAAATGGCAGCATTAAACTTGACTGCTTCGGATGTTATGACGGTCTTAAATGCCAATAACTACCAATCAGCAACTGGTCAAGCAACGGGTGAGTTTGTTCTTTATAACGGCAGTGCCGATACTCAGGTATCAAACACTGAAGAATTAGAGAACTTAGTAGTAAAAAGTGGCGAAGGTGAAATCATTCGTCTCTCTGATATCGCTAAGGTTTCTTTAGAGAAAAGCCACGATGTTTACCGAGCGAGTGCAAATGGTCAAGAAGCCGTTGTTGCTGCAATAAATGCGGCCCCAAGTGCAAACCCGATCAACATTGCAGCCGATGTTCTTGAGCTTCTTCCTCAACTAGAGAAGAACTTACCAAGCAACATCTCGATGAATGTCATGTATGATTCGACCATTGCTATTAATGAATCTATTCAAGAGGTTATTAAAACTATTCTTGAAGCAGCGTTAATTGTATTAATCGTAATTACCTTGTTCCTTGGTTCATTCCGAGCAGTACTTATCCCTATCGTTACTATCCCACTTTCTCTAATTGGTGTGGCAATGGTAATGCAAGCGATGGGCTTCTCATGGAACCTGATGACACTACTGGCGATGGTACTGGCTATCGGCTTGGTGGTTGATGATGCAATCGTTGTACTTGAGAACGTCGACCGGCATATAAAGCTCGGAGAGTCCCCTTTCCGCGCCGCTATTATCGGTACCCGTGAAATTGCCGTACCAGTTATCGCAATGACACTGACACTAGGCGCGGTTTATGCCCCAATTGCTTTAATGGGTGGCATCACCGGTTCGCTATTTAAAGAGTTTGCTCTTACATTAGCGGGAGCCGTTTTCGTATCAGGTATTGTCGCATTAACACTATCGCCTATGATGTGTTCAAAAATGCTTAAGGCTAACGCGAAACCAAGCAAGTTCGAGCAAAAGGTCCATAACGGCCTAGATGCAATGGCTAATGGCTATGTGAAGATACTTGGTGGCATCATGAAGAGCCGACCAGTGGTTATTGTTTTTTCACTGATCGTGTTCGGCACACTACCATTGTTGTTTAAGTTTATCCCAAGTGAACTCGCACCTTCAGAAGATAAAGGTGTAATCATGCTGATGGGTACTGCGCCTTCTAACGCCAACTTAGATTTTATGCAGAACACCATGAATGACGTGAATGCGATTCTTTCAGATCAACCTGAAGTAAAGTATGCACAAGTATTCACAGGTGTGCCTAGTTCAAACCAAGCCTTTGGTATTGCATCAATGGTTCCTTGGAGTGAGCGAGAAGCAAGCCAATCTGAAGTAGCAAACCGTGTTACCGGTCTGGTAAGTGGTGTACCAGGAATGGCAGTGACTGCATTCCAAATGCCAGAGTTACCAGGTGCAGGTTCAGGCTTACCAATTCAGTTCGTTATCACAACACCGAACTCATTTGAAAGCTTGTTCACGATCACGACTGATATTCTTGCTGATGTAAAATCAAGCCCTCAGTTTGTCTATTCTGACCTCGATTTAAACTATGATTCTGCCACGATGAAAATCAACATCGATAAAGACAAAGCAGGGGCTTACGGGGTGACAATGCAAGACATTGGTATCACTCTTGGCACAATGATGTCTGATGGCTACGTAAACCGCATTGACTTAAACGGCCGTTCATATGAGGTAATTCCTCAGGTTGAGCGTAAATACCGTCTAAACCCAGAATCAATGAACAACTACTACGTTCGTGCAGCTGATGGTAATGCAGTACCTCTTGGCAGCTTAATCACTATTGATGTTGTTGCTGAGCCACGCTCATTGCCACACTTCAATCAGCTGAATTCAGCTACCATTGGGGCAGTTCCGACTCCTGGCGTTGCTATGGGTGATGCTATTGCTTGGTTTGAGAATATTGCAGCAACCAAATTACCAAGTGGTTACAACCACGATTACATGGGTGAAGCACGCCAATACGTAACAGAAGGCAGCGCCTTATATGCTACTTTTGGTCTCGCACTAGCGATCATTTTCTTGGTTCTAGCAATTCAATTCGAATCACTAAAAGATCCGCTGGTTATCATGGTGTCAGTTCCTCTGGCTATTTGTGGAGCTCTTGTCGCACTGGCATGGGGAACCGCATCGATGAATATTTACTCGCAAGTAGGTTTGATCACGCTAGTCGGTCTAATTACTAAACACGGTATCTTGATTTGTGAGGTAGCAAAAGAAGAACAGCTACATAACAACAAGACTCGTATTGAAGCGGTAATGGAAGCGGCGAAAGTACGTCTTCGTCCAATTCTGATGACGACTGCGGCAATGATTGCAGGTCTTATCCCACTAATGTACGCAACAGGTGCGGGTGCAGCTCAGCGTTTCAGTATTGGTATTGTAATTGTTGCTGGTCTAGCGATTGGTACGCTATTTACTCTGTTTGTATTACCTGTAATTTACAGCTACTTGGCAGAGAAACATAAGCCTCTACCAGTATTCGTTGAAGATAAAGATCTAGAAAAACTAGCTCGCGTCGACGAAGCAAAAGCGGCGCATAGAGAATTAGCTGATAATAAGTAATCTCTAGGTCGTATTCACAATTAAAAAGGCTACTTCGGTGGCCTTTTTTTATACGCCAGAGGCGACATTTTGAGTGCGATTAAATAGAATAGTAGGAAATATTCAGGAGTTTTAATTGATATGTTTGATCCAAAAAAACTAGAGCAAATTGCTAAGCAAATACACGACTCAATGCCTCAACCAGTTAAAGAACTGGGTTCAGACGTAGACCAAAAAGTTCGCCAAGTTATCCAAGGGCAACTAAACAAGCTAGACGTTGTGAGCCGTGAAGAATTTGATGTTCAAACACAAGTTCTGCTACGCACTCGTCAAAAGTTGACAGAGATGGAACAGAAGCTAGCGGATTTAGAAGCAAAGATTGCTGACAAGTAAGCCGCAAAGCAAGAAAATTGAAAGGGTTGGTGTGAAAACACCAACCCTTTTATTTTTCTGAGACTCAATTAAGAACTGAAAATCGACGACGAAGACCTATCAAGCCATGTTCATTTGATTGGTTTGAATACTTTGCGCCTAAAAGAAAAAAGGCTTGGTCAACGGCGACCAAGCCTTTTTATTAGATGTTGTGTTGCTTAATTAAGGCTCCAACCTGTAAGGAGCTAGTGATACTGCTTTGCTTTTTCTACAAATTTATCAGTATCTAAGCGACTAACTAACCGCCTACAGCGATACGCTTCATGTCGCTCATGTAGCTACGTAGCTCTTCACCAATGTACTCTACAGGGTGGTTACGGATAGCTTCGTTTACTTCAATTAGCTTAGCGTTATCTACTTGGTTGGATGTTTCACCTAGACCGCGACCGATTACGTCAGTTGTAACTGAAGGCATGAACTGCTCGCGTAGTAGCGGTGTTGCTACGTTTGCGAATAGGTAGTTACCGTACTCAGCTGTATCAGAGATTACAACGTTCATTTCGTAAAGACGCTTACGAGCAACTGTGTTTGCGATTAGTGGAAGCTCATGTAGAGACTCGTAGTAAGCAGACTCATCGATGATGCCAGATGCTGTCATTGCTTCGAATGCTAGCTCAACACCCGCACGAACCATAGCAACCATAAGGATACCGTTATCGAAGTACTCTTGCTCTGAGATTTCTACGTCAGAAGTTGGGTAGTTTTCGAATGCTGTTTCGCCTGTCTCTTCACGCCAGCCTAGTAGGTTCACGTCATCGTTCGCCCAGTCAGCCATCATAGTGCTAGAGAAGTGACCAGAAATGATGTCATCCATGTGCTTGTTGTAAAGCGGACGCATTAGATCTTTTAGCTCTTCAGAAAGCTCAAACGCTTTAACTTTAGCTGGGTTAGATAGACGGTCCATCATGTGAGTTACGCCACCGAACTTAAGTGCTTCAGTAATCGTTTCCCAACCGTATTGTAGAAGTTTACCTGCGTAGCCTGGTTCGATACCATCAGCAATCATCTTCTCGTAAGATACGATAGAACCTGCTTGTAGCATGCCACATAGAATAGTTTGCTCACCCATAAGGTCAGATTTAACTTCAGCTACGAATGAAGACTCTAGGCAACCTGCACGGTGACCACCTGTACCTGCAGCCCAAGCTTTAGCGATATCCCAGCCTTCGCCTTTAGGGTCATTTTCTGGGTGAACAGCGATCAGTGTTGGAACACCGAAGCCACGTTTGTACTCTTCACGTACTTCAGAACCTGGACACTTAGGTGCAACCATTACAACAGTAAGGTCAGCACGTAATTGCATGCCTTCTTCAACAACGTTGAAACCATGAGAGTAACCAAGAGCAGCGCCTTCTTTCATTAGAGGCATTACTGTCTCAACAACATTAGTGTGTTGCTTATCAGGAGTAAGGTTAATAACTAGGTCTGCTTGAGGGATTAGCGTTTCGTAGCTACCAACTACAAAGCCGTTTTCGTCAGCATTCTTGAATGATTGACGCTTCTCATCAATTGCAGCTTGGCGTAGAGCGTAAGATACATCTAAACCAGAATCACGCATATTTAGACCTTGGTTTAGGCCTTGAGCACCACAACCAACAATTACGATTTTCTTACCTTCAAGATATTCAGCTTCTGTCGTAAATTCTTCACGATCCATGAAACGGCAGCGACCTAATTGGTCTAGTTGCTCACGAAGGTTTAATGTATTGAAATAGTTAGCCATTGTAGGGCACTCCTTTAAAAATAAGTCCGTAAGGTCGATATCTCTCTATCGAATGACTTCATACTAAAACAGGCACCCCGTTGCTTAAAGTGATATATTCACAATTAGTTATTGCAATAAATGCAACATGAGAACAATCACAGAACATGAACATAAAATCTCTACAATTATTTATACATTTATGTGATAGCAAGAGTTTCAGCAAAACAGCTGCTGCTATGCACGTCAGTCCTTCAGCCCTTAGTCGTCAAATACAAAAGCTTGAGGAAGAAACAGGGCAAGAATTGCTTATCAGGGATAACCGAAGTGTTGACCTCACACCTGCAGGGAAACATCTGTTGCCTGTGGCATTGAGCATCGTTGGCGAGTGGCAGCAATATAATCTTCACCTAAAAGGCGGAGAACAGGAGCTCAAGGGTGAGATCCGTATTTTCTGCTCCGTAACAGCAAGCTATAGCCACCTTCCTGAACTCATTACCGAATTCAGGGCTATTCATCCGTATATTGAGTTTAAGCTATCAACCGGTGATCCAGCACAATCCATCGACAAGATACTGAATGATGAGGCTGATATTGCTATTTCAGCTAAACCTGACATTTTGCCTTCAAGATTAGAATTCGAAACCATCAGCGATATACCACTGTCAGTGATCATCCCATCAGGTGTCAGTAGCTTTAGTCAGCAACTGCAATCCGAAAAGCCAAATTGGAATGAAGTGCCTTTTATCATTCCCGAAGCTGGTACTGCTCGTGAACGTGCAAATGCATGGTTCAAAAAGATGAAGATTAAGCCCAGTATTTACGCCCAGGTATCTGGACACGAGGCGATTGTAAGTATGGTAGCGCTGGGTTGTGGAGTGGGTATAGCTCCTGATGTCGTCATTAACAACAGTCCAGTGAGAGACAAAGTCGATCGTTTGAAAATAGAACCGATAAAACCGTTTGAATTAGGAGTTTGCTGTAAACGATCTCAACTGGAGAACCCACTGATTAGAGCATTCTGGCAAGTCGCCGAAGGAAAGTATCTCCCTGACTAGTTAACTTTAGATATGTTGATTAAGAGAATAATAGAGGGAGCACGTTAGTGCTCTTTTTTGTTTTTCTAAATAGCAGATATGAAAAAGCCCGCTGATTTCTCAGCGGGCTTTTCAATGGTGGTGGAGGGATAGGGATTTGAACCCTAGAACCGCTATTAACGGTTGCCGGTTTTCAAGACCGGTGC
>NZ_VTXD01000031.1 GCF_013114625.1 Vibrio sp. 99-70-13A1
TGCTAGATGCTAGATGCTAGATGCTAGATGCTAGATGCTAGATGCTAGATGCTAGATGCTAGATGCTAGATGCTAGATGCTAGATGCTAGATGCTAGATGCTAGCTAAGGCTTCCTTTTATAAACAAGAAAGGTACGAAGCTTAGTCTTTAAATTGATTCAGTATCAATGTAGCTTTTAAGCCGCCCATCGAGCTTTCAGCTAGTTCGAGGCTACCACGGTAACTGTGCGCCATTTCATTCACGATATTCAAACCTAAACCCGTTCCAGGAGTGGTTTCATCGAGTCTCACACCTCGCTTAATGACTTGTTCAAGTTGTTCTGGAGGTATGCCTGTTCCGTCATCTTCAATAATGAGTTCAATGTTGCCATTTTCAAGATCTGTTGAATGAACTCTGATAATACTGTTTGCCCACTTATAGGCATTTTCTAATAAGTTACCGACCATTTCGTCAAGATCGGTCTGATCAACAGTGACTTCCAGTTCAGAATCTAGTTCATTAATTAATGTGATGTCATTGGCGGCATACACCTTATCAAATGCCATTGAAATCGCGTCTATGCGTTCAGAAGGTGAAGACTTTACCGATAGGATATTCATGGCGCCTGCCATACGAGCACGGCCTAAATGGTAGTCGATATGATCTTGCAATTGATTGGCGGGCTGTGACAGTTTTTGTTGCTTTTCTTCAGGTAGTGCAGCAATTTCATTTTTTAACACAGAAAGCGGTGTTTTTAAGGCATGTGACAAGTTTCCCGCATGGTTTCTGGCTCGTTCCAGTAATTCTTGATAATGGAAAAGGAGGGCGTTTAGGTCGGAAACTAGTGGAGAAATTTCTTTAGGGTAATTACTGCTAAGTACTTGTTGCTCTCCTTTTCGAAGCATAGCAAGTTCGCGCTGCATTTTATTTAAAGGTAAAAGAGACCAACTTACCTGTATTCCGATCAAAAGCAGTACGCCAATAAAGAGCAAACCTAAGATTATCCATACCTGACCCGTAAGTTTATGCAGTGTTGACTCAAGAGGATCTTCATCTAGACCGACAATTATAGTGACAGGGTCACTTAGTTCGGGTAGGTAAATGTTTTGTTCAACATAGATCAGGCTTTCACCTTTTGCTCCCTTAATAATCTTACGGATAGGCTTGTCAGTGACAGATAGGTTTTTATCCCATAAAGATCGAGATCTAAGAGTTTGATCTTGTGTGGCTGCGCGCCAGTACACACCACTATAGGGTTGATAAAATCTTGGGTCAGAAAGACGTTCAAGCATGACTAACTGGTTGTTTTTATCGACTTCAATATTGGCGGTTAATTCATCTAAGGTAAGATTCAGCTGCTGTTTAACATCATCAATCAGATAATCATTAACAAGCTTAGGTATACCGATACCTGCCGCTAAGATCATTGCCCCAAGCCAAAAAGCCGCTGCGAGAAGCAAGCGGCTTTTTAAGCTGATATTTTTTAAGTTTGGTTTACTGAGGGTGGCTTTCGGCACGATGAATCCTCTTAATCAGCGCAGAAGATAGTGAGTTATTGAGACCAATGAGCGCAATGTATCTATACGCTCACAGGTAATATCAAAACGGAATTTTTAAGCTTATTACTTTTAATCAACGTTGAGTTGATAGCCAAGGCCACGAACGGTTTTAATCACCTTAGGTGCAATCTTTTTACGGATACGACCGATAAAAACTTCGACGGTATTAGAGTCACGATCAAAATCTTGCTTATAGATATGCTCAACTAATTCAGTTCTCGAAATGACCTTGTCAGCGTTGTGCATAAAATAAGCAACCACTTTATATTCTAAAGCCGTTAAGCTTACCGCCTGACCTTGCCATAATACTTTTGAACTTCTTGTATCTAAGCTTAAATCACCCATTTGAAGAATAGGGGAAGCGTTACCTGAAGCTCTGCGTAATTGCGCACGGATACGGGCAATCAGCTCAACCATTTCAAACGGTTTAGTCAGGTAGTCATCAGCACCAGCATTGAGACCTTCAACACGTTGAGTCAAAGTGTCACGAGCACTTAAAATGACAACCGGGGTATTGATGTTTTCGTCTCGAATGCCTTTTAGTACAGTAAGGCCGTCAAGTTTTGGAAGACCGAGATCAAGAACAATCGCGTCCCACTCTTCAGAAGTCGCACGATAAAGTGCATCAATCCCATCTTGAGACAGTTCAGGTACCCAGTCAGCACCTTCCAGCGTTTTTATAATTTGTTGACCTAAACTTGGGTCGTCTTCAACTACTAAAATTTTCATATTCTTACCATTAATTATTGCTGATTGAGCTTTATTTTTATCGCTGATGGTTACGTTATTTTTTAATTACGTCTTGTAAATTTCGACCTTTGATTTCGAGCATTTCTAACGTTGTCGCGTTGTATTCGACTTTAATTACGTTATTGTCATGAACTAATTTGAGCTCATAAACCCATTCGTCATCATCTTCTTCTAGTTCAACTCGAATTACTCGCCCATTCAACTGAGATTCAATCGTTTCATAAAGCTCAGAAAAAGGTTTGATTAAGCCATCTTTGACGGCGTCATAGACTTCATCTTGATCTTCATCGAATTCAATTCGTGTACCTTCTTTATATACATCCTGTACGAGTTCATGACCATTATTATGATCTTTAGCCATTGCTAGGTTGGGAAACAGCAAAGCACAAAACAAAGATAGGGTCGCAATCATTAGCTTACTTAACATAGCTGATCCAAGGTTAGGTCGATATCCATTAGTATAAAAGAGCTAAGATGAATAGAAAGTGAATCTAGTCAGCTTAACGGTCTTGAAGCTCGTCTTCAAAAATTTTGTCTCGCATTTTCCAAAAACGTCCAGCTTTTCGTGCAATCACAAACTGGGGTGGGCGGAACCTGTGTTGGTTTGCAGCCACTTTACTTGGAGAAGACTCTTCAAAAGGTCGATGCCTGTCGGCTAAGTGTGGTCGAACGAATTGATCTTTGAAGTTCTGCTTTTGTTTTTTTGTTGTAAGTGACCAGAATTCATGAACTTGAGCTTGGTTTTCTCCTCGGTAGGTCACTTTGAGCTGCGACTTTCCTTTATCATCTTTGAAGACATTCAAATCCATCTCTAAGCATTCGAACACTAATGCGTCTTTTAGGTTTAATGCTTCTTTCAGCTTTTTATCAGGGTCGACTAAGGTTGCATCACATTCGTGACATATTCTTGCCGCGATGTCGTTATCGGCGCCACACTCATTGCAGTATTTGGCTCGAAATCGGTAGCCACAATGTTCACGTTCACCTGTATCTTCATCAGTAAAGTAACCTTGGCATTTTCGACCAAAGTGCTCTAACAAAAAGCCATTATTGTCTAGCTTTCCCCAGAAATTATTGTTGAAACCACATGCAGGGCAAGGGATGGTAATTATCTCGCTGTCTGAATCTGGCTTAGGATCACCAACTTCAGGTTGATATAAGTCGTAGCTGTTGCCTGCATAATCGAGTACTAAACATTCTTTTTTACCTTCCGAGAGCCTCAAACCACGACCAACGATCTGTTGATATAAACTGATTGACTCTGTTGGTCGTAAAATGGCGATAAGGTCAACGTGTGGGGCATCAAATCCAGTGGTCAATACGGATACGTTCACCAGAAACTTGATTTTACGTTGCTTGAAATCATTGATGATCTGGTCACGTTCCAGTGTAGGTGTATCACCTATAACAATCGAGGCTTCACCTTCAGGCAATAAACTCAGGATTTCTTGCGCATGTCGGACTGTGGCTGCAAATACCATAATGCCAAGTTTATCTTGAGCGAGGTGAATGATTTGATCGACGATTTGAGGAGTAGCTCGTTTAGACTGCTCAATCACCATATCCAGTTCAGCTTCTTTATATCGCCCTGTACTTGCCGGTTTTAATTGAGAGAAGTCATAACTTAATACTGGTGCGTCAACCATGCGTGCAGGGGTAAGAAAGCCTTCATCGAGAAGATAGCGAATGGGTAATTCAAAAATGCAGTCTTTGAAGAAGCGAGGTTCTTCACTGCGCACTTGCCCACGAGTGTGGTACTGATAAATCCAACCCATTCCCAGTCTGTAAGGGGTGGCGGTTAACCCAAGCACTTTGATTCCAGAATTATTTTCTCTTAAATGGCTGATGACTTTTTGGTAGCTACTGTCTTTTTCATCTGGCACGCGGTGACATTCATCAATAACAAGTAGTGAAAACTGGTTTGAAAATGAATCTAAATTTCGAACAACAGACTGAACAGAGGCAAAGACAACTTGTTGGTCAGTTTCTTTCCGACCAAGACCGGCTGAAAAAATAGACCCTTTTAAATCATACCCTTCATACTTTGCGTGATTTTGTTCAACCAATTCTTTTACGTGAGCAAGAATTAATACTCGCCCTTTGGCTAGGCGTGCAAGTTCAGCGATGACCAAGCTTTTTCCTGCACCTGTCGGTAAGACTAAAACAGCAGGCGTTTGGTGTTTTCGGAAGTAGTGAATAACCGATTTAACAGAGTCAGCTTGGTAAGGTCGAAGAGTGTACATACAGTATCTTGTAAGGTTGTTGGCAAGGCGATCAACAAATAATGTGAAATCGCTCAACTATTTCGGTAAAGGTGACTATAATACCTCACTTAAATCAGATGAGGTATTCATGCGTTTAGATAAATTTTTGTGTGATGCACTAGGTGCAACCCGAAGAGAAGCAACAAAAACATTACACACCAAGACAGTGACGGTTAACGGCGTCATGGTGAAAAGTGGTGCAACTAAGATCACTGAAGAGTGTGTAGTAGAGTGGCAGGGTAACGAGCTACGAGTCCATGGCCCGCGTTACATCATGCTTTATAAACCAGAAGGTTTTGTGTGTTCACATGAAGATGGTTCAAACCAAACTGCATTTGAATTGCTCGATGAAATCAAAATGGACAAATTGCATTTTGCTGGTCGACTTGATGTAGATACTACTGGTTTAGTTTTAATTACAGATGATGGTCAGTGGTCGCACCGTATAACTTCACCTAAGCATAAATGTCAGAAGACATATCGTGTATGGTTGGTTGAGCCAGTTGAAGACGACTATGTTGAAAAATTCAAAGAGGGCATTCAGCTTAAAAGTGAAACAGGGTTAACACTGCCTGCTCACTTAGATGTTAGAGCTGAGAAAGAAGTCTTGCTGACAATCCATGAAGGTAAATACCACCAAGTAAAACGTATGTTTGCGGCACTAGGTAACAAAGTGGAAGCATTACACCGTGAGAAAATTGGTGAGATTGAAATGGATGAAGAATTAGAGTTGGGTGAATATCGCTACCTTACTCAAGAAGAAGTCGATTCTATCTGGAAGTAAATGGTTTAAGTCTAAACCTTTAACGCCAATGATTAGTTGGGTGAGCAATTGTAAGTTTGATGCGATCATCAGTTATATGCACTTACAAGTTAGATAACAGTGACTCCCCAACTTTTTTATCAAAGTTTTTAACTGAAAGAATCTTGTTTTATTAAAGATACCTCTTCGCCTTATCAAGCCGACCAAGGATAGCGTCGGCTCGTGTTATTTGACTGGTACTAGGAAAGTCTCAGCCATTATGAATACCCGATACTCCATTGGGTTCTAGTATTTAGTCGGAGCTATATGCAAACATCGAATCAAAACGTTGCTTCTCAGCCTCAGCAGCCCCAATTAGGTTTGTTGCTATTCTTGATCTTAGGTGCCATTGGCGCACTGACTCCACTCGCCATTGACATGTATTTGCCTGCAATGCCAACGATTGCAAAAGATCTCGGTGTAACAGCAGGCGAAGTGCAAATAACGTTAACCGCTTACACTGCTGGTTTTGCTCTTGGGCAATTGCTGCACGGACCTCTAGCCGATAGTTATGGTCGTAAACCTGTATTAGTCATCGGTGTTGTGTTGTTTGGCATTGCATCGGTGGTCAGTGCGACAACTCAAGGCATCGATGCTTTAACCTATGTGCGCGCTGCTCAAGGTTTTGCAGGTGCGGCTGCGGCGGTAATCATCCAAGCTGTTGTACGAGATATGTTCGATCGTGAAGATTTTGCGCGAACCATGTCATTCGTGACGCTAGTGATGACAGTTGCCCCATTGATTGCCCCAATGATTGGTGGCTATCTTGCTTTATGGTTCGGCTGGCGTTCTATTTTTTGGGTTCTGGCAATTTTTGCTGTGATTGTGATTGCCGCGGTTGTTTGGAAGATTCCTGAAACGTTACCTGTAGAAAATAGGCAGCCGTTGCGCTTTAAAACGACCATGCGTAATTATTTCCGTTTGTGTCGTAACCCTGTGGCGATGGGACTGATTTTTTCAGGTGCCTTTTCGTTTGCTGGTATGTTTGCATTCTTAACGGCCGGCTCGTTTGTTTATATTGATGTCTATGGAGTCAGACCGGATCTTTTCGGTTACCTATTTGGCTTAAATATCGTTGCAATGATTCTGATGACAAGCATCAACGGGCGTATCGTTAAAAAAGTAGGCTCACATGTCATGCTTAAGGCGAGCTTGACTATTCAGCTACTCGCGGGGTTAGGTCTATTTGCTGGCTGGTATTTAGATTTAGGCTTATGGGGAATTGTACCTTTCGTCATGTTATTCATTGGTACGCTTTCGACGATAGGCAGTAACTCAATGGGGCTACTATTAAGCGGTTACCCAAATATGGCAGGTACAGCATCATCTTTGGCGGGTACATTAAGGTTTGGTACGGGTTCTGTTATTGGTGCGGTGGTTGCTATGTTACCAAGTGATAGTGCAGGCCCCATGGCTATTGTGATGGCGATATGTTCTATATTGTCAGCATTGTTATATTGGACATTAGGAAAGAAGGCATAATGTCGAACTATTATATTGAAATTCAAAGACTCGTGAACTCTGCACTAGGTGAACTAGCGGAGCTACACAAATCTAAAAAAGCGGTCGACGCACCCATTGCAAACAACCATTATTTGGTGCGTTGGGTAACGAAAGCCATGAAATCTCAAAGCTTTGATCGCAGTATCGTGGCTGATTTAACCCGCTGGCAAAAACAAGGGCGATCTAAAGGGAACAAAGCTGATTTAATGTTCACTTTTAAACGTATTTCTGCGTTTTATGCGCGATTCTTCCCAGTGGGTGAAGAACCGAAAGCGTTGAAAGACAGTGATGTTGAAGCCTTCATGGATAAGATGTATGAAAAAGGCTGGAGCGTTTCAAGCGAAGATGAATTAACAACAGGTGGAAAAATACAGTTTTTCACTGATGGTGACCATTCTTTCGCCTTATGCGCAAAGCAATGTGACGATTCATTTGATGGCGAAATCATGGCAAGACCAATGAATTGGTTTGTGCGAGGAAACCACCAAGAGTTTATTGAATCGGCTATGGAAGCTGGTTTTATGCTTCACAAAGTAACGGATTATAAATCAGCGGTTAAATACCATGGTGAATATATTGTTTACCCTGAAAATCGCGGTAGTCAATTGGCAGAAATGCCTCTCAGTTTAACTGGGAATTAAATAAAAAATATAAAAGTGCCGTTCGTTTGAACGGCACTTTCAAGCTTAAATCTGTTTCTGAACGGCTTTGGCTTGTTTCTCTATAGCTTTTACCATGCCTTTAAAAATGAATAGGTGTGCTGGCATCATCGCGAACCAATACATTAAACCCATGAAACCTTTAGGGTGCCACCAAGCGGTAATCGTTAACTCTCGGTGTTCTCCTAGATCCGTAATGGCAAGCTCTAATCGACCGAGCCCTGGACCTTTCATTCCAAAAAAAAGCGAAAGAAAAGCGTTGTCTTCAAATCGAATGACTTTCCAAGAATCAATATAATCTCCAACCTTTAGATTAGGTCCTTCAGGGATTTGTCTTATCGGACGTCCGCCACCAAAAAATATATCTAACCATTCTCTAGTCCGCCATAAAGCGTTAGCAAAAAAGTAGCCTTGTTTTGGACTACCAATTTGCTGAGCGATCTTCCATAAGTTTTCTTGGGAGACTGAAGTTTTGATTGTCGCCCCTGTTTTTTTGGGATAATAACCAAATCCAGCCTGCCAACGAGAGAAAGCGGTCGTGTCAAACCCCCATACATTACTTTTAATGAAAGTCCCTTCGGCGTTGATGGCTTTCTCCACCATACTTTCAAAGCTGACTAATGGTTGTGGGTACTTCTCTTGTATTGCTGTGGAATTGGCAATGAAATCGTGCTCTAAGCCTGCTAATAAAGCTCTACCTATACTTGAAGGTACAGAAGTTACTACGCCTAACCAGTAAGACGCCATTTTAGGTGTGAGTAGGGAAGTTGACCACAAACGAAGGGGGCGCTTGGCTATTTTAGCGATATGTTTGAATTGATTTCGGTATGAGACAATATTGGGTCCTCCGACTTCAAAAGTTTGGTGTTTTGAAGGCGGGTCTTCAGCCAAGCACAGTAAATAATGGTTTAGATTTGCAAGTGCAATAGGGTTGGCTTTGGAATCTACCCACTTAGGTGCGATCATTATTGGTAAGTTGTAGACAAAATCTCGCATTATTTCAAAAGCGGCAGAACCTGGTCCAATGATGACTCCAGCTCTTAACTCTGTGATTGGAACGTCTTTAGATCTCAGTACTTCACCTGTTTTTAAGCGAGCTTGTAAATGTTCAGATTGACCCGTTTGTGGTTGGAGAGAACTTAAATAAATGACATGTTTGTTTTTGGGACCCAACGCAGCAGCGAAGTTATTGGCTAATGTCAGTTCGTAATCAATAAAATCATGTCCTTCAGCCATGCCGTGAACAAGGAAAAAGATAAGATCAAAATCTGGGACTAAATCATTTGTTGCAGCTTTGTTTTCCAGATCAAGATAGATAAGCTCTAGATTTTTATGTGGAGTGGTGCGAGCTTTTAGATAGTCGATATGCCGAGCTGCTGCCGTTACTTGATAACCTTGCTCAAGTAGCAATGGGAGCAGTTGCGAGCCGACATAACCTGAAGCCCCTAAAACAAGAACTTTCTTCATATTTGCCCCATTTAGTCATGTGGTTAAAAAGCATTCGTTGATATAATAGCTTGAAAATTTTCTTTTATCATCAATGTCTTCCGTTAGGGTGATGCGCTCATGCTGCTTTCCAATATTCTTTATCACACCAGAGGCGATTTCCTACGCCGTCTTATCGCGATCGCGTTACCTATTACCCTTCAAAGTATTATGTTTTCCAGCCGAGGTTTGGTTGACGTATTAATGCTTGGCCAGTTAGGTGAAGCTGATATTGCAGCTGTTGGCGTGGCAAGCCGAGCGATGTTTGTTACAACTATTATGCTAGTTGGAGTGACCACAGGTGGCGCCTTGCTGACGGCTCAGTATTGGGGGGCAGGGGATAAACAAGGCGTAAGAGAGAGTACGGCATTAACTTGGATTGTTGCCATGTTTTTTGCTGCATTAACGGTCGCTTTTTTTGTGTCATTCCCTGAACAAGTTATGTCTTTAACAACCGATTCTGCTGAAGTGATCAGCTTAGGTGTTGAATACATGGTGATTACGTCTTTGAGCATGTTTGCTGTTGCCTGTGTGAGTAGTATGGCTGTTGGCTTACGAGCGATGCACAGACCAGGCTTAAGTACTTTCTTCAGTGGGATAGGGATCCTGTCTAATGTTTTACTTAACTGGGTGCTCATTTTCGGTAACTTAGGTGCGCCTGCGCTTGGAATTAAAGGGGCGGCGATTGCTACGGTACTAAGTGGGGCAATCGAAGTTGCGTGTTTATTCGGCTATTTATATTTTAAGAAGCACTTACTTGCTTTTCGTTTTTGTGACATCAACGCTGCGGCAACGATAGAAAAGGTAACGAGATTTTTGAAGTTGTCACTGCCAACAACATTCAACTTTTTAGCGTGGGCTGGGGGGTTGTTTGCATACCACGCCATAATGGGACAATCAGGTGTTCAAGGTTTGGCGGCCTTGTCTGTGATGACACCTGTTGAATCTATTTCTTTAAGCTTATTGATCGGAATGTCTAATGCTGGAGCGGTGCTAATTGGGAATCAGCTGGGTGCAAAACAGAATGAAGCTGTCTATTACCAAGCTTTAGGTATAAGTATTATCAGTTTCTTAACCGCTATTGTGGTTGCGGTTGTTCTGTACTTTATTCAAATTCCAATTTTGAATGCGTTCAGCGCCTTAACAGAAGAAACGAGAGCTCTTTCTGAAAAATTCATCGTTGTGCTAAGTATCGGTATTGTTATCCGTTCTATACCAATGACTGTGATTGTTGGTGTGCTTAGAGCTGGCGGTGATGTGAAGTTTTGCTTGTATCAGGATTTGGTCGCTCAGTGGCTCATTGGTATTCCGTTAGCTGCCGTTGCTGCTATGTACTTTGGGTTCAAGCCTGAATGGATTTACTTGTTGTTTTTAACCGAAGAAGTGATCAAATGGTTTGGCTCGTTGTACCGTATGAAAAGTAAGCGATGGATTAAAAACTTAATTGAAAATTAGAAGGAAAGCGTATAAACGGTGCAACATTATGCTTATGGTGTGATCTATCTGCCAAATTGCTTCCTACTAACAGTGAATTAGTGTAGATTCTCACTCCAAATTCTAACTAATGTGAGCTGTTTAATGTTAAAGCTGTCAGACCTATGTAAAGGCTATGTAGATGGGGGAGAATTCCACCCAGTTTTACAAGGTGCTGAGCTGACATTAAACCAAGGTGACCAAATTGCATTAATGGGTGAGAGCGGATCTGGTAAGAGTACCTTATTGAACCTTATTGCTGGGTTAGACATGCCAGATTCCGGTGAAATCGCGTTCTCTCATTTCGAGATGCACAGCTCATCTGAAACAAAGCGTACGGCTTATCGCAGAAACAACATTGGTCATATCTTTCAGCAGTTTAACTTGCTACCAACTCTTAATGTCGCAGATAACATTCGTTTTTGTCGCCAGTTAAAAGGTTTACCTGAAGACAAGGGATTATGGCGTCAAATACTGTCAGCTTTGGACTTAATGCCATTACTAGGGCGTTATCCTGAAGAAGTTTCGGGCGGGCAACAACAGCGAGCGGCTATAGCGCGAGCGCTTTATATGGAGCCTAAGCTATTACTTGCGGATGAACCGACTGGTAGCTTGGATGAACGTAATGCTGAAGCGGTAATGCGCTTACTTACCTCGCTGGCTCGCGAGCTAGAATGTACACTTTTTTTAGTGACTCACAGTGAAAAAGTGGCTCAGCATATGGATGGTAAAATCCGTCTTCAAGGAGGGCAACTGCATGTTATGGCCCGTAGTTAAAGCGCTATTAGGTCATTACCGTCGTCACCCTTTACAAATTATCCTTGTTTGGCTTGGTCTTACTCTAGGTGTTTCTTTACTTGTTGGCGTAACGGCAATTAACCACCACGCTAAGCAAAGCTATACCCATGGCGAAAAACTCTTTTCAAATCCTCTTCCTTACCGAATTCGCCCAAAACATAATGCAAATAAGATCCCTCAAGGCTTTTATATTCAGCTGAGAAGAGAAGGCTTCCAGCAGTGTGCACCATTTGATAACCATCGTGTTACTGCTGAGAATGGTTCAAATCTAATGCTTGTCGGGTTAGATCCTGTTGCCATGCTTCAGCTTCAGCCTGGAGTTGCACTTAAGGAACTGACGACTTTACGTTTAATGCGCCCACCTTACCCAATTCTTGTCAGCGATGACCTTGCTGAATATATGGATTGGAGTGATGGTAGCTATATTGATTTAGCTGATGGTTCTCAACTTGGACCGGTCGTCGTCGATCAGCAAAATCTGATCAATGGTACTCGCTTAATTGCGGATATTTCTTTATTAAGAATGCTGCAAAGAAGTTCAGGTTTATCCGTTATTGCATGTGGTCACATGTCTGCTGAAAAGTATGAAACGTTGAAAAATATGCTGCCTAACGGGCTTACAATTACGCGAAACTCTAAAGCTGAGCTTGAATCATTGACCAGCGCATTCCACATGAACCTGACTGCGATGGGTATGCTTTCATTTGTGGTAGGTCTCTTTATTTTCTATCAGGCGATGTCTCTCTCATTCATTCAAAGACAGCCGCTAGTTGGCATTCTTCGCCAAACGGGTGTCTCTGGCTGGCAATTAGCGAAAGCTTTATGTTTTGAACTTCTGCTTTTAGTCTTCATAAGCTGGATTTGCGGTAATGTGTTTGGTGTTATGCTAGCCAACCAATTGTTGCCAGCGGTATCGGCAAGCTTAGGTGACTTATACGACGCGAACGTAGGTTTGTCGATTGAGTGGAGTTGGGTTTGGAGTGGTTATAGTTTACTTATGGCTCTGACTGGCGCTTTCTTAGCGTGTGTATGGCCGTTAATTCGTCTTCTGCAATCCCAACCTATTCGTTTGTCTTCTAGGTTATCAATACTGCGTTTTGCTGGTTCGGAATTCATTTGGCAAGCGCTTATCGGTTGTGCATTTTGTGTTGCAGCTGTTGCGGTGTACCAAGCCCCTCAAACTCAAGAATCTGGTTTTGCGATAATTGCGCTCATGCTTGTCAGTGTGGCGTTGTTTACACCATTTATTATGTGGAAATTATTTAACAGCCTTTCATACTCATTACGCTGGGTTCGTGCTCGTTGGTTCTTTGCAGATGCTGCAGCCAGTATGAGCTACCGCGGCGTAGCAACGATGGCATTTATGCTTGCTCTTACGGCAAATATTGGTGTTGAAACCATGGTTGGCAGCTTTCGTGATACGACTGATAAATGGCTTACACAGAGATTGGCCGCTGACTTATATATTTACCCAACGAACAATGCAGCTGCTCGAATGAGTAATTGGTTATCTGATCAACCAGAAGTCGATTCTGTGTGGTGGCGCTGGGAGAAAGACATAGCAACACCTAAAGGCAGTGTTCAAGTTGTCAGTACTGGTCCTTCAGAAGGAGAGCTTGAGGCGCTTACGATTAAACTAGGTATTCCTAATTATTGGTATCAATTACACCATTCAAAAGGCGTTCTAATCAGTGAATCTATGTCTCTCAAGTTGAATATACGCCCCGGCGATTATATCGATCTGTATGATAATTTAGGTAATGGTTGGCAAGTGGTGGGTGTTTATTATGATTATGGTAACCCTTACCATCAGGTCATGATGTCTCACCGAAATTGGCTGTATGGATTTGCCGGGCGAGGGAATGTAGGTCTTGGTGTTGTAATTAAAGATGGCATAAACCCACAAGGCTTACGGGATCGTCTTGAGAATGTATTCAGGTTAAGCTCTGAACGCGTTTTCGATAATAATAATATTCATAACCAAGCCATGCGAGTGTTTGACCGAACTTTTGCTATTGCAGATACTCTTGGCAATATTACGTTGATCATTGCTGTCTTTGGTATTTTCTTTGCGACAGTTGCAGGTGAGGTTTCTAGGCAGCGGCATATCTCACTTCTACGTTGCCTTGGTATGTCTGGAAAAGAACTTATCTTAGTCGGTAGTTTACAGTTACTTGTTTTTGGTCTCATTGCATCTTTAATTGCTGTGCCGTTAGGTTTAGCTTTGGCGACCTTGATTGTTGATATCGTTATTAAGCAATCATTTGGTTGGTCTTTGGGCATTCAAGTGATTCCTTGGGATTACTTTGTTACCTTTGCGTGGGCAATGGCAGCTTTAATGCTGGCTGGAGCCTTACCCGTTATTAAAATGGTGAGAAATACGCCGATGAAATCTTTGAGGGATGCGCTTTAACTATGTCTCAACGATCTAAGTCTCAACGACCAAAACTCCGTATTTTATCTTACCTATTTGTGATTGTTTTCTTTGGAATCCTTCTCGGTATTGGTATTTATTATTCTTACTATGCTCAGGTTGGCGAGAAAGGCGTTAACGAAATTAATGCCGTCTTAATGAGCGAAAATAAGAAGGTATTCGAACCAGTTTTACCCGATCGCAATATATCATTACCTCAAGACTTCCAATTCCACCCAGATTTTCAGCATGAATGGTGGCACTACTTTGCTAACGTTGAAGATGCTAGTGGGGAACAGTACTCTATTCAATGGAGCTTCTTTCGAATAGCAACTGATGAAAGAGAAACTACAGGCTGGCAGAGTCCACAACTCTTTATCTCCAATGTTGTGATCACATCTAAATCACAAGTTTGGAAAGAGCAACGTTTAGCCCGAGGTGGCATTGGTCAAGCTGGAATGAATAATCGACCGTTTAGGATTTGGATTGATAATTGGAATTGGCGTACGCTGGGCTCTACTCCTTTCCCTGGTCGCTTGAGTATCAACACAGATACTTTTGGAATAGAGCTCAACAGCATAACCAAAGGTCCTTATGTCTTAAATGGAGAAAACGGATACCAAGAAAAGCATGACTTACTGCCCGTTGCTTCTTATAGTTTCAGCGCCCCATTTTTATCTTTGAATGGTTCACTTACATTAGAGGGTGAAACTAAGACTGTATCGGGCACTGCTTGGTTACAAAAGGAGTGGGGTAGCGGTTTACTGGGAGAAGGTCAACAAGGATGGGATTGGTTTGTCTTTAACTTGGAAGATGGATCTGCTTTAAGTATCAATCGTTACCGCCATAATCAGCAACTGCCTTATGTATTTGGTACCTTAGCGACACGTTCAGGTAAGGTATTCCAGTTGACGGAATCCGATATTGAGATCACGCCATTGAACAACACAACGTTGCTCAATGGACGTCGCTTACCGTTACAATGGATTATCAATGTACCAGAGCACCAAATAAACCTGACGACTCGAATACAACGGCGAGACATGTGGTTGCCTTTTGTCATTCCATATTGGGAAGGACCAATAATGGCGAGTGGTAGCCATGAAGCTAAAGGCTTTATGCAGCTCACCGGTTACTAATTTTTAAGGCCTTCTTTTAAGGCCTTTTTTGTTTCTGTTAGAAACGGTTACTTACAGTCTTATGGGCCTAAGCGGCACATTTCTCTTCTATACTTAGGCTATAAGTTGGATAAAGTGATAGTAAAAACGTTGTATTGTTTAGTATTTGTAGGAAAAACCGAAGTTAAACCTCTGAAGAAATGATTATTTCTTGGTATGAGTTAGCTATAGACTCTAGTCTATTCTTTGTTATTCGTTTATTTAAATAATAAATATAAGGGCGAAATCATGAGCGATGTCATTCGCGACTTTTTTAAAATGGAATCTGCTGGCGGTATTTTACTCGTTATTGCAGCAGCAATTGCGATGTTTGTTGCAAACTCTCCGATGAATGGTATGTACCAGGAGTTCCTTCATACATACGTGTTTGGTATGTCAGTTTCCCATTGGATTAATGATGGCCTAATGGCGGTCTTCTTTTTGTTGATCGGCCTTGAGGTGAAACGTGAGCTTTTAGAAGGCGCACTTAAATCGAAAGAAACAGCCATTTTCCCAGCGATTGCAGCTGTTGGTGGTATGTTAGCTCCTGCACTCATCTATGTGTTATTCAACTCAGGTGATCCAGCAGCAATTCAAGGTTGGGCTATTCCAGCTGCAACTGATATTGCCTTTGCACTTGGTATTATGGCGTTACTTGGTAAACGAGTACCTGTGAGCTTGAAAGTATTCTTACTTGCTCTTGCAATCATCGATGACCTTGGCGTTGTTGTTATCATTGCACTGTTCTACTCAGGCGATTTATCAACCCTAGCACTGACCGTTGGTTTCATTGCGACAGGTGTATTATTCATGCTTAATGCTAAGCATGTAACTAAGTTAAGCGTTTTCTTAGTTGTGGGTGCTATTCTTTGGTTTGCGGTATTAAAATCAGGTGTTCACGCAACTTTAGCTGGTGTGGTAATTGGTTTTGCTATCCCACTGAAAGGGAATAAGGGTGAACATTCGCCGTTGAAACATCTTGAGCATGCTCTGCATCCATATGTTGCGTTTGCGATACTTCCAATATTTGCGTTTGCTAATGCAGGTATCTCTCTTGAAGGTATTTCTATTTCAAGCCTAACAGGTATGTTGCCTCTTGGTATTGCACTAGGTCTGCTTCTAGGTAAGCCTCTTGGTATCTTTACCTTTAGTTGGGCTGCTGTGAAATTAGGCTGGGCTAAATTACCTGAAGGCGTGAACTTTATTCATATCTTCGCCGTGTCTGTGTTATGTGGTATCGGCTTTACTATGTCTATATTCATCTCGTCACTAGCATTTGGCTCTGCCAATGTTGAGTACGACACGCTGGCTCGCTTAGGCATCCTAATGGGCTCTACAACAGCAGCTATAATTGGTTATGCTTTATTAAGTGTTTCATTACCGAAAACTGGTGCAGCATCAACAGCTAAAACAGTATCGTAGTTTAGGTATAGACAATTTGTCTTAATGATAAAAAGCCGTGATAGAATTTATTCTTATCACGGCTTTTTTGTATTCTATTTTCATAGTTCATAGTTCATAGTTCATAGTTCATAGTTCATAGTTCATAGTTCATAGTTCAAGCGCAGGTGAAAATTTTTAAGCAGTTTGTCACTTCTTTAACGTAGTAAAAATTGTCCATTCTTCAGCGACTTCTTGGCTGAGCCCAATGACCGTTGCGGTAACTTTTCTGTTCAACGCATGGCTGATTAGATCATTATCTGATGCAGTTTGCTTTGTATCGCCATACCCAATCACTCGAACTCGCTTAGGGTTGATACCATAGTAAATTAAGCGGTCCTGAACACTATAAGCTCTCTCTTTGGATAAAGTTAAATTGTGTCTAGGAGAACCTGTCTTGCTGGCATACCCTTGAATCTCAATGGATGCGGCTTGGTAAGTGTTAAGGAAGTTTGCCATTGTTTTAATTTGTTCTACGAAAATTGGGTTAATTTCGGCAGAATTATTAGGAAACAGAATGTTTAATTGCCTTATTTCTTCTGATTTTAAAATCTCCCCGCAGCCGTCGTTGTCCACCTTGGATGCTCTTGGTGTATTTGGACAGGCATCTCTCGCATTTATTACTCCATCAAAATCTTCATCCTGCAGATCAAAACTTTGTTTCGATACTGGTACTTTTATGTAGGTTTGCTCTGTGTAGGCAAAGGCTTGATTAACAAAAACGGTGATTATCGCCACCATCAAAAATAGTATTCTCATTATCAGTACTCCATTTTTTGAGTCCATTCTTTTGGAATTTCTACAAGTAAGGCGTCAAGTAAAGAGCCTGTGGCATTGAGTACACGGTATTTTGCGTATTGCTCTGCGTAGTGGGCATCTAAATAATCTTTACGGGCTTCAAATAGCTCGTTTTCGGTATTTAATAAATCGAGAAGCGTTCGCTGACCAATCCTGTATTGCTTTTCATAAGCAATGACTGTTTCAGATGAGGAATCGACGTGATCAGACAAAAAATTCTTCTGTTGAAGAGTCAGGTCTAAAGCGCTCCAGGAAAGTCTTAATCCTTCCTCAACTTGTCTGTAAGCGCGATCTCGCAGATCTTTAGATTTATTTAGTTGATACGCTGCGCTATCGGAATTAGCACTGTCAGAACCTCCGTTGTAAAGGTTATATCTCATGCGGAGCATCGCTAACGTTTCTTGGCTAGAGCCCTTATTTCCAGCAGCATCTTCACGCCATGTTTGTGATGCTTCAATTGAGAAAGTAGGGTAATTCACCCCTTTAGATTGCTTATATTGAAAGTGAGCTGAATCTACATCGGCAAGAGATATCTTGATTACTGGGTGGTTTTGGAATGCATACACCACAGCATCATCGACAGTAAGTGGGATTTTTGTAATATCAGCTTTTGGGTAGACAAGACCAAGAGGAGCTTGACCCACTAAACGTTTAAATTGGATATGTGTGTCAAATAAATTATTTTGAGCCGCAAGAAGGTTACCGTGTGCCTTCGCTATCCGAGCTTCAACTTGAGAAAGATCTGCTGTAGATCCTAACCCTGACTCCGCTCTGCGTTTTATATCTTTAAAAATTTTCTTGTGTACAGATAGATTGCTTTCAGAAAGGGCGAGAACTTCATTTGCCTTGACTGCATTTAAGTATATCTGAGTGACCTCTAAAGCTTTGTCTTCTGCATCTGCGATTAGCTGAAGCCTAACCGATTCCGCTTCAGCAGCGGTTCGGTCTGTATCATAAAGAGTAGAAGATCCATCCCAAAGCAGTTGGGTCAAAGAGATAGTCGCTTCTTTTCGGGTTAAGTCGGTATTTGAACCATTGCCAGGGGCTGGGTTTATTCCTTCATACCCAATGCCTGCGTCAAGATCGATACTGGGTTTGTAAGCTCCTCCCGAAGCATCATGTTGATTCTTTACACTCATGAATTCATTAAAAATACTTTTGATTTCAGGGTTTGAGGAAAGAGTGGCAGCCACAGATTGCTCTAAAGATTGAGTCATTACTGGGGGGCTAGTCGCAATGAAAAAGCTGATTATGGACAAATTAAATAATCTCAAAGCAGTACTCCTTTCCGTTTAAGTTATAAGCGTACTTAGCCCCACTGCTATTTATTGCACCACTCTTTATTGATGGTTTGATTAGTAAGAAGAGTAGGTCATTAAACAAAAAGTGAAAATGAAATTAAAAGGCAAGAATAATACAAATATGAAGGCTTCATAGTGGTGATTCTACTGACTATTGTGCTTGTTAATGTTCGAATGACGGAGCAGGTAAATGCAATTCATAGATACTTACTTACTGTTTTTTATGTGAAAAACTAGTGTGTATTTTTTGATTGGTATAGTTTTATTTGAAACAGTCTAGCAGCGGAAATTTGGAAATTACATGTTTGAAACAAACGTTTGGTTTCAATGGTTATTGCATTGCTGTCTCATTGTTGAGACTGAGTTTTACGTGTGTGGAGGCTATTTTTGAAATGTAGGTGCTGGGTTTTATATGAATAGTAGAAGACCAGTTTTTAAGTGTTTTTTATGAGGAGGGGGACGTAAAAAAAAGCCCAAACCAAAACGGTTTGGGCGGATACAAATATAGGAGTTAATAAGGAAAAAGCAGTAAATAAAAAACAGATAGAAACAAGTTTGACGACCTGTAAAACCTCTAAATACTCTGTTTTCTATACTAAGTATGACCTACCATTCTGTATTCAGTTCCATTAAAAATATTATTTTTTAAAACTTTCCAGCAATTCTTTTTAATTCATAAGGTTGAGAAACCTAATTTCCAACTGGTTGGACCAATCTTTCAAAGTGTGATGTTGCTTGCTTGTTAATTAAATGTTTCGTGCGTATATTTCAAACAGTTGTTTAATACGAGTGATTAGAATGGCACCAAGAAGTAATACTAAAGAAAAAATCTTAGATGTTGCAGAGGCTTTGTTTGCAGAACATGGCTTTAACGACACTTCGCTAAGAACAATCACGAGTAAAGCGAACGTAAATTTAGCATCAGTGAATTACCACTTTGGCGATAAAAAGACACTAGTTCGTGCTGTATTAGATCGGTATTTAGAGGCTTTTATGCCCGCATTGCATGATGCATTGATTACTTTGAATCTAAATGAAACCTACACAATGGAAGATGTGTTTGAATCTTTGCGCATGCCTTTGAGGTCATTGAATGACGTAAGACCAAACGGGACAAGTCGATTCATGTTGTTGATTGGGCGTGGTTATACCGATGTTCAAGGTCACTTACGTTGGTTCATTACGACTCGCTACAGTGAAGTACTCACTCTATTTACCGATTCAACGTTAAAGGCAAACCCAAACTTAACGCCTGAGCTTTTATTTTGGAGACTCCATTTTACGTTAGGTACTTGTGTTTTCACCATGGCTTCAAGTCAAGCTTTAGCAGAAATTGCAGAGAATGATCACGGGAAACAAGTGGACGCCAAAGCTGTGGTTGATCTACTCATTCCATATTTGTCGGCTGGCATGTCGGCAGGTGAATAAAATTAGTAATTAGAAAAAACCGAATAATTAGAATAAATAAAAAATAATCACACCAAAATAGTGAACAAAAGGATCTGAACTATGAGCTCTCTAAGACAAAAATATGTAAGTGACCCAGCTTTTAAATTCTTCAAAAAAGTACTGCCACCACTTTCCAGTACTGAGAAAGAAGCAATGGAAGCGGGTAGCGTATGGTGGGATGGAGAGCTGTTTTCAGGAAAGCCTGATTTTAAAAAGCTCCATCACTATCCCAAGCCTCAATTAACCAGTGAAGAGCAGTCTTTCATTGATAATGAACTTGAAACTCTTCTGGCTATGCTGGATGACCATAAGATCGTAAAGGAAGATCGCGATCTTCCTGAAGAAGTTTGGTCATTCCTGCGTAAAGAGCGCTTTTTCTCACTGATTATTTCTAAGGAATTTGGTGGTAGAAACTTCTCTTCTTTAGCTAACTCAACAATCGTAACTAAAATTGCGACTCGCAGTATTAGCACTGCTGTGAGCGTAATGGTGCCTAACTCGTTAGGTCCAGGTGAATTGCTTTCTCACTACGGCACACAAGAACAAAAAGACTATTGGTTACCACGTTTGGCTGATGGTACCGAAATTCCTTGTTTCGCATTAACTGGACCTGAAGCGGGTTCAGATGCTGGTGGTATTCCAGATGTTGGAACGGTTTGTATGGGCATGCATGAAGGCAAAGAAGTCCTTGGTATTAAGCTTAACTGGAACAAGCGATACATTACTTTAGCACCCGTCGCTACTGTGTTGGGACTAGCATTTAAACTTCATGATCCGGAAAAGCTACTGGGTGATAAGGAAGATGTAGGAATTACTTGTGCACTTATTCCAGCTGATCACGAAGGTGTTGTGATTGGCGAAAGACATGATCCACTTGGTCTTGCATTTATGAATGGACCAACTCGAGGTCATGATGTGTTTATTCCGATGGAGTGGCTAATTGGTGGTGCAGACTATGCCGGTAAAGGTTGGCGTATGTTGGTTGAATGTCTTTCCGCGGGGCGTGGTATCTCGTTACCAGCACTAGGTACAGCGATGGGGCATTTAACTGCGCGTACAACGGGTGCTTATGCATATGTGCGTAAACAATTTGGAATGTCTATTGGTAAGTTTGAAGGCGTAGCAGAAAGCCTTGGTCGAATTGGTGGTCTTACGTATTTACTAGAAGCTACTCGAACCTTAACGACGACATCATTAGATATGAAAGAGAAGCCGGGAATTGTTACGGCTATCGCTAAATATCATATGACAGAAATGGCGCGTACGATATTAAACGATTCCATGGACATCCACTCAGGTCGCGCTATTCAAGATGGACCGATGAACTACCTTGTTGCGCCATACCTTGGCATTCCAGTCGCGATTACAGTAGAAGGTGCAAATATCCTTACTCGTAATTTGATGATCTTCGGTCAGGGTGCAACTCGTTGCCATCCATATGTTTTAAAAGAAATGGAAGCGGCTGCTAATCCAGATGAGAAGCAAGGCGCGAAAGAGTTTGATGAGCTTTTGTTTAAACATATTGGTCATGCTACGAAAAATACATTTGGCGCATTTGGTGCTGCATTAACAGGTTCTCGCTTTATTAAAGCTGACATGAGTGGACCAACTAAGCACTATTACCAAGATTTAACTCGATTGAGCCGAGCGTTAGCCGTGAGTGCCGATTTCGCAATGTTGAGCCTTGGTGGTGAACTGAAACGTAAAGAACTTATCTCTGCTCGTTTAGGTGATGGTCTTAGCTATCTATACATGGCTTCTGCGGCTCTTAAGAAATATGAAGATGAAGGTCGCCAGCAGTCTGACTTAAACTATGTACATTATGCGGTTCAACATTGTTTCTATCATGCGGCTAAGTCTTTACAAGAAGCGTACAGAAACTTCCCAAGTAAGTTAGTTGGTCGTACATTAAAAGCGCTTATCTTCCCACTAGGGAATAAGTTTGAACAACCAAATGATGATCTTACGGTTGCACTGGCAGAAAGCTTAATGACTCCAGGGGCTCATCGTGAGCGTCTAACTCATCTTTGTTACATTGGTAAGGAAGAAGACGATAGTGTAGGTCTAATGGAAGAAGCCTTTAACGCAATGTATAACGTGAAAGGGCTTGAAAGAAAGCTAGTACGAGCAGCGAAAGAAGGGAAAGTGGCGAGAAAAGGGCTACTTGCCGATAAACTTGCTCAAGCATTGGAAGCCGATGTGCTAACTCAGGCTGAAGTAGACCAGATAGTTGCAGCGGATAAGTTGAGATATACCGCTATCCAAGTGGATCACTTTAGCCATGACTTTAGTGAAACGCTGACGAGAAAAGAGCTTAAACCAAAGCTGAATAGCGTCGCTTAGTCACTTATAAACGGCTTAATTCGAGAAAGGTTAATACCTGTCTTTCAAATCTTGGCTGTTTAATCGATAAATAAACTTAAAGGCTCCTATTGAGGAGTCTTTTCATTTTTTATTGAGAGTAATTCTCTTTTTAAAGGGGAAATTACCTGATAGTGCTCCAACCACTTGCATTTTCACGACAAATTTAAAGAAATTAGATGCCTTTCGCTTACGAAACTTTTATCCTACGGAAGATTTTTTAAGGAAGTTGAATATGATCATCAAACCTCGAATTCGCGGATTCATCTGTACTACAACACACCCTGTTGGTTGTGAAGCGAACGTAAAAGAACAAATTGCTTACACTAAAGCTCAAGGTCCAATTGCTAACGCACCTAAGCGCGTGCTTGTTGTTGGTTCTTCAAGTGGCTACGGCTTGTCTTCTCGTATTGCGGCTGCATTTGGTGGCGGTGCTTCGACTATCGGTGTCTTCTTTGAAAAAGCGGGTACTGAGAAAAAACCTGGCACAGCTGGTTTTTACAACTCAGCAGCTTTCGATAAGCTAGCTAAAGAAGAAGGTCTATATTCAAAGAGCTTGAATGGTGATGCTTTCTCAAATGAAGCTAAACAAAAGACTATTGATCTGATTAAAGAAGATCTTGGTCAAATTGATATGGTTGTGTACTCACTGGCGTCTCCAGTGCGTAAAATGCCAGAGACTGGCGAAGTGATTCGTTCAGCTCTTAAGCCTATCGGTGAGACTTACACATCTACAGCTGTAGATACAAACAAAGATGCGATCATTGAAGCAAGCGTTGAGCCTGCTACTCAAGAAGAAATTAATGACACTGTTACAGTAATGGGCGGTGAAGATTGGGAACTTTGGATCAATGCGCTTTC
The DNA here is from genome assembly GCF_013114625.1 of Vibrio sp. 99-70-13A1. Classification (GTDB taxonomy): domain Bacteria; phylum Pseudomonadota; class Gammaproteobacteria; order Enterobacterales; family Vibrionaceae; genus Vibrio. Next base: position 23,054 of record NZ_VTXD01000031.1, read on the forward strand.
TGAAGCGGGTGTATTAGCTGACGGTTGTAAGACTGTTGCTTACAGCTACATTGGTACTGAGCTTACATGGCCAATCTACTGGGATGGCGCTTTAGGTAAAGCGAAAATGGATTTAGACCGTGCAGCAACGGCTCTAAACAACCAATTAAGCCAAACTGGTGGTTTAGCAAATGTTGCTGTTCTTAAATCAGTTGTGACTCAAGCAAGCTCGGCAATTCCTGTTATGCCTCTTTACATCGCAATGGTATTCAAGAAAATGCGTGAAGAAGGCATTCACGAGGGCTGTATGGAACAAATCTTCCGTATGTTCAGCCAACGCTTGTACAAAGAAGATGGCAGCGCAGCAGAAGTTGATGAAGTGAACCGTCTACGTCTAGATGACCTAGAGCTACGTGATGATATTCAAGATCACTGCCGTAACTTATGGCCTCAAATCACAACTGAAAACCTGAAAGAACTCACGGATTACGTTGAGTATAAAGAAGAGTTCTTGAAACTGTTTGGTTTCGGTGTTGAAGGTGTTGATTACGAAGCGGACGTTGAAACTCTAGTTGAGTTTGATGTAGCGGATATCTAAACCAGTTTATCTTAAAGGTATTAAAAGAGGCGCTCATTTAGCGCCTCTTTTTTATTTGTAGCTTTGATAATCGAGCAGTTAATCAGTTAATCAGTTAATCAGTTAATGATTATGATAAACGTACCCGCAAGGGTCATTAATATATTGGCTATAGCATAAGTACCGGCATAACCTAGTGCTGGAATCGTTGACTTAGCGTAGTCGTTTACAATGTCCATTGCAGGGGCGCAGGTTCTTGCTCCGATAATCGCACCAAATAAGAGTGCACGGTTCATTTTTAGAATATAGGCACCAACTAAATAAGCGAAGATTACAGGTACCACACTGACCACTAGAGCAATGCCTAGTACCTGAGGACCTACTTGAGTCAGGTGCTCAAAAATTTTCCCACCGGCGCTTAGTCCAATTCCGACCATGAAGAACATCAAGCCAAGGTCTTTCACCATATTCAATGCACCCTGAGGTACATAACCGAAAGTAGGGTGGTTCGCTCTGAGGAAGCCTAAAGTGATCCCTGAAAGTAGTAGCCCGACAGCGTTGCCTAGCCCAAAAGAAACTTGACCAAATGTCATAGTGATCAGACCAAATAAAATACCTAGAATGAAAAAGCTACAAAACGCCATAAGGTCAGCCATTTGGCTATGAATCGAAATGAAACCAATTTTTTCAGCTAAGCCATGAACTCGGCTTTTTTCACCACTAACTTGTAGAACGTCACCTTTAGCTAGAACGATATTCAGGTCCATCGGCATTTCAATTTGAGCGCGTACTACTCGGTTTAAGAAACAGCCATATTCCGACATGTTTAGGTCTGATAAACGCTTGCCTGCAATGTTGTCACTTTTAACGACAATTTCTTCTTCGACAATGCGTAAATCAAGTAGGTTACGGTCGAAGACTTCTTTTCCGTTTCTAAAGCTAGGATCAAGTCGAGCGTGGCTATCAGGGAAACCAACCAACGCAATTTCATCACCTTCTTGCAAAATAGCGTCACCATCAGGGTGGGCTAGAATACCGTTTCTACGAATTCGCTCAATGTAGCAACCTGTTTGACGATAAATACCTAGTTCACGCAGGTTCTTACCATCAGTCCATGAAATCAGTTCTTGTCCGACTCGATAGGCTCTAATGATAGGAAGATAAACTTTACGCTGCCCTGAAGTACCAAGCCCACGTTCTTGTGCAATTTGTTCTGCAGAATCGTGAAGGTTTACTTTCTGTAGTTTTGGGATAAGACGAGCAAACATAATCATGCTAATTAAGCCGACTAGGTAAGCCATGGCGTAACCAACCGAAAGGTTCTCAATCACTAGTCCTAAATCCATATTTCTAGGGACTTCGGCTAAACCAGAGTTTAAGGCGTCTTGAGCACCCACCAGAATAGGTGTCGCGGTTAAAGCTCCTGCCATCATGCCTGCGGAGAGACCATAATCTAAACCAAGGTAGTGGCTACTGAAATAGGTGAGAGCCAACGCCGTAGAAAGAACCACTAAACTCAATATGAGATAGTGCTTACCATCTCTAAAAAAGATACCAAAGAAGTTAGGACCAGCTTCTATCCCTACACAATAGATAAAGAGCATAAAGCCAATGGTTAAAGCATCGGCATTAAAAGAAAAGCCTAAGTGCCCCATAACGAGTGATGTAATAAGAACACCAATTGAGTTACCAAGCTGTAAACTGCCAAAGCGAATTTTACCAATGGCAAGCCCTATCGCTAAGACAACAAAAATGAGAAGGATGGGGTTTTGTTCAAGCAAATAAACGACGTCGATATTCACAACAGCGGCTCAATTTAATCTGAGAAAGTAGAAAGGATGAGTGGTGAATTGTATCGGAATATTTCGAAAAGATAAGTGTTATTTCGATATTTTACTTTGAATTAACTTTTATCATTTGTACTTAAAAAAACAGCCCGCATTTACTAATGCAGGCTGTAAGAAATACATTTAAATCTAGCTCAATCAAATGAGCCAAATTGGGCTTAATCAAAAAGACCTAGGTTTTCTTTTGCGTAAGCTTCAAATTCATCACAGCCACCAATGTGGTCTTGGTCGATGAAGATTTGTGGCACTGTTTCAACTGGCTTACCAACTGTTTTTTCTAGGTCAGCTTTGCTGATGCCTTCTGCGTGGATATCTACATAGCGGTAGTTGAAATCATCACGTTTTGCTTTAAGAGTTTCAGCATGCTCTTTCGCACGAACACAGAATGGGCAAGCAGGACGACCAAAGATAACTACAAACATTTCATTTCTCCTAAATACGGGATGAGGCGCCAACAAATATTCTTCATGAATATGGCCTAATAATTCTTGAAACTAACTATGCCTTAATGCATTCGGGAAATAAAGGCGGAATTGCCTCTTAATGTAATAGGTAAAACCTATCAGATTAAATTGTAACCATAGCGTGGATTAATCGTTTCGAATTATTTGAGAAGCTAAAGAAGACAACGATAATGTTATTAGGACGACTTAACAGAGCATTGTGAGGTAACACTAAGATTCAGTAATAAGTAGGCACTTTTATGTCACAAGTTGCACCGAGTCAAAACATCAAATGGAAGTTGATGCCATGTTTGAATGTAGTATTAAGTTTGAGGTGAGTAGCCTCGATTTTCAGTTGTATCAGCAGAGTCAGTGGTATCGTTTGTTCTGTAGAGTAAAGGGAGAGGCTCCAATGTTTCAATTCATGACATCGACAAGGATTATATTTGGTGAGGGTGCACTTGCTTCATCGCTCTCTGTAATCAATCAATATGGTTATAGTGTTTTGCTTGTAACAGGCAATACATATACAAGAGCTTTACCCATTATTAATCACCTTGAATCCCAGAGCATGCGTTATCAGCATATGGCAGTCACAGGTGAGCCCAATATAAAAATGGTCGAAGAGGCCGCATTATCTGCTAGGCGTTTTAAACCCGATATGGTGATAGCCATTGGAGGAGGGAGTGCTATTGATTTAGGTAAGGCACTAGCTGCGGTTATTCCCAATCAAGGTGATCTCTATGATTATGTTGAAGTAGTGGGGCGTAATGTACCTTTAAAAACAAAACCACTGCCTTTCATTGCAATCCCTACAACGGCAAGTACTGGCGCTGAAGTGACTAAAAATGCAGTCCTTAAATCTGGTCAAGATCAGGTGAAAATCAGTTTACGCAGCCCTGATATGCTAGCCGACGTTGCGATCGTTGATCCAACGTTAACGTATAAGACCGATCTGTATACATCAGGTAGAGGAGCAATGGACGCTTTTACGCATTTGATGGAAGCGTATGTTTGTGGTGAGCCTAACTCGTTAACTGACATGATTTGTGAAGAAGGACTAAGACGCTTAAGCAACTCGGTATTAGCGGCTTGTATAGATGACGATAAAAAGGCTCGATCAGATATATCCTTTGCTGCAATGCTTGGTGGGATGGCGATTACTAATGCAAAATTAGGAGCCGCGCATGGATTGGCTTCTGCATTGGGAGGAAAACTCAATGCGCCCCATAGCGTAATTACCGCAAGATTGGCACCACTTGTCATGCAGGAGAACATGGATGTTGCAATGGAGTCCAAGAGAGTGGATATACTAGCTCGATACGAAAGAATTGCACAAATTGTCACTGGTGATATGGATGCGAAGCCTGACGATGGAGTCGTGTGGATACTCCAGATCCTGAATAAATTATCAATACCTTCGTTGTGCGCGTTTAAATTCAATGAAGTGAATCAACAGGAAGTTGTGAATGATGCTCTTAAATCAGTGGCAATAAAAGGTAACCCACTGCCATTAAACGAAGAAAGGCTCTTCCATATTCTTTCTCAAGTTGGTGCCGATTTACCTGGATTACACGCCCAAGATGAAGCAATAGAACCTCACTTATCTATTATTAATTCTTATGCATCGGAGAATAGTGTGGCTGAAAAAGGTAACAGTTGGACAATCTAGTTTTGCATGTTCAGATCTGGATTTTTAAATTTCATATGAAAAAACGGAGCGCTTAGGCTCCGTTTCTAGTGAGTATACACACTCATAGTTAACTGTTAGGCATAACTAAAACTGAGAATACTTTTCATATCGCGAATCTTTAATTGATTCTTTCACTCGTTTCAAATTCTCTCTGAAACCAGTCCCACGGCGTAGGGTAAAGCCCGTTGCTAAGACGTCAATCACTGTCATTTGAACAACACGACTCGCCATTGGCATATAAACGTCAGTATCTTCTGGCACATCCAAAGAAATAGACAGAGAACTTGCTTTATCCAGTGGTGAATCTTTCGCTGTAATCGCAATAACTGTCGCGCCATTTTCACGGGCTAAATTAGCAATCTCAACTTGGCTTTTCGTCCTACCAGTATGAGAAATCAAAACAATTACGTCGTTATCACTACAGTTAATGCAGCTCATTCGTTGCATCACAATATCTTCAAAGCAAGTAATTGGTATATTAAAACGAATGAACTTGTTTTGTGCATCTTTTGCAACAGCAGAGGATGCGCCTAAACCAAAGAATGAAATTCGTTTAGCTTGGGTAAGTAGATCGACAGCTCGATTAACTTGCATAGCATCTAAGCTGTTCTTGGCTACATCTAAACACGCCATAGTAGATTCGAAAATCTTATGTGTGTAAGCGTCCGGTCCATCATCCTCTTCAACATTACGGTTCACATAAGGTGTGCCGTTTGCCAAGCTTTGAGCAAGATGAAGTTTAAAATCCGGAAAGCCTTTAGTATCTAAACGGCGGCAGAAGCGGTTAACAGTGGGCTCACTTACATCAGCCATTTTAGCTAATGTAGCAATGCTAGAGTGAATAGCAGTTTGAGGGGATGCCATAATTACTTCGGCAACTTTGCGCTCAGACTTACTGAAATTTTCTAGATTTTTTTGTATTTTTTCTAATGTATTCATAGTGTTCACAAGGGTATAGAGAACAACTTGCTAATCAATATCTAATGACTTCGGGGTAATGCCTGAAAGAACAAAAACAGTTAAATTTAAGCTCCTATTTAAATAGGTTACTCAAATCAATACTGCAGCTCTAAATAGATATAAGCTAACTAGCACCATGTACTTAGTATAAACCTATCAGGCGCTTTGCTAACACTAAAAGCAGGGATGAATGCTTAAGAATTTGACAAGCCTCAACAAATTTTTAGAAAACTACAAAAATGGAAGTGTTTTGAGGCGGAAATAGCCAATATTGAAGATAAATTGATAGGGGAATTACACCAAAACGAAATTAATTTTCATTTTGGTGCAATTTTTATTCATTTATGAGGTGATTGAATCCGCTAAAGTATTTATTGCTCGCATTAAGTTTGGAGCGAGTTTAGAAATTTCGCGTTGCTCATCAATAATAGCGTTGAGTATATCATGCCCTGTTAGAGGGTTCGCTAATACAACTCTAAATACGATAATTGGCTGGTGGTTCCATTTCTCAGGTGTGAGCTGAGTTCTAGACACAAACGACTTACCTGTTTCACGCTGTTTTTTCTGAATGAACTTAGTGAGCTCGTTGAGTAACTCGTTTAATTTCACTTTATCGTTAGAGTTAGCTTGTTCAAGGGCTTTTTGAACATGCTCCGGTATATAGCGATAAGTAAGTAAACAAAGCTCAGGCTCAGATACCAATTCGAAATCACTTTGCTCAGTGATCAAGTCAGCGAAATAACGTGCTTTATCAAGACTCTCATCGATTAATAATTCATAGCCTGGTCTGCTAATGATATGCATGCTTGCATAAACGAGCATAGCCATACCTGAACGCGAGCCTTCTAAAGTTCGGCTGCCTAAATCTTTAGAACCTTTACGCAATATATATTGAGCATGGTGTTCGATGGCAGTCATGGCGTCTGGATTTTTGAAAAGCACCATACCTGCACCCATTGGCACATAAAGTTGTTTATGTGCATCAATCGTGACAGAGTCAGCAAGCTCAATACCATTCAGAAGGTGACGATGGTTATTCGACATTAAAGTCGCGCCGCCCCAAGCTGCATCAACATGGAAATGACAATCCGTTTGTTGACACACCTCTGCAATCGCTCTCAATGGGTCAATATTGCCAGTTTCAGTGGTACCCGCCACACCTATCACAGCGAAAGGTTTTATGTTCGCTTGCTTAAGTTGCTCAATCTTTAGTTTGAGGTCGTCTGTACAGATGCGGTTATTGTTGTCAGTTTTTACCGCGACAAGACTTTCTTGGCCAATACCGAGTACATCAGCCGCTTTTTTCAAAGAATAGTGACCACGTTCAGAAACAAGAATCGCTAGACCTTCATAGCCATAATGTTTCATTGCTTTGAACAATCCTTCCTTCTCAACACCTTCGAATGCACCTTCCGCTTTAAGAGCGTTATTCCTAGCAACCCAAAGCGCTGTAATATTAGCAATGGTTCCGCCGGAGCAAAAAGCGCCTAAAGAGTGGTTAGCACTGTGCATCCAGCGAGAATAAAACTGGCTATTATCTTGATAGATAAGGCGATGGAGCATACCTAACACTTGGCGTTCAAGAGGCGTAAAAGCTTTCGACGTTTCAATTTTTACTAAGTTCTGATTAAGAGCAATCATGATCTTAGAAAGGGGCATTAAAAAGTAAGGGAGGGCAGACGTCATATGACCAATGAAGCTTGGTGATGATGTATGCACAGAGTGTGACACCAGAGAATCAAGTAGATGCTCGGTGTGTTCAGAGACAAACTCTGGCTGCTCTGGAATTTGAGCATTAGAGAAGTCTTTCTCAATTTCACGAAGGGGCTTTTCTTCAGCCACGATATGTTCGCGTAAGAATTGATTTAAGTTCTGAGAGAGTTTGTCTTCGATTTGAGTCAGGGTTGAATCCGGACCTTCAGGTACCGTAAAGATACGTAGTAGGCTTTCAAAGCTGACATCTACTGTTTTTTGTTCCGTAACCATAGCAAGCGAGTTGTTTTTCTAATATTAACGCGAGCGGGATAATCTAAATGAAAACGGGCACAAAGTCCCGTCTTAATTATGAAATCCAACTTTGCAAAAAGGGCACAAATAACAGGGTTATTTGCATTTAATAGTCTCAAGCTGGGCTATTGATTGGTTATAACGCTGAAGTGCGGTGTCGATTTCTTTCGGGTGACTCAGAAGTTCAGCTAAAGCTGAACGTAATTCATAGTTCTGCTTATGAGGCGTTGATTGGCGATCTTCAAACGTTGCTCTCGCAGCTAATCCTAGTTCGTCATCTCGAGTTGATAGTTCTTTAACATCATGCTGCTCTAACTGTAGCCAAGCTTCTACAGGCTGTGATGTTGCAACTTTACTTGAATCATTATCTAAATAGTAATGAACAGCAGCACGGTTTAGTTCAAAGTGATGCTTACGACCTTCAAGAAACCAAGCACTTACTTCAGTCAGATCTGGATATTGCTCAGAAGTTAAGGCTGCTAAGTCTGAATACCAAGTTAATGAAGCGTCGACATACGCATCATATTTTCCAGATAAACATTGGTTGTCAGCGGCTAGAGACACGGTCGACGTAGAAGCTAGCAGTAAAGCGACACAAAGGCGTTTCATAAAGGTTCCTTTTAGATATTATTCTTGTTAGAGCACTTCTCTTTTAGAAGCTTACCGTGGTTTCTGTTTATTGAGCAATAACAGATAATCTATTTTTTATACGGTAATTGTATGGGCATGCATTCTAGACTATGTGATTCACTAATCCTGCGATCTAGCTAGCTAATTCAATGAAATCTAATATACCAAAGTGTTAATTGGTGAGTGATACAAAGAAAAGCATTAACACGGGAACTAAGATACTCAAAATAAAGCCACTAACGATCGCAACAGGTACACAACGAACTCCACCAGTAGTCTGAATCACGGGCAAAGTGAAATCCATAGCAGTTGCACCTGCATAACCAATAGAAGTAGCAGGGTGAGTTCTGATTAATAGAGGGATGACAACAAGAGCGACGAGTTCTCGTAGCAATTCCAACATAAAAGAAGCGCCGCCATAAACGGGACCGAAAGCATCTCCCATCAATATTCCTGCCAATGAATACCAGCCAAACCCAGATGACATTGCTAGAGCATTGAATAGAGGAATATCAAGAATGAATGAGGCAATTACTCCTCCTAGCAGGGAGGTAATAATAATCGTTGCAGCGATAACCATTCCGTGTTTATTCAGAAGGATTTGCTTAAGTGTTAAACCACTGTTTCTTAACTGGATACCAATAAAAAACAAGAGGATAAACAGGATCCATTCACTTGCAGAATCGACCCAATGGAGTTCGAAAGGTAGCAATAAGCCGATGATAAGACCTGAGCCAACTACTAGAATTAATTTTGCGGATTCTAAAGCCATGGAAGATAGAGGCAACTTATTTTGGCTGCCATCGGTTTTTAAAGGCATGGCTTTATCGATCAGAGGCAAAGCCAATAAGTTGCAAGTGCTCAGACAAATAAAAAACGTAAAAGTATAAAGAAGGATCGTTTGAAGGTTGCTTCCTAAATTATCTAACGCTGCAAGGCTAAGCCCCATTAAACCTAAGATCACATAGATAAGTTGAGAGGTAGCACGGTTAACCGTCTCAAGCACTTTAGCGTTAGATATAGAAAACAAATACCCCACAATTAGTGGAGCAAAAATAAAAATCATCCCTGTAAACATGAATCCCTCATTATTCCTTTATAAACCGCTGGTATTGATTACGTCATTAATCTGTGACTGAAATTCCGCATCACTTAAGTTGCTGAGTTTATACAATACTTCGGCACCAGTTGCATTAAATTCCACCTCATGCTCATCAATTCTTTCATCCTGATTTCTGAACATTAATAAATGGTTAGCAATACGTGCAATGGCTAAATAACTTAGTACGTCTTCATCTGCGGGTTTCGCTTCATTACTACATACTTCAAGGAAGTCGTCATCAAAGCCCCAATGTCCAAGAACGAGCTTGCTGGTTGCAGAGCACTGACCTTGGAAGATTTGTAAGGCGATCTCTTGATCGAGGTAGTTACCTTTTTCTAAATAAAGGTGGTATTCGCTCACAAGGCAAAATAACCCTATATCAGCTAATAAACCAACAAGTAATGACTTTTCATGCTCAAGGTATTTATATTCATCAGGACGCAAGCTCTTGAACTCATTCGTCACGAGTACCATCGCTGCGCCTAGTTCACGAGAGACTGCAGCACTTTGAACCAAAATATCATTACACACCTTATTTAAATTAACAGAGTGCTTTAATTGCTCAATGGCTTGTGCGGTCACAATATCTCTCACTCGTAAAATCCCAAGGCGAGATACAGCAGTAACAAGGTCCATACAAGTAATGTTACGACGGTTAAAGACAACAGAGTTCGCGACTCTTATGACAATGGCAGTCAAACCAGGATCTTCTAAAAGACAATCTGCGACATCGGCAATGCCCGTTGATTCTTGAGTACAGAGTTGCTGAATTTTCAAAACAACATCAGGAATTGGAGGAAGGCTAATTTTTCCTGTTGCAATCGAGTTACCGACTAATTGTGAGAATTCAGTTTCGATACCTTGAAGAAGGAGAGCTTTGTTCTGTGGTAACCAAAAAAAAGATAAATGATTCATATAAATACTAGAGAGTATGCAAGTCCTGTCATTTTACTAGTAGGGGTATTGAGAGGCAATATACTTTATGCAAAACCTTATACTTCACAAAAATAGTAACTAGTTGCATACATATGCGAGCTTATTGACGTCAAAAAAACATCGAAATTAAGAAATAATGTGAACCTCATCATTAAAATGTTTATTAATTCATCAATTGATGTGAAGTAAATCCAGACTTATTTTTCTTTTCAAAGTATGATTTATTTAACGGTGAGACACACAAATAATATTCACCGACTTAAAAAATAAAGTTTCATTTTTCGCATAAATATAGCTGCTTATCTGGTGATCATACTAATCGGGGTAATAAGATTAAGGATCAATGGATATGACGGATCAAGCATTTTATAACTACATGGGTAAATTCGGTGAATACCAAAATCGTTCTATGTTTGGCGGTATAGGTCTATTTCAAAACGAAGCCATGTTTGCACTTGTCAGTGATGGTTGTTTATATATTCGAGGTGGTAATACTCTAGATAAAAAATTGACGGATTTAAATTGCGGAAAATACCGACACGTTAAAAAGCAAACAACAGCAACTGTTAACTATTATGATATTACTCAATTATTTTCTAATGAACATCCTGGCTTAGATGAAATCATTAGAATGTCTATTGATAACTCAATTCAGCAACGCAGCTTTCAAAAATCAACCGCAAGCAGGCGCTTACGTGATTTACCAAATATGCAATTGACGCTGGAACGTATGGTTAAAAAAGCAGGCGTTGATGATGTGTCTACTTTTATGCAGTTAGGTGCTTCAGAAGTTTTTGTAAAAGTTCGCAAAGCGTATGGTAATGATGTTGATGTTAAACTGCTTTGGAAATTTGCAGGTGCAATTGACGGGATTCACTGGAAACTTCTTCAAGAACCACGTAAACAACAGCTACTTGAAAATTGTCAGTAAAAGCTGAAAGTATTCATAAAAAAACCGAGGATATCCTCGGTTTTTTTGTATCTGATACTTCTAAAAGATTGTCTTTATTAACCTAGAACTTAAAGCGAGTCGTGAACATAATCTGATCACCGTAGAAGTCATTGATACGTGCTTCTGCACCTAAAGAAAATAGCTCAGTTGAATGGAAACGAGCATAAACCGAACCGATCCATTCCTCATTATCATCAATTGAAACGAATCCACCTTTACCGCCCACTTCTAGTTGTGGACCTAACCATTGGCGAACACCTACATTAAGCTCCATACCAATCTCAGTCGATGTACTTGAACCTTGACCATCAACAATGCGCATTAGCATTTCACCCGTTAGGTCTGCCCAGTTATTGATTGGAGAGTGGAAGCCAAGACCAACCGCTGAATCGTAGTCGCCTTCAAATTCAGAATCGATACGAGCTACTGCATGTGCGTTAGGGTGAATAGACTTACTCATCGCGCCACCGAACGTTACTGGGCTTGCACCAATACGAGCTTCAAAATAGTCATAGCTGAAGTTGCTCATCACTTCTGGTTGATTCGGGTCTGTAGCCGCTAGAGTTTGGCTAGATGCCAATAAAATAGCAGTTGTAAGTAGTATTTTACGCATAATGACAGTAAACCTTAATTGATGTTAATTCCTTTGGTTTGAACATGATGGCAAACCATAAACTTTAGACAGTTTAATATAACTAGAGAAAAAGTAATCCATTAAAATGTCATTACTTTGTCGCTTAGTCAAAATAGAAGCAAATTGAATGCCATATTCATAAAGGTTTACATACTAATTAGAGATTATTCTCCAAACTTTCCTCTGCGATCAGACATAGCGCTTAAAATACGCTCTGTATCTAGAATGGATGTCCAATTGAGTAATTGTTTATCGTTCTCGATGACATAATCGGTCAGTTGCTGGGTAAGAGTTTCTCTAAGCTCGTTACCGCGCCAAGGTTTAGAAATATAAAAATCCAAAGCTGCGTGATTAATGGCGTTAACGGTATCTTCGAGCCCAGCTTGACCTGTTAATAGTAGTTTTCGAGTTGCCACTGTTGAGGGGCGTTGATTGAGTTCGATTAAGAAATCGATACCTGTCTTACTTGGCATGATGTGATCGCATAGAATTAATGCAAGAGGTGTGTGTTCGTCTTCCATATCCTGAATGACGTCCATTGCTTCATCTACCGATTCAGCCCCTTCAACAATAAAATGCTCTTCAAATGGGGATAAATCTTGCAGTACGCTATTAAGCACTTCGGGTTCATCATCAACACAGAGTATTAAATACTTATTCATAAGAAGTTCCTTGAGGATGTAAAGGGAGCCAAACTTGGATTTTTGTATAGCTGTTTTGTTCGTTATCTGGAGTTGCAGGAGAGGATTCAGCTTTGATGAACCCTTGATGTGCCGCTACGATTTGCTGAGAGATAGATAACCCAATACCAAGCCCGAAATTACCTTCTTTTTTGGTTGTAAAATTGGGTTCAAATATCATTGCTAAATTCTCGGCTTGTATTCCATGCCCGTTATCTTCAATTTCAATAACCACAAACGGTGTACCATCAAATTGAGTTTGGAAGGTTGAAATGATAACTCGACCATTTTCAGACAAGGCATCTAGAGTATTCGAAATCAGGTTTGTCCAGACTTGCTGCAATGCTAATGACTGACAGTATATTGCTGGGATAGTAGAGTCATAATACTTCTCTATGCGATGCCGTTTTAATCGGTTTTCAAAAATGACTAAAGTGTCTTCAATCCCTTCATGTATATCCGCAAGGTTGAGCTTTTCATCATCTTCCCGCGCATAACTTTTTAAACTTTTAACCATATCTGCAATACGGGCACTGCAGACTTGAATTGAGCGTATCGAGTTTCCAACTAAATGATATCGTTCTAAATCGTTCAGTAACTCTTTGCCAGCTTTTGGTGAGTTCTTTAAAGTATCAAGGGTCGCTTTATCATTTGCCAATTGCAGCTTAACTGCTTTTTTAGCTAAAGCTCGGTTACCGATCATGCTAATAACGGTATTCACTTGTTCACGTTCTTGGCTGGTGGATAAAGGTTGAATGTTCTTTGCCGAGTTGAAGGTGTTCAGCTGTTTTGAATAGTTTTCATGACCTGCATTTTCTAAGATGTTTTCAATGTTGACTGATAAAGTTTCGATACTGCGTAATATTGCGGCAATAGGGTTGTTTAGCTCATGAGCCACCCCCGCGATAAGTTGACCTAACATCGCCATTTTTTCTTTATCAAGCAGTTGCTCGTGGGCAGACTCTAGTGATTCTAGCGTTTCTTGTAACGTTATCTTGGTGTTGATACTACGCTGTAACCGACGGTTAAAATGACGTAAAAGCAAATTAGTGAACAATGGCAATAAACTGCTATTTGAATGCATAACTTGGCTAAACACATCTTTATCAAGTTTAATGACATCGGTTGGAGTGAGCGTTATTGCGGTTGAAAACGAAGGCTCTCCGGTAACAAAAGACATTCCGCCAACGAGGTTTCCTTTGGTGTGTCTCACTACTTCTCTTTGCTGACCTAATTGATCTTTTTTGTATAGGGCGACTTCACCTTGCGTAATTAGCCATAAAAATCGGTTGTCTTCGCCTTCTTTGGTTAACAAGTGATCTGAAGAATAGTGGCGAAGCGCTTTGGTTTCATCTGTTTTTGAGAAAAACTCGTGCAATGCTGAGACCACTTTTTCAGCTAATTCAGAATCGGTAAGATCATGAAAGTCATGTATAAACCCAGATTGATATGTCCGTATTTTATTTTCAATATGCGATCTTAATAACCTTTGGTGATCGAGAACTTGGCTATAAGAAAGCAGGTCATCTTGTGCATGCTTTATTATAAAAGAGGTGAGTTCTTTTTGGGCAGTTTTAAAAAGCAAGTTGTCTTGCAAAGGTTTCGTTAGGCAGTGATTCAACCGACCTTCATTAACCGCGGTAAGAATAGCTTGAATGTCTGTAGAGCTGCTGACCAAAATTGTATGTGCAGTTTTCGTATGCGGTAATTGTTCTAGCTCGACTAAAAATTGTACACCACTGAAACCAGAGTGATGATGAGTGACAACCAAAGCCACGGTTTGATCGCGGCTTTGTACATACTCTAAAGCTTGATGGGCATCTTCTAAATCATCAACCGTGTAGAGATCAAACATCGGAGCTAATGGTGCTAGCTCTTGTCTAATTTGTTCAATGCTTACTGGATTGTTGTCTAAGCAGATAACAGCGTATTGATTCACGGTAAGGCTCTCAGAGTGATGTTACCTCCAGATTACCAACTTAAAGATAGGAGTGATGAGAGCTACCTTTTAAATTATTGTCTAAAAATGTAAATCAACCAATAGGCTGATTTAACTCAATGTTTCTTGTTTCTTGCTGATAGGCTAGACTGTCACAATATTAGCCAAAGTATAAAGAGAGTTCATGGAACAGTTAAGAAAGATGGGTGCAATAGGTGGTGCTGTTGCATTGGCACTGTGTTGGCCACTCGCAGTAGGGCAAATTGGTCAAAATGTTGTGACTGACGGAGTTGCTAGTCTCAATAATGCGAGCGTAGAAGCGGAGTTATTAAATTATGACCGCGGTTACTTATCATCAACCGTTCAGACTCGATTTACTGTTGTAGATGAAAGCCTAAAAGAACAATTAGAAATTGATGATTTACCGACTGAATTTGTCGTTAATAGTGATATTAGCCATGGCTTACTGAGTTTAAGCGCGGTTTCGACGCTTGTAGATGCAGAAAAGCTACCTCTGACACTTACGACGAAGACAGAGCTTAACGGAAATACAGATTTTAATTTTGTATTGAGCCAGTTGAATCACCAAAGTTCTGGTGAAAACAGCACGTCAGTTTCTATCACTAAGTCTACTTTGTCTGGACATGCTACGGTACTCGGACAAATCAATTACGAACTTTCCATTCCTTCAGTTCAGATTAATTTCCCTACCGGTGAAGAGATTACTCTATCGAATTTAACGGGTACAGGTGAAGGGAAGCAGGCAAAAGGCTATTGGCTTGGTAATCAAGATTTTTCGATTGAATCGTTTTCAGTTTCAGATGCGAGCATGCAACCTTACTTAGCTATTGATGGCTCTACCTATAAGTTTGGTTCACACCTTGATGAAGTGACAAAGCGTTTACAGAGCAATGTGAAACTAGGCGTTGAAGCAATCAAAACCAGCGATGGCGAGGTAAATAACCTTGATGTTGATTTTGAACTGTCAAATTTAGACAGCGAGTCTTTTGAAAAAGTATTTGAGATTTATCAAAACAACCCAGTTATGACGCAAGAAGATATTGAGAGTATTGTGCCTTACATTGATATCTTATTCGCAAAAGGTTTTGACTTATCGATGAACAAGATGTCACTGAACTTGGGACAGGGTGAATTTGAGTCAAAATGGTTAGTGAGTGTTCCTGAGGGTACTGAAAATGTTAGTAGTAACCCTGCGACAATCGTTCCTGCATTAACCGGTAATTTAAGTACTTATTTTTCAAATGAATTGGTACAAGAGTACCCATTTATACGCGAAGGTATTGATGAACTTATCGTTATGGAAATGATTAAAGAAACGGGAAGTGGCTATGAAATTAAAGCTGAATTATCAAAAGGGAATCTAGTCTTTGAAAATGGACAAGAAATCCCGCTGATAACACTGCTTATGCCAGTCTTACTGCAATAATCAAATTAAATGTTTAGCTGATCTTCTGCTGTATCGGAAGCGAAGCTTAGTATTTCTATCCATACACAACAAAAGAGGTCCTAAGACCTCTTTTGTTGCTTTTTATGTGACGTAAAACATGATATTACTTGCACAGTTATTATTTAGCAGGAGCAATGTCCCCAATGGAACCGAACGTAGAGAATATATATAACTTTAGTGCTGGCCCCGCTGCATTACCAAAGCCAGTAATGAAGCAAGCCCAAGCTGACTTTATTGATTGGAATGGTCTTGGTACTTCAGTGATGGAAATCAGTCATCGCAGTAAAGAATTTATTAAAGTTGCTGATGAAGCGGAACAAGACTTACGCGATCTTCTGAGTATTCCTGATAACTATAAAGTGCTTTTCTGTCATGGTGGCGCACGTGCTCAATTTGCAGCAGTTCCGATGAACCTACTTGGTCAATCCAAAAAAGCAACGTATATCGATGCGGGTTACTGGGCTGAAAGTGCAGTAAATGAAGCAGAAAAATACTGCGAAGTTGATGCGTTTGATGCCAAGACAACCATTGATGGCAAGGTAGCAGTTGTTCCTGCAAGCGAGTGGAAAATAGCAGCCGATTCTGCCTATGTACATTTCTGTCCGAACGAAACCATCGATGGAATCGAGATTAACGAACTTCCTCAAACTGATAAGCCAATTGTCGCTGATTTATCTTCTACGATTCTATCTCGCCAAATTGACGTGTCTAAATATGGCGTGATCTACGCGGGTGCTCAAAAGAACATTGGTCCTGCTGGTATTTGTATCGTTATTGTACGTGATGATTTATTGGAACTAGCAAGCGAGGCATTACCAAGTGTATTGAGCTACAAAGTGCTTGCTGAAAAAGATTCAATGTTTAATACACCACCAACATACGCATGGTACTTATCTGGTTTAGTGTTTAAGTGGTTGAAAGAGCAAGGTGGCGTAGAAGCGATTGAACATGTTAATCGTGAAAAGGCTGAATTACTTTATAACTATGTTGATGAGTCTGACTTCTATAAAAATGATGTTCATACGAATAATCGTTCTCGTATGAATGTGCCATTCCAACTCGCTAAGCCTGAGCTTGATGCTCAATTTTTAGAGTTAGCTGATAAAGCTGGTTTGAAGTCTTTGAAAGGGCATCGAGCTGTTGGCGGAATGCGAGCGTCTATTTATAACGCGATGTCACTTGAAGGTGTTCAAGCCCTTGTTGATTTCATGAAAGCATTTGAAAAAGACAACGCATAATTGCATTAGTTTAATGTCATTATGAACTTGACATACAATAAAAAAGCTCCTAATTAGGAGCTTTTTTGTTAGCGAATTTTCAAGCTAAATTAATTTCTAAGCAATATCATTTTAAAATTATATTGCCTACAAAGCTTGGTGCAGCTGGTGGTATCGTCCTTTTTCAGCTAATAGCTGAGTGTGCGAACCCTGCTCAATAATAGCGCCTTGCTCTATTAGAACAATTGAATCCATTTTTGAGAGTCCAACTAAACGGTGTGTAATAAATATAACCGTTTTACCTTCAAAGTGTTCTTCGAAGAGTGACATGATACTGCTCTCAGTCTGCTTATCTAATCCTTCAGTCGGCTCATCTAACAATAGAATTGGTGCGTTATGCAAAATTGCGCGGGCGATACCAATTCGACGTTTTTCACCACCAGAAAGTTGTCTGCCGCCATCACCTAACCATGCATCTAATGCTGTATCATCCAGTAATTTCTCAAGCCCAACCTTAGTGAGTAGCTCGTTCAATTCTATATCTGAGGCATCAGGCTTCGCGATTAGTAAATTATCACGCAGTGAACCGTTCAGAATATCGACACGTTGACTCACAACACTGATTGAATCTCTTAACTGCTTCTCACTCCACAGTTTTAACGAAGAGCCAGCAATAGAAATATCACCGTTTTTCGGGTCCCAGTAACGAGTCAGTAACTGGATTAATGTTGATTTACCTGAGCCTGTTTGTCCTACAATCGCCATCTTACTTTTTGCTGGTATAGACAGTTCAACTTTCGAAAGAACATTATGTTCAGAGTCTGGATAGCTGAACGTCACATCAGAAAAACGGATATCTAATTCTGATGATAGTGAAGCCGCTTGTTCTGGAAACTCAACGTCTGGTTTTGTCAAAATAACTTCATTTAATCGCTTAGCTGAAGACAGTGTTTGACCTAGGTATTGGAAAGCGCCTGCAATTGGCATTAATAACTCGAAACTTGCCATAGTTGCGAACGCCATTAAAGCGATAAATGGGTCTGGCGCATTGCCACCAACACCATCAGCGGATAACCAAAGGATCAGTACCAGTGTCCAACCGTTAAGCAGCATTAATAGCGCAGAAGCGAGCCCAGTTAAGTTGGCGTTAACATATTGGTTGCTCATCAACTTTTGCTGAGAAACTAAGATTGCATTACGGTAACGTTCTTCTGCACCAAACAGGGTGAGTTCACTGTAGCCTTCAATCCAATCTAGCGTCGTGATTCGTAAGTTCGCTTTGTTTTGGGTGAGTTGCCCGCCGTTACGTTGTCCTAACTTGTAAAAAAGCACCGGCCAAACCGCAAGGAGAACAACTAAAATTCCCCCAAGTAGTAGACCTAATGAGCTGTCAAACCACATTAAAAATGAAGTTAAGCAAAGAATTCCAAGGACACCAACGGTGACAGGGCTAACAAGTCTTAGGTAGACATGATCCATTGCATCGACATCGGCGACTAAGCGATTTAACAAATCGGCATCACGTAGATTGGATATGCGTCCAGGGATTAACGGAGTCAGCTTCTGGAAGAAGAAAATTCTAAGATCGGTTAGTAGCTTGAATGTAGCATTGTGGCTAACCACACGCTCACCCCAGCGACCGGCGGTTCGGCTCATTGCAAGCCCACGGACACCGCCTCCGGGTAACATGTAGTTGAATGTTTCACGTGCGATGGTGAGACCAGCTACTGCTGATGCGGAAATAAACCAACCAGATAAAGTCAGCAAACCGATTGAGGCAGAAAGCGTAGCAAATGCCAGTAGCATGCCTAGCGATAAGCCAAACCAGTGTTTTTTGTAGAGTTTAAGGTAAGGCAGTAAATCACGCATCTAAATTACCCTCATGGTTATGTTGAGCTAAATTCGCGCTGAGCATTTCTTCAAATAAACCACCAGCTTGAGACAGTTGCTGATAATTGCCTTCTTCAAGCAACTCTCCGTTTTGCATGACAAGGATTTTGTCGACGGCTTTAAGAGGTTCGAGTTGATGGGTCACCAGTAATGCTGTTTTTCCATCAATATTAGAATTGATGCCTTGCATAACCAGTTGCTCACTGCGAGCGTCTAAACTTGCTGTCGGTTCATCCAATAGCCAAAACTGTCCGTTTTGAATCATTGCACGAGCGAGTGCTAGACGTTGAGATTGACCGACGGATAAACCACCTGAACGATCTGAAATCATGTATTCAAGACCGTGTTGGTTGACGAATTCATCAGCGTGAGATTGCGACAGTGCTTGCTGGATATCAGATTCGGAAATTTCTGGTTTACCTAGTGTGACATTGTCTCTAATACTTCCATGCAGAAGTAATGGGTTTTGACCAACCCAGCTGATTTGTTTTCGCCATGAAGCCAAATCAAGCTCTCGTAACTCTATCCCATTGATCTTTAAACTACCTTCATAGGGCATAAAACCTAAAATAGCATTGATCAAGCTGGTTTTACCTGCACCACTAGGACCAACCAATGCAGTTGATTGTGTAGAGTCTAAAGTAAATGAAATTGGACCGACAAGCTCAACACCTTCCGGGCTGATTACTTTCAGATCGCTAGCTTCAACCGAGATACTGTTAGGAGATGCCAAATCAATATCGCCTGACTTAACTTTAGTAATATCAGTATCTAAAAATTCCACAATGCTTTCAGCTGCACCAACGGCTTGCTGTTTTGCATGATAGAAGGTGCCCAAATCTCTTAGAGGTTGATAAAACTCAGGAGCCAAAATTAATATAAATAAGCCAGCGAATAGAGTGACACCCACACCATAGTGACCAAAGTTAAGTTCACCAATATAACTAAAACCGAAATAAACAGCAGTCATTGCTATTGAGAGCGAAGTGAAGAACTCAAGAACAGCGGATGATAAGAAAGCAATTTTCAAAACATCCATTGTACGGGTTCTGAATACTTCAGATGCACCGCGTAGGACTTCGGTTTCTGCATCTGCTCGGTTGAACAGGCGAATCGTCGTCATTGATTGCAACCGATCGTAAAAATGACCAGATAAACGTTGCAATGCTTTGAAGTTTTTACGGTTAGCATCGGCCGCCTTCATTCCCACAAGTGCCATAAACATTGGAACAAGAGGAGCGGTGAGAAGGAAGATTAAACCTGCAGCCCAGTTAATTGGGAAAACAACCACTAAAATGATGAACGGGATAAAAACCGAGAGGGACATTTGAGGGAGATAACGAGAGAAGAAATCTTGCATGTCTTCAACTTGTTCTAAAAGCAAAGTTGCCCAGCTACCAGCGGGTTTACCTTTGATGTAGGCAGGCCCCAACTCTCTGAGTTTGTCTAAGATCAGTTGTCTTATATAGATTCGTATTTGCTCACCACATCGGTAACCAGCAATTTCTCGTCCCCAAGTACAGCCCGCTCGTCCAACAACTGAAAGTGCTAAACCAATAAAATGCATGACAAGTTCGGACTTATCGACATTTTCAATAATGAGCTGATGAAGAATAGAGGCAAGTAGGGCAGCTTGTACCAGCAAAAATATGCTTGAAAGTACGCCAAGGCCAATAGCAATCATAAGCCAGCGCTTAGCTAACTTACTTTGCTGTTTAAGCCACTTATTCAAGGTGCGTTGTTTTGTCTTATCCATTATGAAGGCTTAATGATAATTATTCTTAGGTTTGAAGTCGGGTAGTATACAAAAGAAAGCCCAGTGGATATACCACTGGGCTGTATGGATTTATGACAATTTTGGATAATTGTTACATAAACATGAATTCGATTTTTTATTTATCCGTCAGTGCGTCAAGAAATCGTTCTGCATCAAGAGCAGCCATGCAGCCAGTACCAGCTGAAGTAATGGCTTGGCGATAGTTATGATCCATAACATCACCAGCAGCGAATACACCTTCAACACTAGTCTGTGTTGCGTTACCTTCTAAGCCTGATTGAACAATGATGTAATCATCTTTCATTTCTAACTGACCTTTGAAGATAGCAGTATTTGGTTGGTGACCAATAGCAATAAACGCGCCCATAACTTCAATATCTTCAGTTTTATCAGACTGAGTATCCTTAATGCGTACTGCTGTAACGCCCATGTCGTCACCCAGCACTTCATCTAAAGTTCGATCTGTATGAAGAATGATATTGCCATTATCTACTTTATCCATGAGACGCTTGATTAAGATCTTTTCAGCACGGAAAGTATCGCGGCGGTGAACTAAATGAACTTCAGATGCGATATTAGAAAGATAAAGTGCCTCTTCAACAGCCGTGTTACCACCACCTACAACTGCAACTTTTTGATTGCGGTAAAAGAAACCATCGCAAGTCGCACATGCTGAAACGCCACGTCCTTTAAATGCTTCTTCTGACTCTAAACCTAGATACTTTGCAGAAGCACCAGTAGATATAATCAATGCATCACAAGTGAACTCACCAGCATCGCCTTTTAATCTAAATGGACGCTGAGACAAATCCACTTCATTGATATGGTCGAATAGAATTTCAGTTTCAAAACGTTCGGCATGCTCTTTCATGCGTTCCATTAAATCAGGACCAGTTAAGCCTTCTGCGTCTCCTGGCCAGTTTTCTACTTCAGTTGTTGTGGTTAATTGACCACCTTGCTGCATACCAGTCACAAGCACTGGATTTAAATTAGCGCGTGCTGCATAAACAGCAGCAGTATAGCCGGCAGGACCAGAACCAAGAATTAATAAATTACAATGCTTTACGTCGCTCATGAGGACTCCAAACTTGAATACGTTTTTATTTTTTATAGCCTAGGATTGTATGGAAAATATGGAGGCAATAAAAGTTTAAACAAGACCTCGATTGTAATTAATGGTTATAGGTTAGAACGTAAGGTGATTTTTATGAGCCTAAACACATCGAGGAGTTGTTTTTTATCAATGGTTTAGCTGATAGTACTCACTGTATATATACATATAAAGGTTCATTTCGTTAATCTCTGCCACCATTTTGTCATCACTATTTATTGAAAGTCTTGATTAAGCAGGCTCCATGTTCAACGATTTTTTCTGGCGTCTTTTAAGTTTCTAATAGACGTTAAAATAACTGTATATAAAAACAGTATTTCAATGTAAGCTTAAATCTAATGTTTGATAGGCAAAGTCATAAACATGAGGAACAAGTATGAACTTACTCCCGACAGGAACACAGCTAGGAAAGTTAGAGCTACTTGAAATATATGAAGATTTTTTAGGACCTAAGTGCTTTTCAGTAAAAAATGAACACACTCAAAGGTATTTGGTGTATTGGAGTGGGGATTATGATGAAGGTACTTGCATTAAATGGGCTTACATACCTGTCACTAAGCCTTTGTTGGCAAGTTTATTAAATAACAAAGTGAGCTTTCATGATGCCTTTCACCAAGCTGCTGAGTTATATATTGCTTCAATTTATTCAGATGGAGTAGGGAAATCTGCGAAGGTAGAACGGGTAAACGGTATGAATAGACACTTGGTAAATTTGCCCCCGATAAACTACATAATTGAACCTGAAGAAGCTTGTATGATTTAGCTAAAGTCGAATTCACTAGTTTTTCGTGCTTTGTATTGGCTGTAAATGACGCTTGGTTAACGTAAATGGCTTTGTGAGTATTGGCAACAATGGGGATTCATTTAACCAAAATAATCTACTGCAATAATTGATATTGCTAATTAATTATACTGAAGTAGTGAAGTGTTCTGGATTTTGATGTCGCCTAACTTTCAGCCTGGAGAGAGTGACTGGTTTTTTGATGATATTCGGCTATTAATGTTGTTTTAACTGTAAAAGTGAAATTTTGAGCTGTGTAATCTTGTTTTGGTGGAGTTATTGCGTATCCTTTTTATGTAAATCAAATGTTAAAATGACAATCATTAAGGAGTCGATGATGTTACATGCTCGCGAAAATACCTTACATATCACACACCTAAGTAACCATGCTATAGAGGAACTTTCACCTTCATTTTCTCAGCTTCCAAGTACTGAACATGCTGATGGTAAATACCGCTTACGCCGATATTCTGTTGTCCGTTTTTGTGAAGGTAAAGTCGTAGAGCAGAATAAACATAACTTTGTCCAATCAGATGACATTAACCATTTTCAAGGCAACGTTGTTAGGCAATTTGAAGCTATTGAGCCGCAAATCCTTAACGGTGTGGGTATGCAAGAAATGTGTGCGCTGTTTACCCAAAGTAATGAATTGCAAGATGGTCAAGAAATTGAAATACATCAAATGCGTATTTCAGCCATTTATGAAGAAACTCAAGTTGCACCAGAGGGTGTACACCAAGATGGCTTTGATCATATAGCTTTAGTCGGTATCTCTCGACATAACATCGTTGGGGGAGAAATCATGTTGTATCAAGATTATAACGAAGCTCCGTTTTTTAGAAAAATACTGAATAACGGTGAAGTGGCGATTCTAGCGGATAGTAAACTATGGCATAACGCTCAACCTATTCGAACCGTACAATATGATGAGGCTGGTCATATGGATGTATTTGTACTTACGGCAAAGGATGCTCGAAATGCACTTCAATCTTAATGAAATTCGCCAACAATTTAGCGCTTTAGGTCAGTATCACAATAATAAGCCAGTGACCTTTTTTGATGGTCCGGGTGGTTCTCAAGTGCCTGAATCAGTCCTTTCTTCTATGACTGAATATTTGGGACACTTCAATGCTAATTTAGGTGGTCATTATTTCTCAAGCCAGAAAACAACAAGCCTAATGCAGCACGCTAGAGAATCTGCGCAAGCCTTATTGAATGCTGAGTCTTCAGGGAATATTGTATTTGGTGCGAATATGACGTCTCTTACTTTCCAGCTAAGTCGTACAATCAGTCGAGATTGGTCGGAAGGGGATGAAGTGATTGTCACGGCTCTTGATCATTACTCTAATGTATCGAGTTGGAAACAAGCAGCAGAAGATAAAGGTGTTATCGTTCATCAAGTGCGTGTTGATGAACGCGATTGCAGCCTAGATATGGAACATTTTGAATCTTTACTTAGTTCCAAGACTAAGTTGGTCGCAGTGACGTTTGCATCTAATACAACAGGTTCAATTGTTGACGTAGAGAAGGTAGTTAAACTGGCTCACGATGTTGGTGCCCAGGTGTATGTTGATGCGGTTCATTACGCTCCGCATCATTTAGTTGATGTGCAGAAATTGAATTGTGATTTTTTAGTTTGTTCGGCGTATAAATTTTTCGGTCCTCATATCGGAATTGCGTATATTGCTCCTCAGTGGTTGCACACTTTAAATCCCTACAAGGTTGAACCCGCAACCAATGTTGGACCTGGCAGGTTTGAAACCGGCACTCAAAGTTTTGAAGCGCTTGCTGGGTTGGTTGCTGCTATCGAGTACCTGGCGCAATTAGGTGATGCAAATGCATCACTGAGAAGAAGGTTAGAGCAAAGCTATAAATTGTATAATCAGCATGAATCTAAGCTAAGTGAATACTTTTTGACTCGCTTAACTGAGCTTGACGGTGTGACGTTATATGGTCGTACAGAGCATAATTCTGATTGTCGAACTCCCACTTTCGCGATTACATTTCCTAAGCACTCAACGGAGTACATAGCTCGTGCTTTAGGTGAGCATAATATATGTGTTTGGAATGGGCATTTTTATGCATTAGGTCTTGTACGTCAGCTAAATATTGAAGAGCAAGGTGTCGTCAGAATTGGCTGCATGCACTACAACTCAATTGAAGAAATTGATCTGCTATTTAATGTACTAGAAGGGATAACTAGAAGTTAACTCTTTTTCAATAATGATTAAATTAATGACGATCTTTGGGTCGTCATTTTTATTTATTGCTATCACTACTTTCTGAATCTACTTTTGATAGATATAAAGCGATGAGCTTGATTTCTTCAACGGTATACTCATCAATGACCAGCTCCATCAAAGGGTATAAGCCACTTTTTCGTGTTTTATTAGAAAATGCGAGTAACTGATTCACTAAATATTCTTCACTTTGTCCATTAATTTTAGGGTAAGTAGAAATTAAGGGCTCTGATCCTGTTGAACCATGGCAATTTACGCAGCCACCTTTTTCTTGCATTGTATAGAGTTGTTTCCCTAGTTCGAAGTTGCTTGTGGCATAACAGCATAATGAGAATAGAGATAAGCATATAAAGATGAAGATCTTCATAAGGACTCCTTTTATCGTATGTAATGATTAACTAATGTTAGCAGTTAAGCATTCTTATGCATAATATGAGTGGTGGTAAATTACTATGAAGTCTCATTTGCTAAGATAAAATTACTTAGGCGTTACACGGTTCAAGAAGTGAAATTGATGGGAAAGAGTTAAGGAACTTCAGCGTGTCCACGCATGATGGTAAACACGCTGAATTAAACTTATCCTTAAGGCAATAACATTTAAGCCGACACCTCAACTTCGTAAGAGCTAAATTTACGAATATTGATAACCCCAGTATCTAAGATTAGGTACTGACCTTTTATACCTTGTAGTATTCCGGTTACTTCAGGGTTCTTATCAAAATTATGAGAAGTGATTTTCACAGGGTGTTGCTCTACTGGGTAGCTTAATGGCGTGATGTTTTCACTTAAAACTTCTACTGCATCATCCCCATGTTTTGCTTTTACTTCTGAAATAGTATCTTCTACTAATGGCAAAAGTTCCTTAGCTCGTTCGACTAATTCAATATCGTCCCCATCGCCTTTTAGTAGTGTTCTCCAGTTGGTTTTGTCTGCTATATGCTTCGCTAGCTCAATCTCAATCAAACCAGAGATATGACGAGTTTTTACTTTCAGAATAGGCAAACCCTGAGTGGCGCCTTGATCTATCCAGCGCGTTGGGATTTGAGTATGGCGAGTGATGCCTACTTTTAAACTAGAGGTATTCGATAGGTACACAAAGTGATCTACCATGCAGTTATCTTCACCCCATTGAGGTTCACGGCATGTGCCTTCTTCATAGTGACAAGTTTCAGGCTTCATTATGCACATGTCGCAGCTCGCCAGTTTTCGCATACATACGAAGCAGTGACCTTGAGAATAACTTTTCTTGGTTTTCTTACCACAAGCGCTACAAAAAATGTTGCCTGTATGGGTAAGAGTAATGGATTGACCGATGAGTGGATTCAGCTCCACAAATTCATTCCCTACAGGTAGGCGGTAAGAGACGGTACCATCAAGAGAAGCACTCATTTTTTTGAGTG
Organism: Vibrio sp. 99-70-13A1; assembly: GCF_013114625.1. Lineage (GTDB taxonomy): Bacteria > Pseudomonadota > Gammaproteobacteria > Enterobacterales > Vibrionaceae > Vibrio. Next base: position 49,317 of record NZ_VTXD01000031.1, read on the forward strand.
TCCCTGTTGCTAATAAAGACATGACATTACTCGAAATAATTATATTTACGCCCAGAACCCTACATTCGTTCGATGCTTAATAGTTGCTGAGCTAGTTTGTTCAGTATATCAAACCGTTGAGGCTTTTTGCTTTAGTTATCTGCCGTTAGGAGGATTTAGTGTGTTTATAGCCATTAATTTGATACGTGTACGAGCTCTTATATTTTAGTGTATGACATATTAAAAAACTCGTGATATAAAGTTAATGATAATAGACTGAATAAAAGTAAGTTCATTGGTTTTATTCGATTCAGTCACATAATAATTAACTTAATATTTTCAGGAAGCTACAACCGTGAAATGGTCACATAAAATAGTCATATTTTTAGTGGTATCGACGCTCGCAGCCGTTCAGTACTATAGGCTTAATGGCAATACCGTTTTAACTGCGGTCAACCCTGATGAGTATGCATTTGTTGCAACATCCGACCGAATAGATCGTGGAAAAAGCACTTCCAAATTATCTATAGAAGATGGCTTATATACGTTAACCTGTGAGCTGGTTAAGTCGGAGTACCCTTGGCCGTATTGTGGGCTGTCTATCCATATCAATCCAGACCCCTCTATTGGTTTGGATCTGTCTCGCTATCATACTTTTCGCGTTAATATTGATTACATCACAGATGAAAAATCGAGTGGGCGATTACGCACATATTTACGTAACTATAACCCTGCTTACTCCACTTTAGATGATGAATACACTCATAAATACAACGGTATGGAGTTTTCCCCTGGCGTAAGCCAAGGAGTGCTTGAAATCCCGATAGCCAATTTGCAAGTTATGACATGGTGGTTGGCGGATAATGATATTGCTATGGAATACTCTGCCCCTGAATACAGTAATGTGAATAAGGTTGAATTTGCTACGGGCTCTGGAGCAAAACTTGGGACACATAAAATCATTATTCGCAGTATTGAGTTTGAAGGCTCATACATAGCCGCCGACAACTTTTTCTTGCTGTTACTGGGCGTTTGGGTCAGTACTGGCGTTATATTCATTATTGTTGAGTTAAATCGTTCCCGTAAAGCAGTTGCCAAAGCTGAAAGGCGGCACCTACACCTTAAGCATGTGAATCAAGTACTTCGTGAACAAAATTTTGAATATTCAGAGTTGGCTCACCGCGATGAATTGACCGGTACTTTGAACCGACACGCGGTGCGAGATTGGCTAAAATTACAAGCTCAACAGGTAAAAGCAGGGCAAGGGCAGTTGGTCATGCTCTACTTCGATATCGATTATTTTAAGCAGATTAATGATAAATATGGTCACCAAATGGGTGATGATATTTTGCGTGAGTTTAGTATGGTGATGGGGAGCGGAATTAACCAAACCGACAAACTGGTTCGCTGGGGAGGGGAGGAGTTTATTATATTTTGTCCGGAAACGAGTTTAAGTGAGGGGCAAAATAAAGCAGAGAGAATTCGGCATTTAGTTGCTCAGCATTTGTGGGTTCACGGTGACAGCATGACGTGTAGTGTTGGAGTGGCAGCGATGAGGCATGAACGAGTGACAGAGACGATTGCTCGAGCGGATGAGGCTTTATATCAAGCTAAACATTTAGGCAGGAATAAGGTTGTTACCAGTTATTAAGCTCACGTTTATCATTCTCATGTTTTATTGAGAATAAAAAAAGGTGGCGTAAGCCACCAAAAGGGAAACTGTTGGAAAGGTGTATTCAAATCATCGGGGGAGAAGCTTTGATGTTTCCAGCAGAGTAGTGCTCGTTAACGCCGTCGGTTAAACGGCGTTTTAATGTTATCTATGATTTAGTTTAAGGCATCAGCCATAGATAGATGGCTATCTATATCTAGCTCTATACCACTCTATGGCTTAAGTCTTACCAGAAGATCCACGCGAATAAAGTAAGTACCAAGATACAAACCACATTAAGAACCATACCTACTCGCATCATCTCATTTTGCTTGATATGACCTGATGCAAAAACAATGGCATTGGGTGGTGTCGCGACTGGGAGCATAAAGGCGCATGATGCAGCAACTGCAATAAGAGCTGAAAGGATCACAGGAGACATCCCTAAAGCTTCTGCTATTGTTGCGAATACAGGGACAAGTAACGCAGCGCTTGCGGTATTACTTGCAAATTCTGTTAAGAAAACGACAAACGCAACGACGGCTAAAATAGTCAGCAATATTCCTGCTTGCTCTAAAAATCCGCTTAATGAATGCGCCAAGAAAACACTGGTTCCAGTCGCCTTCAGAATGTTACTTAGGCAAATACCACCACCAAACAGAATTAGCACACCCCAGTCTGTGGTTTTTTCAATGTCTTTCCATTCAACAGCTCTAGAGGCACCAAGTAGTACAATAGCGCCAATAGCGACCAGGCTATCAAACTTAGAGAACCCACCAATCATGGCGTTAATCGGTTTTCCGAAAATCCAGAGCGTGACGGTGAGTAAGAAAATTGAAAGCGTGATTTTTTTGCTGTTTGTCCATTCGACTGGTTTGTGGTCTAGCTCAAAAGTATGGTTTAGCTGAGGCTTCGTCATTGCATAAAGGATGAACATCGCAATCGGCATTAAGACTAAAGATATAGGTAATCCTAGCGCCATCCATTCCGTAAAGCTTAAGCCTACTTCTGCAGCTGCAATAGCATTGGGTGGGCTACCGACTAAGGTTGCGATACCACCAATTGAAGCACAATAAGCGATGCCTAACAGAACAAACACATAAGTATTTCTGTTTTCTCTTTGATCGACTTTGCTCATCACACCAAGTACTAGAGGCAACATCATTGCGGTAGTTGCGGTATTCGATATCCACATAGAAAGCCCAGCACTTACACCAAATAGCATGAAAATGGCAACGGACATTTTACCTTTAGCTATGATCAGTACCTTATCGGCAATGGCTTTATCTAATTCTTGTTTATTCAACGCGGCAGCGAGAGCAAAGCCACCCAAGAATAAGAAGATGATAGGGTTCGAAAAGTTTGACAGTGCCGCTGATGTATTGAAAACACCGAATAGGACAGCAAGTAACGGAACAAGTAAGGCGGTGATACTGACATGTATGGCTTCTGTTAACCATAAAACAGCAACGAACACCAAAATACTTAGTCCCGTATTGACACTAGATTCAAAGGGTAATGTGGTTAAAAGAATGGTAAACAAGAGTATGTTACCGATTAAAATCATGCTGTTTCGGGTAAACAGCCAGTGCTTCAGTGTGGTGACCAATGCCGTCATAAGACGCTCCTTTTTCTAGACCTCGTTCTGCCTTTACAGCTTATTATTGACGAGGTCGACCATGGTTAACTTTATGTAGGGTGTGAATTTGTTGAAAGAATGTTACTTAGGTTAAGGAGTGTGTGTTGGTGTGTTTTAAATGGAAGGTGAGAAAGTGTGAAGCGACAAATTTAAAATGTATAGGAATCTACACATCTACTTTTAAAGAAAGCTCAGATGCGGGTGGTTTAGCTTGAATTGGTTCTTTAGGACCCAAAAATTTAGGCATGGTACCAATGATGTATAAGTCTAAAAATGCTTTACTTCGTGCGAAAACTTCTCTTAAACGAATAGTTATACCTGAATGCTTTGTCGGGCCCGAGACCGCTAAACATTGCGCATTTATATCAAATGAGTGAGCAATAAAGAGGGCGCGTTCACAATGAAACTTTTGAGTAATGATTAAAAAGTTATCCGTATCAAAAATTTCTTTAGCTCGAACAATAGAATCTAATGTCCTGAAACCAGCATAATCTAAGTTTATACGTTCTTCAGGTACCCCTGCTTTTAATAAGTCACGTTTCATTGTCCATGGTTCATTGTATGAACGATGGGCATTATCGCCACTAAGTAAAAACTGATGGATCTTGTTTTGTTCAAATAAAGCGATAGCTGCATCTATACGGTGGGAGTAATATTCATTGAGAGTTCGACCCAAGTATTTACTGGTGCCTAATACCACAGCGACTTCTCGCTCCGGAACCGATTCCAAAGACATGATAATGCGTCCTTTCGCCTGCCAAGAAACCCAGAGATCAATAGCCGTAATAGCGAAAACCATGGTAAGCAACAAAATACCAAACACCACCGAAAGCTCACGAATTTTCGCGCGCATTCTTAATAGAGGGGAGAAGTCGTTAGGCTTAAATGATTTCACTCTTTGAAAATCCTTATCGAGTCGTCATGGTAAATAGGAAATGGCTATTATAAGAATCGAATTGTCGTTGTTAAAGGCCTAATAACAGTTACATCCTTTTCTGAAGTAACTTTTCAAGCTGATGGGCTTGCCGTGAATCCTAACGCTAAACATTCAGCATTGGTGGGTTAGGGCGCTACCGCTTTGGTCGCTGATGACTGCAGTTAACGCAGCACAAGAAGCTTTTGGCGATGATGACGAACCGTTTGATGCTGAGACTGAACTGAAAACGCATGTTAAGTCGTTTATTTGGTAAAGAAAACGCTCGTCGCCGTTCTTCGTTAATGAATGCTTATAACACGGTATTTAGAATTAAAGACTGAACACTATTAAATCTGTTTATCTATGGAACGAAAGTCAATCCTGAATATATGGACATATGGTGATCTAGATGTTCAATTTGGACCGCATGAAGAAGCTCCTACTTACAATATGAGTCTTATGGTGTATTTTTTTCCGTTGGTTATTTAACATCAGGAGAGTTTGCAACTCTTATCAATACTTTTGAACAGGCAGCTCTGATTACGGGGGATTAGATACTTCTCATCCAGGGGCGGGAGCTGATTCTTGGAATCCATATTAAGGATGGTTTAATGAAAAAATTAATATTCATTTTGTTAACTTGTACTCTATTTGGTTGCTATGATCGTGGGTATGGACCATCCATTGTAAATAGTTCAAGTAGTGAAAAAACAGTAATTATTAATTATGAAAGTAAAGAGAGTTTAAAGAGAACACTTAAAAAGTGTGGGGTAATATTAAGTGGAAGAGAGTTCGATCCTGTAGAGTCCATTATAGTGGACGGGCTTACTTATGACACAAGATCTCTTGATAAGAAAAGTGATAGAACTATTATAGTTCAGATATTTGATGAGACAGTCTTATTTCTTAATTCAAACAGGTGTTTAGCACCATAAGTATTACTAAAAAGATTTACGGTGTGTATCGCCAATACTACTGATTTTTTGTTATTGGATTTAAACTGAGCACTGGAATATGTTCTAGTGCTCATAAATAGCTCGCAGGTTTCCTCTCTAATGCTAGTTTATGAGTAGATTAATCAGTGATCTACATTTTACATACTACTTAAAGATGGCACTCTTCCTCAGCCTAGTGTTTATTACATTATTGTCATTTCATGTTAATTCGTTACAATGCCCTTGGAATAAATGAGGATGCATCTGTATTTGTACCTGAATTTGTACCAATTCTTACATATATCCCCATCAAGTTATCTAACTTGTTGAATTAAATATATTAAATAATTTTCATGTGTTGCTTGGTGTGCAACACCACTGTAAAGGACAAATAATGCCAATTATTACTCTTCCTGACGGCAGTCAGCGTCAATTTGACAACCCTGTATCAACTCTAGATGTTGCCCTATCAATCGGTCCTGGTCTTGCGAAAGCAACCATTGCTGGTCGTGTAGACGGCGAGCGCGTTGATGCTTGTGATCTTATCGAAAACGATGCAAGCCTAGAAATCATCACAGCTAAAGATGAAGTTGATGGTCTTGAGATCGTTCGTCACTCTTGTGCTCACCTTTTAGGTCACGCGATTAAGCAGCTTTTTCCAGAAGCGAAAATGGCGATCGGTCCTACCATCGATAACGGTTTCTACTACGATATCGACCTTGAGCACTCTCTAACGCAAGAAGATCTAGAAAAGATTGAAAAGCGTATGAAAGAGCTAGCGAAGACCAAGTATCAGGTTGTTAAGAAGAAAGTTAGCTGGCAGGAAGCGCGTGACGCATTCGAAGCTCGCGGCGAGACTTACAAAATCGAAATCTTGGATGAAAACGTTTCTAAAGACGATCGTCCAGGTTTGTACCACCATGAAGAATACATCGATATGTGTCGTGGTCCACACGTTCCACATATGGGTTTCTGCCAACACTTCACTCTACTTAACGTAGCGGGTGCTTACTGGCGTGGTAATAGTGACAATAAGATGCTTCAACGTATCTACGGCACTGCATTCCACGATAAAAAAGCGCTTAAAGCTCACTTAGTGCGTTTAGAAGAAGCAGCTAAGCGTGATCACCGTAAAATCGGTAAGCACTTAGACTTATTCCATATGCAGCAAGAAGCTCCTGGCATGGTGTTCTGGCATCACAACGGTTGGACTATCTTCCGTGAGTTAGAAGTATTTATTCGTCAGAAGCTGACTGAGTACGATTACCAAGAAGTAAAAGGTCCATTAATGATGGACCGTGTGCTTTGGGAGCGTTCTGGTCACTGGGATAAATACGCTGAAGCGATGTTTACAACTTCTTCAGAGAACCGTGAATACGCTATCAAGCCAATGAACTGCCCTGGTCACGTTCAAATCTTTAACCAAGGCTTGAAATCTTACCGTGATCTACCGCTACGTATGGCTGAGTTCGGCTCATGTCACCGTAACGAGCCGTCAGGTGCACTTCACGGTATCATGCGTGTTCGTGGCTTCACTCAAGATGATGCACACGTATTCTGTACTGAAGACCAAGTTCAACAAGAAGTTAAAGCTTGTATTGAAATGGTTTACGATACTTACACAACTTTCGGTTTCGAAAACATTGTTGTTAAGCTATCTACTCGTCCAGAACAACGCGTAGGTTCAGACGAAATGTGGGACCGTGCAGAGGCTGATCTTAAGCAAGCGCTTGAGGCGATGGAGATTGCATACGAGATTCAGGAAGGCGAGGGTGCGTTCTACGGACCTAAGATTGAATTTACTTTGCATGATTGTTTGGACCGTGCATGGCAATGTGGTACAGTGCAGCTCGATTTTGCATTACCAGAGCGTTTAGGTGCAACTTACGTAGGTGAAGATAACGAGCGTCACACGCCAGTTATGATCCACCGCGCGATTTTAGGTTCACTTGAGCGTTTCATCGGTATTCTTATTGAAGAATATGCTGGCTTCTTCCCAACGTGGTTGGCGCCAGAACAAGCAGTTGTGATGGGCATTACAGACAAACAGTCTGAATATGTACAAGAAATTACGAAAAAACTGCAAAAAAGTGGATTTAGAGTCAAAGCAGACTTGAGAAATGAGAAGATTGGCTTTAAAATCCGCGAACATACTTTGAAACGTGTACCGTTCATGCTTGTGTGTGGTGACCAAGAAATGGAAGCCGGCGAAATTGCAGTACGTACACGTAAAGGTAAAGACCTTGGCAAATTTAAAGTGGATGACTTTATTTCATACATCCAAGCCGAGGTTTCAAGCCGTAAGCTCAATCTGGAGGAATAGCTATTAAAGGCGGAAGACGTGGCCAACAACCGGCCAAACAAAACCAGCACCGTTTAAACGGTGACATTCGTGGCGTTCGAGAAGTACGTCTAACTGGCGCTGACGGCGAAGCTGTTGGTGTGGTTTCAATTGCGGAAGCACTTGAAGCAGCTAATGAAGCTGGTATGGATCTCGTAGAGATCAGCCCTAACGCCGAGCCGCCAGTTTGTCGTGTGATGGACTACGGTAAGTTCCTCTTCGAGAAGAGCAAAGCTGCGAAAGAGCAGAAAAAGAAGCAAAAACAGGTTCAGATTAAGGAAATAAAATTCCGCCCTGGAACTGATATTGGAGACTATCAGGTAAAACTACGCAACCTGACAGGTTTCCTAGAAGACGGCAACAAAGTGAAGGTAACAATTCGCTTCCGTGGCCGTGAAATGGCCCACCAGAGCATCGGTGTTGACGTTCTTAATCGTTTGAAAGCGGATACTGAAGAATTTGCAGTAGTCGAATCTTTCCCAACGAGAATAGAAGGTCGCCAGATGATCATGGTATTGGCGCCGAAGAAGAAGTAATTAAAGGCTTCACAAGTAATAATAGCGCCACTGCTGTTTTACAGCGGTGGCGTTTTATTCGCCCTAATTACTATGTTATTAACAACTCAACAATGCGGAGTTATTCATCATGCCTAAGATGAAAACCAACAAAGGTGCTGCTAAGCGTTTCCAGAAAACTGCTGGTGGTATTAAGTTTAAGCACGCTGGTAAACGTCACATCCTGACTAAGCGTACTACTAAGAACAAGCGTCAGCTACGTCCGAACTCGATTCTTCCTAAATGTGAAGTTGCTCAAGTTCTACGTATGATGCCATACGCTTAATTCTTTTTAGTTTATAAATTCGTTTAGTTTAGGAGAAGCATAATGCCTCGCGTAAAACGTGGTGTACAAGCTCGTGCACGTCATAAGAAAGTTCTAAAACAAGCTAAAGGTTACTACGGAGCACGTTCACGTGTTTACCGCGTAGCTTTCCAAGCAGTTACCAAAGCTGGTCAATACGCTTACCGTGACCGTCGCAACAAGAAACGTCAATTCCGTCAACTTTGGATTGCACGTATCAACGCGGCATCTCGTCAAAATGGTCTATCTTACAGCCGTTTCATCAACGGTCTTAAGAAAGCATCTATCGAGATCGATCGTAAGATTCTTGCTGACATCGCAGTATTTGACAAGGCTGCATTTGCAGTACTAGTTGAAAAAGCGAAAGCTTCTCTTTAATTAGAGACTCTCTTTGAGAGCAATGCTTACAAGGTATAAGTGAAAGGAGAGCTTCGGCTCTCCTTTTTTGTTTTCTAAATTCTAGCCTACTTTGATGATGTCAAGCCGCCACATTATCTTCCTACTTTCCCAATATCTGTTAATCTTCAATAAACTTAATTATTGAATGGTTTACCCAATGACAATCCCAACTACGATGACGTTCTTTGAGCGTTTTGAAAAAGATATCCTTTCTGGTGTAAAAACAATCACTATTCGTGATGAGTCTGAAAATAACTACGCACCAAGTTCTATCGTTAAAGTATCCACACTTGAGAGTGGTCGTGAATTTTGTTCATTAAAAATCCTTAGTGTTACTCCTATCTTGTTTAGTGAGCTAAATGACTTTCATGCTCAGCAAGAGAACATGACGTTAGAGGAGCTGAAGTCTGTAATTCAAGATATTTACCCAGGCATCAGTGAATTGTATGTCGTGTCATACGAGGTGGTTTCAGAGTAAAGTGATGAGCACATCAATGGCAATACACAGGCAGTTGTACTTGCGAGAGCAGAGCAATCAATCGTTAATCGAACTAAATGATTTAGAGACTGTTTCGATTGAGTTAAAAGAGTTTAATTTGTGGGTTAAGTCAAAGCGAAAGCTGACGCTCAGTAACATAGAGGGTAGAACGTGGGTTAAAACCTGCTCTGGTGGGTATATCACTGAATTAACATTTTTTGAAGACGGAAACCTAATTGAAAATAGGTTGTTTGACCGTTTTGAAACGAAAGGTCAGTGGAATTTGGTTGATGGATTGTTAAAAGTAACGATTTTTAAGGGTAATAATCGTTATGACTTTACTGTGATAGGGAATCATGATGTCAATATTCATTCTGCAATCGAGTATAAAAATAATGAGCTACATTCTTACCTTAAATTGATGCAGATAGAGCAGCCGTAGTGGCATTGTTCAACGTAATAAAAAAGCTAACAATGAATTGTTAGCTTTTTAGGTTTATCACAGGTTTGATTAATCAGAGCTTTCTTAACTAGCTCGTAAGTTTTTTCAAGCTGGCATATACTGTGCTGTCTATATCTTTAATACAGCAAACACTAAGCAAGTCATCAATGAAGTATTTCAATGCACGACCTTCTATCTGCTTAATTTTTTCTTGTTGATCTTGATTGAGATAACCGTAGATTGAAGCTGCCCCAAAATCCCCAAAGATCATGTTGTTCTGCTTATCGACTAAAACATTATGCGCGTATAAATCACCGTGGCAGACCTTATTTGCATGTAGATGTTCAAATACGTCGATCATTTGCTGAACAATTAAATCAATTTGTTGAATCGTAAGACTAAAGTCATTGTTAAACGTATCTCTAGTACAACTAGCAAGGCTTGGTGGTAATCCAAGGTTGTAATAATTATTAGGGATAAGCTCCATGACCAGCGCTAGATAATTATCTTCATTCACCTGAGCAATCGACTTGATTAGGCTAGGGTGTTGACCTGCTTGTAAGCATGCTTCTAATTCATCCTGAGGGTAACCATCACTCGTTACCTCACCTTTAAATACTTTAACCGCTACTTCTTTAGGGAAAGGGAATTGCTTATTCTCCCAAGTAGCATGGGAAATGACGCCTGATGCCCCTTGTCCTAATACATGGTTTAGCACGTAACTACTAGAAGGTACTTTAGGGATACTTGCATCGTCCACTTCATGCTGACAGAAAGGGTTACCAGAGAATGCCAGCCAAGCTAATTTAGGTAAAGAGAGCAGTAATTCTGGAAAGGTGCTTAACTGATTGGCAGATAAACGCAGTAATTCAAGATTATTAAGACCAATCATTGAGCTAGGCAACTCTTGGATTTGATTTCCTGCTAACGCCAGTTTCTGCAGTCGAGGTCTTTGACCAAGTGAGTTTGGTAAAATTTCAATTTCATTATCAGTCAAAATTAACCAGCGCAGTCTTTCTGGAAGTGAAGTTTCGCTGACCTGCTTAATCTTATTGCTCTTGAAACCTACCATTTCGAGCATTGGCAACTGACCGAGTACATCGGGCAGGTGAGTGAAATGATTGTTTGACGCAAAAATTATACGAAGATGGGTTAGCTGAGCAAGTTCACTTGGCAGTTCGTTCAATTGATTGTTAGAGAGATCTAGGATTTCCAGTGTATCGGCTAATTCGAGTATCTCCACAGGAAACTCTGTCAGTTCTTCTGATAGTGCTAGTCGAGTTATCCCTTTGAGCTGACCTGAACGAAGCTGTTCTAATGTTTGCAAACCTAAACCTTCTACATTGAATTATGGAAAGCGTAGTTTACTTATCTGATAAGGAAATGCGAGGTTTAGTCTACATTCAAGGCATAAATATAGGTGTGGTTGTAAGAAAATAAAAGGCATAAAAAAGCCCATATTATGCGAAATAGTATGGGCTAAATCTTTAGTTTGAATTCAAAAATGAATCTTGTTTCTTACTGAATCAACTTACTTTGCAGTTGCTTGGTCATCTAATCTATTTGGTGACGATTTTGCAGCATTAACAAGTAAGATGCCCACAGTCAGTACCATTGAACCACATAATAGGAACAACAAGCGTCCTGTTGGTTCGTTTGGAATCAGAGCCATCGCTAGGATACCGAAACCTGCTGTGCTGATAAGTTTACCAAGCATTGAACGCTGTTTAGTATCTAGGTTTTGTTGCTCTTCACCTTCTGCTACTAACGGCGTGTTCCAGTTAGTAAATAGTTGATCCACTTCTTTCTCACGCTCAGGCGTTAAGCCTTTGTAGAATCGAGAAGTTAGGATGAAGTAACCACCAGTGAACACAACATGAGCCGCTAAGCTTAGACCAACTTTTAAGTCACTCCATTCACGTCCTGTTAGTGCCGTCTCTAGACCAAATAGGTTTTCAATATCTTCTGCCTGAAGTGAAATACCAAAGATGTACGAAACAACACCACCAACAACAAGAGTTGACCAACCTGACCAATCTGGTGTCTTGCGAATCCACATACCAAGTAGTACAGGAATAAGCATTGGGAAGCCAATTAACGCACCTACGTTCATTACGATATCGAACAAGCTCAAGTGACGTAGTGAGTTGATGAACAAACCAATCGCTATGATGATGATACCCATCATGATAGTGGTTAGCTTACTTACGATAACCAGTTCTTTCTGAGTCGCATTTTGGCGAAGAATCGGGCTGTAGAAGTTCATTACAAAGATGCCAGCGTTACGGTTCAAACCTGAATCCATAGAAGACATTGTTGCAGCGAACATTGCTGACATAAGAAGACCAACCATACCTGCTGGCATTACGTTCTGTACGAATGCTAGGTAAGCAGCATCACCCGCTTTATCACCCATTGAAGCGTACTCCAATGCGAAATCAGGCATGAATGCACTTACGTACCAAGGTGGTAGGAACCAAATCAGCGGGCCAACAACCATAAGGATACATGCTAGACCTGCCGCTTTACGTGCGTTTTCACTGTCTTTCGCACATAGGTAACGGTAAGCGTTGATGCTGTTGTTCATTACACCGAACTGTTTCACAAAGATGAACACAACCCAAAGTACGAAGATGCTCATGTAATTTAGGTTGTTACCCAACATGAAGTCGCCGTCGAAGTTAGCAACGATGTTAGTTAAGCCGCCACCATGGAAATAAGCTGCAACCGCACAAGTAATGGTTACCGCCATGATAACAAGCATTTGCATGAAGTCAGAAGCAACAACCGCCCAAGAGCCGCCCGTTACTGCCATCAATACTAGAACCATACCCGTTACCACAATGGTTGCTTCCATTGGGATGTTGAATACCGCTGCTACGAAAATAGCCAAACCATTTAGCCAGATACCTGCAGAGATAAGGCTGTCAGGCATACCTGCCCATGTGAAGAACTGTTCAGACGTTTTACCAAAGCGCTGACGAATCGCTTCGATTGCCGTTACTACGCGAAGTTGGCGGAACTTTGGAGCGAAGTACATGTAGTTCATGAAGTAGCCAAATGCATTGGCCAAGAATAGGATTACAATAACGAAGCCGTCATTGAACGCGCGTCCTGCGGCACCTGTAAACGTCCATGCTGAAAATTGTGTCATGAAGGCGGTTGCACCAACCATCCACCACAACATTTTACCTCCTCCTCTAAAGTAATCACTTGTAGAGGTGGTGAACTTACGGAACATCCAACCAATAGCGATTAAAAAGAAAAAGTAGGCAAGAACAACGAAAGTATCAATAGTCATTTTTTTCAGCCTTTAAAGTTTGATAATTAACTGACACCTAGAATACTCCTTTTGAATTCTTATTTGTACTACAATATGCCTTTATCGTGATCTGATTCTCATGTTTATTCGTCAAATAAATCATTGTTATTAAATGTGTTTCTAATTATTTCTTAAGAAACAAGTCGTTACATTAAGCATATTCACCAAGACTTTTAATTGTATTTAAGGATTATGGTAGTACAAATGAAATGGAGATTTTGTATGCATTGTAATGGTTCAATGATCTCATGCCTTAATTTTCACATAGTCGAAACCTAAATAAGCTGGGGGGAATGATATTCTCTACCTACGCTTATCTGTTAAATCGGTATTCACAGCCATCTCCGTAGTGTTACAAGCTTATTTACCATTCGATGGCTATTTTGGAGAAGGAAATCAACAGAACTCTCATAGCAAACTAAACATCGCAGTATAATGTAATTAGACTTATCTACTTACAACCTTTGATTAGATAAACACTATTAGAATTAACTTGCTACGTAGTGAGAACTGAGCAAACTTAAGTAAGAGTAAGAGTAAGAGTAAGAGTAAGAGTAAGAGTAAGAGTAAGAGTAAGAGTAAGAGTAAGAGTAAGAGTAAGAGTAAGAGTAAGAGTAAGAGTAAGAGAGAGAAAGGTCAGGTTGGGGAGTGATTAAAGTGAAGATTGCTATCAACCCCAAAGAAAGAAATAAACATTATTTTGAAAACAAATGAGTTTCGAAATAGAAGTTTAGATAAATAGAAAAGCCCCACACTTATATAAGCATGGGGCTTTAAAATAGGGCTCAGTATTAATGATTAGCCATTAACGTGAGAAACTGCATCTTTAACTAGTGCGCCTAGTTCGTCCCATTTACCTTCATCAATAAGGTTAGTTGGAACCATCCAAGTACCACCACACGCAAGTACTGAAGGGATAGATAGGTATTCATCTACATTCTTCAAGCTTACGCCACCAGTAGGCATGAATTTAACAGGGTAAACCGCTGTTAGTGCTTTCAACATACCAGTACCGCCTGAAGGCTCAGCCGGGAAGAACTTCAACGTACGAAGGCCCATTTCCATTGCTTGTTCAACAAGGCTTGGGTTGTTAACACCAGGTACGATAGCAACACCTTTGTCGATACAGTACTGAACAGTGCGAGGGTTGAAACCTGGGCTTACAATGAAATCAACACCAGCATCGATAGATGCATCAACTTGCTCGTTAGTCAGTACAGTACCAGAACCGATTAACATATCTGGGAATTCTTTACGCATGATACGAATCGCTTCGATTGCGCACTCAGTACGTAGAGTGATTTCAGCACAAGGCATACCGTTTTCAACAAGTGCTTTACCAAGTGGGATAGCATCTTCAGCACGGTTAATCGCGATTACAGGGATTACTTTCAGGTTTGCTAGTTGTTCATTTAATGTAGTCATGAATTCTTTCTCACGTTAATTATAGGCTCGCCAGTTTAAAGCAAACCCTTGATTAATAAATAAAGCTCGTAATTATAAAGACAAATCAGGCGTTGCATCTAGAGGGATGATAGCACCTTGGTGTTGAATTACCGTCCCAGCCACAATATGACCTGCAAAAGCAGCGTCACGTGCGTTACCACCAGATAGGCGTTTTGCTAAGAAACCAGCGCTGAATGAATCACCAGCGGCAGTCGTATCTACAATATTATCTACAGGATTTGGAGCAACGTACTGAGCGTTTTGGTCTTCAACAACTAAACAATCTTTAGCACCACGTTTAATGATGATCTCTTTAACGCCTGCTTCCGATGTTCTAGCAATACATTCTTCAATGGTTTCGTCACCGTAAAGCTCTTGTTCGTCATCAAATGTTAATAAAGCAGTATCAGTGAACTTGAGCATTTTCAAGTACCAAGAAATAGCGTCTTGCTGACATTCCCAAAGTTTTGGTCGGTAGTTATTGTCGAAAAATACCTGACCACCTTGAACTTTGAATTTCTTTAAGAAGCTAAATAATTGAGTACGACCGTTTTCTGTCAGAATGGCAAGAGTGATACCACTTAAGTAAACCGCATCAAAAGAGAAAAGCTTATCAAGTAGAGCAGGGGTATCAGGTTGGTCAAACATGAACTTAGCTGCCGCGTCATTACGCCAGTAATGGAAACTACGCTCACCAGTATCATCGGTCTCGATGTAATAAAGCCCTGGTTGTTTATTGTCTAACTGAGCAATTAAGCTTGTGTCGATGCCTTCTGCATTCCATTTTTCCAGCATATCTACACTGAATGGGTCTGTACCTAAAGCTGTCACATAGCTAGTTTTAATGCTTTGTTCTTTAGTTAAGCGTGATAGGTAAAGTGCTGTATTTAGCGTATCACCACCAAAACTTTGCTTAAGCCCATCTTGTTTCTTTTGTAGCTCAACCATGCACTCGCCAATGACCGCGATGTTTAATGATTTCATATGCTTACCTTAGCAACTGAGGTTGCGCTATTGGTTATTTAAGGAAATCTTCACGAGCAGGGTTGAAGATATCAAGAAGGATGCTGTCTTGCTCTAGTGCAACAGCACCGTGCATCATGTGTTTACGAGCAAAGTAAGCATCGCCTTCTTTTAGTACTCGTTTTTCACCTTCAATCTCAGCTTCAAAACTACCACGAACAACGTAACCGATTTGGTCATGAATTTCGTGAGTGTGAGGGTGACCAATAGCGCCTTTATCAAAACATAGGTGTACAGCCATTAGGTCATCAGTGTAAGCAACAATTTTACGCTTAATACCGCCGCCCAATTCTTCCCATGGATTTTCGTTCAACATAAAGAAAGCATTCATTGTAAATCTCCTAAACTGTTTTAAATTTTTCATATAACTCAAGATACAAATATCATAGAGCAATATGTTTATTTGTAATACAATATATCCAAATTTATGTGATGAGGATCAAGTGATATTTATTTGTGGCTAAATAAATCAATGACTTATCTGTGTATTTTAAATTTCAATTCACTTTCTCTATCAATGGTTTATAAGGTTTTATGCTGTCTCTTATACACATCT
>NZ_VTXD01000032.1 GCF_013114625.1 Vibrio sp. 99-70-13A1
AAGAAATAAACCCTAAATAGTGGCGCGCTCTGGAGGATTCGAACCTCCGACCGCCTGGTTCGTAGCCAGGTACTCTATCCAGCTGAGCTAAGAGCGCACGGTTTCGATATTAATAAATCGTTAACGAATTATCAATATCAGGATTTTAATTCATATAAGAATAAACCCTAAAAGTGGCGCGCTCTGGAGGATTCGAACCTCCGACCGCCTGGTTCGTAGCCAGGTACTCTATCCAGCTGAGCTAAGAGCGCACGGGTTTAGTATCATTTCATTGTAAACAGCAATTCGTTGTAAACAACAATTCAATACAAGGATTTTCATTCTTATAAGAAATAAACCCTTAAATGGTGGCGCGTCCTGGAGGATTCGAACCTCCGACCGCCTGGTTCGTAGCCAGGTACTCTATCCAGCTGAGCTAAGGACGCACGGTTTCGATATTAATAACAGTTAAACAAATCATCAATATCAGGATTTAAATTCATACAAGAAATAAACCCTAAATAGTGGCGCGCTCTGGAGGATTCGAACCTCCGACCGCCTGGTTCGTAGCCAGGTACTCTATCCAGCTGAGCTAAGAGCGCACGGTTTATAAACCCTAAATAGTGGCGCGCTCTGGAGGATTCGAACCTCCGACCGCCTGGTTCGTAGCCAGGTACTCTATCCAGCTGAGCTAAGAGCGCACGGTTTTAGTATCACTTCGTTGTTAACAGCTATTCGGTGCAAACAACAATTCAATACAAGGATTTTCATTCTTATAAAAAGAAACCCTTAAATAGTGGCGCGTCCTGGAGGATTCGAACCTCCGACCGCCTGGTTCGTAGCCAGGTACTCTATCCAGCTGAGCTAAGGACGCACGGTGTTCATTCACTGAGAATGAAGTTGTGAAACATATCACATTCTTCTTGCTATGAAGAAAAAAAAAGGCCATCGGCCTGTAATGAATGGCGGTGAGGGAGGGATTCGAACCCTCGATGCGGCT
Source organism: Vibrio sp. 99-70-13A1 (assembly GCF_013114625.1). GTDB lineage: Bacteria > Pseudomonadota > Gammaproteobacteria > Enterobacterales > Vibrionaceae > Vibrio. The sequence goes on from NZ_VTXD01000032.1 coordinate 980, forward strand.
ACAAACCACATACTCCCTTAGCAGGGGAGCGCCTTCGGCCACTCGGCCACCTCACCTAATTCATTATTCTCAAGTTACTTAAAGTAAAAAGAGAATGGCGCGCTCTGGAGGATTCGAACCTCCGACCGCCTGGTTCGTAGCCAGGTACTCTATCCAGCTGAGCTAAGAGCGCACATTGTTACTTCTGTGTTTGTGTGCAAATTCAAACGTGCAAGAAATGGCGGTGAGGGAGGGATTCGAACCCTCGATGCGGCTACAAACCACATACTCCCTTAGCAGGGGAGCGCCTTCGGCCTCTCGGCCACCTCACCGTCTTGCGGAGGCACATATTACGTTTTACCGAAAATATGTCAAACATTTTATTTCAAAAAACTGCCTAAAATCGACTGAGTGTTGCAAAATCAATCAAAGCGATTGTAAATTAAACTTTAATCACTATAAAAACGGTTTTTTCTTTAAAATGAATGAGAAGAACACGCTATCAAAATTTAAAAAATTCTGACAATTACCTCTCTCAGTTCTCCCGGTACTGTTATATCAGAGTTAAGCTATTCTTAACAATCGAAATCATCAAAAAAGGCTAGCAAAATGCTAGCCTCATCTTTCACGCAGAAAGTATTAGTAGTTGCCAGGTGCAACGTTACCATTACCTTTTTCAGCTTGAATGCGCATATAGATCTCTTCACGGTGAACAGATACTTCTTTAGGTGCATTTACACCAATACGTACTTGGTTGCCTTTAACACCCAGTACAGTAACTGTCACTTCATCACCAATCATTAGTGTTTCGCCAACACGGCGAGTCAAAATTAGCATTCTTTGCTCCTTGAGTAATTCTCTAAGTTTATCTAGCTACGCGGGCATTATCCAACAAAAGTTATATTTTCGTAAACTATCTATTTAGTTTATTTAACCAAAATGCACTTCTTTTTGAATATGACTGCTCTCTCCGCATGCTGTAATGTATGCATCATGTAGTATGTTAGCCGCTGTATCAACTTGAGCTGGCGATAAAACCAACATTAAAGATTGTTGCGTGAGAGAGTAATGACGTATATCAATATCATTCTTAGACAACAACTCCTGAGAGCTGACCACAATTCCTTGCGCTCGATTACCTACTACAGTCAACAAGCTAACCTGTTCACTATTACGGATTTTCTCATCAAAAACTAGCTTTAATTTTAGACCTGCGTCTTGTTTAATGAGAACAGCTACTCTTTCTGTTTCCTCGATCACATTCCAAACTTCAATACCAAGTAATTGGCACTGTCTTAGCAACGCATCAAGCTCTTTAGGTAAGCACTCTAGCTCCAGCATGCCATTTTGAATCGCTATTCCACAAATATCATGATGGCACTCGCTTCCTGTGACTAAGGTTCCCGTACCAATTTCAAAACTTGAAAGCACACGTAAAGTCACATTGTTCTTCCACGCATATTGAACACAAGGTAAATGTAGAACTTTAGCTCCCTGCTTTGCCATTTCTTCCATTGTAGAGAAATCTATTGTTTCAAGGCGCTGTGAGCTTTTAACGATTCTAGGATCGCAAGTATAAATACCATCGACATCTGTATATATTTGGCACTCTTGCGCTTTCAATGCTCCAGCAAGCGCAACGGCTGTGGTATCTGAACCACCACGACCTAACGTTGTGATGTCACCATTATCATTTACCCCCTGGAAGCCAGCGACAACCACAATATGACCTAGGTTAAGTAGGTCATTTATAGGACCAGTATCAATACTCTTAATTATCGCATCATTATGGTTTGAATCTGTGCTTATTCTCGCTTGATTACCAGTCAATGATGTAGCCTGATGTCCAAGCTTATGCAGACTCATTGCGAGTAAAGCCATAGATACTTGTTCACCCGCAGTAAGCAATACATCAAGTTCTCTAGCATTTGGAATGCTATCTACTTGTGTTGCGAGATCCATTAATCGGTTTGTTTCACCGGACATAGCAGAAACGACAACCACTATTTGGTTCCCTTCATTTTTCGCTTCAATGATTTTCTCTGCTACTTTGTGAATTCGTTCAATTGAACCCACCGACGTTCCACCAAATTTCTGCACGATAATAGGCATTTTCACCTGTCCTCACCTTCCCAAGACTTATGTCTATATGACAATCAAACAAACAGCACACAGCGAATGTGCAGTAATACAAAAAAATTAACCAAGAGATCTAACACGTGTATTAGATTTCTTGGTTAATTTAGGGTTATTTATAATTGATACCGAAATTCAATCTTCAAAAGAAAAGATGCCCAATCAGTTGATTGGGCATCTTATTTCAATTACTTAAGCTTAAAGACGCTCTTCTAGCCAAATACGTACAGATTTAAGCGCTTCAGGTAGTGCTTCAACGTCAGTACCACCCGCTTGAGCCATGTCTGGACGACCGCCGCCTTTACCGCCAACTTGCTCAGCAACCATCTTAACTAGGTCACCTGCTTTAACTTTACCGATAAGGTCTTTAGTTACGCCAGCAATTAGGCCAACTTTTCCATCAGCGATGTTAGCGATAAGAATGATGCCGCTACCCACTTGGTTTTTAGCATTATCAACCATAGTACGTAGGTTCTTGTTGTCTGCACCTTCAATTGCAGCAACCAAAACTTTAGTACCTGAGATGTCTTCCACTTTACCCATGATGTTTGCGCCTTCAGCTGCAGCCATCTTTTCTTTAAGTAATTGGATTTCTTTCTCTAGCGATTTCGCTTTCTTAGCCGATTCAGCCAATTTCTCTTCGTAAGCGTTATTCTGAGCATCAACTGCATCTAGAGCCGCTTCACCCGTTACTGCTTCAATACGACGAATACCAGCAGCAATACCACCTTCAGAAGTGATCTTGAATAGACCGATATCACCTGTGTTGCTCGCGTGGATACCACCACAAAGCTCAGTAGAGAAATCGCCCATCGACAGAACGCGAACTTCATCATCGTACTTCTCGCCAAACAGTGCCATCGCACCTTTTTCTTTCGCTGACTCGATGTCCATGATGTTCGTTTCAATCACATGATTCTTACGAACTTGTGCGTTAACTAGACGCTCTACTTCTTTAATCTGTGCTGGTGTTACCGCTTCAAGGTTAGAGAAGTCAAAACGCAGGTTATCTGGCTTAACTAAAGAACCTTTCTGAGCAACGTGCTCACCTAGCACTTCGCGCAATGCAGAGTGAAGTAAGTGAGTTGCAGAGTGGTTTAGTGAGATAGCAGCACGACGCTCAGCATCAACGCGCGCTTCTACTTTATCGCCTTGAGCAAACACACCTTCAACGAGCTCGCCGTGGTGTGCAAATGCATTACCTAGCTTCTGAGTGTCTTGTACTTTGAACAGACCCGACGCAGTGCTTAGCGTACCAGCGTCACCACATTGACCGCCTGACTCAGCGTAGAATGGTGTCTCTTCAAGGATGATGATTGCTTTGTCGCCAGCCGATAGTGAAGATACTTCTTCGCCGTCAACGAATAACGCAGAAATTTCACCAGCACCTTCAGTACCTGTGTAACCACAGAACTCAGTGTTAGTGTCTACTTTGATCGTCGCGTTGTAATCAGTACCGAACTGACCCGCTTCACGTGCACGCTTACGCTGTGCTTCCATCGCCTTCTCAAAACCTTCTTCATCGATAGTAAAGTCGCGTTCGCGAGCTACATCGTTAGTAAGGTCAGCTGGGAAGCCGTATGTATCGTAAAGTTTGAAGACTGTTTCACCGTCAAGTTCTTTGCCTTCAAGTGCGTCTAATGCGTCGTTAAGGATAACCATGCCACGCTCTAGCGTGCGACCAAAGTTCTCTTCTTCGATGCGAAGTACTTTTTCAACAAGCTCTTGTTGTTTCTTAAGCTCTTCAGCCGCAGAACCCATCACTTCAGCCAGTACACCCACAAGTTTGTGGAAGAACACGCCTTGTGCACCAATCTTGTTACCGTGACGAACTGCACGACGAATAATACGACGTAGAACGTAGCCACGACCTTCGTTTGAAGGCATTACGCCATCAGCGATGAGGAATGAACAAGAACGGATGTGGTCAGCAATAACGCGTAGCGATTGGTTAGATAGGTCGTCATGACCAACAACTTCAGCTGTCGCTTTAATTAGCTTTTGGAATACATCAATTTCGTAGTTAGAGTGAACGCCCTGCATGATTGCAGAGATACGCTCAATACCCATACCTGTATCTACAGCAGGCTTAGGTAGCGGTTCCATTGTGCCGTCAGCGTGACGGTTGAACTGCATGAATACGTTGTTCCAAATCTCGATAAAACGGTCACCATCTTCTTCAGGTGTACCAGGACGGCCGCCCCAAATGTGTTCACCGTGATCGTAGAAGATTTCAGTACATGGACCACAAGGACCTGTGTCACCCATTGTCCAGAAGTTGTCAGATTCAAACTTCTTGCCGCCTTCTTTGTCGCCGATGCGAACAATCTTGTCAGCTGGGATGCCTACTTTTTTGTTCCAGATTTCGAATGCTTCGTCATCTGTCTCGTAAACCGTTACTAACAGGCGATCTTTTGGCAGACCTAGTGTTTCAGTCAGGAATTCCCAAGCAAACCCAATCGCTTCTTCTTTGAAGTAATCACCAAAGCTGAAGTTACCTAGCATTTCGAAGAATGTGTGGTGACGAGCCGTGAAACCTACGTTTTCAAGGTCATTGTGTTTACCACCCGCACGTACACAACGCTGAGCCGTAGTTGCTCGAGTGTAGGCACGTTTTTCGGCGCCTAAGAAGCAATCTTTGAATTGGTTCATACCTGCATTAGTAAATAGCAGGGTTGGATCGTTATGTGGAACTAACGATGAACTGTCTACGATTTGGTGTTCTTTGCTCTCAAAGAACTTAAGGAACGCGTTGCGAACCTCATCAGTGCTCATATACATGCAGCTCTTCCTGAAATAGTCGAGTTAGAATTTTTCCGTATTGTAGATCATGGTTAAGTGTTCGACTAGTTTTCTTGTAGAAAAGGCGTATTTGAAAAGGGTTTTGAGATGAAATGTGGATTTCAAAGAAAATCACACTGGGATTTTACCAATGAGCCATCGATACAATAAGTATTTCTACTAGTACACATTGGATCCAATAGAGACCAAATTAACTTAAAGAATACAAAGCTATAAACTTTAGTTGTTAAGCAAGCACTAGTTATTAAGCAAACTCTAAATAGACAAAGCCTCGCATAGGCGAGGCTTAAAAATACTTAAATTAACTCAATAGCTATTATTAATTTATAACTCTTCTGCTTCTGGCTCTTCTGAACCTTTTTCTTCTAAAACTGCAGGTGTCAGTAATAGTTCACGCAATTTAGTATCAATTTCTAAAGCAATCGTTGGGTTTTCACGAAGGTACTTACAAGAGTTAGATTTACCTTGACCAATCTTATCGCCATTGTAGCTGTACCAAGCACCGGCTTTATCTACTAACTTGTTCTTAACACCTAAATCAATCAGCTCACCTTCACGGTTAAAGCCTTGACCATAGAGTATTTGAGTTTCAGCTTGCTTAAATGGCGCTGCAATTTTGTTTTTAACAACTTTGATACGAGTTTCGTTACCAACGATCTCGTCACCTTCTTTGATAGAGCCTGTGCGGCGAATATCAAGACGAACAGATGCGTAGAATTTAAGTGCGTTACCACCAGTTGTGGTTTCAGGGTTGCCAAACATTACACCAATTTTCATACGAATTTGGTTAATGAAAATAGCCATACAGTTAGATTGCTTCAGGTTACCTGTTAACTTACGCATCGCTTGAGACAGCATACGAGCTTGAAGACCCATGTGGCTATCACCCATTTCGCCTTCAATTTCAGCTTTTGGAGTCAATGCAGCAACTGAGTCAATAACCAAAACGTCAATTGCGCCAGAACGAGCAAGTGCATCACAGATTTCTAGAGCTTGTTCACCGGTATCAGGTTGAGATACAAGTAAAGCATCAATATCTACACCAAGTTTTTGAGCGTAGATTGGGTCTAGAGCGTGCTCAGCATCAACGAAAGCACATGTCTTACCGACTTTCTGTGCCGCGGCGATAAGCTCAAGAGTCAACGTTGTTTTACCTGATGATTCAGGTCCGTAAACTTCAACAATACGGCCCATTGGTAAGCCACCAGCACCTAGAGCAACATCAAGAGATAGTGAACCAGTAGAGATTGTTTCTACATCCATTGTGCGGTTATCACCTAGACGCATGATCGAACCTTTACCAAATTGCTTTTCAATTTGACCAAGAGCTGCGGCTAACGCTTTTTGTTTATTCTCGTCCATTACTATCTCCACGTGATCCGCTTGTTCGTCAAGCGATCTAGAATCTGTTTCAACCCGGTATAAGGGCGGCTAATTGGTAGTTATTATACTGTTGATTCATACAGTGTCTATACCTGTATGAAAAATTTTTGTTTAATTCGTTATCAACTTAGTACAAAGCTAAGCACAGCAATGAGTTACTAACGAGTTTCTGACAGGTAATCATAAATAACTTGCAGTGCATATTGAGTAGCCTGTTCACGCACTTGTGATCTGTCTCCAGCAAAATGGCACGTTTCAACTTTCTTCCACTCAATAGAATCTGCCCATGCAAAACAGACTGTTCCCACTGGCTTTTCTTCACTTCCACCACCAGGGCCAGCAATACCACTCACTGAAACTCCTAATGTCGCATTAGAGTTATGTAGAGCACCTTCAACCATCTCTTCAACAACCGCTTCACTTACCGCTCCATTCGCTTCTAATGTCGACAGCTCCACCCCAATCATTTCTTGTTTCGCTTCATTACTATAAGTAATAAAAGCTCGATCGAACCAGGCAGAACTCCCCGCTATATCAGTGATAGCAGCAGCAATCGCTCCACCGGTACAAGACTCAGCTGTAACAAGTACATGCTTTTGTTCGAATAATTGATGACCTAACTGTGCACTAAGCGTTTGAGTTACTGACATGCTTGCCTTCCTACTTTCTTGTATACAACTCGATTGTTTCAGCTCGATTTAGAACTTTTCGCCAGAGCGTCTTTTCGCATCAATAGCTTTCACGTATCCTAAGCCGCAATAGAAACAAACGAAAGAAGTTAACTGTGAAAGCCGATCAAAAACACACTCCCATGATGCAACAATATTTAAAGTTGAAAGCAGAAAACCCAGAGATTTTGCTCTTCTATCGCATGGGAGATTTCTACGAGCTTTTCTACGATGATGCAAAGAAAGCCTCTCAGCTGTTAGATATCTCATTAACTAAGCGAGGCTCTTCAAATGGTGAACCTATCCCTATGGCTGGTGTTCCATACCATGCTGTAGAAGGCTACCTAGCAAAACTAGTGCAACTCGGTGAATCGGTAGCAATATGTGAACAAATCGGCAATCCTGCCACATCAAAAGGTCCTGTTGAACGCGCTGTTGTTCGTATAGTCACACCCGGAACGGTCACTGATGAAGCGCTACTTTCAGAACGAGTAGATAACTTGATTGCCGCTATTTACCACCACAAAGGTAAATTTGGCTACGCTACTCTGGATATTACCTCTGGTCGATTCCAACTTTCAGAGCCTGAAACCTCAGAAGCAATGGCAGCAGAACTGCAAAGAACATCTCCACGTGAATTGCTATTCCCTGAAGATTTCGAACCTGTCGAGCTTATGGCAAGTCGAAATGGTAATCGCCGCCGCCCTATATGGGAATTTGAGTTAGATACCGCGAAGCAACAACTGAATCAACAATTTGGGACTCGTGATCTTGTTGGTTTTGGAGTAGAGAAGGCTCACCTTGGTCTTTGCGCCGCAGGTTGTCTCATTCAATACGTTAAAGATACACAACGTACTGCGCTTCCGCATATTCGATCTCTAACGTTTGATCGCCAAGATCACTCTGTCATTTTAGATGCCGCAACTCGTCGTAACCTTGAGATTACACAGAATTTATCGGGCGGCTTTGACAACACCCTTGCTGAAGTGCTTGATCATACAGCAACTCCCATGGGCAGCCGCATGCTCAAGCGCTGGTTACATCAACCAATGCGTAATCTTGAAGCGTTAAATCAGCGTCTTGATGCCATCACTGAATTGAAAGATCTTTCTTTATTTCTCGACTTGCAACCAACACTCAAACAAATCGGTGATATTGAGCGTATTCTTGCTCGCCTTGCCTTACGCTCTGCCCGACCACGAGATATGGCTCGACTGCGTCAGGCTATGGAATATTTACCTGAACTTGCCGATACACTACAGCCACTGCAGCATTCGTACTTAACTCAGTTAACAGAATATGCGGCTCCATTGCATGAAGTATCTGAACTTCTAGAAAGAGCAATCAAGCAAAACCCGCCAGTAGTTATTCGTGACGGCGGTGTGATCGCAGAAGGCTATAACGCAGAATTAGATGAATGGCGCAGCCTAGCGGCTGGTGCTACCGAGTTCTTAGATAAATTAGAGCTGGAAGAACGCGAACGCCACGGCATTGATACTCTAAAAGTAGGTTTCAACAATGTTCATGGTTTCTTCATTCAAGTGAGTCGTGGACAAAGTCACCTAGTGCCGCCTCATTACGTTCGCCGTCAAACCTTAAAAAATGCAGAACGATACATCATTCCAGAGCTCAAAGAGCACGAAGATAAAGTTCTGAGTTCAAAATCTAAAGCATTAGCCATTGAGAAACAGTTATGGGAAGAATTATTTGACCTTCTTCTTCCACATTTAGAGCGCTTACAAAATATTGCTTCTGCGATTTCACAGCTTGATGTTCTTCAAAACATGGCAGAGCGTGCAGACACTTTAGATTACTGCCGCCCAGTATTGAAAAAAGCACCTAGTGTCCAAATACAAGCAGGTCGTCACCCAGTGGTAGAACAAGTTATGGATGAACCATTCATAGCTAACCCTATAGAACTGAATGATCAACGTAAAATGTTGATCATTACAGGTCCAAACATGGGTGGTAAGTCTACCTATATGCGTCAAACCGCTCTTATTGCATTAATGGCACATATTGGCTGTTACGTACCTGCAGAGTCAGCAACGATTGGCTCGATTGATCGTATATTCACGCGAATCGGCGCTTCTGATGATCTTGCTTCAGGTCGCTCAACTTTTATGGTGGAAATGACAGAAACCGCGAATATTCTTCATAATGCGACACCAAACAGCTTAGTCTTAATGGATGAAATTGGTCGTGGTACTAGTACCTATGATGGCTTATCTTTGGCGTGGGCAAGTGCAGAGTGGTTAGCCAATCAAATTGATGCAATGACTCTGTTTGCTACACACTATTTCGAGTTAACCGAGCTACCAAATCAACACCAAAAATTAGCCAATGTTCACTTAGATGCCGTAGAACACGGCGACAGTATTGCCTTTATGCATGCAGTGCAAGAAGGTGCAGCAAGTAAATCTTATGGTCTTGCCGTTGCAGGGCTTGCTGGTGTACCTAAAGCGGTAATAAAGAATGCTCGTAATAAGCTAACTCAACTTGAAGCGTTAGGCACTGACAACCTAACAAGTAAGTCAACAAACGTTGATATTGCTAATCAACTGAGCTTAATACCCGAACCAAGCGAAGTAGAGCAAGCTTTAGCAAACGTTGATCCTGATGATCTTACGCCTCGCCAAGCATTAGAGGAACTATATCGCTTGAAGAAACTTCTTTAGCGTAATTCTTAATCATCTTTATATTATAAAAAAAGCACTAACTTGAGTTAGTGCTTTTAATTTATTTATCTATTAATAACAATCTATTAGCTGATCAATCGTTCTCAACATTGAATAGATTTTCCATGCTAAGACCTTGTTTGATCAAAATCTCTCTTAAACGACGAAGTCCTTCAACTTGTATCTGGCGAACACGTTCACGTGTCAAACTGATCTCACGTCCCACTTCTTCTAAAGTCGATGGCTCGTAGCCAAGTAAACCAAAACGTCTTGCTAGTACTTCTTTTTGTTTTGGGTTCAATTCATCTAACCAGTGAATCAGTGAATTTTTAATGTCGTTATCTTGTGTTGAAACTTCAGGATCTGAATTATTAATATCAGGGATAATATCAAGTAAAGCTTTCTCACCATCCCCACCAATCGGTGTATCGACTGAACTTACTCGTTCATTTAAACGAAGCATCTTACTCACATCATCAACAGGCTTATCCAGTTTAGAAGCAATATCTTCGGCTGTTGGTTCATGATCAAGCTTTTGAGCTAACTCTCGAGCTGTTCGTAAATAAATATTAAGCTCTTTGACGACATGGATTGGTAAACGAATTGTACGAGTCTGATTCATTAGGGCTCGTTCAATAGTTTGACGGATCCACCAGGTGGCATAAGTAGAAAAACGGAAACCTCGTTCGGGATCAAACTTCTCGACGGCACGAATTAAGCCTAGATTGCCTTCTTCAATAAGATCTAGTAGTGCGAGACCGCGGTTGCTATACCGGCGAGAAATCTTAACAACAAGTCGTAGATTACTTTCAATCATACGTTTACGTGCTGCTTCATCTCCGCGTAGAGCTCGTCGTGCATAGAGCACTTCTTCTTCCGCAGTTAAAAGTGGTGAGAAACCGATTTCGCCTAAGTAAAGTTGTGTGGCGTCTAAATTTTTAGCGCTGACTTCAACTTCTTTTTCTTTAGCTTCAGTTTTTTTACTTTTGGGTTGGTTGGCTTGTTCATTGCACTCCGATTCCATGGCTGCTTGATCAAGTGTGAATTCTTCTTTAACTACTGCACTGCTTATACTCATAACGCCTCCCCCTGGCGATATAGCATGACATTACAACTTAATATGCCGCTAAATGACTATTAAAGAATACGATACGTCATTGCAACGTATGGTATTTAAGGTAAATATCGTTTCGGATTAACCGATTTACCTTGATAGCGAATTTCAAAATGTAGCCTAACGCTGCTAGAACCTGAACTTCCCATGGTGGCGATTTTCTGCCCAGATTTAACATTTTGTCCTTCAGACACGAGTAGCTTATCGTTATGCGCGTATGCACTTAAATAATTATCGTTATGTTTAACTATCACTAAGTTTCCATAACCTCGGAGTGCATTCCCCGAATAAACAACAGTGCCTCCTGCTGTTGAAATAATGGCTTGACCACGCTGTCCTGCGATATCAATACCTTTATTCCCTTGCTCTCCTACAGAGAAGTTTTTAATCACTCTCCCTTTAGTTGGCCAAAGCCATTTTGATACTTTTTCGTTTTTTGGCTTGTTGGTAGTTGTAACATTTTGTTTACCTTTAGAACCAACATACTCCTTTGGTTTAGATTGTTCAACCTTCTTTGGTGAATCTTTTTTAACCACACTTACAGGTGGTTTTACAGGTTCTTTAACCGCTTGCTTACTTGGTGATGATGGTTTAGTAACCGGTTTTTCTGTTGATTTAGCAGACGTTTTGACTGTGACTGATGGAGTGCTAGCACTAGGTACAACAACGGGAGCAACAACAACCGGAGCTGCTTTTCCATGACTAGGAGCGACGTAAGCTGGACGCCATAATTTAAGCTTTTGACCTGGGTGGATGACGTAAGGGGATTTAAGATTATTGAAACTAATTAGATCGTTTACATTTTTATTTGTGACGTACGCAATAAAGTATAAAGTATCTCCCTTCTCTACTTCATAGTAGCTACCTCGATAGCTGCCTCTTGAAATAGAAGAGTAATCTTTATTAAGTCCAGATACGGGAGCTGGTGACTGAGCCGCACACCCAACAAGTATGCAGCTTAATCCAATCATCAATCCTTTTAGAAAACCTAAACCCATTAACTATTCATCCAACCTTTAATCAATCTTAGTGTTATGCAAGTTCACCAGCAACCAATGGAACAAAGCGAACCATTTCAATTACCGTTGATAAATATTCATCACCTTGTCGCACAATCTTTAGAAGCTGTTGCTCTTCATCACCAACAGGAATGAGCAAACGTCCACCATCGGTTAACTGCTCTAATAAAGCTTGAGGAATGGATTCCGCTGCTGCCGTAACAATAATCGCATCAAAAGGTCCCTTATGGGGCCAGCCTTTCCAGCCATCAGCATGCTTTGTTGATACGTTATAGAAATCAAGTTGCTTTAGTCTACGCTTTGCATCCCACTGTAAAGATTTAATTCGCTCTACGGAATACACATGGTCGACAAGTTGAGCCAGTACGGCGGTTTGGTAACCTGATCCTGTACCAATTTCTAACACTCGGCTATTTTGCTGCAATTCCAGCAGTTCAGTCATTCTTGCCACTATATATGGCTGAGAGATAGTTTGCCCCTGACCAATAGGAAGAGCATTATTATCGTAAGCTTGATGATACATAGCTTGGGATAAAAAACTTTCTCTAGGGAGACGATAAATGGCATCCAATACTCTTTGGTCTCGAATACCATTATCCATCAGAAAAGTAATTAAGCGTTCAGCTTGGGGATTGCTCACTTACTTATCTCCTAACCAATCAGCCATCACTCTCAGTGATTCGTGCGCTGTTAAATCAACCTGCAAGGGGGTGATAGATACGAAGCCATTATCAATAGCGTAAAAATCCGTGCCTTCACCAGCGTCTTGTTGCTGACCTGGGGGACCAAGCCAATAGATATCATGACCTCTTGGGTCTTTTTGCTTAATCATATCTTCAGAGTGGTGACGAGCACCTAAACGAGTCACTAGAGTTCCCATGAGGCTTTCCACAGGAAGATCTGGAACATTCACATTTAACAAACGATTAGTAGGGATCGGATTTTGTATGTGTTGCTCTACAATTTGTCTAGCAATAGTGGAAGCGGTTGTAAAATGGTGTTTACCTACAAGAGAAAAAGCAACCGACTGAACCCCTAAAAAATGCCCTTCCATTGCGGCAGCGACAGTACCTGAATAAAGCACATCGTCCCCAAGGTTCGCGCCATGGTTAATCCCTGTGAGGACTAAATCAGGCATATCATCTTTCAACAATTCATTTAACGCAAAATGGACACAGTCTGTTGGCGTCCCTTGCACTGAATATGTGTTTTCAGCAATGGCTTGAACTCGTAGTGGTTGCTCAAGCGTTAATGAATTCGAAGCGCCTGACCGATTTCGGTCAGGCGCTACAATGACTATTTCAGCAAGATCACGTAACTCTTTAGCAAGCTCATGGATACCTTGAGCATGAACACCATCATCATTACTGAGTAAGATCTTCATTTAGTTTCCTTTCTCAATTTCAGCGATAACCCCACTTCTTTTAATCGAAGTGACGCTCTACATGAATTTCTTCTACTAATTCGCGAACAATCGCGGTAGCAAAGCAACCGGCATCTAATGAGAACTTCAGCACTACATTGTCTTCATTCACTTCCCAAGTAAGACCCGCTGGCTTGAGCGATGCTTCACGGCGGTCATGGCGCATACGATTACCACAAATTAACGCCATAAGATCTGGTTCAGAATCTAGATGTGCCTGCTCTATCTCCAATGCTTTACCTTCTGTTGGTAACGCATTATCACCCGCTAAAGCAACCGTTAACTCAGAAATTCCTTGTTCAAGGTCCTGGTTAATTGCAGCTTGGTTTTCTGAAGTCACCTTTAGATGATCCTTACCAGAAAAAACGATATCGCCAACTACAGCCTTATCAAACACGTCTTGCTGAATTCGATCAGATAGAATTAGATTATAAATCCATGAGCGTGCTGAGGATAAATATAAGCTTCGCTTGTTCTGATTTCGAGTACGTACATTTTCACGCCCCCAACGACGAGCTTCAGATAAGTTATTACCTTCATTACCAAAGCGCTGGGCACCAAAGTAGTTAGGGACACCAATCTTAGCAACCGTTTCCAAGCGGCGAAGTACATCATCAATGTCCGTTACTTCAGACAAGGTCAATTCAAATTTGTTACCCACTAAGTCGCCAGGACGTAATTTCTTGTTGTGTCTAGCCGTCGCTAATATTTCAATACTTGGGTATTGAGCTAAAAATGCAGAAAAATCAGGAGTCTCACCTGTAGGTAAATGAACACTTAACCATTGCTCTGTAACGGCATGTCGGTCTTTTAATCCAGCCCAGCTAATATCTTTCGATTTAACACCACAAGCCTTTGCAAGCTCATTTGCTACGAAGCTCGTGTTTTCACCAGTCTTGCGAATTCGAACCATTAAATGCTCACCGTTACCAGTAAACTCAAAACCTAAATCTTCGATTACAACAAAGTGTTCGGCTTTTGCTTTTAATTTTGCTTTCGCAGTTGGCTTGCCATTTAAGTAAGCCAATGAAGATAGAATATCTGACATGCTGTTCTTTTCGTTGATGTGCTTACGCACTTTTAGTAATTAAGACAACCGCTTCACATGCGATGCCTTCTTTTCGACCAGTAAAACCTAAGCGCTCTGTTGTTGTCGCTTTAACATTTACATTTGCAATACTGGTTTCTAAATCTTCTGCAATAGCTTGGCACATAGATTCAATATGTGGCGCCATTTTAGGGGCTTGAGCCATGATAGTCACATCGGCATTACCGATCACATATCCTTGCTCTTTTACTCGACGATATACGTCTTTCAATAATTCTCGGCTATCCGCGCCCTTCCACTCATCATCAGTATCAGGAAAATGACGGCCAATATCACCAGCAGCAATAGCACCTAGTAATGCATCACATAAAGCGTGGAGAGCTACGTCACCGTCCGAATGAGCAATTAATCCTTGTTCATAAGGAACACTGATACCACCAATGATAACTGGACCTTCTCCACCAAATTTATGCACGTCAAAGCCATGACCAATACGAATCATCATTGTTCCTTATTTTTACTTAGATAAAACTCAGCCAGAGCAAGATCTTCTGGTTGAGTAATTTTAAAATTATCACTGCGCCCAACGACTAAGGCTGGTGATAACCCTTTCCATTCTAAAGCAGAAGCTTCATCGGTAATTTCTACTTCTTGCTCAAGCGCTTCACTTAAAGCTGTATATAAATCATCTGAGCGAAACATTTGAGGGGTCAAAGCATGCCATAAGTCAGCACGTTCTACAGTATGTTTGATCATACCGTTCAGACCACGCTTCATTGTATCTCGAACAGGTGCGGCAAGAATAGCTCCAACAGGATGAGAACGAGCGGAATCAATCAACTTATCAATATCAGCCGGAGATAAACAAGGTCTTGCGGCATCATGAACCATCACCCAGCAACTTTTTTGCTGATCACGAAGAAAATCCAAGGCGGAAAGCACCGAGTCGGCACGCTCTTTTCCACCAGACACCCTCATCACTCGAGAGTTTTGACTGATTGATAAATCAGAAAAGTAAGGATCTCCTTCATCTACCGCAACTACTACACACTCAACCTGAGGGTGAGCAAGTAGCTTAGTAACGGTATGCTCTAAAATCGTTTTACCATGAATCATTAAGTATTGTTTAGGACGGTCTGCTTTCATTCGACTTCCCACACCAGCGGCTGGTACGATAGCTATAACTTTATCAACCGTAATAGGCATCAGTTTGCTCCCTCGCCGATAACACGGTAAAAGGTTTCCCCATCTTTAACCATTCCGAGTTCATGCCTTGCTCGTTCTTCTATCGCATCCAAGCCTTGGCTTAAATCATCAATCTCAGCAAACATTTCTGCATTACGATTATGAAGTTTTTCATTCACTTGCCGCTGTATTTGAATTTCATTATTAACACCGTAATAGTCAGAAATACCATTTTTTCCTAGCCATAATGTGTATTGAAGCCAGCCCAATAACACTATGAGTACTATAGCAAAAATTCGCATAACACCTTTCGCTGATTGAAAAAGAAGGGAACAATTAATAAGGCACATATATACCATAATGAGCAAAATGGTGCGAGAAGTGTGATGTAAGAGAAGCCTAGAGCTTCTGCCATTCACTTTTCTATAGACAAAAAAATGCCCCGCATTAGCAGGGCATTCAAAGCTTTAAGCTAATAATTCAAAGGTATGAATTATTGACCTTTAACTTCTTTAAGACCGTTGTAAGGAGCTTTAGAACCTAGAGCTTCTTCGATACGGATTAGTTGGTTGTACTTAGCAACACGGTCAGAACGGCTCATAGAACCAGTTTTGATTTGACCTGCAGCTGTACCTACCGCTAGGTCAGCGATAGTTGCATCTTCAGTTTCGCCAGAACGGTGAGAGATTACTGCAGTGTAGCCAGCGTCTTTAGCCATCTTGATAGCAGCTAGAGTCTCTGTTAGTGAACCGATTTGGTTGAACTTGATAAGGATAGAGTTAGCTACGCCTTTCTCGATACCTTCAGCAAGAATCTTAGTGTTTGTAACGAAAAGATCATCACCAACGATTTGAAGCTTGTCGCCTAGAAGTTCAGTTTGGTGCTTGAAGCCATCCCAATCTGACTCGTCAAGACCGTCTTCGATAGAAACGATTGGGAAGTTGTTCGCTAGTTCAGCTAGGTAGTGGTTGAACTCTTCAGAAGTGAAAGTTTTACCTTCGCCCTTCATGTTGTAGATACCAGCTTCTTTGTCGAAGAACTCAGATGCAGCACAGTCCATAGCAAGAGTAACGTCTTTACCTAGTTCGTAACCAGCAGCTGCAACAGCTTCTGCGATAACTTCTAGAGCTTCAGCGTTAGATTTAAGGTTAGGAGCGAAACCACCTTCATCACCAACTGCAGTGCTGTAGCCTTTAGACTTAAGAACTTTAGCTAGGTTGTGGAATACTTCAGCACCAACACGTAGAGCTTCTTTAAGAGTTTTAGCACCAACTGGTTGGATCATGAACTCTTGGATGTCAACGTTGTTATCAGCGTGCTCGCCACCGTTGATGATGTTCATCATTGGTAGAGGCATAGAGAATACGCCAGCAGTGCCGTTTAGCTCAGCAATGTGCTCGTAAAGAGGCATGCCTTTAGCAGCAGCAGCAGCTTTAGCGTTTGCTAGAGATACAGCTAGGATAGCGTTCGCGCCGAACTTAGACTTGTTATCAGTACCGTCTAGGTCAAGCATGATTTGGTCAACGTCAGCTTGTGCTTTAGCGTCAGAACCAACTAGAGCTTCAGCGATTGGGCCGTTTACAGCTTCAATTGCTTTAAGAACACCTTTACCTAGGAAACGTGATTTGTCGCCGTCACGTAGCTCAAGAGCTTCGCGAGAACCAGTAGATGCGCCAGATGGAGCGGCAGCCATACCTACGAAACCGCCTTCTAGGTGTACTTCAGCTTCTACTGTTGGGTTACCACGTGAATCGATGATTTCACGACCTAGAACTTTAACGATCTTAGACATTGAATGTTTCCTTCTCGTTGAATATATATAAATGTCAAAATTAAATAGCAGCAGTACAACTTATACTGCTGCTTGTATTCTTTTACTTATTTAAGTTCGCCGCGCTGGAACTCACCAGCGGCTTTAACGAAACCTGCAAACAGTGGATGACCGTCGCGAGGTGTTGAAGTGAACTCTGGGTGGAACTGAGCTGCAACAAACCACGGGTGGTTCGGGTTCTCAATAACTTCAACCAGTTTCTTGTCCGCAGATAGACCTGATACTTTTAGGCCTGCTTTTTCGATTTGCGGACGAAGGTTGTTGTTCACTTCGTAACGGTGACGGTGACGTTCATGGATCGTCGCGCTACCGTATAATTCGTATGCTTTAGTCCCTTTAGCTAAGTGACAAAGCTGTGAACCCAGGCGCATTGTGCCACCTAGATCCGAAGATTCTGTACGCTCTTCCACTTTACCTTCGCCATCGATCCATTCTGTAATCAGACCAACAACTGGGTATTTAGTTTCAGAACTAAATTCAGAAGAGTGTGCCCCTTCCATTTTCGCAACGTTACGAGCGTACTCGATAAGCGCTACTTGCATGCCTAGACAGATGCCCAAGTAAGGTACTTTGTTCTCACGAGCGTATTGTGCAGCAAGAATCTTACCTTCAACACCACGGTCACCAAAACCACCAGGAACGAGGATTGCATCTAGACCTTCTAAAACTTCTACGCCACGAGATTCAACATCTTGTGAATCTACGTATTTAATATTAACGCTTAGGCGATTTTTCAAGCCCGCGTGTTTTAACGCTTCATTTACTGATTTGTATGCGTCAGGTAGTTCAATGTACTTACCTACCATACCAATCGTCACTTCACCCGTTGGGTTAGCTTCTTCGTAAATTACTTGTTCCCATTCAGACAAGTCAGCTTCAGGAGCAGTAATGCCGAAACGCTTACATACAAGTTCATCTGTACCTTGAGCTTTAATAAGCTGAGGGATCTTGTAGATAGAGTCAACATCACGCATAGAAATAACTGCATTTTCTTGCACATTACAGAACAAGGCAATTTTCTTACGTTCGTTCGTAGGAATGTTGCGGTCTGAACGACATACTAGAATATCAGGCTGAATACCAATAGACAGCAGCTCTTTAACCGAGTGCTGTGTTGGTTTAGTTTTAACTTCACCAGCAGCCGCAAGATAAGGAACAAGAGTCAGGTGCATAAACATAGCACGCTCACGACCAAGCTCAACCGCTAGCTGACGAATCGCTTCCATAAATGGCAGAGACTCGATATCACCAACAGTACCACCAACTTCAACCAACGCAATATCATGGCCTTCAGCGCCAGAAATAACACGCTCTTTGATAGAGTTAGTAATGTGTGGAATAACCTGAATAGTTGCACCTAGGTAATCACCACGGCGTTCTCTTGCTAGAACGTCTGAGTAAACACGACCTGCAGTGAAGTTGTTACGCTTGGTCATCTTGGTGCGAATGAATCGCTCGTAGTGACCAAGGTCAAGGTCAGTTTCAGCGCCATCTTCCGTGACGAACACTTCACCGTGTTGAGTTGGGCTCATAGTGCCTGGGTCAACGTTGATGTAAGGGTCAAGCTTCATCATAGTCACTTTAAGACCACGAGCTTCTAAAATAGCCGCAAGAGATGCTGCAGCAATGCCTTTACCTAGAGAGGATACAACCCCGCCAGTAACAAAAATGTAATTTGTCGTCATGTTTAACCTGAAATTGGTTGAATGAGGGAAATGGACTACTTCTGGACGGGATGAAAATATACCAGAAGCCCCTTATCGCCACAACGTGAAATCTATCACACTGCTATTTTTTATTTTTTGCTTCAAATCAATTCATCGCTAAAGGCTTTATCTCATTTTCTCTTCAATCTTGACTTCATCCCACATAGAATCAAGCTCTTGAAGTGAAAAGTCCGTTAATTCCTTGCCTTTATTTATTACTTTTTTTTCTACACCTTGAAATCTTCTTTCAAATTTCAAATTGGCTTTGTTAAGGGCTGATTCTGGATTTTTCCCTAAGTGACGCACTAAATTAACCGTCGCAAAGAGTAAATCCCCCAGTTCTTCTTCCACTAAATCTTCATTTGGAGTCACTTGCATTGCCTCTTCAAGCACTTCATCGACTTCCTCAAGAACCTTCCCAGCCACAGGACCTATTGTGTCCCAATCAAAACCATATTTCGCAACTTGCTTTTGTATTTTATGTGCCTTAGATAGTGCAGGTAAAGATTTTGGTATTGAGTCTAGAATACTTTCCTGAGTTTTTCCTATTAGAGCTTTTTCTTTAGCTTTCTCTGCTTCCCAGTTTGCATTTATTTCTTCATCATTCTCAAATTTGGCATCGGAGAAAACATGAGGGTGACGACGTGTTAGCTTTTCATTCACTCCATCAACCACATCCGAAAACTCAAACAAACCTTGTTCTTTCGCTAGTTGGCTATAAAAGATCACCTGAAACAATAAATCACCCAGCTCTTCTTGAAGATTAGGCCAGTCTTTATTATGAATGGCATCCACCACCTCATAGGTTTCTTCGATAGTATGCGGAACAATGGTTTCAAAATTTTGTTTTAAATCCCAAGGGCAACCATTTTCAGGATCGCGCAACTTAGCCATAATCTGTTCAAGTTGCTCTATTGGGTGATTCATCGCTTTCTTCCTATTCACTGTCTTTGATTTTAAATTTAGAACTGCTTCTAAAACTAAAAAAGGTGAGCAGCCAAAACCACTCACCTTTGTTGATACTGTATAATCTCTATTTACGTATCTTTCACTAAGCAGTTGTTACTTTAACAAGGCAACAAGCTTTCGCGATTCCTGAGCATAGCTTGCCTATGTGATGGAATAAGAAAGCGCAGTTAACGCAGTAAAAGTGACTAATGCAACGTGAAAGTTAGCCTAGGCGTTTCACACTCATTACATCTTTAATTTGTTCGACTCGACTCGTCACTCGGCTCAGAATTTCAATATTCGTGACTTCTAAATCAAAATCCATCACCGATAGCTGACGTTTATAGTCAATACGGCTCTTCATCGTTGTTACGCTGACTTTTTCATTCGCGAACAAAGAAGTGATGTCTTTAAGTAAACCATTACGTTCTAGGGCTTCTACACGCAAAGTCAAAATATACGAACCAACAAAACCACTGCCCCAAACGGTATCAATGATTCGCTCTGGCGCATGCAAGCTCAGTTCACTTAGCTGCTCACAATCACTGCGGTGTACTGAGATACCACGACCTTGAGTAATATAACCTTTGATATCATCACCAGGGATCGGCTGACAACAACGTGCTAAATGATTCATCAGATTGTCTACACCTTCCACCACAACCGCATCTTTACGAGGTCGGCTTTGCTGCGCGGGTTTTGCTTCTGACTCTCTGAGCTTCTCTAGCGCTTTCTGGTCTTCTTCTTCAGCGGTCGGCTTATTAACTAATGCGTTAATATGATTCACAACTTGGTTTACACGAAGATCGCCACTACCCACGCCAGCATAAAGCTCATCAGGGGTATTTACGTTAAAACGCTTTAGAGCATATTGCTCGGCATCTTTTAGTGTTGCACCAACTTTCGCTAATTCCACATCGAGAATATCACGACCCGCTTCTAAGTTTTTCTCACGGCTTTGAGCACGGAACCACGCGTTAATTTTTGCGCGAGCTCTGCTTGAATGAACAAATCCAGTTGTAGGATTTAACCAATCACGAGAAGGGTTTGGCTCTTTCTGAGTAATGATTTCAACTTGATCGCCCATTGTGAGTTTATGGGTAAATGGCACGATTCGCCCCGCCACTTTGGCACCAATACAACGGTGGCCAACCATTGAGTGAATATGGTAAGCAAAATCTAATGGCGTTGCGCCCATTGGTAAGTCGACAACATCACCTCTCGGTGTAAACGCATAGACTCTGTCATCAAAGACTTGGCTTCGGACTTCATCCAACATCTCGCCCGAATCGGACATCTCTTCTTGCCAGTCAATCAGCTTACGTAGCCAAGTGATCTTCTCATCGTATCCACTGCGTGCTGCCGTTGCGCCTTCTTTGTATTTCCAGTGCGCAGCTACACCCAATTCAGAATCTTCATGCATTTGCTTGGTTCGAATCTGAATTTCAATGGTTTTGCCTTCCGGACCTAAAACCACGGTATGGATAGACTGATAGCCATTAGGTTTAGGGTTGGCAACATAGTCATCAAACTCACTTGGTAAGTGTTTATATTTAGTATGAACGACTCCAAGTGCGGCATAACAATCTTGTAATTGATCGGCAATAATACGGACAGCTCGCACATCAAAAAGCTCATCAAAATCTAAACTTTTCTTCTGCATTTTCCGCCAGATACTGTAGATGTGTTTAGGACGACCACTCACTTCAGCATTGATACTTGAGCGCCCCATCTCCGCAGTTAGATCATCGACAAAGTCTGTGATGTATTGCTCACGAACAATTCGACGTTCCGAAAGTTGTTTCGCTATCTGTTTGTAAGTATCTGACTGCTGGTATCGAAAAGCATAATCTTCAATTTCCCATTTCAGCTGACCAATACCTAAACGGTTAGCCAGTGGTGCGTAGATATTGGCACACTCTTTTGCTGCTGCTCGACGTACTTCATCTGGTGCTTTTTTTACTTCAATGAGGTTGCAGATACGCTCTGCAAGCTTGATAACCACGCAGCGAAAATCATCGACCATAGCCAGTAGCATACGACGAACATTATCAACCTGCCCAGATGCCGCGCTGCCTTCTAATGTGACATTCAATTGACCGAGAGCGGCCATTTCTTCAACGCCATCAATCAATTTAACGGTTTCTCGACCGTAGCTTTCTTCAAACAGATCGCGTGCAAATACCCCGCTGGATACAACAGGGAATAGCTGCGCAGCGACTAAAGTCGCACGATCCATCGACAGCGTGACCAAGATTTCAATCATCTCGCGTCCACGCCATAACAAGAGCGATGCTTGCTCGTGGTCTTTTAATAACTCTTCACAATGCCGATAAACCTTCGTAAGTTTATTCGATGTTTTGGCATCTTGATTCAGTGATTTAATCCAGTTTTCTAGCTCAAACTGTTCGCTTGGGTTTAAATGTGCGCTTCGTACCGCAACCATCATTTCTTCCTAGTTATTATGTTTTATACCCAAATTGGTATGACTAACCGATTCCAAGTTAGTTCTATCCATACCAATAACAATGCAAACTGACTTTGCATCTTAAAAAATTATCAGTACTACTTCTTAACAAACAAAGCCATAGATTCAAGGTGACTGGTATGTGGGAACATGTCCAACATGCCCAGTTTTTTTAAGTAGTAGCCTTGTTTAATCAAGCTTTCACTATCTCTTGCTAGAGTAGCAGGATTGCATGAAACATAAACCACACTCTGAGCCCCTAAGCCTGAAAGTTGATCAACGATCCCACTCGCCCCGGCTCTTGCTGGGTCTAGCAGTACTTTATCGAAACGTTCTTTAGCCCACTCTTGCGAGGACAACTCTTCTTCAAGGTTAGCTTGGTAAAACGCTACATTGCTGAGCTTGTTTACTTTAGCGTTTGATGTCGCTTGCTGAACCATCTCATCAACGCCTTCTACCCCTACAACGAACTCTGCCTTCTGGGCTATCGGTAAACTAAAATTCCCAAGACCACAGAATAAATCCAGAACACGTTCGTGGTTTTGAGGGTCTAACCACTCAATCGCTTGAGAAACCATTTTCTGGTTCACAGTTTGGTTGACTTGAATAAAGTGATTAGGCTCAAAGGGCAGTATCGCACCCACTTCATCATAGCTAGGCACCTCACCGACTAAGCGTTCCAATGTATCGGATTCTGGCATCGAATAGAGCGTTGATTTCGACTCTTTAGCGAGTGCAATTAGAGCTTGTCGGTCTTTATCTACAAGAGGCTTTAAATGGCGTAAAACGATCACAGGACCAGACTTAGAAAGCACTAACTCTACGTGCCCTAATGAAGCTTGGTGGGAGAACGTCGATAAGAGTGACTTAAGTTTTGGCAGTAAGGCATTCAAAGCTGGATCTAGTACTGCACAGTCTGTGATATTTTCAATCTGTTTACTCTGTTTTTGACGAAAACCAAATTGAAGTTTTTGAGATTTTTTATCAACAAACAAGCTGATTCGAGCACGGCGACGATAACCCTTATCACTTCCGGTGACAGGCGCTACTACATCTGTTTGCTTCGTTTTATAGATATTCATCAAATGACTTAGAGATTGAGATTTATGCTCTAGCTGAGAGGCATAATCTAAATGCTGTAAGTGACAGCCACCGCACTGATTAAAGTGCTGACAAAACGGTTCTAATCGCTGCTCACTTGGTTTCAATATTTTGATCAATTTAGCGCGCGCAAACTTGCTCTTACTCTCTGTAAGTTGGACTACGACCTGCTCGCCAGGTAATGCGCCATCAATAAAAACAGGTTTTTTATTTTGGTGAGCAATACCTGCTCCATTGTGATCCATTCGTTCAACCAACATCTGTTGATGCTTGGTCTCAAATTGAGTTTTCTTTTTTGGTTGAAAAAAACGTGCCATTGCTTGTGCCTAAATATCTATCAAATTATTATTTTCTATCCAAAACTCACTATTCTGCCTTGGAATCATTGTCGAACGTAGCGGCTTTGATTAAGCTAACCGTTCACTTAACCGCCGTAGTGCGCGTTATTTTCCCATATCCAGACCTCGATGTAATTAAAGAACATGACCAGATATGGCTTGAGAGCCCGTGTAATTACCCTAACTCTAGCTCCAACCCTAATTATTGGGTTGTTATTGAGCGCTTTTTTCTCATTTAATCGCTATCAAGACCTAGAAGGTCAAGTGATCAATACCGGAACAAGCATTATAGAGCCTCTTGCCATTGCAAGTGAGTCAGGCATGAAATTAGAGAGCAGAGAATCAGTTCGCCAACTGATTAGCTATGCTCACCGAAAAAATTCGAAGCTTGTTCGAAGTATTGCTGTATTCGATGAAAGACACGAACTGTTTGTGACTTCGAACTTTCATCCCGATTTTGAAAGCCTCACTTACCCTAAAGATGAACCTATTCCTCATTTAGGTTCTTCTATTTTAATCGATAATACATTGATTCTGAGAACGCCGATTGTCGCTGAAGGACAATTCCTCAACTCAGCGAATGGACAGTCTCAATCCAATCAAGCGATTGGTTATATTGCCATTGAACTCGATTTATCTTCACTTCGCTTACAGCAATACCAAGAAGTCTTTTCCGCCTTTCTAGTACTAATTTTAGGGCTCGGGCTTTCCGCGGTCTTCGCTTTCCGGCTAATGCACGATGTAACTCAACCCATTACTCATATGAAAAACATGGTTGATAGAATTCGTCGCGGTCACTTAGATGTGCGTATTGAAGGAAAAATGCATGGCGAACTCGATTCTCTAAAAAATGGTATCAATGCAATGGCAGTTTCACTGTCGGAGTATCATGTAGAGATGCAACACAGCATTGACCAAGCGACTTCTGATTTACGAGAAACATTAGAACAATTAGAAATTCAAAACGTTGAATTAGACATTGCGAAAAAACGAGCTCAAGAAGCTGCCCGCGTTAAATCTGAATTCTTAGCCAACATGTCTCACGAATTAAGAACGCCATTAAATGGTGTAATTGGTTTTACACGCCAAATGTTGAAAACACAGCTATCGAACAGCCAAACCGATTACTTACAAACCATTGAACGTTCAGCGAACAACTTATTAAATATCATCAACGATATTCTCGACTTCTCGAAACTTGAAGCCGGTAAATTGGCATTAGAAAATATTCCATTTGAATTCCAAAGCAGCTTGGAAGAAGTAGTCAACCTACAAGCCACCAGCGCCCATGAAAAAGGGTTAGAGCTTACTCTGAAGATCGACCCAAAAGTGCCTGCAGGTCTCGTTGGCGACCCACTTCGCATCCAACAAGTGTTGACTAACCTCGTAGGTAACTCAATCAAGTTTACTGAGCGTGGCAATATCGATATCAGTGTAGAAATGAGATCTCAAACAGCAGACAGCATCGAGCTTCAATTTATGGTTCGAGATACTGGTATTGGGATTTCAGAGCGTCAACAAGCGCAATTATTCCAAGCCTTTAGTCAAGCTGATGCCAGCATTTCTCGTCGATACGGTGGAACAGGTTTAGGTCTGGTCATCACTCAAAAACTGGTGAGCCAAATGGATGGTGAGATCAGCTTAACCAGTCGTTTACACCAAGGTTCTACCTTCTGGTTTACATTGAGACTGTCTGCTACTGACATGCCAATGACGGATGTCGTGGATACCCAAACTCTTCAAGACAAACAGCTCTTGCTTATTGAGCCAAATATGCAGGCAGCCTCAATCACTCAGCAAGTTCTTACTCAAGAAGGGCTGATTGTCACTTATCGTTCGGCGATGCCAGAAGAAACCACCCCATACGATTATGTACTGCTGAACTTATCGCCTAATCAAGAATACGAACTTGATACGGTGAAGTCATGGGCTGAGCGTGCTCGTGAAATATCCCAAAACGTCATTATTGGCACCCCAAGTACTGAACTTGCATTAGGTGACCAACTGATGAACCAGCTTGATGTTCACTGCATGACAAAACCTTTGTCTCGTAAAAAGCTGCTGCAAACTTTAGTGTCCAATCAAACGCCAATTCTGAACGCCCCAATTGTAGAAGTTACCGCGGAAGAAAAGTTACCACTTACCGTGCTTGCTGTAGATGACAACCCAGCAAACCTAAAATTAATCACCGCTTTGTTGCAAGAGAGAGTAGAAACTGTCGTCAGTTGCACGAACGGGCAGCAGGCTATTGATAAGGCAACACTGACTAAATTTGACATTATCTTCATGGATATCCAGATGCCGCACATGGATGGTGTTACCGCTTGTCAGCGTATTAAAGAGCTAGACAACAATACAGAGACGCCGGTTATTGCCGTGACAGCTCATGCTATGAGTGGTGAAAGGGACAGGTTGCTTGACGCTGGTATGGATGACTATTTAACGAAGCCAATTGAAGAGCATGTATTACAGCAAGTTTTACTGCATTGGAATCCGTACGCTGGCGAGATTCAAATAGAAAAAATAGATCCAGAGCACCCAGCCATGACTGCTGAAGTTGATAATGAGAGTCATGTAGAACCGATATCCAAAGAACACAAAGACATTATCATTGACTGGCAAGCTGCAATGAAGCAAGCGGCGAATAAAGAAGACCTAGCGAAAGATATGCTGCAAATGTTAGTCGACTTTATTCCTGAGGTTTATGAAACTACCGAGAAAGCGATTGAAGATAATAATTACCCCGTTGAAGACTTGCTTTATTTCATACATAAAATGCATGGCAGCAGTTCATATAGCGGCGTCCCTAGATTAAAGTCTATTTGTGCAACGTTAGAAAAAGCCCTTCGTTCCGGAAGTTCTATTGAAGATGTAGAGCCAGAGCTCTTTGAGCTACAAGATGAATTAGATAAAGTTCAGGCAACCGCAGTGCATTACTTACCACCGCAAAGTCATGACTCATAAGCGCTATTCACAAACTTCATTTAACAAATGAATTTAAAAAGTCAGAGCGTAAAAACAAAAAACCAAGCTATCACTTAAAATGATAGCTCGGTTTTTATTAATCATAGAATTAGTTCTGAATGCTTAACCAGTTACGATTCAAACAGCACAGTTGCTACCGCATAATGTCTTTCATCTGAAATAGTAATATGGATTGAATTCACTTTAGACGCTTGAGCAATCTGCAATGCTTTATTGTGTAAGGTAAGCATCGGCTTTCCATGTTCGTCATTAGAGATGACAAAATCATGAAAAGTCACCCCCATGGCAATTCCTGTACCGAGTGCTTTTGAAGCGGCTTCTTTCGCAGCAAACCGTTTCGCCAAATATCGTCCTTGCTGCTTAAGTTTTTGAAACGCAACTAACTCAGATTCAGCAAGAATACGTTTTGCAAATGCTTCACCACTTCGAGCAAGAGCCTTTTCCACACGATCAATTTCTGCGATATCGGTACCTAGCCCAACGACTGCCATACTCACCTTTTACCTAATCTAATTACTATTTCGCTGATTCAATAGAACCAACTTATTCAAACTATGCGTTGTTGCGAGCGGTTTCCATGATAGCTTTCATGTCTGCCACAGCTTTATCTAAACCATCAAAAACAGCACGTCCCATAATCGAGTGCCCAATGTTCAATTCGTAGATCTCAGGTAAAGCTGCGATTGGAGCAACGTTATGATAAGTCAGACCATGACCTGCATTAACGGTGATCCCAAGATCATTCGCATAGCTTGCGCCAGCTGCGATCTTCTTCAACTCATCTTGCTGATCTTCTTCCGTCTTAGCTTCTGCATATTGACCGGTATGAAGTTCAATAAATGGGGCATTACACGCTTTCGCTGCATCAATTTGCTCGCGATCTGCATCAATGAATAACGATACTTTAATGCCAGCTGCTGCCAACTTTTCCGTTGCGGCTTTCACTTTTTCAAGCTGCCCGACAACATCAAGGCCACCTTCTGTTGTCAGCTCTTCACGTTTTTCTGGAACAAGACAAACAAATTCAGGTTTTGTCTCTAACGCAATACCTACCATTTCATCGGTTACTGCCATCTCTAAATTCATACGAGTTTGAATGGTTTCAGCAAGGATACGAACATCACGATCAACAATATGGCGGCGATCTTCACGTAAGTGAATCGTTATACCATCAGCACCTGCTCGCTCTGCAATTTCAGCAGCATGTACAGGATCTGGGTACTTAGTTCCACGCGCGTTACGCAATGTTGCAATGTGGTCGATATTAATGCCTAAAAGGATTGAGCTCATTTACCAATACTCCGTGCTCTGGGGAGACCTGTCCTTGGTAGAAACAGCTCTCTACTTTTCAATGGTTTGCCGCCAAGATACGGCTTTAAGGCTATGCGTGTAAAGCGTTTTGCCGCTTTAAGCTGCTCTTTAGTGACAAACCTTCGTTCACTTATCGCTATCAATTCATCTCCAGTAAAAGAGAGGTTATCTCTTCGTACTGAAGCAATGAAGCCTTTTTGCTCACGGTAGCGGTAAGTCATATTGGGATCAACAGGCTCACCAGTACCGGCACAATGTAAGAAATCGACGCCATACCCCATAGATGAGAGTAAGGCTAACTCAAAACGACGTAGAGCTGGCTCAGGATTATTATTATGGGCAAGCTCCGTTAAAGCATGCAGGTAATCATGAAATAGAGCTGGCATGGCAACTTCTGCCATCAACACCCTTCCAACAAGTTCATTCACATACATTGCGGAATAAAGGTTAATACCCGCAAGTGGCAAGCCTAAGCTGATAGGTTCCGCTTGGCGAAGCGTTTTCATTGAGCTATTGCCCGACCACTTCAATAATAAAGGCGTGAAAGGTTGTAGCGCTCCTTTCAAATTGGATCGCTTACTACGTGCACCTTTAGACATTAACGTTACACGCCCGAATTCTTCACTGAATACATCCAGTATTAAGCTCGTCTCACTGTATGGTCTGCGGTGTAATACAAAGCATCGCTGTAACCCTTCACTCAATGATTAACCCTTCTTACAGATACAAAAAGAGAGAGTCTGCACTCTCTCTTATATTTACTCATTAGCTTACCCTTTAGTTCAAAAGAGTTTCGCTATTAGTTATAGATCGTCGATATAACCAAGTGAACGAAGAGCACGTTCATCATCAGCCCAACCAGATTTAACCTTAACCCAAGTTTCTAAATAAACTTTACGGCCAAACAGTTCTTCCATATCGATACGAGCTTCACGACCGATGGTCTTAATTTTCTCGCCCGCTTTACCAATCACCATCTTCTTCTGACCTGTACGCTCAACAAGAATTAGGGCATTGATGTGGAATCCATCATTATCTGGATTGTAATCAAAACGCTCAATTTCAACCGTTACTGAATATGGCAGCTCTTCACCAGTAAAACGCATCAGCTTTTCACGAATGATTTCAGACGCCATGAAACGTTGTGAACGATCCGTTACGTATTCTTCAGGAAAGTGGTGAGTCGCTTTAGGTAAAACTTCTCGAACATGCTTACGCAATACGTCGATATTTTTACCTTGTTTCGCTGAAATTGGCACAACATCCAAGAAGTCCATCTTCTGAGAGACATCCATCATATGCTGCATAACATCCGTGCGATCTTGAACGTTATCGACTTTATTAATACAAAGTACAACTGGGAAGTCTGTCTTTCTCAGCTTGTTCAACACCATTTCATCGTCGTCAGTCCAGTGCGTTCCATCCACTAGGAAAAAAACTAAGTTCACATCACTTAACGAACTGTTTGCAGCACGGTTCATTAGACGGTTAATCGCGCGTTTTTCTTCAATATGTAGACCAGGAGTATCGACATAAATCGCTTGGTAGTCGCCTTCTGTCTCTACACCCATAATACGGTGACGAGTGGTTTGAGGCTTACGCGAAGTGATAGAGATCTTCTGACCTAAAATATGGTTAAGAAGTGTTGATTTGCCTACATTTGGGCGACCAACAATGGCAATGAAGCCACAGTGTTGGTTTTCAGGTAGGCTCTCTACTTTGTTTTCTGATGCAAAAAATGCATCAATATCGAATTCTTGTTTGTTATCAGACATTGCTTAGTCGCTCTAATGCTGTTTCAGCAGCCGCTTGTTCTGCCTTGCGGCGGCTAGTGCCTTTACCGATAACAGGTTTATCCGCACCTGCCACTTCACACTCAACCGTAAACTCTTGGTTGTGTGCTTCACCTTTAATATTAGTCACTGTGTAGACAGGTAGTGGATTTCTTCGACCTTGTAAAAACTCTTGTAGGCGAGTTTTAGGATCTTTTTGAGAAATACCAGGCTGAATAGACTCTAGGCGAGATTGGTACCAGCTTAAAATAATGCGACGAACGACTTCAGTATCGCTATCTAAATAGACAGCACCGATGATCGCTTCTACCGCATCAGCCAGAATAGAATCACGACGGAAACCGCCACTCTTCAACTCACCTGGACCTAATTTTAAGTAATCTCCTAGCTCGAATTCACGACCTAGTTCAGCCAATGTATGTCCGCGTACTAAAGTTGCACGCATACGGCTCATGTCACCTTCATTTACCTTAGGGAAACGATGGTACAGATCATCAGCAATGACAAAACTTAAAATTGAATCGCCCAGAAACTCAAGACGTTCATTATGTTTACCAGCGGCGCTGCGATGTGTCAGCGCCAAATGGATAAGATCGGCATCATTAAACTGATAACCAATCTTTCTCTCTAGTTTATCTATTGGAGAATTCATGCTCTCTCGATGTGTTATGTGATCGATTAATGAATCCCACCGATGCGATTGAAACGCACGCCGGTAGGAATCCAAGAAGGTAAAACACTGTTTGTATCACGTTCGAACTCAAAACTGATCCAAATCGCAACGGCTTTACCCACTAGGTTTGCTTCAGGAACGAATCCCCAGTAGCGGCTGTCTGCACTATTGTCACGGTTATCACCCATCACAAAGTACTGCCCTTCTGGAACGATCCACTCATTAACACCACTACGAGGTTGATACGCATTTACACGGTCACGACGTAATGGGTTAACCAAGATTTGATGCTCGACACCATCTAGCTGCTCATTGAGCTGGATAAGTGGCACACCATCTTGAATAAATTGACTTTCTTCAACGTTGCTAAGCTTTACAGGAGCACAGCTTGATTGACCTTTAGTTTGAATACACAACTCTTTGTTACTGTTGTAACGAATGGTATCGCCAGGCATACCAATCACACGTTTGATGTAATCAATATTTGGCTGTGGTGGGTATTTAAATACAATAGAGTCCCCACGTTCCGGCTTACCCGTTTCAACTAACTGAGTTCGCCATACCGGATCTTTAAGACCGTAAGCGTATTTCTCAACTAAAATGAAATCACCAACTAATAACGTCGGCATCATTGAACCCGAAGGTATTTGAAATGGTTCATAGATAAATGAACGCAGTACCAATACAAACGCAATAACAGGAAAAATGGATACACTATTTTCAACCCACCAAGGTTGAACCGTAATTTTTGCACTCGTTTCCGAGTCAAGACCGTTAGTTTGCGATTCAACCGTAGACAGCTTTAGTTGGCGTTTCTTCGCCCACACAAATCTCTCTAATGCCCACACCACACCAGTCACCAAAGTTAGGATCACTAAAAGAAGCGAAAATGTATTAGCCATTTATATCCCTTAAATTTCATTTCTTTAAAAATAACGAAAGTGAAAGAGTAACAAGTACTCTTTCACTTTTGGGTATTCATTTATAGCTGGTTAAATTTAATCTTTACCAACATGAAGAATCGCTAAGAACGCTTCTTGAGGCAGTTCAACGTTACCGATCTGCTTCATACGTTTCTTACCTTCTTTTTGTTTCTTAAGAAGTTTCTTCTTACGACTGATATCACCACCGTAACATTTTGCGATTACGTTCTTACGCAGTTGTTTCACGGTTGAACGAGCAATAATGTGGTTACCAATCGCAGCTTGAATCGCGATATCGAACATTTGACGAGGAATGAATTCTTTCATTTTCTCAACCAATAAACGACCTCGAGACTGAGATATGTCTTTGTGGGTGATGATCGCCAGAGCGTCAACCGTTTCACCGTTAAGCAATACGTCTACACGTACCATGCTAGACGGCTCGTAACGCTGGAAGTTGTAATCCAGTGATGCGTAACCACGAGATGTTGATTTCAGACGGTCAAAGAAATCGAGAACTACTTCTGCCATTGGTAGATCGTATGTCACCGCAACTTGGTTACCGTGATAAACCATATCCACTTGAACACCACGTTTTTCAACACATAAGGTGATCACGTTACCAAGGTAATCTGCAGGAACTAAAATATTACAACGAGCGATTGGCTCACGAATCTCTTCTAGGTCGTTTACTGCAGGTAATTTAGCAGGGCTATCTACATAAACAATTGCACCATCTGTTTTTACAACTTCGTATACTACTGTAGGCGCTGTTGTGATCAGGTCTAGATCGTATTCACGTTCTAGACGTTCTTGGATTATCTCCATGTGTAGCATACCTAAGAAGCCACAACGGAAACCAAAACCAAGAGCTGCAGAACTCTCCGGCTCGTAGAACAATGAAGCATCGTTCAAGCTTAACTTACCTAAAGCATCACGAAAGTTTTCATAGTCATCAGATGATACAGGGAACAAACCAGCGTAAACTTGTGGTTTCACTTTTTGGAAGCCAGGTAAACGCTCTTCACTGCCGCCTTTAGCCAAAGTCAGCGTATCACCAACAGGTGCGCCTAGGATGTCTTTGATACCACAAACAACCCAGCCAACTTCACCCGTGTTCAATTCAGTTGTATCAATTTGTTTCGGAGTGAAAATACCTAGACGATCTACACCCCAAACTTGGCCTGTAGACATCACTTTGATTTTTTCATTCTTCTTTAGCTTGCCGTTTTTAATACGTACAAGAGAAACTACACCTAGGTAGTTATCAAACCAAGAATCAATAATTAGGGCTTGAAGTGGCGCGTCAGGATCACCTTCCGGTGGTGGAATAGCCGTTACGATGTTTTCAAGAACATCATCAACACCTAGACCCGTTTTAGCTGAACAGCGCGTTGCTTCCATGGCATCGATGCCAACGATTTCTTCAATTTCTTCAGAAACTCGTTCAGGCTCAGCCGCTGGTAAGTCAATCTTATTCAAGATTGGCACAACTTCTAAGTCCATCTCGATAGCTGTGTAACAGTTTGCTAAGGTCTGAGCTTCTACGCCCTGACCCGCATCAACTACCAGTAGCGCACCTTCACATGCCGCTAAAGAACGTGAAACTTCGTATGAGAAGTCAACGTGTCCTGGAGTATCGATGAAGTTCAACTGGTACGTTTCACCATCTTTGGCTTTGTAATCTAAAGTCACACTTTGCGCTTTGATTGTAATACCGCGCTCACGTTCTATATCCATAGAATCGAGGACTTGAACGTCCATTTCGCGTTCACTTAAACCACCACATACTTGGATTAAGCGGTCAGAAAGGGTCGACTTACCGTGGTCGATATGGGCGATAATCGAAAAATTACGAATGTGCTTCATAGGCTTGGTGTGACTAAACTCTTTGAATAGGGATAATAAGAAGTGCCGCAGTAGTACTCATTTACACAAGTCACTAGTGACGGCATTTCAATCAAGTTGGCAGATTCTACCCAATTTAACTGCAAGACGCATCATAAATTAGATAAGGGGCTCACCGAGGACTCTAACAAGGACCACTTGTTGCTGTGATTTATCTTCTATTGGCTTGGCGAAATGCTTAGCTATCTGTATACCAATAATAGTAAAGATAGCAGCCATTAGTATGACGATACCTTCGCCCCCCTGAAGCAGAGGTTGCAATACTAACTGCCCAATGGCTGCGCCTAACATCATCATAAATAAAGGAACGAGATAAACTAGGGCTGCCGATTGCAGTAAGCTTTTTTCAGGAAAGCCTATTTCAACAACTTGCCCTGCTTTTACTAAGCTCTTAGTGGTTAACTGCCAAAATAGAGATTTATTGCCGACTGCTTTAGTGACAATACCAGTACCACAACTCTTTTGAGACGAGCAGCCACTACAACTGGTTTGCTGTTCGCAGCTAAGATGAACCAAAAATTGAGAACCTTTAGTTTCTACAGAGCTAACCGTTGCAAGCGCAGTCATCATTCGTTAGATACCTTAGCTTTAAATTTTACTGATTGAGCAATACGTTGAGCCGTTGCAGGTGGGATATCCCCAACTACCGATATTTCTTTATTGCCACTTATAAAACTGTGTAACGTGCGTCGACCTTGACGAACCAATTGACCTTTTAATGAATGTTCATCTTTATCTGAAACATAAACAGAAAAACTGAACAAGCCATCACTGAATAATTGGCTTTCAACCATTTTATTCGTTGTTGCCATTTGATATCGACTTAGCTCTTTAGCGTTAAAGCCGTCAGGGATCCAACTCACAGTCCAATCACTTTCACTCACTAAACCTTCAGGCAATGATAATACTGTCGGTAGTTTAGCAGTTTTAAGGGCAGTCATCGCTTCTGCGATTTGATCATTTACTATGTATGAGATGGTTCTGTATTGCTCTAACACTTCACCATCGCGATCAAGAAGATCGGCTCTTAATGGTAAGTGGTTTTTTTCATCGACCCACAAAACATAGGAATAACGTAGTCCATCTTTAGGGACAATTCGTAAAACTTGAGTAGTACTTCCAGCTTCTCGAGCCCGCCCGACTTTTACATAGTCATAATATTTATTGAGATTATCAACATTATTATTAAGCATAGGTATGACAGGCGCGACCATATTACCCGAAGCAATAGTAAAAGGCTCAACACCGGGCTCTATGTAACTCACTTCGCTGCCTCGACGAATCACTTCTCTTACTGGTCCACTTAAATACACCAAATGCGCGAGTTGTTGCTCATCGCTAACAGCATGACGATACAAGAGCGGCTCAATACTGTTCTTTTTAATTAGGATATACGAGAGTTCGTAATTTAAATGCTGGCTGGCTTCGTTCATTTGATGCAACAGAGCCTTTGCAGAGGGTTCTTCTGCAAAGGCTGGAGGAGTCATCAAACTGAACAGTGTCAGAGCACTGATCAGGATTTTTTTCATTCAACTACCGATTCTAAGTACTCACCTGTCGACTGCGACGAATCACCATTCAATCTTAACTGTAATTCGTAATCTTGCAGTAAAGCATGGATACGTTGACGTTGTTCTTGAAGGTTTGCTTCAGATACTGGCTTTGGCACTGATTCGCGAGTCAAGCTTACTGGCTCAGCTGACCCAGAAAATGGGATAGTCTGCAGCACAGGCAACTGTTCATTTTGAGGTAACGATGGATCTGTACCGCCATATTGCTGTACGCCAATAATTACTGCAAAAGAAACACACGCAGCAACCGCTACTTGACCAAATTGCTGTAACCAAGCAGGAAGTTGTCGCTTAGCGACCTTCGGCTTTGGCTGTTCTTCAATTGGAGTCACCTTTGGCTCAGAATGTACTTCTGTGGCTTTAGGTATTGGAGTATGAGCAGGCTCTAGTTCTAGGGCTGCAGCTACATTATTTGCAATATTCCAATCGACATTCTCTGGCGCATCACCTCGCATTACATCACCAATCAAATGGTAATCTTGCCAAGCTGTCATGCTTTCTTGATCAGATTCTAACTCTGCAATTAGAGCTTCATCGATCATTTCACCATCCATGAGTGCCGAAAGCTTTTCTTTATCTGCCATTATTTTCACCATAATAATTACAAGTTTTAACGCTGTAAAAGAGGTTTAATCTTCTTTTCCACCGCTTCACGAGCACGGAAAATACGCGAACGTACTGTTCCTACAGGGCAATCCATTACTTCTGCAATTTCTTCATAGCTCAAGCCATCAAGCTCTCGCAATGTCATCGCAGTCTTTAAATCTTCAGGTAGCGCTTCTATCGCCCCAAAAACAACTTGCTTCAATTCTTTTGACAGCGCTAAGTTCTCAGGGTTCGATATTTCTTTTAAAGCACTGCCAGTTTCATAATATTCTGCATCTTCAGCATCAACATCACTTGCTGGTGGCCTGCGGCTCTGCGCAACAATATGATTTTTAGCGGTATTCACGGCAATTCGGTATAACCAAGTATAAAACGCACTTTCACCACGAAAGTTAGGAATAGCGCGGTAAGCTTTAATAAAGGCTTCTTGTGCTACATCTGGTACATCACCGGAATTATTCACGTATCGAGAGATAAGGTTGCACACTTTATTTTGGTATTTAACTACCAATAAATTGAAAGCTTGTTTATCTCCACTCTGAACTCGCTCAATCAACACTTGATCGGTTAGCTGCTCGTTCATTCGAGCGGGTACTCCTATTGTTATAACCCCCACCTTCTCAGATATGGGCACTAATTATGCGAAATGTAGTATTGACACCACCGGCTACAAGAGCACTATTGTGACTCAACGAAATTTGGAAAGTTCCAATTTTCTACAAATTATTTGCCATTATTGTTTCACAATGTGATGTAATAAAAAATTGGTCTATCCCTTAAAATTGGGGATGCTTAACTAAAAGCAATGGTTTTGACCAAAATAATTATTTTTAGGTTGCTGTCTTTGTTGCGCATTTGCACAACGTTTAGGGCATATTGGACGTAATTGTGACTATACAATAATTGCGGCTTCAGTATTTATGTCACGTAAAGGACAGAATCAAAACGAGAGTGGACAACTCTACTATAGCCCGGGATTTTAAAAGTTTTATGAACGCGAACCGTGAACATCAGTGTGATGTATTAGTGGTAGGCAGTGGTGCTGCAGGCTTGTCGTTAGCCTTACGCGTTGCTGAACATGCAAAAGTAATTGTATTAAGTAAAGGACCACGTAGCGAGGGATCGACCTACTACGCACAAGGTGGCATTGCCGCTGTTTTCGATGAATCCGACAGTATTGAGTCGCACGTTGAAGATACGCAAATTGCAGGTGCAGGGCTATGTGAAGAAGACACCGTTCAATTTATTGCTGAGAATGCTAAAGAATGTGTTCAGTGGTTAATTGATGGTGGTGTCCCATTTGATAAAGACGAAACCAGCACTGACGGTGATCCAAAATATCACCTAACGCGCGAAGGTGGCCATAGCCATCGCCGTATTCTACATGCCGCAGATGCAACAGGCATGGCGATGCAAACCTCCTTGCAAGATAACGTCAATAACCACCCAAACATCGAAATCTTCGAGCGTCATAACGCATTAGATTTAATTACAGAAGACAAAGTCGGTGGTGATAAAAACAAAGTTATTGGGGCATATATTTGGAACCGTAATCAAGAGCATGTTGAAACGGTACGCGCGAAATTCGTAGTACTTGCTACTGGTGGCGCCTCTAAAGTTTATCAATATACGTCAAACCCAGATGTCTCTTCTGGTGATGGTATTGCCATTGCTTGGCGTGCAGGCTGCCGCGTTGCAAACTTAGAATTTAACCAATTCCACCCAACCTGCTTATTCCACCCTGAAGCAAGAAACTTCTTACTTACAGAAGCGTTGCGCGGTGAAGGCGCTTATTTACGTCGCCCAGATGGTTCACGATTCATGAAAGATTTTGATGAACGTGGTGAGCTTGCTCCTCGCGATGTCGTCGCTCGTGCCATTGACTTCGAAATGAAACGCCTTGGTGCTGATTGCATGTATGTAGATATCAGCCATAAGCTTGAAGAATTCATTACCGCGCACTTCCCAATGATTCACACCCGCTTAATGGATTTGGGCATTGATATGACCAAAGAGCCAATTCCAATCGTACCAGCAGCCCATTACACTTGTGGCGGCGTTATGGTCGATCAGCAAGGACAAACTGATTTAACTAACCTCTACGCGATTGGTGAAGTCAGTTACACAGGCTTGCATGGGGCTAACCGTATGGCTTCAAATTCTCTACTTGAATGTGTGGTTTACGC
This sequence comes from Vibrio sp. 99-70-13A1, assembly GCF_013114625.1. Taxonomy (GTDB): domain Bacteria; phylum Pseudomonadota; class Gammaproteobacteria; order Enterobacterales; family Vibrionaceae; genus Vibrio. The sequence goes on from NZ_VTXD01000032.1 coordinate 38,762, forward strand.
TTGGTCTGCTGCTAAGCATATTGTTGAAAACATTGACCAATCTCAGCTATGTGCAGAACTGCCAGCATGGGATGAAAGCCAAGTGACCAACAGTGATGAAGAGGTCATCATCCAGCATAACTGGCATGAGCTGCGTTTATTCATGTGGGATTACATGGGGATTGTTCGTACAGATAAGCGATTAGAACGAGCATTACGTCGCATTCAAATGTTGCAGCAAGAAACCCATGAATATTACAGTAATTTCAAGGTTTCCAATAACTTACTTGAGCTTAGAAATTTACTACAAGTTGCAGAGCTAATGGTGAAATGTGCAATGCAACGTAAAGAAAGCCGAGGCTTGCATTACACGCTTGATTATCCAGAGTTGGCAAAAGATAGCGGCCCAACAATCCTTAAGCCAACTAAGCAAAGTAACTGATTTACATGCAGACTAAGTCACTCTAAAGCTGATTAGACCCTAGTTCATCAGAACTAAAAACTTATCGATAAGTGACATAAGTTCTGCCACCAAATATTAAGGGAGCCTCGGCTCTCTTTTTTTATCTCAATCTTGCGAGTATTTTCCGATAGCTTTTTTCATCGCAACTGTCTCTCCACAATAAAACATGTTTTTTATCACTCAACTTAAACGTAATGAAAAAGTTCGCCCAAATCAGATCCGAACGAATAATGTCATACGGTTTTGTGTCGATGATTAGCTTGCCACTGTCTAACCATTCAACTGAACCCAATAATGCAGAGTGGAAATAGTCTGAACGTGTCGAGTGAACATGAAGGAGATAAAGACAGTAAAGGGATATTGAAATTGGGATGGGAGAAAAGACCACTAAGCACAAAAGGCACCATATAACAGTGCCTTTTGCTAGTGATGCATTGGTTGAACGCTGAAGCCGGAGCTTAACGCACCTTGCTGAGGTTGTGTGCAACAATCTTATCTACCATTGAAGCGTGCCCTAGATTCTCACTACGACCATGACCCATAATCCAAGTGAACAAATCAGGATCGTCAGACTCAAGTAGCGACACAAAATCACGCTGCTCTTGATCTTGCAGTGAGTCAAAACACTCTTCAAAAAATGGCATAATGACAACGTCTAGCTCGAGCATCCCACGACGGCAGCCCCATTTAATTCGTGCTTTCTGCTCTGCAGTGTACATTGGTTATCCTCACCTAATATATATTTGGTGGGAGTGTAACAAGACTAACCTTTAGCAACTACTATGTGAGTCACAGTCCCCACCTAAGCTCGCAAAAAACTTAAATAGTCAAAAGTCACACCATAAAGAATTAATCTATTAAAAACCTATGCTGACAAAGAAATCGAACAGGATTACCATAGAGGTAAATGAATTGTTTAGGAAAAGAAAATGGATTGGCAAAATGAATTTCAGCCACTAGCTTACGCACCCGATGAAACACTTCCCGATCTTATGATGACACACGTCTCTGATTGGAGTGCGATTACCATGGTAGGTGATGATAAAAAATCATACTTACAAGGACAGGTAACTTGCGACGTCGTGACTCTTCCTAGCGATAAGTCGACACTTGGTGCCCATTGCGATGCGAAAGGCAAAGTGTGGAGCATTTTCCGTTTATTTCATCACAATGGTGGCTATGCATTACTTCAACCTAAGTCTGCTATTGAAATCGAGCTACCAGAAATTAAGAAATACGCGGTCTTCTCAAAAGTTGACATCAATGAAACCGACGAACAAGTTATCGGTGTAATGGGTGCATCTGCGAACGCATTTATTGACACTCTTTCAAACGAAACAGGTGACGTACGTGTAATTGCGGGCGGTACAGCAGTAAAGGTATCGGAAAACCGCTGGGCTTTACTCGTGAGTGAAGCACAGGCAGAAGAGCTAGCAACATCAGCTAAAGCACAAAAAGTAAGCCAAGAACTATGGCAATACCTTGAAATTCTTGATGCTCAACCTCGCCTATCTAGTGCCAACCAGAATGAACACATTCCTCAAGCATTAAACCTACAAGCAATCGGTGGTATCAGCTTTACTAAAGGTTGTTATACCGGGCAAGAAACCGTTGCTCGAGCAAAATACCGCGGAATAAACAAGCGCGAAATGTGTATTGTTTCAGGGAGCACCACAGAACAACTCAACCTCAATGAACCAATTACATTAGAAAGAAGTGTGGGTGATAATTGGCGTAATGCAGGTCAATTACTTAACGTATACCAATTCTCAAACAACCAAGCGATTGGGCTAGTGGTTTTGCCGAATAATCTTGATGACGACGTTAAATTGCGTTTAGTCGATCAACCAGATACCGAATGGACAATCTTACCGCTTCCTTACAGCCTAAATGATGATGATGAATAAGTGTTACACCAAACACAAGTAACTCAATATCTAGATGAACAGCAAGTGGATTATCACTTGCTCGTTCAAAGTAAACCCACAACTTCCATCGAGGATACAGCCCTAGAAAGAGGGATAAACCCAGCCCAAATGGTGAAGTGCATCCTTCTTCGAGACATGGGTGGTCAATTAGCACTTGCCTGCGTACCTGGCGACCGTTCAGTTGATCCTAAAAAAGTACGTGCTGCTTTGAATTGTAGACGCATGACCTGTGTGTCTCTCGATGAAGTCGAATCTCTAACTGGCTTTAAAGTCGGAACCGTTGGACCACTTAAATTAAAATCTTCATTTCCAGTCCTCTTTGATCCCTCCTTATTGCTACAAGAGATCGTCACGATCAGTTCTGGTCATAGTATGGCTGGCATTGCGATTAACTGTGAAGCACTCATTAAATTATGTTCACCCATGATCTTTCCGCTTTGTCGGGATCATGACTAGTCATGAGCTCACATAATTAAACCTAAAGTATTAATATGTTGCATATAAACGTGAAACTCATCACAAGTAAATAACATTGACATAAAATAAATAGTCATCTTTGATACATAAGTAGTCATTTTTAATTTAATGCGGTAATCTAAATTTACTGGTTAGCCTTTAAGAAAAGGTACTGACTAGTGCAAGTGAATCCACTGAGTAATATCAGTATCCACTTTTGTGTAATGCATCTGTGACTATTCGCCCGTTTTTTAAGACGGGCTTTTTTTATGCCAAAAATTTACCTTTCTCTTACACAAACAAAAAATTTACAACTATTCTTAAAAACGTAACATTCATAATGCTTAATACGGCGAGTAGAAATCAGGATGGTTCACTGGCGCGTATTCTTTTGAGAAGAACCTCACGTTAAAGTAGATATTTGCGGTAATAACTGCCCACAGCAGCACAAATATCTAATTATGTTCAGTTCAACTGCATTTTACTCCATCGTAATCACAATTCTCCCTGCGGAGTTTTCTTATAATATGCAGTGCTAGGTAAATATAAGGATAATAGAATGAGACTGTTTAAGCGCTATACACCAGGTATGATTGCTAAACATGTGAGTCGACTTTTTAAAGGACGAATCTACATTTACGGCGTTGGCAAATTTGAATTCGATAATGGAAAGCTAGTTTTGCCAGAAAGAGCAGAAAAGCGCCACTTTAAAACAGTGAAAGAAATTAACAGTGAGATAATGAAATTACGCTGTGCTTACGCATAAAATTCATACATCAAACTAAAGCATTAATTTCATTTCTAGTATTCTAAAAACTGAATAACTCACTAATGCTGTGAGTTGAAGTACAAATAATTGAAAAAGGGTTGGCTCATCGCCAACCCTTTGCTATTTAAACGCATCTTAATTAGGTGTAACAGGTCGCTTTGCGAGATCTGGTAAGTGCCCTGATAAACCTAAAGCTCGCTTCATGATCTCATCTTTAGCACCAGGTAACTGACCAGCGAGTTTTATTCCAATACCACGTATCAGCTTCTTCGCTGGGTTATCCCCTTCGAACAAATCTTTAAAACCTTGCATAGAAGCAATCATTTTTGCGGCTTCCGCTTTGCGCCATCGCTCATAGCCACGTAAGTTACGCTTCAAACCAAGGTCTTCCCCAGCTCTCCATAAACTTAAAAGTTCCTGAGCTAGGCTTGCAGCGTCCAATAAGCCTAGGTTTACACCTTGCCCCGCTAATGGGTGAATGGTGTGCGCAGCATCGCCAACTAGCGCGACTCGTTCCACTACAAAGTCTCGTGCGTAACGCATGCGTAGTGGAAAGGCAAAGCGATCGCCAACGACTTCGCATAGACCTAATTTTGAATCAAATTCGGAGGTCAACGCTTTATTAAATTCATGCTCAGACATAGCAACCAATTTATCGGCTCTATTCGGTTCAGTAGACCAAACAATAGAACTCATATGGCTATCTTGCATTGGCAAAAACGCTAAAGGTCCTTGCGGAGTAAAGATTTGACGAGCGACTGACTGGTGAGATTCAGCGGTTTTGATATTCGCGACAATCGCGCTATGACCGTAGTCCCAATGAGTTAGAGGAATGTCTTGCTGTTTTCGTACCCAAGAATTTGCCCCATCGGCTCCAACCACCAACTTAGCTGTCAATGCTTGTCCATTGTCTAACGTTAACCATGCCTCACTTTCACCGATAGCCAGTGATTGGCACGTTGAAGGCATGAACAGCTGCACGTTATCCTGCTTTTTAACTTGATCAAGAAGTGCTAGCTGAATAACTCTATTTTCAACAATATGACCTAAGTTAGGCTGCGCCAAGCGGGTAGAATCAAACTCAATTCGAGCAAAACTGTCTTGCTCCCACACTTCCATTGCTTGATAAGGGGCTGCTCGTCTTTGCTCTATTCCTTGCCACGCACCAAGGTTACGTAATATCACTTCACTTGAACGGCTAAGCGCAGAAACGCGCACATCTGGTAAATCATTCAGCCCTTCGACTGGCTCTTTACCTTCAATCACTGCAATTCTTAAGTCACTGTCTTTTAACGCTGCTGCCAACGCTAAGCCGACCATGCCACCGCCTACAATGGCAATATCAACACTTTGCATCATTTTTCTACCTTATCTTTCTATCAGGCCAAGCGTATGACGCAAAAGTGGACCTTTTAGTGGAGGGATATTATCAATTGCTGCGAGTCCTAAATTTCGACCAATTCTTGCTGCCGGCCAATCATTAGAAAATAAATGGACTAAATTCGAGGTTAGCGTAATGGTTGACTCTCTATCATGCTCACGACGCTTTCTAAAGCGAACCAAACCAGCATAAGCCCCAACGTCATCAAGTTGCGTACATAACTCTTCAGCTAAAGAAGCAACATCGCGAATGCCCAAATTAAAGCCCTGCCCTGCAATAGGGTGAAGGGTTTGCGCGGCATTACCCACAATGGCAAAACGATGAGAAATATTATGAGGTCGATGACGTAAAATTAATGGATAAGAGGCTCGTTGACCCGTTTTTTGTAATTGACCAAGTCGCCAACCAAATTCGTTTTGAAGTTGATCAATAAACGCTTGTTCGCTTAGAGACATCACGCGTTCAGCTTCATTTGGTGGCAAGCACCATACCAAAGAAAGACGATTATCACTCATAGGCAATAACGCAACCGGACCATTAGCGGTGAAACGCTCGAAAGCTCGCCCTTGGTGTTCTTCTGCTGCAATGATATTCGCTATCACAGCGACTTGTTCAAAATCATGCTCAGCAAGCTGAATTTGTAACTGCTGACAACACGCAGAAATAGCCCCATCAGCGGCAACAAGAAGCTTTGACGTTAGCTTGTCACCACTTTTTAGCTCAATATCTACCGACTGATTATGACGCTCAATCGCTGTCACTGAATCAGGGCAAAATAAAGTGATATTTGAATCAGCTTCTAATTTCTGTTGGTAAATACGACCAACATCCGCCAGCTCAACGACATAACCCAATGCATCGACAGAATAATCTTCACTGCGAATATCTGTCATTCCTGCATGATTTTTATCAGATACATGAATATCTTTGATAGGTGTCGCTACCGGAGCGATTGATTGCCATAGATTCAAAGAATCTAATATTTGAACCGTTCCATAAGACAGAGCTATTGAACGAGAATCAAAACCTGGGTGTGAAAGGTGATCAACCTGGTAAGGTTCTACCACTGCAATAGACAATGCGCCTTTACTTAAGCGAGTAAGGGCAAGTGCTAAAGTAGCACCTGCCATTGCACCACCAGCAATAACAACATCAAACTGAGCCATCATGACCTCGGAGGATAATGAAGAAATTAGTGAATAGTTGGTGTCGATTCTTCAGTCGGACGAGCACCAAACTCTGCATGAATAGTCAAAGCACAAGCTTTTACGTGCTCGATAACATGTTCTAACAACTGAGCTTGCTCTTCTAGATCATCTTCTTCATCAATGCCTAGTTTTGCCATTTCTTCTAGATCAGCTAATGCTTCTTTTGTTTCTGTTGATGCTTTATTTAACTTAGCGCCCACAAGACCTAACCCTGATATAAAGTGGTTAATCCAATCTGATACACCGTCAGCTAAATCAAAAACGCTTGCGCTTGCGTCTTCATCAGGCAGTAAAAGAGATAACTCCATTCCAGAGCCGGTGACTTCACCAGTCGTCACTTTTAATGCAGCTTCCGCTAATGTAAGAACACGATCTGGCCACCCTATTCCTTCATTAGTGTAATCAAAGATAAGTGGCTGCCAGCTTTTGTCTTCAAGGCTTAAACCGCCACTTAGCATACCGGTCAATAAACCGTGCATTTCTGCTGGGTTTACCGCTAGGCTTGCTGATTGAAGTTCAGTGGCAACGGTTAGATAATCAGGTAAAGTTTTCTCACTCATCAGATAGCTCGCTTATTAGTCTTTGATACGATCTCAATATTCATACCGATCGTTCTTAATTATGACAATCGTACCATTTCACCATTATTGACGTAAGCGTCGAAATCGACCAAATAACAAGATAGTGGATAGCAATTGTTCAATTTGTTGATTTACTGTGTGCTCAAGCTCTCATTTGCAAACACGAGGTCTGAAAAGCTTGAATCTTAATAGCGCTTTACCTATAGTTCCTCTCCCAGAGGGTAATACTTTGTCTTTCAAGTTGAGAGCTAAATCTTTCAATTAGATCGCGAAAGCACCTCAATTATTGCACTTCCTTATGTGTCACTAATTTAAGGAATGGCAAAGAGCAACAACCTTAGACAGCGCGTTAATAGAGTTCATCCATCATGAGTAATCAAGCGGTAGACGTTGAAATTTTAGGAAAACTGACTCGAGTTAATTGCCCTGCAGGTCAAGAAGAGTCATTAATTGAAGCGGCTGCAGATCTCGATAATCGTTTGAAAGAGATGGCTGAACGTACTAAGGTAACCAATGAGGTAAAACTCCTCACGATTGCTGCTCTGAATATTTGCTATGAATTACAAACTAAGCAAAATGATAACAGCCAAAAACAAAACGCACTGACCGAGCGAATGGAACTGCTCACGACATCTCTTGAAGATGCATTAAGTAAGGTCAAGCAAGGACAGCAATAGCGTACACAAATTTACCCTGGAGTGTTTGTCAGAGGATTCACGTCCCCGAGCCGATAAGCAATCCCTAAGGGTTAGTACTTGAGTGCTATTGAGCATGCTCGGCTTGTACCGAGAAGCCTACGGTAATCATTGCTGATCCGCCTTGAACTCGCTGGTTCAAGGGCCATCTATTCTCAACGGCACTTTGGGGTATTCCTTCTATGAATTCACTATCTCGTAGCGAATTTCGCAAGCAAATCCGTCACACTCGTAATGCACTACCTAGTGATGTTCAGCATCAAGCCAGTCTCGATTTAATTACCCAAGTATCCAAACAACCAGAACTCATTAAAGCTCAACATATTGCGCTCTATATTTCTGCTGATGGTGAGCTTGATACTCAACCTTTAATTGAGTGGCTTTGGTCTCAAGGTAAGCAAACTTATTTACCAGTGCTTCACCCTTTCTCACCAGGGCACCTACTCTTTCTTCATTACAATTCGACAACACCACTGACTTACAATAAATACGGTATTATCGAACCAAAGCTCAATCAAACATTAGTAAAACCGGTAGCTCAGCTTGATCTCATCTTCACCCCACTCGTCGCTTTTGATTCAAAGGGGCAAAGACTCGGGATGGGAGGTGGATATTATGATCGCACTCTGTCCAAATGGTTTGAAACTGGAAATGGAGCAATACCGGTAGGTCTTGCTCATGATTGCCAGCAAGTAGAACGTCTTCCGACAGAAAGTTGGGATATTCCACTGCCGAAAATCGTGACACCAAGTAAGACTTGGCAATGGGAAATTCATCATTAAAGCGCTATAATCCGCCCGCAAACGTTAACTCTAACGCACGTTCTATTAATTCAAATGCACTATCGTATTCAGGAGATTGGCATGACTCAAGATGAAATGAAGAAAGCAGCAGGTTGGGCAGCACTTAAGTATGTTGAAGAAGGCAGCATTGTAGGTGTAGGTACTGGCTCTACAGTGAATCACTTCATCGACGCTCTTGGCACAATGAAAGAAAAAATCAAAGGTGCAGTTTCAAGTTCGGTTGCTTCAACTGAAAAATTAGAAGCTCTGGAAATCAAAGTTTTTGAATGTAATGACGTATTCAAGCTTGATGTATACGTTGATGGTGCTGATGAAATTAACGCAGAACGCGACATGATTAAAGGCGGCGGCGCTGCACTGACTCGTGAAAAAATTGTTGCTGCTATTTCAGATAAATTTGTTTGTATTGTTGATGGTACAAAAGCGGTAGACGTTCTAGGTAAATTCCCACTTCCTGTCGAAGTGATTCCAATGGCTCGTTCTTACGTAGCTCGTGAATTAGTGAAGCTTGGTGGTGACCCGGTTTACCGTGAAGGCGTCATTACAGACAATGGCAACGTTATCTTAGATGTTTACGGCATGGCGATTAAAGAACCTAAGAAACTTGAAGACACAATCAATGGTCTTGCTGGTGTTGTTACCGTTGGTTTATTTGCACATCGCGGTGCAGATGTTGTTATTACTGGTACCCCTGAAGGTGCAAAAATTGAAGAATAACAACATAAAGTGAAAGCCACTTTCTGTTACTTCATTACAAGCGGTGCCTAAGGGCGCCGTTTTTTTTACTTTTCATCCTTAAAATTATGGCTTATTCCGTAATTTTCTTACCCAAAACAATTTTTTTTTGTTACTTTATTGGTCAGAAGACGCACAGGGAAATCGTTTGTCTCCTAACAAAATGGTCAGTTTATTCCCCTTTAGCCATTTTGTAGCACGTGCGCCGCATTTGCCCACCTTTCCCATTTTAAAGGACGAGAATAATGGCTAAAGTTTCACTGGAAAAAGAAAAAATAAAAATTCTACTTCTTGAAGGTCTTCATCCATCTTCAGTTGAAGTATTACAAGCTGCGGGTTACTCAAACATTGAGTACCACAAAGGCTCTTTAGCAGAAGACGAGTTACTAGAAGCAGTAAAAGATGCTCACTTCATTGGTATTCGTTCTCGTACTAATCTTTCCCAAGAAGTCATTGATGCAGCTGAAAAGCTCGTTGCGATCGGCTGTTTCTGTATTGGTACTAACCAAGTTAACCTAAACGCAGCAGCGGAACGCGGTATTCCAGTATTTAACGCACCATTCTCGAACACTCGAAGCGTAGCAGAATTGGTACTTGGTCAAGTGCTGTTGCTCCTACGTGGAATTCCTGAAAAAAATGCCCTGGCTCACCGTGGTATTTGGAAGAAAAGTGCAGACAGCTCAAATGAAGCTCGTGGTAAGCGTTTAGGTATTATTGGTTACGGTCACATTGGTACTCAGCTAGGTATTATTGCTGAAAACCTTGGTATGCGCGTCTATTTCTACGACATTGAAAACAAGCTATCTCTTGGTAACGCGACTCAAGTGCACACAATGACTGAGCTATTGAATAAGTGTGATGTTATTTCTCTTCATGTTCCAGAAACGAATGAAACGAAAAACATGATGGGTAAAGAAGAATTTGATCGCATGAAACCAGGTTCAATCTTTATTAACGCCGCTCGTGGTACTGTTGTTGATATCCCAGCTTTATGTCATGCCCTAGAATCTGGTCATTTATCTGGCGCTGCTATTGATGTATTCCCGACTGAACCAAAAACTAATGCAGACCCATTTGAATCTCCACTCATGAAATTTGATAACGTGATTCTAACGCCTCACGTTGGTGGTTCAACTCAAGAAGCACAAGAAAATATTGGTGTTGAAGTTGCTGGTAAACTAGCGAAGTACTCTGATAATGGTTCAACTCTATCGAGTGTTAACTTCCCAGAGGTATCACTACCACTGCATACAGGTACTTCACGCTTACTGCACATCCATGAAAACCGCCCAGGTATCTTGACTCAAATTAATACCATCTTTGCTGAAGAAGGAATTAACATTGCAGGTCAGTACCTACAAACATCAGCAAACATGGGCTATGTAGTAATTGATGTTGAAGCTGACCGCTCTGAAGAAGCATTATTAAAGCTTAAAGAGATCGCAGGTACTATTCGTGCTCGTCTGCTTCACTAATCAGCCTGATTAATATCAAGCATAAAAAAGGCTCTCATTGCGAGAGCCTTTTTGCTTTTTCTTGAGCTAATAGCTAGCAAATAACTGATAACTGACTATAACCGTTTAAGCTTTTGGCCTATCGTAGTTAAAAGATCATCATGATCTAATTAGTCTTCCAACTGATAAACCACATCTACTCGATCACGAATAGTGATGGTTGAATCTTGGTAAGTACTAGATTCAGTTCTTGCATCCATTGCCATAGAGCGCATTAGAACAGGTTGAACCGATTGTGCGTTGTAATCAATCTTCCACACATCTCCCAATTCTTTTTCAAAACCAGACGCTAAAGATTTTGCTTTATAAGAAGCGTCTTTAATGGCTTCTAGACGTGCTTTCTCTTGATACTTAGCTTGGTCGCGAACTTGTAATTGAATATTATCAATTTGGTTGATGCCTTCACCTAATGCAATATCTAGGTACTTATTTAGGTTCGTTAAGTCAGTTACCTGCACAGTGACATTTCGAGATGCTCGATATCCAACCAGTTCTGGCTTACCTGTTTTAGGGTAATGATACTGAGGCGCTAGGTAAATATTAGAGCTGTTTATACTCGCATCTTCAACACCAGCACTTTGTAATTTAGTAAGAAAAGAGCTAACCACTTTATCAACTGTCGCTTTAGCTTGTTCTGCCGTCATGGTTGATTCCACCACTTTCACAGAAAATGTCGCCATATCAGGCTTTGCTACCACCTCACCATAGCCAGTAGTTGAAATATGCGGGAAGTTCGGAGAATCAGCAAAAGATGAGAAGCTCACTGCACTCAGAGCCGCGGTTAATGCACACGCTTTAACAATCACACTTGGAACAAACTTCATTTAAACAACCTTTATTGGTTAATAATACCCTTACATAATAGGCGATTTTCATCTGCAACCAATCCTATAAGTGAAGTTCTTACATAACTTTGACTGTGTAAATAATCCCACTACTGGGGAAGGTTGTTTCGAGCATATTGTAATATTTCCTCTGACACTTCTTTTAATATTCCACTCTCAAGCTGCCAGTGGTGCCAATAGATGGGGTAGGACAACAGAAAGCCGGGAGTAATATCGATAAGTAAGCCCGAATTTAGCTCTTCGATAATCTGTAACCTAGGTATTAAACAATAAGCGACACCTGATAACGCTAACCGAACAAAAGCTTCAGAATTTCCCACTGTATGATTAATGATACTGTCGCGAGGCATATCGAAATGATCATGAAGAAACTTTTTATGCAGATCATCATATTGATCATAAGAGACAGCAGGTGCATCTTTTAAACTTACATCGTTCACCCCTTCACAAAAATATCGCTCATAAAAGTCAGGGCTAGACACGCAGACGTACTCCATAACACCAAGATAATCAGCGCCGCAACCCGGAATGGATTGAGACTCTAAACTGATAGCTCCTGCAACTTCACCACTTTTCAGTTTTTCAATCGTCCGAGATTCGCCATGGATCGCAAGGTTAAGTTCGACAGATCGTGCCTTCATGACATTCGATAAAGCCGGTAATAGCCAAGTCGCTAAACTATCCGCATTGGTCGCAATCGAGATAGAAAAAGGGCGTATTGATTCTTCGTTCATAACTTCAGGCAATACATCATGCTCAAGCAACCTAACCCTCTGATAAAAAGCTAATAGCTTCTGACCAACCTGAGTCGGTTTAGGTGGTGTTTCTCGAATTAATACTGGCTGAGCGAGCCACTTCTCAAGTTGTTTGATCCTTTGAGACACCGCTGACTGAGAGATATAAAGATGCTCAGCCGCACGATCAAAGCTCCTTTTATTGACTACCGCATCTAATGCTTCAATCCATTTATAATCCAAACCACGCATCAATTTTCCCTCTCGCTCTATCGATGAACTCAACATTAGCAACTCTAATTAAACATTAAAATCATTAATTATACTTATTAATTAGTTCGCGTTACTTTGCTTCCATTACGAAATACAACGATGGAATAAGTGAGATTGATATGAATTTTTGGATTCTTCTACAAGGATTTGGTTTAGGGGCAAGTATGATTATTCCAATTGGTGCTCAGAACGCCTATGTCCTAAACCAAGGCATTAAACGAAACCACCATTTAACGACTGCAACCATATGTAGCTTGTTAGACACCCTATTCATTTCACTAGGTATTTTTGGTGGAGGAGCGATTCTTTCACAAAATGAATTTCTTCTGACGTCAGTCACTTTAGGAGGAATCGCCTTTTTAACTATTTACGGTGTTCTTTCTCTACAGAGTGCCTTCAGATCCAAAGAAAATGAAGAATCTAAAGGGCAAATTACTGCGCGAGGAAAACGCACCGTTATTTTAGGAGCATTAGCAGTAACGGTTCTTAACCCCCACTTATATTTGGACACAGTAGTGATTCTAGGATCTATTGGTGGTCAATTTGAAGGGAATGACCGCATAGCTTTTGCTATTGGGACAATCCTCGCTTCATTTACTTGGTTTTACTCTTTATCTATTGGCGCAGCCAAGCTAGGACCTGTGCTATCACGTCCGAATGTTAAGAAAGGGATCGATGTCGCTGTCGCGGTTATGATGTTTTCTATTGCCTTAGTATTGGCGAATGGTCTGATTGAACAGTATGGGACTTTGGTTTTCGGATAAGGTGAATAGTCTAAATCAAAAAAAAGGCAGACAACCTAAGTTATCCGCCTTTCCTTATGAAAGCTTATAGCTACAAAAACTAACTAGACATTAAGCTTCTACTTTATTCATGTGTACATCCATTTGTGGGAATGGGATTTCAATACCTTCTTTATCCAAGCCTTCTTTGATTGCTTGCATCAGGTCGAAATACACATTCCAGTACTCAGCAGTTTCAACCCATGGGCGAACCACAAAGTTTACTGAAGAGTCAGCCAATGTATGAACACCAACTTGGACACCAGGAGTTTTAAGTACACGCTCATCAGATTCACAAATTTGAGTCAAAAGCGCTTTGGTCTTTTGTAAATCAGCGTTGTAAGAAACACCAATCATTAAATCAATACGACGAGTAGCATGGCGAGAATAGTTCGTAATCGGGCTACCGATCACGCTGCCATTTGGTACTACAACCATTTTGTTATCAGGCGTAGTTAGAACAGTTTGGAAGATTTGAATTGAATCAACTGAACCTGCAACACCGCCGATTTCCACATAGTCGCCAGACTTGAATGGACGGAACGCGACAATAAGTACGCCAGCAGCAAAGTTAGATAGTGAACCTTGCAGTGCAAGACCAACGGCTAAACCAGCCGCACCAATAACAGCAACCACTGAAGCAGTTTGAACGCCAAGACGACCAAGTGCAGCAATTAAAACAATAACAAATAATAAGTAACGAACAAGACCGTGAATAAACTCAACGACTGCTCGGTCCATCTTCTTCTTCTGAAGAACTTTAGACACGCTATTCGCTACTGCTTTAACAATTAAGTTACCAATAAATAGAATAACAAGTGCTGAGATTATGTTTACACCGTATTGAATAAACAGATCTGAATTATTTGTTAACCACTGTTCTGCATGAGACAAACCATCCACAATTGGAGTCTCAAGTGCTGTAGAACCATCAGCCATAATGTGCATCCTCTATAATATGCTATGAGCTAAACTGCCTTAAGTTAAGTTTATTCTGTAATGATTCACTAGAATATTTTCTAATAAATCATCATGTTAAAACAAACTTAAACCAAGTCCTTTTTATAAACTGAACCATGTTCAATTTTTCGGCACGATATCCTATCTTTGTCAGATTTCAAAGTCATATTTATGTAAGAACTTGGATAACAATCACTTACACAAAAAGAATCATATCGATGAATAAAAGACTACGCAATTTATTCACTTGAGGCTAGGGTTTTCACATAAATAGCACAACTTTTTATCATACATAAAAAAACCCGCTCAATGAGCGGGCTTTTAAAACTTAAAGAGTACTTAATTCAAAGAATTATAGTACGTCTACAGCGTTAAGGTCAGCGAATGCTTTCTCAAGACGAGTAACCATTGAAGACTGACCAGCACGTAGCCATACGCGTGGATCGTAGAACTTCTTGTTTGGCGCAGCTTCGCCAGTTGGGTTACCAATTTGACCTTGTAGGAAGTCACGGTTCTCAGCTTCGTAAGTACGAACGCCATCCCATGAAGCCCACTGAGTATCAGTATCGATGTTCATTTTGATAACGCCGTAACCGATAGACTCTTGGATTTCAGCTTCTGAAGAACCTGAACCACCGTGGAATACGAAGTTAAGAGCGTCAGCTGCAATGCCAAACTTCTCAGCACAGTATGCTTGAGAGTCACGCAGGATAGTTGGAGTAAGTACAACGTTACCAGCTTGGTAAACACCGTGTACGTTACCGAAAGAAGCTGCGATAGTGAAACGTGGGCTAACTGCGTTTAGTTTCTCGTATGCGTATGCAACATCTTCAGGAGAAGTGTAAAGCTCAGATGCGTCCATATCAGAGTTATCAACGCCGTCTTCTTCACCACCAGTACAACCAAGTTCGATCTCGATTGTCATGTTTAGTTTAGCCATGCGAGCTAAGTAAGCTGCACATGTTTCGATGTTCTCTTCTAGAGACTCTTCAGAAAGGTCTAGCATGTGAGAAGAGAATAGTGGCTTACCAGTTTGTGCGAAGAACTCTTCACCAGCGTCTAGTAGACCGTCGATCCATGGAAGAAGTTTCTTAGCAGCGTGGTCAGTATGAAGAATAACTGGAACACCGTAAGATTCTGCTACTGCGTGAACGTATTTTGCACCAGCTACAGCGCCAAGAATTTGTGCACCTTGACCTTCAAGTTTAACGCCTTTACCAGCGAAGAATGCAGCACCGCCGTTAGAAAACTGAACAACAACTGGAGCTTTAGCTTTAGCAGCAGCTTCAAGAACAGCGTTGATAGTATCAGTGTTGATTACGTTTACTGCAGGTAAAGCAAATTTGTTTGCTTTTGCTACTTCAAATACTTTCTGTACGTCATCGCCAGAAATCACACCAGGTTTTACAAAATCGAAGATCTTAGACATGGAAATAGTCCTATTATTCTATTCGTTTTAAGATAAAAAACTTAAGTTTAAAAATTTGCAATCGTTTGCTCACAACTTCCGCTATTCTAGCAAAAAACTGTGATGTGCAGCAAACGTTAAAAGGCGAGATTCACATCTCGCCTTTCTAAATCAATTATGCTTTTGCACGCTCTTCAAGCATTGCAACTGCAGGAAGTACTTTGCCTTCAACAAACTCAAGGAAAGCGCCACCACCAGTAGAAATGTAAGAAACGTCAGCTTTGATACCGAACTTGTCGATAGCCGCTAGCGTATCACCACCACCAGCTACTGAGAAACCTTCAGAGTCAGCGATTGCTTTAGAAATTCCAGCAGTACCCGCTTCGAAGTTTTTGAATTCGAATACGCCTACAGGGCCGTTCCAAAGGATCGTTTTTGCATTGCCGATGATTTCAGCAAGAGCAGCAGTAGAATCTGGACCAAGGTCGAAGATCATGTCGTCGTCTTGAACTTCAGAAACGTGCTTGATTTCAGCTTCTGCGTTTTCGTCGAATGCTTTAGCACATGCAACGTCAGTCGCTACTGGGATAGCACACTCTTTCATTAGCTTCTTAGCCGTTTCAACTAGGTCAGCTTCGTATAGAGACTTACCTACGTTGTGACCTTCAGCAGCGATGAACGTGTTCGCGATACCACCACCAACAACAAGTTGGTCAGCAATTTTAGAAAGAGATTCTAGAACTGTTAGTTTAGTAGAAACTTTAGAGCCACCAACGATAGCCACTAATGGACGAGCTGGGTTGTCCATTGCTTTACCAAGAGCTTCAAGCTCAGCTGCAAGAAGAGGACCAGCACATGCAACAGGAGCATAAGTACCAACGCCGTGTGTAGAAGCTTGAGCACGGTGAGCCGTACCAAATGCGTCCATTACAAAGATGTCACATAGTGCAGCGTACTGCTTAGAAAGTGCTTCTTCGTTTTTCTTCTCGCCTTTGTTAAAGCGAACGTTTTCAAGAACCGTTAGTTCACCTGCGTTTAGCTCAAGACCATTTACGTAATCTTTCGCTAGTTTAACGTCGCAGTCTAGCGCGTCATTTAAGTAGTTAACTACAGGAGCTAGAGAGAACTCTTCGTTGTATTCGCCTTCAGTAGGACGACCAAGGTGAGAAGTAACCATCACTTTTGCACCAGCTTCTAGGCAAAGCTTGATAGTTGGTAGAGACGCAAGGATACGAGCGTCTGAAGTTACTTTACCGTCTTTTACTGGTACGTTTAGGTCAGCACGGATGAATACGCGTTTACCTGCAAGTTCCAGGTCAGTCATCTTGATCACAGACATGATTTGTCCTCTCAAATTTAATAAATATAAAGTTTTGGAAACTCAGCAACCCTGCTAAGCCTATAAATTCTTCAACTGGTAATTCTTTAACTGCTAATAATATGTGGACACTGCTTATTTATTTCAAGCCAAAAAATAAATAATCCTCATATTTGCTTCAAGGTATTACTTCTCACCTTCAGAAGCTTTCATTGCAAGTACCGTATCCAGCATTCGGTTTGCAAAGCCCCATTCGTTATCACACCAAACCAGCATTTTCACTAAATGCCCGTTACTCACTCGTGTTTGAGAACCATCAACAATCGCGCTATGGGGATCATGATTGAAGTCGATAGAAACGAGCGGCGCTTCAGTATAATCAACTATATTGTGTAATGTACACTGAGATGCATTAACAATGGTTTGATTTACGTCATTAACTTTCACATTCGTATTAATTGTGACACTTAAATCCATAGCTGTGACATTTACCGTTGGCACTCGCACAGATATAGCTTCAAATTTGTTAGAAAATTTCGGGAAGATTCTTTCAATACCTTTATGGAGTTTGGTATCAACAGGAATGATGGATTGGCTTGCCGCTCGGGTACGGCGTAAGTCAGTATGATAAGCGTCAATGACTTGTTGATCATTCATGGAAGAGTGAATGGTAGTAATGGTGCCAGACTCAATACCAAACGCTTCATCAAGGACTTTTATGATAGGTACAATACAGTTGGTCGTACACGAGCCATTCGATACGATTCTGTCGTCAGCCGTAATAGTTTCGTGGTTAACACCATAAATTATCGTGTTATCTAAATCATTCGCGCCAGGATGAGAAAACAGTACTTTCTTTGCACCGGCTTCTATATGCGCTAGGCCATCAGCACGGCAGCCATAAACACCTGTACAATCGAGTACAATGTCGACCTCAAGGTCTCGCCAAGGTAACAGTTCGATGTCGGCTAAATGGAGAATTCGAATGGTATCAAACTCACCTTTATCTTCAGCACCAATACCGTGATGAACATAGATGTGCTCTTGATCATTAGATATTTTTTTACCAAAACGACCATGACTGGTGTCGTACTGCAATAGATGAGCCATAGCATCTGGCTGTGCAAGCTCATTAACAGCGACGACTTTGATCTGCTGGCTTTTGCCACTTTCATATAGCGCTCTGAGTACATTGCGCCCTATTCTTCCAAATCCGTTGATTGCGACCTTTAGCATAGTTCCATACATCTAACCAAAATTTCGTGCAACAGATAGTAACCGAATCGCACGCAAAGCGCATTAATTGAATACAAAAGGTACCATTAGCAATTAAGGTTCTGGAAAGAAAAAACTGCCTTCAATGACGAATGCAGTTTTTCCAATATGATTGCTTTAATTTAAGTTGGTAGACAGTGAACTTGGCGTGCCACTTGTGTTGTCACTCATAATATCAGCGACAAACTGAGCCTTTGAGCCAAGAATAATCTGCAAACCATTTGAGCCCACTTTGATGACCCCCATCGCTCCGAGTTCTTTAATTGCAAGCTCGTCGACTAATGTCTGGTCTTTAATTTGTAAACGTAACCTCGTAATGCAAGAGCCTATAGACGTAATATTTGCTGCCCCACCAATCAATGTTGTAATTTCACTTGCCAAGGTTTCATTATCTAAAGTAATCGCCTTACTTTGAGTGTCTTCTCGACCTACCGTTTTCAAGTTAAATTTACGAATAGCAAAACGGAACACTGTGTAATAAATCACTGCCATCGTTAGCCCCCACAAAATGACATTGATCCAATTGGTTTTGAATCCATCCATTGCAGGCAACACACCAAACGAAACAAAATCAATAATACCGGCTGAGAATGTTTTCCCTATATGCACATCTAACGCATAAGTCACGGCATAAGAAACGCCAGCCATCACGGCTGAAAATAAATAAAGCAATGGGGCAACAAAGATAAATGCAAACTCAACGGGTTCTGTAATACCAGTAACAAAAGAGGTCAAAGCAGCAGACCCTAAAATACCGGCTGCAATTTTTTTATTCTTACTGTTCGCTTCATGGTACATAGCCAAACATGCAGCAGGGAAAGCAAACATATATATAGCGAAGTTACCCGATAAAAATTTACCCGCTTCTTGGTACTCATCCGTTGAAAATGTTTTTACTCCGTCTTCAAGCATTTTGAACCAAATAGTATGGTCACCATTTACAATCGTACCAGCAGCCGTGGTGTACTCTCCAAAAGAGAACCAATAAGGGCTGTAGAAGATATGGTGAAGACCGACTGGAATTAAAGCTCGCTCCATGAACCCATAAATAAAGGTCGAGATATACATGTTACCGCCATTAGCCATATGCGAAAGCGCATCAATACCAAACTGAATATATGACCAAATATGAGGTAAGACTAAACCGATGAGAAACGCTGAAAATGCAGTCACAATTGGGACAAAGCGTTTTCCAGCAAAGAAACCAAGAAAATCTGGCAGCTTCGTATTATAGAAACGCTGGTACATCACCGCCGCTAAAATTCCGGCAATAAGCCCACCAAATACGCCCGTTTGTAAAGACGGAATCCCCATGACCATGGCGTAACGACCGCCCCCCATTGCCATCTCTGGAGTAATGTTAAGAGCAACCCCCATTGTCGCGTTCATGACCAACATTGCGACAATTGCCGCTAAAGCCGCAATGCCTGACTCTTTAGTCAAACCAACCGCAGCACCTACTGCAAACAAGAGAGCAAGGTTATCGAATATAACGCCACCAGCTCTCATCATTAATGGAAGATCAAGTTTGGCACCAAAGGCAAGTAATAAGCCTGCAGCCGGTAAAATAGAAATAGGCAGCATCAGCGCTTTCCCAATTAAGGAAAGCTTTGATAAGCAGCTTTTTAAACTATCGAGCATAATAAAGTCCTTTAATATCGATGGAATACCAATGAACTTTATCAACAACAACACGGCTGAAGGTTACAAATAGCAAGCAGTTTGTAACTCGTTTTTTACAATAGACCTAAGCTGGAAAACATCAAAGGTACAAAGTAATTTCTAGCTAGGCATTTAAAGTCAAAAGAAGAAAAGGAAGCTAACGAAACACTTCATTATTAATAGCATGTAGATGCCCAATAAGTGTTTTCGCTGAAATGGAAGAGTCCATAAAGTAACGGTATAACTCGTTGGATACCGCATTTTGAAGAACTGGGTTAACAGCCATTGAATCGGTCAGGCTTGGCATAGCTGTACCTTTAGAACTCGCATGAATGTAATCTTGATAAGATTGCTGTTGGCATCGTGATAATTCATTCACAGGTATATTGGCTTGAGCAGGTATTGAACCTTTCTTTTTACTGAAATCTAAAAGAAATTTAGGGGAAGATAATGAGGTCATTACCGATACCATATTATGATCTTCACCCGTTACTTTGGTAAAAAATGCTAAGCTATCAACATTGTAGATAAAACCTTTTTCCGTCGAAGGGAACGCTCGACATTCTATGTAATCTGGAATTTCATCTTCTGCATTAAACATCTCTCCCAGAGCCCAATCACCAGTAAATTGAAAGGCAAACTCCCCTTCAAGCAAAGCTTTTGTCCCCTGATCCCAACTAATACTTGGTAAATCACTGCCTACAATATTAGCAAGAGAACGAAAGCGGTTGAGCGCCTCAAGTGTTTTATCGCTATTTAATGCGTCAGGGTCTAAATCAACAAATGCCTGTCGATAATAATTCGCCCCACCCACTCCAAACGCAATATTTTCAAAAACTTGCACAATTTGCCAAGAGTCTTCTCCCAAAGCTAAAGGATTAATCCCCTTACCTTTCAGAGTTGTTAATGTTAATAGTAACGAGTCCCACGTCTGAGGTGATGAAAGTTGATGCTGATTTAGTACCTTTTGATTTATCCACATCCAATTCAATCGGTGGATATTCAAAGGTATGGCGACATAGTTTCCGTCATATTGATGAATAGCTTTAATATCAGGGTACAGCGACTGATCCCATTTTTGCGATTCTGCGACTTCATTGACATCATTTAAAAAACCTAACGCCGCCCATGACTGAATAGCCGGACCTTCCATAAGAGCAATATCAGGGGAATACCCGGCAATCGCTCTAGCTTGAAGAATCGCTTTGGCAGGAGCACCACCACCGCCACTGATTGGTTCACTTTTTAACGTATAAGGTAGAGATTCAAATTGCTTCTCGATGACCGACCACGCTTTTTCTTCTCCACCAGCCGTCCACCAATGCAGCATTTCAACAGAGGGAGAAGAGAACACGGGGTTTGTCGATAACAAAAGGCTTAACAGTAACCATTTTTTCATAGGGCATTTACCAAAATAATGTCTACCTCAAGCCCACCTTCTGGTGAATTAGATAACTGAACGTCCCCACCGTGTGCCCTTGCGATACTACGAGCAATTGCTAGCCCTAAACCAGAACCTTCAACGCCTGTATCATTGTCTCTAAAATAAGGTTCAAAGACTTTTTCTAACATATCCTCTTTGATTCCTTTTCCTGCATCACGCAGCACGATTTGAATAGAATCAGAATAAGAAAACATACTGATGTCGACCGTCTTTCCATATTTAACGCCATTATCGACTAAGTTGAATAAACAACGTTTGATTGCTAATGGCTTGCCATAAAGCTCAATCCTTGGCAGTTCTATCAGGCTAACGCAAACTCCATTTTTGTTATGAACAGCCGCACATTGCTCAAGAATATCGTTAATATCAATCCACTCTAATTCTTCGTGGATGTCATTATCTCGCATATATTGCAAAGCCCCGTTCAACATCATATCGACTTCGTTCAAAAGCTTTTCAAATCTTAACTTTGTTGGCTCATCATCCATCATTGCAGTTCGTAGCTTTAAACAGGCTAATGGCGTTTTAATATCATGGGATATCGCATTAAAGAACATATCTCTGTCCCGTAAATACGATTTGATTCGACTGTTCATTTTGTTAAAAGCATGAATAGCCGCTCTGGTTTCTGAGCTACCTTCTTCTTTAATTTCTTCAATCTGCATTTGCGACCCCATAAGCGTGGCAGAGCGAGCTAAAGAACGAAAAGGACGAATTTCCTTCTGTAAGACAACATAAGAAACACCCATCAGCATGAAGGTAACAATAAGGAGAAATATGACTTGCCTGCTATCAATGAAATTATCGGTCAGACTATCAAACGACAACGGCAGAACAGTGGCTAAATAAAGCCATTCATTTTCGGAAAACTCCACCTGAATAACAGCAATAGGCAAATCCAATTTTCCTAAAACTAAACTGTAGTCTTTCCACAATGCAGGAAGTTCATGAAGCTTGATACCAGAGTTAAACACCCGTAAATCCTCTCGCTTAGTTAAAGTGACATGTACTTTTCGGGAGTCTCTAAGTTGCTGATTCAGGAGTTCAGATGCTTGTGCTTCCATCAGAGGAACCAATGAGTAATCGGATAAAGAAGTGATAGGAAGTTTATGGTTATTTATGGATATGAAAAACCTTGTTCCTCCTATATTTCGTAGCTGTTCTAACACCAAGTGACGGTAATTAATGGGTAAACCAGAGAAGTAATTAATAGTATCTGCCGCAGCTGATGATATAGCTGTCATGGCGTGGCTAGCCGACTCTTTTTTTGATGCTGATGTTGCCGTAAACCATACCGCACCTGCCAATATTTCAGCCATGAGAATAACCATGAACGTAGACAGGGTGATACGCGCAACCATTGACTGAAATATGTTTTTTTTCAAAATTTAATACGATTGATATGTGAATCGATCACTAACATGTAGCCGCGATGCCTTACCGTCATAATCGTGTTGCGGTCATCGTCTCTTAGTTGCTTTCTCAGCCTGCTAATTTGTACATCAATGCCTCTCTCTAGTGGCTCCGCATCCCTTCCCCAAAGCGCTTGAGCAATATCATTTCGGCTTAGTAGCTGGTTGGGAGAATCCAACATGAGCGTAAGCAAGTTATAATCCGCACTAGAAAGTGAAACCACTTCACCATCTTCATGTTTTAATTGTCGTTTAAGTGTGTCAAACGTCCAATCCATGAATTTCAGAGTCCGTTCACCTTGGCTATGACTAAACGTGGAACGCCTCAATAAAGCTTTAATTCTGGCTAATAGCTCACGTGGGTTAAATGACTTAGTAATATAATCATCAGCTCCAATTTCTAACCCTGCGATTCGATCAGCATCGTCGGTTACTGCGGTGAGCATAATAATGGGAACTTGAGATTGAAGACGTAGTTTCTGGCACAAGGTTAAACCATCATCTCCGGGTAGCATGATGTCTAAAATAATGAGATCTGGTGTGACAGTTTCAAGCTTCTTCCACATCTCATTACCTTCAAGAGCTGTGATAACCGTAAAGCTTGAACGTTCCAGATATTCGCTAAGAGCATCAAGAATGTCCTGACTATCATCGACCACCAAGATTACTTTGTTTGTCATGCTAGACCTTTCATATGAAAACAACGCGCCAACATTCTCTTACTTCGTTATATCTTTCAAGAATATTAATAACGAAATGCGCTCAAACTCCACAATGTAAGCTGTTCGTTACAAATGACTCTATGCTCAGTTAAATCTATGGCTAAATACTTGAACAAGCACTGAGCTCTAGCGTAGATAACATTTCCTCACTGAATCAATTAGGTGACATACCTCGACAAAATAAATTTATAAATCTAGCGAATGTTATGAGTATTATGCAATGATATCTAAATGAGTCTGACCTAATTCTACGGCTGTTTCTAACCTAGTTTTCTCAACCAAAGGAAAAGGTTATGTCTGGATTTCCAGCGACTCATTTTTGTAAAACGTGCAATAAAGAAACGCCACATAGTGAAGTTCTTGTTCGCCAAACAAGCAGCTATGATACCGACACAACTTTGTTAGGAAGAATAAAGCTGTTTGCTAATTCAATTATCAATGGTGGTCATTACTACAACATGGATCGTTACGTTGAATGTAAGGTCTGTGGGACTAGAGAACTTGATAATTGGGGAAAGGAGTTCGAGTAACTCATGTTTCTGAAAGCCAAATAAAAAACCGAGCCAATGGCTCGGTTTTTTTCTGTTCATATTACTGCTAATTATTAAGCTAGAAGCTCTTTTGCAGTGTTTACTACGTTTTCAGTAGTGAAACCGAACATCTTGAATAGTTCACCTGCTGGTGCAGATTCGCCGAACGTTGTCATACCGATGATCTTGCCACCGAAACCAACGTACTTGTACCAGAAGTCAGCGATGCCAGCTTCTACTGCGATACGCGCTGTAACGTCAGATGGAAGTACAGACTCACGGTACTGCGCGTCTTGCTTGTCGAATGCGTCAGTTGCGGGCATAGATACTACGCGTACCGCTTTGCCTTCAGCTGTTAGTTCAGCCGCAGCACTTACCGCTAGCTCAACTTCAGAACCTGTCGCAATGATGATTAGCTCTGGCTTACCAGCACAATCTTTTAAGATGTAACCACCCTTAGCGATGTTAGCTACTTGCTCAGCGTCACGGTCTTGCTGTGCAAGGTTTTGACGAGAGAAGATAAGCGCAGAAGGACCATCTTTACGCTCAATTGCCAGTTTCCAAGCAACAGCAGACTCAACTTGGTCACATGGACGCCATGTGCTCATGTTTGGAGTCAGGCGTAGAGAAGCGATTTGCTCAACTGGTTGGTGAGTTGGACCATCTTCGCCTAGGCCGATAGAATCATGCGTGTAAACTTGGATGTTCTGAATTTTCATCAGAGCAGCCATACGCATAGCGTTACGCGCGTATTCCATGAACATTAGGAACGTTGCGCCGTATGGTACGAAACCACCGTGCAGAGCGATACCGTTC
>NZ_VTXD01000033.1 GCF_013114625.1 Vibrio sp. 99-70-13A1
AATACACACTGTCAAAAAATGGTCACCCAATAGGCTTCCCTGTTAGCAATTAATCACCTTACTAAACTTATCATTATCATGATGGTTTTATGCTCTAAGAATGTATGACTCCCGCTTTTAATTAATAGATTTAATTATTTAAACTGTTGATTTTAAATGATTTAATTTACCTGTGGTTTTTAGGGTAAATATAAGACACGGAGCCTAAAAGTTACAAAAAGTGATCGTTGTAATAATATTTAATGTTTTATTACTTTGATTTACAAAAACTATTGAATATCAGTCGCCAAAAAACTAACATGCACTTGAAGTTATTAAGCAAGTTGTGCTTGCAGGATTTATATTTAAAAAAGGAAAAAGGTATGTTTACAACGTTATTTGTTAAAACACAGGTTGCCCTAGAAAATTACAAGAATGATGAGCAAGGTGTAACTGCAATTGAATATGGTCTAATTGCTGCTGCTATCGCTGGTGTTGTTGCGCTTGGTTTTGGTGATGCTGATAGTGGTATTGCTGGTGCATTATCTGGAGTTTTCGAAACAATTCGTTTAGCTCTAGGTGGCGCAGCTCCGACACCTGGCGGTTAATTACCTTAATCACCATGTTAAATTATCTTGAGTGGCTAATAATTTTAGCTGCTCTATTTATTTATGTTAGTGCAACTGATGTAATTTCGAGGTCTATTTCTAATTTTGCTTGCCTGACTATAGCTGCAGGTTTCTTTCTCTACGTCATTGAAACAGGCAGTTGGTTTAATATTGTTCATAGCTTACTGATATTAGGGGGCGGTATCATTCTTAGTCAATTAAAAATATTAGCTGGTGGTGATACAAAGTTACTAGCGGCGTATTCTTTAGCGATACCAAGTTCTCACCTATTTAATACAATAATCTTAATTTTGTTAATTGGCGGTGCTGTTAGTGTTATCTATTTGTTATGGATGAGGCTGGCAAAAAAAACAAATCGCGGCGTGCCTTACGGAATTGCAATTAGTTTAGGCTCATCTTTAGGAATATTAGCGTCCATTTAGGAATCCAATGAAAAAAACACTGACTCTAGCTATTGCAGTTTTGGCTATTCTATTCGGTTTGTATGGCTTAGCTGGAAATTTAGCTAGTGATAAAACGCCAGTAACTAAAGAAGAGAAACCAGCAGAACCCGAAGTTGTTATTTGGCGTTTGAATCAACCTGTTGAATCCTCTCAACTAGTTGAACGAAAACATTTTTCAGTAAGTAAGTTACCAGAAAGTGAAGCGAACTCATTAGGTGTTTTGGTTGATGTAGAGCTGAATTTTGAAAAAGGTGCTGTTTACCAGTCTGCTCTGAATGCTGAGAGTATTTTTTTCAAAGAATCTATTATCAACCCTTCTGATGACGGCTATGTTGACTTAACAATAGCGGATAACCGCGTGCCTTACGCAATTAAAGTACCGCCGGAATCAGTAGTGGGTGGCGTTATCACTCATGGATCAATGATCGATGTATTGTCACTTTCTTTACCTTCAACTTACTCTCTTGAAGCTTCCGAAACCTCCTCAAGTCGAAAACGTAATATGTTTGTTACCCCAGTATTAATGAACGTCAAAGTACTTAAAGTAGATAAGCAAACCATTATTGGTACGCGTAATCAGGCTGATACAACAGAAGTCAGTTTGATTTTAGAGCTGACCAGAAAGCAGGTTGCGACATTAACCGTTGCAAAAAGAATTTCAGAAATTGAAGTGCATAAATCAATTGGCGAATATAAAAAATCAGATTTACATGCTGATGCTGGCGATGTTCTGAACAATTTTAAGTCTGTTGTGGAATATCGTGCTGAAAAAGTCACCATTAATTAGAGACAAAGTTAAATGAAATCTATTATTCACTTTATCGAGAAGTTGGCTTTATTCATGATTCTAGCTTCTTTGTCTCATACTGCACTTGCTCAACGTATTACCAATATTGATCAAGGCGGGATGATCACCGTCACTGTTTTGAGTGATATTGAGTCTGTATTTATTTCGGATTCGAACATTGCCGATTATCAAGTTATCGATAAACGCAAAGTGGTTGTTTTCGGTAAGAATGTAGGAAGAACTTCTCTCGCGGTATACGGTGGCGAAGGTAAGACTTTGGCATCACGAAAATTGTGGGTGAATACTTCTTTTGATGTGGTGCAGCAGCAAGTTCAAATGCTATACCCGAATATTGAAGTCTCCATTACTAACATTGGGGACAAGGTAGTATTGAGTGGTGTTGTTCCAACAGAAAAAGTAAAAGATGGAATAAACCAATTAGTTGGTACCTACCTAGATAAAGAGAAACAAGAATTCAAAATGGAATGGAAATCGGATGATGACGATTACGAAATCGAATTCATGAAGCGTTTTCACTACAACGGTATCGTGAACAATATCGAAGTCGCAGTCGCAAAGCAGGTCAATGTAAAGCTGTCTGTTGCTGAAGTTTCTCACTCATTTCTTGAAGAATTTGGTATTGAATATGGCAGTACTGGCGCAGGTACTGGCATATTCTTAGATCAAGTCACTAGTTTTAGTGCGTCCGACATTGTTTCAGTGATCACTGCAATCGGTAATGACACTGTTGGTCAAGTACTCGCAGAGCCAAACCTTTCTGTTATTTCCGGTGAAAGTGCCAGCTTCTTGGTGGGTGGTGAGCTACCGGTTGTGACTGTGGTAGATGGCACAACAAATGTTGAATATAAAGAGTTTGGCGTACGTTTAGATTTGATGGCAAAAGTCTTGTCTGATGATCAAATCCTTTTATCCCTAATGCCAGAAGTGAGCTCACTCGATGCTCAGTACAGCAATGAAACCTACGATCTACCTGCTTTAAAAACTCGCCGTGCCCGTACCACAGTTCAATTAGCTGATGGTAAAAGCTTTGTATTAGGCGGTTTATTGAGTACAGAAGACAAAGAATCATTGAGTAAAGTGCCATTAGTCGGGGATATACCATTACTTGGCGCGTTATTCCGAAAAACGGGTACTGAAAGAACGAAAACAGAGTTGATTATTGTCGCAACAGTTAACTTAGTTCAGCCTATTGAACCCGCCTTAATTCAGCTGCCAACAATGAAAAAAACCTCAACGCTGCAACGTTTCTTCTATGTCGAAAAAGGTTACCAAACCAGCTCTGAAAAATGGGCGAGTGAAATTATGGCGACCGGAGGCTTTAAATTATGATTTTTGACCAATGCAGATCAATCAAAGCGATAAACTTTCGCCTAATGGTGACCGTTTTTATTGGGATATTGATTAGTGGCTGTGCTGAGCGAATTCAAGAGCGTGAAGGTAAAGCTCTTCACCTTGTTCCATTAACTTATAGTTTGTCACTCAGCGCTCATAAAAATGGTGCTTCTACTGCTAAACAAGAAATAGAAGTCTTTGTTACTCAAAATTTTGAAGTAATAGAAGCCAAAGGCATGCTGGCCGAATGGCATAACTTACAGGGCAAGCAGCTATCGAATTATGCACGAACGTTTGCGAAATCATTAGGTATCGATGCAAATCGTATCAGCATCCAACGTTTTGAAGTCAGAGAAGATGAACCAGTCACTGAATTTGATCTCCGTTTGACCTTTACAGACTACCAAGTGATTACCAATCTTTGCGAATATCCAGAAGTTGGTAAGTTTGGGTTTTATGAATCGAATTGCTACACCGATAATGCTCGTTGGCAGTCTATGGTGAACCCTGAAAATATGCTGCCTAAAGCTTCTAACACACAGTAGTAGGTCATTAAAATGTTTGATTTAGTCGATATTCTAAAAACGAAAAGTGACGCTAAACCAGTTACTCAAGAATTGATTACAACTGTGCTCTTTTATCAGACTCAGGAATGTATGGATCTGGTAGAAGAAGCTTTTCGATTTGAGGGGCTCGTTTCTCCTTCAATGCTTGAAAATTCGGATCAAAATATCCAGCAACATATCCGTGACTCTCAAATTTCAGTTGTCATTGTCGAGCTCAATCAAAGCTCGAACGTATCAAAAGATATGGAGCGTATAAGCCACCTGTTGCCAAATGAAGCATCTGTTATCGTTATTGGTAGTGAAGATGCAATTTCAACAATACGAAACCTCAAAGGCATGGGCTTTTACTATGTCTTTTGGCCAATCCCTAAACAAGAATTAATAGATTTCGTTCGTAACGTAGACAGTAACCGCAAGCGAAATAGTGGCCTTGGTAAAGATAGAACAGCGAAAAAAGTAGGGGTTTGGGGTACAAAAGGTGGGGTAGGTGCCACCTTAATGACGGCTGAAATTGCTTATGAACTTTCTACCAAGAAAAACAGTTCATGCCTTATTGTCGACCATGATTTTCGAGGCGGGAATCTCGACATCTTTTTGAGTTTAGATAAACACGAGAAGAAACCAGTTACTCGAAGTTCTATTACGGCAAGTTTAGATGCGACATACGCTAGTAGCATGGTGAAAAAAATAAGCGGCATGTTATCGGTTCTTTCAATCGAATCTGAAGAATTGAATGAACTTGAACTGAAAGAATACGCAAGAACTTTATCTTTTCAGCTAGCGGGTCAATTTAATTTTATTCTTGAAGATTTGTCGCGTTCTTCTAACTGCAAGCAAGATCTTAATTACATCTCTGAGCATTCTGACATCTTATTGCTAATGATTGAACCTACCGTTTCTAGCCTGCGTGAAGCTAAGCGTGTTCAGAAGCATATGGATAATATGTCTTCCAAAACGAGAACGGTTTTTGTGCTCAATTATACGATGCCAGATAATGCAGCAACCATAACTGAAGCGGATATCAAATCATATTTAGGGAAGTCTGCGGATGTAGTCTGTCCTAACGATCCAAAACTTGGAAAAATGGTTTTAGACAAGAAACATATGTATGAAATGAATTCGCCAGTAGGACGAAGCGTTAATCGTATTACGCATTTGTTATTAGGTCAGAATGAGCAAAAGCAGAAAAAATCCATCATTAATCGTTTGCTTAAGCGAGGCGCATAATGGATTTCGCTCAAAAAGCTTATGTTGAGATACGAGAGCAGATTTTTGATGCTCTGGATGCTGAAGCGGTAAATTCATTGTCGAAGAGTGCGCTTACAAAGCAGCTAGCCAATGCCGTTGAAATGCTTGTTGAAAAATTGGGTTTATCTGTCGCTACGATAGTACGAGCTGAGTATGTACAAAGCTTAGTTGATGAGTTGCATGGCTTAGGCCCGCTGCAAGCACTGATGGACGATGAAAGCATCAGTGACATTATGATCAACGGTCACCAAAATGTATTCATTGAGCGAAATGGACTGGTTGAAAAATCCGCTGCTATGTTTATTGATGAACAGCAGCTTCAGCAGATTGCCAAGCGTATTGCGAGCCGAGTAGGACGTCGTGTCGACGAATCCTCTCCAACTTGTGATGCTCGTTTGGAAGATGGCAGTCGTGTGAATATTGTTATTCCTCCCGTAGCGATTGATGGAACTTCTATCTCTATCCGTAAGTTCAAAAAACAATCCATCAACTTTTCTCAACTTGTTGAGTTTGGTGCAATGAGCCCTGAAATGGCAAAGATCTTAATGATTGCAGCCCGCTGCCGTTTAAATATTCTCATTTCAGGTGGTACGGGTTCCGGTAAAACAACCATGCTCAATGCATTATCCCAGTTTATCTCCGAGAAAGAACGCATTGTGACGATTGAAGATGCGGCAGAACTGCGTTTACTACAGCCGCATGTGGTTCGTTTAGAAACAAGAACCGCCGGAATTGAAGGCTCAGGTAAGATAACTCAACGAGATCTGGTGATTAATTCTCTTCGTATGCGTCCAGATAGAATTGTTGTAGGTGAGTGTCGAGGCTCAGAAGCATTTGAGATGTTGCAGGCCATGAATACTGGCCATGATGGATCTATGTCAACACTGCACGCCAATACTCCACGAGATGCTCTTGCTAGGGTTGAAGCGATGGTAATGATGGCGACCAGTAATTTACCTTTAGCCGCGATCCGCCGGACCATTGTCAGTGCCGTCGATATTGTTATTCAGATCAGTCGCTTGCACGACGGTAGCCGTAAAGTGATGAGCATTACCGAAGTGATTGGTTTAGAAGGTGATAACGTTGTTCTAGAAGAAATCTTTAAGTTTCAGCCTTCTATGAGCCAAGATACTGGAAAAGTGACAGGCAAGTATGTCACTGCAGGGCTGATGCAGCGCTCCGTTCTAGTAGAAAAAGCTCGTTTCTTTGGGCTAGAACAGCAGCTTAATGAAGCGTTCGCTGTCGGTGTGCCAGCATGATCTATTGGCTTGCATTAATTACTGGTGGTATAGCGGTAATGATCGCGTATTGGCCGAGTAAAAGTAAGACAAATCGTCATTTTTATTTAGAAGAAGCCGCACATACATTGCGAGTTGAGTCTATTGAAGAAGCGCAACAAGCGGTCGATCTTGCTTCGTTATCAGACCGAAACTTACATGTCCGATTATTACAAAAATTGAATAGAGTGAAACGCCAAGTAGGTAAGTTAGCCGCCATCAAGATAGTGGCTTACTTAGTGGTACTTGGAGTTATTGCTTCTGCTTTGAATACTTATCTGATTCGCGGCAATATTCTCTATGTAACGCTAGTGTGTGAAGTCGTAGGAATATTACTTGGCTATAGTTGGCTGCAAAAACGTGAAAAAAAGCAATTTGATGAAGCTTTCCCTGACGCATTAAACATGTTGGCGAGCGCGGTTAGTGCTGGTGAAAGTATCATGCATGCCATCATTTACGTTGGTAAATCTTTAGAAGGTGAAGTCGGGCAAGAATTTAAACGTATGGGAGAGCGATTACAACTCGGTGAAAGCGCAGACTCTGTTTTTCGTAAATCTTGTAGCCGTTTCCCTTACCCAGCATTTCATTTCTTTGTGATTACCTTGCGCGCCAATATGCAAAGAGGTGGTCAGTTAAAAGACGTAATAAGTCGATTGAACCGCTTGATGTTTGACAGCCGTGCTGTAGAAAAAAAGAAATACTCTATGACGTCAGAAGCAAGAATGTCGGCGAAAATAGTGGCTGCTATTCCAATGATATTTCTTTTTGGTTTGCAATTTATTAGCCCAGAAAACTATGAATTTATTATGTTTGATCCTGCTGGTAAGCCGCTGCTTTACTATCTAATTGCTAGTGAATCTATTGGGCTTACTATTGTCTGGTTGTTAATGAGAGGGGCACAGAATTAATGTCAACTCAAATGAACCTGTTTCTTGTTTTGATCGCGCTTGCGTTCGGCATTGGGATTATTGCTTCTTTGATTTATAGCAATTACAAAAGGAAGCAAACGTTTCATAGCTTTTTAACCCATGAAGACAACAAGCAAGAACCACTTAAAGAAAATAATACGAATGTTTTTAACTCACTAATCTCTCAATTTACGTCGAGTGAAGAAGAGATAAATAAAAAATTCGCTGATGCTGGTTTAGACGGTTTTCGATTCAAGCGTTATTACATGCACATTAAGTATGGCGTATTTATAATTGGAGCAATTAGCTTCTATTTTCTATCGACGCTTAATTTTGTGGAAATTAACACGGTACTAATTGCCGGTGTGGTGTGGTTTATTTTTTGTGTCATAGCGCCAGATAGTTATCTTGCGCATATGAAAAAACGGTTAATTGCTCATACTTCGAGTCAATTACCTTATTTATTGGATCTCTTGGCGATATGCGTACAAACAGGTATGACTTTGGAGTCCGCACTTAGCTATCTCGCTAATGAAATGAAGGGTTTTGATAAGAATCTAGCCAAGTTATTAGCCAAAACTAATGAGCGCGCTAGAGTCGTGGGCTTAGAAAGGGCACTTGATGAATTGTACTTAAGGATCCCTAGCTCTGAAATGCGCAGTTTCGTGATGACTCTTAAGCAAAGCTTGCAATATGGCTCTTCAATCTACTCTGTTTTAACGACGTTAGCTGCCGACATTCGAGCGGTAAACATGCTTCATGTCGAAGAAAAAATTGGTAAATTAGCCGCTAAAATGTCGATACCTCTAATTCTTTTTATCATGATGCCAATTGTTTTTATTATTGTTGCTCCAGGAATTATGAGGTTGATGGCTGATGCTTAAGTATATGTATCTGATTGTGGCTTTACTGCTTATTAATGGATGTACTTCAGGTGGTACACCTCAATCTGAGCCTTACAAAGCGACCGCAAGTAATCGTGAATCCATGTTGATCCAGAGCAGTAATCATAATCAGTTAATCGAGCTTTATAAACAGCAATTACAAGTGGCTGAAGATGTTGAAACTCGGATTAAACTCGCTAATGTTTATCAGGCTTCGGGGGATTTTGATTCGGCGCTATTTGTTTTAGAAAGCGTCGACGGGTTGGAGAGTAATACTGCAGCGTTAAAAATTAAAGCCAAAGCAAAATATCAATTACGAAAGATATCGAGTTCGCTGAATTTGACTAAAAAAGCGATTGCCCTCCAGCCTAAAGATGGTGAATTGCATAATCTGCTTGGTATTTTATATTCGGAGTTAGGTGATTTCACAGCTGCAGAGGCTTCATTAAACCAAGCCCGACGCTATTTTTATAACGATATAGCGGTCAAAAATAATTTGGCCACGGTTTATATGCTGCAAGGACATTATGACAAAGCCGTTAATTTACTTACCCCGCTTTACCAAAATAAGCCTGAAGATGAAATGATTCGTTCAAACCTAGTGATTGCATTAGTTAAATCGGGGGAATCTGAACAAGCAAAAGGAATACTTAAGCAGCATTACAAACGTAAAGATCTAGACAGTGCATTAAAGGCGATTGAAGCAAGCAGCAAAGTTATCCGAAGCGGGCATTCTTTACCGTTAGAGTCAAATTATGAATATTAAATCAAATACATTATCGCGGGTGATTTTAAGGAAGAAACAGGGTGGTGTAGCCGCGATAGAATTTTCATTAGGCTTTATGGCTTTTTTCCTTATGTGTATGACTTGGGCTGAAATTGGTTACATGGCACATATATCATCAGTGACGGATGTGGCGATATCTGAAGCGGCTCGTCAAGCCAAATTGGTTTCACCAACCTATGACTCGAATGACCGATTAAGCTCTAATTCATCCAATGAGTTTATGGCGACATTTAAAAATGTAATCACACAGGAGAGCGCTCAATATGGTGGTCTTGTCGACAGTAATAACTATCGATTTACCATCCAATATTTAAAAAGCATCCAAGAGCTAGGTGATTATGTTGGTGACTGTCGGGGTGAGAGTGACAGTAGTGCTGAATTGGAGTGTGGGTCATCGGAAGCCAGTGCGATTGCGGTTTATGCTGTTGAATATGATTTTGAACCAATGTTAAGCCAGTTCATTGCCGTTCCGGGCATGTTCAGACGTGAGGTTATTGTTGTACAGGAGTATGAACGTGATGCATTCGATTTCTAAGCAGAAAGGCAACTTTTCAATTGAGTTTGCGCTTCTTGGTGTTGTATTCGCGACCTTGATGATCTTTACCTCAGATTTAGTTATCAAGCTGTCTATGCAGGGTAAATTAGATAGGCTCTCATACTCAGCCGTTAATATCTTAAAAGAACGTACTCAACTTTATTCTCCTAATAACTCTGAGATCACTAATGCCAGTACGTTAGAGTTACACCAAATTATTACTCAATCTTTGCAGCGTACAACTGGTGATTATTCTAATGCGGACATGAGTACTACCTTTGAATCTTTGACATTTTCAGATAACACGACTTCGGCTTTGACCACGATAAATCAAAGTGGAGGGTGTTCACTGACTCAAACTTTACGAGATTATGATGCTTTATCGATGATCACGAGTTGGGGTAGGAGAGCATCTCTATATCGAGTCACCATTTGTTATGAAACCGATAATTGGGCGGGTGAATTATTAGGTTCAGATTTCACGACCATACAATCCTCTTCCATCATGATGGGGCGTTAATATGTTACCTAGCTTAAGAAAACAGAGAGGTCATGCTGCATTACTGTTTGCTTTGATCATTCCTGGCGTATGGGGTTTATTCACATTAGCGATTGATGGCTCTCGAGCATTACAAAATAAAGCTCGTTTAGGAGATGCCGCAGAGGTGTCTGCTTTGGCTCTAGCAGCAAGAAATAGTGAAAATGAACAAGAAAACCGAGCCCTTGCCACCTTATATATTGATGCTTACTTAGAAGATAAAGAAAGCATTCAATCAATTAATATTATTCGAACAGAATGTAAAGCGAGTTCTCAGACAGATTGTGACGGTGGAACCCGTTATAACGAATATGCCATTGATATTGTAACAACCCATAATTCTTGGTTACCGACAAGCGGTGATTTGGTTGGGTTTGGCGAAACTTATGATGTTAGCCATGACAGTGTGGCACGTAAGTACCAAGGCGACAGTATAGATATTTCTTTCGTTGTCGATTATTCGGGCTCAATGAATGAGAACTGGAAAGGGAAAAAGAAATATAAAGCAGTACGAGAGATTGTTAATTCAGTATTAGATGAACTCGATAAATACCAAGACACCGCTTTAACATTGAATCGTGTTTCTATCATTCCTTACTCTGAATATACAGACAAACTAGGGTCAGATGGCATTACTGAATGCAGAGATAGTCAGTTGTTACAGCAGTGCAGAAGCCAATGTTACAGCACTTATAGTCAGTGTTACTCCAGCTGTAATAGCTGGGATTGGAATTGTAGAAATAGATGCACTTCGACATATTACGATTGCGAAGACGATTGTTATGACCAATATGATAACCGAGGAACGATTGAGTTTATTGATGAGTTGCATTATGCCAATACTAATAGCAACACGGTTGATCCGACTGTAACAGTGAATAATATTTGGAATAATCAGGCTGATAATAGGGACATGGTTTGTAATTTTGATAAATACGACAATGACTCTTATCCATTTTTTAACTTGAGTTTCACCGATAACTTTACCTCTATAAAAAATAGCATGAAGAACTTTAGACCGGATGGATGGACGGGTTC
Source organism: Vibrio sp. 99-70-13A1 (assembly GCF_013114625.1). Taxonomy (GTDB): domain Bacteria; phylum Pseudomonadota; class Gammaproteobacteria; order Enterobacterales; family Vibrionaceae; genus Vibrio. The sequence goes on from NZ_VTXD01000033.1 coordinate 10,973, forward strand.
CTATCAGGGAATCATCAAGTCTGCTCAGTTTTTCGGTGACTTGACGGACCCAAACCCTAGGCAGTTAATGGTCATACTATCTGACGGGCTTGATAAAGTGGGAAGTGGAACATTTAGAAATGGTATCCCAACTGCAAGTTTAGTGAATGCAGGTATGTGTACTGAGATCAAAGCTGAACTAAACAGTAGACAAACTAATTCAAATCGACCAGTTAATTTCCAAATGGCGTTTGTTGGTTTTGACTATACCGTTAGTGATAACCAAGCTTTAGCGAATTGCGTTGGTATCGAAAATGTTTATGACGCAGCAGATCCAGATGAATTACTCGATATTATTCTTAACTTAATTTCAGAAGAAATAGGGCACTTAAAGTAGGAAATATGAAAATGAAACGAACTCTTATCCTAATCACAGCTTTGGGGCTGGCAAATACTGCATTTGCTTCGACTTCTTCTGAACTTTTTAATTATTACTGTGCGAAGCCGTCATTAGATAAAGCGGTGAATGTTGAAGCCGGTGAGGTGATTACGGTTATCCCAAAAGCGGGAAGTATGAACCTTGTCGTGGCCTATGAAAATGATACTAACATTGAGCTATCAGAGTTGATTGCTAATCAATTTAAAGTCGATAAAGATTGCTCTGAATTTCTTATCGCAAATGGACACCTTCAAAGCGCCTCAAAAGGGGATGTGCTAGCAAGGGTATACTTTGATTTTGATAGTTCTACTTTGTCTAAACAATCAAAATACATACTCGATAAAATTATTAGAATTGCGCAGCACACGGATAATGACTTTTTACTTGAAGGTCACACTGATACTAGAGGAAGTGAAAATTATAATTTCACACTTGGTCTAAAGCGAGCACAAGCGGTTGGTACACTGTTAGATGAAAGTGAAGTCAATACTCTGGCTTCTTCTCAAGGGGAAAGCAGCCCTGTAGCGAATAATACGACTCAGGCGGGTCAAGCTAAAAATAGGCGAGTTGAGATTATTCTAAACTAAGTGAAATCTTCTAATAGAGAGAAAAACTGACTGAATAATAAGGTCAGTTTCTCTCTGTTAGTTCATCGAAAATTACTTAAAAATAGAAAGTTACTTAAATATCGAAAGTCACTTAAATAAAAACTCCTGACGGCTTTCAACCCACTGCGGATATTGCTTCATTATTCTTGTATATAAAGCACTTTCATAATGGTTCTTCAGCCAGCATGCGACACCTGAATATTGAGATTGAACGAACCACTTCTTTTCAACCCTTGAAAACTGACTAACAAAAGGCATTAACGCGTAGTCCGCAAGGCAAGGCGTCTCGCCAAATAAATAGGTGTGCTTTTCTAAACGATCTTCTAATTGAGAAATGAGCTCTTCACAGTGGTTTCTTCGCAGCTCTAAGTCATCATTATGGTATCTAGCGGATGCTCTGTATTGTTCTAGAAGTGGAATGAAATGCGTGTCGCTATAACTGACTAATTCAATAATTTCGCCTGCGATTGAAGACACATCTAAACGAAGTAAGTTATGTGGGTCATTATTGGATAACGCCCATAGCATGATATCTAAGCTTTGTTCTATCACTTGACCATCAACTAGAACGACAACTGGCACAGTGCCCTTTGGTGAGGCTTCTAACAATTCAATGGGTTTATTTCGCGTAACAATATCTCGCAGCATTACAGGTTGCTCTGCTAGCAGTAAACCCATTCTGGCACGCATTGCGTATGGACAACGGCGTAATGAGTATAAAGTGGGTAGCGGCATCATTCCCTCAGATAGTTTGGGTTAATTAAATAGGCGATAGGACAGCTCAGGCGATTAGCATAACTAATTATGGATAAAATTATTCGCTATATATTTAATTTAAAAGCCTATTTGCTAAATAATTATTGTGATTCAAGTCAATAAAAGCCAGATCTGTGGTAATGAATAGGTGATGTCGTTAGAATACGCGCTCAAAAAAATTATAAGTTAAGCAAGTGAGCGGTTTCAAATGAGCAGAAAAATTGAGTTATTAGCCCCTGGTGGCGATGTAGAAGCAATTAAAGCGGCCATCGTTGCGGGCGCAAACGCGGTTTATTGTGGTTTAGACACCTTCAACGCTCGTAACCGAGCATCCAACTTATCACTAGATGAATTGAACGGTGTTATTCGCCTTGCTCATGAATATGGTTGTGAAGTGTTTTTGACTCTGAATGTCGTACTTTTAGAGCATGAAATTAAGAGCATCAGCAAGTTGTTAAACCAACTGGTGAATACCAAACTTGACGGTATTATTGTTCAAGACTTGGGTTTATTTGATCTTGTTAAGAAGCACTTTCCATCGCTAGATGTTCACGCTTCTACCCAGCTTACAACGCACAATGAAGGCCAGGTTAAGTTCTTGTCTAAAATTGGTGCTACTCGCGTTAACCTTTCGCGTGAGCTGAACCTTCCTGAAATCAAAATGCTCACTGAAGTTGCACATGATCATGATGTGTTAACCGAAGTATTTGTACATGGTGCATTGTGTATTGCTTTCTCTGGTCAGTGCTACTCGAGTTCAGTAAGTGTAGGTAATTCAGGTAACCGTGGTCGTTGTAGCCAAGCGTGTCGTGACGAATATGAAATCACCAATGCTGGTAACAAGTTCCCGCTAAACTTAAAAGATAACTCTGCTTATTACGACCTACCTGAATTGGTTGATGCTAAAGTCGATTCTCTAAAAGTTGAAGGGCGTATTAAAGGCGCGCACTACGTTTACACCGTGGTTGATACATGGCGTAAACAGATAGACAGCTTCGTTGAAAGCGGTCTATTGATCGAAGATGATTCGAACCTACATAAAGTATTCAACCGAGATTTCACAAACTCTTTCCTTAAGGGCAACTTAACGAAAGATATGTTCATTGATAACCCTCGTGATAACAGTGTCAATTATGCGGTTGATAAAGCTGCATCAGAAACTGATTCTATTTCAGTGGTTCAAATCCAAGAAGTAACGGACAACCTTTACAGCTCTAAGAATGAACTGGGCGAAGAGATGCGCGAAAAAATCCAATACTTGGATATTCGTAAAACCTCTTTAACGTTTGCGTTCTCTGCAAAACTTGGTCAGCCATTTAAAGTGTCTGTTATTTCAGAGAAAGAAACGTTCGAAGTGACATCGCCATCGATTCTTTCTAAGGCAGGCGAGAAAGCGATTACGACTGAGCTTTTAGAGAAACGCTTTAAGTCTGTGAAAAGCGCGATTCATAGCTTAGATCACTATGACTTTGAACAGCTAGATGCTGGCTTAGCGATTCCTTTGAAAGAAGTAACAGCCCTAAAAGAAGAAATCGACTTTATCTTGAATGGTTCGGTTAAAGTGATTAAGCACGTTGATGTGCCAGCCCTGCCTAAATATCCTAAAGTGAATGAAACACCAACGTTATCAATGCTTATTGCTGATGTTGAAGACTTACATTTATGTGATGTGACTGAAGCTGATATTTACTTCAAACTGCCAGAAAGCTTTAAGAAACGTTGTAATAAATACATCGACATTCTTGCTGAAAACCCACGTTTAATTCCTTGGTTCCCAGCCGTATTGATTGGTAAAGATTACGATGAAGCGGTTCGTATTTTAGAAGAAATTAAACCGGCACGCATTGTCACGAACAACACTGGTATTGCTTATAAAGCTTACGAGATGGGTATTGAGTGGGTAGCAGGGCCATTCATGAATACGACCAACTCACATGCACTAGTGACTCTAAAAGAAGAATTGAACTGTGCTGGCGCATTTATCTCAAATGAGATCAATAAAGGTCAAATTCGCCATATCAGCCGCCCAGAAAACTTCAAACTGTTTTACAGCATCTATCACCCAATCTTGATGATGACGAGCCGACAGTGTTTCTTCCAAAGAACGGTAGGGTGTAATAAACCAAGTATCGAAGCTGGCTGTATGCTGAAATGTGAGAAAGCAACGACTATCACAAACGTGAAAGGCATTTCATTTGCGGTTGATAAGCAGAAAGGTGGCTACCCAAGCATTTATAACCATGAGCAGTTCTTGAACCATGACGCCGTGTCAGACTTCTCCGGTTTATTCGATGAGTTCTTTATCGACCTGACTAACATTGGTGCAGGCTCTAAAGAAGTACAAGATAAAGTCGAGTTAATTAAGCATTTCGAAGGCTTAATCAATGGTGTTGAAGGCTCAGAGCTGAGCTTAGAAAACATGGTAGAAGTTCGCACTAATGCTCAGTATGTACAAGGTTTGTAATGTCTTGAGGTTGAGTTTAGCTCGATATTAGAAAGCCACATATAAGTTGATATTGATAGAATTAAAGCACTGGATGTTCCCCATTCAGTGCTTTTTATGTTTTATGAAAGCCAGTCATTTTTCAAACTATTCAAATATTGAGTTTAACGATTCACATGTTTATTCAGTTTTCTTTTATTGAGTCACTAACCCGTTCATTTCTTGAATTGCACTATGTAAGCGAATCGACAATAGCGCTTTCTGGTTGGATGCAAAATCAAACATCACGATAGTCGCACTTCCAACCGTTGTTACTTTTTGCTGTTTACTGCTGACAATGGAGTATTCCATCGTAAATCGATCATCCTGAACTTCGGTGACTTTTGAGCCAATCAATAAGGTATCAGGATAGGTGACTGGTCGAAAATATTTACAGTAGGTATCCCCTAAAACAGGACCAATTTTGGTTACTGCCATCTCTTCCATCAATTCGACATGTTTAAAGAAGTCCAAACGTGCTGTTTCGAAATAACGAAAATAAACGGCATTGTTGACGTGGTTCAATGCGTCCATTTCCCCCCAAGCGACAGGGATTTCAGTAATAACAGGGTAGTCAGCTAGCAGTGTATTCATAAAGATCCTTTTTAGTTATTCGTTTATCCACTTTGGGACAAATCCTTGTTTGAATAAAAACTCTACATCTTAGTTAACAAGCGCGCAACATGTGTGCGTTGAGTTTATGATCTTACGAAAGAATTGGCTTCTTGTCTTAAGCCATGCCTGAAGTGCTAAATGATTAATACAATTACCTTAAATTGAGCGGATCGGCGCTAGCTAGAAATGAATGACTTGCTTACCCAAGGTGCGTAAGCGGCTCGCAAGTAAATAATAAGATTAATCTAAATGAATACTATTTGTATTTAATATATTGCAAGTGTATAAATGCGTCTCTGTTAATGGTTTTATGAATTTACTTACATTTCATTAATGCTCAGGTGCTAGAAGCTAGAAGCTAGAAGCTAGAAGCTAGAAGCTAGATGCGCTAATAGGTAAGTGGTTTAAGGTTGAAGATATGCTGGAAGCAAAGGAACTCGGTTTTAGTGTCGGAAATAAGAAGCTGCTCAATAGCTTTAATGTGTCTTTCGAACAAGGAAAAATTTATGCTTTGGTTGGACATAATGGCTCTGGTAAATCCACGTTACTGAAGCTGCTGGCTAAACAACAAGACGCGACATCGGGAAATGTTTTATTAGAAAATAAAGCGATAACCAAATGGTCGGATAAAGAGTTCGCAAAAAATATTGCTTATTTGCCTCAACATTTACCAGCAACCGACAGTCTTTCTGGTCAAGATCTAGTGAGTTTTGGTCGCTACCCTTGGCATGGTTTGCTCGGACGACTTTCAAGCCAAGATAAGCTGTATGTTGAAGAAGCCATGCAGTTAACGGACACTACTCAATATGCTGAACGTTTAGTCGATACTCTGTCGGGAGGGGAGCGTCAAAGAGTATGGTTGGCAATGCTTTTAGCACAGCGCACCAAATACCTATTATTGGATGAACCGTTGTCAGCACTCGATATCGGGCATCAAGTTGAAATGCTTACTTTAATTAAAAAGTTGAGTGAGTCATTAAATCTAGGTGTGATTATCGTTATTCATGATATCAATATGGCTGCTCGATTTTGTGATCATATCATCGCGCTTCACAGTGGAGAGTTATTGATTGAAGGTAAGGTGGATGAAGTCTTCCAAGAGTCAAACTTACAGTCGATTTATGGCGTTCCAATGCATATTACTCAGCACTCTGCTGGTTACCCTGTGGCTATGCCGGGTGATTTGGAGCCAGCATGATGTTTACTACTTTTCGAAAATCGTATCTATATCGTTTATTCTTCACTAGCGTACTTATTTTTACTCCACCAGCACTAACAAATGAACTGTCTTCTGTCGTGAACGAAGAAGCGCCCCGAGTCGTTTCGATTGACTGGACTCATACTGAAACTCTGCTGGCTTTAGGGGCAACACCCGTTGCCGTTGCTCAAACGTCTGATTATAACGCTTGGGTTAAATCACCTGAAATTCCCAGTAATGTGCCAGATATAGGATTAAGAACACAGCCGAATTTTGAACGTATACATGAACTGAAACCCGATAAAATATTACTTTCTCCGATGTTCTCAACCTTAGAATCTCAGCTCAGCAAAATTGCACCGGTTACCACTATCAGTTTGTATCGCAGTGGTGATGTCGATTGGCTGATGCTAGAAAAGGTGACTCGCGATATTGCACAGTTTGCTGAAAAAGAATACCAAGCTGAGCAATTCATTGCTAAGGCGAATGCTGAGCTCAGTAAACTGACTTCCAATTTACCTCAAGATACTCCTCCTTTGCTTATGGTCCAATTTATGGATTCAAACCATGTTCGTGTCTTTGGTAAAAATAGCCTTTATAAAGCGTCCGTCAATAAGCTTGGGCTTGAATCCGCTTGGAAAAAAGAAACAAATGCGTGGGGATACAGCTTGGTCGGCATTGATCAATTAATTGATATGGAAGGGCAAATCGTTGTGATTGAACCAATGCCTGCTGGTACAGAAAAACATCTTAAAAAGAATGAGTTCTGGAAATACATAGTGAAAGAGTCAGGTTATCCGACAATACAGATACCGGCGGTATGGAGCTTTGGTGCAATTCCTTCAGCTACAAGGTTTGCTCGGTTTATTTCATCCGCTATTAATCACCAAGAAAATATGAGTCTAGAAGATGCTAGGCAGCAGGAGGATAAATCATGAGAACCGTAACTCTTGGCATGTTTACTCTTTTGATCCTCTCGACCCTGGTTTTGATTGGTCAGCAGCTTTCTGTATCTCAATTTGGTTTAAGTAGACTATCGAGTTTATGGGTAGCTGATTTTAGCTCTCCCGAATCTGTAAAGTTACATTTAGCCTGGTGGCCAAGGTTATTCACCACATTATTATCTGGTGCCGCGTTGGCTGTCGCGGGTGTATTAATGCAGCAAGTCTTGAGAAACCCGCTGGCATCTCCTTCAACTTTAGGCGTTGCAAGTGGTTCTAGTTTTTCTCTGATGCTCGCAACACTTTATGCGCCTTGGCTATTGGAGTGGTCATACTCACTAGTCGCGCTTGTCGGCGGTGTAGCGACGATGGGGTTGGTATTTGTTTTGTCTTGGAGGCGTGCGCTTTCTCCAACGGTGGTCATTGTTTCTGGCTTAGTGGTGAATCTGTATTGCGGGGCTATCAGTACGGTCTTGTTAATGATGAATCAAGACAAGCTTAGCGGACTGATGATTTGGGGCGCAGGGTCGCTCGTTCAAAGTGGTTGGGAAGATGTTCAATATCTCGCGCCTCGTTTAGTCATTGCGGTGTTGGTTGCCTTTGTTTTTGTTAAACCTCTAAGCTTGCTTCAACTTTCTGAACAAGGAGCAAAAAGCCTTGGGGTTTCGTTACCTAAATTACGCGTCGTGTGCTTAGGCTTAGCTGTAATGCTAACGGCTTGGGTGGTGAGCGCAGTGGGGATTATTGGATTTGTTGGTTTGGCTGCCCCTGCTCTTACTCGTTTAATGGGTATTCACCGTTTAGTTCCTAAATTATTAGTGTCAATGTTACTAGGTGGGCTGCTTTTAAGCCTAACTGATTTACTGATACAACAGTTACCAGGTTTGATGGCAATGTTCATTCCGACTGGTGCAGCAACGGCTGCATTAGGTGCTCCATTACTCTTATGGTTATTGCCAAAGCTATCGATGAAAAGCCAATCTCACACTCAAACGATTCTTACTCGCCATAGTGAAGTGACTCCACGTTTAAGTAAAAGGTCTGTGGTTGTTTCAAGCCTTTTGATTGTTTTTACACTTATTATCTTTAGTCTATTTTCGTTACAAACTGAAGGATGGCGTTGGCTGTTTGTCACGCAAGATTGGGCATTACTAGAATGGCGTTTACCTCGGCTGATTGCAGCCGCGATAGCAGGGGGAATGTTAGCGGTAGCGGGAACAATAGTTCAACGTTTAAGTGGAAACCCGATGGCTAGCCCTGAAGTGATTGGCATCAGTTCTGGAACCGCTTTAGGTTTGATTGTTGCGATTTTGGTTGGTTTCGGCGGCAGTATTATCGGGCTTTATACTGGCGGCTTAATTGGCGCGGTATGTACGCTCGTTATTATTGTTCTGCTGAATCAGAAATCAGGTTTCCAGCCAGAGCGAGTGTTGCTGACTGGTGTCGCAATCACTGCGTTAATGAATGCTGTGCAGAGCTTTGTATTAGCGGGGGGAGACCCAAGAAGCTACCAAGTATTGGCATGGTTAGCGGGCTCTACTTATTACGTTACTGAAGAGACACTCTTTCCATTAATTCTTTCTTCTGTTGTATTCATTTCATTGGGCTTTATTTGCGCGCGCTGGTTAGATGTTTTACCTCTGGGCCAGGCTAGCGCGAAGTCACTAGGGTTGAATGTTTCACGATCTAGAGTGTTGCTATTGGTTCTGGTTGCATGTTTAACCGTTAGTGCCACTTTAGTTGTTGGACCTTTAAGTTTTATCGGTTTGATGGCGCCACACATGGCGAGATTATTAGGGTTTAGCCGAGCAAAAGAGCATTTGATCTGTTCATCTCTCATCGGTATGGCGTTAATGCTGTTTTCAGATTGGCTTGGTAGGCAGTGGTTATACCCTCAGGAAATCCCAGCAGGGTTAGTCGCATCCATAATAGGTGGCATGTATTTAATGTGGGGCTTAAGGCGATATTAATTTTCCTTTCAGCTTATCTCCACCTCCAAATTTAAGTAAATAAAGCTCAAAGTAAATAAAGATGGCAGCTCAAGTAAAAGAGATCTGCCATCTTTTTAAATTCATTAAGTTTGCGTTTTGTTATTAAACGTAACTATCTGATTAGAATGGTATGTAGAAGATGGGTTTGATCCTATTACTGGCTGAAAAGCAAAAAAAGTCATTATCCCTTGTTATCTTGATCAGTATCGTGAGTGCATTTTTGAGTGTGGGCGTGATTGCATTCATTCAGCATCGGCTTATCTCAAGTGATGGACAGCTTTTAAGTGGTGAGTCGTTTTCTCGTACATTAATTGAGTTTGCTTTACTGCTGGTTCTACTTTTAGTCACTACGACTATTGCACAAGTATCACTGCATAAGTTGGGTCATAAATTTGTATACAAAAAACGTTGTGAAATGGTCTCACAGCTTTTGAATACCGATATCGAACAAGTTGAGAAAGTGGGAAGTTCTGGGATTTTAGCCTCGCTCAACACTGATATTCGTAATATCACTATCGCATTTGTACACTTACCCGAACTGATTTATGGACTGGTGCTGACTTTAGTTTCACTCGGCTATTTAGCATTTTTATCAATGCCTTTATTTGCGATTAGTGTCTTGATGCTTTCTTCAACTGGCGTTATCGGATACGTACTCGTGACTCGAATCACTAAGCACGTAAAGCAGGTTAGAGAATATGACGACAAATTGTATAAAGATTACCAATCTCTTATTGATGGGCGTAAAGAGTTATCTCTTAACCCCTTCAGAGCAAAGCGTTATTTTAATGATGTGTTTGTGCCAAATGCTGAAGGCTATAGGGATGAGGTAACACAAGCCGATATGTTGAATGGCTTTTCTGCCAATATGGCTAATACCGTGGTGTTGGCTCTCATCGGTTTGAATTTTTTATCTGGCAATCAGTTTAGGCTGGGCAACATTAGAAGTGGCTTCGACATTTGCTCTGGTGGTTCTGTTTATGAGAACGCCTTTGATGTCTGCAGTTGGTTCGGTGCCATCGCTTGTTGCTGCCAATATTTCGATGACGAAGTTGTCGTCTTTGAATTTAGATAGCACTCGAACATTGAGTTCAAAAGTGATTGAGTCAAAAAGGTTTAACTCCCTAGAACTTGTCCAGGTTACTTATCAATACCATTCTGAAATTGATGGAGAAGCATTCAGTGTTGGTCCTATTAGCTTTAAGGTTGAGCGCGGTGAACACATATTTATAATTGGTGGTAATGGCAGTGGGAAATCAACATTTGCTAGGTTATTAACCGGCTTGTATCGCCCTCATGGTGGACAAGTTTTGGTGGATGGTCACAAAGTCTTCCAAGACAACTGGCAAGAATATCGTCAGCAGTTTTCATCCGTATTCAGTGATTTCCATCTATTCCATCATATCGTTGATGGGGAAGGTGCAGATATTGCGAGTTCAGAGATTGATGAGTGGATCGAGCGTCTTGAAATGGCAGATAAGGTTGACCATAGGCAAGGGCAGCTGACAGATGTTCGTTATTCACAAGGGCAGCGTAAGCGCTTGGCATTAATGATGGCGGTTCTTGAACAACGTGGCTGTATATTGCTAGACGAATGGGCGGCTGATCAAGACCCAAGATTTAGAAAACTCTTCTATCGACAGCTTTTACCTCTTCTCAAACAGCGTGGTGTAACCGTTATCGCTATCACACATGATGATGCTTATTTCGATGCTGCCGACCGTATTTTTAAAATGGACACCGGGCAGCTTACTGAATTGACACCAAGTGATTTAGCCCAAGTGCATCATGCTCTAGAAAGTGTTGTAGCTTAAGTTTCATTTGGCTAAATAGCGGCGTTCGTACTCAAAATAGTGTTCGTTCTACAACCGTGTGAGCCGCCATATGCTGACAATAATAATGTGTGTCCCACGCGTCCCATTTGTGAGTATGCTCTGTGCAGTTGCCGACCATCAGCTGGTGTGACTCCCATTATTATTAATGTATCCGATCATTTTCAGCCTAGCTTATTAATCAATGATTTAAGCTGTCATTCATATGCAAAATGTTTTTATAAAATACATTTCTAAAATGTTTCATTTTAGAAATAAGATTGATACACTCCGCTAAATTATTAACACAAATGATATTTATTATCGTTTGTGTTTTTGTTTCTTTTGGATCGGGATTGTATTAAGGAAAGTATATGAATCGGCATTTTATGCGCACCCCAACGGCGTTCGCAGTTGCTTTAGCGGTATCGTCTGGTGTCTTTGCGTCAGGGATGGTTCAAGCTGAAGAAGACGAAACGGTAGTAGTACTAGGGCATCAACTTGAAGATAGCTCAGTTGGGCCCGATTTTAGTTATGTTGGGTTAAGCAGTCGTACAGCAACAAAAACGGATGTGGCGATTGGTGAAACTCCACGTGCTATCTCTATCGTGACTCGAGAGCATATGGATGATCGTGCCTCGATAAGCATTGCCGATGCATTGCAATATACGCCAAGTATTCAAGCGAATTACTTTGGTGAAGACAACAAGCAAGATTGGTTTGTTATTCGCGGCTTTAAGCAAGCAAACAGTGGTTTGTATCAAGATGGCACTCGTCTGTACTCTTCAGGTTTTTATAGCTGGCAAATAGACCCATTTGGTCTAGAGCGTGTAGAGATTTTACGCGGACCTGGGTCTGCTCTTTACGGACAAACTCCTCCAGGTGGTGTTATCAACGTAGTCAGTAAGCGTCCACAATTTGATGGCGGCTCGGGTCAATTCTCTGCGGAATTTGGTACAGATGATCGTAAACAGCTTAGTTTAGATGTGAATTCTGAAGTGAGTGACCAAGTGGCGTTTAGGCTGCAAGCGTTAGCCCGTAAAAACGGTAGTCGTGTCGACGGTGTTGAAGCTGAGCGCATTTTTATTGCCCCTTCTTTGGCTTACAAATTCACCGACGATACTCAAATTACCCTGTTAACGAGTTACCAGAAAGACGATTCAGTTCCATACTTGCAGTTCCTACCAATGGAAGGGACGCTGACTTCAAACCCTAATGGCACAATCAGTGATAGCACAGCGCTAGGTAATACTGATTGGGAAACGTTTGAGCGTGAACAGTTATCCATTGGTTATGAGTTCGAGCATCACTTTAATGATCGCACTTACTTCATGCAAAACACTCGTTTTAGCCAAATGGATATCAATTTACGCCAAATGTATTACTCGCAATATGTGGGTGACACAGCATTGGCTCCGTATGATCCAACTCGTACTTCTATTATTCGCCAAGCTTCTACTGAAGAAGGAACCTCAAACGCATTCAATATTGATAACCGTTTGATTCATAATTTCAAAACGGGTGTAGTGGAACATACGTTATTAGCGGGCATCGATTATCAAAGTATAGATATCGACAGCAAAGATTACGCCGCTGACCCTATCATAGGTGATGGAAATAGCATGCTGCCTATCCCTGGGGTAGGGAATGTTCCAAATCCTATCTTCAATGTATTTAACCCGTCATACAGCAGTAATGTTGCTCTGTTGAACCCTGCAACTTTTGCCGAGTTGGATGAGTCAGATCGTCAGACAACGAAAACGAAAAATAATCAACTTGGCTTGTACTTACAAAACCAAATGATGATTGCTGATACATGGGCTGTTCAATTGGGTGTTCGTTACGATGATTCACGCAACAAGACACACAACACTACGACAGGCGCTAAAACCAAAGTCGATAATGAAGAGTGGACGACAAACTTTGGTGTGGCTTACTTAATGGACAGTGGCTTCACGCCATATGCAAGTTATGCTCAGTCGTTTAATCCAATTATTCAGCTTGACCAAAATGGTGATCCAGCAAAACCTGAACGTGGTGAGCAGTACGAAGTCGGTTTGAAGTACCAGCCGCGTACTTTCAACGGTTACTTCAACATTGCAGCATTTGAAGTATCAAAAGAAAACTTAGCACGCCAAGTTGGTGGGCAATTGACTCAAATTGGTGAAGTTCGTAACCGCGGGATAGAGCTTGAAGCTGTGGCGAATGTTACTGAAGCCTTAACTCTGATTGGTAATGTATCGTTTATCGATTCGGAAATCACAGAAGACGCCAATAGCAATTATGTAGGTAATACGCCTTCTCAAATTGCTGACCAACTTGCTTCCGCTTGGGCTAATTACCGTTTCTTAAATGGCACATTAGATGGGTTAACCATTGGTGCTGGTGCTCGTTACGTAGGTGATTCTTATGCAGATAATCTAGAAACTAACAAAGTACCTTCTTATACCTTATTTGATGCAACCGTTAGCTACCGAATTGAAGATTACAAATTCCAAGTGGCTGCGAAAAACCTAGCAGACAAAGAGTACATCGCAACTTGTGATTACTACTGTTTTTACGGTGACCGCCGAAATGTTATCGCAAGTATCACGTATGACTGGTAATCAGACTTAGGTGCTTAGGTCTAAATATTCAGGATTAAGTTTGCTGGATTAGATATTTAGGTTTTGAAATCGAAACGATAAACACTCTGCCAATTTGGCAGAGTGTTTTTGTTTTTAATAGGTTAAATGTGTGTGGGGAGAGATTAGTAGTTAACGGTTCATCGATTTAAACTGAAGCTCGACTAACCTCTGGTAAAGTTCGCAGGTTTCCAGTAGTGATTGGTGGTTCCCTACATCAACAAGTTTGCCTTGGTCTAATACTGCAATTTGATCGGCATGCTTAATGGTTGAAAGGCGATGAGCAATAATCAATGTTGTTCTGCCACGCATTAACTCATCTAAAGCTTGCTGAACATGATGCTCACTTTCACTGTCTAGTGCGCTGGTGGCCTCATCTAAAAGTAAGATGTTAGGGTCTTTTAGAATGGCTCGTGCAATCGCAATTCGTTGACGCTGCCCTCCAGAAAGTCGGACTCCACGCTCACCAAGGAAGCTATCATAGCCTTCCGGTAAATTAAGAATAAACTCATGTGCGTGAGCTTTTTTAGCGGCTTCAATCACTTGTTCATTTGTTGCTTCTGGGCTGCCATAACGAATGTTGTGATAAACATCGTTACTGAATAAAGCAGGCTGCTGAGGCACTAATGCCATTTGCTTTCTTAGCTCATTTGGTTCAAAACGACGAATATCAATACCACCTAATGTCACTCGTCCAAGTTGTGGGTCATAAAAGCGTTGCAGTAATTCAAATAGAGTTGTTTTACCCGCTCCTGACGGTCCGACTAACGCCAGCACTTTTCCTTCTTCTGCTTTCAAAGCTAGATGTTCAGTAGCAGCTTGATCGGGGCGTGAAGGGTAGTGGAATGTCACATCTTCAAAGGCAACTTCTGCTGTTAGTTGATTAGTTTTAGTTGAATTCGCTTGGTTTGAATCAGCTTTGATTGAGCTAGCTTGGCTTGAACCAACTTTTGTTGAAGTTGCTTGGGTCGAGTTAGACCCTAGTGACACAGGGTTTTGGACCGGAGCAATAATATGGCTTTCTACTTGTAGTATCTCAATGAGTCTTTCTGTTGCCCCTGCAGCGCGTTGCAGCTCGCCTAAAACTTCTGAAATAGTGCCTAATGATGAAGCCACCATAATCGCGTAAAAGACGAATGCACCCAGATCGCCACCTGACATAGTGCCGTTAATAACATCACTTCCGCCGACCCACAACATGCCTGAAATAGCACTAAAGACGATGATAATGACACCTGAAATCAAGATAGCGCGCTGTTTTACGCGTTGGCGACCAATCTCATAGGCTTTTTCTACTTCAGTAGCGAAAGAAGCTTTTTCTTGCGCTTCATTACTATAACTTTGCACGGTTTTGATGTGCTCAATCGCTTCACCAGCATAAGAGCCGACATCTGCCATTGAATCTTGGCTTTTTCTGGAAAGGGTTCGAACTCTTCGCCCGTAAACTAAAATGGGGATAAGGATAAATGGAACGGAAGCTAACACGATTAACGTGAGCTTAATATTGGTAGCAAACAACATGATGACAGCACCAATACACATTAGGGCACTGCGCATTGCCATTGAAAATGAAGAACCAATAATGCTTTGTAGTAAGGTCGTGTCGGTTGTGATTCGCGACATAATATCGCCGCTACCATTTGTTTCAAAATAACTAGGATGGAGAGTGATCACGTGGTTAAACACAGCCAACCTGATATCGGCACTGACTCGTTCACCAACCGATGAAACAAGATAAAACCGAAAGAAAGTACCAATGGAGATGAGAACGGTCACGAGCAAAATAAATTGAATCGCGTTTCCTAGGTCTTCTAATGACTGTTCAGTAAAACCTTGATCGATAAGAATGCGGATACCGTGACCAACCGATAGGGTTAAACTTGCAGTAAAGATCAGCGCGACTAACGCTGCCGCCACTCGACCTTTATAGGGTTGGATGAATTTAATTAACTCAAACAATATCCCTAAGCTTTTCTTCTCGGGTTTATTTTCTTGGCTAACGTCTGATGATTCTGAAGCAATACTGTCTTGCATAGTATGTCTGGCTCATTTGGAACAGACCGCTATTAAAACATCTTTTTGACTATACCTTTGAGTATCCTTTGGCATTCTGCCTAAATTCTTTTATGTCACGGTTACAGGTTTCTAAGTGTTGTTTGTTTAATTATGCAAATCATATCAAGGTTTCTCTGGCATTTTACCGATTAAGAATAAATACACCTTAGTTTATAAATTAAAGAGCAAGCGGTTGCTATTTCATCCAGTTCAATAATTTCATAGTCTTAGATTGCATTCAGATCTGACCAGTCATTGAAACTGAATTTGACCTTTGTTTTGTTACAAAAATTCAACAATTTAGTTTTTTATACATTTTTCTTGCATAAAACATCAATATGAATAGAATAACTGACAAATGACAATTAATGCAGTAATCCGGCATGAGTATTCAAGTAAAAAGCATCAATAAATCGTACGGTGAAACACAAGTACTTCACGACATTAGCTTCAATTGCGAAAGCGGTGAAACCTTAGTGTTACTCGGTCCAAGTGGCGCAGGTAAAAGCTCGCTATTACGTGTATTGAACCTGTTAGAAACTGCAGACAACGGCAATTTAGACATTGCGAATGAAAGTTTTGACTTTTCAGCGGAAGTGCCAGAAAAGCAGGGGCTTAAATTGCGTCGTAAAGTTGGAATGGTTTTTCAGCAGTACAACTTATGGCCGCATATGACCGTGATGGAAAATCTGATTGAAGCCCCGACTAAGGTTGCTGGGTTAGATAAAGCAGAAGCTTTGGCTCAGGCTGAAAAAATTCTGACCACTCTTCAGCTTGCAGATAAAGCGAATGCATGGCCGTTACAGTTATCAGGTGGTCAGCAGCAACGTGTTGCTATTGCTCGTGCATTAATGATGAAACCAGATGTGTTGCTTTTTGATGAACCCACTGCTGCACTTGATCCTGAGATTACTAATCAAGTCGTTAATATTATTAAAGATTTAAGTGGTACGGGTATCACTCAAGTTGTCGTCACACACGAAGTTGATTTCGCTAAAAAAATTGCTAGCCATGTTTTGTACTTAGAAAAAGGTTACATCGTAGAACACGGCACGAGCGATTCCTTTATTAATCCGCAAACCCCTGAGTTTGCTGAGTATCTGACTCATTAGATTTATTTTTAATACATCGAGTTAAACCAATCAAACTATAAGAATGGCTTTTAGCCAACTATTTACAGATCATTCGGAGTCACACCATGAAAAAGATTTTACTAGCTTCACTTATTGGCCTTGTTTCAGCTAATGCAGCCGCTCAAGACGAAATTAAATTCGCAATGGAAGCAACTTATGCTCCGTTCGAATACATGGACGAGAATAACCAAATTCAAGGTTTTGACGTTGACCTAGCCAATGCACTTTGTGAAGAAATGAAAGCAAAATGTACATTCCATAACCAAGCATTCGATAGCCTAATTCCAGCTCTTAAATACAAACGTTACGATGCCGCTATCTCTGCAATGGATATTACTGAAGCACGTTTACAGCAAGTAAACTTCTCAGACGCTTATTACGATAACTCAGCGGCTTTCATTTCAATTGAAGGTAAAGTGGTTGATCAAGCTGCATTATCAGGTAAGCGTGTAGGTGTTCAAAATGGTTCAACTCACCAAAGCTACTTGCTTGAGCAAATGTCTGGTGTAACGGCTGTTCCATACTCTAGCTACCAAGACACATTCATTGATATGAAAAATGGTCGTATTGATTCAGTGTTTGGTGATACAGCCGTGGTTGCTGAATGGTTTAAGAAGCAAGACAACCTAACGTATGTTGGTGAGCAAGTGACTAACCAAGAGTACTTCGGTAATGGCTTTGGTATTGCAGTAAACAAAAGTAATCCTGAGTTAGTGACTAAGCTAAACGCAGCACTTAAAGCTGTTAAAGCGAACGGCGCATACGAAGAAATCTTTAACCAGTACTTCGGTAAGTAATATGGCACTAACGGGTTACTCTTTAGGGCTCGTAGAAGCAAGCTGGATGACTATTCAGCTTGCCTTCACTAGCTTATTAGTTGGTTTAGTTCTAGCGGTTTTATTTGCTGGTGGCGAGATGTCTCGTCGAATTGCAATAAAATGGCCCTCGACGGCATTCGTCACGATAGTACGTGGCTTGCCTGAAATATTGGTCGTGTTGTTTATTTACTTTGGTTCAACTCAAGTGCTTTTCATGATCACTGGAGATTTTATTGAAGTTAGCCCGTTTCTTTCTGGTGTTGTTGCGCTGTCCTTAATCTTTGCCTCTTATGCGTCTCAAACGATTCGTGGCGCACTTAAAGCGGTCAGTAAAGGTCAAAGAGAAGCGGCAAGCGCTTTAGGTATTTCGCAAGCTCGTTCATTTTTTAGAATTGTTCTACCCCAAGCGGTAAGACATGCTTTACCTGGTTTGACTAACCAATGGCTGGTTCTACTTAAAGATACGGCGCTAGTGTCACTGATTGGCGTGACCGATCTACTTAAGCAAGCACAGCTTACATCAGCTGCCACTCATGAAGCATTTACGTGGTATGCAACGGCTGCGGCTATTTACCTGGTCATTACGCTGATCACTCAAAGGGCGGTAAAAGTCATTGATGGTAAATTTTCGATTCAAGGGCATAGTTCGGGTAAAGGAGCTTTGGCATGAATAAAAGGGCAATGGCATGAATGAACAACACTTAAGCCAAATGCTTGAAGGTTTGGCTATAAGCTTACAATTAACCGGCGCTTCGTTATTGGTTGGCTGTATCTTGTCATTATTTATGACGGTAACATTGATTTTACGCTTACCTGTCATTCATTGGTTTACGCGTGGTTTGATTACTTTGTTTACGGGCACACCGTTACTTGTTCAGATTTTCTTGGTGTATTACGGACCTGGTCAATTTGATTGGATTCGGGAAAGCTTCTTGTGGGCTTGGTTAAGTCAACCTTGGTTCTGTGCGATGTTAGCGCTGGCTTTGAACACGGCGGCATACAGTACTTTATTGTTTAGAGGTGCATTTAACGCGATTCCTACTGGTCAGTGGGAAGGGTGCAGAGCCTTAGGAATGGATAAGGTCGCGACATTAAAAGTATTACTGCCTTATGCATTACGTCGTGCGGTTCCTGCTTATTCAAATGAAGTGATTTTAGTTTTCAAAGGGACTTCTTTAGCGAGCACGATAACCATTATGGATTTAATGGGGTACGCGCAGCGTATTAATGGCCAAACTTACGATACCTTAGCTGTATTTGGTGTTGCCGGTGCTTTTTACTTAGCGGTAAATGGAGTATTGACGCTGATTTTCCGCCAAGTAGAAAAGAAAGCTTTAGCTTTTGAAACGGTTTAGTCGTTCCGTTTGTTCATTCCTCACCGTTCTAATTCGCAAGACTAACTAATTCGTAAGTATAAATAGAAACGCCGTCACTTCTAAACATACCAAATAAGGAGCTTTCCTGAATTTTGGTGCTCGAAGTGACGGCTTTTTTGTTTCTGTCCTTTTGCTATTGATTAGCTCTATGAACTCGATTTTGTATTATCAGTGTTTATTGTCTTAGCCATATCTGAATCGATTTTCGTTTCTGGTGATCCTTCTATCTTTGGATCTTGTTCTTGTGGACCTTGTTCTTGAACAGAAACCTTCCAGTCTCCGCCTAATGCTTTGTATACCGCGACTGTCGTTTGAGCCGTTTGAAGCTTGGCAGCAACCTGTCTGTCTTGCATCATTCTCTGCTGCCTTTGAGCATCAAGAACCGCTAGGTGATCCACTAAACCAGCTTTGTATAGGGCTTTTGCTTTTTTAACTGCGTTATCGACCGCACGAGCCGCTTCATCAACACGTTTTTGATTTTCTTGGCTACGACCATAAGCAAATAAGGTCGAGTCGACTTCTAAAAACGCACTGTCTACCGTATGTTGGTAACTCAGTGCTGCGACTTTAAACCTCGCTTCATTTAGCTCAACCATGGCTTCACCACGGCCACCATCAAACACGTTCCATTGAATACCCGCAGCGGCAGCCCAACCAAATGAATCGCTGCTGAACAGGTCATCAAAACTACCTGCAGTTACACCAGGCGTACCCGTTAAGAAAAATTTAGGGTAGCGGTTGGCAATACTCGCGCCTAAGTCTTCATTAATTGCAGCCATCTCTCGCTCAGCCATTTTGATATCTGGTCGGCGAGTTAATAGTTCAGAAGGTAACCCTGTTGGAATGACATCTGTGATCGTTGGTAATTGGTAATCGCTCTCTAGGCGAGTATTTATGTCGGTCAGAGATTCACCAAGTAATACTGCCATTCTTTGCTTGTGCACTTGCTCTGCAATTTCAAGTTGTGGCACAACCGATTCTGTAGCCGCTAACATGGCTTTTGCCTGTGCTAAGTCGAGCTCAGAACCGTAACCACTTCGAACTACTTTAGAAACAAGATCTAAGGTTTTTCTTTGATCTTCAATGTTCAATAAAGCCAGTGCTTTGCGTTCTTGTGCTCCTCGGTATTGAAGATAGTTATGGATAAGATCCGCCGTTATCAAAGTTGTGAGCCCTGACTGGAATATTTCAGCCTGTTCTACACGGATAGTCGCGGAGTTGACTTGCTTATCTATTCTTCCAAACAGATCCATTTCCCACGCAATGCTTGCCCCAAGAAAACCACCATCATGTTGAGCGTCCATTAAAGACATTCCAGTCGCGGACTCGACTTGATCTGATGCGCCAAAAACAGGGCCAAGTAGGGAGTCATTTTCACTCAGTTGGTAGTTATAGTAACCACCACCAAGGTTGACGGTTGGAACTTTAAAAGACTCAACAACGCTTTTATATGAATTAGCCATATTGATTCTTTCTGCAGCTAATTTTATAGGTATGTTGTCTTGCTGAACGTCTAACACCAGTTGATTCAGTGTTGGGTCATTAAATTGAGTCCACCATTGGTTATTTTCAACGTGTTGATCCGCTGTATTTTCATCAGCTGAACTGTATAAATACGTTTCTGCCATGGTCGTTTCTGGAGCATTGTAATCGGGCCCTGCAGCACAACCGGTTAATAGTAAAGCAAGCATAATAGGAGCAACTTTAAATGTTGGCTTAGATAGCTTTTTCATTTTCTAGCTCCTTATTGGGCTGCTGGTTGATTGGTGATTGTTGATTGTTGATTGACTGAGTCGGTTGTTCGGTTTCTAAAGGTTCTGATATAAGCTGGCTTGGCTCATTGTCATTAGAATCTTGATCAGTTTCTTTGCTTTCATCTGCTCGGTAAAACAGTTGATACAGGGCTGGCATAACAAACAATGACAGAACCGTTGCAGCTGCTAACCCACCGATGATCGTTGCGGCCATTTGGTCGAACAGTAAGTCAGTTAGCAGTGGAATCATCCCAAACGCAGTGGTAAGTGCTCCCATAGAAATTGCCATAGTACGGTTTACCGTTGCTTCTTTAATCGCTTCTGAAAGTGACTTTCCATAGCTACGTTCTAATTCAATTTGATCCATGAGAACAATGCCGTTTTTGATAATCATACCTGTTAACGTTACTGCGCCAATTAACGCCATAAAGCCAAACGGTTTATCCAATAACAATAAACTGAATGTTGCGCCAGTCGCCGCTAAAGGCAGGGTAGTGAAAATAATTACAGGTTGTTTGAAGCCATTAAACATAGCAACTAAGATGATGACCATCAGTAACATTGCTTTAGGAAGTTGCTTCAAAATATCACTGACGGCTTTATGCTCATCGTAATATTCGCCGCCCCACTCAAGGGAATAACCTTCAGGTAATTCAATCGCTTCAATCAGAGGCTTAACCGAGTTTCTTACTGCAGCAGGAGTTGTATACCTGCCAACGCCAGCTTGCGCAGTAATGGTTTTTACGCGGTCTCTACGCCAGATCATGCTTTCTTCAGTAACAAGCTCGAAACCGTCTACCACCTGACCGAGTGGCACGCTGTGCATTCCTAATATTGAACGAACAGGTAGCGTTTCCAGAGACTCTATTGACTGTTCTGTTCCTCGAAGTTGAATCGTGATCAGTTCGTCATTCAAATTCATGCGGCCTAAAGGCATACCTTCAGAAGCTCGCTTCATTGCAAAGGCAATATCAGCACGGTTTACACCAGCGTGTCGCATTTTATCTTGGTTAATAATTGGGACTAAAACTTTGCTTTCCTGACGCCAATCATCACGGACATATTTCGCATCTGGGTGAGCTGAGAATATCGATTTTGCTTGGTCTGCTAGGTCGTGAAGCACTCGTTCATCAGGTCCTGAGAATCGAGCTTCTACACTGAATTTATCAGCTGTCGCAAGTTTTAAGCTTCTGAATCTTGGGTTGGCATTCGGAAATTCATTAGCCAGCCATTCATCGGAACGGGCGATTAATGGGCTTAGTGATGGATAGTCAGTGGCATTGATAAGAATCTGACCGTATGCAGGGTCAAACGGTTCTGGCTCAATAGTTACTGAGAATCTTGGTGCACCAGCGCCAACATAAGTAGAAATACTTTCCACTTCAGGTTGCTCTAATAACCATTCCTCTATGCGTTGCATGTCTTTAGACGTTTGTTCTATTTTTGCGCCATTGGGTAGCCAATAGTCAAGGAACAAAATCGGTCTATCAGCTTGAGGAATGAAATTAATCGCAATATGCGGAACAGCGAATGCGGTGACTAAAATTAATGGAATAAGAGCCGACAAGGCTTTTAGTGGGTTATCGACCGTCCAGCTGACACTGCGCTTGTATAGACTGTTTTTCTCTTGTTTCTTTTCTTTAGCTGGCTTGATGAACATCCAACACATCAATGCCGTAAAGGTCATTGCAACGAACCATGATAATAGCAGCGAAGATGCGATAATTAAAAAGACAGAACTGGCAAATTCAGCGGCATCAGTTTGTGAGAAAATAACCGGACTGGCGCCCATGATTGCAATGACAGTTGCACCAAAGAGTGGAGTGCCTGTTTCTTTCACTGATTCAACAGCTGCTTTAGTACGATCAATGCCTTTGTTGATTTTACTGATCATCATATCGGTGATCACAATCGCATTATCTACCAGCATGCCGAGTGCAAGTATGAAGGTACCTAGTGATACTCGATGTAAGTCGATACCTGAGATGTTCATATAAATAAGGGTGAGAAGAATCGTCAGCAGCAAGCTTGCCCCAACAATTGTGGCACTTTTCAGCCCCATGAAAATTGATAAGACAATGAATACAATCGCGACACTTTCAAGCAAGTTACTCACGAAGTTATCAATTGATTTCTGAACTTCTTCAGGTTGGTTCGCAACCGTTGCAATCTCAACACCAAGAGGCAGTTCAGATTGGTATTGATTGACGATTTCATCTATCTGATCGCCTAGAGATACAACATTAATCCCAGATACAGGGCTCATGGCTAATGTTACAGCAGGTGAGCCGTTATAACGGTTTTCTGTCATTGCGGGTTCTTGATAACCCATAGAAACTTCTGCAATATCGCCAAGTCGAATAAGGCCTGTGCCAATTTCACTTACACCGCCTTTAAGAACAAGGTTTCTAATGTCATCTAAAGAGCGGAATTCGCTAGATTGCTGAATGCGGATGCGTTCTTGACCAACCGCATATTTACCGGCTTCAAAGGTTGTGTTTTGAGTATTCAGCTGACTCCATACCTGAGCGATAGATAATCCATATTGAGCCAGCCTTTCGTCTGGAATATCAATATGAACAACGCGTGGTTGAACACCGTGAAGCTCAACTTTCTTGATACCATCAACGGTTTTAATCCTGCGCTGTAACTCTTCTGCATATTGACGAAGTGAAACTGGAGACGCGTCTTCACTGTGGATAGAAAAAAGCATGCCGTAGACTTCTGAAAATTCGTCTTGGACGATGCTGATTTGCGCACTAGACGGCAGTAGCATCTTCATATCTGAGACTTTTCGTCTGAGTAAATCCCATTCTTGAGGCAGTTCTTTTGAATTCAAAGACTCTTTAAGATCAACAAAAACCATCGACATTCCCGGACGAGAAAGTGATCTTAAACGGTTTAATGTGCCTATTTCTTGGAGTTTTGTCTCTACGGTATCCGTTACCTGTTGTTCTACTTCTTCCGCAGATGCCCCCGGATAAATGGTGACAACCACCGCTGTTTTGATGGTAAAGCTAGGGTCTTCTAATTTTCCTAAATCAAAATAAGAATACAGCCCTGCTATTACACTTAAAACGGTGAAGAAGAGAACAAAGGTGCGTTGTTTAATCGCAAAATCAGCTAAATTAATCATCATTTACCTATATTTCTTTCACTTGAACAGAATTCAGCTCTTGCCCTTCATGAAGGTAGGCTGCACCACTTATCACTATATGATCGCCTGTTTCAAGCTCACCTTGAACACAAACCGATTGGTCATTAAATGAAGAAATATGTACGGTTACGCCAAAAGCGTGTGAGTTTCTCACCACATAGACTTGGTCGAAACCTTCATTGGTAATGAGTGATGAATAAGGCAAGCAATGGCTGGAACTGATTTCCCCAAATTGAGTAGATAGGGTGACCGCTTTACCTGGTAGCAATGTGTTTTCTGAGACTTTGTCATCAAGAGTATTTAAGCGATAGGTGACGGAGTACGTTTGCTTTATTGGGTGTGGCAGTGATGATATTTCTTCTGCATGACCAATAAGCGGTTCATCTGCCTGGTACCAGCTAATATTGGCAGCTTGTCCAGCTTTGAATTGATGAATGAGGTTTTCAGGCACATCAACTTTCACTTCAAGTTCATTCGGTTTATGAATCGTGAATACAGAAATTCCCGGTAGTACCTGTTCAAATTGATCAAAATTTGAAGCGGCAACCACACCGTCGAAAGGGGCTAGAAGACGTGTGTAGCGAATTGTATCTTTAGCGCGACGAATGTTTTGATCGACAACTTTGACTGCAGATTCACTTCTTTCATAACCGCTGATTGCTCTGTCTAGGTTCACGCTTGCAATTGCATCATCAGCAATCGCTTGTTTAACTCTAGCGAGCTCTGCTTTTGCAAGCTTATGAGCTGATTTAGCTTCTAAAGCTCGAGCTTGAAGCTCTTCTAATGCGACTTGATAATCATGTGGGTCGAGCTGAGCTATTGGTTGACCTTTCTTAACGGTTTCCCCAGTTTTAACCAGAATCTTTTGAATTGTCCCCGGTACTCGAAAAGCAACTCCAGCGGTTTCTGCTGATTGCAATTTACCGGTAAAAATTTTGGTAGATAAATGAGCGCTGTCTTTAAGTTCAACGACATGAACAGGACGGCTCTGTTTTTCTAGCAGAGTATTGGATGCTGAGTCAGGTGGCTCAGCTGTGTTATTACAGCCAGCAAGAGAAAATAGAGTGGCTGCTAATACAGTATATCGATGAGGAATAGTCATGGATTGCTCCTATAAATAAGTGGAGCAATTCTATCGTTACAGCGCTATAAGATAATCAGGCCTAGTTGAATAACACTGTCTCGATAAGTGAGACAATGATTATATTTTAGGAAGTTCTTGTAATAAAAAGTCGATCAAAAGTTGGCTGGCATGACTCAGCGCTTTTCGTTGTGGGTACAGCAACCATGCTTCTTCAGTTTTGACTTCTTTTTGAGGAAATAGATTAATTAAGGTTCCATCTTTGAGTTCTTGTCGAACGAGAAGCTCTGGTAATAATGAAATACCTCGATGCCGACACGTTGCTCCTTTTACAAAGCCAATGCTGTCGCTAACCACTTTAGGTTCTACTTTGATGACTTGATCAAATATCTCCCATTCTTTATCTATGTCACCACTTGGCCAGCGGAAACAAATGAACTTATGACCCTGTAATTCGTTTAAGTTCGTTGGCGCGCTATTTTGCTCGATGTAGTTTGGGCTGGCGACAAAGATTCTCTTGAGATCCATCACTTTTCGAGCGACTACGTTTGTGTCATGAAGTCGACCACCGTGCATCGCTAAATCAAGCCCTTGGCGGTACATATCAAGGAACCCATTGTTTATGCTACGAATATCTAACTCTATCTCGGGATATAAATCTTGAAACTTAAATAGGGAAGATTGGATTATGTCACCTGTCTCGGGCAATAAACCAAGTTTGACTCTTCCATGCGGCACTTCTAATAAATTTGAAGCTACGCGATTTGCTTTTTCTAAAGCAGTCAGTGCTTTGGTTAGTTCGTGGTAATAAACTTCACCTGACTTTGTTAATGAAAGACTGCGAGTGGTTCGAAAAAATAATTGAATGCTGAGTGCCTTTTCCAAATCATTGATTCGGCGGCTGACGTTGGCTCTTGGCAGATCAAGCGCATTGGCAGCCGCAGTGAAATTGCCAAGTTCCACGACAGTAGTAAACAGTTTTAAGTCTTCAATTTTCATAGTTTCAGGTGCTTACGTTACTTTCGACAATGCGAATCCTATCCTATTTTAACGACCTCGACCATCAACCATAACAATAATCGTTTTTGAAATAATACTTAGGTCAGTGGTTATCCATGACTTAACTGAACATAGGCTAAGTGCATAACTGTGGTCGAAACCCACTTTGCGTCTTACATCCTCAATACAGGTGTCGTAGCCTTGGTTTACTTGAGCTAAGCCGGTAATGCCAGGAAGTACACCATAAGTTCTATCCGCAAAATATGGGATTTCTGTTTCTAATTTATTGTAGAAAGTAGGGCGCTCTGGTCTTGGACCGATTAACGACATTTCACCTTTCAGAACATTGAATAATTGAGGCAATTCATCCAGCCTCGTTTTTCTTAAAAAGCGACCAATAGGTGTGATTCTAGGGTCATTTGACGTTGCCCAAACAGCCCCTGAGCGTGTTTCCGCATCTTGATACATGCTTCTAAATTTCAATATTTCGAATAGCTTCATTTGATCAGGTGTTGATTTACCAACTCGTAGTTGGCGATAAAAAACAGGACCTTTCGAAGAAACGGCAATTGCCAATGCTATGACTGGGAATAAAGGCAGAAATATAGCCAGTGCAGTCAAGGCACCTAGGAAGTCGAACGCACGCTTAGCGTTTGAAATTTTGCTTTGGTAAAGGCTGTTTTTATTTTGGTCAATAGTAGTAGTGTTCATCATAATAAATCCTTAATGGCTAACGCGTGTCCAAGGTGAATTTTCAAAACCTAGCAGGTAACGTAGCCCGCCGATAAAGTTTGCATAATGTCCGACCACTAAATAGGAAATTAGTGAAATTGGCTTAGCAATTAAGTGTTGTGGCATTAAGTATCCGACCACACCAATCCCATAAACGGTGAGTTGTGCATAGAGCAGTATTTCGAACACCAAATGGTGGTTTAGAAGTAATGAACTAATAAAACATATGATCATTAGGTAAGGCGTTAAAAGTCTTAAGCCTTTTCCTGAGAAGAAAGCGAAGGCCGTGCCTCCAAATTTTGGATTGAATAACCCAAATAACTCGATGACTTGTTGCATGTTACCCGCTGAAATTCGCAGTCTTCTTTTGAAGTCATTGCTCTGGTTGGTTTCTTCTAACTCTAACGCGATCATCTTTGGTTCGTAGTCAGCAACATATCCTTTTTTTACTATCTGCATGGGTAGAATGAAATCATCATTAATGGTATTCGCTGGTAACTGGTCGAACAGTTCGGTTCTAAATAAGTAGAACGCGCCGTGTGCACCTAAGCTTGAACCTAACGATGCTTCTTGTTCTTTCACTGCCGTTTGGTATGCCCAGTAAGTACTTTCACCTTGGTTTTCTGAGGGGCACATGCGATAGGTGGCGTTTACAACACCCACATCGTTATTTGAAAAATGCGCACTGGCTATTAATAAGGCATCCAATGAAATTAAAGCGGATACGTCACTTAGCGCGGTGATATCACTGGTGATTTGGCAGACTTCTTCATTCACAAGCGCGACTTTTCCACGGTTCTCGCGGTGGTTATGAATCTCAAAGTGTACGTCGCAGCAAATCGCTTCTTGGATTGCCATTTCAGCCATTTGTACGGTGTTATCCGTACAGCCATCACAGGCAATAATTACTTTTAGCTTGCCCGTTGGGTAATCTAATGATGCAAGGTTTCTTATCTTTTCTGATATCCATTGCTCTTCATTAAAAGCGGGTACTAGAATCGTGATGCTTGGTAATACTCGGTCACTGCGCATTTTTTTATAGCTTCTGGTACTTTCCTGTACGCCGTTGCTTGGGTGATTTTTTGAATACCAACGCAGTAGCAATGGGTAGCCGATGTGATGGTAAATAATGAATGCCCCTGAAATAAGGCATGCCAGCACTAATAGAAGATCAATCATGCGAATGCTCCATTTGCGATGTCGTTGTAAGACTCAACCATATTACGAACGTCGAAGTTGTTTAAAATGAACGGTCTTGGACCAAGAGAAAGGTCATTGCGATTCTTGCTATCCGAAATCGCTTGTAATAAAGCATGCGACAGATGAGGTATATGGTTATTTTTGACTAGGTATCCAGTATTAGGGCAAAGTGTTTCATCTACTGCCCCTACATTCATCGCAACAGTTGGAATATTACAAGCTTGTGCTTCTAGGGTTGATAAAGGTAACCCTTCATGGCGTGAAGGTAAGCAAAAGACATCTAATGAACGATAGAAGTTCACCATGTCATCAATTAACCCTAGGAAGATGACTCGGTCTGCAACATTCAGCTTTTTAGCAAGCAGTTGAAGTTCAGATTCTTGAGAACCTTGACCAGCAAACACCACAACAGTATTGGTTGGAATGAGCGTTAAAGCTTTTATTAACTGATCTTGTCCTTTTACAATTTCAAGCCTGCCAGCACACCCAATAATGGTTTTATCTTGAGGGAGTGAAAATAGCGCTCGCGCGTCTTCTTTTGAGCTTGGTTTAAATTTTTGGCAATCAATACCGTTTTTGATGGTAGTAATGTTTGCGTAAGAGAAAGTCGATTTGAGCTGATTGTAAACGCATGTGGCATCAGCAACTAAGGTTGGTTGCGCTGCTTTAAGTGCCATATCTTGAATTCTACGACGCTTAGTATTATTTAGGTGCCAAGCATCATGCTCGGTGTGGATACGTGCTGGTACGCCTGTAATTTTTGCTGCATATCCAGCATATAGAAGGGGGCCAATATGATGAGTGTGTACCACATCAGGTTTGACACCCTGAAAGGCTTTCATCAGCGTTAAAATGACATTGAGTTGAACCCCTGGCGCTTTGTCTAAAAAAACCAGTTGTGATTGAAAAGGCTCTAGTTTTGCCCAGTTTTTAAGGGCTTGTTCACGGGTGCCTTCCAAGCTGACAATAAGAACTTGATCTTCTTTATTGGCGAATTGAAGTAGATCTAGAGTTAATGTTTCCAAGCCACCCGGAGCTAGATGCTGAACCACGTGGATTATCTTCTTTCCTTTAAGTTGTGTTTTCATAAGCTAAATCCCTTTTAAGTATCAATAGTCAGATTTTGTTTTTGTACTATTTCTTATGATTTAGCATTAAATGTGCCAGTTATTTAGTTGTTTTAAATCAATGGCTTACATGTAGCTTTGAATGGTTGGTATTTATTTTTTAATTTAAGAATCAAATTGGAATGACGTTAACTATCTTGATATGAGTTTTATAAAGGCTTTGTGTGGGTTTGTGTGGGAGCTTGTTGGTGAGGAAATAAAACGCCAGAGAGATAACTGGCGTGGATTAGGAGAGATAAAGATATAAATACAGAGATAAAGATAAAACCAGTGGTACATAAAAAATTAGTAATAAAAGAGGGTGCTTTGATTAATCCATTTTGGGAATCACGGTTAAAATAGGAACACCTAGAACGTTTTCTATTTCGTCTCTGCGTTTGACTGATGAATCAAACAATTCGAATAGAGTGGCAAGACCAGCCCCAAAGCCAATCCCCGCGATGAACCCAGCAATGATAAATAGTAGACTTGGTAAGTTTGAGCGAATACTTGGCGTAAAAGGTAAATCGATTATTTTGACTCGTTTGTTTTGTTCAAATATACCTAAAGAGCCCGTTAATTGAGCCATTTCATATCTTTCCATCAATTCATCATAAAGCTGACGTTTAATCTGAACATCGCGCTGAAGTCGATACATGATCTTTGCTTTTTCACCAAAGTTATTAGCTTTATTTTCCAACTCGAAAATCATTGTCTTAAGGCTTTTTGTTTCTTCTTTTAATGACTCATATCTTGCTCGCACTAATTGCAGGCTATGTAACTGTGTCACGAGTAGAGGTTGCGTATCACTTAACTTAGTTAATGTATTACTGCTGGCGATGTCCCAAAGCTGATCACTGTTAAGAGTGGGTTGTTTCATTTTGAGAATGGCCGTTCTTTCATTTTCCAACCTTTCCAGTTCTAACATTTTGGCTTGTACAGCACTGTGCTGATTCGTGTATTTGGCTTGAAGTAAAGTTAGGTCGCTACGAATGTTTATGATTTGATCTTCAAGCTTACCTATAACAGGATTCGTTTTGGATAGCTGCTGATCAATTGTACCTAGGCTTTTTTCAACACCTGCGAGTTCAGCTTGTTTCTCTGCTAAGTTTTGTTTTAGCGAAGCCAAGCGGTTCAAACTTTGGCTTTGGATTTCGGGTGTAGACTGCACATTTTCATTTTTGTAGATCGCTAAAGCTTCTTCAGCCGCTTGCAGTTCTATTTGTCTTTTCTCTATGTGTATGCTTAAAAAATCACTGGAATCTTGTATAGATGAGCGTTCTGGTGCGAGTAACTGTTCAATGAAATGTTCACTGACGGATTGTAGCGTGTCTTTCATTCCATCAGGCGAATGAGAAGTTAGGCTGATTTTCAAGAAATCTTTGCCTAATTGAGTCACTGATAACCGGCTAGAAAGATCACTGATGATTTCTTGTTGCTCTCTTGCTGACATATCAGACGAAATAAGCTCAAGCTCAGTGGCAACGGAATAAAGCACATGTCGGCTATGTAGCAGAGTTCTCAGTGCGTTTATGCGGTCTTTAAGCATGGTTGATACCGCAATGTCTTCCAAGAAGGGGTTCATTTTAGCGGTTTCTTGAATCAACATGCTGGTATGGGCATCGTACTTTGGTGGGGCGACTTTACTCACTCCAAACCCCACAAATGGGAGAATCAAAATAGGCACGAGAATAACGTAGCGTTGACGCCACATGGCTCCCAGAATAACTAATAAGCGAAGTTTTAGATTGCTCATAATAACTCCAACATCCAATTGACGAATTTACCTCGTTGCTGCCAACTTTCTTGGTCTACAACGCCATTAGGTACAGTTTTCAAATCTCTAGCTTGTTTAAGTGCTTCTATCATTTGTTGAGCATCAACCACTGTAGACACATAGTTGCCATATGGCTTTAGTGCTGGAAAAGGCGTTGAAATGATAGGTGTTTGAGTCGCTAAATATTCCATTAGTTTTAAAGGGCTGCAAGCTCGTATCTGCTCATTATCAACAAACGGTAATAGGCTTACATCCCAGTGTTGTGAATAGCTAGGAAGCTCGGAATGCGCTTTAGGACCAAGGTAATACACATTACTATAGTTTGGTAATTGTAAAGTTGGCAGCTCATTTGGGCCGATAAATACAAAATCCCAGTCAGGTAGGCTCTTAGCAACGGTATCGATTAAGTCATAGTCGAGCCATTGCGATAGGCTACCGTAAAAACCAGCTATTGGTCTGTGCCCGCTGGGTAGATCGAAGGCTCTTGGGGCTGGTGTACTGAATAGTTCTAAATCGACTCCATGAGGCAATAATTGTGTTTTACACGCGGGAAACTTTGTCATCAGTTTCTGGCTCGCTGAAAAGATTAAGTCTGCCTTATCAATAAGCTCGTCTTCATGCATTTGAACTGTCTTGTGATCAACCCCAGCAAGTGCTTGAAAGTCGTCACCACAATAGTAAACAACGGAAGACTCACCTAAATGACCGCAAAGATCAGCTGCGGTAGGTAAAGAGGTCCACAGTATTGGATCGGTTATTTGTAGCTTTTCAATCATAGGCTTCAGTTGTGAGAGCATGAGGTGTTTAGCGGTGAACCTACCTAGTTTCGATTGAGGAGCGGGCAGTGTTCTTAGGTTGATAACGGTAATATTAGGAGTGTCACTGGCATTCGTCATGTTCTGAGAGTGACCATTATTACGACCAAGTATTTTATTTAGTGCTCGTTTTACATCTTTAGCGCACAATTTTGGCTGTCTTAAACCAATGGAGTTCACCCACAACACTTTATGAGTTTTCGCCAAGTAACGAACAAGATGCTGAGTCGAGGATGGTAAGCCTCCAAAATCTTCACCAAAAACGATTAAATCACGCATGGTTGCCTCCATTTATGTCGTAGGCTTTCATATTGATATCTGAATTATGTTCTGAGCTATATTGGGCATTTGGAATGCTGCCAATCACGCGTGCAGGGTTTCCTGCGGCAATAGAGTGGGGTGGAAGTGTTTTTGTTACAACGCTACCTGCTGCAACAACGGTGCCTTCGCCAATGGTTACGCCACCTTTAATCGTGACATTTGTGCCTATCCATACATCTTTTCGAAGAATGATCTCACCAATTTGATTAGCGTCATCACCTTCTCCTAGTGCTCTGCGTTTTGCGTCTAGTGGGTGACCTGAATACCCGAAAATAAAAGCGCCACTGGCAATTCGAACATTGTCTTCAATAATCACTTGAGTGCCGACAGCAATAGTGGATTGCCAGCCAATATCGACATTGTTACCCACGGTAAGTTGAGGGTTACTTGTCATAGTGCACCCTGAAAATGTAGTGTGCCCAGAAATACGACAGTCATCCCCAATGCGAATCTTTAGAGGTCCGCTAACAAAAGGTAACCCACCATACAAATACAGGCGCTTGCCACATTGTGCGAGGCGACCTTTAAATGCTGGAGTCCAATACAGGAAACGAGTGCTGCCACTTATGACACCAGTTAACAGCTGGTGGGCTTGATAAAGTGACTGATTAACGAATTGCGGTGTAGGTAGCTCAATATTTCTAATGCTTTTCAAAATGAAAAAAACATTTCTAATTTGAGAATTAGGGTGGGATTTCAACCAATGCTTGAATTCGTGGATGGATACTGACGTCATAATGTTCACTCCTGATTTTGTTATATAGGAGTTCTTTCACGTAATGTGCCAGTTATTTAATTGTTATTTTTCAATTATTTATAAATCTACTGTTCTTGTTTCTCATTTTGACAAGCGATTTGGCATATATGAAAAACGCACACGGTGAGCGCCGCAAGAATGTAAATCGGCCAATTGAACCCTTGTGTTAAGAAAGTTCCAGAGACAATGGTTCCGATCAAACCTGCATACACCGCATTGGCAGAAGAAATGAGGTTGGCATCATGCTCAAGTTTAGATTGAGCTAATGTTTGCTGAGTTTTTCGTGCGGTCCGGATTAGAGACACAATAAGGATGATGAAAACCACTAAACCGACAAAACCAGTTTCGGCCAGAACACCAAACCAGGTGCTATGAACGGCGTGATTTAATCCATCCCAATGAGGGCTGTAAAAATAGTAATTTGAATAAAAGTTGTTTAGTCCAACACCGGTTAACGGGTTATCAACCGCCATTTTGAAGGCTGCTTCCCAAGCGTATAATCTTCCCATGGCAGAAGCATCAACACCTGCCTCTGCTGCCCCTCCGGATGCTCTGTCAGATATTCCAGCAGCGAAATAAAGCACTATCGCACCCACGACAGAGATGGTAAACAGTAGGGTTTTAGAGCGTATGTATTTAATGGCAAATAACCCAAATACCGCCATGGATCCGAGTAACCCACCACGGCTTTGTGTCGCGATGATAGCCGCTAATAAAACAATACAAATTACGCCGCATAAAATTCGTAACAAGATAGAAATACCTCGGGTGGTGGTATGACTTAATGCAAAGGCGAGCGGGAACATGAGTACCAAGGCTAAATCGTTTGGGTCCCCTAACATAGAACCGAGATCTCGCCCAATGGTGACTCGTGTTCCTTCGACTAGCCCAATTCCATTTATTGAGTTGGATAGAGCAATACAACCTATCAATAGCCCTGACAATATAATGATGAGTGAAGTTCGCCCTAAATTTTCAGCGCTGTTCACGAGCCAAACGATGGCAAGAGTCATCACCATGATTTTCCAGTAAATACCTTTGAATTGTTCGATGGCAATAGGACGGTTTGAAGCAAAAATGATCCCTATAAAAACCAGCCCCCAAAATATGGCTAACCAAGTCAATGAATGGTGCCAATACATTTTCAATTCTTTACTGATTAAAGCATGCCAGAGCAAAGCAGATAGGGCGCCAAGAGAAAGTAGCAATGGAATTTTCAATGAGTATAAAACAGGGATAGCTTCGTGAATTCTAAAGAATGAAAAGACAACAAATAAAATAACCAGCCAGAATGTTTTATTTATAACAAACAATGCACCAAGAGGCAGGAATGAAATGACAATAGCAACCAATGGATGAGGAACAAGGTACCAAATCACTCCAATAGCTAAGCAGAGAAATGAAATAGAAACGATAGAGGTCAGACGATTAGTTTGCGCTGTCATTATCCATCACTCCTACAATTACTGGTTTTACTTGTGTATAGAGCATTATTGTTTCTTCTAAGTGAACAATTGCTGGTGCTAAGTGAACTATTATTTCTGTTAAGTGCTTTATGGGTAACCCACTGATTCACTTCTTTTATTAACAGTGTAGGTAATAAGGCAACAATTGGACTTAATAATGCGAGAATTGCACATAGCCATAAATCTGAAACATGAAAAGCCACGTACAAAAAGACGAGTAAGCAGACGATGTTGATGGTGAGAAACTTAATTTGATATGGCATGAATAGCTGTCGTTGGCTTAGGGTATAGATAGATACGGCTTTAAGGGCTTGTGCAATACCTAGTGAAATAATTATTCCCCAGATGCCGAGTTCGTTTCCTAGCCCCCACATTAGACCAAGTCCAATAAGGGTAGAAACAAAGCTGACTCTAAACTGTTGTTGGGTGTTTTTATTGTATAAAACACCAATGTTTACAAGTTCCGATAACTCTTTAAACCACGCGACTAAAAGAGTACCAATAAGTAATTGGATGGAAATAGTATAGGATTCCGGTAGAGCTAAGGAGATAAACACTTTTGCAGAAAAGGCGACAAAAATTGTTAAGGCGGTTAGGTACGAGATACCCAGTTGAGTAACCGTGCAGGTTTTTTTTACACCATGCTCATTGATGTATTGAAAGCGTTTTGGCATCCACCACATACCAAATGGCTGCATGAGAATACACATAGCAAACGAGAACTTAATGGCAACAGCGTATAAACCAAGTGTATTTAGATCGGTGTTATACGCGAGAAAGAAACGCTCTGAACCATTCAGTCCAAACCCAACAAATGCGGTCAGCATTAATGGAATGCCATAACTTAAGTGTTTTTTAAACTGGGTCTTAGAAGGTAAACGCCATTCAAAATGGTTGATGGCATGTAATGCAAAAAATTGAACGGCATAAGTAATAGCTCCACAAGCCAGTATGTTAATCACCGTCGGTTGGGTGGTCAGTACTACTACAATGAGCCCGACCTGCAATGTGGTGGATAAGACGCTTATCACTAAAAATGTTTTGGCTTTGTCTTGCATGCGAAGCCATGCGGTAGATAACCCAAGAATACCGTCTAATGATGCGCAGACGAGAAGAAGATTTAACTCGACCTTTGACACCAGGAAGTCAGCAGGAAAGGGGATTAAATTGATGATCGAAAACAGCACTAGGCTTATGACAACGGCAATCATACAAGTTGAGCTGTATAACTCACTTGCACGCTTAAACTGATTGGCGGTTTGTTTTTCTGTTCCTACAAAACGGTACAAGACTTCATGCATTGCTAAGGCGATCACAATGCCACTTGCTGCCCCTATAGAAGCCAATAAATCAAGTTTTCCGATTTGCTGAGGTTGTAAGTAACTCGCCATAAACGGCAGCATGATTAATGATATGCCTTTGTTTAGAACCAAGCCTAAACCATAAGTGAGCATATTCGCTATTGGGCTTTGTTTTTTGCTCGTCGTGCTGATCTTTAAGCTTTTTTCGCTTAGTTTTAAGTTCGTTTCATTTGGTCTTGAGTTGATAGCTATTGGTTTAAGGCTCATAGCTCTTGGTTTAAGGCTCATAGTGCTTTCCCTCGTGACTGATGCTCGAAAGAAAGGTTTGCTTTAGGCGTTGAAAGACATTGGCAAATCTCGGCATAGCATTGTTCAGCGTGGTAGCCAGTAGCGACATTTTTGGCTTCGATTGCGAGTGAAGCTCTTAGATTTGAATCATGTGTTAGCGTGTTTAGGGTTTCGCGTAATGCATTAGCACTGCGAGGTGAGTATTTCATGCAGTTGATGCCATGAGTAAGCACTTTGTCCCAGTAAGCCCCATCTTCAGGTATAACGACACTTAACCCCGCAGCCAGTGCTTCAAGAATCGATAATCCAAAAGGTTCTTCAATGCTGGTGGAGACAAATATCCCTGCTTGAGATCGAATTTGGTCTAAATTTGATGGTGATTGATAAAGAGAAACATTAGCCCAGTTTTCTGGCAGGGAACTTACTTCAATCTCGGTACTTGTCGGGCGTATATAACAGATATCTGTTTCGATGGGTTCTTCGTTGTGCGCCGGGTTAATTGCTTCTAACAGTACGTCTAAACCTTTCCATTTTAATAACGAAGCTGCCCATAACACTCTAGTTGATTGAAAGCTTGAGGTAGAAGGCCAATTACATTGAGCAATGCCATTATTGAATGGATGATATTGCTCTTTGTCCATTGAGAATCGAGCAAGAATTTGGTTTTGAACTGGGTCGTTTGTCAAAGTGAAATAATGATAGATAGAATTTGTTATGGACTGTTCGCTACTCTTTAAATAAAAGACTTTGTAGGCTTTGGTTAAGCAGTAGCCGATAGAACGAGATTGAGCGACAGGACCATGTATTAATTGAATGATTGAGTATTTAGAGAATAAACCGACTAAGTAAATAGCCATATCAATTCCAGGGCCAGAGGCACCAATCGCGTAATCAATACGTTTCACTCTTAGCATAGTAAACAGAATGAAACTGACTAAACAAAGCTGCGCGAACCAATACCCTAAGCCTTGTGTTTTTGTCAGGAACTTCCATTTAGGCAGTGATAAGATTCGACAATTACCGTGCTTTGATAATTTAGCCCAAGAATCACCGTCTGCACTAAGGATTGTGAATTGAGTTTTGTTGTGATGACAAGATTGTAGCATTTCAGCTGTCGCCACTTTTGAGCCTCCTGCAAACGGAATTGGGTCGTACACAAAGCTATGAACCGGCGTATGGTTCGAAGTTTTACTGAATGTAAACTTATGGCTAGCAATGTTCATGGTCTTACCCTCATTTTGATTATTTACTCAATCTTGCTTTGCGTTACATCTGATATGGGAAATTTAAACGATAGGTTTGCTATCTGAATGTCCAACGTAACAATGGTTTTAAACCATGAGCAATAGGTACACAGTGGCTACTTGGCTCGTGAGTGATGCGGGCGTATAAAGATTCCAAAGCATGAGTATTAGACTCAATTGTTAAACGAGTAGAAGCGAGCTGGTATAGGTTTTCGGCTAGCCTAGACCGTAGTGATACATTTGAAATGAGTGCTAACATACAACTAGCCATATCGATGATAGGGTTTTTAGGTGAGTATAAAAGCCCTGTTATTTCGTGCTTGATGAACTCAGGAATTCCACCGACTTGTGGAGCAACGACAGGCAATTTCGCCAATCCAGCTTCAGCAAGCACAAGACCAAATGCTTCTTCCCTTGCACCGCTGACAAAAGCATCTACCCCTCCAACAAGCCAATTAGAAACGTTGCTTTGCTCCCCAACGAAATGAACATTGTCAGATAACCCCAGCTTTGACACGAGAGTTTCAAGGTTTTTCCTTTCTTCACCTTCCCCTATAACCACAAGGTGAATGTTTCCAGCCGGAGAAATATGTTTAAGTGCTTGAATGATTAGGTCGACGCCTTTGCGGATAATCAATGACCCCACAGTAGCGAATACAAAAGCATTGTCTGGAATGTGTAGAGTTTGTCTTACATTGACATAGCGCTTGAAGTTCATACTGACACCGTTAGGGATCACAGATAGCTTATTCTTAGGGTATCCATCTGATAGAAGTTCTTTGCTGATTGCATCACTCACACAAACAATGTGAGGGGACATGTGCAAACCAAGTGTAAAACGGTCTCTAAGTTGGTAATGGCTATGAAGCTGTGTCACAAGAGGGACTTGGCAGATACGAGCGGCTAAACACATCCACTGGCAAGGAGCACCGCTGTTTACGTGTATTACGTCGATGCCATAGGTTTTGATGTAATGAATAGCGTGTTTGACAAGGTGACACCAACTAACGGTGTCAAAACGAGGAGATTGCCAGCCACCTATGAGCGGAAAAGCAGACAGTTCTGATGTGATGTTGTGCCCTTCATAATGATGAAGTAGTGCAGGGCAGTTGGTCCAAAGGAAGGGTGTGTAACGCTCTTTGTTTAGCGAGTCTATTAAATTAATTAAGCAGACTTCACTGCCTCTAATCCAGTTATCACCATAATGAACGTAAAGTATTCTTTTTGTATTCTTCATTGTATTCCCTTACCAACGTATTTTGTAATTAGTTGTATATGGGAATTGCAAATCGAGTGCCAAAAGGAGTGTGTTATAACTCGTTGATTTTATAGTATTAAATTAAAGGTGTTTTGATCTTTTCAAAATGAGAATCAGTTTGAGTCTTTGAATGTAGAACATGAACGGGCTGATTAGTTGCTATTCATACGTAAACTAATAATCAACCACGCTCATTATTTTTAGGGGTTAAGCATGTTGTCCGTGGTTAAGCTTTGTCTTCGGATTAAGCTTTTTTCTCCGGGCTAAGCCTTTTCTCCAGGTTAAATATCTTCTTCAGGTTAAGCCATAGGCTCAAAAATGAATTTTTCAATAGCCTTTGCAACACCGTGTTCATTATTACTTGCAGTAATGTAGTCGGCGATTGCTTTAGTTTCATCCATTGCATTTTCCATTGCGATACCTAAGCCAGCATATTCAAGCATATGATGGTCATTCTCTGCATCGCCCATACAGATCACTTCTTCTGCTTTTATACCTAGATGTTTAGCAATAGCTTCGATACCCACACCTTTATTTGATTCAGGATTCAAGAATTCAAGGAAGAAAGGAGCACTTTGCACGATCGTAAATTCTTGATGTAATTCAGGTGATAGCTGACTGATAATTTCAGTTAACTTTGATGGTTCTGCGACAATCATTGTTTTAATGATTTCGTGATTATCTTCAAGATCAGTAAAGTTGAATTCAGTGATATCTAAGCCGTTAATAGTTGCTTCGATTTGAGTATATTCATTATTTTTAGGGGTAATGAGACCATGCTTTTTACTAAAGGCATGAACATAACCACCGAGTTCGTTTGCTAGCTTTGCAATCGCTTTTGCGGCTTGACCATTACTGATCTTACTGTGAATGATTTCTTTCGTTGATACGTTTTGTACCATTGAACCGTTGTAGAAAAGTACGAAGTCATCGCTACCATTTATTTCTAATTCATCCAGCTTACTTTGCATGCCTTCTAGAGGGCGACCAGAGGCAAGTACGATTTTTACGCCTGCTTTACGAGCCTTCGCAATTGCGTCTTTGTTTTCTTGAGAAATGACTTTATCACTATTTAATAGTGTGCCATCCATATCTAGTGCTACTAACTTGTACATTCAATTACCTACCAAAGAGTTAAAACTTAATAAAATCTAATGTTCGCAAGGATAAGGGAAGTTAGAAAAACAGGCTAGACGTTTGAGCATTTTGATGGCAAATATTCAATTGTTTGACCCAAAGGGTTAAGTGCTTTATCGTCTGCGGCTTAAATAACGTAATAAGATGATAGAGCTGAGGCGAAGTTGTACAAGATTAACGAAATGTTTGAAACTATCCAAGGTGAGGGTGTCTTTACCGGTGTTCCTGCTGTATTTGTTCGGTTGCAGGTTTGCCCGGTGGGGTGTTCATGGTGTGACACCAAGCAAACGTGGGAAGCTTTAGAAAAAGACCAAACGACCTTAGGTGACATTATGTTGAAAACTCAAGATTCACCAACTTGGTCACCTATTGATGCTGAGGGTATTGTTCAAGAATATACCCGCCAAGGTTATACAGCGAATCATATAGTGATCACTGGCGGAGAGCCTTGCATTTATGATCTTGTTCCTCTGACTGAAGCTTTCGAAAAAATCGGTTGTAAATGTCAAATCGAAACCAGCGGGACTTCTGAAGTTAAAGCAACAGACAATACGTGGGTGACACTGTCACCAAAAATTGCGATGAAAGGTAAGCTACCCGTTTTGGTTTCTGCGCTTGTTCGTGCAAATGAAATTAAACACCCAGTTGGCACCCAGAAAGATATTGATCAGCTTGATGAACTTATGTCTAAAGCTGAGTTATCTGAAGAAACAGTTATCGCTTTACAACCTATTAGCCAAAAGCCGCGAGCGACTCAATTATGTATTGATACTTGCGTGAAACGTAATTGGCGATTATCTATTCAAACTCATAAATATTTGAGCATTGCCTAGTTTTCATTATTAGTAGCAATACCAGTTCAGTTTATATATTTGGCTATTATCATCTTAGTAATTAACAGCGTTCTAATGGCTGTTTTGTAAGGATTTAACATGAAAAAAACAGTAGTTGTCTTCAGTGGAGGGCAGGATTCTACAACTTGCCTAGTTCAAGCATTAAAAGAATACGACGAAGTACATGCAATCACTTTCGATTACGGGCAACGTCATAAGCTTGAAATTGAAGTCGCACAATCATTAGCCGCTGAATTAGGCGTAAAAGCTCATAAAGTAATGGATGTAACATTATTGAATGAGCTAGCAATCAGTTCTCTTACACGAGACGACATCCCTGTTTCTCATGAACTACAAGAGAATGGCTTACCCAATTCTTTTGTTCCTGGTCGTAATATCTTGTTTTTAACTCTGGCTGGTATCTACGCTTACCAAATTGGCGCAGAAAGTATCATTACAGGCGTTTGTGAAACCGATTTCTCAGGCTACCCTGATTGTCGTAATGATTTTGTTAAAGCGATGAATTCAGCCTTAGTTCAAGGAATGGATAAGGCGTTAGAAATTAAAACGCCTTTGATGTGGCTTAATAAAGCCGAGACCTGGGCTTTAGCTGATCAGTATGATTCTCTATCACTGATCAGAAATAAAACCCTGACTTGCTATAACGGAATTGTTGGAGATGGCTGTGGCGATTGCCCTGCTTGTGAGTTACGTAAAGTTGGGCTTACGGATTACCTTGAGAATCGCTCTGAAGTGATGTCTGAGCTTGTTCGAAAACAGAGCTAGGTAAATCAATCGCATCGTTGTAAGCATCAATAATACAGTTACGACCATTCTTCTTAGCTTGATAGAGAGCTTGGTCAAGAACTGAATACAGAACATTAAAGTCACTCAGTGCCTGCGAAGTTGAAAGATAAGAAAAACTCGCAGTGATACTCAGTGGCTTTTTGCTTTCTGAAAAGAACTCAGTAGATGAAACGGCATATTGTATTTCTTCAACACGTTCTCTTACATCACTTTCTTCGACATCAGTTAATAGAATGACAAACTCTTCGCCACCTAACCGTCCAAGCAAATCATGTTGACCAATTCGGCTTCTAACTTGTTGGCTTATATTAACTAGCGCTTGATCGCCTGTTGGGTGACCGTAGTCGTCATTTATCGCTTTAAATTTATCTAAGTCTAATAGAATTAAAACATGCTTTCTGTTCTTTGAATTCTGCTTAATACGTTTAATTTTTCGAATCGCAGCCGCTCTGTTCAAAGCACTTGTGAGTGAATCTAAAGATG
Organism: Vibrio sp. 99-70-13A1; assembly: GCF_013114625.1. Classification (GTDB taxonomy): domain Bacteria; phylum Pseudomonadota; class Gammaproteobacteria; order Enterobacterales; family Vibrionaceae; genus Vibrio. Next base: position 52,315 of record NZ_VTXD01000033.1, read on the forward strand.
ATTTTTCTTTTACTCGCTTACTGGACCAAAATGAGAAGCTTGCAGCACACAAAAGAATGATAACAATAATGTTATACATGAGTTTTTGCTGGGTCATTTTGTCTATTTTCAGTTTATCTAGTTGAGTCTGGCTGAGTAGTAATGAGCTCTGCAGTTCTTTCTCATACTGGCTTCTGGTTAGCTCTAGTGCTTCAAGTGCTAAACGGTTATCAACATCTCGGTTTCTAAGCTGTATAGCTGAGTATTCTTTATAGAAATGAAAAGCATCTTTGTGTTCATTGCTTGCGAGTGATAAATCCGTAAGCTGTAGAAGGGAATCAGCTAGGTATTTATTTCTTTCAATTGTTTTTGATAGTTCAATTGCTAGATGAGCATAGTTAAATGATTCATCAAAAAGCTCTTGTTGCTCAAATAAATCGCTTATTGCTAAGTAAGCTTCTATTCGGATTTTATTATTGTCTAGTTTTTCTGAGGTCGTGAGAGCTTCAACAAGATAACTATGGGCTAGGCTGTAATCTTCGGCCAAAATATGTGCTTTGCCTAAGCCTAAATTGATCAGAGCTTTACCGTAAGTAGATTCTGTTTTCTGAACCGCCTCATAAGCTTGTTCAAAATAAAAGACAGCTTGAGTTGATTGGTTCATGCTTATGTAAAGCTCCGCTAGGCTGTGTAAAACTTGTGTTTTCATCAGGTTAGAGCTGTCTGATCTTAGTTCTAAAGCCGTTAACAGATATTTTTCAGATTTATCAAACTGCTCAATCTCTTTGAATAAGTTTCCTATGTCGTTATAAATTCCGGAAATATCTTGCCCTTTAGGGAAGTTATTAATCAACAACATGTAGCTATTTAACGCCGAATTGTAGTCACTTCTAAAGTATTGATTGTTGGCAATCACCCGGTAGCCTAGGGAGACCTGTAATACAGGGTCTGTTTCATCTTCAAAATAGGTTTGTAATGCAGAGCAATAATAATGAGCTTGATGATATTTAGATTGCTCATTGAGAGAGCGGCATAAATTATACTTGATGATAGCTTTACCAACAGAGTCATTAGCTTTCTGCATATCTTCTAATACAGAAATGAACAATGCTTGAGATTCTTTGTAGTGTCCCCGAGCATCTAATTTCAAGGCTTCGATAAAAGCTGCTTCTACTGCTTTATAGTTTTTATCATCGGAATTTCCGCCGTAGTATGGCTGCTCATGACTTGTCATAAATTGATAAAGCAAAGAGCTGATATACAGTTTCTCTCCAGATGAAGGTAATGAGGCATAACGGCTTTGTAACATGTTTAAAGACCGAAACTCTTCATGAACTGAGTTTGATAGATACAATATGTTCCAATTGGTATTAGGCGTACTGATTGAGCTATTAATCGGATTTGATGAGGTGTTAGTTGCGTAAGAAAAAAAGCTAACAATAGCGAGAAGGAAGAAAAAAGTACGATTCATCAAGGAGTTTGCTTTGAAGGCTAAATTATAAAGAATGACATTCTAAAGTTAATAATTTATCAATTCAATTTTATATGACTGTTTTAGACAAGAGTGTGAGAGAAGTCATTAGAGGATAAAGAAAAGGTCATGTGTTTCATACATGACCTTTCAAAAAAACTTAGATATATAATTTAGCTAAATCTGAAGGCTCAAGTTCTTTGCCTTCTAAACTAGCATTCCAGTTTGTACCAACCAAAACACCATCTTCAGCTAGAGTCAGTAACCAGTCTTCAACAAAGATGTCTAATGGGATTTCAAGTACTTCAAAATCAGCCCATTCTTCAACGTTGTGAGTGACAGCGTCTTCTTTTGAAGACCAAAATGGCATTACTTCGCTTGTTTCGAATTCAGTTGAATCACAAGCAAGCCATCCTTCATCATTGCGAAGGCCCCATACAAGTTGGTTCTTTTGTGTTTCAGCAACAAAAAGGTCTAGGTTTGCTTGAATATCAGCGGTTAGTTTGCTCATTGATTAGTTCTCTATTTTGATAACGTGCAGAGAATAACATTATAGAAATCCGAGGTACACGTAATTAAAAACGTAGCCATAAAAAAGACTAGCATTGGATGCTAGTCTTTCATAAAGAAGTGGTATGAGAAGGCAATTATTTACTGATTGTTGTAAATATGTTCCATTCTTCTTTGATGTTCCCTTTGAACCCAACAACAGAAGCTACCACCTTGCGGTTCATTGCATGGCTGATTTTGTCTGTACCTTTATTATCTAGATCTTTGTCACCATGCCCCACGATTTCAATTCTAGAACTCATGACTCCATTACTGATTAATGCTCTTCTAACATTTGCAGCTCGGCTTTTAGAAAGCATTAAGTTGTGTTCTGCATTACCTGTTTTACTTGCGTAGCCTTGAAGTTCAATAGAAGTTGATGAATATTGCTTCAAAAAGCCTGCCATTTCTCTAATTTGAGCTAAAAAGGCAGGGTTGATGTCTACTGAATTATTAGCAAATAAGATATGAAGCTGCATTTTTTCTGTTGTCTTCAAAAAAGTGCCACAGCCATCATTGTCGATTTCAGCTCGCGCTGGGGTGTCGGGACATAAATCTCGTTCATTAATTACCCCGTCATTATCTTCATCTAAAAGATCATAATTTCTTTCAGCCATAGGAGTGGGTAAATAATCAAACTCATCATTCTCAGATGCGAATGTCCCCATTGACGCTAAAAGTGCAATTAATGGAAATATGATTCGTTTAGTCATAAATTAATATTCAACCTTTTCATTCCACTGCGCTGGAGTCTCAACTTTGAGAGCTGTAAGTAAGTTGCCTGATGCATTCATTACACGATACTTGGCGTATTGTTCATCATATTTGGCGTCTAAATAACCTTTACGAGCTTCAAATAGTTCGTTTTCAGTGTTCAATAAATCCAATAACGTACGTTTGCCAATACGATATTGTTTTTCATAAGAAATAACTGTTTCAGAAGCCGAATCTACATGGTCGGAAAGAAATTCTTTCTGTTGAACCGTAAGATCTAATGCATTCCAAGATAAACGAAGGCTTTCTTCGACACTTCTGAATGTTCGCTCTCTAAGATCTTTAGATTTATTC
>NZ_VTXD01000034.1 GCF_013114625.1 Vibrio sp. 99-70-13A1
GATGTGTATAAGAGACAGAATCTAAATGAAAACTATTGTCATTTAGTTACTGTTTGTGTAATCTATTTTGAAATATTACAACACTATATGTGTGGGTATATCTCATTCCATTTGATTTAAACCCTAGTAAATACAAGGTTTATAGCTGTTTTTCCTCTGTTTTAGTCACATCTACCTCTTTTGTTCTACCCCTTTAGGGTAGTTTGATTTCGTAATTGATTTACATCATATTTTCATTTTCTTTCATAATTCATTATTCGCTCAGTTAAGAAATATATAACCTTCAGGAATTCTTATGAGCAAGATGAAGCTAGTCGTAATCGGTAACGGGATGGTCGGTCATCGCTATATCGAAGATTTAGTAGAGAAGACAGATGTCGCTAACATGGACATCACAGTCTTCTGTGAAGAGCCTCGCGTAGCATACGATCGTGTACACCTTTCTTCATATTTTTCACACCACACTGCAGACGAACTTTCTTTAGTTAAAGAAGGCTTCTACGAGAAACACGGCATAAATATGCTGATCGGTGAGCGTGCAATTAACGTTAATCGTGAGAAAAAGACGGTTTACTCAAGCACAGGTCGTGAAATTCAATACGATAAGCTTGTTCTTGCCACTGGTTCTTTCCCATTCGTTCCGCCAATCAAAGGTCACGAAGGTAAAGACTGTTTCGTTTACCGCACAATCGAAGATTTGAAAGCGATTGAAGCAACCGCTAAAAACTCTAAGTCTGGTGTGGTTGTTGGTGGTGGTTTACTTGGTCTTGAAGCCGCTGGTGCGCTAAAAGCACTTGGCGTGACAACACACGTTGTTGAGTTTGCTCCAAAGCTTATGGCTGAGCAACTTGACCTTGCAGGTGGTAACCAACTTCGTCAAAAAATCGAACGTATGGGCGTAAATGTACATACCAGCAAGAACACGCTAGAGATTGCTCCTGAAGGCACTGAAGCTCGTAACGTTATGCGTTTTGCAGACGGAACAGAGCTTGAAACAGATTTCATCGTATTCTCCGCGGGTATTCGCCCACAAGACAAACTTGCTCGTCAAATGGGGTTAGGTATTGCGCCTCGTGGTGGTATCGAGATTAACGATCACTGCCAAACGACAGACAAAGATGTTTACGCAATTGGTGAGTGCGCGTCTTGGAACCAAACGTTTTATGGCCTTGTTGCTCCTGGTTACAAAATGGCGACAGTTGCAGTTGACCACGTAGTAGGTAACGAAAGCACGTTCGAAGGTGCTGATATGTCTGCGAAGCTGAAACTTCTGGGCGTGAAAGTTGGCTCTATCGGTGATGCGAACGGTCGTACTCCTGGTTGTAAGAGCTACGTTTACCAAAATGAAGAGCAAGAGGTTTACAAACGTCTAATCGTTTCTGAAGACAACAAGAAACTGCTTGGTGCGGTAATGGTCGGTGACACATCTGACTATGGCGATCTTCTACAGCTTATGCTTAACGAAATCGACCTGCCAGAACACCCAGATGCGTTGATTCTTCCTGCTCACGCTGGTGGTGAAAAGCCAACACTTGGTGCTGATTCTTTACCAGAAACTGCCGTTATTTGTTCTTGTTTCGATGTAACTAAAGGCAAGATCGCTCAAGCAGTTGCTGAAGGTCACCACACCATTGGGGATATCAAAGCAGTCACTGGCGCGGGTACGGGTTGTGGTGGTTGTATTCCACTTGTGACTTCAGTGCTAAACGCAGAACTTGCTAAAGCGGGTGTGGAAGTGAAGAACGACGTTTGTGAGCACTTTGCTTACTCTCGCCAAGAGCTTTTCCACCTAATTCGAATCGAAGAAATCAAAACATTCGATGAGCTACTAGAAAAATATGGTAAAGGCTACGGCTGTGAAGTATGTAAACCTCTAGCGGGTTCTATTCTTGCTTCTTGCTGGGGTGAACACATCCTTAAGCCTGAGTTAGTGAAGCTTCATGATACCAACGACAACTTCCTAGGTAACATACAAAAAGATGGTACTTACTCAGTTATCCCTCGTATGGCTGGTGGTGAAGTAACGCCACAAGCACTTAGTGTTCTTGCTGATGTTGCTGCTGAATACAACCTATACACGAAGATTACTGGCGCACAACGTATCGGTTTATTCGGTGCTCAAAAAGATGACTTACCAGCAATCTGGAAGAAGTTAATCGCAGCAGGTTATGAAACGGGTCAAGCTTACGCAAAAGCACTTCGTATGGCGAAGACATGTGTTGGTTCAACTTGGTGTCGTTACGGCGTTCAAGATTCTGTTGGCCTAGGCGTGATGATCGAGAACCGTTACAAAGGCATACGTACTCCTCATAAGATGAAGTTTGGTGTGTCTGGTTGTACTCGTGAGTGTGCTGAAGCTCAAGGTAAAGATTTAGGTATCATCGCAACTGACGCAGGTTGGAACATGTATGTTTGCGGTAACGGAGGCATGAAACCTCGTCATGCAGACCTACTGGCAAGCGATCTAGACCAAGAAACACTGTTGAAATACATTGACCGCTTCATGATGTTCTACATTCGTACGGCTGCGCCACTACAACGTACTTCAGTATGGATGGACAACCTAGAAGGTGGTGTTGACTACCTGCGTGAAGTGATTGTTGATAACAAACTTGGCATCAACGACCAGCTTGAAGCTGACATTGCTGGGCTAGTGGGGAACTTTGCTTGTGAGTGGACTGACACTATTAACGACGAAGCTCAACTTAAGCGATTCGCACACTTCATTAATGCTGATGACCGTGATGAAAACGTAGTGTTTGTTGAAGATGGTCGTGAACAACACCGTCCAGCAACATTTACAGAAAAACACCCAGAAGCGAAGGGCGACATCCTTCACGTTGAACTGGTTTAATTGGGAGATTACATCATGGCATTTACTAAAGTTTGTAAGATCGAAGACATTGTTCCAGGTACAGGTGTATGTGCGTTGGTTGCTGGTGAGCAAGTAGCAATCTTCCGCCCAACTAAAGCGGAAGAAGTGTTCGCAATTAGTAATACAGACCCTTTCTTCCAATCAAACGTTTTATCTCGTGGTTTAACGGTTGAACATAAAGGGGAGCTTTGGGTGGCAAGTCCGCTTAAAAAGCAACGCTTTAACCTGGCAACAGGTGTGTGCATGGAAGACGAGCAATTTAGCGTAAAAGCATATAAAGCTCGTGTTACTAAAGGTGCTGTTGAAATTTCAGCATAATCTAAATTCGGCTTTGCTTGAGTTGAGCCAGTTTAAGATTCGATAGTTCAAGGGTTCTAGTTCCAACATTGCCTTAGCTTGGCAACTAGAACCTTTTCCTATCCGATTTTAACTTTTAATTTTAACTTTTTTAAGGACAACATTATGTCTCCTGATTTCAAACCAGCTGAATTCGTTCAAACTATGATCGATGTGGGTGAAGCAAAAACAAAAACAAGTACTCGTGATCTTCTGATCCGAAGCACTATGGCTGGTATTATTCTTTCTCTTGCAGTTGTTGTTGCTATTACAACTATCGTACAAACTGGCATTGGTATTGTGGGCGCACTAGTGTTCCCTGTCGGTTTCGTCATTTTAAGTGTTATGGGTTACGACCTAGTAACCGGTGTATTTGGTTTAGCACCTTTAGCTAAATTTGATAACCGCCCGGGTATTACTTGGGGTCGTATTTTGCGTTGTTGGGGTATCGTTGGTCTGGGTAACCTAATTGGTTCTCTTATTGTTGCGTTCCTTGTTGCAATCTCACTGACTGGTAATTTTTCTCTTGAGCCAAATGCCGTTGCTCAAAAGTTCATTGCGGTTTCTACGGGTCGTAGCCTAGGTTTCGAAAACATGGGAATGGACGGATGGATCACGTGTTTCGTACGCGGTATCTTCTGTAACCTAATGGTATGCCTAGGTGTGATTGGTAACATGACAGCACGCACCGTTACTGGTCGTGTAGCAATGATGTGGTTCCCAATCTTCATCTTCTTCGCACTAGTATTCGAGCATACAGTAGTAAACATGTTCCTATTCCCACTGGGTATGATTCTAGGCGCTGATTTCGGTATCGCGACATGGTTGAACTTCAACCTTATCCCTACAATCCTTGGTAACATCGTTGGTGGTCTACTGTTAACGTGTGTTCCTCTATACTTAACTCATGCAAAGACAGCACCTTCTCTAAACGCTAAGTAAGTTTAGACACGGTAATAATATTCAGTGTGAGTGATAAAGGGCCCCGAACTATGTTTGGGGCTTTTTTATTTTGAACGAAATATCCGCAATAGATTGTTTTGTTATAAATATTTCTATCTTAGTTAGTATTTAGTCAGAATATTTATTCCAACAACTGATAATCTAAGTGTTAAGGACTTGGATAAGCCGCTAAGAATACAGCAGCTTACCGCATAGATTTAAGCTTGATATAAAACAAGCAAACCTTCGGAGCGCAGCATGTCAGAAGTATCGTCATCGAATGTTAAAGAAGAAAACAAAGGATTTGTTTCATTAGTGGGAGCAGGTCCGGGCGACCCAGACCTTCTTACCTTAAAAGCCGCACGTGTAATTCAACAAGCTGATGTGGTGGTTTATGATCGCTTAGTATCGAAAGACATATTAGCTATGGCTAACTCAAAGGCAGAAATGCTGTATGTGGGGAAAAAACTCGATCATCACTGTGTACCACAAGATCAAATCAATCAATTGCTAGTGACTAAAGCACAAGAGAATAAGCTGGTTGTCCGCTTGAAAGGTGGAGACTCATTCATCTTTGGTCGTGGTGGGGAAGAGTGTGAAACTCTAGCAGAAAACAATGTGAGATTTGAAGTTGTACCAGGTATTACTGCTGCCGCAGGTGCTACTGCGTATGCGGGAATCCCATTAACACATCGTGACCACGCTCAAAGTGTTCAATTCATCACTGGTCATCTGAAGAAGGACGGTGAAGATATTGATTGGCGCTCTCTTGCTCAACACAATCACACTATCGTGTTCTATATGGGCCTTAAAGAGAGCCCTAATATTCAGAAAAATTTACTGGATAATGGAATGCGTGCTGATATGCCTGTCGCCATTATTGAAAATGGTACACGCAAAGAACAAAAGGTTTATCGTGGTGGTTTACAAGACCTATCAAGCCTAGCAGCTCAAGCTAAGAGCCCAGCATTAATTGTTGTGGGTAGCGTAGCTCAACTTCATGAAAAACTGGCTTGGTTTAACGAACTGTAAATTGCAATACTAGTTCAGTTCAGTAAATGTAAGCTAAGTGACGCTAATCAATTTAATCAATTACAGCTCAAATATTGCAGTGGCTACTACGTCGCTGCATTTCTTGTTTCCTCATTGGCATTTCATCGATTAAATCAGTTAAACCCTGCCAATTTGTTTCTCCATCCCACCTGTGCTTTTCTTCTCCATCTTTACCTATCAAAATTGCAGTATGTGAGCCTTCTGGGATTTGGTAAATGTGGGCTACAGACTCAATGTTGAATTCTTTATCAAACCACTGAGGCACTGTGTATCCATCTTCTGTAATTACAATGGTTACAATGTCACGCTCTTTGAGCTGGCAGTTATTGATAAGAACCCCTTTAAGAAACGATTTCACCATTGAATCTTGGCTGGGAGCGAAATAGATAACGCTTCTATGTTCTAAATAGTGACCATAAGCTGGGTAACCATTAGCTTGACCTGCATAAAGGCTGACCATGAAAAGACCGAACATTAATTTAACCATAATCTAGCCTCATTAAATTAAAAATAGATATACGTTAAGTGTAGCTAATAGGTTCAATATTGTTCTCGGATACCACATTAGCGAAAGCTACTCGCAATTTTGAGATGAATAGAATAGGGTAGTCACACTCGATTAAAGGCATAAGAATAAAATGGAAAAAGTAGCAATTTTAGTAGATGTGCAAAATGTTTATTACACCACTCGTGATAAATACCGCAGCAATTTTGATTACAACCAATTTTGGTATGTGGCTACGGAAGGACGTAACGTTATAGCCGCTCATGCGTATGCAATTTCGAGTCAAGATCCTAAACAGCGACAGTTCCATCATATTTTGCGTGGGGTTGGTTTTGATGTGAAATTAAAACCTTTCATTCAACGCCGAGATGGCAGCGCAAAAGGAGATTGGGATGTTGGTATCGCATTAGATGCGATTGAGTTAGCAGAACAGGCTGATGTGATTGTATTGGTTTCTGGTGATGGTGACTTTGAAATTTTAGTGGAACGAATTAAAGAACGTTTCAACAAGCCTGTAGAAGTTTATGGCGTTCCTGGTTTAACCGCCCAGAATTTAATCGAATCGGCCTCAAAATTTATACCAATTGAAAAAGACTTACTTTTATAGCGGCATTATCACATTTATCAATTGATTTAAAATTAATGATAATTAAAATGCGAACTATTATTGTTTATATGGTAAGTAACAATGTCTCGCGTATTAGTTGTTGATGATGATATTCAATTATGTGAATTGTTGAGTGAAGTATTAGAGGAAGAAGGGTACCACGTTGATACCGTTCATTGTGGTGAAAGTGCCCTTCAATTCATTCAAAGTAACCCTGTAGATTTAGTATTACTTGACGTAATGCTACCAAACCTAAGCGGTCTTCAAGTTGCACGTCGTATCTGTCAACGATTCGCGACACCTATCTTAATGCTAACGGCTTTAAGCGATGAAGCGTCCATGCTTGATGGCTACCAAGCTGGTGCCGATCAGTACATTGCAAAACCTTTTAAAGTGCCAGAGTTACTTACACGTATTAAAGTGATTCTTCGACGTGTTGCTTTTGAACGTCAAAGGCAATCACTTGCGACCACTGACGAAGGTTTAAACGAGCAATTATCCAGGCTTCCATTGACGGGGACAGAGCAAGATCTTCTCGACTTCCTAATCAAAAATAATGGCGTAGTGGTCTCTAAATCAGACTTACAAGTGAGAGTGCTGAAGAAAGAATTGTGTCCATTTGATCGCAATCTGGATATGCATATTAGTAATATTCGTCGAAAGTTAGTCCAAGCGGGTTTGTCAAAACAACACATCAAAACTGTTCGTGGGAAAGGCTATAGTTACCTAGAAACCGTTGGGGCATAGTTGGAGATGGTTTCTTCTTACTTTCGTTGCCCAAGTTTTATTTCCAAAAGAAAAGACGGGCTGACGTTTCAGCTATTCAGCTACCTCACCGTTATTTTAGTCAGTATCCTTATATTTCAAGGTCTAGCTGAAAAAGCTTTAATGAAAGCCTTACTCAAAGTTCCAGAAGTGGTTAAATCGGAAATGCTTGATTTAGCACATCAAGCGAATGTATTGATTGAAGATGGCGACATGGATGAGCTTGCTGACTGGGGAAATGCGCAAGAATATTATTTGTTCGTATTGGATAATGAAAATCGTCCCATTACTCACAGAGATATGCACCCACACTTTGCCTTCAAACTCCGGTTTCTACGAACGCTTGATCACCAACTTGGTGCCAGAGTCAGTAAACCCATATTTGGGATCCCGTTGATAGAAGGTAAAACACTCGTTGTACAACTTCCTCATCAAGAGCACCCAGCTCAACATTTTGCTTTGTACTTCTCATTGATAAAGGCTTTGATAGCACTTCTGATATTGACTTTATTTTCGATCATTATGGCGAGAAGTTTACAACAGCCTTTAGGGCGATTAAGAGAAGCGAGTAGGCGCCTTGCACAAGGTGACTTCTCTGTAAGTGTGGTTTCAGAACTGAACTCTAAAACAAGAGAGTTTAATGAGTTGGCAAATGATTTTGATCATATGACGAATGAAATCCACTCCCTTGCTGAAAAGCAGCGCCGCCTTATTCGTGATGTATCGCATGAGTTGAGAACGCCACTGGCAAGGCAAAACTTAGCATTGCATCTACTAAGGCGAAAGATTGATGAAGATTCTCAGCACTTATTAGATCGGCTAGAGGTAGAAACGGAGGAGATGAATAACCTAATTGGTGAAATCTTAGAATTTAGCCGTTTGGAAAATTCACGTTATGACGCTCAATTAAAAGTCATGCACTTAGAGCAATACTGCTCTATGCAAGTTGATCAAATGCAGTCAGATCTTAAGGGTGCTCAGACTTTAACAGCTAGCTTATCAACCGATTTATCTGAGGTTGCCTTAGATGAAAGGTTAGTACTGAGGGCTTTAAGTAACGTGATCGGTAATGCGATTAAGTACGCAGGTGAAGACGCGAATATTGTCGTTTTAACTGGTGAGGTTGAGCTTGATAAAGTCTACCGCGTGATTTCAGTAGAAGATGATGGACCAGGTATATCAGAGAGTAAGCTTGTAGACATTTTTGATCCATTTACCCGTTTAGAATCTGCCCGGGATAAACAATCTGGTGGGTATGGGCTTGGTCTGGCGATAGTGAAAGAGGCGATGTTGGTGATGAATGGGTTGGTTATAGCAGAAAACCGATCTCAAGGTGGATTGAAGGTTAATTTACTTTTTCCTAAGAAACTGGACAAAAAGCCAAGTTCAATAACATAGCAAATTCAAAACATAGCCGAAATATACAAATATCATTGTTTAAACTGTCTAAAAGCGCCGATCATGGCGCTTTTTCTTACCTGTCGATATGTTGTTAGTTTCCTATTCTGAAAATTTACATAACTTTACGAATGCAAAGAATGTAAATTTAATGCAAATAGTAATAATTATCACTTATATTTGCGTCCGAATTATTCAGTGGTACCGGAAACGGTGAATCAGGTTAGTAATTAAAGTAGTGAGATTCACTCACCATAAATAAAACAACCTGAACAATAATAAAAGTCGGAGAAAGGACATGTTTTCAAAGAGCCCATTGGCTTTAGTGATAGGCGCCGTATTAGCCTCATCAACTGTACAAGCAGAGACAACAAAAACAGACGAACATATGGTTGTTGAAGGACGTGATTACGGTTACAAAGCCGACACGAACACTACAGCTATGCGCATGGAGGCGACTCAATTAGAGACTCCGGGACAAGTATCCGTTATTGATGAACAAATCATTGATGAACAACGTGCAAGTACGTTGGGTGACGTACTAAAAAATGATGCGTCAATCTCTGCTGGGTCAAAATCGACTAACCGTGAACGTTTTAGCCTGCGTGGTTTTGAACTGCAAAGTAGTTCGGGCTATTTGAGAGATGGTGTTCAGCATTGGTCTCATTACCGTCAACCTGTTGAACTTCTTGAGCGTGTTGAGGTTCTTAAAGGTCCTGCTGGTCTTCTTTACGGTAAATCTGCACCAGGCGGCTTAGTAAACATGATTGCTAAGAAACCGACTTACGATACAAAAATTAATATTAGCCAAGACATTGGTTCTGATAATTACTCACGTACAACTGCTGATGTGAGTGGTGCACTGAATGATGATGAGACACTAAGAGCTCGTGTTATTGTTTCAGAAGAAAACCAAGATTCATGGCGTACACGCTTTGATGGCACAGATGTGGAAACAGAACGTTTTGTTGGTGGTCTATTTGTTGATTACGATATTAACGACGACATCATGCTTTCACTTCACTACGATCGCACACAAGAACTTGGTGATTTAGATAATGGCTCAAAGATTGATACCTCTACTGGTAAAGCTATTGATCCAAGCATTGTAAATGATCAACGCTTCGCACAAACAGACAATGATGTAGCAAACTACGGGGTTGCTGTAACTGCTAACCTAACTGATACATGGTCAGTTAAAACAGGTATTAGCCGTCAGTTCTATGAGCGTCAACGTACAGAATCAAAGAATTCTCTAAGTCAGACGGGTACAGACTACGGTTATAAAGTCTCCGATCGTCACGATGAATGGACATTTGATACCGCTTATGTGGACTTTACTGGTGATTTTGATGCACTGGGTGTTAATCACCGTCTGTTAGTTGGTGTTAATGGTCTTCATTACGACTACAAGCGCCTATATGCTTCAGGCTATGCTTGTGTAAACGCAACAGAAGCTGATGCTATTAAAGAATGTGGTAATGGCTTTAACATGCCGTCTGATATTAGCTACAAGAACGACACATCTGTATCGCATTCAGAAAGTAAGCACTACGGGCTATACGTTCAAGATTTAGTGACAATCAATGAAGAATGGCAAGTTCTTGCTGGCGCTAGATTCGCTTACGATAAGACGATTAGCAGCAGCGATAAAGAAGAAAGCTACAACAATATTCTACCTAAAGTTGGTTTAATTTATGCCCCAGCTTCTAACGGTTCAATATACGTAGTTTATTCAGAAAGTTTCGAACCAGTAGGTGAGATCACTGATCAAGACGATGTGAACTTTGGTCAGGATCAGGATGCTAAAAAAGGTACCCTTTATGAGCTAGGCTCTAAGTGGGAACTGTTTGATGAGCGTTTATTCGTTTCAGGTGCTCTATTCCAAATCACACAGTCAAATATGCAAGTGACTGAAGATCTAGACCCTGCAAACAATAACGGCAAAGATGCACGTACTACTCAAGTTGGTGAGCAGGTTCATACTGGTGCGGAGCTTTCAGCAACAGGTTATGTAACTGACGCATTCTCAGTAAGCGCATCAACAATGTTCTTAGATGCTGAATACAAGAACGATCCAGACCTTGAAGGTAAGACTCCTGCAGACGTTCCTGAATTTACGGCAAGCATTTGGTCGACTTATGCTTTCAATAACGGTACTGATGTTAACTTAGGTCTATACCATGTAGGTGAGCGATACACTGACAGCTCAAACTATTTCAAAAAAGATGCTTATACTCGTGTTGATATGGGTGTTTCACACACATTGAAATATGATGAAAACCTAGACTTCGTTGCTCGCTTAAATGTTGAGAACTTGTTTGATACTGACTATCTAGAAGGTGGCAGTACAAGTGGCGTAGTAGTTGGCGAAGGTCGTAACTACATGGCAACATTACAAGTGAAATATTAATACTTAGTAATGAAATAATAGGGGAGAGCAATGCTTTCCCCTTTTGTGATTGTGCTAAATCAAAAAAATATGATATTAAGTTATGGATGTTATTGATAATGAGAGTGCTTATCAATAAACTTCATATGGACCTCTTCTTCTCAAGTAATTGACTATAACTATGAACTTTTTAAAAACGAGCCTAGCGCTTCAAGTTATTCTTATCAGTGGTGGCATGATTGCGACAAATGCGGTGGCGAATAGCCTAGACCAAGCGCAATCTATTCAAAATAAAACCAATAACGCATCTGCATCCAGTCAGAAAGTGATCAGCAAAAGTTCTGAAGCAACATTAGTCTTGAAAGCTGAGATTGAGCGCTTACAAGAAGAAGTGAAGAATCTAGAAATTTATCATGACCACCTTGCCGCTCTTGTGAATAGCCAGAATCAAGAAGCAGCCAGTATCGATGCTCAAATTGATCAAATAAAATATACACGACAAGGTGTTGTACCTTTGATGTACCAGATGATCGATGGGCTGCATGTCATTGTTGAACAAGACATGCCAATTAAAAAAGAACAACGTTTAGCGCGAGTAGAAAAACTTCAATCTATGATGGTTCGTGCTGACGTTAGTGATGCAGAAAAATATCGCCGTATTTTAGAGGCTTACCAAATTGAAATGGACTACGGCATTAAGCTAGGTGTTTATCAAGGACGTATGACATTGAATGGTGGAGAGTCGGGTAACGAACAAATTATCGAAGCTGACATACTGCATCTAGGCCGAACTTCTCTTATCGCTCGTAATTTGAATGGCAGCCAGTATTGGTCTTGGAATCAGACATCAAAACAGTGGCTTGAGCTAGACCCTTCTATGAAAACTGATTTAGATAAAGCTTATGACATTGCAGGTCAGCAAGCCGCACCGAGTTTAATCACTTTACCTGTCTCTCTTATTACAGCGGAGGTGAAGTAACATGAACCTTAAGTCTAAATCTATCTTCTCTCTTAAGCCTCTTGCTGCTTTATTATGCGCATTTTCGCTTTCATTTTCTGTTATCGCAGCAACAAGTACATCTGCTGATCTTGCGAATAAAGCTGCTGCTGAAAACAAGGCTCAGGCTCGTCACAATATTCAGCGAGAAGCGGAGTTCAAACAGACAGAAAAACAACTTTTAGCCTTGAAATTGAAGTTAGAAGTAAAGCAGAAAACAATCCAGCAACAAACAGATGTGTTGACTCAAACGTTTAGTGAAAACGAAAATAAACTAGCACGTCTTGAAGAAAAACTGCGTTTAGAAACGGGCAGCTTAGGTGAGCTGTTTGGTGTCGTTCGCCAAAATGCAAAAGAGCTTGGCGCTGAATTACATAATACAGTTAACAGTGTAGACCGCGGTGTTCATACTGACACGGTTGATCAAATCATTGACGCTAAATCATTACCTTCAATGGAACAGTTAACTGGCTTATGGCTAAGTATGTCAGAGCAAATTTCTGCCAGCCGTGAGTTGGGTAAAGCTCAAATTTCATTTATCGATGGTAATGGTAATACGTCTCAGGTTGAAGCTTATCGCCTAGGTTCAATTGGCTTAGTGACAGAGCAAGGTTACGTAAGCTGGAATAGCAAACGAAATGACGCCATTGCATACATGAAGCAGCCAGATAACGGACCTGTTATTAGCTCTCTTTCTTCACTATCTGCCGGTGACACTACTAATATAATCATCGACCCATCCCGTGGCTTCATGTTGGAGCAACTCGCATTAACCCCAAGTTTGCAAGATCGCCTTCAAGCTGGTGGTGTTGTAGGTAAAGTCATTCTTGGTTTACTTGCGATTGGTCTCCTTATTGCTCTTTTCCGTGGTGTTTCGCTAGCGATTGCCCGTCAAAAAATTCGCTCACAGCTTAAGAAGCCAGATCAACCAGGAAATAACCCATTAGGTCGTGTACTAGCGGTTTATGACAAAGAGCAGAATAGAAGTGTAGAAGCGCTTGAGCTGAGATTACTTGAAGCTGTCGTTGATGAACAAACTCATTTAGAGAAAGGTTTATCAATGCTTAAGCTATTAGCGGCATTAGCTCCAATGCTTGGCTTACTTGGTACTGTGACCGGCATGATCGAAACATTCCAAGTGATTACTCAATTTGGTAATGGTGATCCTAAAGTGATGGCTGGTGGTATCTCTATGGCGCTTATCACGACGGTACTTGGTCTAGTTGCAGCAATGCCACTTCTGCTCGCGCACAATATCTTAAGCACACAAGCTGAAAATATTCGTAATATCCTCGAAAAACAGGGTATCGGTCTAGTTGCTGAGCAAGCTGAAAAAACACCACAACCTGAAGCTTCACTATCAACTGTTGGGACAGCGGCGTAATGGGTATTTCATTGGGGATCTCAATTTTGTCGAGCTCCATCATTCCAAATGCCTTAATACCGGACGTATTGCTCACGAGCAATTGGCTGCTTTCATTAAATCATTTTATGGAGCAGGGCGGTTTTGTATTGTGGTGGCTAGCGGCGGTTGTCGTGGTTTACTGGCTGCTTGTGGTAGAGAGAGTATTGTATCTGACGCTCTATTTTCCAAAGCAACGGAAACAATGGATTAGCCAGTGGCATGCTCGAAATGACCAGTCATCTTGGCATGCTAAAGCTATACGTGAAGGTTGGTTAGGGCAAGCGAGTATGCTACTCAATCAAAACCTGAACTTTATTAAACTGCTGGTTGCGATTTGCCCAATGCTTGGTTTATTAGGAACGGTTACGGGAATGATTTCCGTCTTTGATGTGATGGCTACGCAAGGCAGTAGTAACCCGAAACTAATGGCTTCAGGAATTTCTTTAGCGACACTACCTACGATGGCGGGAATGGTTGCGGCATTAGCTGGAATGTTTGTTCATGCACGCTTAGCAAAGGTGTGCTCTCGTTTAGAATTAAAATTAGAAAAATCACTAAGGAGTCAACAATGAGACTCGGCAGACGTCAAAACCGAAATGAAGAGGCTCAAATTGACCTAACTTCTATGCTTGATATCGTATTTATCATGCTGATTTTCTTTATTGTAACGAGTTCATTTGTACGTGAGTCTGGGGTAGAAGTAAATCGCCCTCAGGCTTCTAATGTTGTTAGCCAAAAAGATGCGGGCATTTTTGTTGCGATTACTTCGACAAACGACATTTTTATTGATAAGCGCATGATCGACGTTGAGCGTGTTCAAGCAACACTTGAGCATTTATTACTAGAACAACCTGATGCTTCGTTAGTTATTCAAGCGGATGAGCATGCATATAATGGGACCGTTGTTAAAGTGATGGATGCCGCGAAAGGCGCAGGCGTGAAAAATATAGCTTTAGCGGCAGAGAAACGATAATGATCTTTTATTCAAAAATTCGATCCGCCGTTATAGGTAACATACAGGAGAATCTGTGATGATTCGTTTGTTGCTAGCATTGCCGTTTGCCGCTGCTATGGGAATTGCATTGTTTTCTTTTATGGCATGGATGGTGGATAACGGTCATCATAGAGCACAAGAAAATAGTGAAACATTAAGTTTTAACATGGTGATGGTTGAAAGTGAGCAGGAAGTTCAAAGGCGTCAGCGAGCTGTACCAGAAAAGCCTAAAGCACCAGAGCCACCACCAGAAGCTCAAGTATCTACATCTAAAGCGGAAGTTACGCCAATTAATCCCATGTCTTCAATTCCGGCACTGGATCTAAATACTTCAATTAGTGGATTGGCGATTAGCGCCCCGACATTCTCTGATTTTGGTTCAAACCAACAAGCAATGCCACTCTATAGAGTGGAACCTAGATACCCTCCTAAAGCATTAAAGCGTGGAGCAGAAGGGTATGTACTGATGTCATTCACAATTGATGAAACTGGTCGACCTGTGGATATTGAAGTAACAGACGCTAAGCCACGTAGAATGTTTGAAAGGAATGCAATAAGAGCACTTAAAAAATGGAAATATCAACCTAAGGTCATTGATGGAAAAGCAATAGCTCAGGTTGGTCAAACCATTAAACTTGAATTTAAGTTGGCAGAATGATGAAGAAAATATGGATATTAATTAGCTTGATGCTATTACCTGCACTTCTACCATTGAAGGTTTTGCAAGCTAAAGAGTTGAGTCAGTACACCGCAATTCGTGTTCAAAAAGCAAGTCAATTTGCTCAAGATGAAAAACTCAAAGAGGCAATAGATACATTATCCGCCTTGGAGCTTTCTAAAGAATACGATAAAGCTTTTGTTGCTCGTATGCTGGGTGTTTATCATTGGCAAAATGGTGATACTAAATCTGCAATCAAAGAGCTGACCTATGCCGTAGATAGTGGTTTGCTTCTTGACGAACAAGCATGGATTACTCAAAGAATGCTTGCCGATGTATTACTGAATGAGCAGCGCTTCAAAACGGCGCTTCCTCACTACTACGCGTTAGTTAAATACGCGCCTGAAACAGAAAAGATGGATTTACTGTGGATGCGTATTGCACAAGCGGAATACCAAATCGGTAACTGGAGTCATGTCTTAAAAGCAATCAGCAAGCACGACAAGTTAAAACCAGCACCTGATTTAGCTCCGCTATCTTTAAAGCTAGGTTCGCAACTGCAACTTAAACAGTGGAAACAGGCTATTCCGACTCTAGAGTCCTTGATTGTTTTACAGCCGGAGAAAACGAACTGGTGGAGGCAGCTTGTAGGTTTACAGCTAAGACTCAACCAAAATCGTGCAGCGTTGAATACTTTAGCCTTAGCTGATTTACAAGGGGTTGAATTATCTGACTCAGACCGTCGTTTGACAGCCCAATTATATGCAAAACGCGGTATACCTGAACGCGCGGCTCAAGAATTAAGTAAGCTCAGTAACGCACATACCGATGTTCAACTCCTTGCCGAGCAAGCAACGTATTGGCAACTCGCAAGAGAATGGGATACATCGATAAAAGTGTGGGAAATGGCGTCTAAATACAATGCTAAGTATCATTGGAATGTTGCTCAGTTGATGGTACAGCAGGGCTACTACCAAGAAGCGCTTGTTGAACTGGATAAAGTTAAACAGAAAGAGAAACAAGCCGATGTCGCACTGGCCAAAGTTCGTTCGTGGTACAAACTCAAAGAATTAGAGAATGCTCTGATTCATGCCAAAAGAGCTGAAGGCATTGAAGCGTCAACTGAAGCTAAAGGGTGGATAAAATACTTAACTCAATTGAGACGTATTGATACCAGCAGTTAAAATCAAAGCAGCCACTTAATTATAAGTGGCTGCTTTGTATTTAGAATATGCTTTTTTGTATTCAGGTGGCTACTTTTGTATTTAACTAAATTAGTTAATACCCATTAAATTGACTGATAATCATTTTCAATAGCGATGAATTATAATAGGCTATACAAAAATTTATAAAAGCCTATTTCCATGAGTGAAACTTTCTCCTTCGATACTCTTTTCAAATATTCACAAGCCGTTACTCCTTATCTAGAAGGTCGCTTAAAGCCGACTAAAGTGCCTAGTGACTCTACTGAGTATTCCGTTGAAGTCATCAATAGCCAATCTAATGAACAATTACCATTATTAGATTCATTACCTAGCATCACCTATGGTGTGCCTTGTAGCTCCGATATCAAAGTGCTCTATGACTCAATAGCCACAGTATCACCTGAGGCTAAGCAAGCTTATTGGTTGACTCGCACTTGGGGATTGCTTTGCTGGCAACCTTTATACCTCTCTTTTATATCAATTTATGCTTGTCACGGCTTACCAAAGATTAAAGATATGACTCAAGATCTTCGTGAGCAGTTCATAGCGGGCTATCAATTCAATGATGAAGAAGTCAGGGTTGATGAACGAAATGAATTAATTCAGGTAGCGACCACTGAACTACACTTATTATTTGATTTTTATAGAGAAGAAATAGGTGAGTGGGCTCGCATTCGCCCAGGTTTTACAAACCACCTTTTCGCAGACGCTATTTTGGGCTGTATTGTGCAATTCCAACAATTTCAGCCTGAAATTCAAAACTCCTATTTTTTAGAACAGGCTGAAACTTGGATTCTAGCTGCCGGTCTACCACAAAATTCGTTACAAGGGCTGACAGTTAATCCAGAGACGAACAAACTTCACTTAGTTAGAACAAGTTGCTGTTTAGTGTACAAATGTACAGGTAGAAAACTATGTTCTGATTGCCCTAAGTTACCTGAAAATAGAGAGATGAAAGTAGCGTTGAAAGTCACTTGACGCAAAGCTTTATGAAATTAATTATCATTTATATTTTCATGTGATAAAGTCGCGGCACTTAGCTAAAATTTAGAAGAACCAATGTACCAGTTAGTTGACGCGTCGTTTCAAGTCGATGGCAAGAACATTCTTAAATCTACTTCTTTGGTGTTTAGAACCGGAAAAGTGACCACGCTCCTTGGTCATAATGGCTGTGGAAAGTCGACACTAATGAAGTTACTCAGTCGTCAAAATAAAGCTTACTCTGGAACCGTTTTGTTAAACGAAAAAGAAGTAGGGAGCCTGAGTAGCCAAGATTTCGCACTTAATGTTGCCTATTTACCTCAGCATCCCCCAGTAACGGACGGTGTGACTGTCCGTGAGCTTGTCAGTTTTGGTCGCTATCCATGGAAAGGCGTATTTGGTCGCTATAGTAAAAATGATTACCAAATTGTCGATGACGCTATTAATAAAGTGGGCTTAACCGAGTTTTCCCAGCGATTCGTAGCCACACTTTCTGGAGGGGAACGCCAACGCGCTTGGGTTGCAATGTTGTTAGCCCAACAAAGCACATGCCTTCTTTTAGATGAACCCACATCAGCCTTAGATGTTGCACATCAGTATGAACTTTTAGCGCTGATTAGAGAGTTAAACCAATCTTTGGGGTTAACCGTAATTATGGTTCTGCATGATATCAATATGGCTGCCAAGTTTAGTGATGAACTCATTGCTCTCCATTCTGGAAAAGTCATCGCTACTGGTTCACCTTCTGAGTTGATGACAACAGATAACCTGAAGAATATTTACGGGATGGATTTATCCCTTTTTACTGATCCCATCTCCGGAAAAAAAATCAGCTACATCGCCTAAATTCTGGGTTTAAGCAACTTAAGACGTTTAAGAGAATCCAATTTAAGAACATTCCGTTTAAGAAAATTGGTTTTAAGATGACCGATTTTAAGTAAGTACGGCATACAACTGTTGAAAGGATATTATTGTGAAAATATTGATCGCTTATATAGCGTGTCTCTTTAGTCTTAACGCTTTTGCGAAACAAGTCAGTCATGAGCTTGGGTCAGCAAGTTTTGAACATACACCTGTGCGAGTTGTTACTTTAGACTGGGCGTTAACAGAGACAGTTCTGAGCTTAGGTGTTGAACCGGTAGGCGTGGCTGATATCAAAGGGTACAAGTCTTGGGTGGGTGAACCTGAAGTAGGAGATAAAGCCATTGATGTCGGTTCAAGAAGAGAACCTAACTTTGAATCTTTATTGAAGTTGAACCCAGATGTGATTTTAATCAGTAAGCAAATGTCGGCGGCTTACCCTCAGCTTAATTCCATTGCGCCCACATTGGCTTATTCCATTTATAACTCGGATAAGACTCCCTTGATTTCTGCTATTAGCGTTACACGAGATCTTGGTGCTTTACTGGATAAATCCATCCAAGCGGAGCAAGTAATACAAGAAACAAAAAATAAGCTCATAACTAATGGACAGAGAGTTAAAAAACAATCAGACAACCACACTAAATCACTCCTGTTTGTTCGATTCGTTGACGAGAAAACAGTTCGTATCCATAGTGAAGGTTCATTAGCAAACGACACAATTAAGCAAATGGGTTTAACCAATTCTTGGCAAGAACCCACAAACCTCTGGGGCTTTACTACAGCAGGGATTGAGAAGGTCGCTGAGCATCAAAAAACCAACTTAATGATATTTGGTCCATTAAAAGAGTCAGAAAGAAAGCTGCTATTAGATTCCCCCTTGTGGCAAGTGATGGAGTTCACTCGTAATGACTCTGTTTTTGAATTACCTGCTATCTGGACGTTTGGTGGGCTTATTGCCTCACAAAGGTTTAGTGACCAAATAACTAACCAATTAGCAAATCAACCAAATAAATGATTAATGTGTTTACTCATAGTTGGTTTGCCCCATTCCAGCGAACAAAACTGCCCATTGGCATCACAGGGCTATTTTGTGTAGTAGCCTTATTCATACACATTACTGTGCCTTACTCACAAGGCTTAACCGCATTAGTTGATGTAGTCACTCATTATGACCCGTCAGATTACCAACACATCATAATCAATTTAACTTATCTGCCACGTCTGGTCGTTGCCTTGATTTGCGGTTTTGCATTGGCGGTTGCTGGGTGTGTGATGCAATTTGTTTTACGAAATCCAATTGCGTCGCCAACAACCCTTGGTGTCGCATCTGGTGCTGAACTAGGAATGATACTGAGCATTTTATTACTGCCAGTCGGTATTGAAGTCAGTGGTTTTATCTCTGCTTTTATCGGCGGTTGTTTTGCTACAGCATTGGTTTTTACCTTATCGGCTAAACGAGGTTTTTCACCAGTACATATGGTGCTTGCCGGTATGGTCGTGAGTTTATTCTTTGGCTCAGTGAATACCATGTTGCTTTTATTGAATGAAGAGCACCTGACCAGTTTATTTGTGTGGGGAGCAGGCACGTTGAATCAAAATGGATGGGATAGTGTAAAAATCTTAATTCCATTAACGGTTATTCCAACCTTGTTACTCCTAGTCATTGAGAGACCATTGTCTGCATTGCAGTTGGGGGATGATGTTGCATCTTCAATCGGTGTTAGCGTCAAAACTCTAAAAGTGATCAGCTTAACCTTGGCTATTTTTGTTACAGCGGCAGTGGTTAGTGAAGTTGGACTTATCGGTTTTGTTGGAATCGTTGCACCAGCAATTGCAAGAATGTTAGGGGCTAGGAAGCTTAATCAACAAATTTTGGTTAGTGGGTTGATTGGCTCATATATGTTGTTGCTTGCTGATTTAATCATACAGCCATTTTCAGGCGCGGGTGGTGAAATGCTACCAACAGGCGCAATGACTGCCTTACTTGGCGCGCCTTTCCTTTTATGGCTGCTCAATAAGAAACTGTTGCAGTCAGATATGAAAGCACGCGAGTCTGTGGTCAGC
This sequence comes from Vibrio sp. 99-70-13A1, assembly GCF_013114625.1. Taxonomy (GTDB): domain Bacteria; phylum Pseudomonadota; class Gammaproteobacteria; order Enterobacterales; family Vibrionaceae; genus Vibrio. The sequence continues at coordinate 20,042 of NZ_VTXD01000034.1, forward strand.
ACTTATTATCACCGTACATTAAAACAAGTTGTCATCCCTATTTCAGTACTCTTTGTGCTTCTTGTCGTTGTCGCTGTTTTTGTAGGTAAAGATCAAACTGGCTGGACGATCGTTGAATCTTTTTCAATCTTACAGCTTAGAATACCCAGAGTTGTAGTCGCGGCATTAGCTGGAGTCGGCTTAGCTATTGCTGGAACCATAATCCAACGAGTATCAACAAACCCTATGGCTAGCCCTGAAGTTCTAGGGATAAGCTCTGGTGCAGCACTAGCATTAGTTATAGGAGCATATTTCGGAATAACGGCTGATCGATTCCAACAAATGCTGCTGGGTACTTTGGGCGCCTCATCGGTTACCTTTTTTATTTGGTGGATGGGCAGAAAGCATAATTTTGCAGCAACACACATGTTATTAACTGGCATTGCGCTAAGTGCGGGGCTTGATGCTTTCCTTCGGATTGCTTTGTCATCTGGTCAAGACAATATGAGAGCCTTGCTTACATGGTTATCAGGATCAACTTATCTCGTTTCTATGACAGATGTGTATTTACTTGGGGCAGGGATATTAGTTTTCATTATTGCCATAGCCATAATTCACAAATGGTTAGACATCATTAGCTTAGGTGAGGTGGCAGCAAATAGCCTTGGAATAGATTCAGCGAGAGTGAGAATGTTATTGCTGATTTTAGTGGCGAGCATGACGACTCTGTCAACAATAGTTATTGGACCTCTAAGTTTTGTAGGTTTGCTTGCTCCCCATATGGCTCGTTCATTACACCAATACAGCGCAAAGCAGCAATTGATTACCGCCAGCTTACTGGGTGCAATCTTAATGATGACCGCAGATTGGTTAGGTCGAACAATTTGGTTCCCTTGGCAATTTCCAGCAGGGTTATTAGCTTCATTGATTGGAGGGGCATACTTTTTATATCTAATGAGAAAGTAAATAGCTCCAATCGGTGATTAATTTTGGTGGCTATTAATATGGATAGCCGCCACACCTTATGAATTGTTTTGCCCTACTTTTTTAGTTGCTAGTCAAATTCAGACCCTTTCAGTTTTATTCTTACATCCGCCTATACTTTGATATTTTTCATTAAGCCAGCCCCTCTTTAGATAACATTCCATCCGATTTTTTACTGATAAAACAATTACCTAAGATATTAGACATGGTTATTATGCAGGTGGTTGATAAAAGCCTGACTACTCATAGATTAATTTCATAAAACGGTAGTAATATTCGTGTATATGAGTATCATTCCCATTCTCATTTGTTGTTTATAAAATATAAGAGAATTGAATGAAGTCTAAGAAAGGGATTTTCCCATTAACATTAGTTGCAGTGGCTGTAACGTCTGCATTTTCAATCGTTTCAACGCACGCTCAAGCTGAAGGGTACGCAGAAGCTGATGAAAAAATGGTGGTGGTTTCTAGCCGTACGCCAAAAGCAATCAGTGATATTCCAGGTACGGTTTGGTACATAGATGCTGAACAGATTGAACAGGAATACAGAGGCGGAAAAAACCTAGATGAAATTCTAGCAGCTACTATCCCATCTCTCGATGTTCAAAGCGGTGGTCGAACACATACTGGTCAAAACTTACGTGGTAGAAGCATCATGGTAATGATTGATGGTGTATCGCTGCAGTCTGTTCGATCCATCAGCCGTCAGCTAGATTCTATAGACCCATTCAATATTGCACGAATTGAAGTCCTTTCAGGTGCTAGCTCAATTTATGGTGCTGGTGCAAGTGGCGGTGTAATCAACATCGTGACTAAGAAATCAACCAGTGATGAACTTGAGTTTGAAACCTTTGTTGGCGGAACAACAGGTTTCAACTCTGGTGAAGATCTAGACTATAAAGTTGCGCAATCAGTATCGGGTGGAAATGACAGCGTTAAAGGTCGAGCTGCTGTTACGTATACTAAAACCCAAGCCTATTTTGATGCAGATGGTGACGTTATCACACCAGATGTCACTCAAGGTTCAACCCAATTTAATGAAACGATTGATCTATTGGGTAATTTGCAGATTGATTTAACGGATGGACAAAGGCTGAATTTACTTGCTCAATACTATGATAGCCAACAAGATTCGCCATATGGCTTATATTTTGAGAAAGACGCGAACGGTAACTATCAATTTGTCGACGTCCGTGAAGGTTATTCTGCAGAGCGTCAGCAGGGTACTGAGCGCCTTATGGTTAGCGCAGCGTATAATAACGATGACTTCTTAGCCCACCAATTTATCGCTGAACTTTCCTATCGTATGGAAGAGCATACTTATACGCCATACACACGAGCAGGTCGCTCGACACTAAGCTTTAGTTCATCAAGACAAAAAACAGACGTTATTTCTTTAAAAGCAGTAATGAATAAGTCGTTTGATTCATTGTCTTTTACTTATGGCATCGATGGGTATTTAGATAAATTCGACAGTGACCAAGCTCTCTATGATTCAACGGTTACCGGTAATACCGGTGGTTTAGTCAATGTTATTGATGAAATTACTGGACGTTACCCTGGAGTGGATACTGAAGCGCTTGCTGCGTTCATCCAGCTCGAATACGCATTAACTCATGATTGGTCTATTCAAGGTGGTGTTCGCCACCAATACATGAATACCAAAATTGCAGATTTCCAAAAAAATGCAGCATCAGATTTTGTTCCTGGCGGTGAAACTGATTATTCAGAAACACTGTTTAACCTCGGTACCATTTACCAATTGTCTGACAGCTCCCAGGTGTGGGCGAACTTCTCACAAGGCTTTGATTTAGCTAACCCTGCAAAATACTATGGTAAAGACGCAACCGTAAATGTAAATGACTCTAAACTTGAAGGCATTAAAACGGATGGCTACGAAATTGGCTACCGTAATGAACTTGATGATTTGTCATTCCAAGCAGCCTTGTACTATTCATATTCAGATGGTTCAATTGAATATGCAGATGATAAAAGTATCAAAGGAATTTCTGATCCACTTAGAGTCTATGGTGCTGAAGCAGAAATTAAATATTGGATGACAGATAACCTTCAATTAGGTACATCTGGTCACTATGTTGTCTCGGAAGAAAAAGGGGATAACGGCTGGGAAGACCTAGCGGCGATGGAAGCAAGTACAACCAAAGCGACGGCGTGGATCGGCTGGAATGATTACGATTACAGCATGAAGCTGCAAAGTATCACCATGTTTGATTACAAAGACGCTGATGATCGTAAACTTGATGGCTACACTGTTCTTGATCTTGTTGGCAACTATCAACTACCCGTTGGAAGCTTAGGTTTTGGTATTAAAAACCTATTGAATGAAGACTACTCAACGCTATGGAGCCAGCGTGCAAGACACTGGTATGGTGATTCAGACATGTTTGAATACAAAGGTCGAGGTCGCACATTTACGCTCAATTACCAAGTGAAATACTAATCGTATAGACCATATTCAAATTTAATCAGTCAGCCGTTTTACTTTAAAAGTAGAACGGCTTTTTTATAGAGATTAAAATTTACCTTCAATAGAACGGTTCCGTGCTTCTATTCCAGAAGCACTCAAGTTATAGAACTCCTCCTCATATAAACGTAAACAATGTAAATTAAATGCCAATACGAATTATTATCAACTAAATTATCGCCCAGATAATTTATAGGTACGTATATTCATGCAAGTAAGCTGTTCGGTGTTTAAAGTGTCAGCGGGATTTAAAGTGCTAGCGCGGTTAACAATCCAATTGGTTAAAGAGTCAGCGTGGTTAAGCAACCATTCGCTTAAAAAACATGCAGTTAAAAACAAAGTGGCTAAACAACCATGTGGTTAAAAAGCAGAGCGGTTCAAGCATGGGCTCGCCGACTCCATGTTTATATATCAATGGCTTTATTATTTGTTGTTCTGTTTTTCTCAGTAACCGGAATTACTCTTAATCGACCAAATCTGTTTGAGTTAAGCCAGCCAGACATTCAACACAATATTTTCGAATTGCCAAGTTCACTATTTTCTATCAATTCAGGACGAATTGAAGCCGATGAAAAAGCGTTACATCAATTCTTGCAGAATGAAGCAGATGTATCGGGAACTCCTTCAAATTTAGACATCTTTTCAGAAATAGAAGATGGCGAGTTAATCATTGGTGAAGTATCAATGGATTTCAAAGGACCGGGTTATAACGCTTCTGTATTCGTCGATATTTTGGATGCATCAGTTGAAGTCGAAAGTACAGATTACGGGGTAATCGCGTTACTTAATGACTTACACAAAGGCCGAAATAGCGGCGAAGTGTGGAAGTGGTTTATTGATATTACTGCATTGCTGATGATTTTTTTCGTTATCACTGGAGTTTGCTTGCTTCTTCCGAAAAAGAAAACATTACATACATCCATTAAGTGGACCATCTTTGGTTCACTCGTCTCTCTCATCATTTACGTAATTGCTGTGCCTTAATGTGGTCAGCATTGATTAAAGATATTCGGTATTCGTTCCCTAAGGCTATGAACATGAAAAACAAATTTTGGTGTCAGTTGCTTATTGCATTGTCACTGGCTCCAACTTTAAGTCTGGCTGAACCCATTCCAGCAACTGCCAAACTCAATGTGAGCTTTGAATTACCAACAATCGATACATCAATGTATGCCAGACCTTACGTCGCGGTATGGGTGGAAAACAGTGAAAGAAAGTCGGTAAAAACGATCGAACTTTGGGTTGGTAAAGACGAATGGTTGAAAGACTTGCGTAGTTGGTGGCGAAAAGTAGGTCGCTATGATCGTGAACTTGTCGACGCGGTAACTTCAGCAACTCGACCTGCTGGTGAATATCGCTTTGCTTGGGATGGTAAGAATGACAATGGTCAGCCACTCGAACAAGGTAACTACACAGTACATATTGAGGTAGTTCGTGAACATGGTGGACGTAACTATATACGCCAAAAAGTCATTTTAGGTGATTCAAATACTCGCTACACGTTGAAGCCAACGGAAGAGACGGGTGAAATCACGATGAGCTATGTTGTCAAATAACATCAATTTGTGAGATGAAATCAAGCCGTTACATAAAATTACGTACTTAAATCGGTCAAATACTCACGTTAGTTGAAGATGAATTAACGAAAATAATGGAATTAAAAATGATGAAACAAACAAAAATAAAAGCAGTAGCTCTTGCGGGAGTGATGGCATTTGGTTTAGCGGCAACAACGACAGCTCAAGCTCACCCTCGTTGGGTTTTACCATCTCATTTTACCGTATCAAAAGAAGGCGGTGATTGGTTAACGTTTGACGTTACCGCTTCTCACGGAACGTTTGTATTTGATAAACCGGCAGGCAGTGAAAGCGCTCAAATCATCATGCCAGATGGCAGAAAAGAACGCCCTAACTTTGTTGTACGTGGTAAGCGCCGTTCTATTTTTGATTTCTACTTTGAAGAAGAAGGCACTCACAAGGTTACGATCAACAATACACCAAGCTATTACACTCAGTACAAAGCAGGTCGTCGTGACACCGTTAAGTGGGTGAAAGCAACGAAAGCAGAAAGAGACAGCATTCTTCCTGAAAAGTCCCGTGACATTGTCACTCAAATCAGTTTCACACGAGCTGAAAGTTACATCACTGTGGGCAAGCCATCTGACTCAGTATTTAAGATTGAAGGTAAATTACTTGAAATGAAACCGGTAACTCACCCTTCAGACATCATCGAAGGTGAGCCTGTGACATTCCAGTTCTTTTACAACGGTGCAATTCAAAAAGGTGTAACCGCTGAAATCACACGAGAAGGTACGCTTTACCGTAACCATCAAGAGCAGATTGACGTAGTAAGTAATGATAAAGGTGAAATCACATTTACTCCGGATGTAGCTGGTCGTTACGTGATGAAAGCGAACTACAAAGGCGAGTTGATTGATAATCCATTAGCCGATAAAGCCAGCGCAAATGTTCATCTAACTTTTGAAGCATTATTACAGTAATCGGGCACCCCATACTGGGCTTCGAAAGCTCGTAAACAACGATTAGGGTTCATGGTGATGAACCCTTTGTCGGTTATGTATTACGTCGGTTATCTATTACCTCAGTTAAGTATTACACAAGTTTAAAACTACAAAATATTACTACGCTAGCCATGTGAATGTTGAATATGAAAATACAAATTAAAACAAAATTAAAAATAGCTATTAAGACAAACTTCGCTATTGTTGTCGCGGCAATGGCATTACCTGCACAAGCGCATTTTCCACTTATGGGCTGCTGGCTAGAAAAAGAATTAGTGGTTTGCGAAGCGGGGTATTCAGATGGTAGTACTGCGGTCGATTACGCGGTTGAGATGTTTGATTATGACGATAATCTTATCGCTAAAGAAGTGACTGATAAGCGTTCAATCGTGGAATTTGTACATCCCAATGAAGATTTCTATTTAGTTTTCGATTCCGGTCATGAAAACCCAGTTGAAGTTGATGTTGTTGAGATCAGCGAGAAATGATCACTCAATCAGTAAGACCAGATACTGGTGATAGAGAAGGGAAATGGGTCGGATTCATTATTGTCTTGATCCTTGCGTTCGCTACGGTTGCTATTCCATTTCATCAAGCAAACACTCAAATCGAACACGTTGAACAACACCAAATATTAGTGACAGATGTTAAGAAAGAAAACCTGGCTATGCTGTCTGAACTAAGGCTTGCCCACGAAGAAATCCGAGACATTTATCTAGACAACGATGGCGAGTGGCCAAGTGTCAACTTTTTAGAAGACGAGTGGATCGCACCGTTCGTGAAAGATCAAAGTTGGAAACGTAAAGGGCAACATCTTTGGACTCATGTTGGAAATGGTTACTATTTTTCTGCACCTTCTCAATCAGGTGCTGCAAACGCATTTTTGTTAAACACCAATGTGATGTCACCTGATATATGGATATCTCTCGGGGGAAGCCTAGAAGCACCGAGCTCTTATGAGATCGAGTATTTAAAGTCATTAGGCTGGAAACAAGTTGTCACTGCTGCAAGTGAACCCAAAAACAAATTAAATGATGTTCATTAAAAATAGAGATTTATCATGCGAGTTTTAACTGTATTCATTGCTTTTCTTTCTGTGTTTACCACGTCGAGCCTACAAGCCACAGCACTTTCATCATTAGACGAACAATTAGATAGCAATTTAATAGACAGCAATAAGATTACAATCGGTATCACGCTGCAACCCTATTACAGCTATGTCAAAGCTGTGGTTGGTGATAAAGCAAACATACTCCCATTGGTTGATGCTGGCTTTAACCCACACAATTATTTACCTCAACCCAACGACTTAAAACGCTTGAGTATGATGGATGCCATTATAGTGAATGGCATTGGGCATGATGATTTTGCATTAAAGGTTATTGATGCGTCACAACGTAACGATTTGGTTGTGATTGAAGCAAATAGAGAAGTACCTTTACTTCCTGCACTCGGTCAATCTGTTGGTCAAGGTGCGGTAAACCCGCATACGTTTGTAGGTTTATCAACAACAATTCAAAAGGTGTACACCATTGCTAGTGAAGTATCAAAACTTGACCCAGATAACGCCTCTTTTTATCGCAAAAATGCACGCAAGTACGCGAAGCATTTTCGCTTTATGAAACGCGATGCAATGCTTTCACTTGGTGAACTTGATACTTCAGGTATGAAAGTGGCCACAACTCATAATGCTTACGGGTACATCCTTCAAGAATTTGGGGTGGACGTAGTCGCGGTGATTGAGCCTGCTCATGGTGTCGAACCAAGTGCTAGCCAACTTCAAGGAACAATTGAAAAGATTCGTGAGTCTGAAATTGATGTTCTCTTTTACGAGTTAAATATGCCTAACCGTTTTGTCGACACCATTGAAGCAGAAACCGGAGTTCAACTTTATCGATTCTCACACATGACTCATGGGGATTATGAAGATGAAAAAGTTGAAGTTGAAATGAAAAAGAATGTCGAGACTCTTATTGAAGCGATGAAATTTGCAGCCAGTAATCAGGCTAACTCACCCCAACAAGACCAGAAGATTAAACAAGTAAGTAAGTCGGGTGGTTTGTAATGATTGGTCCTTCAATCTCAATTAATAATCTTGGTCTTCAATATGATAACAACATCATTTTGGAAAAAATCTCTGTAGATTTTGAACCAGGTAAATGCCACGTAGTAATGGGACCAAATGGAGGAGGTAAAACATCGCTGCTTCGTTCTGTTCTTGGGCTCACTCCATTCTCTGGGGACATAAAGATCCATTGGCCTTCAAAGCCGAGCATTGGCTATGTTCCACAAAAGGCCATCTTCGAATCCAGTTTGCCTTTGACTGTAATGGACTTTGTTTTACTCAACCAAACTCGTACGCCCTTATTTTGGCGTCGTAAATCAAAACAACTTGATACCGCTCTTGAACAATTAGATCGCGTAGGCATGGCAAGCCGTTCTGATCGCCGAATGGGGCAATTATCTGGTGGTGAACAGCAGAGGGTGTTATTTGCTCAAGCGCTTTTAGATAACCCAAGTTTATTAGTGTTGGATGAACCAACCACAGGTATGGATGAACAAGGGGTTCGCTATTTAGAAACTCTTATAAAAGAGTGTGTTGATGAGGGACGAACCATTTTAGCGGTTCATCATGATGTGACAGCGGTTCGTCGCTTAGAAGCTAATGTACATGTGGTTAATCGAGGCTTAGTTGAAAGTGGCACTCATGAACAAGTCTTACACCCATCAAAAATTGAAAGCTTGTTCCAACATTATACGAGTACTTCAAACATTAAAAATACAGCTGAGGTAGCGTAATGGAATGGTTACGACAAATCGCCATCATGGGTGTGGAAGCAGGCTGGTTAAGCGATAGCTTCATGTATGCATTCATGGTTAACGCCTTGGTTGCAGCTTTACTTCTAGGACCATTACTTGGTGGGCTAGGGACGCTTGTTATTGCCAAACGACTCGCTTTCTTTTCTGAAGCTGTGGGTCACGCTGCTTTAACAGGGATTGCAATCGGCGTGCTACTTGGAGAGCCAGCCGAAAACCCAATCATAGGCTTGTTCAGCTTCTGTATGATTTTTGCTTTGCTACTTCACTTTGTAAGAAATAGAACCAATGTGCCATACGACACGCTTGTGGGCGTATTTTTAGCGCTTGCTTTAGCGGTTGGTGCCGCCTTATTAATGTATGTCGCGCGTAAGATAAATATCCATATGCTAGAGAATGTCTTGTTTGGTTCGATCCTCACGGTAACTGATCAAGATTTAGCGATATTAGCGGCGAGTTGTTTCATCATAATCGTACTGCTTATCCCTACGTTCAATCGCATTTTATTAACTTGTATTAGCCCTGATATCGCGAAAGTTCGTGGCTATAACACCAGTTTTTATGATTACTTATTTGTGATGATGATTACGTTAGTGACCATAGCTGCAGTAAAAATCGTTGGTGCAGTCTTAGTTGGAGCATTATTGCTCATTCCCGGTGCTACCGCGCGTTTACTGACTAAACGAATGGGAAGCTTTGTGCTGCTTTCTGCTTTACTCGCGACAATTGCTTGTTTGGTAGGAACGATATTGCCTATGGAACTTGACCTTCCAGTGCCTTCAGGCGCATCAATTATCATTGTTTCCGCAGTCTTTTTCTTGTCTGCAACATTCTACCGAATTATAAGAAAGGCTTAAAAATGACCTCTTTATTCACTAGGGCTTCTTCTACGCTAGCTTTAATCACTGTGCTTCTTACCCCTCAGTTTGTATTTGCTCAAGATATTTTGACCGCTACACCTGTGACTTATGCACTGGCGACTGAGTTAACGAAGAAAACCAACATCACGACCCAGTACTTACCTCCTAAGCGCTATGGTATTGAACGTTTACCCAACTGGTTCAGTACCAAAGGCGAAAAGAAAGCCATTGAGTCAGGCAAGAATGCTACGGTAGCCATTACGCTTTCATCAGTATGGAAGGCTGATCCTACCTATGTATATGCAAGGCAGGGTAATGTTCGATTGATCGAGGTTGATGCCGCACAGGCAATTACACCACGCGCGCAAGGGGTCGCTGCTATTACACTATCAAGTGGCGAAGTGTCTAAATTCGTTTGGCTAAATCCAACTAACTTGACTCGTATGGCATCAATTGTGGCGGATGATTTGAAGAAAGTATGGCCGAAATATTCAGACACGATTGATGCAAACTTGCAGCGAGTCATGTTGGAAGTTCGCGAGTTGATCAACCAACAGCAAGCGATCTTATTAGATCGAGAAGTGGATGCCGTTGTACTTTTATCTGAAAGCTTAGAAGACTTTGTTTCTGGCAATCAATTGTTTGTTGAAGATAGGATTTTCACCGCAGAGCTTGAATGGAATAAGGCTCAGAAAACAGAGTTACAGTCGCTATTTAATGAAGATGATTCCTTGTGGTTAGTCACATCTAAAAAGCCTTCGAAAATATTGAAATCACTCGTACCAGAAAACAAAATTCTAGTTATTGATTCAGTAGATCGTTGGGGGAAGAAGGGTATCTCTAGCGATAAAGTATTCTCGCGTTGGGAAATTATTCCTAACAGTCAATAAAGCTTATGCCTGTATTAAAACTGAGCACTTGCGTTTTAACTGAGTAGATAGCATATAAAATGCAGCAGGTTATCAGCCTGCTGCATTTTTATTTATTCCGAGATAGTTGTCTGAGTAAGTTTTACGTCTTTTAAGAAACGAGTAGTTGATTCAATTTTTCTTGCTGACTTTCTATGGCCGACATTTTTTGGATGGCTTCCTCAACCAGATCTAATGCATCTTCTGCCGCTTTCTCTGACGCTTTTGATTCATCTTTTATCGCTGAACAAAGGTTATTTGCACCATCAACTAACTCGATTTGTTCTAGAGTGGATGATTGAACGTTATTAACCAATTCACCAATATCTACACTATAAGTATTGAGTTGAGTGACTATTTCACTATTGACGCTGACATCTTGTTTAGTCCTCACGGCTAAACTTCTCACTTCGTCAGCGACAACTGCAAACCCTCTTCCTTGTTCGCCAGCTCTTGCAGCTTCAATCGCAGCATTCAAAGCCAATAGGTTAGTTTGATCGGCAATGCTGGTGATAGATGAAAACGCACTAGTAATGTCAGAAGCATTCGAACCTAAAGTATCAATCATCTTTATTAATTGTTCACGTTGATCAGATTGAGTATGGGTAATCTTAGCAACATGCTCCAAATAGTCATTTAGCTGATGCTGCTTACCTTGCAACGCCAAAGACATAGACGCGAGTGCCCTGAGTGATTGAGAGCAATTGGTAATGATGGGATTGTACTCAGAAATTTGCGCGAGCATGTTTCTTTGAATGTTATTCATATAGCGCTCAGCGTTAACTTCCGATTGAGAATGGAACTTAACAAACCTTGCAAGCGTTGAAGGATAATGGGTGACTGATTTATGGTGATTACCGGTACGCTTATAAATGGTAATCGACACATTTGTGCAGTTTGAATGAACATAGCATGTTTCACCAAAGCTTGAGTAGCCAGCGGTTGGAACATCAAACTTGGTTGCTTTTAGCTCCTGTTCAGTGCTTCCTATACGTCTTAGGACACAATCTATCGCAATTGTGGTAATTGGCTGCCCTTGAATTTCAGACAAAAATTGTTTGTTGGATCGCTGTGTTGAAGAGGCGAGACTGTCAGAACTTACTAAAGAGATTTCTTCACCAAACGTTAAATCCGAGAACAAATTTAGAGAATTCTCGTTGCCATTAACACTGGCTACGCTTCGAACAAATTTTTCGCCTTCGCTGGTCTCTATAACAAAATGCTTGCCAGTTAATGCATTTTGAAGATTGTCAGGAGAACATTTGAGAACATCACATAGATGCTCAACTGGCGATGTTATCTCATTATTGTTTAAGATTATTTTAGACAAAGTTCGCGTAACATTATTAGATTTAGCGACAGTAAATTTGGTATGAACAGTACCGGATACTGAGTGTGTATGATGGAACGCGTAAGCATAATCAGGATGAAGTTTAATAAGCATTAACAGCGCTTTATTACTGCATGGCTTTCCATTTAATCCAAAATCTGCTCTTGTGAAATCAAGCTTTCCTCCAGCGCTACCACCAATTAACGGGACTTCTATTTTTCCGCTGTTATAGGCAGCTCTTAAAAACTGATTCTCCATAGCATTTAAGCCAGTAAAACAAGTGTAGGCAAAGGTATCAGTATGGTTTTGCTCGACTTGCCAATTCAGAGACTTTATTGCCTTTGTCATGGTTGTTATGTGGCGGTCAATATCGGTTTCTAGAGTGTGTTTAGGTATATCAACCAGTTGTGGTTCACACTGGATAAACATTTTCTGAGAGAAAATATGAAGAACGACTTCACCACCGTCATAAGCGGAAGCCGTTGTTGAACTCAAGTTACCTGCGCTCATAATGGTGACGCAATGTGCGCCAATAGATTTAAACACGCACCCTAAATCAGCCGTTACTTGATCAAATTTCGAATGATTTGAGACGTAAGCCAAACATAGCGTAGGTTTTTCAACCGTGTTTAATATGTCTTCTGCTTTGGGTAGTGAACTCGTGGTATGTGAGAGGATGACAGAGTGGGGCAATACATCTTGAGCACTTTGTGAGCTTCTATTAGTTATTCTTTTTATTAAATTTAACATCCAGCGTCCTGACTTGTTTCTGATTGATTCTCTTAGCGAAATTAATAATTGTGTAGAGAAACGAGATGTTATTTAAATTATCAGATCAGATGTAAAGCCATAATTATAATATGGGTAAATAAGCGCTAGATCAGGATTGGTTTTTAATATATTTAAACTATGTCACAATTTGCATATTGAAGGGTAAAGGCGTGGTCAGGTACAGCTTTGAATTTTCCGTGCAGGAAAATGTAAACGTGTTTATAAAAAGTCAAAAGTGACGATGAAAAGTTAAACATGCCTATAAAGAATGGGGAATTTAGTATAGGCATGTTTTGAGTCAATTTAGTCAGAAACTTCGTTTGACGAAACCGCTTCTTCGTTCTGTTTCGTAGCCGCTTCTTCAGCTTCTATCTTGGCTCGTTCTGCTTTAGAAATGTAGCGAGGCTTATTGCTAGTATGCAGCTTAGCATTTGCTCTCTTTTGTTTCTTTTTTAGAATATCGTTAATTTTTTTCTTACGGTTCATTGCTGCATAGCCTTGTATTTAGTTAATGCGGTGGAGGATAATCATTTTAGCCGCAGAACTCAATAAATGAGTGTATTTCGATGGAGAATGATGTCAATGCAACCACTTACCACTGAGCGTTTAAATTTACGAATGATCACGCATGATGATTCCGATTTTATTCAAGCTTTATACAACACCGAAGATTTCTTAAACGACATTGGTGATAAAGGCATTGATTCTCCTAAATCGGCAATGAGTTACATAGAAAATAATATTTTGAAGATGTTTGAAGATAAAGGTGTGTGTTTATTGTTGGTTGAAGATAAACATACCTTATCTGCCCTAGGTGTTTGTGGTTTGATCAAGCGAGATACATTAGAAGCATATGATATTGGCTATGGTTACTTTCCAAGTGTCTACGGCAAAGGTATTGCTTATGAAGCTGCGAAAGCAGTACTGGATGATGCGCAGAACAGATTAAAAATTAAAAGCCTTGTCGCGATTACCACCTCAAACAATCAGCGCAGTATAAGCCTACTTGAACGCTTAGGGTTTAGTTTTGAAAGAGTTGAAGAGGCTTTATCAGAGTCGGTGGATCTCAATCTTTATCAGTTGAACTTTGATCGTCAATTCAGCACCCACTCTCAACCTAACCTTGTCACTCAATCCAAGCATGGCACTCAATAATGTATCAAACCAAAGATATACTCACTGGCGAACTGGCAACTGAATTTAAAACGGTGGTCGCCATGGTTCATATTTATTGTAATGACCACCACGGAACAGTTAAGGGGCTTTGCGCGGATTGCTCGGAGTTACTGGACTATGCTGAGACTCGACTTGATCGATGCCCATATGGTGAAGCAAAACCTACCTGCAATAAGTGCCCAATTCATTGTTATAAACCTGAGCCTAAAGAACAGATGCGTTTAGTGATGCGATATTCGGGTCCTAGAATGTTGTTAAAGCATCCTATATTAGCGATTAGACACTTATTACACGAAAGACGTACCGTGCCGTCTAAGCCTTTGCCTAATGCCTCAAACCGACACAAAAGACTGAAATAATTTATTAGTGTAGATTCAATAATAAAAGGGTGAGCACATTCATGCTCACCCTTTTTCTCAAGTTAACCTGACTAAATGCTGTTTACGCAACAGTTGGTGTAGCCTGGTTATCGTTATCGTTATCATGGCCAATGGTTAAATTATTAATCCAGCGTCGGCTTACGTAGCGATGCGAACAAATAGCCAATTTCACTACTTCTTCAACAAGCATTAATGCGTAGATATATTGAAAACTCCACCCCAATACAAATGCACCAAATACACAGACTGGAATTCCAACCATCCACATGGCAATGAAGTCCATACGTAAACAGAATCTATTATCGCCACCAGAGCGCAGCATTCCATTAATGATCACCATGTTGAGCATTCTAATGACAATGGCACAGCTCATGAAGAACATAGTTGGCGAAGCTAATGTATATAAACTCGCTTCTGTTAGATTTAGCCATTCAAGAACGTATTCTTGACCTAAAAATAAAGCAGAGCCGACGGCAATACCAAATACAACCACAATCTTAATAAAAGCTTTCCCCATATCCATCGCTTGATCGAATTCGTCACGTCCTAATGAATGACCAAGTAGGACAGAACACGCAACTGAGATACCGAAAAATACGGAATAACAAAGTGATTCAAACGGTGCAAGCATAGAGAACACGGCTAATTCAGTTGTCCCCATGTGACCAAAAACCATTTGGTAAGCCATTGTCCCTACAGCCCAAAGCACAGCATTCATTGTAAGTGGAAAAGCAATACGACGATAAGAAAGCCACAGTGATTGTTTGTGAGTAGAGCTTTCTGATGTGAGTAGCCAGTGTTTTTTATAGCGCATGTAGGCGTACATCATGATCACTTGGATTAAGCGAGCAAGTGTCGTAGCTAAGGCTGCGCCAGCCACACCCATTGCTGGAATCCCAAATGCTCCTTTAATGAGGATTAGGTTCAAAGCTATATTTAGCCCAATAGTCACAGCGCCAAGTAATAGTGGAGTGACGGTGTCACCTGATGAGCGCATGCTTGCTTCTGTTACAATCACAATGTGTGTAAGTAAAAGAACCGGAAACCCATACCAAAGGTAAGACGCTCCTAGGTCTATCACAGTTTGATCACTGGTTTGTAGCATCATCAATAATTGAGCGCCAAGCGTAATAATTGCCGTTACTGGCAGTAACACTTTCAAACCGAAATTCAAAGTAATTGATGTAATCGTTTTCGCACTCGAACGGTCACCTTTCCCCCAGTATTGAGCGACTAGTGTACCGTTAGCGGTGGCGAGACCAGCCATGATCATTATTGCAACGAAGTGCCATTTTGATGCTATTCCCACAGCCGCAGTGGCTTCCATACCAAAATCGCTAACCATCAATACATCGGCAAGGGCGAGTATTGCAACTAAAGCACTTTGTAGTGCTACAGGTAAGCCGAGCTTAATTATCCTAGATAATATATGCTCTGGCTTAGTTGGATTGTTTGCGTTAGGGTAAGTTTTAGTAGTCATAGGCTCTCCAGTTTATGGCAAGAACTATAGTGATTAGCCTAAGATAAGAACATGTTTAAAAATCGAGAAAACCTGTGCGAATCCGTCATTGGCACAATGCAGCCTAAAACAACATGGCAAGATGAAGTCTTTCTTGCTGAAAGTTGTAAAGAACGCTTTTTGACCACTGAAGATATTCCTGAACTACAAGCCTGTGGAGTTCATATGGCTGGTATGGCGAAATTATTTGATGGTTACTTGGTAGAGCGAGAATCCGTGTCTGTTCATACTTTCGTATTTACGCAAGAAGGCAGTGGTATTCTAACAACCTCTACATTTGTTGCTGAAATAGAGCCCTATACTTTAGTTGTTTTGCCTGCTGGAACTTCCTTCCGGTTTGAACTGAACCCACAACAAAACTATTGGAAAATGGCGTGGATGCTGATACCTGACACTCCACAATGGCAACACATGGCAGGTTTAGGGCAATCAATTGTACCGTTCGGAGAGTGTGAGCAAGTGTGGTCTTTATTAAATTTGTTGTATTTCGAAATTGGTGGGCGTGCAAGTTTTAGAAAACTAGTGTCGAGTGAAATTGTACGCTTATTAACTGGATTCGAACCAAAATCGACCAGTACCACTTCTCGAGTACAAGCGTTATATAATGAAATTGAAAGCAGCTTACATTTAAATTGGACAGTAGCAGAGATGGCAAAGCGAGTATTCATCAGTGAAGAACAACTCAACAGAGTCACTAAATCATTGTTTCAGCTGTCACCTAGAAGTAAGCTCATTCACTTGAGAATGGATAAAGCCGCGAGTTTACTCCATCATCAGGAATGGTCAGTCACCATGATTTCTCATCGGCTAGGCTATAAAGACCCTTACAACTTCTCGCACCGTTTTAAAAAGCATTTCGGGCAATCTCCTAGTCAATATAGAAAATCATTACATCACTAAAAAATTAATGCTCAAACTATGCTAGAACCTAGAACCTAGAACCTAGAACCTAGAACCTAGAACCTAAAGCTTATAATTTAGAGCTTCAGCAAAAAACCAAAATTAGCCCATGGCTTGGAAAGCATGCTCAAGTTTCTCCGTCCTCTTATTAAGAGATGGAATGTCAATAAGGTGAATGCTGCCTCGCTCTAAGCTGATTTCATTTTGTTTCTCTAAGCTTTTCAGTACTTCATTTAATCTTGGGCGAGATATTCCTGTTATTTGGCTGAGCTGCTTCTGTGAAATATCGATTTTTATCAAGCTGCCTTGAACGGCGGTCAAGCGTTTTGCGAGATCCAGTAAAGAAAAGACAATTCGAGATTCACGATCGTAAAGCGAACAAAGTTGAGATTGCAGCCAATTTTTTTGAATATCTAATGTGCAGTGATACAACCAACGAAACACTTCATTGTTAGTACTGGCAAGCCGGTCAATTTTTTCTTTTGGGAAATACAAAAGAGTGCAGGGGAGAATTTCATCAATGGTCGCGTTGAAAGACAAGCTATTGT
Organism: Vibrio sp. 99-70-13A1; assembly: GCF_013114625.1. Classification (GTDB taxonomy): domain Bacteria; phylum Pseudomonadota; class Gammaproteobacteria; order Enterobacterales; family Vibrionaceae; genus Vibrio. Next base: position 37,219 of record NZ_VTXD01000034.1, read on the forward strand.
ATATGACTCCACCACCAGCCCAAGTATTGGCACTCAGTAGCGTGGCATTCATCGTATTTGTGTTTTCAGACGCAAAGCTAATCGACATGATCCCTTGAACGATATAAAAAACACCACCTTCACTCGTACGTTTAAACTGATTTCGGTCTGAAATACCATGTACAGTAATGGCAGAAAGCATTAGTTCATCTTTTAATGCTTGGCTAAGCGGACAAGGCCACTGAATATCGGAAGTAGAGGTTTTCAAAAGCGATCTCGATTGTATTTTTTCATAGTGTAACTTGGTGATTTACGTTCTTACAATATGAATAAACTCTAATACTTAAATCGGTAAAGAAAGTATTATAAAAATCGGCAGAAAAGGTGCTGCCGATTTTGTTTTGTGGATGTGATTTTAGAGGGGGGTATTATTGCATTGCGAAGGCTTATTAAAATGTTTGAAACAAAAATGGATAAAATCGTTGCTACTTTTAGGCTTTGCGAGAAAGTACCCTTGTAAAACATCACAACCTAGTTGAGCAAGCCTGCGTGCTTGTACTTGGCTTTCCACACCTTCCGCAACCACTCTTAAATCCAAGCTTTTACTTAGCGCAATGACACACTGTACTGCGGCTAAGTGCTTATTATTCTTTAGCATCTGGCTAACAAACAGTTGATCAATTTTAAGTTCAGTAAACGGGCTTGAAATTAACTGGCTTAATGATGAGTGACCAGTACCAAAATCATCTATAGAAATGTTTACACCGCGAATGCGTAATCGACTGGTGTTTTCAAGTGATCGAGCCAAATCAGATGCCAGTTCAGTTTCCGTCACTTCAATAGTTAATTTATGAGGTGGGAAGCGAACTTCATCAGCAATCTGTAAAACGCGGTTAGCAAAATCAGGTTGAACAAGATCAGTAGGCGTGACGTTTACAGATATATTCAAAGACCAGCCTTTATTATGCCAACTTGCGGCCGTCTCAATAGATTTTCTAAGCATATGACAAGTCAACTGATAGCTTAAACCCATGTTCAGCAGCTTATCTAAAAAGTGAATAGGGGTTAGCATTCCAAATTTGGGGTGGTTCCAGCGGATCAAAGCTTCAGCACCAATCAAATTACCATTACGAGCATCAAAGTGGGCTTGATAGTGAGGCTCGAACTGATCATTTCTTAATGCATGTCGTATTTCGTCTTCCGTTACGCAAATCTCTTGTGATTGTTTGCTTTGCGCTATAGATGTATCTTTTTGAACCCAAGTGAGGAGTTCCGTAACTTGTTCACGCTTTAAAGGTTTAATTAAATTGGCGACCTTTTTTAACCCGCATGATTTCGACATTTCAATCACAGCAGCTTGAACATCACTGGCGGCACTACTGGTAAATACAACGGTTGTTTGTATCCCTGAATCAGCTAAAACTCTTACAAATTCAACACCATCCATTTCTGGCATGTAAAGATCACAGAAGATCAGGTCTGGCTTTTGTTTCTTTACCGCTTCAAATCCTTTTTTTCCATTGTTCGCAGTCACAATGGTGGCGCTTGTGATAGAAGAAAGCATTGAATATAAAATCTTACTTTGAAATGCATCATCTTCTATGATGAGAATGTTACCTATATCCATTAAGTCGCCATACTAGCAGTCATTGCTAGATCCTTGTAATCCAATTGTTGAGCCAAAACTCGGCTTTGGGCTGAAAACTCTTTGCTTTTGATGAAGTCAGTATCATGAAGCTGATCTCGGCAGCGAATCGCTAAATGGATAACGTCACGCTTACTCCAATTGTGAGGCCAAGCGCGTGTTAGCACACCGAATAAGAGTTTAGGCACTTCATTATCCGTAAATTGAGTTTCCATTGCGTGAGCAAGCATCGTTGATGCTTTTTCAAAGCTTTTCTGTTCGATTAAAGTGAGTGCATCACGCTTTATTTTAATAGCCGTTTCTCGAGACCTTTGAACCTTATTTCGCCATTGAGATAAGTAAGCCAGTAATGCTTTATCTCTAGTAGTAAAGGGTTCTTTTTTTAGTGATATGTTGATTTGCTCACTTAAGCGTTGGTATTCAGTTTGAAATCCTAATAAAAGATACACGCGTGATAGCTCAATCTTTTCTAGTAAGCTTGGTTGATATCCTTCAATGTTAGCAACGTAGCTTCTGTACTCTTGCAGCAAAGCGCGTCCTTTCATTGGGTCGCTTTTTAAAATATTGCCACGAGAAAACAGCAGCAGTTCCATTGCTTTATAATCCGTTCTAGGGAATTTTGCTCGCCAACTTTCTGCCCATTTACCTAATACTGATAGGTGAGTTAAGCGTTGCTCTCTTGGTGAGAACTGAGCTTGGTCGAGAACCAGTTGCGCACCTAACTGATACATATCCAAAGACTCTCTAAATGAATGGCGAGACTCTAAGATCATCGACTTCGTACTTGAGATAGCGTTAGGTAAGTTAAACATTGCCATATTGAGGTGTACTTTAAGGCGATGTCTTTCAATCACTTTGGGAGAAATTGCAATTGCTCGATCAATGTCTTCTAGAGCAGGTTCAAACTGAATTTGAGCCACGTTTAATTCGGCGCTCAGCTGCGCAGCAGAAGCGGCATGGAAAGGGTCTTTTTGAAGTGGTTTTAGTAAGAATAACCCTTGTTTATATTGTCTTTGTTTGAGAGCAATACGAGCCAAGTTAAGGACTACTTTTCCATTCTCACCGCTGCCTTGTAAATTGATCAGCACATTTCGGGCATCATCATACTGCTTGAGTTCTATGAGTGCTTCTGCTTTCAAACGTTGAGCGTGAACGATGATGTCGTCATCTTTATAAAAAGCCTCATCCACCATTGTCACAACGGCTGCATAATCTTTCTTAGCAAAACAAATAAGCAGATCCGCGAGCTCACGTTTTTTTCGAATAAAACCTGAAAGACGTTCTTTTAATGTGGTGTAGTTGAGTGGCTTAAGAAGGTAACCATCAGGGTTTAATTCCATAAACCCACGAACGACCTCTGCTGTGGCGTCACCCGTTACAATGATATTAGCGCAGTCTGCGGCAAGTAAGCCTTTAGTCTGTAGTTCATCGATCAGCTGAAATCCATTCGCGCGATCACCTAAGTTGTAATCGAAGAAGACAAGACCATAGTGGTTATTACGGCATCGTAAAATGGCTTCTGAAGCATCTTGGGCAAAATGCAGCATTTCCGGTTGGTAACCCAGCTTTTGAAGCATACCTTTAGCGGCGGTTCTATACATTGAGCTGTCATCGACAATTAAAACTGGGCGTGAATGATCAAGAGTGTTGAATGGCATATATAAGTCGCTATCAATTGGTACTTAGCCATTATTTATAATTTTTATACAGAAGTCTGTTCCTTAAAGAACAGAACTAAGAGAAACTTGCAATTATACTGTATGCAATTCCCCTAGGTAGCGAGTTTATAAACCTCGATGTCGAATAATATGTTTTATAGTACTTTACACCTGCTAATTCTGCTTCTGTCATTTTTGTCACTTGGATTAATATCATTCAATACCTTCGCCCAAGAAGCTTCTGATTTTCAAGAAACCTCTAACTATCAAGGGGTCTCTGATAATCAAGAAACTATCAGAGTGAAAAGTATCAAACCACTAGCTGACGACTTACCAGACATTCGTTCATCGATAAGTCGTCCAGAGCCCGTCAGTTTGAAAGAAGTCAGTTCGGAATTGATCAGTTCAAATGATGTTTTTTCGGAAGAAGGCTACTCAATTGAAGCGATACTGAGCAGTCAAGGGGAAGGTCATCTAAAGAAGATATTGACCATTGGTATTCCTCAGCCGTCTCAAACTAAGGGTTATCATACACACCAAGAAGATATAGCTATTTTACGTACTTTTATGAAAAAGTACTGGCTTGCTTGGGGCGAACAATATGGATTCGAAATAAAGTTTCAGTTATCACCTTATCAAACGCTTTATTCAGAATTACTCAATGGATCTATTGATATTCTCACCACTTCAACTTACAGCCATAATTTAACCAGCTGGGTTAAATACAGCATTCCATACTTAGAGGCGAAAACTCTACTGGCTAAACGTATTGGTGAAAGTATAGAAGGCGGAAAAGTTGGCTTTGATTTACCGACATCAATCATCCCTTTTGGCTTTAATATCAATAATGATGTTGAGATACATACCAATTCGACATCGAAGGTGCTCGACCGTGTAGATAAGCTCAATTATATATTCAGCTGGTCTGTGAGAGAGCTAAACAAAGAACTAGCCATTCGAGGGTTGAGCGAAGAGTTTTCGGTTGCAACTAAAACGTCGGGTATACCAATACGTTCCATGACTCGCTTTGAAGATGAGAAGCTTATGTTGCTCATCAACCGTGGTATTCGAGAGTTCTCTAATAATAAAACTCAGATGTTATGGCAACAAGCGACAGAGAATAATGAGCTGGCATCTTTCGCGCCAGTTGTTGGCACGTACATACCTGAATTAACGAATAAGCAATCTAAAAAAATAGCCGAACACCCCGTTCTTACCTATGCCTATATTGTCGATGGGGAAGAGCCCTATTTTATTGCGGAAGATTTTCTAATAGAAGGTTATATCATCGATGTGATGCGTAGCCTCAGCCTAAAGCTCGGGCTGACATTTAAAGCTAAACCGTATTACTCATTCCAAGAAGCCATGGATGCAGTAAAGAATCGTGAAGTAGACATGTTTCCTGGCGTGTATAGAACTGAACAGCGACTTAGTAGCTTAGAATTCACAACAGATATAGATAGAACTTTGCTTGCTATTGCGAGTGAAGATAACTATTACACAATTAGGCAGTTGAAAGGCAAGCGTTTAGCGTTAGTCCGTGGTTTGTATGAAAACGAATTACTGGCTGATTTACTCCCCGTAAATCCGATCATATATCTTGATACCGCAGAAGATGCCATGCGTGCAGTGGCAGAAGGTCGTGCTGATGCTTATGTGGGTAAGTTATTAAATAGTGCATATTTAATGAACAAGCATAAGCTCTTTACTCTTAACCTTCATAAGGCAGAAGATTTTGATGTTGAGTTTTGGCCAAGGATTGCTTTGCCAAAAATGGAAAACGATTGGGTTGAATTACTCAATGTCGGTATTTTTAATTTAGGGGATAAATTCCAGCAAGATCTTCAAGTTAAATGGAAAGAACACATTGTATTTAGCCAAGAAGCAGAACGTGTTCAAGCTTTATACCAACAAGTTGTTATTGCCAGTGGAATACTCATTGTTTTCTTATTGATGTGTTTCTTGTTCTACCGACATCAATTAGGAAGAAGGAAAGACATTCAGGGTACTCTAGAAAGAGCATTGCAAGAAGCTGAGTTAGCAAAGAAAGAAGCGGAGGAACTGACTCTGGCTAAATCCGACTTCTTAGCTCGCATGAGTCATGAGATTAGAACTCCGATGAATGGCGTTTTAGGCATGGCAGAAGCTTTGTCTTTCACCAAGCTGAATGGTGAACAAGAAGATCTGCTGCAAACCCTGAATGGTTCGGCTCGAAACCTAATGGCGCTTCTTAATGATGTGCTCGACTTTTCTAAAATGGATGCAGGTAAACTGACGCTCGAAAGTGTTAACTGTGAACTCAATTCATTGATGACCAGTGTCATTGGTAATTTCAAGCATAAAGCCACAGCTAAAGATCTATCGATTAATAGCAGAATGGATTCTCAGATTGGTCGAGTGTACATGTGTGATTCCACTCGTTTAATGCAAGTGCTCAACAATTTAGTCTCTAACTCCGTTAAATTCACCCAAGAAGGGTTTGTGGAGCTCAGTGCTCAACTCATTGCATCTGACTTTAAACAGTCTGATGACGGTACATCTTACGACCTCATTGGCTTTCAAGTGCGGGACAGTGGCATAGGCATCGCTAAAAATAAGCAAAGCTCCTTGTTTGACCCTTTTGTTCAGGCGGATGGGGATATTACACGGCGCTTTGGTGGTACAGGGCTTGGTTTGAGCATCTGCAGTGAAATTGTTACTGAAATGGGTGGTGAAATCCGAGTGTCTTCAGTGATCGGACATGGGAGCTTATTCAGCATTACCTTACCTATGGCGGTAGGTAAAAATGAAGAAGTGATTATTCAAGATCAAGCTATTAGCGAAATGCCTTCAGGAAATCAACTTAATAAACTACGTGTTCTTTTCGCAGAAGATAATGAAGTAAATAGAAAAGTAATTGGCGGGCAATTAAAACGCCTTGGAGTGAGTTTTGATACCGCTGAAAATGGACTCATCGCTTATAACAAGTTCATTTCAGACGCTTCCTATGATGTTGTCTTATCTGATTGCCACATGCCTGAAATGGATGGCTTCACACTTGCTACAAAGATATCAACTGAGTTTCAAGATGATAAGCCTCACCTTATCGCTATAACGGCGGATGCATTAAGTGGTGCGGCAAAACGATGTCTTAGTGCAGGCTTTGACGACTACATTTCTAAACCATGCCCACTTGATGTACTTGAAAATAAGTTACTGCAGATTGCTGGTAAGAATTATGTGGCGGAATCAGATTTTGATAACAATGAAAACTCGCTGGTGGCGTGGTTAGATGCAAATAGCTTCGAAGCGGATAATCAAGATGATGAACTTGAAGAAGATATTTTCCCAACAAGTGATGTTCAGAAGCTTTCTACCAATTCAATAGATTCCCTTGATAACGATCACTCCCTTGATTGGCTTACTGAGATGGAAAGTGACGCCGAGTTCAAAGAAGAAGATGATTTTTTCTTCTCCACAGAAAACTCTTTAGCAGAGGAATCACTATTAAATCCGGTTAGCGATACGAGCTCAGAACAAGACCTAACTGGAGAGACCGAAGTAGATGCGATTCAGTGGCGTGAAGTCGAAGAACAGCCAACGCTTGATTCTCAAGAGGTCTTATTCCCATTAGAAAGTACGCAAGAGGAATTACCAGAAACTGGGTACTTTACTGATATTAATACTGATGGTGCTTCATTTGGAGGTGAGCAAGATAGTGCATTAAATACAGAACAGGATTTAAGTGACCTTACTGAAGCTGAATTATTTGAAAAAGAAATGGAACAATTCGAGTTAGCCGTTCAACAGTCCCAAACAGAGCTTGGTCAATTAGAAGCCGGTAATTCTGATTTATTTGAAACCAATGACGCGGACTTGTTCGATACATTTGGTTTACAAGAATCGATTACAACCAAGTTTAACGATTCTGATTTTTTACCAGAATTGCTTGGGGAGTCTATGAATGATTTCGTGAGTTTTAACCAGCCAGAAAGCAACAACTTAGAGCTTGAATTTTCACTGCCTGAATTTGAAACATTTAATGTAGCGCATGTCTTATCCATGAGCGGTGAAGATGAAGAAATAGCATTAGATATTCTCGATACCTTTGTTAAGAATTACCAAAACGATATTCAAGAGCTTGAAGCTGCTGGTGCCATTCAAGATGCCCTCATGATCAAAGATATTGCGCATCGCATTAAAGGCAGCGCACTTTACTTAGGAAATGATCCTCTCTCTACGGTAGCAAAGGATATAGAAAAAAACGCTTTAAAAAATGACTTAACGTACAGTGATGAACGTATTGAATTTGTGACTAAAGGGTTAGCGATTCTAGGGCAAGAAATCGAACAATATTGCGAAGGAATAAGAAGTCCAACCCAGAAAGTCATGAGTTAACCTAAAGTGATAAAAATATCTTCTATGAAGCGATCGCTAAGAAATGCGGTCGCTATCAATTGCTTTCTAGCTACTTTGACCGCGTGTCTTGTTGGTGCATTTGCGTTGCATTTTGAACGAAGTTTTTGGCAAGAAAACTTAGTTGAAGATTATAAAAATTTAGCCGTTACCCACTTATCTGCTGAATTCAAAGCGCTTAACTTTGCAACGGAAGAGCTTGCAAAAAATGCAGTCCTTACTGAACTTGTACATAGAAACAGTATCAAGCATCAATCTGTTTCTATTGAGAGTCACATTCAAAAAAATAACAAGTTTTCCACCTTAGTCATTCAAAATGCAACTGGACAATTTGTTTATGTAAACACGAAAAGCGAAACTAACTTAATCAATGGATTAAAGAGGTTACATGAGCCTCATTCGCAAATGGCTTTTACACCAGTTCAAAATATAGGCATAGATTTTATCGATGGTCGGATTTTTATGTTTGCAAGTGCCCCTATTGTTGGAGAGTCGTCCGTTAGACCAACCGGTTCGGTCACTATCCTTCGAGAAGTGAATTCTGAGCTACTCCGAGAGGTGAGTGAGAAAATCGGACGGGATTTCAGTTTTCATTACACATCTGCAGGAATGCGATTAACACAAGTTAGTTATTCTTATGGTTTTGAAGTGGATCTGCATCGAATAACAAATGGTGATGATTCATTCAATGCGGAATATAGAATAACACTGCCTAATGGGCGCGTTCAGCCCGCTAACTTTGTGATCACCTTTGACTTAAAGCCTTATCAGTATTTTGACCCTGGTTACTTGCTGTTTGGCGTTGTGCTCAGTGTCCCTTTGATTACGATTGTACTTTGGCTAGGATTTTCAACTAGAGTTATCACTCCTATGGCGAAACTCATTGACTATGTCACCGATGAAGGGATATACAATAAAGCACGCACAGATAAAACGTTATCTCATGAATTGCCAGAAGAGCTGAAGCTGATCCATCATCGATTTAAGAAGGTGTATTTTAATATGTCCCGACAGAATCAATTTAGCCAAGTACTGGTTGATGCGCTTGGGGATATTATTATCACTGTGGATATCGAAGGTAAGATTTGTTATGCCAATCCAGCCGCTAGGCAATGGTTCAATGTCTGTGAAAGTATTCTATTTGGTCAACCACTAGAGCTGTTTACGAGTAATATTAACCATGAAAGCCCTGATGTGGCGACTTGGCTGCATACGAGTAACATCAATAAAGAGCGGATTGAGTGTAAAGCAGAGTTGGTGAACATCATTAGTAAGACGTATATTTATCCCGCTGACGTCATTGTTCAGCCGATTAATATTTTAAGCCCAGAGAGTGCAGCAGAGCATCATGATGGTCATTCCTCTACCGTCGTTGTGATAAGAATTAACGATACTATTCCAATTGAAAGATACATTTCATAATAAAAGGAGAGCACGTGCTCTCCTTAAAATTAGATGACCATCTTACTGAGTAATCATTGATGTCTAATCATCGAATTTACTATTCACCAGCCATTTGAAGGTGGGAGCCTTTCAAGCTAGCAATAAACATATAAATTGTGGTTGCTAGCAATGAAGCAAACAAATAAGTAAACAGCCCTGATTGTGAACCCATAAAACTGTCCGCAATAATAGGACCAGCCACAGAGCCAATGCTGTAACAAAACAGCATAATTTGAGTGACAGAAACTAAGTAGCTCGCATCCATGTTTCGGCAGCCTAAGTTGATTGCAATAGGGTACAAAGCAAAAGTAGCCATACCTAGAATAAACAAGCTGATCGCCATAACATAAAAATCTTGGCTAAGCGTGATGAGAGCGATACTCGCTACGCCTAACAGGCAGAACAAAGCCATTAGCAATACTTGGCCTACCATTCGAGACAACCATGTGACAATTGGTTGTACAGCCATGCCACCCATAATAATCAATGCCATTAAGCCGCCAATATCATCATGGCTAATATTACGGTTAGAAAGCTCAACAGGCATCAAACCATAAATAGCGCCAAGAGTTAGCCCTGAAACAATGCACCCAATTAAAGCGCTGTGACTTAAATTCGTGATTTGTTTAAAAGACAAACTTTGTGAGTGGCTTGATGCCGGTGCTGCTACATTGCCAAACAGTAATACAATAACAGCACTGAATAAAAGTGTGAAAATAGCGATAAAAGGCACACCGCCAATAACGCCTAATATACCAATACCCAATTGACCAAGTGCAGAACCGCCATATAGAGAGCACATGTATATCGCAAGACGTTTTGCTCGCTGCGATTCTTCACCGCTCATCAACCAAGACTCAACGACAACAAAAATACCCGCAACGGCAATACCCGCAATAAAACGTGCGACTAACCACACTTGGCTGATTGGCAGTAATGGCAGGATAAGAACGGTTCCAATGAATACTGATAAGCAAAGTACGAAAGCATTACGATGCCCGTAATGAGCCACAACACGTTCGATAATAAGAGTACCAACCAGTAAGCCTGCATAAAATGCACTCGCTAACCAACTCGATAGCGTACTTTCTAGCCCATAGTCAGACAGCATTAATGAGAGTGAACTCATTAAGTAGCCAGAAGCAATAGCGTAAAGTGACAGCGCAATAACAGGAACTGTTATACGAGCGATAGGTTGAGTGTTGTCCAATGCAGGAGTCTCCAAGGTCGTGTGGAAGTTGAATTTTCCGCGACTATGGAGGAGAAAGTGAAATGGGTAAAACGAATAAAAATAGTCGTGACGATAAAAGAAGTTTATCGCCACTATTGAGTAAAACTATCTAATTAAAAATGAGATAGTTTTAGTCTTTTATTTAGTTAAAGCTTGATTAAGCCACTGATCAAACTGAGATTTAGGTAATGCGCCATTGATACTATCAACGCGCTTGCCGTCCTTAAATACCATAACAGTTGGGATGCTACGTATTTGATATTGCGCGGCAAGCTGCTGTTGAGCTTCGGTATCGATTTTAACGAATCGGACATTACCAGCACGTTCAGTTGCAACGTCACTGAATACTGGCGCAAAACCAACACATGGGTTACACCACGTGGCCCAAAAGTCGATAACAACAGGTTGAGCGCTGTTCAGAATCGCAGGTAGGTTTAAAACGGTACCTTCGACTGGTGAGCCGTCTAGTAGTGAGCTTTTGCATTTACCACAGGTTGGGCTTTCTGTGATTCTTTCTGATGGAACGCGGTTGACACCTTGGCAAGATGGGCAACGGGTATTAAATGTAGACATAACTTTCTCTTTTTATTATCAGTTCGTAGAATGCTCGATTTACGACAGTGGTACGAAATGCTTATACTGTTTGAAACAGCTTTAAGATACTTAAATAAAAACAAACAATAAATAGGTAAATGATGACAAATTATTATGCTGAAATTACAGGTTGGGGGAAATGCTTGCCACCTGCTGTGCTTTCAAACGATGACCTAAGCACTTTTATTGACACTTCTGATGAGTGGATTAAAACACGAACAGGTATCGAAAACCGTCGCATTAGCCATGTGAATACTTCTGAACTCGCGACTGTAGCTGCAAAACATGCAATGGCATGTGCAGGTGTCACTGCTGAAGATATCGATTTAATTATTATTGCGACTTGTAGCCCTGATTCGCTGATCCCAAACACTGCATCTAAAGTACAGCAAAACCTTGGCATCAAAGGAGCCGCTGCCTTTGATTTAAATGCGGCTTGTACTGGTTTTATCTATGGATTAGAAACGGCGACTCGATTGATTCAGTCAGGTAACTACCGTAATGCCATCGTGATTGGTGCGGAAAGACTGTCATTCTTTATCGATTGGACTAAACGTGATACTGCCGTGCTATTTGGTGATGGTGCAGGAGCGGTTGTACTGTCTCGCACAGAAAACCAAGTGGGTCTACAACATGCTCAAATTGGTTGCGACGCAGAAGGGCGTGACATTCTCGCGGTACCAAAGTTTGGTACATCGATGGATCGTTTTGCTGTAGACAATGGTTACTGGGATTTTGACTTTGTAGGTAAAGAGATTTTCAAGCGAGCTGTAAAAGGAATGGGTGCTGCAGCTCATACTGTTCTGAGCCGTACAGGTCTTTCTACCGACAATATAGATGTCGTGATTCCTCACCAAGCGAACATTCGAATCATTCAAACTCTGTGTGATATGGCTGGGATTGAACGTGAAAAGGCATTCGTGAATATCCAGAAATACGGTAATACTTCTGCTGCAACTGTGCCTATCGCTTTATGTGAGTCAGTAGAGCAGGGCGTTGTAAAGCCAAATTCTAATCTTCTGGTTGCTGCTTTTGGTGCCGGATTAACGTGGGGCGCTGGTCATATAAAATGGGGTGAAAGAGTCACTACCAGTGGCAAGTCAGATGCAAGCTTACCAGAATTAAACCAAACGGCTTTAGAGCTACTGGAAAATGCAATTTTACACTGTAAAGAGCGCCCGAACGAAGCAAATTAATCACTCTTTCTGGGGCTTTATTTTGTGAAAACGCGGTCTCTAGTAAAATTCTGGGAAACTTTTGCATCAGGTTAACCAGCGTGCGGACCACAAGATTACCCAGTTTAACATCGTACATATAAATTTTAATTGAGGGACTAAATGCGGTCCCTTTTGCTTTTCTGATAGGAAGCTACGTGAAAAAAGTATTAGCAATTGGCTATGTTTGGCCAGAACCGAACTCTTCAGCCGCTGGCAGCCATATGTTGTCACTGTTACGTTTATTTAAGCGTCAAGGTTGGGAGGTAGAGTTTGCTACGCCTTCTCAAGAAACAGAACACATGATAGATCTTAGTGCTGAAGGTATTACAAGCAAAGCTATTGAGCTGAATAGTGACAGTTTTGATGAATACATCAGCGAGTTACAACCAGATATCGTCATGTTTGATCGGTTTATGATGGAAGAGCAGTTTGGTTGGCGTGTGGAAAGATCATGTCCGGCTGCGTTAAAGCTATTAGATACTGAAGACTTACAATGTTTGCGAAACGCCCGTCATCAGGCTGTTAAAGCGGACAGGGAGCAGACTAAAGCCGATCTCTTTGGTGATTTGGCTAAGCGAGAGATAGCCGCGATACTTCGTTGCGATCTTTCGTTGATCATATCAAGCCATGAAATGATGTTATTAGTTGATGAATTTAAGATTGATCCATCATTGATCCATCATCTGCCATTTATGGTTGACCTTAATACATTGCCAGAAAAGACGCTTAATTTCGAAGAACGTCAACACTTTATGACGATTGGCAACTTTAGGCATGCTCCAAACTGGGATGCGGTTTTACAGCTTCAACAAATTTGGCCAAAGATAAGAAAACAGCTTCCAGAAGCAGAGTTGCACATTTACGGATCTTATCCACCACCAAAGGCAACGGCACTGCATAATCCAAAAACAGGGTTCCATATTAAGGGTTGGGCTAAAGACGCAGAGGAAGTGGTAGAGCAATCACGCATTTGCTTAGCACCATTACGCTTTGGTGCTGGGATTAAAGGCAAACTATTAGATGCGATGAAGGTGCAAACTCCAAGTATTACGAGTGAAATTGGTAGTGAAGGGATGCTACCCAACCCTGATTCGGTTTGGCCTGGTGCCGTTGAAAATGATTATGACGACTTTGTTTCAGCTGCGGTTGAATTGTATACCAATAAAGATAAGTGGTTAGCTGCGCAGAGCCAGTGCCATGGTTTACTAGAAGCGTGTTATGAGCAAAATGCTTTAGGCAATGCTTTAATTGAAGAATTGACGCGCTTAGAAGCAACCTTAGAATCGCATCGGTTAAATAACTTCGTAGGTTCAATGCTAAAGCACCATACAATGACCAGTACTAAGTACATGTCTCAGTGGATTAATGAAAAGAACAAACACAAATAGACATACCTCTATTGGTGAATTAAACCTAAAGCATTGCTAGCGACTGCTAAGTTAGTATCAATAAAGCCCATTAGTTTTAACTAGAAAGAGTTTTTGCTAATGGGCTTTTTAGTATTTCTATTTTCCTAATTGACTCACTTCTCGCTACGATTTAGCAAATTGATAAGTACGGAAGCCACCGATCAAATTGCGAGCTTTATAACCGTTATTCACGAGTTGACGATAAGCTACGTTACCGCGTAACCCAACTTGGCAATAAATGATGATCTCTTTGTCTTTAGGGAGTTCAGTCATACGCTCACGAAGCTGATCTACAGGTATATTAACGGCGCCTTCAAGGAAATTACCGTTAGACAATTCGTTAGGGTTACGCACATCAAGCAACAATTGGTTTTCAGACAAATCGTCAATTTGATGATAATGAATAGGCGTTGCATCACCTTTAATAATATTGCTAGCAACAAATGCCGCTTGATTAATCACGTCTTTAGCACTTCCGTAAGGGGGCGCATAAGTTAGCTCAAGGTGTTGTAGCTGCTCTACAGTCATTCCAGCACGTTGAGCGACAGCCAATACATCTATTCGCTTATCTATCCCATCCTTTCCTACTGCTTGTGCTCCAAAAAGTACACCTGAAGTCGGGTGGAACAGAAGTTTTAACGATACCGTTTCTGCTCCAGGGTAGTAACTGGCATGGCTAGCGGTATGTACATAGACTTTTTCGTAATCAGTACCGCTTTGTATAAGTTGCTTCTCATTTTTACCCGTTGAAGCAACGGCTAAATCAAATACCTTACAAATGGCAGTGCCTTGTGTACCTTGATAACTTTCGTTTCGTCCAAACATATTGTCTGCTGCCATTCGACCTTGACGATTGGCAGGACCCGCTAAAGGGACTAATGTAGATTGCTCAGTCACAAAATCTTTTTCTTCTATGGCATCACCTACAGCGTAAATAGATGGATCGCTAGTTTGTAACTGATCATTGGTCTGAATTCCACCTAATGAGCCAATGGTTAGACCGGCTTCTTTCGCGAGAGAAGTTTCTGGCCGAACACCAATCGCCATAATCAAAATACCCGTTGTGATCTGCTCACCGTTACTCAGACTTAATGTTAGCTTTTGGTTTGAACTATCGAACTCAACCGCTTCTAGAGCGCTGTTTAAGCGAAGATCAATGCCTTTTTCTTTAATTTCGCTATGTACGAAGCCTGCCATTTCCCTGTCAACGGGAGTCATGACTTGATCAGACATTTCAATTAATGAAGTCGAAATACCGAGCTGTTGGAATGCCTCAACCATTTCTAGACCGATAAAACCGCCGCCAACCACGGTCGCATGTTGAGGTTTATTGGAGTTTAAACTTCTTAATATTTTGTCCATATCAGGAATATTACGAAGTGTATGAGTGAGTGGATTATCAATACCATTGATGTTTGGCGTAATAGGGCTAGCACCAGGGCTTAGCAACAAAAAGTCATAACTTTCTTGGTATTCAGTTTGATCGAGAAGGTTTCTTACGGTGATGGTTTTCTTGTCACGATTAATACTGACCACTTCATTCATCACACGCACATCAACATTGAAGCGAGCCAAGAAGCTTTGAGGTGTTTGTAGTAACAGCTTGCTTCGGTCTTTGATGTCACCACCAATATGGTAAGGAAGCCCACAGTTGGCAAATGATACAAATTCACCACGCTCGAACATTATAATTTCAGCATCTTCGCTTAATCTTCTTGCTCTGGCTGCTGCTGATGCACCGCCGGCTACGCCACCAACAATCACAATCTTGGTCATTTAAATCTCCAATGGGTTAGTACTTGTCTGAAGCCACACTATAAAAACTAACATTAGAAAAGTCTAATGTTAGTTTCATTTAATTAGTGCTAAATTAGAATTGACTAATTTAGGTTTATTAGTAATATCTAATTT
>NZ_VTXD01000035.1 GCF_013114625.1 Vibrio sp. 99-70-13A1
GCTCATTATTTATCACGGATTGGATCTATATCAAAACATGGATAATTAAGTTAACGAGTAATTTTAATCGTCATAATAAAAACTTTTAATTGATCATTTAAATATTATTACATTCGATGATTGGCTGGGTAAATATTCGTATATTAATACCGAATCTAATAGCATTTAATTAATATTCGTTTACTATGCGCCCCCCCATAATTACGAATAAAATATAATCAATGCCAGTAAATGTTCTTTATACCGATCTTTCTCGTTACTATGATTTGATGTGCGAAGATATTGATTACCAATCGCAAAGTCATGCTATCCATCGTATGCACCAAATTTTTGGTAATGGTGGAAAGTTGCATCTTGATTTAGCTTGTGGAACAGGACCGCATGTTCGCTATTTTCTCGATAATGGTTATCAGAGTTCGGGCTTAGACATTAATCAACCTATGCTTGAACTTGCTAAAAAGCGTTGCCCTGAAGCTAAGTTCATCAAACAAGATATGAGCAACTTTACGGCAGAAACCCTGGTAGATTTGATTACCTGTTTTTTGTACTCCATCCACTACAATAGTGGGATAGATAAACTCATGGAGTGTATCCATAGTGCTCATCAAGCATTACAGGCTGGTGGTGTGTTTTGCTTTAATGTTGTTGATAAATCTAAAATAAAACGAGATTCATTTGTTCGACACTCTGTTAATCGAGAAGGTGCAGGTTTTACTTTTCAATCAGGTTGGCGCTATAGCGGTTCTGGTCAGAAACAATTTTTAGATCTTCAGATTGAAAAGACGACAGAAAACGGTTCTCAAAACTGGAAAGAGTCGCATCCAATGGTGGCTTTCTCATTCTTAGAATTGAAAGAGTTATTAGAAGATCGCTTTGACGTTCATATGTTTGAGCATGATTATCAAAAGATCATTCCTTGGGATGAACAGTCAGGTAATGCCATTTTTGTTTGCGTAAAAAAGTAGTCATCGACTAGTAATCAGTATTGGCAATCTGTATAAGGACTCCCTTAACAAAGTGAATGTAGGTGAGGTAATATTTTGGATTGTCCATCATGTGAAGAAACCCTTGGTTGGGACTGGGTTGAAGAGCAAGAGATCGAACCGAATGAAGAGTTTGATTGCCCTGAGTGTAACGAAACGCTGATGTATACTATCGATGAAGGCACTTATTACGGAGCCGAGCATAAAACGGTTGAAGTGGTTGATAAGTAAAGCTGCGGCTAATTAGATTAGCTTCATTAGCTTCGAGTCTACTATTATTTCTATTTGCTCTGTTCATTCTTTCTAGTGTTTGAATTTCATGAGCGTTATTTTCAATACGCATAACAACTGATAATGAATGGTTTATGAAAGCATGTAACCAGTGTGGAAAATGCTGCATTAAGTATGGTGATGGTGACTTAGCTGCCACGCAGGAAGAAATTGATCTGTGGGAATTATTTAACCCAGACATTTTTGAATTCGTTAAGGGCAACGAGATTTGGTTTGATCCTGAAACGGGTCAAAGGCTAACCTCATGCCCATTCTTAGGTATAGAACCAAAGAAAGATGAATCTGCACCTAATAAATATACATGCAGTATCTATCTAGATAGACCTGAAGATTGTCGACATTATCCAAGCCTCATTTCAGAGATGGTTAGGGATGAATGTGAGATGATTGAAGTGGTCGATCTACAAAACACGAAGAAAGCGCAAAGTAAGCTGGATTACTTAATGAGAGACAGTCGTCCCTCTAGCTATTCTTAATGTTAATCAGCTCTTTGGTTAATTACCATCTATAGGTTGTATTCAAAGGCTAAAGAGTTAATAGCTTCAGATACAGTAGGGAAGTGGATTTTAATAATACACATCTCTGCTTTACTGAATTCATGCTCTTGAATTAGTACTGTCACATCCTGAACATTCAGCCTCTTTCCGGTATCAGCTAATATCGGTTGGTTAGCTGATGAGCCTATGGTGTAACAAGCCCCTTCAGAATCCACTGCATAGTCATTATCGTCCAAAATAAGATCTTGGCATTCGGATATAAACGCTTGCTCATTTTGAAAGAACATCAACTCATTATCACCGTCGAGTTTTAAAATACAGGGCCATGAAATCATAGAAAGCCTTTAGTGTTGGTGTGTAGGCTATGCTGCTTAGAGCTAATAACCTGAAACGATTGGAATACAACTTAAAATAACTCAGCTAAACAACTTTGTTCAGCTGAATTGACATCTTCGAGCTTTTCTAAGGATGACGGTTTGTAGGCGTTACTTTGCTGATTTAAGCTTAACTCGATATAAATCATTGATTGGCTTGTCTACAAAATATGACCATACGTGATCATAAACTGCATGTTGATTTGGGAAGGGTGCTAAGTCTTTAGCTTCATCTAAAGTGCACCACTTATAGTCAGAATGTTCATGGTTCAGTTCGACGGCTTGATTTGGCGGGCATACCACCACAAATACAGGAATAAGCTCAATCACGTTAGAGTAGGCTTCATAAAATTGCTCAAGAAATTGAGCATTATAGAGGTCCGTGACTTCAATTTGTGTCTCTTCCTTAAACTCTCGAACAATGGCTTGCCAACCGGTTTCTTGCGCTTCAATTGAACCTGCAACATGGCACCAAAAGTTTCCTTTGGTACGATTCATAACTAACATTTTCATTTCACCATCTATTTCAGACAGTGCCACACCTGAAACAATAGAAGTATTTACTGGAATCATTTTTTATACCTATTAAAATTTTGTTGGCTGTTGGCTGTTGGCTGTTGGCTGTTGGCTGTTGGCTGTTGGCTGTTGGCTGTTGGCTGTTGGCTGTTGTTGGCGTGAATACTTATTGGCTACATGCGCTATTGACAGCGGGTATGTACTCTAATTTATTTGTTTGGAATAAAGAGGTACCTGTATTTAGGATGTTTATTACTTCATCTATTACAGCGCTATCTGTATTCACGTCTTGCGCGTTAACTTTATCGTCATGGATAGTTTGAGTTGTATTTAACGCTTCTTGAATGGAAGTGGTTAATGCTTGTTCAAATATCCAACCACCGCAACCGAACCCTACAAGTGGTAAATCTTGTGCGGTTAAATTAGGGTCTTCAGCTATTTCTAATATCATTGCTTTTGATGTGGACTTGAATAGCCAAGAGTGGCTGTTAATTGTCCCATGCCCAATGACTGTGTTACTTATCGTGATTGAGCCTTTGCAATCTTTATTATTTATCTGAATAGTCATCGATAAATCCTAATTAAGCGCTAGTGAATATTGCGCAACTTTAACATTATCAATACAAAACAACGAATAAATAGTAAATAATCAGTTACGTTATTTATGTTTTCTGAATGCATGGCTTCATTTAAGATGCTTTAGAAATATCTACAACACTATGAATGGGTAACTTTATGAAAAAATATATACCAGCAGCGATACTTGTGATGCTTTTAGCAGGGTGTGATGATGCATCAAAAGCTATCGACCAAGCTCAAGAAGCGGCAAATAAAGCGGTAGATAGTGTTCAAGACCAGATAGCTTCTATTGATTTGAATAGTATTGATATCAACCTAGAACAATTTGGTGATGCAGCAGACTCTGCAACAGAAGTCGCAGCTGCAGTACAAGAAGCTTTAGAGGCAGATTTCAGTGACCCTGAAGCTTTAATTGAGATAAAAGATCATATCGCTAATGCTTATAGCTGTTTGGTTGATGCTTCATCAGAATCGGTTGCTGAAAGGCTGATAAACAAAGTGACCTCATCGATCAATAATGATGAAGCTATGTCACTAATCGAAGATGGTATTGCCAAAGCTAATGAAGCAAAAGAGTGTGTAATGTAACTTCACCCATAAAAATTGTTGGTTAGCACAAGGAAGTGTATGAGTAAGGTAGTTTTACGAGGGTTCATTGTTGTTCCTGAAGCGGATTTAACTAAGGTTAAGGCTGAGTTAGTGAATCACATTGCACTTACTCAGGAAGAGGAAGGGTGCTTAACTTTTAATGTTCTTCAAAGTGCCGATAATCCATATCACTTTAGTGTTTATGAAGAGTTCACCGATAAGAAATCCTTTGAAGCTCATCAAGCGAGAGTGAAGCAATCCCACTGGGGAAAAGTAACGACTAATGTTGAGCGGCATTATAAGATTTCAGAAGAAAAGTGAAGCTTATACGCCGGCCAAAACACATTTCGATTATTAACAAAAAATTGAAACTCATTCGCTGGTTTACCTAATTATCATTTAAGTAAGTTTCTCTATACTACACAGAAGAGCCAAGCATTTGCTGGCTCTTCTCGTTTATGTATGGACACTTACTTAAGTTTTTCAGGTGACTATTGAAATGCCAATGATGTCTAAAACAATGAAACTTGTGATCAGCCGAACCATACCTCTCACGGTTGGCATGTTTGCTATCATGTTAGTCCAACTGGTAGATTCAATTTTTATTGGCATGTTAGGCACAGATGAACTGGCTGTGCATGGCATTACGCTTCCTTTCCAAGCCTTACTCATCGGTATTCAAGTTGGTATCGGAGTTGCGACAACCTCTATTATTTCTCAAGCTTGTGGTGCGAAGCTGGCGAGTAAGTCCACCGCTACTGCAACTATTTCGTTGGTGGCTGGCAGTATTTTTATCGCATTGATTTGCGTGACGCTTTGGTTAGCTAAATCCCCAATTTTCTGGTCTTTCACTTCTAGCGATACCAGCGTTGCTCAGCAGCAAATCTTACAGAGTTTATTTAATCAATATTGGCCATTTTGGTTGCTGAGTGCTCTTTCTGTCGCGGTGCTATACCTTACCTCTTGTATTTATCGAGCAAATGAAGACACCAAAGTGACAGGTAAAATGTTCATGCTCGCAAGTGTCATCAACCTTATCTTAGACCCTATTTTTATCTTTATGTTTGATCTGGGCTTAGTGGGTGCAGCTTTAGCGTCTACGTTGGGATACAGCGTGTGTGCTTTATACATGGTGATAAAAGCAAAACAAGCGGGTTGGCTGAGGGCGATTCGAAATGATCATGTTCATATTAAGTATTTTATTGAGCTTTTCAGAATGGTGGTTCCTACCACAATGAACCAAATGCTACCGTCTCTTAGTGCATTTATTTCTATGGTTTTGATTTCTCGTATGGGTACCGATGCTATTGCGTTTTGGAGCCTTTTGTCTCGAATGGAAAGCTTTTTATTGGTATTCACTTTGGCGTTAACTATGTCTATTCCGCCAATGATTGGGCGTTACCTTGGTGAAGGTAAATCTGCCGAGATTACTGATTTATTGTTGAGTACAGCCAAATTCTTACTTATTTTCCATATGGGGTTGGCAGTCTTATTGATGATTAGCTCTGATGCCCTTATTCCGCTCATCAGCCAAGACGAACATATTTCAGCATGGTTAAAATTCGCATTATTGGTTGTGCCATTTAGTTATGCGCCACTTGGTTTATGTATGCTACTGGTATCGGTATGTAATGCCTTGAGGCTACCTAAAGCGGCGTTGTTGATTTCGTTTGTTCGCTTGATAGTGCTGTATGTACCTGCGGTACTGATTGGTTCATTGTCTCACGATATCAAAATGACTATCGTTGCGGTGTCGGTCGCGCACGTTCTAGCGGGTTGTTACGCTTGGTTCAAATTGAAGCAGCACCTTAAAGCTGGTGAAAGCCAGTTCATGATCCCTGCAAATCAAAACTAAGTTTAGCTCTTATATCCCTTTCCATTCATTGTGTTTTACTTGTTATTTTTTATAATCAACAATAAATCGCATGATTGCATAAAAGGTCGTTGATAATAAGTTATGAATATTGAACACCTAAAACTCTTTGTACGTTTAGCTTCCACCAACAATATTAGCTTGGCTGGACAAGAATTAGGCTTGTCTCCTGCTGTTGCTAGCGCCCATATTGGTAAGTTAGAAAAAGCCTTGAATGTCAGGCTTGTGCACCGTACAACACGAAAAGTATCCTTAACGGAAGAAGGGCTAGCTTTCTTGCCTCATGCAGAAGAAGTGCTAGAAAGTGTAGAAGCCGCTCAAGCTGCGGTAGGGGCGGGTAATCAAATGCCGAAAGGCGTGTTACGTGTATCGGCTCCCGCATCATTTGGCAGAATGCACCTTATTCCTGCTATGCAAGCCTTCATGGATGCTCACCCTGGTTTAAAGGTGGATTATCGACTTTCGGATTCCATCATCGATCTTGTGGAAGGCGGGTTTGATATTGCGATTCGAAATGCGGCATTAAAAGACTCAACCTTGGTGGCTCGTAAGCTAGCTTTTGATCAACGCATTGTATGCACATCTCCAGACTATATTAAAAAGCATGGTCAGCCGACTCATCCTAATGAATTGCTTAACCATAATTTTGTTAATCTAAGTGGTTTTGATAATTGGACATTTGAAACACCTGAAGGGCACGTGACTATTAAGCCAAAAGGTGAATTTAAAGCAGACAATGGTGAAGCAGTACGCGATGCTTGCGCGCACGGTTTAGGCATAACAGTCAGTTCAACTTGGTGTTGCCATGAGCATTTAAAGCGAGGGGAGCTAGTACCAATATTGGAAGAGTATCCATTAGTTTCTGACAGCGCTATTTGGGCAGTGTACCCAAGCTCACGCCTACTTGCGCCAAAGGTCAGAGCCTTTATCGACTTTTTCACAGATTATTTTGGTAAGACACCTTACTGGGATAAAAAGTAAAACTGATAGTCATGACTTATCTTGAATCATTACTAATCTTTGGATCTTCTAAAACATATAAAAACGGCTTCTATCATAGAAGCCGTTTTTGTTCTTGGAACCCACTGCCTGAATAATGTACTACCAAGAAAAGGTTTGAATAACATTATCTTGCGCCATTGGGTTAGCAGCAATGGTTTGGTTTAATCTTGTTAAGAATTGATCTTTAGAATCAAGCAAAAAACCTTTCTGAGGGACAAGGTTATTACCGTGATCACCCCAGTAGAAAGTATCAATATTCAAGTTTTCAAGTAAGTACTTCTCTTCTTCAAGCACTTGCATCTGAGTTGGCATAATGAACTCACCACGTTGTACTTCTTGTTCCATTACGGTTCCCGGTTGAACCGCTAAAGCCATAGGAGCAATTTGCTCAGGCTTTGTAATATTCAGAATTTCCGTCGTTGCCATGATGTGTTCTTTAGAACGGTCACGTCCACCCAAACCAAATATGAACGAAAGTAAGGTTTCAATGCCTGCTTCTTTCGCTAACGCCATACCTTCAATGGCGTGTTCAGCAGTCATGCGTTTTTTGATTCGCTCTAACACTATTGGGTCACCAGACTCTAAGCCTGAGTAACACATATTCAAACCCGCATCTTTAATCTCTTTAAGCTCTGAAACCGTCTTACGACGGAAGTCATTTAAACCGCTATACATCGAAATTTTAGTCGCTTCAGGAAAAGTATGACGAAGCTTATCTAATATTTTCACTAAGTAATCAGTACGTGCAGCCATTACATTACCGTCAATCAAAAAGATCGACTCAACAAATGGGTAGATCTGACGTGCTTCTTCAATATCTTTGAATACGTCTTCTATATCACGGACCTTGAAGCGTTTGTCATCGAACATACTGCAAAAAGTACATGTATTAATGCTGCATCCAAGAGTCGTTTGAATAAGGATACTGCGCGTTTCAGTCCAAGGACGGTAAACCTTACCTTCATATTGCATTATCGTTTCTCCAGCTTTCAGCACTAATACTGTGCTATGTGCTAATTGATGGAGTGATCTTAACGGTTGTTGGTTTTGTTGATAATACGCCCATATGAATAATTACTTTATAGTTTTTGTATATAGTTGATATTGGTGAAAGGTGAATTTCATTGGTAGGAGTGTTTGACTGCAATGATGCTTAAACTGAAATTTAAAACCTAGATTTGATCACGACTCGGATAAAGTACGCTATTCAATTTGCTGTATATTATTATAATACAAATGTATTCAAATGTATTCAAATGTTTCGGAGCCTCAAATCGATGAATGACATTATTCTGAATAAACCGCATGTATTAAAGAATGGCAGACCAACGATTGCAGTACTTGTTGGGTCTATGACTTCGCCTTATCAAGAAGGGATCATGCGCGGTGCCGCTTATATAGCCACAAAGATGGACTACAACATCATTGGGTTTTGCGGTGGCGTTATTAATTCAGATGATCATTTAACGTTAGCGAGAGATAAAGTCTTCGAACTTGTTGATATGGATCTTATATCAGGGGTAATCAGCCCATTTAGCTCACATACTCGCTTTATGGATAAGCAAGCCAGTGCCGATTTCATTAATAAATTTGAACGTGTACCTGTGATTAATATTGGCAGTCATATAGAAGGCTACACCAATGTAATGACAGATTACGAGACCGGCTTTTCTGATTTATTTGAACACTTTTACCATGTTCACGGCTACCGAAAAATATTGCTTGTTAGAGGTCCGAAGCAACATGCTTCCTCTGAAAAACGTATGGATATTTATCAGTCACTCTTAAAGAAATATGATCTAGAGTTTGATGAAAGCATGGTGGTTTACTCGGACTTAAAAAGGCGGTCAGCGAAAAGTAAAATAGAAGAATACATCGAGTGCCATGGAAAAAAATTTGATGCAGTCATTACCATTAATGATAACCAAGCCTTGGGTATTGTGGATGCTTGCCTCGAACAAGGCATTCGAGTTCCAGAAGAGGTTGCGGTGGTTGGGTCAATGGATACGCTCGAAGGTGCATTTACTTCCCCAGCTTTAACCAGTATTCAAGAACCTTTATTTGAACTGGGGCGAGCCGCAGCTATTGAGTTAATTGCTCAAATTGAAGGTAAGCCTGCACGAAGTGAAGTGAAAATTCCCACCTCTTTGATTACAAGAGAATCTTGTGGCTGCAGGCCATCAGAAACAAGCAAGCTACAAAGTGCGTCTCTTGAATTGGATTTTAAAAACTTGAATGCAGATGAAGACCCTATCTTTAAAGAAGCTCAACAGTCTTTTGAAAAGGTCATCGTCCAGCATAAAGGTGGGATAATAAGGGATGACGTCACTTCGCTGCTCTTTTCTTATCAAGATGCCATTTATAAACAGAAGTACGCGGCGTTTCTTTCTAAGTTGAAGCAACAGCTAGAGAAAGAGTTAAAGTCTGAAGATATTATGCTGTGGCTTGGCTTAGCTTCCAAATTGCAAATATGCTCGCTGCAGTATCTGGAAACTAAAGAGAGCTCCGCATCTTTGGTTCAATTCATTTCTGATCTTACAGCGTTGAAAAGTGAAATTGAGCAGCTGACCATCAAATTCCAAAGCTTTGAAACTGAGTACTACTTAAATTACTTCAGAGCTATCGTAAATAACCTTAACTCTTCTTTCGATTTATCGACGATAAAGAAATACACCGTTGATATTTTACAGCTCTCTGAACTCTATATTTCGCTATTCAAAAACGTTAACGACGAGAATATTTTGGCTGAAAATATTGTATCGGTCAGGGACAACAAGTTCATAGAGTTAGACAACACCATATTCAATGCTTCTGATATTTTACCGAGTGGTATTGAGCCTTATAAAGACAGGTACTCATTAGTTGTATTTCCACTTTCGTTTGCTAATAAACCCATTGGTTTTATGACGGTGAACTTAAGTAATCGAAAGGGTACTGCTTTTGAAAACCTGAGAGCAATTATCAGTTCCGCCCTTAAAAATGAAATGCTTATCCAAGATTTAAAAAAGGCAGAAGAACGATTCAGCGATATTGCACACAGCACTTCAAACTGGCTTTGGGAAACGGATGTAGATAACAACTTCACTTATTGCTCAAACTCTTCCACAGACATTATTGGTTACGCTCCCGAGTACTTGCTAGGTAAGGGAGTGAACGCTCTTAATATCGATAATGGTGATTTCTACATCAATATCATGGCGAATCATGAAAATCTGTCGGACGTTGAATGCTGGTATCAACACCAAAATGGCAATGTCATTTGCTTACTCATTTCAGCTAAGCCTATTACTAAAGAAGGTAAATTCAGCGGGTATCGAGGCATTTTTGAGGACATTACCGAACAGAAGCTTCAAGATGAAAAAATAAGAAACTTAGCTTATTCCGATATTTTAACAGGCTTACCCAACCGAACACTTTTCCAAGATAAGTTGGCTGAAACCATCGAGATTTTTACCAAGAATGATAAAAAGTTCGCACTCATGTTTATCGACTTAGATCATTTTAAAAATATTAATGATTCTATGGGGCATGCGGCTGGTGACTTGCTGTTGATTGAACTGGCAAAACGCTTGAGCAGTTCAATTCGAAGCCGAGACATTCTTGCAAGGCTAGGGGGAGATGAGTTTGTCATTATTGTTTCAGACATTAGCGATGAAGCCGAAGTGATTGATATTGCTCAGCGCATTTTCAATAGCTTTAAAGAACCAATCAACCTTTATAATAAGCCTGTATATGTGACTTTAAGTTTAGGTATTAGTGTGTTTCCGAACGATGGGCTGGATGCGGAAGAGCTGCTTAAAAAAGGCGATAGCGCAATGTACCAAGCTAAGTCGCAAGGTCGAAATGGCTATGTTTTCTACGACAAAGTGCTAGAACAAAAGAATCACTTAAGAAATATTTATGAGCAGGTGCTAAGAGATGCGATAGCAAACCAAGGCTTTATGTTGAATTATCAGCCTCAAGTGTCAGTTCGTACTCAAGAAGTGCTTGGGTTTGAAGTCTTGCTCAGAATTATTGATCCCAAGCTTGGCGTTGTTGCCCCTAATCTATTTATCCCTTTAGCGGAAGAACTAGGGCTAATTAATATACTGGACGAGTGGGTATTTGAGCATGCTTGTAAACAATACGCACAGTGGCACCAGTCTGGTTTAGGGGGCGTTCGTCTATCTATTAATTTGTCGGCCGTACAATTGCGAGATGATGCGGTACTCAATAAGTACATTAAGATTATCGAAAAGCATCATGTGAATCCGAATGATCTGCAGCTTGAGATCACTGAGAATGCATTAATTGATAACGAAGAAGTTGCGCTGAAAATTCTGAAAGGCTTTAAGCAATACGGAGTCAGTATTGCACTGGATGATTTTGGAACCGGTTACTCGTCTTTAAGCTGCATTAACTTGTATCCAATCGATACGATAAAAATTGACCGTTCATTTGTAAAAGATGCCGTCACCAATCTAAGGAATAAAGCCATTATTCAAGGAACGGTGCTTATCGCTAACAATTTAAATCTGAAGATCATTGCTGAAGGGGTAGAAACGAATGAGCAGTGTGTGTTCATAAAGCAGCTTGGGTGCGACGAAATACAAGGCTTTTACTACTATAAACCTTGCAGTGCTTTACATGCGAAAGCACTTTTAGAAAAGCAACAATCAATGGTTCGAGAGATTGAGTTGGGTGAAAAATGCCTCGCTTAGCCTTACTAAACTAAGCGAGACATTACTAAACTAGGTGAGACAAAATTCGTGGGGTAGATTACTGGTCAGATAAATTGATAGCCGCTCTACATTGTTCATCCCAATATGATGGGGTTCCGTAGTATTCAGCTAAATGATCGATAAAGGCACGAACCTTCGGCGCAAGGAGTCGAGAGCTTGGGTAAACTGCCCAGATTGCAGCGTCATCAACGAGTGGATACTCATCTAGAATTTGTACTAACGTGCCGGCTTCTAAATGTTGGTAAGTCAGCCAAGTCGCACACATGGCAATACCCATCCCATTTACAGCCGCATCCCTCACAGCTTCACCATGGTCGACACGAATACTACCTTTTACCTTTATTGGCTGTATGCCATCAGGTGTTTTGAATACCCACGAATCCAGATCAGTCTGGTTAATGCATTGATGATTTTTAAGATCCTTTGGCGAATTGGGTTCCCCATACTCTGCAATGTAGTCAGGAGAGGCACACATAATTCGTTTATCCTTCGCTAATTTCTTAGCGATGAGGCTAGAGTCTTTAAGTTCAGCGTTTCTAATGGCAACATCAAATCCGCCTTCTACTAAATCCACCATAGAATCAGTTAAACGGATATCAACAAACAGATCTGGGTACTTCTTGAGAAAGCCTTTCAAAGCAGGCATGAGGTGCATTCGACCAAAAGAGGCGGGCGCGGTAATTCGCAATGTACCTTTTGGCTGAGCTTTACCTGTGCCTACCGTTGCTCTAGCCGCATCTACGCTTGCTAAAATTTCTTCTGCATAAGGTAAAAGCGCTTCCCCTTCTTCAGTGAGCGATACTTTACGAGTTGTGCGATGAACAAGCCTAGCGCCAATACTTTCCTCTAACTTGTTGATATGCATGCTAGCAACAGGTGGAGACAAATCTAATTCTTTACCCGCAAGGCTGATGTTGCGCGTTGAAGCAACTCTTACAAACAGTCGAAGATGGTCGATGTTCATGGTTCAACCCCTTATTTTAAAATTCTTTATTGTTATAGATAAACATAGAATAGGGCAGTATTCCATATGATTATTTAATTATTATTAATACTGATTTCATGTTTGTCTCCATTATCAAGCCTCTTGGTTAGCGTTAAAGCCACCCCATCAAAATTACACTAGGCTGAGGAGCTTAATATGCATTATGAAGGTAAAATTTATCGCCCTTGGATGGAAGCGGAAAGTGTTCTAATTCAAACCACATTAGGCTGCAGTAACAACCAGTGTACATTCTGTACTATGTTCGATGATAAGCGCTTTAAAGTGAGAGATATTGAAGACATTTTTAAGGACATTGAAGAAGCAAGAGTCATCTACCCACACGTAGAATCCATCTTTTTGGTTGATGGGAATGTGATGGCAATGAGAACTGAAAATTTACTTAAGATTCTGGATAAAGTGAAATCAACATTCCCAGAATTAAAGAACCTTGCGCTGTATTCTGGCTTTAATGATTTCCGTCGTAAGAGTCTTTCTGAGCTTAAAGAGATCAAATCAGCAGGGTTAACAACGGCTTATTCTGGTCTTGAGTCTGGTGACCCTATTGTTCTTGAAAGAATTAAAAAAGGCATGACAAGAGAACATGCAATCGCAGGTATGAACTTAGCAAGAGAAGCGGATATTAAAGTGTTAGCTTCGTTTATCTTTGGGCTTGGTGGTAGAGACCGTTCAATTGAGCATGCTAAAAATACCACTAGTTTGTTGAATATCATGCAGCCAGATGCGATTGCCCCTATGGCCCTTGCTATTCAACCAGGAAGCGAACTGGAAAGAGAAGTTCAGCGTGGTGAGTTTATCTTGCCGACACCATTACAAATCTTAGAAGAAGAGAAATATCTTCTAGAAAATATGGTTGATTTCCCTTGTTATTATTGGGGTTACCATGGCAACAATATCGCTTCAATGCGAGGAGCATGGCCAGAAGCGCGTGAACCGTTTTTGAAAAATATAAATAGACACATCGACCATGATCCAATGGCGAAAAAGAACGTCATTGAAACTTACGCTTGGTAAGCAGTAATAAGTCTATGCAGTAAAAGATAAAGCTCCCGCGATAGCAGGAGCTTTTTTATGTACAGAGCTTTTTATATACAGGATATTTTTATATACAAGAGCTTTTATGTGCTGAAGCTTATTGTCTTGGCTGTGTTAAATAAACAGGAAGACGCATCACCCCTAAGTTTTTATCTGCAATGAAGTGGTTGTAATGGTTGTAGTAAAACTCTAAACCTTGTACTCGCCCTCCTTCATTGAAGTTCTGGTTATGGTCCACATCTGCTGCAATTACGTGGTAATCATACAAGTATGATGGTTGCTCAAAAACGGTATGACCGATGATCACTTGTGATGACCCAAAAGCTGTGAGCCCTCGCTCTAATTGCGCTTGAGTGAGGTCACCATCAGGAACTGAGCGATCCCAGTACAGACGTGAAGGTAAATAGTAAGCGTCTTTGATTAGCGAACCATTGTCATCATAGCGAACATAACCCTCATCAAGATGCCTTCTTCCGTAGGTATTAATGTCTTCCAGCAATAGTGTTTGGTTCTCTAGTGCTTCTATTACATCAAGGTTAAAGCCAGCATGTACAAATAGTGTATCTCCGGCAATTTCCATCAGGTTTTTTGAACGTAACCATTGACCTAAAACCGTACCTTTACTGTGCAGGTCAAAGAAGTCTTTGCCCATTAGGCTTAAGTTCTCAAAATAGCGTTGATGTACGTAGCGGAAATCACCGTAAAAATTCATCATATCGTGATTGCCGAGAATGAAATGTACATCTCCGCCCGCAACTTTTGCTTGGTTCTCTAAATGATAAAATAGCCACAAACTTTCAGTGACATATGCCCCACGGTCGAATAAATCGCCTAGGTGGAAAAGGTGTCCGTTTCCGTATACCCAGTTGTAGTCTTTATCCATAATGCCAGCTTCAATGAGCATATAAACTAGGGCATTAATCTGACCTTCAAAGTCAGACGTTACAAAAAATTGTTCAGGCTTTTCATACTGGAATTCAGGCGGAGTGTAGGTATTTTGCAACTCGACTGAGAAGCTACCTAACTCACCTGGTAACTCAACCGTCACTTGAGCTTCGCTAATATTGGTATAAGTATCAGAATACAGACCGTCACGGTTTAGCCCATCAATGGTTACTTCACCTGTATCACCTATGGTGACATAAGGACCATCAGGTTCACCTGTGTAGTCAAAAGTAGCGTTTAACGCGACATTAAATTGCACATCATTAGTTCGGTGGTTCACTTGATTAAAAAGAGCAACGGCAATGACGTTTTCACCTTGTGAAAAAGACTCAGAAGGCAGAATAAAGGTGTGTTCTGCATCTTCTCCGTATTTCGAATAGCGCAGAGGAGAAGTGGTGTGAGTGAGCACTTCATCTTTAGGCAGTAATGGAGAACGCGCAATTTCTTGACCATTCACATAGATAGCAGCGGCATCATCTATTTTCATGTTCAAGTACACATCGTCTAATGTGCTGATATCCGCGATATTCACTTCTTTTCTAAAATAATAAGCACTTGGTGTAGCATCGACAAAGCCCATCGCTTTATAGTCAGCGAGTATCGTGTTGCCTTCTACTGCATGGTCATACCCGTAAAAGAATATCCCTTGTCCATTTTTCCATTCAGAATCATCAAACCCAACTTGGTTCCATTCATTTGATATAGCCAAACCTTGGTCGAGATAGGACCATTGTGAGCCGTAATCAAAAAATAAAGACGGGTTTCTGTCTTGAGGAGCAATACTATTTTTTGATTGTTCATCATTATCACAAGCGGCTAATGCCAATAATGCAGAGAGTGCGATGATGCTTCTGCTTGGAGTGAACCCTAAGCGATTTTTCACTTTAATTATCCTTAAAAGTAGGTGATATAGCGGTGAAAATATTAGGATTTGAATATTTAATTCATGTGACGAATTTATAGCATGGAATATATATCGATTTATTTGCGACGCAATGCGTAAATGCGAATAATAACTAATGAAAATATTGATGTATAAGCGGTGACTTGAACTTTTAATGCGGGATAGAACTGAGGTCTAACTGAATTAAAATAATAGAGTGGCGAGAGAAGTAGACTAGTTTGGTGTACTATTTACTGTATATATCGCCATTTCCTATCACATAAAAAGTGCTTGCTGTAAGTAATAGGAATGTAAGCCAAATTGGCTATTCAAAATAAAAGGAAGTGTTATCAATGCCCGTGCTGCAACGCATTAGTGTAACTGTATTTTTAATCGCTGTTCTTGCAGGGTGTGCCTCACTCCCTGAAGAAGTGAACCATCCAACTGAACCTGTGGAGCAACAGGTGAGCAGTACTTTATCTGAACTATCAGATGCCTTTAGCCTCAATAATGCGAGTAAAGAAACAAGCGCCGTTTTATTACAAGACACAGGTTGGGATGCGCTCGCGCAACGATTAGCATTAATTGAAACCGCAGAACAGAGTATTGATATTCAATACTATATCTGGAACTCCGATGTCACTGGGCATTACTTGGCGAACAGGCTACTTGCTGCTGCTGATCGCGGCGTGAAAGTTCGTGTGATGCTAGATGATATAAACTTGAATGAACGCGAAGATCTGCTTGTCACTTTAGACTCCCATCCTCAAGTGGAAATCCGCGTATTTAACCCAATCCCAAGCCGAAAAGGTGTGTCTAAATGGCTTAATGTCTTGAGTGACTTCTCTCGTCTTAATCGCCGAATGCACAACAAGTCATTTACGGTTGATGGCGCTTTATCGATTGTGGGTGGGCGTAATATTGGTGATGAATATTTTGATCTGTCTGAAGATATCAACTTTAGAGATAGAGACGTACTCGTTATGGGTAGCGTTGTACCTGAAATCCAAAAGAGTTTTATCAATTACTGGGATAGCACCTGGTCATATCCGGTAGAACTTTTGGGAGGGGAGCCATCGGATTCACTGATGCTTGGTGAAATCGCGACACCAACGTACAAGAACTACCCAGTGTTACCTGAAGGTGCAGAAACGTCGAAGCTATTCATGAAGCAAGCAATGAGCGAAATGACATGGGTAGAAGCGCATTTTATTTCTGATCGCCCAGTCCCATTGGATTCAGACAATACCAGTGAGCCGAAAGCGACGGCTAAGCTACTAGGGAAACTATCCACTGAATCTGAACAAGAGGTTCTGCTGGAGTCGGCTTATTTAATTTTCGATGATGGTCAATTAGAACAATGGCAGAGCTTAGCGGATTCAGGCGTGCAAATTAAAGCACTGACGAATTCTATGGCTTCTAATGACTTAGCTACCAACCACTCTGGTTATGCGGCTCGCCGCCAAGATATGCTGGAACATGGTATACAACTTTTTGAATTAAAGCCGGAAGCGCAAGTATGTGAAGAATCGACTCAAGATATGTCGAAGTGTGCACCAAACATGCCTTATGGTCTTCACGCTAAATCAGTGGTTTTTGATAACAAAATTGCCGCAATTGGCTCTTTCAATTTTAATTTACGATCAACATATCTGAATACCGAATCGCTGTTAATCATCAATAGTTCAAGTGTGGCTAACCAACTGGCACAAGATATTGAGCATGCAATGAATGATGATAATAGCTGGCGCTTAGGTTTAAATGACGGTGAAGTTCAGTGGTCTTCTGGCTCACAAACTTGGGATAGCGAACCTGATACTGGAAATTGGGAGCGTATTAAATCCCGTTTGTTGCAGCTGCTACCAATAGAGAAATACTTATAACGTCGTTTTTCTAACAGGTTTGAATTCCCCCTAATGGTCGGGTGAGCTCTAAAAGCTGTTTTTTAAAGATAAAAGACAATGGGCAAAGTAACGTTTCATCGCTACTTTGCCCATTTTTATGCTTGTTTATAATTTCACGCTTGTTTATAGACGTTGCTTACACACGCTGTTTATCTAAGCACAAGCTTTACGTTACTTAGATTTAAATGGCGTTAGCATTTGCTTGCCAAAGACATTGATCAAAGCGCCTGTCACAATTAGCCCGCCACCTAAGTAAGTCCAAATGGATGGGACTTCATTAAATATCCACACACCTAGTAAAGCTGAAAAAACGATTTGTACGTAAGAGTAGGCTGAAGCTTTGCCTGCCGCTTGGGTTTGCATGGCTTTGGTTAATCCATATTGACCAATTTGGGTGAATATCCCAACTAAAAT
Source organism: Vibrio sp. 99-70-13A1 (assembly GCF_013114625.1). Classification (GTDB taxonomy): domain Bacteria; phylum Pseudomonadota; class Gammaproteobacteria; order Enterobacterales; family Vibrionaceae; genus Vibrio. Next base: position 17,609 of record NZ_VTXD01000035.1, read on the forward strand.
CAGCATGATGGTCAGGAAGACGCTAGGCCATACAAAGTCGTCCCAAATAAGAAATGTTGAGATAGGTAAAGCGACCAATGGGAAATAGAAAATGATGACAGAGCTGTCTTCGGTTTGGCTGAGTTTTCTTACTATCACATACGCAATAGAGCTGCCTAAGGCTCCACAAAGCGCAATCACAATGCTCAAAACAGGAAGGTCATTGGCGACATCAGAACCAACATCACTGCCTGAATTGGCTTGAACCATAACAAAAAGGCCAGCTAAGCAGAAGGCGATGCAAATCATAGTGGATTGCTGAATTCGTTCTTTAAGAAAAAGCACGCCGAGCAAAGCGGTAAAAATGGGGTGCACGTATTGCAAAATGGTGGCTTCTGCCAAAGGTAAGGTGGTCACTGCATAATACACACACATCAAAGCGGCTGTGCCTACCGCACCGCGAACAAACAATAGTGGTTTGTTGTGTCCCCAAGGTGAAATACCTTTCCGTTTTACGTCTAAATAGCTGATGACCAGAGACACTAACGCCCTTGCTGCCACTATCTCAAATACAGGAATCCCATATTGGCTGATGTACTTTACACACGCCGACATGAGTGCAAACCCAAAAGCAGAAAGAAGCATGAATCTGACCCCTACGGGGATCGTTGAAAAAGAAAATGCAGGCATAATAGACGCAATAAAAACGAAAGGTAGGCAATCATAACGCAGTTTGTGACAACAGCCTTAAGCAATTTTCAAATCAAAAATTGCTTAAGGCATAGAGTGGAATGAGCATAGAGTGGAATAGGCATGGAGCAGAGCAGGTATAGAGTAGAGAAACGTATTTAAGAACAGGGTAGAGAAAAGCCGCTAACTCTTGAGCGTGTTAGCGGCTATTGATTGGATCTTATTGTTAGTCGTTCAGGTGTCTTACTTAATTCGAGACATTACATGTTGTAGGTAAAGGCTCGTTGAGCAAACATCATTGTGGTTATGGCTGAGGTTATTTTTGGTGATTCTATTGCCAGCCTGCCTACTTACAAAGCGATCAGCGTGGTTTTTCAAGACTATAATACCTCCGTTAATCCAAGGCTCACGATTCGAGAAATAATCAGTGAACCACTTATCCTAGAAAAGTTGGATACCACTGAGCACGAACGCACTTTAACTAGCCTTGTTGAAGAGGTTGGTTTGCCGGCTGAAATGCTAGATCGTTATCCTCATCAACTCAGTGGTGGTCAACTACAACGAGTTTGTATTGCACGTGCCATTGCACCTAATCCTAAATTTATTTTATTGGATGAGGCGGTTAGCTCGCTAGATGTTTCTGTGCAAGTACAGGTTTTAGACCTTTTGCAAAAGCTAAAACTAGAGCGTGGTATTTCGTATCTGTTTATTACTCATGATATTGCGGTTGCAAGCTTCTTATGTGACCGCTTAGTGTTTTTCAAAGAAGGACAAATTGTAGAGCGTGTGGATGACATGACGCAATTAACCCAAGTCCAAGACCCATATACCCAAGAATTATTGGAAGCTGCAGGCTATCTCGATATTCCATTTGATCTAGAACAGAAAGATGAACCTTACTCATAAAGATTACTTAAAAATTGCTTTTCCGTTTATTGTTTCTACGGTTACCCAGCCGCTTTTAGGAGCAGTGGATACTGCGGTTATCGGGAAGCTAGGCGTAGCAGAGTTGATTGGTGGTGTCGCCATTGGCACTGTCATAATGAATACCTTGTATTGGTTATTTGGCTTTTTCCGTGTGAGCACCACAGGGCAGAGCGCTATTGCTCTAGGTAAGAAAAATCATGTTGACCAAGCGAGTAGTCTGTTTAGACCTTTCATATTGGCACTGTTTGTTGGCGTAGTCTTTATCATGCTCCAGGCAGTCATTTGGAGTGGTGCAGAACGCATCATTAACCCAGAAGCCGTGGTAGGTCAAAACGCGAAAGTGTACTTTGATATTATGATTTATGGTGCGCCTTTTGTACTGCTCAACTACACCGTCATTGGTTGGTTAATGGGACAGGCTAAAGCCAAAGAAACCTTATTCACACAGGTTTTCGGTAATGTATTAAATATAGTGTTAGACATCATATTTGTTCTTTACTTGGATATGGGCATTGCGGGTGTAGCTATTGCTACCTTAATTGCACAAATCACCACATTCTTGATTGGTGTTTGCTTTGTATTGAAAACGTGTCAGTTCTCTTTGTTTGACCATATCAACACGGCAAAAATGTCTGGTAAAGACCTGAAAATAATTATGTCTTCGAACATGGATCTACTGTTACGTACTATTTGTATACTGGTTTTTTTCAATATGATGGCGCGTGTTGGTTCTCAATTAGGGTCAGATGTATTGGCGGCAAATGCGATTTTGATGCAAGTGACATTTATTGCTAGCTACATGTTTGATGGTGTCGCGAATGCTTCAAGTGTATTTGCAGGAAAAGCGGTTGGTCAGAAAGATCCGACATTATTGGATAGTGTTCTTAAGCTCAATATGCAATGGACAACAGGTTTTATCAATGCATTGACTGCTCTTATTTTCTTGTTCCAAAATCAGCTCGTACTGCTCTTTACTACGTTGCCTAACTTGGTCGAACTGTACTTGGAAATGAGCCCTTGGCTGCTTATTTTCCCGTTAGTTGCGGGTTACGGCTTAACGTTTTACGGAATCTTTACGGGAACAGGAACGACTAGACCCGTACGTAACTCTAGCTTTTTAACGGTTATAGTTTTCTTAGCTTTACAGTATTTAACTGTGCAGCATATCGGGAACCATGGCTTGTGGCTAAGCTTTACCGTCTTTTACGTGGGGTGATTTGTCTTCTTGTACCCATACATTGGTCAAGTGAAGCAGAAGTGCTTGTGATGAAATAAATGCGCAATTGATTTATTGATTGATATTAAATGAGCTCCTGCATCTAGTCAGGGGCTTTTTTATGCTGGTTAACCTAAACCTAAACCTAAATCGGTTTTCTACTCTTCAGATTCCGCTTCATTGATATCCCACCTTCATAACCTTCAAGCATTAAATTGGCGTAACTTGTATAGATATTGACGCTATTTGCACTGCACCAAATTCCTTTCTTATTTAATCTACACGCATAGATGGCAGCAAGGAATACAAGCTGAACTTGACCAATAACGTCTTGATACATGGATAGTTGCTAGCCGAAATTAGAGGATAGACACTATGAAAAATGGCGAGAATGAGAGAAGAAACTTCCTAAAAGTGGTAGGTAAAAGTGTAGTGTCTGCTGCTGCGTTAACCATACCAACTGTGGCTGCTGCAGAAACATTATCTAGACCAGCTTTAAAATCTACCTCTCAATCCAATTCAAATCTTCCACCTGACTACAAAGTCTCTAGCAAGGTACTTGATGCGACTGAAATGGCTGATCTTGTTAGGCAAAAGAAAATAAGCCCTAAAGAGTTAGTCCAAGAGTCGATATTTAAAATCAAACAAACGAACAATAGAGTGAATGCTGTTGTTTCGGAGTGCTTTGATCTTGCTTTAGATCGTGCTGACTCTATCAATCCTTACTCACCATTTGCTGGGGTTCCTTTTCTAGCAAAAGATTGTGTCGATGTTGAAGGTCTAGAGTGCACTATGGGATCACCTTTGAATAAAGGCAGAAGACCTCAATCGACATCTTGGTTTATACAGGCGGCGCACAATGCAGGGCTTAATACTATTGGCATGACAAACATCCCAGAGATGATGACATTCGGTTGTACGCAAAACCCGCTGTATGGCGCGACTCGTAACCCTTGGGATCTCCGCAAAGGTGTGCATGCTTCTACTGGTGGTGGAGCGGCAGCCATTGCTGCTGGATATGTTCCAATGGTTCATTCTACTGATGGTGGCGGGTCTTCTCGCATGCCAGCATCCGCAACGGGCATTTTTGGTTATAAGCCAAGCCGAGAACAGTTAATTACAGGTTTGGTCAACGGCTCAACTAATGAAGATTTTACCCACCAATCTTTTATGTCTCGAACGGTTCGCGATACAGCATTAGCCGTTTCTGTAACTGAAAACCACGTTAAAGATAGCTTTAAAACGGCATTCCCAAGAACGCCGTTAGGAATGGTACATACTGCTTTGAATCGCCCGATAAAGGTTGGTGTCACAATGCGTGACATATATGGAAGACTTCCGGATGAAGACACTCGCGCTGCCATTCTTTCAACCTGTAAGCTATTAGAAGAGTTAGGTCATATTGTGGTGGAGGTTGATCAACCCGTCACAAATGGTGAGCAGTTTATGTATGATTACATGGGCGTATCAAATCTCATCCTAATTTATATATTGACTCGAAAATAAGTTGCCATAAATTCGCTCTTCAGCATAACCATGAATTTTTTAGAACGATTGATGTTTGGTTGACGCCTTGCTCCAACCATATCCCTCAAGAAATTAGCTATTTTGACCAAAAAAAGCATTCCGGTAAGGCGATTTGGGAACGATCCGAAAAGCTTATGTCTTACACCCCTATAGAAAATGTTGCGGGAAACCCTGCAATGTCAGTTCCTTTGTATTGGAATCACCACAATATGCCTGTCGGAAGTCATTTCTCGGCAGCGCGAGGGAATGATCGGCTGTTATTTGAATTGGCTTATCAATTGGAGAATGCAAAGCCATGGAGTCAAAGGAAGCCATCCATCGCCCTTTGATTTTCAATTCCGCCACCCACTGATGAATACACACTCAAGCACAAGTGGGTGTATCTAAATACATGTATCTGAATGCTAAACATAGAAGTGTTCATGCAAGTTACCGCTATTCCAATTAGAGCTTAAAATGAAATACATAATTACGCTGGTCATCTCGTTAGTAACCTTCACTCCTCATGCAAAATCAGCTTTAGCACCAAACCAAGACCTCACAGGTAACATCACCTTTTTAACCGGGGTGTTGGCAAACTCAAACAACCTAGATGTGAGCCAAAGTTACACTCAAATGCAGTCAGATCTTTCCGCGTCTGGTTCGACAGAAACAAGTGGCATGCTAGGCCTGTTAGGTTCTTTAAAATATACCTTTGGCGATACGCTCAATAAGCAGCTTTTTTTAGGAACATCACAAGATGATGTCATAACCGGAACTCTCGCATTTGAAGTGGGTTACAGACAGCAGTTAGAAGATGGAACGTTGGTTGATGTTTCTTTTTTACCGACTTTAATCTCAGGTGAAGTATGGGATGATCCTTATGCAATTGGTCAAAAAAGAAAAGAAACGGATCTTTCCGGTAATGTAGCTCGAATCCAGTTATCGAGAATCATGGGCTCTAACTTTCATGTAGATATGGCAGCAGGTGAGTCTGATGTTGAAAATGAGCAATCTGGACTTAAAGGTTTAGGTTTAACGGATGCTCAAAGAGCATTAATGAAACGCGAGCGTAAGTACTATTATTTCAAAACAAGATACCAGCATATGCTTAATAATGGTTCTGGTTTGCTTACTCCGTCTTTGAATGTTTTCTCATCGGATTCAGAAGGTGATGCGCTTTCATTTTTCAGTATAGGGGCGGAAATCAGCCTAGCAAAAAGATTCAATAAGCATGGCATTGCTTTAACCGTTAATGCCGATAATCGAGAATATGACGCTGTGAACCCTATTTTTAATAAGAAGCGTGAAGACAAAGATTTAGGTGTTTTTCTAGCGTACGAGTATTCGGGGATATTGGGGTATAAAGACTGGTCTGCCGTCTCGTTCATTGGCGCAAGATCGACCGAATCCAACATTGAATATTACGACTACTCTCAATACATGATGTCTGTTGGTCTTGATTTTAAGTTTTGATACTGCTTTTTGTAAACTGATTTTAGTTTGCTTTGTAAATTGACGTGTAGATCGCCTGTAACCCTTCTTGTAACCTGAGCTGAGATACTTTAATTTGGGATTAGTACAAAGGCTCAAGACAGCAGGCAGTGATGACACAAAGCTATAACTCTCAGTTACCTATTTTTTGGTTTCATATTTTAGATTCTGCATTGAAAGCACGAATGGGGGACACGAGTGAGCTTTGGGAAGGAGAGGGTTCATACCAAGCTCTATTGTCTTCAAATTCAGTATCGGCTTACCAACTTCAAGATGCCATCACGAATATTTATCAGCGATTTGGCTATGAACTCATTGATATATTTAGTGAATCTGCAGAATACTTTGATGAGCTTGAGCTTGAGCTTGAGCTTGAGCTTGAACTTGGCCCTCCTGTTTTGGCTATTCTTACCGCGCCTTCGTTAACGAGCTTTTGTGAATTGCTTAGCCGATATTCTATTCATATTCATCCGCTTCTTAAAATCTTTAGCCGTGAGGTGGATAACGGCGGGTTAGAGTTGTGGGTAGTAACACCAGAATACGTTGATGAAATCACATTGATGACTCACATGAGCTTAGGGCTGTATTACGGTTTGATCCTTAAACTCATCAGACGTTACCTCAATGCCCCAGACCAGTTAATCGCTATCCACTTCAATCGCCATACTGTAGGTGAGGAGTTTTTACCTGTTTTTGAACGGGTTTTTAATGTGCAAATGAAGCAAGGCTACCCAATACGTTATTTTCTTTTCGATAAAGACGTCGTGAATAGGCAAGGTCGTTCATTTTTACCTGACTTCCATTCAGGCTTAAAACAGATGGCTGATAAACAACTGGAAGATGTACTGGAATCAAGCATGTTGTTTAAAGTGAATGAAGCATTTAAAACGATGCCAGTAAAGGATGTTAGCCAAGATAATATTGCCAGCGCCCTGTATATGAGCGCACGAACCTTGAATAGAAAATTGCAGCAAGAGGGCATTAACTTTCGACGATTATTTGATAAATATCGTCTGGAATTGAGCCTTACTATGCTCAACAGTCACGATGCTAACATCACTCTCATTGCCCATGAACTGGGTTTTTCAGATTCCAGTGCTTTTAGCCGAGCATTCAAAAAGTGGACGGGTCACTCGCCTAGGCAAGTTAGACAAAGCAAGCTTGATGCCGGCCTTTAAAGGCTGAACTCTCGATAACGTCACTTGGTATTTTTTATTGGAAATACCACTTATCTAGAATGCCTTCCTTTCTGCTTTAGTATTCATTATCAATAAAAACTAAATTCTGTCTTATCGTTAGTGTTATTTATCATTAATAACAATTGCAATAAAGTCACTTCATCGCCGTTGAACAACGGTTCATCAATAATAAAGATCGAGAGACAGAGAGGAAAATATGACTATTGCTCACACGTCAAAAAGCCAATTAGAGCGCGCTCGTGCCTTGACTTTACCTTCACGAGAAGCAGTTCTGCAACGTGAACCATCAGTGTATAAATTTTGGGATTCTAACCAAGAGCTACTTACTGAAGCATGGGCTGAGTGGGAAGTGGCAAACAAGGATAACCAAGTTGCTCCGAATACAGACTTACTGGATTCTCGATTGCGAGAAGCGGTGATGCAAGCATGGGAGAATCCATCAGCAGAATTAGCAGTCAGTGATTTATGGGAAGAAGTTGCACCAGGTGTTTATAAAGGTCAGTTTTTTGATCCTGAGCGTTTATCTGAATTCCGTACATATTTAGAAAACGTGGCTGATTCGAATATACCTGTTCGTGCACCTTACGGAATTGTACTTAATCGAAATGGAGCAATGCTGGATAAGCGTTCTGAAGGTTTTCTTGCCGCTCCAGATTTTCAGGCTTTTTACCGAGAACTATTAGATGTTTACATGCGTCCAATTGCTCGTTTATTGTTCCCTGAGGTTCAAGGTTACGATACACAAACCTTTGGTTTCTCAATTCAATATCAAGCGGGTATGGATACATCTTTACGTTTACATACTGATGCATCGTCAACGACATTGAATATCAATTTAAACCTTCCTGGAGAAGAGTTTACAGGTTCAGAACTGGATTATTACGATCCGAAAACCGGTAATGTGACAAGGTTGAACTTTGAACCTGGGGTAGCGATGATCCACCGCGGTAGTGTTCCACATGCTGCTCATTCGATTAAAAGTGGTACTCGTACGAACCTTGTGCTTTGGTTGTATGGTGATCGTGGGCAAACTCCGCTGCTTCACGCACCTAAAGTCAATTACACCCCAGATCAACGCTGGACAATCCCAGCTGCAATCGCGGATAACTCTGTGCCGTTCTAGGTAAGTGATAACGTATTGAGATAATAAGAAGCCAGTGTATTCGTGCATTGGCTTTTTTGTTTTCTGCTTTTTGGCATTACTGGTTACTGATTACTGATACAGGGTGAAAGCGGTATCAGAAAAATTTGCACTAATCCTCATTCTTACAAAACAAAAGCACAAAAGTGCATGTATGCTTTTGTTTGTGTGTATACTCCACCAAAGAATATCTAGCTTTGGAAAATTGAGATGGTGAAATCTGCGATACAGAGTATGAGTAAGTGGTGTGCATACAGCCATATGATTAAGGTATTTTCAGTATTAATCAGCGGGGGAGATATATCCCAACAAACCAAAGGTGGCCGAAATATCGCGCTTCTCGGGCTGTTTTGTCCGTTTTTCTGGTATGCACTATTTACTGGTGCAAGTAAGACTGAATTGGCTTTTCATGCTACTCATTCTGGTGTGGTTTTTCTGATTGGTATGACGATTATGTTTGTTAGCTTGAGACAAAAGAAACAGAAATAATCGAATGTCAGGACATAGCTTAGATTGAACTACTATCACTTAATCAGATGATAACTAACTTTATTTATCACATTACTTGAAGATAATTCGCTTCATCGTTTGTAAAAATAGAGTTTAACCATGAGCAATACGACTAAAACTGAAATGTCTGATACACAAAAAGAATTAGCAGAGCTGAGAGCACGCTTACAAGAAAGTACGAATGCCATCACTAATGCCACTAAGTCTTCTAATTCAACGGAGAAAATGTCTAGCGTACTTAAAGTGGTGGCAACCTTCGAAAAAGATTAGACGTTGATATAGTTATAACCCTACGAATTTCCTCTGAATGTCCGCCTCCATTCTGATGGGGAAACATTAAAGCGCTTTTTAAAATGTTTGCGCAGCAAGCTTTCAGCCCCAATGCCAGACAGTTCAGCTACTGTGGCTATTGAGTAATCTGTGGATTCAAGCAATTGCTGGGTACACTCTAATCGATGATTCAACAGCCATTCACCAAATGTACATCCATAAGATGCCTTAAATTGTCGAGTGAAGGTTCTTCTGCTCATGGCACATCGGGCGGCAAGGGTATCTAAATCGTATTTTTCCGATAAATTCTGAATAACCTCATCAAGCACATAGCCAAAACTGGTCTCAGCATGAGGTTTGTTTTGAATTGGACTTGGAATGTATTGCTGCTGTCCACCGCTGCGAAATGGAGCAGTAACCATTGAACGAGCGATATGAGAAGCGGTTTCATTGCCACATAGTTTTCGAACTAAGTGCAAACAGCAATCTAGGGAAGCAGCTGTGCCTGCGGAAGTCAGTACATTTCCCTGTTCAATAAACAGATGCTCGCAATCCATGGTGACATTGGGAAAGGTTTCTTGGAAAGCATCTTTAAAGTCCCAATGCGTTGTGGCTTTCTTGCCATCGAGTAAGCCTGCTTTGGCAACAACGTAAACACCAAGGCATAGACCAACAATAGTGGCATTTCGTTGATAAGCTCTCTGAAGCTTTTCGATCAACGCTATGCTTGGTTCGGGTAGCGTGTTTGGCCAACTAGGAATCACTACAATATCCGCTTCGTCTATTGCTGAAAGGTCAGAATTAATGGTTGCGTTAAACCCTGAGCTTAATGCCACATCGTGCGCGCCTTCACTACAAATCGTCATTTCAAATGCTGGCTCTAGGTCAATGAAAACGTCCTGAAAAACCAAACAAGGAACGGATAAATGAAAAGCGCTGATGTTATCAAACGCTACCAAAGCGATAGTATGTTTCTTCATTCTATTTGACCCAATATGAGCGGTAAGTGTCCTTTTGGCTAGTGTCGCATATTCTATGATCGACCGATACTAGTCATCAGACAGCGATTATTAATTGGAAAGGCAGGACGGAATTATGAAAATTCATCACCTCAGAAGCGCAACGTTTGTTATTGAATCTGGCAAGCACTTTATCTTGATTGATCCAATGCTAGGAGGCCAAGGATCGCTGCCTCCATTTTCTGTGTTTCGCTTTAAAGCGGCGAAAAATCCTACCGTTGATTTACCGTCAAATGCACAAGACCTATTAGCTAAGGTGACTCACTGTTTAGTCACTCATAGCCAAACATTTGGTTTCAAGCCTTTGCAGCATGGAGATCATCTTGACTCTGCTGGAGAAGAGTTTCTAATTAAACATTCCATTCCAGTTACGACGTTAACTAAAGATAAAACTTATTTAGAGAAGTACGGCATGTCAGTTGAAAACGGTTTAGAACCATGGATTTCAACTGAGTTTTTGGGTGGAAAGATTACTGCAGTACCTGCACAGCATGGTCATGGTTGGATTCATAAAGTAATGGCAAATGGATGCGGTTTTTTCCTAGAGCTGCCTAATGAACCGAGTATTTACATCAGTGGTGATACCGTTTTAACGGCTGATGTAGAACGAGCATTAAGTGAGCTAAAGCCTGACATTACCGTTGTTGCCACTGGACAAGCTCAAATGGATGTAGGGCAGCCATTATTGATGTCGACCAATGAGGCAATGGAGTTTATCCGTTTGTCCCCTGGTAAAGTTATTGCTAACCATATGGAAGCGTTGAACCATTGCCCAGTAGATAGAGCAACGTTAAAACGCTCTCTTGAAGCGCAAAGCTTACATGAGAAAGTCTCTATACCTGAAGATGGCGAGAGCTTAACGTTTTAGGTTTGAGTTTTTTGGATTCAGTATCATCGAGATTGCTTGTTTGAGTTAATTAGTTTGTTTGAGTTAGCTAGTTTGAATGAGCTTTGTCGGGCACCTTTAAAAAAGTGCCCACGATTGTCTTCTCACCATTACAAGCTTGCTTAGCTAACGTCGATTTAATCCGCTAAAGTTGGGCGGTAAGGTTCTTCTCTTACACCGTGCGACAACACTAACTTAATCATGAATATAGGCGCTATCCACTCAAGGCCGAGAGGTGATGTCATGATGTTAGATAGAATAATCGACAACATTACGATCAGTAACGCAATCGGGCGGTGTAGGTACATAGGCATGAAGTGGATGAATACAATAGATGACATCATCGCGCCATACCAAAAGAAGGCGTAAGACCATGCAATATCAAAGCAAAGTGGTATTGCAAAAAGCTGGAAATGAATCATAGGAAATAAGAACTTACTGCCCACTAATTTACCTAACCAAGTGAGTTCCAGTGATTGGTCTGTATGCAGAAAGCGTTTCATCGAACTCAGCGAATTACTCAATACGCCGCCAATCATATCTAGGGTTAGCACAGATGCCACAATCACTTGTAACCAACTCCAGCCAAGAGAATCCCAAGCAAAAAAGTAAAGGATCACAGGAACGATAAACGTTGCATAGCTAGCAATCATTATTTCAGTTTTGGTTGCGCCAAACCCAGTGGTGAAGTTGAACTTTCCTTCACAATTCCAGTTGATATGGGCACCTTTAATCGTCGTTTTATCTTGTGACATCATTATTCCTTTCTCTTTTATGAACGAGCAGTTCTCAATATTTTCATCGATTAGTAGTCTTTAGAAAATTTATAAAGACCACTTGGTCTAAAAAAATAATATGCGATCATTTATAAGCCTGTCAAATTTTTTAGACCGACTGTACTAAAATAAATTTTAATTAGACTTAAGCTGTTGAAATTAATATAGTCCACACGGACTTTTAAGGAGGGTGGAATGCCAAAGATTGTTGACCGAGAAGCGTATCGTCGTGAACTTGCGATAAAAGCGGTAGATATTTTTACTGAACACGGTGTAAATGGCTTGGGAATGCGTGGTATTGCAGAAGCTCTTGGTATTTCTAAAAGCGCTTTATATCATTACTTTACCAGCAAAGAAGAATTATTTAAGGCGAGCACCGAGGTGTTTTTAGAGCCGACTTCACTCTATGGGCTAGCTGAAGGTGAAGGTGTCCCGCAAGACAAAAAAGAAATGCTCACAAAGCTCGTGATTGCATTGGACAGTCGCTTTAGAGGTGAACTCACCTTAATGCTTGATTACACCAAGGATAGGAGCGCCCAGCAGGTAAGTGAAGATAGCTTACTAGCCATCGCTAATCAAAAGTTTAAGGGGGAGCTCGGCAATATCGTTGGAGACAGTCATGCAGATCAGGCTTACGCATTATTGTTTGGTGGGCTAACAATGCGACTTTTGAATGGTGAACAAACAAAAATTGAAGACATTGTTCAGTGGGTTTTGGATATACCAAACAAGAATGGTCATTGATTGAATATTAAGGTTTAATTTTTGATTGAATAAGTTGAATGGCAGAGTTTTGCTTAGCTAATTTTAATGAAATATCAGCTAAGCAAATTATTGTGAACCGCTAGATCCACTTGTTCATTAACTCAGTTAAAAACTGTTTGTAGTTCTCAACTGGGTGAGCACCAGTAACTGCGGATTCACGGTTAAAAACAACAGTAGGAACGCTAGATACTCCATGTTGTTGCCATTCAGCTTCTTGCATACGGATCCTTTCTTTAAGCTTAGGCTTGTTTAACCAAGACATACCTTCATCGGCATCTAACCCAACTTCGGCTAATTCATTTCTCAATACTTCATGGTTTGACACGTCTTTTTGTTCACTGAAAAAGGCAGTGAATAATCTAAGTTTAAACTCGGTTTGTTTACCCTTGGTTTTCGCATAATCAAGGAGTACATGCGCTTCTAATGTATTGACCATTTTCATGTCGTCGAAGTAATTAAATTCGAAACCGTGTTCTGCGCCAGCTTGTGCTATGCGAATGCGCGCTTGTGCGCTTTCTTCTGGGCTAGAACCGTATTTTCTTTGTATATGAGATCGTAAGCCTTCACCTTCAATTGGCATGTCGGGATTAAGCTCGAAGGGCAGCCATTCAATATCAATTTTATCAGCAATGTTGAGTTCTTGGATTGCGGCTTGGAGGTTGTTATAGCCAATGATGCACCAAGGGCAGACAACGTCAGAGATGATTTCTAGCTTTATTTTATTGTTCATAACACACCACATGTTTTTTGCTATATTTTGAACGATCGTTCTTGCTGGTGTAGTGTTTATTCTATTGAAGGGCTACACAGGCCCGAATTTTTACTAAAACAAACTGAATGACAGTGCTAAATAAAGGGACACATTATGCTTAATTTCTACTTCCACCAGACACCAAATCCAATGAAAATCGCTTTATTTCTAGAAGAAACAGGTTTGGATTTCCAACTTGTACCTGTCGATACACTAAAAGGTGACCAGCATACTGCTGAATACCGTTTGATTAACCCAAACGGAAAAACACCTGCGATTGAAGATGACGGTCAGCGTGTTTTCGATTCAAATGCCATTCTCCTTTACCTTTCAGAAAAAACAGGAAAACTAGGTGGTCAGCCTGAAGACCGAGCTGAATTGCTTTCTTGGTTGATGTTTATTGCTTCTGGTCTTGGTCCATTTTCTGGTCAATCTGTTCACTTTCGTCACGCGGCGCCTAAAGGTCAAGATTACGCAGTGAACCGTTACTTACGTGAAGCAGAGCGTCACTATGAAGTGCTTGAAACTCATATGGAAGGTCGCGAATTTATAGTGGGTAATGAATTTACTTTGGTTGATGTGGCTGCTTGGGGATGGCTAGATAAAGCCGCTGTGGTATTGGGTGAGGAAGGGTTGGCGCCTTATCCGAATCTAAATCGTTGGTTTGATGCAGTGAATAGCCGACCAGCAGCACTACGTGCTCGTGATATCGCAAAAGATGTTGAATTCAAAAGTGAATTTGATGAAGAAGCGCGACGTGCATTTTTCCCTTCAAACTACCCAAAGCATAATTGCGAGAGCAAGTCATCCAGCTAAACAGCCCGCATCTTAGCGATGATTTAAATCTGTTGCATGGTTATTAAGAAAGCCGTTAGATCTCTCATCTAACGGCTTTTTAGTAAAATCAGCGGTTGTCGAGGCTAGAATAGTAAGGTGATTTATAGCAAAGTAGAGGACAGTTTATTAAGTCAAAGGGACTAATCTATGTTGGTTGAATTGGAACAACTTATTGATTCAAAAGATGTCATTGTGCTTAGTACTCCTGAAGAAGCCGCTGTAACTTGGTTGCTCGAACCATATAAAAACAGTGCGAATATTCGAGTCATAGAAGATGCACATAAGCTGGATACAACGATGATTTTGGAAGCTTGCAGCTTAAATCTTACCGAAAGTAAAAAAGTAATCCTTACCGCCCAGTTTCGGAGTCAGCTACCCGTTATCAATATTGCTTCTTTGTGTAATGAAAAGCGGAAAAAATTGGTAAACATAGAGCTATTAGGCTGGAACGAAGAGAAAGCAGAACCGGCTTCTTATAGTTATTTCTAACTACATGAATATTCAAAATATTATAACTCTTCGGCGATGCGGAATATTCACTCTTGCCACAATGAATGGAAGCATCATATAGCTTCAGTTAGTTCTGATAAACGTGAGCTTATCTATTTGTTTGTTGAAATTACTGAATAGTAATATTGGTTTCTTGCTACGCTCAAAAGCAAAATTACAAAGACCATCCTGATTTAGCTGATTCTTGGCAACAACTTCTGAACCATCGGTGTACCGGATCATGTTGCTTAGATGGGTGCCAAAACATGCTGACTTCAATATCTACTTCTAAGAAATCTGCTTTGACTTTCCTAAGGTTAAAAAAATCACAATATGAGTCAGCGATAGTAACAGGGGAAATGCCTATATAATCCGAACTTGCGAGAATAGGCATCATATCAATCATACTAGACACCTCCCAAATAACATTTCTTTTCGCTAGGTCTCTAAGGTTCGGGGCATCACTTAGATAGCCTGGAGATAACCCTGATCGAGTATGCACTACGTGTTTTTCAGAATAGAATTCGCTTTCCGTGATGTTCTCGGAGAGTCTCGGGTGGCTCTTACTGTAAATAATACATAGTGAATCGCTGCATAGTTTTTTTTGACTTAATGCTGGATGTGCTTTTGAGGTGGCTTCAATAATTAGGTCAATTTTTTCAAAGCGAAGATCCGATTCAATATCGTTATAAATCGGAAGTATCTCAACCGAGCACAATGGCGCTTCATTTTTTATTATGGAAGATAGCTTGGGAAGAAAAGTATGGTTAAAGACACTAAGAGATGAGATGGAAAATTTTCTTTCACATGTTTTAGGTTCAAAGCGGAATTTGCTTGGTGTTGTTGACTCTATAACCTGCATAGATTGAGACAGAGCGGGGTATATTTCTTTTGCATACGCTGTAGGAGTGACGCCGTTTCCTTGTCGAATAAATAAATCATCGTTGTAAATGGCTCTTAATCTATTCAAGCATTGACTTACTGCGGGTTGGCTAATATTTAATCGTTTAGCTGCTCTCGACATGCTGAGTTCCTGCATCACCATGACAAAAACAGGAATTAAACTAAATTCTGAATGCTTCATTGTTATAACCTTAGCCAAATCCTCAATTAATATAAGTTATCTTATATGCTATAAAAGCAAAGTTACATATCTTTTTGTTAATTTAGTTGCACAATAAAACTCGAAGGTATGGTTATGAAAAAAGCAATGTTAGCGCTATCTGTGTTGGTAGCAACTTCAGCTCTTGCCGCAAATAATGATGTTGAACGTTATGACGGTGTGAAAGTAAATATTGATACTCTGTCCCACAGTTACTACCACGGTGAAAATTCGAAATTTACGCATTATTGGCACGGTAACGCTACTGACACTAAGTTCATTCCTACTGGCGGTAACGATGCATATTTCCAAACGTCGAACAAAGTACACCCAGAGCTTACCGCGCATTCCCAAAAAATGGTAAAAGGTATATTTGTACACAAAGACAAATACTTTCAAATTTATGGTTATGGCTTAACTTCACCAACTATTGTTGAAGGTAACGATGGCCTGCTCGTTCTTGAC
Organism: Vibrio sp. 99-70-13A1; assembly: GCF_013114625.1. Taxonomy (GTDB): domain Bacteria; phylum Pseudomonadota; class Gammaproteobacteria; order Enterobacterales; family Vibrionaceae; genus Vibrio. The sequence goes on from NZ_VTXD01000035.1 coordinate 33,631, forward strand.
CCAGTTGAGTCTGTCGACAAGATGCAAGATGCGATGGCTGCATTCCGAAAAGCAACGGGAATTAATAAACCTGTTGTTGCCATTATGTACTCTCACTGGCACCCAGATCATTATGCTGGAGTAAAAGGTATTGAAGGTGCAGAAAATGCACAAATCATTGCACATGATACCTTTATGAAAAACGTAGTGAGTGGCTCTATGGGCGGAACTGGACCTGCTCTTGGTTTCCGTGTTGATTATTCTTTAGGTACTTTACTTGAAGTTGAAGAAGGTGGACGCATAAATGGTGGGCTTGGACCTGATTTTGAAATCAGAGAGCACAGCCTAATTGCACCAAATACCCTAGTAGAAGGTTACAAGGGTGTGCTTAACATGGTCATCGCTGGAATTAAGGTCGAATTCAAACACGTACCTTCAGAAGCGTCGGATGAAATTATTGCATATTTCCCTGAAGATGAATTCTTGTTCGCTTCAGAAGTTATCCAAGGTGAAAGTTTCCCTAACTTACATACAATTCGTGGTACTAAATACCGTGACCCAAGCATTTGGTACCCTGGTATTGATGCTCTCCTAGAGTATGATGCTGACGTGATGATGGCGTCACATGGTCGCCCTGTGATTGGCGAAGAGCATGTGGAAGATACACTTACTGCCTATCGTGATGCAATTCAATTCACTTATGATCAGTCCATAAAAGCGATAAATGATGGTGCTACTCAAGAAGATTTAATTCGTCAAATTCAGCTTCCTGAGCATCTAAGAAATCACCCTTGGTTGGGCGATTTTTATGGTTCAATCCGTCATGCAGCAAAGCAGATCTTCGTTGGTGAAATGGGGTGGTTCGATGGTGATCCTACAACACTTAACCCAACATATTCAGTGGAAGTATCTAAGCGATTAGTTGAAATGGTTGGCGGAAAAGACAAGATGATGTCATTTGCTCAAACCGCAATGGATGATGGTGATTTCCAATGGGCTGCAGAACTAGCAACACACGCAATCCGTCTTGATCTTAAAGATATGGAACCACGTTTACTTAAAGCTGAAGCACTTCGTGAGCTTGGTTACCGTGAAACAAACAATAACTGGCGTAACTGGTACCTAACTTCTGCTCAAGAATTGGATGGTACTATCGATTATTCTAAAAAAATTAATCTCCAAGCACCAGATTTGATGGCGGAATTTGAACCATCTCAACTTGTTGGTGCATTACGATTTAGTTTAAACGCAGAGCGCAGTGCTGATGCACATTTCACGGTCGCTTTTGAGTTTTCTGACTCTCAAGAGGTTCATGCCATTGAAATTCGTCGTAGTGTCGCTCAGTTCCACGAAAACTACGATGACGAGGCTAAGTCTACAGTTAAGCTAACTAAGCCGGTATTCCTAGGTCTTTTGGTTGGTAAAGTTGACTTTTCTACAGCGGTAGAAAATGGTTTCATCGTCATTGATGGTGACGCGTCTGCTGTACCAGAGTTCTTCGGATTGTTCGACAAGCCCGCTGAGAACCCAAAAATCACGCTTCGATAATAAGTGAAAATTGCCCGATCCGTCGGGCAATCCTTTAGGAGGAATTAATGAACATACAAATTTCAGTAACATTGTTGTGCTTCATTCCAACGGTAACATTCGCTTGTGCTAACCACGTGAATACAAGTATCCCTCATATATACGACAAAGATGCTTACTTTGAAGCTGTGGATATGCAAAGCAGCAATAAAGTAAAATCAATCAGCCTAGACGATATTCTCTCAGGAGAAATCGCACCATCTCAAAAGACCGTGCAGAAAAATAAATTTTTGGCATATTATCAAAAAAACGTACTCAGTAAGGATCCAACCGCCGACTAAGAGATAAAGGTGAGGGTATTTTTGTATTACACTGATGTAGTGTTAAATCGCCACTGAAATCGAGCATGATTGGCAAAAGAAGCTAGAAGGAGCGAGCCTTGTATCTTACGCGGTCATTAGTTCTAGTAAAATTAAATCCCCCAAAACAACTAACATTCTCATAAGAGCCAAATCCAATTGGCCTTTTCTAATCTAGAAAAGACCAACTGTAACGATTCTTGATAAAACTAAGATAAGGTTGAACCTACCTGTGCTTGTGGATATGAGAACAAGAGCAAGAACCAAAACCTCAACGCTATTGGTTTGAAGGCTTACATTGAGTTAGGAAAACCCAAGCGAAGAACAACATAAACACGAAGTCATTTAATCCATAAATGCTGTAAAAAATGCCAGCAAATAGGTCTTGTTCATAAACAGTATTAAGGCTGTTATCTTTAAACCACTGTAACCAAGCAAGCACATATACAAGCTTCTCGATAGTAAATGCGCCAGCTAACCATTTAACACCAGATGTAATTGAGGCAGCTCCAAGATAAGCAAAACCCCATACAACGATCATCAATAAGCCAAAGTTTGACATAACTATAGGGTCAAACTCATTAATTACCGGATTATTAAATCCACGAGAGAAGGTAAGTACTCCACCAATATTCATCATCGCAGCAGCGATAAAACCTAACTTAACAGCATCATATTTCATCATTTACCCATCACTGAACACAATTACCTTTAGGGTAATTATTAACCTAAACATAAGCACTAGCATAGCGGATAGATAAACTCGCTAATGGAATAACGGATATAGCTTTTAGTTATTCATGGTTTTGTGGTGCTTAGCTCGAAATTGCTCAATCAGATGAGTGGGCTGGCTTTCCTTGTGGAGTTACAGTACAACAAGCATCGTTTTGTTCGAAAGCTTGGTAAAAGAACAACTGAATATCGACGTTTTCTATTTATCGATTGTAAGTGTTCTTATCATCTCGAATATGCATACGAAGTAAGTTTCTGGGCATTTCTGTATTACACGCCCGCTAGCACACCTTTGGACATTTATGAGTTATGAGGGACTAGATATGAAAGCTCGGACTAGAAGCTCATTTACTGAAAATTGCACATCGCTTACGTTAATTTACAGTACATAGCCTAATATATGCGTCAACTATTTATGTAGCTCAACATATTGATTTGTTGAGGCTGAAAACTACACTTAAACTTCATACTTGCTACTGGATTTTTATTGATGGGTACTACAAACAATCAAGTTTTCGCTCTTTCGTCTATCGCCTTGCTGCTGGCTGGCTGCTCTCCATCCTCCGACCTAACAGTAACTGGAGCAATTAGTGATTACAAAGGCTCAGCTAGCATTACCCAAGGTCTTGCAAAAACAGTAGAAGTAAACCTTTTTGAGTGTGCGAATGGTCGAAGCCGTGTTGCAGGCATCGGTGAAATTGCTGACGCTGATGGAAAAGTGTGGACAGTCCCTGCTCAAAACCATTTTACAACTGCGCCAAAAGCGGTCGATCTTTATGAAGAGTGCGCCAACATCACACCCGAAAGCATAGCCGATGTGGATGAAGCCTCTGTGCCTGTAGCTGTTATTGATCCTGATGGTGAAGAGATTACTGGTTACATCTTTGCTGACAACTATTTCGAGCTATATATTAATGGCCAGCTCGTTGCAGTAGACACTGTACCTTTCACACCGTTTAACTCTAGTATTGTAAAATTCAAAGTAAATAAGCCATACACTATTGCTGTAAAAGTAATTGATTGGGAAGAAAACTTAGGTTTAGGTACAGAAGACAACCGTGGTAAGGCATTCCACCCAGGTGATGGTGGCTTTATCGCCAGCTTTAGTGACGGTACTGTGACAGATTCTGATTGGCAAGCTCAAACATTTTATACTGCACCAATCTATGATTTAAGTTGCCTGAGTGAAGTTGGTGGTAAGCGATTATCGGAGAACTGTACAACACAAGGTACAGATAACGGTGAAAATGCTTATGCAGCTCACTGGGAAACTCCAAGTAACTGGATGGCAAAAGATTTTGACGCAGTTTCATGGCCGCGAGCAACTGAATACTCAGAAGATGAAATTGGTGTGAATAACAAGAAATCTTACATGAATTTTATTGAGAAATTCAGTGGTGCTGGAGCGAGCTTCATTTGGTCAACAAATGTTGTTTTAGATAATGAAGTTCTACTTAGATACGAAGTGAAATAGCGTTATCCTCTCAACATAAGAAGCAGTTATATCTCATCAGAGCCGATATAGCTGCTTACCTTTCTTTGTTCGTTACTTCTACAACTTCTTTCCCCTATCTAACAAACTTTAGGGAAAAATTGAGCCCAACTAAGGTAAATGCTGGGCTGCCAAGTTGCTTTAAATCTATGGCTTTTAACTGAACTGAGAGCAATTGGGTAATAAGGTGACTTAATAAAACGTCACCTTACAACGTAATTAAACTTAATAAGAGAAAGGATCGAGCATTCAATAGCTCTTATTTAAAGGTTAACGAAAACTCGGGATAATCGCCGGTATCCCTGGCAGAAGACCAACCAACGCCATCACACCACTCAGCACAATAAACATAATGCCAGGTAATACCCAACGGCTCATTCTACTCAGTTCACTGCTACGTTCTTTACAACCGACTAAGCCTAAGTTATCTAACAGCATGGTGAGAGCCCAGCCAAATGCTGGGTTAACGAGCGCTGAAGAAAATACAACAATCGCTGCCGACTGTGTGGTTTTCCCTTCACGCGTCATTTCCATCCCAGCTTCTAGCAATGGAACAAATACCCCAACAATTAGCGCAACACACAGTACAGGTTGCCATATAGCTAGATCCATTGGGTAGCCCCAAACCGCAGCGATAATACAGAATAAAGCTGTCAGCAAAGCGCCGGCAGGAATAGGGCGCTTAGCAATTGCCGCAGGTACGATATAAGTACCCCATGAAGAAGTAAAATTAGTACCACCAAGCAGAGAGCCGAACGTTTGACGAATTGACGCTGTGGTCATGGTATCGTCAATGTTCATATGTACCTTTTCTGTACGTTTTGGATAGCTGATTTTTTGAAACACTTGATGCCCTAAGAAATCTGGCGACCACATAGCTACGGCTAAAATAGCGAAGGGCAATACCACCATGAAATGTTCAATCGTAGGTAAGCCCAGCATCCAGCCTGTATCTTCTCCCCACCAATACATAGGGTTCATATTGGGTAAACCTGGCTCGGTTTGGAAAGAAAACGGGGCGCCCATGGCAAAAGCTAACGTACCACCCAGCAAACAGCTAAGAGGTACAGCTAGCCAACGCTTACGAAAGTGTTCCAATAAAGCGTATAAAATAATGGTGCAAAAGATCACGACAAAAGCAATATGACTCATGCCTATTCCCTCAGCCCAAGCGAACAGCTTTTTAACTTGAGAAGCGGTTCCAACAAAGCCAAGGTAAAGTAGTAAACCGCCACACACGCCTTTACTGGTGAGGTTAGCCAACATGCTGCCACCTTTACTGATGGCTAAGATTAAGCCAAAAGCGCCAATCAGCAACCCAAAAGCCATAGGGTGTCCGCCTGCTGCAACCACAATAGGGATTAATGGGATGAGTGGGCCGTGTGTACCTGCGAGGTTAGCGGTAGGCAATAAAAAACCAGAAAAAAGAATAATGAAAACAGAGGCGATGAGTAACTCATAACGAACATTTTCTAAAATGAAGCCTTCATTTAGCCCAAGAGCCCCGGCAAAGGTGGCTGCAATGGCGCCCACCATAACAATTTTACCAATGGTCGCTGCCATCGCTGGGATGGTATCTTCTATCTCAAATCGATAGTCTTTAAACGGCAAATTGGGACGCCAGCGTTTAGGCGCCATGATTTGTAATTCGTGTTCTAAATACTGTTCTCGGGAATCAAATTCCGAGCTTGGTTTATGTTGTTGTTCATAAGTGAGTTCATCCTCATTGGCTTGAGGCTTATCTGCTTGTATATGTACGGACTCTAAAGTACTGCTCATTTTGATTCCTTTCGTTCACACTCTAAGGCGTGTTTTTCCAACAGACGTTCTTTCTATGAAACTCTTGAAATTTACTATTAAATTAAAAGAGCCAATCAACCTGTTATTAAAAATAATGATTAAAATTCATTTGCTAGTACCTTATATCAAACCAAAAAAAACAAATAGTCTCAGGTGGTTAGACATTAGTCGTAGAGTACGGCTACTAGTATAAGAAAGTGTAGACAGTATTTATCAAGGGATTTATAGGTCATTCATTTCAGGTGTAATAAAGTAACGTTCAGCGAGAAATTGCTCGACTTAAAAGACCCTGAGAAAGACCATCGAACAGTGCTTTTTGCGTTCTTGATGTTATTTAATAGTGGACATCTGCTCCCGTTTTTTTCTGGATACATTGCACTCTGGTATTTGCAGGTTTTGGTAGCGTTAGTGCCATGCCTAATGAATCTATTAATAGGTGCGGCAAACCAAGTGAGTGAGCTTTCAAAGCAGTACCTACTATCTCTTTTATCAGTAGTAACAGCATATTGTGGTAGCATGTGCGAGGTATGCTGAACTCAGTTTTCATGGAAAATAAATGCAATTACAAACCTTAGGTAAAGGACGTTTCGAAGCAGAATGGAAAGAAGATAAACAGCTGATTGAACAGGCTATTCGTGATTGTATCTGCACACGTCGTATTTTCGATGAGAACGAAAAGCTCCTGACTCAAGGTGAGCATGTCGATAATCTTTACCTTGTTGAATCGGGCAGAATCTCTATGGGCGTGACAGCTCGCAATGGCAAGACATTTTTGCTTGGAACACTAGAGTGTGAACAGCAAGTATTCGGAGAGATGGAGTTTTTTACTGGCTATCGCTGCCAGATGGACATAGTACCCATTGAACCCGTTGAAGTGGCGATCATCGACTCACAAAAGTTGCAGCGTTGTTTGCTAGAACAACCACGTATCTCACTTTATTTCGCCAGTGCTATCGCGATTGATTATCAAGACACAGTGGAGATCCTTTCTCGAAGGTTGCTTCATCCTATCAGCGTCAATGTGGCGTATGACATTTACCATCAGTATCTAAATGATCTTCCTGTTGATGGCTTTCAAAAGAACTACCTTGAAGCGGAGCGATTTGCCACATCTGATCGTGTTTACAGGCGTGCAGTAAAAGATCTTGAGGCAAAAGGATTTATTGCTAAAGAAAAACATGGTTTTCGCATCCTAGATTTAGATGGTTTGCGGAAGTTCGTAGAAGACTAGTGCAAGATTGTAGAGAAAAGAGAAAAGAAGTCGTAATAGCTTCTAAAAAGCAGTGAAAGATTATTAGAGCGATTTAAGTAAAGGTCTACAACGTGTAGACCTTTCTCTTTTAACAAGCTGAATTATGGCGGGTTATGCCGCTTGCGTTTGATTCGCAACTGCTGGTTTGTATTTCATTGAAAAAACCAACATCACGAGAACCACTGCGTAAATAACAGGTATCGCATACATGACCGTTTGCAAGCCAACAATGCTTTTCATTACAGAGCTGATTGCTGGGCTAAACATCGCACCTGCGCTACCACTGATCAGAATGTAAGAAACGTTTTTACTGGTTGCATTGCGTACAAAAGACACACCATAAGCGATAAATGCGTTGTACAACGCGGCACAAGCGAATCCGTAACCATAGGTCAGATAGGATAACCATTCTAACTTACCCGTCGTCACGATAACGCTGGTGACAATCATTGCCAGTGAAATTATCGTCAATAGAAAGTATTGAATCTTCATGCGAGATACGATCACGGTCGAAATTAATGCACCAATCAGCGCAGCTGACCAATACTGTGTGATGATGTTACCCGCTTGCTCAAATGGGATATCGAACTTCTCTTTTACGAATATAGGTGCCCACGTTAGGAAGGTATACAATGCCAACATACCTAGAAATAGACCGACACCACCGCTGATAATACCGAAGTTCCACTCTGATTTAACTTCTTGTTCAGCGCCATTCTCACCATTGCATTGGTTAAAATTAGTCAGCAGTGCAACAAACATGGTTGCCAATGCCACAATACCTACGCTTAGGTAACTGATACTCCAGTTCATTGAGTTCGTGAGTACATAAGTGGTGATCATTGGGAACACCACACCTGCAATGTTAAAGGTCGCGTCTTGTACTACCAACATGGTGCTCTGGATTTTTTCTTTCCACAGTGCAACAACTAGGGTGCCCGCGATACAAAGACCTACACCGCCACAGAAGCCGATCACAGTCATGCATAGCATTACGATAAATAATGAAGGTGCTATGTACAGGCTAAAAGCAGACACAGCGATTGCGCCGTAACAAAGCACGGTCATGCGTTTGATGCCAACTTTTTCTATTAGGAAGAAAGCAGCAATGGTACCCGCGAGTGCGCCGCCATTTAATAGTGAGAAAATCGATGCCACTTCGTTAATGTTGGCATTGAAAGCATTAGCAATTGGCTCAACTAGCATGCCAAATTGGGTCGCAAAACCTGCCATAATGAAGTTGGCAAGAAAGCTTATTGCAGTGAGTATCATTTTGTTGTTCATTGATTACTCCAAGGGCTCATAGGGTAAGATGTTATTAGAATAATGGAGAGCCAAATCTGTTGGCTCTCAATGTAGGGTTAGGCTTTAATTGCAGTTTCTAACGCTATCTCAATCATGTTATTGAATGAAAGTTGACGTTCTTCTGCAGTGGTTTCTTCGCCCGTTATGCAGTGGTCAGATACGGTTAAAATCGCTAAAGACTCGATACCAAATTGGTGGGCTAGCCCGTACAAACCAGCCACTTCCATATCTACACCTAATACGCCAAAACGTTCTAGGGCAGGGATCAAATCTTCATCTGGATCGTAGTAAAGATCGCCAGTAAACACGTTGCCAACTTTGACATCAATGTTCTTCTCTTTCGCCGACATATACGCGTTATGTAGTAATTCAAAGCTTGCAGATGTCGCCATATGGTAACCACTACTGCGCTTTGCATTCGTTGGCGAATCGGTACCAGCCGCTTGAGCCAGAATTACATCACGCATGTGCACGTCTTTTTGTGTAGCCCCCACACTGCCAATACGAATAATACGTTTCACGTTGAAATCATTAATTAATTCGTGTCCGTAAAGCACCATGGATGGAATACCCATACCGTGGCCCATTACTGAAATTCGCCGACCTTTGTAGTAACCGGTATATCCGAGCATGTTACGGATATCTGTCACCAACTTAGCGTCTTCAAGGTAAGTTTCAGCGATGTATTTTGCACGTAGTGGGTCGCCCGGCATAATGACGGTAGAAGCAAAATCTTCCACAGAACCTGCGATGTGAGCTGTCATATTAGTTTCCTTGTTCGTTCTAATGGAGCAATCATAATTAGAAGAGTAGGAAAAGTTTCAGGACAAAAGTCCGGTTTAAAAGCCTAGTATCACAAATTTGAATGGCTATTTTGAACACAATACAAAGCCTGATAATCAAGGTTCATAAAGCCGGATTTGAAATGTATATCCTGCTCATTAGATATCAGATACCAGACATGAAAGATGAAAGATGACATATGAGAGATTAGAGCTGAGCGGAAAGTGTAGATGAGCAGTGACATTGATAAATAAAACCAAGGTCTCACGTGTGCGAGACCTTTTTGTGTTTTTGGGATAATGACAATAAACCGATTTCTATATGATTACATTGAAGAGTGAGAGCTGTTTCTGATGCTAGAACCGCTAGAACCGCTAGAACCGCTAGAACACTTTAGATGCCAGAGTAATCAGAGCAGTTCAGTACTACTCTGATACGAGTGGTTATGTCAGTAGAGCAGGGCTGTAATTGCTCGATAGATAAATCTAAAAGTGCTTTCAAAGCTGTGATTCGGGTGAAATTTCAATCTCTATTATTTCAAGAACCCTAAATCTTGTACCGAGAAATTAGCTAAGTTTGGAAAGATGTAATCCATTGCACTATCCGTTCTCACTCCCATCCATTTCGCTATTGTCGCACCAATTTGCTCGACGGAAGTCGTCGGAATCATCCGTCCTTTATTGAAATCATTTTCCCCATCAAGGATTAGCGATGGCCACTGTCCGTATAGCTGTCGGCCATTGAGTGCGCCACCCATCACAAGGTGATTGCTTGCCCAACCATGATCGGTTCCTGAACCATTGCTTGCTAAGCGTCGACCAAAATCAGACATTGTCATGGTGGTTACTTTATCGCTCAGCCCTGATGCTTCCATTGACTGATTGAACGCGGCAAGCGATTGGCTCAAAGCGCTCATTAATTCTGCATGGTCATTCAATTGGTTAGCGTGCGTATCAAAGCCACCTAGTCCGACAAAATAGACTTGCCTTTGATGCCCTAGTTGATCACTCGATTTGATCAGTCTCGCAACCGTATGTAGCTGGTGACTTAAAGATATATCCGGAAAATGGCTTTCTTCCGGTATGGAATCAATCGCCGTTGCAAGTGTGTCTCGTATGGAAATTGAATCACCCTTCACGCGATCAAACTCTCGCCCAAATGCTGTTAAAGGAGACAAACTCATCACCTGATCAAAGCTTTTTCGGCGTTGAGTGTTATTGATGGCATTCACTTTAGGCAACGAGGATGCATTAATAAGGTTCGCACTATGGTCGCTACCGTTCAGTAACTGAGCATATCCATTAAGGCTAAAAGTTGGGCTAATTACATCAGTCTCGCTACTAAGTACATCCATCAATCGCCCAGCCCAACCTAACGTTGTTGTACTCCCAGACCAACCGCGTTGCCATTCAGTTTGTTGGGAATTGTGAGAGAACAAAAAGGGTGGCATAGCATGCGTTCCGTCCTTTAAACCCGTTTTTGTTGAAGGTTCAATTAAGACTCCGCTGTTTGCAATGGCAACCATGTGTCCACTATCAAACAGACTTTGAACATCAACCATTGATGGGTGTAAACCTAATGTCAGGTCAGACCCTGTATTCAATGCTAAAGGCAGTAGTGATGCTTGAGGAATAGCAATGTCTGGACGCGCCGCCGCGTATTCATCATAGTGTGCATTATCGTTGGGCATTAACATATTAAAGCCATCATTCCCGCCAAACAAAAACACACAAACCAGGGCTTTATAATCGTTATTTGGCAGCGCATGTGCCGAGCCGGTACCCATCATCGAAACCAGTGGTGTCGATGCCATAGCCGCTAACAATTGACGACGTGAAATCATTGGGCTAACTCCTCAATGTGGAACTCTTGGCTCGTCACGACAATATAAAGTGCATTGCGGACTTTTAAGCTTTGCTGTGTATCGCGAAGACTTTCTAATGCTTCCAATACGATGGATCTAAGTGGCTCACTCATTCTTTGAGAAAGTAAACGTCTCTCAAGTTCTTCGATCAATGCTGTGTGGTCATTGGCGATAGTCTCTAAAGGCGCTGTATTTATGACAATGCGTTTAGGATTATCTTCACCCTCGTAATTTGTTCTGCCCGTTGCATTCCAAAGTTGGTTATTAGTGAGAATGAAATTATTCCAGCTCAGTATCTCAAACTCTGGCGCAACATCATTTGCGGCAGCGATTTCACCATTTGGGGCGTAATCTGGGGAGAAGAAATTGAACACGCTGGGCGAACCAAGTGGAGACTGCCCATATGATCTAAACATGTCGATGGAGTTATGGAAGCGCCCTGAAGGATCGGCTGATTTGGCTTCAAATGCGCGGAAAAAATTGGTCATGGCTATCAAGGGTTCTTTCATCTTAACGGGCGAACGATCACCACCGCTAAGTGCTTCGCTGTCCGTTAGAATCCCACGAATGACGGCTTTAAGATCACCTCTAACACCTTCACCATTATCGGCAAATAGTGCACTAGTTCGACCAACATAAGCTGGAGAAGGGTTTGAAGTAACCAGTCTTTGTATAAGGTGCTTACTGATCAACGGACCGGTATTCGGGTGATTAAGCAACAAATCCATCGCTTGCGCCATATCTTGCTCGGCAGTTTGTCCTTGTGCAAATACTTCGCCTATCACCACCTTTTCTTCATCATCATGACGTTCAGGATAAGCGACCATTGGCAAGAACCAGTTTCCGTCCTTAGAGCCCCACGATGAATTAGCTTTTTCAGTGATGTGCCAACCGGTAAATACACGAGCAAGGTTTTCTATGTCATCTTGCGAATACGTTGGAATCAGTTGTCCTTGGCTGTCATGTCTCTCTGTACCATCAGAATTTAGTTCATAAAGTCCGATGCTAAACAATTGCATGACTTCACGTGCATAGTTTTCATCAGGGTAGCGATTACTATCTGGATCAGCCTTTTGATTAGCCATCATTGATAGGTAATCGCCCATTGCTGCATGAAGCGTCACTGATTCAATTAGGTCTCGATAATTGCCAAAAGCATGTGTGACGAGCATGTCGTAGTAGTCGGTCATTTCCAGTGAACGACCGCCCAAGCTGGCGCCATATCGTGATATTACGAAAATTTCACTCAATGCAAACGCGACACGCTGTCGTAATTGATCCGGCGCATTCAGGCTGACATCCCACCAAACTGCTACGCGATCCGCTTGGTTGTAGCTGTCTCTGCCTTCTTCCAGTGGATAATCTTTCAGGCGCGTTGAGTGCAAACTAGGGGACATGGAAAACTGTTTATCTAGCCAAGTGATATAGCCTAAGCTTGCTAATTCTTGATAGGAGTTAGGTTGAGGACCAAATGTTGATCGATAGAGAAGGTCATAACGCTGATCTTGTGTCAGGGAGACAGGCTCAGGCGTACCACCACTTCCGGAAGTACTATCGCCGCCACATGCCGAAAGCAGTGAGAGGCTAACGAAACATGCACTTAATTTGAAGCTAGAACGCTTTAACATAGAAAACAACTCAGAAACCTTATACTGCGGGTGACTTTTCCGCACACTAGCTAAGATCATCATTAACAGCAATCTAACCTAATTTAAACTGTGCGACGGGTTCATATTTGACAATGAGGTATCAAAATAACTTAAACCATAGCATTGAATGCCTATACGTATATTCAACTAGCCTGACAAAAGAAAATGGCTGTTTGAACTCGCTCCCTTAAGTACAGTCTTTCTTGAGCTAATTATCAAACTATCATTAATCGCTAATCGCTTATAGGCTATAGGCTATAGGCTATAGGCTTAAGCCATACTAGAGAATCTAGATTACTTAGCGATACAAAAATTTGGATGTGCAAAGTTCGATAACTTTTATCAGGTCAAAGCTAAATTAACAAAATGTTAGTGAGTAAAGGTCTAACGTGAGAAGGGGTAATTGTTTATCTAATAATTTGATAATTATAAAATCGCCAGCGAGAGTCGTCGCTGGCGTTGTTTGTGTGCTCAATTTTTTATCGAAACAGCTTATATTGAAATAGTTAACGGCGGTTCTGGTACTTCAAGGAAACAGGCAACTACTCGGTACAACTCACCCTCCGCAACCGTGATCTTTCCATCTGATTCAATAGCCAAGCGGCATGCCTTTACGAACTGGTATCTTTGATTTGGTTTCAGTTGGAGTAGCAATTCCAATGCTGTTCGGCTCAATAGCCAGTTGTTGTTGGCATCTTCCAATGTCGCTTCTGCAAGCCCCAAAGAGGTGAGGGCTTCATTAAATGCGCGTTGCGCTGCTTCTCGGTCAGAGTGAGTGACCCACGCCAATTCACGCAGTAACCAATGCACGCTTTCTTTAAGCTGTTTAAAGGTTTTGTTTTGGCGAATAGAGCCAAATGGTGCAATAAGTTGCTTCTCCAACAAGTTAATCACGCACCATTCACCTAACGAGTAATGGTTATCTGTTTGAGATAGCTCTCGTAGTACTTGGCAAAGCCTGTTCTTTTGCCCTTCGCTTAGCGATTTTAGAGCAGGAATGGCTAATTCTAGGAGAGGAAGCCTTAAGTGCAGTGGTAATTCGTAATCCAACCAAGGTAATAGCTTTGCGTGTGACGCCATAGCAATGTGTCCTTTGACCATCCCACGCTGCATATCACTGCCGTCAAAGATCAGTAGCAAAGCGATAAAGCGGGAACTGTAGGGTTCACGCGCAATGTCTATCAAATCTTGAGGTAATTGGCTGATAAGCTGTTTACCTGTTTCACATAATTCAGCGGAAGTAGCGGCTGTCTCCTGAGGTGAAAAATCGGCATCAGAAGTAAACCCACTCACTTGTTCATTACCGAAGGTTGAACCATTGCTCTGATTCTTGTGAGAAAAGCTGCCATCCCAGCTTGGTTCGATACGACGAATTCGATCTTCAAGAGGCGGGTGAGTAGCAAAAAAACCATTAAAGCCAGACAGGTTACTTTGGCCAAACATCATGTGACTCATTTGACTGCTCGCTTTGGCATTCAAGCTAGAACCTGATGTGTGACCGCCAATCTTTTTCAGCGCTCCTGAAATACCTTGGTCATTGCGAGTAAACTGAACGGCACTCGCATCGGCTAAAAACTCACGCTGGCGAGAGATCGCCGCTTTAATCATGGACCCAAATAAGGTACCGACCCAACCGAGTATTAAACAGGCAATAGCAATCAGCATGATTACCATGAAACCCTTATCTGAATCGGAAGAGCTTCTTGATGCACGTCTAGTGTGGTGCGTGTTGTCTAAGACCAAGTGACCGAAATGTGCGATACAAGTAATGCCGAATAGCACGCCAATCAACCGAGTGTTCAAGCGCATATCACCATTAAAGACATGGCTAAATTCATGGGCGATAACACCTTGTAGCTCGTCACGTGTGAAGCTATCTAACGCGCCTTGTGTTACGCCAATAACGGCATCATCAATGCTCATACCTGCGGCAAATGCATTAATACCACGTTCTTGCTGCATGATATAAACAGGAGGAACGGGAATCCCTGAAGCGATAGCCATTTCTTCAACAACGTTTAGTAACTGCCTATGCTTTGCGTCTGACGTATTTGAAGAAATGAGTTTGCCCCCGATGCTTTCTGCGACGCCTCTGCCACCATTGGAAGATAGCTCGGAAAGACGAATCATTGAACTAATTGCTACTACTAAAATGACACCTGCAAAGCACAGTAGTGTGTAGGTAATAGCAGTTTGTTGATCAAAAGGTTCGCCGGTAACACTGTAATAGATACCAATCGACAACACGCTGACCAAACCAGTGATGATGAAGACTGCTAAGGCGAACAGAGACACCAAAAGCCCAGTGCGTTGACGCGCGGTATCTTGATGGTCAAAAAAATTCATCAGAACTCAACCTTTGGTGCTTCTTGAATGGCTTCAGTATCTGCAAATTCAAGTAATTTACCGTCTTGGAAACCAAACATATTAGCGAATATAACCGGTGGGAAAGTTTGCTTGTACGTATTGTAACTGGTCACAGAATCGTTAAATGCTTGGCGAGCGAAGGCAACTTTATTCTCTGTACTGGTTAACTCTTCTTGTAGCTGGCTTATGGTTTCATTGGCTTTTAGTTCTGGATAAGCTTCAACAACCACATTTAATTTGCCTAGGGCACTTTGTAACATGCCTTCAGCTTGAGCCAGCTGGCTGATCGCAGCACCGCTTTCTGGAGCGTCACTTGCTGCTTTCAAGCCTGAAATAGCTTGATTACGAGCTTGAATCACACGCTCAAACGTTTCCTTTTCATGTTCCATGTAGCCTTTAGCGGTGCTCACAAGGTTTGGGATAAGGTCATAACGACGTTTTAACTGAACCTCAATTTGAGCAAAGCTATTTTTAAAGCGATTACGTAGCGTTACTAGCTTGTTGTAAATGCTGACTGCGAACACCGCGATAAGCAAAATGATGACGATAAAAATAATAAGTGAAGTCATAGCAAGTTCCATTTTGTAGATGTATTCAAACTTTATATAAGTAATTGAGATATTTAGCAAATTAGACCGTCTATTCCGCCATTTTATCGTGTTGAGTGTCCCACTAGGCGGGTACGCATTAATTATTATTGAACTCAGGCTAAGTTTTTAACTAGAGAAAGTCACTGTTTAAGCCACCTTTCATCCATCCAGAAAAATAGGGATAAAGTGTGTGTGGGGGTAGGGAGGAGAAGTTTATTATTTTCAGTATATTGCGAGAGGTCGTAGACGTTTTTGAGGGCTCAAAAACGGTGAAACCCCGATGTTGGTAGCATCGGGGTTTCGAATTTCTAGATTTCACGACTGGTAAGATCGTTTATCTTTTCTATGCAGAAGGCTGGATTAATCCAATCTTTATTCCTTGGTAGGGAATTAGATACGGATGAAGTCCATGTGCTCAACTTTAGGCTTGAACGCGTGACGTTGAACGTCTTGCGGCTTAACCTTAACTTCAGCGCCGTCAATCACAAGAGTGATTACTTCGTAGAATTCAGGCTTATCCATTTGGTTGATCACGTCAGAGTGAACAAGTTCGATAGATACTGCTGCTGCTTCACCACCGTAAATTACAGCTGGGAATTTACCAGTGTGACGTAGGCGGCGGCTCGCACCTTTACCTAGTTCAGTACGTACTACTGCTTCAAATTTCATAGTTTTACTCTCAAATTAGTAAAATTTTAATTTCACACGACAATGCGACCTTGTCAGTGTAGTAAAACTCACACAAGAAGTTCCTGTCTGAGCGAGCGCGGATACTAACACTCTCAGATAAATGGAGCAAGAGTGGTAGAGCGTTAAATCTCTAAGCACACATTTTAAAAGAGTGTTTGCTGTTATTTTGCCCAATCTTAGAACAACTCTAGCTCAAAATCGATTCAAGGTATTTATCATGATGCGTCAAACGTATGTTTAGTGAATGGAATATGAACATTTTGCTAAGCATTCATTAAGGCTAGTGTCGTTAATCTACACCTACATTAAATGAACAGATAGATAGGTGAAGTTATGGAACCGGTAAGCATTGTAGTCATTACATTAAATGAAGAAAAACGGATTGGACGATTGATGGAAGAGCTTAGCCAGCAAACACACCAAGAGTTCGAAGTGATAGTGGTCGATTCAAATAGTGAAGACAATACTAGAGAAGTCGCACTGGCTTATGAAAGCGCTCTGCCGTCTTTAACGGTACATAAAATGGAAACACGCGGTGTCAGCTTAGGTCGTAACACCGGCGCATCACTAGCTAAGTATTCTCGAATTCTATTCCTCGATGCCGATGTTAGCTTGAATAAGAATTTCTTAGCGAGAGCGTTGGGTGAACTGGTAGAAAGAAAGTTAGAAGTGGCTGGCGTGTATATGAGCTCTAAAGACCTACCTTTGGTTCACAAAATGGGATATGGCCTTTTTAATATCGGTCTGTTTACTACGCAATTCGTATTCCCAACCGCAATAGGAGCATGCATATTTTCAACGAAACGTGCGCATGATGAAATTGGTGGCTTTGATGAAGAAATCGTTTTATGTGAAGACTGTGACTATGTAAAGCGAGCCAGTAAAACATGGCGTTTTCGCTTCTTAAAAATGACATTTGGATTTGATCCTAGAAGGTTAGATCAAGATGGTGTGCTAAAAACGGGCAGTACCTATTTAAAAGCGAATGTGAGACGCATGTTTTTTGGTGAAATGCGTAATAACGAAATGGACTACAAGTTCGGTCACTATAACGAACAGTAATAATAGGACGAACTATGTTTGAGGGGTTCAGTTTATTTCTGGGTGCGTTGGCTGATGCGCTAATTGGACCCAACCTATTTGTTCCTGGCGAACCGTTTTTTATAGCTGCTGGTTATCAGCTGTATCAAGGCGTTTGGTCTGCGGTAATATTCGTCATGATAGGTGGTTTGGTTGGTGACCAATTAAGTTATCTTATCGGCTTACATTGGGGGCAGCGAGTCCAACGGAAAATTATACAATTTCAGCCGAAAACAAAGCGCCTGATTGCTCGGTGTCGCTATTTGATGGCAAGGCGAGGCAATTATATCATCATGTTTGCGCGCTTATTAGGTCCTATCGCTTGGATTGTGCCTTTTATCGCAGGTTCTCATAAAGTGAAGTGGCGCAGTTATAGTGTGTTTTCCATCGTTGGTTTAATACTGGGTGGCGGGCAGTTCATAATATGGGGTTTGATTTTAGCGCATGGTGTTGAACACTTTCCGATACTGAATGATGCAAAAGTATTTGTAGTCGAACATCAAACTACCTTGATAGCATTAACACTTGTGACCTTGATGGGTATCCTTGGCTATAAATATCGTTGGCGCTATCTATTTGTAAAGGTCAGCATCGTATTAGTCACATCAATTGTGTATTGCAATTATGCTCATTTTTTCTGGTACTCGGATGACTTCAATACCGCTGTAGATAGCGTTACTCATACCCCAGGGATTAGTACCGAATTAAGCTATAAAGCGTTTCCTGGGAAGTCGGCATACTATGATGCTCAAGCGATTAACATTCGTTATGTCGGAGAAACACCCAAGCCATTAATGGATACACTTGGCTGGATAGAAAATAAAACATTCTCTAGAAATGAAATTGAATTTGCCGGTTATGTTTCATTGTTAAGAAGCCAAACACCACCTGTTTCTGATTTGTATTGGCAAGAAAAACCTCAAGACATGGCTTTCCAACTGCCTGGCACTTTAATGAAAAGAAGCCATATACGCTGGTGGAGAGTGGGTGTGGACTCTGAAACTAAACAACCACTATGGCTAGGTGCGATTAGCTATGACGACGGATTAAAACTAACGTCATATTCTGGAATTATGACTATTCTTCATAGTATTGATCCTAACGTAGACAAAGAGCGAGATAAGCTAGAGCAGCAAATCAAGCAACAACGCCCAGACATCCGCATCGAAAAACAGCAGTTAGTACAGCAAGAGGTGATGGATGAAGAACATGACTATTATACAGATGGTAACATCCTAATCATCAGTGGATGAATGAGTTATCTTCAGTAAAGCGACTTTAAAAAGTGATGATAAAAATGGCAGCGATTATTCGCTGCCATTTTTTAGGTTTATGTTTTATAAAAGGTATTTTATGAACCTTGAACTACGAACCATAAGCGCGTGTACTGGACGTAAGCTTACGTAATTAGAGACAGCCGGAAGAAAGTTATCAACATTGCCAGTACTTGTATGCAGACTTCCCTTGCTAGATGCTAGATGCTAGATGCTAGATGCTAGATGCTAGATGCTAGATGCTAGATGCTAGATGCTAGATGCTAGATGCTAGATGCTAGATGCTAGATGCTAG
>NZ_VTXD01000036.1 GCF_013114625.1 Vibrio sp. 99-70-13A1
GGCGCCAGAACCTAAATCTGGTGCGTCTACCAATTCCGCCACGACCGCAGCAAAGCTTTTACTCTAGCGAAGAGTATAGTTAAGAAGACTTATGGTTTGTCTAAATAACGTTGTATGGTGGCTACTGCGGGATTCGAACCTGCGACCCCATCATTATGAGTGATGTGCTCTAACCAACTGAGCTAAGTAGCCATCTGAGAGCGAGACAATATAATATAATCTTGCTTTCAATGCCATTATCTTTTGACAGATAATTACACTTAATAATATGGCTGGGCTACCTGGATTCGAACCAGGGAATGCTGGCATCAAAAGCCAGTGCCTTACCGCTTGGCGATAGCCCAACAACGATATCAATTAAGATACCTCAATATGGTGCGGTCGGAGAGACTTGAACTCTCACACCTCTCGGCGCCAGAACCTAAATCTGGTGCGTCTACCAATTCCGCCACGACCGCTTTACTTTCCTAAAAACTCTTTGTTGTTAATATTCATATGTTTAATAACAAATAAAGCGCTTAGGAAATGGTGGCTACTGCGGGATTCGAACCTGCGACCCCATCATTATGAGTGATGTGCTCTAACCAACTGAGCTAAGTAGCCATTTCCAATTTTCTTGCTCACTTTTAAACGTTGCCGCTTTGCTGTGAACGGGGCGCATTATGCGTAGTTGAGTGAAACCCGTCAACTTTTTTTTTGAATAAATCACGAATAAACATCTGTTCGATTCCTTTTTAGTCAAAGAGGCGTATTTGTCATCAGAAACGTAGGTGAAAAAGTCGAGTATAGGAAGAGTTAATTTTACCAATAAGCAGAAAGAGAGGGGGAATAAAAATAAAAAAGGTCAACGTAATCGTTGACCTTTTTAGGTTATTTTAAATAAAGGATTATACGTTGAAACGGAAATGAACCACATCGCCGTCTTTCACGATGTATTCTTTACCTTCTAAGCGCCATTTACCTGCGTCTTTAGCTCCACTTTCACCGTTAAACTCGATGAAATGATCGAAACCAACAACTTCTGCACGGATGAAGCCTTTTTCGAAATCTGTGTGGATCTTACCAGCTGCTTGAGGTGCTGTTGCACCAACAGGGATAGTCCAAGCACGTACTTCTTTTACACCAGCAGTGAAGTATGTTTGAAGAGTAAGTAGTTCGTAACCAGAGCGGATTACTCGGTTAAGACCTGGTTCTTCAATGCCCATGTCTGCTAGGAACTCTTCACGGTCTTCATCATCTAACTCAGAAAGCTCTGATTCGATTGCAGCACAAACCGCAACAACAACGTTGTTTTCGTTCTCTGCGTATTCACGAACTGCATCTAGGTAAGGGTTGTTCTCAAAACCTTCTTCACTAACGTTTGCAATGTACATTGTTGGTTTTAGAGTTAAGAAGTTTAGGTAGTCAATTGCTGCTAATTCTTCTTTAGCCAGTTCAACAGTACGAGCCATGCCACCTTCTGTAAGAATTGGTAGCAGCTTTTCAAGGACCGTAATTTCAAATTTAGCGTCTTTGTCGCCGCCTTTTGCTTTTTTAGCATTACGTTGAATAGCACGCTCACAGCTGTCTAAGTCAGCAAGAGCCAGTTCAAGGTTAATAACTTCGATATCTTCAATTGGAGATACTTTGCCAGAAACATGAACAATGTTTTCATTTTCAAAGCAGCGAACAACGTGACCGATAGCGTCAGTTTCGCGGATGTTAGCTAGGAATTTGTTACCTAGACCTTCACCTTTTGAAGCGCCAGCAACTAGACCTGCGATATCCACAAATTCCATTGTCGTTGGAAGGATCTTTTGTGGATTAACAATTTTCGCTAATGCATCTAAACGAAGATCTGGAACAGGAACGATGCCTGTGTTTGGTTCGATAGTACAAAACGGAAAGTTTGCTGCTTCGATGCCCGCTTTAGTCAGTGCGTTAAACAGAGTTGACTTGCCTACGTTTGGTAGACCAACGATGCCACATTTAAAACCCATGATATAAACCTTATTCTGCTTTGAACGTATGTAAGCGATTTTGTGCTTTTGGTAGACCATCTTTTAATAAGATGTCTAGGCTGCGTACTGATTCGTCAACGACGGCTTCAATACACTCTTGTTCTTTAGTAGGAGCTTTCCCTAATACATAACCTGCAACTTTATCTTTATGCCCTGGGTGACCTATGCCTAACCTGAGACGATAAAATTCTTTATTGTTACCTTGCTTACTGATGATGTCTTTCAGACCATTGTGTCCACCATGACCACCGCCTTTTTTGAACTTACCAATACCTGGAGGTAGGTCTAGTTCATCATGGGCAACCATAATTTCTTCTGGTTTTATCTGATAGAACTTAGCAAGAGCAGCAACGGCTTTTCCTGATAAATTCATAAATGTAGTTGGGATCAGTAAACGAAGATCTTCCCCGTGAACCATAATACGACCTGTTAATCCGAAAAACTTTGCTTCATTTTTCAAGGTAACATTATGTACTCGTGCTAATTCTTCAACGATCCAAGCCCCAGCATTATGGCGAGTTTTGGCGTATTCTGGACCTGGATTAGCCAGTCCAACGAGAAGTTTTATTTGTTGGCTCAAGGTAAGGATCTCTCTTGGGATTTCAAAAAGCGCCGTATGATATCACAGTTTATTAAAAAGGTGCGAGCTAGCTGAATAACTCAACAGTTCTTTGCTGGATAAACAATTTCAATAGGCATCAGGCATAAAAAAGCACTTCAATAAATGAAGTGCTTAATATTTTTCTCACTGTAAATGTTTAAAGTAAAGTGGTGAGACTTTGATTAGTTAAACATTGCAGAGATTGATTCTTCGTTGCTGATGCGGCGAATCGCTTCAGCAAGCATGCGAGAAAGGCTTAGTTCAGTAACTTTACCTGTCGCAGCCATCTCTGGAGAAAGCTTGATTGAATCAGTAACAATAACTTGGTCTAGAACTGAGTTGCGGATGTTTTCTGCAGCAGTACCAGAGAAAACAGCGTGAGTTGCGTAAGCGAATACACGCTTAGCACCACGCTCTTTTAGAGCTTCAGCTGCTTTACATAGCGTGCCACCCGTATCGATCATGTCATCAACGATCACACAGTCGCGACCTTCAACATCACCGATTAGGTTCATTACTTCAGAAACGTTAGCACGTGGACGACGCTTATCAACGATAGCGATATCAACATCGCCTAGCGCTTTAGCT
The DNA here is from genome assembly GCF_013114625.1 of Vibrio sp. 99-70-13A1. Taxonomy (GTDB): domain Bacteria; phylum Pseudomonadota; class Gammaproteobacteria; order Enterobacterales; family Vibrionaceae; genus Vibrio. The sequence continues at coordinate 3,190 of NZ_VTXD01000036.1, forward strand.
GTTGCACGAGCACGTACAACACCACCAAGATCTGGAGAAACCACGACTGGATTTTCTAGACCACGGTTAGCCATATCTTCTAGAAGAACTGGAGTGCCGAAGATGTTATCAACAGGTACATCGAAGAAGCCTTGGATTTGCTCTGCGTGTAGGTCGATAGTAAGAACGCGGTCAACACCAACGTTAGAAAGGAAATCTGCAACAACTTTTGCAGTGATTGGCACACGAGCAGAACGTACACGACGATCTTGACGGGCATAACCGAAGTAAGGGATTACAGCAGTAATACGGCCAGCAGAAGCACGGCGCATTGCGTCAATCATTACCACCAATTCCATAAGGTTGTCATTGGTTGGTGCACAAGTTGATTGAATCAGGAATACATCACTACCGCGAACGTTTTCATTGATTTGTACAGCGACTTCGCCATCAGAAAAACGGTCTACAGTAGCATCGCCAAGAGAGATGTATAGACGATCAGCAATACGTTGGGCTAGTTCAGGTGTTGCGTTACCAGCAAATAGCTTCATATCAGGCACGGTGGAAACCTCGGGTTGCGTCCAGTTTTAAATAGATTGTGTGTGGGCTGATTGGTATTCAGCCAAAGTTTCTTTTAAAGGTGAAGTGTTACGACCTTTGGCAATAAATGCAGAAACAGTGTCAGGTAGTTTTCTCAGAACCGATTCTGCTTCTTTTTTGCTGTTAAATTCAGCAAAAACGCATGAACCAGTGCCAGTCAATCTCGACGGCGCGTATTGTAGCAGCCATGAAAGTTGCTTATCAACCTCTGGGTACAGCATTCGCACAATTTTTTCGCAATCGTTTACGTATTCTTGCTCTAGAAGCGTTGATAGCGCTCGTTTTGGTGTATTTCGAGTTAATTCAGAATGTGTGAATATGTCTACAGTTGCTATGCTCACTTGAGGTTTTACAACCAGATACCACTTTTCATCCGGATTAGCTGGCTGCAGCTGTTCTCCAACCCCTTCAGCAAAGGCAGCAAAGCCTTTAACAAAGACAGGAACGTCAGCGCCGAGCTTCAAGCCGATCTCTGCAAGCTGATCATCCGATAGGCTGAGTTGCCAGAGATAGTTAAGTGCAACCAATACGGTTGCAGCATTCGAGGAGCCCCCTCCAATACCACCACCCATAGGGAGAACTTTCTCAAGGGAAATATCTGCTCCCAATAATTGAGAAGTGCGCTGTTGGTTGTTTCCTTGCTGATGGTACTCTTGAAGGGCAGTTGCGGCTTTCCAAATTAAATTATCTTGGGTTGCTACTCCTGGGATCTCAGGAGTGATGGTAATTTCATTGGAACGTTCATGAGCGGTCACCGAGAGCTTGTCACTAAATTCAACAAACTGGAAAAGCGTTTGCAGTTCATGGTAGCCATTGTCTCTTCGACCTGTAATGTACAAGAATAAATTGAGCTTGGCCGGAGATGGCCAGTGAGTCGTGCTTAAAATCATTTCGTGAGCGTCCACTTAGAAATAACAATGTTGATCTTGTTGCTGTTTTGCTGGAAAGATAGCCGGGATGGTAGTGGGATTGTTGTTACATCCTTATTATTGCTTAGGCTACTTTCAATTATTTTCTTTGGCAGTTCAATGTCTTGGTATTTGCTGAAATCTATCGTCCAAGTATCTCCATTCACTTGTTTAGTTAGCGAGTCTAGTGTGTTGGTGATGTCATTCAATTGGTATGTATCGGCTTGTTCAGGCAGTGCCAATAACCACTTTGGCAAGTGTTGAACAGGAATCTGAAGCCCTGTTAACTGCTTCACTAATACTGTGGCACTTTTGTGTGTGAACACTTGGTCGTCATAAGTGACAACTTTGGCACCGTTTTTACTAACTGTTAGGTTGAGAGCTGTTTGTCCAAGGAAAGTTGTAAGTCTGAGTTGACTGCTCGATTCGGAGTGTGTCCAAGTGAAATTTAAACTTTGTCTTTGTTCTGGGGATATATAACCGAGCTTGCCTGAAGCTCGGTAACTTTGAATTTGAGAGAGTTGATATGAATGAGCTTGCCATTCTACGCTAGTGGGTTGTTCTGTAATTGACGTACAACCGACCATAAACAGGGCGATAAAAAAGAGAGAAGTAATTCTATGAAACTTATCCATTTTGCTCACAACTTATTCAATTTTTTGGGAAAATCACAATTACTATAGCATTGAACTCACGAACTCTGGAAAACAAATCCCGCTTGCTCTTTAAATAGAGCCATGCATCAAGTAAAATTCGCGTCCTAATTTCTAATCCTTGATCGAGAACTTCTGATACATGTCTTTGCTTGCCGTAGGTATCAATCACAATACAGCGTCGGTTGAATTGCGAGAAAAAGTCGCTTTTGGTCCAGATAAACTATCTGGGGCTCTAGAGCAGCTTGGCGCAAATGCACACGTGAATGGAAGTGTCATACTTTCAACCTGTAACCGCACTGAAATTTATTGTGACGTTAAAGGCGCTGCGAAAAGTAAGCTGATCGACTGGCTGTCGGTTTTCCATCAAGTAAGCCCCGAAGAATTAAAACCAAGTTTATATATCCATGAAGAGCAAGCGGCGATAAAACACCTTATGCGTGTTGCTTGTGGATTAGATTCATTGATTTTGGGTGAACCTCAAATATTAGGGCAAGTTAAACAAGCTTATACAGATTCACGTGATCATAAATCTGTAGATGCAGCCATGGAAAAGCTTTTCCAGAAATCCTTTTCGGTTGCTAAGCGTGTTCGAACAGAAACTGAAATCGGTGGAAGTGCTGTTTCAGTGGCTTATGCTGCTTGTACGCTTGCAAAACATATCTTCGAATCTATTGAAGAATCTACCGTTTTACTCGTTGGTGCTGGTGAGACAATAGAGCTTGTCGCTAAGCACCTTTCAGCAAATGGTTGTACAAAAATGATTGTTGCTAACCGAACACGCGAACGTGCATTAGGATTAGCAGAAGAGTTTGGCGCGGAAGTCATCAGCTTAAATGAGATTCCTGACCATTTATCCAGAGCGGATATTGTTATTAGTTCAACAGCAAGCCCATTGCCAATTATTGGTAAAGGTATGGTTGAAACTGCGCTTAAGCAAAGAAAACACCAACCTATGCTTTTAGTCGATATCGCTGTCCCAAGAGATGTAGAGTCGCAAGTTGGTGATCTGAACGATGCCTATCTCTATACTGTGGATGATCTACAGTCGATTGTGGATAGTAATATTGAGCAACGTAAAGTAGAAGCGATTCAAGCTGAAGCGATTGTCAGTGAAGAAAGCGCGGCATTCATGAGTTGGATGCGATCATTACAAGCTGTCGACAGTATTCGTGAATACCGACAGTCATCAAATGAAATAAAAGAAGAATTACTTAGTAAAAGTTTACAGGCTCTTGCCGCCGGCGGTGACCCTGAAAAAGTTTTACTCGAGCTTAGTAATAAGCTCACCAATAAATTGATCCATGCTCCTACGCGTGCGCTACAAAGTGCCGCAGAGCAAGGAGAACCTGCAAAATTAACGGTCATTAGACAGAGTTTGGGCCTTGAAGACCCTCAATAATATTATAGACCTCCAACAAGATAAGAAATTATGAACGCCTCGATTCTAGTAAAGCTTGAAACACTTGTTGAACGTTATGAAGAAGTTCAACACCTGCTTGGTGACCCTGATGTTATTGGGAATCAAGATAAATTCCGCGCTCTTTCTCGTGAATATTCACAGCTAGAAGAAGTGACTATGTGTTTTCAGGCCTACCAGCAAGCACAAGAAGATTTAGAAGCTGCTGAAGATATGGCAAATGAAGATGACGCTGAAATGCGTGAAATGGCTCAAGAAGAGATCAAAGAAGCAAAAGAAGCCATTGAGCGTTTGACTGACGATCTACAAATTCTATTACTGCCAAAAGACCCGAATGATGAGCGCAACTGTTTCTTAGAAATTCGTGCGGGTGCGGGTGGTGATGAAGCCGGTATCTTCGCTGGTAACCTTTTCCGTATGTATTCTAGATTTGCAGAGAAAAAAGGTTGGCGTGTTGAAGTGATGAGCAGTAATGCTTCAGAGCAAGGCGGTTACAAAGAAATGATCGCTAAAATTAGCGGTGAAAGTGTATACGGCACAATGAAGTTTGAGTCAGGCGGTCACCGTGTTCAGCGTGTACCTGAAACCGAATCTCAAGGTCGAGTGCATACTTCAGCTTGTACTGTTGCCATCATGCCTGAAATCCCAGAAGCGGATTTACCAGAAATTAAATCGGCAGATCTAAAAATTGATACATTCCGTGCTTCTGGTGCGGGTGGTCAGCACGTTAACACGACGGATTCAGCAATCCGTATTACTCACTTACCAACAGGTACAGTAGTAGAGTGTCAAGATGAGCGTTCTCAACATAAAAACAAAGCGAAAGCGATGGCAGTACTTGCCGCTCGAATCGTTCAAGCTGAAGAAGAACGCCGCGCTGCTGCTATTTCTGACACACGCCGTAACTTACTAGGTTCTGGTGATCGTAGTGACCGTATTCGTACTTATAACTACCCACAAGGTCGAGTATCTGATCACCGCATCAACTTAACGCTTTACCGTTTGAATGAAGTCTTAGAAGGCGACCTACAAAGCTTATTAGATCCTGTTCTTCAAGAGCACCAAGCGGATCAGTTAGCAGCACTGGCTGAAAATAACTAAGCATATGTTGTCAACATTTACGGTTGAAAGTGCATTAAAGTCAGCAATCGTACAGCTTCAAGAGGGCGATAATACATCGCCCTCAATTGATGCTGCTGTACTACTTTGCCATGCATTAGATAAGCCACGATCATTCCTGCTTACCTGGCCTGAAAAATTCCTCACGTTAGATCAAGAATCTCAATTTTTTGCTTTGTTGGATCGCCGTTTAATTGGTGAACCAGTGGCTTATATTGTGGGTGAACGTGAGTTTTGGTCTTTACCTTTAAAGGTATCTCCGTCGACATTAATCCCTCGCCCAGATACTGAGCGTTTAGTGGAAGTGGCGTTAGATAAAACTCATGGTAAAACTGGCAATATTCTTGATTTGGGCACGGGCACTGGCGCGATAGCACTTGCTCTTGCATCTGAAATGCCTAATAGGCAGATAATAGGTATTGATTTACGCCCTGAAGCCCAGCAATTAGCGACGGAAAATGCCGCAAACTTGAACATTAAGAATGTTGGTTTTTACCAAGGCAGCTGGTTCGAACCGCTTGTCGCTGAAGATTCAAAGATTATTGGTACAAAGTTTGCTTTGATCGTATCGAATCCGCCATATATTGAAAAAGACGATCCGCACCTTGAGCTGGGTGATGTTCGTTTTGAACCGATAACGGCATTAGTGGCTGAAGAAAAGGGCTTAGCCGATATCAAATATATAGCTAAACATGCCGTTAATTTCCTTGAAAGTGATGGCTGGCTGGCATTTGAACATGGTTATGACCAAGGTCTTGCCGTGAGAGAGATCATGCAAGCGTCAGGCTATTTAGACGTGATTACAGAAAAAGACTATGGTGGCAATGATAGGGTCACATTAGGTCGTTACTTGCCGTAAGGCTCGTTTATAATAAATTGCATACATAATTACTCATTGAGTAAAACTGGAAGTTTTAGAGGGAATCCATGTACGAAGGTTTGAAACATTTTCATTTATTAACAGTTGGTTTGAGTGCTTTACTGTTGTCTGTTCGCTACGCATTAATGATGGCGAATTCCCCAATGCTGAAACACCCTTTCTTACAGCGTTTTCCACACATTAATGATTCATTATTACTATTGTCTGGTTTTGGCTTGATTTACATTACAGGGTTTATTCCTTTTACTCCTTCAGCGCCTTGGCTAACTGAAAAGCTAACGTGTGTAATGGCATTTATTGGTCTTGGATTCTTTGCTTTAAAATTCGGAAAAAACAAGCTGATCAGAACCTTTTCATTTTTTGGTGCACTAGGTTGGTTAGCGATGGCAGGAAAAATCGCAATCACAAAAACTCCTACCTTTTTTGGTTAATGTCACATGTATGAATTCTTTGATGAGGACCTTGACCAACTAGAGCTTGCTCAAGGTGCTCTTTTATTAAATAAAGCGGTTAACCCAGAAACTCAAGAACACTGGGCTGAACAAGAGCTAATCAGATTATTTGATGAAGCTGAGTTTGCTTTAGTTAATGAGCAAGATGAACAGCAAAAGTTTGAATCTTTCTTACGCTTATTTTTCCATGAATGGGGCTTTAGCGGTGATAAAGATGCTTACTTCTCATCTGAAAATGCTTTTATAGATAAAGTATTGGAACGACGTAAAGGCATACCGGTCAGTTTAGGGGCTGTATTTCTTTTCTTAGGTCGCAAGCTTGGTTTTCCTGTTGAAGGCGTTTCATTTCCAACGCAATTTTTAATCAAAGTAAATTGGTTTGAACAAGCACCTGTATACATCAACCCATTTAATGGTGAATACGTTGGCGTGCAAACGTTAAGTGCCTGGTTAATTGGGCATGATGGTCCATTAGCTAAGTTGAAGAGTGAACATTTAGAAAGTGCAGATAACCCAATGGTCATTGGTAAATGGTTAGCGTTGCTAAAAAGTGCTTTATTGCGTGAAGAGCGCTACACGCTGGCTTTAAAATGCACCGATCTTGCACTAACGTTTGTACCAGACGATCCATATGAAATTCGCGATCGTGGTTTTATTTACCAACAGCTCGATTGCCATCAAGTTGCAGCGTCGGATTATCAATACTTTATTGATCAATGCCCTGATGACCCTGCATCTGAATTGCTGAAATCTCAAGTGAACGCAATGAATGAAACCTCAGTGATCGTTCACTAATTTATAATTATTTAGAGAGAACAAGATGGAACAGAAAATAGTTCATATTGGCGATATGCCAATCGCAAACGACAAGCCATTTACGCTATTTGCTGGTATGAATGTACTTGAATCTCGTGATCTTGCCATGCAGATCTGTGAACATTACGTAAAAGTGACTGAAAAGCTGGGTATCCCTTACGTATTCAAAGCATCTTTTGATAAAGCTAACCGTAGCTCTGTTCACTCATACCGTGGTCCAGGTATGGAAGAAGGTCTGAAAATTTTCCAAGAATTGAAAGATACTTTTGGCGTTAAAATTATTACTGATATTCATACAGAAGCTCAAGCTCAGCCTGTAGCGGACGTTGTAGACGTAATTCAACTTCCTGCTTTCCTTGCTCGCCAAACAGATTTGGTTGAAGCAATGGCAAAAACAGGCGCAGTAATTAACGTTAAGAAACCTCAATTCATGAGCCCAAATCAAGTGGGTAATATTGTTGATAAGTTTGCTGAGTGCGGCAACGACAATATTATCCTTTGTGAGCGTGGGGCTTGTATGGGTTACGACAACCTTGTGGTTGATATGCTTGGTTTTGGTGTGATGAAGAAATCATCGAACGGCAGCCCAATCATTTTTGATGTGACTCACGCGCTTCAAATGCGCGACCCATCAGGCGCTGCTTCTGGTGGTCGTCGTGAGCAAACCGTTGAACTGGCAAAAGCAGGTTTAGCGACGGGTATTGCGGGTCTGTTTATCGAAGCACACCCTAATCCAGATCAAGCGCGTTGTGATGGACCGTCGGCATTACCGCTAGATAAATTAGAACCATTCCTAGCGCAAATGAAAGCGCTGGATGATTTAATTAAAGGTTTCGACCATATCGATATCAAATAATATCGAACTTGATAAGCCGGCATATAAGCCGGCTTTTTTGTGCCTATAATGTCGAGATGTGCTCTGAAACTGTTTATTTATTGAGTCACTTCTCAATAAAAACCAAGTGACGTGAAATCACAGTAAAACGTTTGCCTGTGATCATTTGAAATGACTCATGCAAAGCTTGGTGTTTGTTGCAGCTTATGAAGGCAATTAAGGTGATCAATTCGACATAAACATGAAATCTTAATGTCTCATTTGGTTTGTTAATTTAAACTAGATCTAGTTTTGCAGGTTTTAAGCGTGTCACAAGTACATGATATGGACCTAAATTTTCAGTAGTGGATCCCACAAAGTTCAAAGGTATGACAATGAAGCAACGCCTTATTCTAAAAACAGCGCTAAGTGCTGCTATTCTTGCCACTCTTTCTGGTTGTGCAACACAAGCAACTCAAGATTGGAATGAAGACACAACTTACAAACTGACTGTTCTACACACAAATGATAACCATGGTCGTTTTTGGCAGAATAAATATGGCGAGTACGGCATGGCTGCTCGTAAGACGCTAATTGATGAACTTCGTGCCGAAATTCGTGCCGAAGGCGGTAGCGTACTGCTTTTATCTGGTGGTGATGTAAACACTGGTGTTCCTGAATCTGATCTGCAAGATGCAGAACCTGACTTTAAAGGCATGAACAAGATTGGTTACGATGCAATGGCATTAGGTAACCACGAGTTTGACAACTCTCTTGAAGTGCTTGATAAACAAATTGATTGGGCTAATTTCCCAATGCTTTCAGCAAACATCTACGATAAAGCGACAGGTGAACGTAAGTTCCAAGCTTACGAGATGTTTGAAAAGCAAGGTATCAAGATTGCTGTTATTGGTCTAACAACAGAAGACACAGCAAAAATTGGTAACCCAGAATTTATCGGAAGCATTGATTTCCGAGATCCTAAAGAAGAAGCAAAAGAATTGATTGCTGAACTTAAGGAAACTGAAAAGCCAGATCTTATCTTTGCTGTAACGCACATGGGTCACTATGAGAATGGTCAGCGTGGTGTAAATGCTCCAGGTGATGTTGCTCTTGCACGTTACCTAGACGAAGGTTCTCTTGATATGATCGTAGGTGGTCACTCACAAGAACCTGTATGTATGGAAGCGCCAAACGTAATCAGCAAAACATTTAAGCCAGGTGACGAATGTAAACCTGACGTACAAAATGGTACTTACATCGTACAAGCTCACGAGTGGGGCAAATACGTGGGTCGTGCTGATTATGAGTTCCGTAATGGTGAACTAGAAATGGTAAGTTACGATTTAGTTCCTGTTAACCTTAAGAAGAAAGTGAAGGTTGACGGTAAGAAGACACGTGTACTTATCGAAGAAGAAATTGCACAAGATGCAGAGCTGCTTGAATTCCTTCGCCCATTCCAAGAACAAGGTCAAGCGCAGCTAGAAGTTAAAATTGCAGACACTAATGGTAAACTTGAAGGTGACCGTAATGTTGTTCGCTTCCAACAGACTAACCTGGGTCGTTTAATTGCAACCGCTCATAAAGAGCGTGCGAAAGCTGACTTCGGTGTAATGAACTCTGGTGGTGTACGTGACTCTATTGAAGGTGGCGAAGTAACATACAAAGATGTACTGACTGTCCAGCCTTTTGCAAACATCCTGACTTACACAGATATGTCTGGTAAAGAAGTGATGGATTACTTAAACGTAGTTGCAACTAAACCAATTGATTCTGGTGCTTACGCTCAATTCTCTGGTATCTCAATGACAGTTGCAAATGGTGAAGTATCTAACGTATTCATTGGCGGTAAGCAGTTACGTTTAGACGAAACGTATCGTTTCACTATCCCAAGCTTCAATGCTGCAGGTGGTGACGGTTATCCAAAACTAACAGGCCACCCTGGCTTCGTTAATACTGGTTTTGTAGATGCTGAAGTACTAAAAGAGTACCTAGAAGCAAACAGCCCAATAGACGTAAATAAGTATGCACCTTCAGGTGAAATGGTTTACAAGTAAATTGATTGAAGAATAGTTTGACTATTACATTTCGATAAATTTAACTAAAGCGATGCTCCGGCATCGCTTTTTTATTGGTGTTACTTTATCTTCAGCCATATTTAGTCAGTTTGCACATTTAGCTTAAGAGACATGTATCCCTTTCAATATTTATCTATTTCATCATAGGCTTAGAATGACCCCTGCGATTAACCTAGCGAAGAAGAAGAAAATTTCTCATAAAGTGCATCAATACGATCATGATCCAAGCCACGATAGTTACGGGCTAGAGGCGGTTGAAGCGCTTGGGCAAGATCCAAAGCGAGTATTTAAGACGTTATTGTTTTGCCTCAATGGTGAACCAAAGAACTTAGCAGTAGCTGTTATTCCTGTAGATCAGAAACTGAATTTAAAACTTGCAGCAAAAGCTGGTGGCGGGAAAAAGGCAGAAATGGCTAACCCTGATATTGCACAAAAGACAACAGGGTATGTCGTGGGTGGTATTAGCCCTCTCGGACAAAAGAAATCATTGCCTACTTTTATTCATGAAAGTGCAAAAGAACTAGAAACCGTTTGTGTGAGTGCCGGGAAGAGGGGATTAGAGATTGAACTTACTCCTGATGACTTAGCAGCATTAACAAGGGCAAAGTTTTTTGGTTTATGCCTTTAATTAGCATGTTTGGGGAAGGGCGGAGTTAAACTAAGAATATACGCGCGATCTATAGTTTTCTTTTACCAAAACCAAAACCAAAACCAAAACGCCGACCAAGTCATTATGGTCGGCGTTTATAGAAACGAATATCTAGTAGCAGTTCGCTTTTATTATTTCTTTAAACTTAACGTTCCGCCAGTGCGCTTGGATGCGGGTTTATTCGAGCTTGATTGATTTGGGCGAGAGTTTGAGTTCCATCCTCCCTCTTTCTTACGATTTTGCCCTGAACCATTTTCATCACTTGTACGTGAGCGACCGCGTTTTGAATTAGGGGCATGTCTGAATTCGTCCGCATTATTTCCGCGGAAAGTACGTGGGCGGTTTTCTTTTTGATTACGACGCGCGATTGAAGATTGGTTTTCTTCACGGCTATCGTAAAGTTTAGCATCGGTTGCTTTATTTATATGGCGACCTTTAGCGTCTAGTTTTGATGCTTCTTCTGTACTACTTGAATCATCACACATTGAAAGGATTTCAGTGACTTCATAATCACTTAAATAACGCCATTTTCCGTTTGGAATGCCGTCTAAAGAAATATTCATAATACGAACACGGCGTAACTTAAATACTTCATAGCCAAGTGCTTCACACATACGGCGAATTTGGCGGTTTAAACCTTGGGTTAAAGTGATTCGGAAAGAGAACTTGGTTTCTTTTTCAACGTGGCAAGGAAGCGTTATGGTATCTAAAATTGGCACGCCTGCTGCCATCTTCTTCAGAAACTCACCAGTGATAGGCTTATCAACACGAACAACATATTCTTTTTCGTGGTTATTACCAGCACGAAGGATCTTATTAACAATGTCGCCATCATTCGTTAGGAAAATCAAGCCATCAGAAGGTTTATCTAAACGTCCAATAGGAAATATACGTTTATGGTGACCAATGAAGTCAACGATATTCCCAGGGATGTCGCGCTCAGTTGTACAAGTAATACCCGTTGGTTTATTCAAAGCGATATAAACAGGCTTTTCTTTTGAACGAACTGGCTTGTTATCGATTTCTACATCATCACCAGGCACTACTTTAGTTCCCATCTCAGGGATTTTGCCATTGATAGTGACGCGTCCAGCATCGATAAGTTTGTCTGCTTCACGGCGTGAGCAAAAACCAGTTTCACTGATGTATTTATTGAGACGTTTAGCTTGGGAATCTTGTGACATGATCTTCTCTTTAGCGTTTCACAACGGATTTATTTGAAAATAAAAAGCAACTACAAGGTAGTTGCTTAGTGATAACGTGATTTTAGCACCAACACTAGTGTTCAGCATTAACTATCTTAAGGGGCACTAGCTAGCTTCAGGCAACTCATTGTTTTAAAGAGAGAATCAGCTTATAAGGTTACTGACTCATCCGCTTTTGGTGCTTCTCTCTATTCTCTAGCTTCTTGTTATTGCTTTTACGGAGCATAACGTACACAGCGCCACTGCCGCCATGGAAGGCTTGAGCAGAATGGACACATTGCACATCGTTAATTTGTGTCATCCAGTTCGCGACATAGCTTTTCATCATTGCGGGTGGATTAGAGCGTTCACCCTTTCCATGAACGATTAACACCGTTCGAATGTCCATTGCTAGGCACTTACGTAAAAACGAAAGAATGTCATTTCTGGCATCTTTCAGAGTTTTTCTGTGTAGGTCCAGTTTGGCTTGAATTGGGTATTTTCCTAGACGTAATTTTTTATAAACACCATCTTGCACACCGTCTTTTTTATATTCGATGATATCGTCAGGTTTGATCATAGGGCAGTAATCGAGGGACAAATAATCTTGGTCATCATCAGACAACCACATCGCGGCTTCGCGTTTCGCTAGTTGTGCGTCAGTGACGCGATGAACCTTTTGGTACTCAGCGGTATCTTGGTCAATACGCTTCACATCCCCCATCATTTGTTGGAATAAGTCTAGATCGTTATCATGAGACATATCGTTCACCTCAAGTCTGCTATGTTGCATGTTGAAGCTATTGTATGAAATAGGACTAAAAGAGGAAAGTGAATCTAAGGAAATCGTGGTTAAGGTATAAGCAGAAAGTAAAAAACCGGAGGCGACAATAAATATCAACTCCGGTGCTAAGCTATGAATTATCATCCACTCTTACGATGAATGATAAAGGCTTGGCGATTTTAGTGAGGAGTGTCAGTCATAACTTTGTAGATGAAGAAGCCTCCATAAAACATCATAAGACCAAGTGCTGCGAAGATAACTATCATTGATGACAGCCCTACCGCGTTTCCAAATAGGAGATCAAGCCAAAAGTCCATGTGTTTACCTCAAAGTTAGATGACAAAATTGAGTTTATTCATTAGAGCAATAACCTCCCTGATCTGGATCAAGCTTGTTGCATAAGTTAACTATATGTTTCCTTAGCTGTGTTTTTAATCACAATTTTATTTAATTGTATGAGTTTTGTTCGAATGATTTTTTATTTAAAAAAATCGAAGAAAACCGCTTGCGCATAAGTTCAGAATCCGTATTATACGCTCCATCGACAGGCAATAAGCCAGTTAGATATCTCGGTGAATAGCGCAGCTTGGTAGCGCATCTGGTTTGGGACCAGAGGGTCGGGGGTTCGAATCCCTCTTCACCGACCATATTAAGAAAAAGGCTCTGCATTTATGCAGAGCCTTTTTCGTTTGAGCTAAACAAAGTTTTCGTTTACCTAAATAAAGCTTCGCTTGAACAAAGCACAACAATAAAAAGCAGTAAACTGAGTGGTTTTGATTTTTATAGCTTTAAACTTGTATCTATTAGAAATGGATTCGGGGTGGAATTTGAAATGGCTTTGAAACTGCTTGCCAGTTTAAAACAAATGATAACCCAGCCGTAACTGGTTCGCTACGACTAGGTGGTTAAGCTATTAATAGGTATATGCTATTTATGATAAAGCTATTAATGGACAAAGGCACAAGGTGCTTTTTTACTTGTCGATAATTGCTTAACGGTAAATCCTTTATCTTTTAGCAATTGTATAAGGTTTTGTTCTCCTACTAAGTGAAGAGCACCAACGACCATCAAATGTTTGCTATTACTTCCAACCAGTCCATTACCGTCTAACTGTTGAGCCCAATCGTGATTACGATTAAAAACAAAGCGCTCGATCATTTCATCACTCATCTCAGAGCTTCCGCCCATTTCCTGTAAGTTTTGCTTATCGCCAGACTCCCAGCTGTCAAAAAGACAGTGAGTATTACTTTCAGAGTGTTCCCATTCATTTAAGGCACTAAGCAGTAATTCTTGCCCATCATTATTAAGTTGGCTGATGAGATCAATTTGAAACTGCATAGGCTCAAGTGACAGCACAGGTTTATCCTTCAATGTTGCTTGTATGCCCAAGTAGTTATCAATGCCGTATTGACTGTCATACCCAAGTTGTTCAAATCGTTTTAATTGCACTGTTAATGCGGTTACCCAAGGCGCAGCATTGAGCATTTGCTTACTGTTAAGTTTTAACGACCGGCTAATATGGGTAAGTTGAGTCTTCTGCTCGGTGGTTAAGATACTCTTGGTGGTGATTTGATTCTGAGGATAGCGAATATCGGATTCTTTTCTCACGTCTGTTTCTAATATCAAACCATCACTTGAACTTAAATAGTCGGTGACTGTTTGAGGCAAAGGATACATCTCAGAAGTGCCGATATGTACAGATCCAAAGATCAGGAATTCTTTATTGTCTTTTTTAGCTGACCAATAGAGTGGTTCTGCAGAAACGGTGGCAGTTAGATAAGCAATAATACAAAGGGACTTTGAAAATAAGGCAAGTAGTCGCACAGAGGGCATCCTAGTTAATCGAGTGAAAATGACGTCAAAAACTATTTTACCGAGTCAGTTTTGACGTTTTTTTTGGGAGTGATTTCACATTCTATAAAGCAAAGATGGATTGTGAAATTAGCTCTGAAAAATCAACAGTGACTTGTTGAATAAAAAAAGACTACTTTCTCGTTATTTATTGTGACTTAAATCTCAATAATTCCGTCAAAATAAAAATGACGGAATGATCGTAATTTGTAACCTTATGATTTTAAATGCTAATTACTTTTTATGTTTTTGATGGTTTGAAGCGGATCACTTTTCGATACTGATTTAATTCACGCTAAAAAATAACGACCTATAGTTTATTCAACTTTGAAACGAACCTTTTACGTTTCACGCTAGATTTAAACTTTTATGGGTAGGTAAATATGTTAAAGAGACATCTAATCGCAGTTTCTGTACTTGCAGGTTTGACTGGCTGTGCCGCGACACAAACGACAGAGCAACTGGTTGTTAACTCACTTGCTGATAACTTAGATATTCAATACGAAGTGATGACTAACCATGGTGCAACTGAAGGATTTAAATGCCAGGACTTAGGCGCTGAATGGGCATCATGTAATAAAGTAAACATGACGCTAGTTAACCAAGGTGAAGCAGTTGACTCGAAAGACTGGGCGATTTACTTCCATAGTATCCGTCTCATATTAGATGTTGATAATGAGCAGTTCAAAATTACTCGCCTGACGGGTGACCTGCATAAACTAGAGCCTACCGATAAGTTTGATGGTTTTGCTGCTGGAGAAGAAGTGTCCCTTCCTCTTACAAGCGAATACTGGCAGTTATTTGAAACTGACTTTATGCCAGGAGCTTTTGTTGCATCACCTAACGCTGAACCAAAGATGATTGCTTCGTTGAACACGGAAGATACCGCATCGTTTGTTCGTGGTCTGGAAGGTAACAACTTAAAGCGTACTCCTGATGACAATAATGTCATGGCAACTGCAGTAAGCCGTTTTGAAAAGAATGAAGATCTAAAATCACTGGATGTGACAACAACTCTACTTCCAACGCCAATGTCTGTTGAAGTGGGTAAAGGGTCTGTAAGTATTGCTGATGGTATTGCCCTACCAGAAGCTATTTTTAATGAAGAGCAGTTTTCAGCCCTTGAGAGCCGCTCTGATGTGGTAGGTGTGAATGTTGGTGGTGATTTACCTGTTGAAATCACTGTTGTTCCTACTGACTTCACTGGTGAGCTTGCTAGAACGGGAGCTTATCAGCTAGACATCGAAGCAAATGGCATCGCGATTAAAGCCTTCGATACAGCCGGTGCGTTTTATGCGGTGCAGTCTATCTTTGGTCTGGTAGATAGCGAAAATGTTGAGTCTCTACCACTTCTTTCTATTAAAGATGCACCTCGCTTTGATTACCGTGGTGTGATGGTGGACGTTGCTCGTAACTTCCACTCAAAAGAAGCCATTCTTGCAACGCTGGATCAAATGGCAGCGTACAAGATGAACAAACTGCACCTTCACTTAACAGATGATGAAGGTTGGCGTTTAGAGATCTCTGATTTACCAGAGTTAACAGACGTTGGTTCAAATCGTTGTTTCGATTTAGATGAGAGAAGCTGTTTACTGCCTCAGCTTGGCTCTGGACCAACGACTGATAACTTCGGTTCTGGATTCTTTAGCAAAGCAGACTACGTTGAGATTCTAAAATACGCAAAAGCGCGTGAAATTGAAGTTATTCCAGAAATTGATATGCCAGCCCACGCAAGATCTGCTGTTGTATCAATGGAAGCACGTTACTCTCGCTTGATGGAAGAAGGAAAAGAAGCAGAAGCGAGCGAATATCGCTTGATGGATCCACAAGACACTTCGAACGTTACAACGATTCAATTTTACGACAAAAAGAGCTTCATTAACCCATGCTTAGAGTCATCAACTCGCTTTGTAGACAAAGTCGTGTCTGAAGTGGCGGCGATGCATAATGAAGCGGGTATGCCATTAACGACTTGGCACTTCGGTGGCGATGAAGCGAAAAACATTAAACTTGGTGCTGGTTTCCAAGATCTAGATTCGAAAGAAAAAGTGGCGTGGAAAGGGGACATTGACCTATCTAAACAAGATAAACCTTTTGCACAATCACCTCAGTGTCAAAGCCTAGTGGCAAGTGGCGAAGTAAGCGATTTTGGTCATTTACCTGGCTACTTTGCTCAAGAAGTATCGAAAATTGTCGCTGAAAAAGGTATTCCTCACTTCCAAGCTTGGCAAGATGGATTGAAATACGTAGAAGAGGGCGCTGAAGTCTTCGCAACAGAAACAACCCGCGTTAACTTCTGGGATGTTCTTTACTGGGGTGGCACATCATCAGTTTATGATTGGTCTAAGAAGGGATATGACGTTATCGTTTCAAACCCAGACTATGTGTACATGGATATGCCATATGAAGTAGATGCTAAAGAACGTGGCTATTACTGGGCAACTCGCGCAACTGACACTCGTAAAATGTTTGGCTTCGCACCAGAAAACATGCCTCAAAATGCTGAAACATCATTAGACCGTGACGGAAATGGCTTCACTGGTAAAGGTGAAATAGAGGCAAAACCATTCTACGGACTATCAGCGCAGCTATGGTCAGAAACGGTTCGTACCGATGAACAATATGAATACATGGTATTCCCACGAGTATTAGCAGCTGCAGAAAGAGCATGGCACAGAGCGGGTTGGGAGAATGACTACAAAGTAGGAGTCGAGTACTCTCAAGAGACCAACTTAGTTGACCAAGATGGTCTGGATTCAGACTATAACCGTTTTGCTAGCATTCTTGGTCAGCGTGAATTAGCTAAATTGGAAAAAGCGGGCATTGATTATCGCTTACCTGTACCAGGAGCGAAAATTGAAGACGGAAAACTGGCTATGAACGTTCAGTTCCCAGGTGTTGAACTTCAATATTCTGTTGATGGTGAAAACTGGCTAACTTATGAAGATGATCAACGCCCAGCGGTAAGCGGTGAAATCTCTATTCGCTCAATTTCGGCAAGTGGAGAAAGAGTAAGTCGAGTTACGACACTTCGTTAATCATAAATTTAAAGCCTAAGCCTCCCAAATTTGGGAGGCTTTTTTCGTTTTATTGAAAGTATATCATTCATTTCAGCTTCCCCCTTGGTGACGGCGATCACATTGTTTGCAACGAAAAATAAGGTCCAAATAAAAACCTCTAAATCTAGTGTGATATCGAAGCAGAAAAACACCTATTTATTATATGTAATCGTGATCATTATCACTGCGAATTAAGTTTTTATTTTTAAATTGAATGTTTGTTTTTATGTAAGATACTGATTAATATTAATATTTTTGTTTTTGTCTTTTCCTGGTGTGATTGGGATCACCAAAATAATTCTTTTATTTTGCGTACCGAATTAATTAATGCAAGATGCATCGCATGCCAAGGAGGCACCAATTAATCAAGTGGTGAAGGTGAATGAATTACCGACGACATACCGCTAAATATAAAAATAAGGCAGTTATTATGAAAAAAATTATCGCTCTAAGTGCACTTTCTCTTGCTTTTGCTTCTAGTGCTTTTGCTGGTTCTTCTTACGTAACAGGTAATGTTCAATTCCACTCTGATTTTGATCCATCGGTATCTTCTACTCTAGAAGCTGGTCATACATTTGACTCTGGTACTACGCTACTGACTGAGTTTGACGGTATTTCTTTAGGTAAATACGATGACAGTACTATTCAAGATAGTGGTAAAGGTAACTCGCCATACATCACTCTAGGTGTAGAGCAGATGTACAACATCAACGACAATCTATGGGTTGCTGCTGGTTACCACCACCTACTAAACAACGGTGAAACAGTACAATACCGTCCACTTGTGAAGATTGGATACAACTTTGATAACGGTATTTCTATCAGCAACCGTACTCGCTACCATTCAATGGAAGACAGCAAAGCAGACGATCAAACTCGTTTTGACAACCGCATTGGCTACTCTGTAAATGAAGACGTAGCATTAAGCTACAACAATGTTTATGTTATCAGCGATGCAAACAACACGATGGATCACGAGCTTCGTGCTACATGGACTCGTCAAGGTGTTCAACCTTACTTTGAGTTCCGTAACCAAGCCGATAACGAAAACAATGCTTTCGTATTCGGTGCTTCTTACGGTTTCTAAGCTGTAATTAAAATGCTGTAAATTAAATTTATAGTTAAAGCACCCAATTGCTTTACTGTCCAAAGCAAAGAGCCCAGTCACCTGCCTGATTACAGATTTGACTGGGCTCTTTTTTTCTTTGTAAATTCGACCGATTAATTTACTTATCTGCTATCAATCAGACTTAATTATTTGGGCTGATAAAGTCGATATTCAAAAGTTTGTCCATGTTCATTAAATGCATATACTGCGTATTCATCTTGCTGATCCCCATACTCCATCCCTGGTGAGCCCATCGGCATACCAGGCACGGCTAAGCCTTTTGCATTGCGAGGTGGATTGTCCAAGAAAGCTTTGATGTCTTTTGCTGGAATATGCCCTTCAAATACATACCCATCGATCTCTGCTGTATGGCATGACGCAAGCTTAGGAGTTACACCTAACTTTTCTTTAATTGGGTTCATATTTTCATGTAAATGTTCTTCTACGTGAAACCCTGCTTCTTTCATATGTTCTGTCCATTCAGTACAGCAGCCACAATAAGGTGATTTATGGTTAAGAACATCGGTTGCAAGTGCATGTTGAGAAACGACCGCAAGCGCTACAATTGAAAGAGCTTTAATTTTCATAGTGAGCCTCATTAAAGGTAAATCATTTTGTTTAAGTTTTATAAATACGGTTAACGTTATGATTTTGAATGATTGTTTGTTGGTTTAAATAATCGCAACCGGTTTGCGTTGGTAACTACAGTAATAGAAGAGAGCGCCATTGCTGCGCCAGCAAAAACAGGGCTAAGCAAAAATCCGAAAAATGGATAAAGCACACCCGCAGCAATAGGGATTCCTAAAGAGTTGTAGACAAAAGCACCAAATAAATTTTGCTTCATATTTTTAACCGTTGTCTGCGAAAGTTCAATAGCATTGATAACCGCAAGTGGTGAAGAATTGAGTAAAGTCATTTGAGCACTTTCAATGGCTACGTCACTGCCGCTTCCCATTGCGATACCGATATCGGCTTGAGCAAGGGCTGGGGCGTCATTGATACCGTCGCCAACCATTGCGACATGTTGGAACTCTTCTTGTAAGCGAATGATATGTTCGGCTTTTTGTTCTGGTAAAACGCCAGCAATAATCTCATCTATCCCTAATTCATTACCTATTGCCTTAGCGACGGTTGAGTTATCGCCAGTTAATAAGACGGAATGGATGCCTAACGTTTTTAATTGTTTAATCGCAACTTTACTCTCTTCTTTTAAAGCATCTGAGATACCAATAACGCCTATTAGTTGGTTATCAACGGCAACGAATATCGGGCTCCAAGCAGACTGGTCACATTCACTGATTGCTGGCTTAGCATGGTCCATGGCAATGTTTAACTGATTCAAATAATTGAAAGATCCGACATTCACTGATTGGTCATCAATAATGACATGCAACCCTTTCCCACGTTCATTTGAAAAGTTTTGAGCGGGCAATAATGCTAGGTCCAGACTCTGCGCATACTGACAGATCGCTTTTGCTAAAGGATGTTCGGAAGCAACTTCTGCTGAATAAGCCATGGTCATTAATTCTGATTCGGAAATACCAAAAGGGAATACTTTCTGAATAGTCGGTTTACCCTGAGTTAATGTCCCCGTTTTATCAAAGACAACCGCTTCAACTTTGCTTGCTGATTGCAATACATCGGCATCTTTTATCAAAATGCCTAGTTCTGCTGCTTTACCAACACCGACTGTAATTGAAAGTGGAGTCGCTAAACCCAGAGCACACGGGCAGGCGATGATTAAAACAGTCGTAGAGACTACTAGCATGTAACTTGCACTTGGCTGTGGACCAAAAATAAACCAGATGAAAGCAGAGAAAAGTGCGATAGCGACAACCACTGGTACAAAAACGGCTGAAATAGAATCGGCTAACTTGGCTATTGCTGGTTTACTGCTTTGTGCTTGGCGAACCATTTGAATGATTCGAGCCAGCATAGTGCTTGAACCAACACCAACAGCTTCAATAATTAAGCTGCCATCGTTATTTATGGTCCCCGCTGAAATAGAATCTCCAACCTTTTTCACACTTGGTAAAGGTTCACCTGTCAGCATGGACTCATCAACATAAGATTCACCAGTGAGAACTTTTCCATCAACCGGAATTTTCTCACCCGGTTTAATTCTAAGTGTCATGCCAAGCTGAATCGCTTCTAACGGAACGACTTGTTCTTGGTCATCAATGATAACTGTGGCTTTTTGAGGTTGAAGGTTGATGAGCGCTTGCAACGATTGAGTGGTTTGCGCTTTCGCTTTCGCTTCAATGTAGTGCCCAAGGGAAATTAAACCAATGATCATCGCACTGGCTTCAAAGTAGACATGACGAGAGGCTTCTGGAAACCAAAAAGGAAAAACCACGACCAACATGGAATAAACCCAAGCAGCACCAGTGCCTAGCGCAACTAAAGTGTCCATAGTGGCACGCTTATGGCGTAAAGATTTAAGTGCATTGCTAAAAAAGCTGCGTCCTGACGTTGCAAGAAGAATGAAACAAAGTAACCCGATAATTCCCCAAACGATTTGGTCTGTTGGGTTTCTTATCATCATATTTCCGCCAAATACTCCCCAAAGCATGAGGGGAGCACCAAGTATTAAGGCAAATATAGCATTCTTGTAAAATGCAGACTGAACCAAAGCTTGTTGTTCTTTTTGTTTCTGTTGCTGGGTTAGTGCGTCGTCAACAAACTGAGCTTGATAGCCTGCCGTTGAAACTGCATTCACTACAAGATCTTCTATTTCAGTTCTGTTTTTTGAAGTGAATATGAGAGCAGTTTGCTCTGCAAGGTTAACTTGAACTTTGCTAATATCTGATACCGCTAAAATTGACTTTTCAACGGAAGATACACAACTCGCACACGTCATTCCCTGAAGTAAAAGGTGAAAACTTTGAGTGTCACCCTTCGGAAGGTCGAACTTTTCATCAGGCTTACCATCATTCTTCTCATTAGAAGTAAGCTTTTCATCTTGCTCGAAATAAGTGACTGCAGTGAAGCCGACACTTTTTACTTTGGAAATAATGTCAGATTCGGATAGGGAGGTTTTAACCATTAACTCTGTGGTCGAGATGCTCAAATCATAAATTGAGTTTTCTGAATCAAAGGCGTTCTTGAGTTTATTGACGCACTTACCACAATTCAAACCAGACAGTGTTAAATGCCATGAGTGACCTAGTTGATAACCAAGAGAGTTCACTTCATCTGAGAGTTCAGCAAAGCTTAATGAGGTTGAAACATCAATATTATCAACGGTGATTGAGTTGATAGTGACTGTCGATAGCTTTTCTAAGTGTGTTCGCAGTTTACCCACACAGCCCATGCAGCTAAGCCCATTTAATATCGTTACATAGTGATTCATCTTGATACTCCAGACCTCATTTAGGCATAGCTTAAACCTTACCCTTAGGGGAAGGTCAAACATATCCGTATCGATATTTACCAAATGAGTGACTGAAAATAAACGTCAAAATCCACTGGAACCCCGTTTTTGCTGGATTTAGCATTGCGAGTGACTTCAAAATTCCTTCTCAATGATTATAAAGTTCCCTGAATAACAATTTTTTTTACGTGATATCAAACCTCAAATTTCTAATTATTTTGATTTTTTAGTGATCAACCTCACTCGTCAAAAATTATTTAACGTCTTTTGTTTTTATAAAAAACCTTCCAAACAAAGTATTTAAAGGATTTTTGTTTTTTTAGAAAATTGCATTTTGATGCAGATCTGATTTGGTCTTTGAATGTTTTTCTACAAAAAAAAAGTTTGTCATATTTGCCTCGTCCATAAATAGAACGCTCGTTTAAGACACTGATTTTCAAGGATGGTTTCCTTCAAATAAGTGATAAACGATAAAAATTAAAAAATGTATAGGGGTTAATCTTATGTCTACTTTTAAAAAGACATTACTAGGCGCGGCAGTTTCAACGCTGATGTTCAGTGGGGCAGCATTCGCCGATGGCGCAAACAGCGATGCAGCAAAAAATTATTTAACGAAAGATTCTTTTTCTTATGAAGTGTACGGCATCATCGCAATGCAAGCGGCTTACCGTGATTACGATTCAGGTGTGAGTGCAACGGATGACAATCTAGGTGGTGCACAGCTCAATAATGAATCTCGTATTGGTTTCCGTGGTAAGAAAGATTTCGCTAACTTTGGCCCAACGTTCATTTGGCAAATTGAAGGTGGTTATGTAGACCCAAGCTTCGGTGGTGAAGGTGCTGGTCTTGGTGAGCGTGATACGTTCGTTGGTTTTGAAAGTGAATCATTAGGTCAAGTTCGTTTAGGTCGTGTTTTAACACCTATGTATGAGCTAGTCGATTGGCCTGCATCTAACCCAGGCTTGGGTGATGTGTATGACTGGGGTGGCGCTATTGGTGGTGCTAAGTACCAAGACCGTCAGTCTAATACCATTCGTTGGGATAGCCCAATGTACAACGATGCATTGTCATTTGACGTTGCGGTAGGTGCTGGTGATAAAGCTGGCTTAGGTGAAGGGGATGATTACTGGAGTGGTTTAGCGGCACATTACAAATTAGGTCCAATCCAATTCGATGCGGCGTATGAAGCGAACCGCAATATTGCTTCTGAAGGAGCAAATTGGTCGAATGATACTTACTTAGTTGGTATGCAAGGTTGGTTTGATAACGGTATTTCATTCTTCGCACAATACAAAATGATGGAAGCATCTGCAGGCAGTACTGATGAGAAGCAAGACGCAATGTCTGCTGGCTTGATGTACACGACTGGAGATTGGCAATACAAGTTGGGTTACGCGGCAAACTTCGAGCTTGAGCGTAATGGTAAAACGATTGATAACACCGACGACAACGTGATTTCTGCGCAAGTGATGTACTTTGTAGATCCATCAGCTGTTCTTTATGTTCGTGCTCGTACTCTAGATTTCGGTGATGGCGCTGAAATGATTGATAACACTGGCGAACGTTGGAAATCAGCAGACTACGATGAGTTATCTGTGGGCGTTGAGTACTACTTCTAACGAACAATTGACGAATGTTTATGAGAAACATTGTAGATTGATTTGAAGCTAAATAAGGGTATGCATGTCATACCCTTTCCTCGTTAAATTGGTAATTATTATGACTGTAAAAAAATCTTTATTGCTTGGTGCTATTCCGTTTCTTTTCTCTTCCCTAGCTTTGGCTAGCGGAACATTAACATTGCAAAAAGAGATGGTTCCTCAAGTACTCAATGGTGAAGCTATTGCGGCTTCTCACTTTACCGCTCAAAACACTATCCAATTGGAAGATGGAAAAAATCAATTGGCATTAACGGTTGGACAAATTGTTTTTGAAGATGGAAAGCGTAGAAAATATGACTCACAACCAATTCTATTAAGTTTTGAGGCACAGACAGATCAAGTTTTATCTATTAACTATCCAACATTTCGCACGATAGAAGACGCTAAAAAATTTGAACGTTCGCCTGTGATTACACTGACCGCGGAAAATGGCGAAGCAATTAAGTATGAAATTGATCGTTTGAACAAAGGCGGTTTACAAGGTTTTAGAGATTTTGAAAGAGAAGTCGCTGAATATAATCAGAAATCTGGTAATGAAATATCAGGTAAAGTGAAGAAAACAGTGCCAATGTCAGAAATAAAAACTGTTGCGACACTGCAAGGTGATTTTTCCAAATTAGATGATGAGCAACAGCAAGAATTCATGCAATGGGCGATGCGTAATTTAAAGTAATTTCTAGCATTGTAGATTTGCCTTAGGGTGGTAAAATGTCGCCACTTTTACCCATGTATCCGCAGTTGGTATTGATGATATCGCTGCACATCCATCTCTAAGGTATTTAAATGACGGTTAAAACTCGTTTTGCTCCTAGCCCTACTGGCTATCTTCACGTTGGTGGTGCACGTACTGCACTTTACTCTTGGCTTTTTGCTAAAAACCAAGGTGGTGAATTTGTTCTTCGTATTGAAGACACTGACTTAGAGCGTAACTCTCAAGAAGCAGTAGATGCGATCTTAGAAGGCATGCAATGGATGGGTATGGAGTGGGATGAAGGTCCTTACTACCAATCTAAGCGTTTTGATCGTTATAACGAAATGGTTGATAAGCTTCTTGCTGCAGACAAAGCATTCAAATGTTATGCATCTAAAGAGCTGCTTGACGAAATTCGTGAAGAGCAAGAAGCAAACAAAGAAATGGCTCGTTACGATGCTAACCACCCTAAAATTGTTGCAGCAAACGAAGCAGCAAAAGAAGGTGATGCATGTGTTATTCGTTTCCGTAACCCAAAAGAAGGCAGCGTAGTTTTTGATGACCAAATTCGTGGTCGTATCGAAATTTCTAACAGCCAACTTGATGACCTAATTATTCGCCGTACAGACGGTGCTCCAACATACAACTTCGTTGTTGTAGTGGATGACTGGGACATGGGCATTACACACGTTGTTCGTGGTGAAGACCACATCAACAACACACCTCGTCAAATCAACATCTATGAAGCACTAGGCGCGCCAGTTCCAACTTTCGCTCACTGTGCAATGATTCTTGGTGATGACGGTGCAAAACTTTCTAAGCGTCACGGTGCTGTTTCTGTAATGCAATACCGCGATGAAGGTTACCTGCCAAATGCTCTAAACAACTACCTAGTGCGTTTAGGCTGGTCTAATGGTGATCAAGAAATTTTCTCTCAAGAAGAGATGATTAATTTATTCAGCCTAAATGCGATCAGCAAGTCTGCATCTGCATTCAACACTGATAAGCTACTTTGGTTGAACAACCACTACATTAAAACTTCTGAGCCTGAGTACGTTGCAAAATACCTGCAATGGCACCTAGATGAGCAGAAGATTGATACAACGAATGGCCCTGCAATCACTGAAGTGATCAAGCTAGTTGGCGAGCGTTGTAACACGCTTATCGAACTTGCTGAGCAATCTCGTTACTTCTACGAAGATTTCTCTGAGTTTGAAGCGGGCGCAGCTAAGAAGCACTTACGTGGCGTAGCAAAAGGTCCATTAGAGTTAGCCTTGGCTAAAGCTGAAGCACTTGAAGACTTCACAACAGCAAGCATCAAAGACGGTGTGATTGCTGCAGTATGTGAAGAACTAGAGATCGGCATGGGTAAAATCGGCATGCCACTTCGCGTAGCAGTAACAGGTGGCGGTCAGTCTCCTTCTGTTGACGCAGTAATGGAACTTGTTGGTAAAGAGCGCGTTGTTGCTCGTATCAAGATGGCTCTAGAATTCATTGCTGAGCGTGAAGTTAACGCTTAATCTGCGATGATTCAAAAATAAAAAGGGGCAGTAACTTCGGTTACTGCCCCTTTTTTGTTCTTGCCTGTTAATAACGATTCTTGTCAGTTAAGAATCGTTCTTGGCTACTAATAGTATTCTTGTTTACTAATAAATAGTTTGGCGTATTAGATTCTCTTGAAAATAATAGACGTATTAATTCCACCAAAAGCAAAGTTGTTACTCATTAAGTACTCGACTTCCAGTTCGCGACCAGTACCTGTGATGTAATCCAGTTTTCCGCAATTTTCATCTATATTTTCTAAGTTCAGAGTTGGGCTAAACCAGCCTGAGTGCATCATTTCTAAACTTAGCCACGCTTCAATCGCGCCACATGCACCTAAGGTATGTCCGAAGTAGCTTTTTAAAGAGCTAATGGGTACTTCACCAAAGATATTGGCCGTTGCATTACTTTCGGCAATGTCACCTTTGTCTGTTGCCGTGCCATGAGCAGATACAAACCCAATTTTCTTCGCTGGCAGCTTGGCGTCTTTTAGTGCTTTCTCCATACAAATTTGCATGGTTTCCATTTGAGGTTGCGTGACATGCGCAGCATCGCAATTGCTCGCAAACCCAATGATTTCTGCATAGATTTTGGCACCGCGAGCCACAGCGTGATCGTATTCTTCAAGAATTAACGTACCAGCACCTTCACCGATAACTAACCCATCTCGATCTTTGTCGTACGGGCTAGGGGATGTTTTCGGGTTGTCATTTTTTAGGCTGGTGGCAAATAAAGTGTCGAATACGGCTGATTCTGTCGGGCAAAGTTCTTCTCCACCACCAGCAACCATAACGGTTTGGTAACCGTGCTTGATCGCTTCATAGGCATAACCAATGGCTTGGCTACCAGATGTACATGCGCTGCTGGTTGGAATGACTCTGCCTTTCAAACCAAAAAACAGACCGACATTGACGGCTGCGGTATGCGGCATCATTTGAACATAGGTAGTCGCTGTGATTGCGCGTGTTGATTTTTCATTTAGCATTACACCAAATGCACCAACTGCGTCTGTACTACCTGTTGAAGATCCGTAAGCAATGCCCGTTTCACCATTAGTGAGAATATCGTGACCGATTAAACCGGCTTGCTCTAAAGCATTTTCAGTTGCAACAGTAGCAAGGCGAGATACTCGTCCCATGCCTCTAACTTGTTTGCGCTTGTAGTGCTTTGGCAGCTCAAAACCATCAATTGGGGCGGCAAGCTTAGTGTTCAAACCATCATATTGCTCAAAACTTGGCATGTACTGCGTAGCATTTTCGCAAGCTTTAAGTTTAGGTTCGATTTGCTGCCAATCATTACCAAAAGCGGTGACACCTGACATTCCAGTGACTACTACTCGGCGGGTCATACTAAGCCTCCATTCACTGAAATTACTTGTCGGGTAACATAGCCAGCAATATCAGACATCAAGTAGCTGACAAGCCCTGCCACTTCTTCTGGCTCGCCCATACGGCGGAGCGGAACTTGTGGTAAAGCGTGTTCTTTTACATGCTCATCAACCATGCCGGTATCAATGAGTCCAGGAGCCACACAGTTTACTGTGATTTTTCGCTTAGCCAGTTCCAGAGCAAGCGATTTGGTTGCGCCGATCACACCTGCTTTCGCGGCTGAATAGTTGGTTTGACCGCGGTTTCCCATGATCCCTGAAACAGAAGCTAGCGTAACAATTCGCCCGCCTTTACGTTTTTGAACCATAGGCATTACGCAAGGGTGAAGTACGTTATAGAAGCTATCTAGATTGGTATGAATCACGCCATCCCATTCTTCTTCAGTCATGGCTGGGAAAGCGGTATCTCTGGTAATGCCGGCATTATTCACAACACCGTAGTAAGCGCCATGTTGTTCAATATCGGCTTCTAAGGTTTCACGGCACTGGGCTCGGTTGCTGATATCAAATTGAATTAAGCGACCTGAACCGCCTAGTTCTTTAATTGATTCAAGTGTCGCCTGCGCACCTGCTTTGTCGCCCATGTAATGAACGGCGATATCAAATCCATCTTTTGCCAGTTGAATGGCGATTGCTTTGCCGATGCCTTTGCTGGCACCCGTGACGAGTACTTGACGAGTCATGACTGGCTCCTAGTTTTCATTTCTTGTAATTTTTCTTGAGTTGGGACGTACACATTTAACTGACATTGAGCCAAGGATTCACCTGTAAGTTCAATGCTAGCTGTGAAAACTGCCATGCCATTATCTTCCATCAATTGCTCTGCAAAAATATCGAGGGTTTGTCCAACCGCAAATTCATCGCACTGCGCTTGATAGCGACGAGAACCTAGTAAAAAGCCAATAGGTGCTTCATTTCCTTTTTGATGAGCATGGTAGCCCGACCAAGCCGCAATAGATTGCGCCATAAATTCAATTCCTACGTAAGCAGGAATGGATTGGGTCTCTTCATCAAAAAATAAGTTCTGCTCACTAATCGTGACTTGGCAATGGATTGATTCTTCTTCAACCTTGATGGCTTTATCGATGAATATCATTGGATCATCGTGAGGAAGTAATACATTAATGGAAGGGATATCAGTCATTTACGACACCAAAAATAAGGCTAATGTTGTTACCACCAAAAGCAAACGAGTTGCTTAAGATATTTGTTTTTTTTATTTGTTGTGGGCAGTTTATCAAATCAATGTCGATGTCATCAGCTTTATCCTGACATTTTTGTAAGGGAAGCGGTAAGTTGTGCTTCAGCACATGCCATGCAATAGCGGCTTCGACTGCACTTGCTGCCCCCAAAGTATGCCCTGTAATCGGTTTAGTGGAACTAACTGGCACGTCAGCCCCAAATACTCTGTGTATCGCTTTGCTTTCCATCGAATCATTTAATGGGGTCGCAGTACCATGAGCATTAATATAGCCAATATCTTGTGGAGATAACTGAGCGGCATGCAATGCTTTTTTCATTGCTTGTTCGGCTCCATTACCTTCAGGGTGGGGCGCTGAAATATGATGAGCATCGGAGCTGTCACCCGCGCCTAGCAATGCAAGAGTTGGCTTGCTATCACTTACTGGTTTATCTTTGCTCAGCAACATAAAGGCTGCCGCTTCACCGATATTTATGCCATTTCTTTTGGAACTGAATGGTTGGCATAAAGTGGATGACAGCGCTTCAAGACCATGGAACCCATTCAATGTAAGCTTACATAAGGTATCTGCTCCGCCGACTAATACCGCATCGACCATTCCAGAATTTAATAAGCGTTGCGCAGTTAAGAAAGCTCGCCCACTTGAAGAACAAGCGGTAGAAATCGCATAGTGAGGACCATGAATATCGTAATACTGACTGATGAAGTCTGTGATGTTGCCTAACTCTTGCTGCGAATAGTTGAAGTCATTAGGGAATTGCCCATTGTCTAATTTGTGCTTAAAAGCAGTTTCACCATCAGCAATGCCAGAGGTACTGGTGCCTACGACGATAGCAATACGATTTGAGCCGTATTGTTTTTTCATCGACTCAATAGTTGGCTCTATTTGCTTCAACGCTGAAAGTGCCAGGCAGTTATTACGAGTATTAAATTCTAGTAAATGCTCAGGAAGGCTAGGTAATAACTGCGAAACCCTACCAACAACCGTCGCTTTTCCGTCATTTAAAATCTGTAAGTCTTCAACCATATTTGGGTTGTGACCACTTGTTAAACAACGGTGTATCTCTGTGTTCTGAGACCCAAGGGCAGAATGGAAACCACAGTCATGAATATAAATTGGCATAGTTACTCGTTCTTTATTGGCGTTTAGAGATGGTTGAATTTAGGGTTTGAATCTGAATCTTATAGTCTTGAGTGAGGTGCTCAAAGGTCACTTGTTTAGCTAACTTGGCAGATTGGGTCTCACTTGGTTTTACTTCTTCCGAGTATTGGTAAGTGATTTCTATAATGGCTTGGTCGTTCTCATCGAATATCTTTCGAGTATTATTCGTTTCTACCATATACCACCCAATCGCTTGCAATGGTTGCTGCCACGCATCTATTGGCCAAAGTGTAATCATTAAGTTGAATAAGATCTGCTCTGGTTGAGGCAAGGTTTGATCTAACCCGGTCAGAATATCGGTGTCTATTTGATTATCTTGATATTTCAAAGAGAGAATTCTTGTTCCCCATGAAGAAAATCCTGCAAGAATGACTTTATCTGCATCGACTTGAAGCTGAACGGGTAACTGATGTGTTTTGTCTTCCCATGTCGCACTGATCAGTTGGCTAGCCGTGACTGAATAACCTAACTCATGAGGCTGAGGTAAAGTAAGGTCAACGCCAGGTTCTATAGTGACGGATGATTCTTTCGGCGGCAAAGCATTCATCGAGCAGGCGCTTAGAAGCAGCGTAATGCAAGTCATTAAACTGAAGTGAATCAAACGCCAGGTCTTTATGTCTTTTATCTTAAAATTCACGAGTCTTAGTTCCTATGCTTTCATACAGATGGTCGAGGGCGCCGTAACGCCATAGGGGATAATAGCCAAGCAACAAAAATTCCGGTTAACACAGTAATGCCAAAACTATGGATAGCATGAGTATTACTTAGAGAAAGTAGCCCAAATGACAGCAGTGTCGTTAAGCAAGATAAGGTGATGGCTAATAAGGTACTTTGGCTCTTTTTCTGTTCAGCAAAAAATAATGTGTAATCAATTCCTATTCCTAAAATCAAGATAAGCCCAAGTAAATTAAACAAGTTTAGTGATGAACCTAATAGCGCAGTTATGGCTAAACCTGCGACTCCCGCAATTAGTGATGGAATGACCATAAGTACACTCTGTCTGAAACCATAACGAACAGACAGTACTGCTAAAATCACAACCAGTGCGATGATGAGAAGCTCAGTGATTTTTGTACGATATTGAGTAAATAAATCAGAGATTTCATTCGCCTTGTTCAAATATCTGATTTGGCTATCTTCTGAATCTTGATGTGTTTTTTTTGATGCTAACCAGCTTGTAAATGCTTTAGGATTTCGGATGTTTTGAATTAACACTATGGAAGCTGAGAGATCATCTATCGGGTTTAGCCAAAGCGACTTTACGGGTTTTGAAACGGGTGAATCTAAAAAATCTTGGGCATTAAATGGATTAAATGGTGTTATCTCAGGAAACTGCTTCCAGCCTAGTGTTGATTGAAGTGAGGCTTGCTGTGATAGATACAATTGCTGAACCAGTTGATGGTTTTGCTTTTGCTCTTCAATAGTCGGTAAGTATTGATGGATACTTTGATAGCCCGAGATCACTTCTTGCTCAATCAGTGCATCTAATTCTTTTGAGACATGAGAAATTTTAGACAGCAGTAATTGAGCATTTTCTTCCGTGATTAATAGCATATCTTGAGACTGACTAACCCCAGACAAAGAGGCAATCAACTCTTCTTGATGCTTAAGGGAATCAGGCATGGCTTGCAACTGACGAATGTCATCGTTGTAACTTATTTGGGTAAGAGTAACCAAGCTTAATACGAATAAAGCAGAGGGCAAGATGACCTTGAATTTGGGCTTATCCCACAGCGAAAACCACATCGCCCAGATCTTGGTTAATGGCAAAGGCGTATCGGCACTTGGTTTTTCAGCCAGAACGGGATACCAGCATACAACGCTCACGTAGGCAGCAATCAAGCCAATTGATGAGAACAAGGCAAGTTGCTGCAAACCAGGGAAGGGGGCGGCTAGCAAGCCAAGGTAACCAATAAGGCTTGTTGCTAGACCAAGGGTTATAGCGATGAGTATGTGCTTTAAGCCTCTTTGGCTATTCCATGACGACCCTGCCGCTAATCTATCGGTTAGATAGTGGAATGCATAATCAATCGAAACACCAATCAAGCTTGCCCCAAAAACAAGGCTAAAAAGGTGTACTTGTCCAAAGATGGCGACAGTACTGGCTAAAGCAACCAACAATCCTGTGCTAATGGAAAGTAACGCTAATCCGAGCGGAAGTGCACTGCGGAAGGTGAACCAAACCAGCAAAATTACGCCGATTAATGAACCAATACCTATGGTGCTGATCTCTGATTTTGCACTTTGTGTCCCGTAGTCTGCGTAGAACACGACTCCGGTATGCAAAATATCAACATCAAATTGACCTTCGACTTGTTTCTCAAGCTCTATTAATTCAGGAAGGTGGCTTTGAGTTTGCAAGCTATAAGGTGATTGTTTAAGTGTAGCAGTGACCAAGATGTAAAATTGGTCGTCTTTGTTCACGGTTAAATAACCGTTCTTGAAAGTAAAATTACTCGATTGAGAACCGACTTCACTTAGGTAGTCCCGAAATAATAAGAATGGGTCACTAGCAAGTTCAGTGGCGGTGACTCCTGAAAATGGGTTATAGAGTGACTGAATTACATATTGTGTTTGTTGGCTTGGAGATTGCTCAAGCATTTTTTGTTGAGATGGTGTGAGCAATTGAGATCGGTGCTGAAAATAAAAGTCAGCCCATTTCGCTTGTGTTTGCTGGCTGATTTTCCCTTGTATGTCTTCAAACAAAGGCTTTTTGATGCGGTGATTGAGCTGGTGGAGATTTCGTTCGAATTGTTTGACTGCCGCAATAGTGGTTTCTTCAGAAGCACCACTGATCATAAACACGACTTGATTGCTCATTGAAGATGAGATTTGTTGAAAAGCCTGTTCAGCAATTGGATCTTGCTGGTTTTGAGGAAGCAATCTAAGAATATTGGTTTCAATAGGAACAGAAGGTGAAAAAGCGAATTGCTTTATCAACAATCCGCCAAAGAAGACAACGACGATCAGCCAGAGTAAGGCGAGCTTAGAACTTAAATTGTTGCGATTCGGCATCGGTTAACCTTGCTGGCTGATGAGTCAACTGACTAAAGTGAATTGTAGTGCTATCCCCTCTAATTTCTTCAAGAGCGATAGATTGAATATCTTGTGAGCCTGACAATGCAATACGTCGAAACACGGCGTTTAATGGCGCGCTTTTAGGAGTCAGTTCAAGCTTCCATAGACTGCCATCTTCTGAGTTATTCATAGGCGTAAAAGTGAGTTCAAATTGTTCTTTAAGTTGCTCTGTATCACCATGGAATACGGCTAGAAAGATATGGCTAAAATAAAACGCCATTGGGTTATCTTGATCTGTGATGATTTGAGCGGGTTGGTCTGCAAATCTCTGGCTGAGCTTATTATCTGTAAGAATCAGCTTTACGGGAAAAGGAATGGTTTGATCCCACACTAACCCGTTGTCTTTATCTAAAACAAATTCGCCTTGCGAGGAAAGCGGCTGATCGAACATTGCGACTTCACGGATTTGTTCAAAGTGACCACGAACAATATTTTGCTTGCTTAACGTTGTTTGTAATTGCTCTAGAGACGTTATTTCAGATTCTTGAGCCGTCGCTAAAGAGCTAAATAGGGCACAGACAAGTAAGCATAATGATAGCAAGCGAGTCGGTATGCTTTCTTTAATGTTCATTCTACGCATCGTCATTCTGTTTATTTTCCACAAAGCCGTTTTGATGCCAACAATTTACTTTATCGATGAAAATTGAAGGGGATGCAAAACACATCTCTTCACTTTCGATATCAACCGCGACTTGCATAGTATGAGCGCGAGTCATACGAGCTCCGGTTTCAGCATCGTGAATCTCATAATCAATACGTAGACGGTTTTCCCATTCTGTTAATCGACCAGAGACTTTTATCTTATGGTGAAAAGGGATCGCCTTTACGTACTTTACTCGTGTATCAATGATTGGCCACATGTAGCCAGAGTCCTTCATCTCTAGATAGTTATACTGAAGTTGATCCATCATGATGCGCCTTACTTCTTCAAAAAATCGAAAGTAATTACCATGGTAGATAACGCCCATAGGGTCCGCATCTTGAAAAGATGTCACTATGGTCACTTCAGCTTCAAGTGGATGAAGGATCTCAGACATATGAACTCTCAATTCCTAAGGCTCGTTAATAGAATGTTCATTAATGAAATATTGGCTAATGGAATATTCATAAATAGTACGTTAGCTTAATACAGCGACCAATGTTGGCTTTGGATTCGCCCAATAAAGTGGCGAAGATCACCTTCAAGTGGTCGATCTTCCACAACAAATGAAAACTCTTTTAACACTTCATCTCGAATGTGCTTTAGGTTTTCACTCATGTGATGCTCATCTAATTCATTATGACGCTTACGCAGTTCAAGCGCTTGAGTACCCGCTAATAAAGAGGCGGCAGCAACTTGCTCTGTTAACTCTAAAACACGTAAACAATCACGAGCTGCAATGGTG
Organism: Vibrio sp. 99-70-13A1; assembly: GCF_013114625.1. Classification (GTDB taxonomy): domain Bacteria; phylum Pseudomonadota; class Gammaproteobacteria; order Enterobacterales; family Vibrionaceae; genus Vibrio. The sequence goes on from NZ_VTXD01000036.1 coordinate 37,024, forward strand.
CCCATGCTGACTTTATCTTGGTTATGGCACTCAGTAGAGCGTGAGAAAACGCTCGCGGGCATCGTGTGTTTTAAAGCTTCAGCTGTCCAAGCAGAAATACCGATTTGTACCGCTTTAAAACCATGGTTAATCGGCTTTCTTTCGCCTTCTGCACCCGTTAGGTTGAAAGGTAGCCCATTGTTGAATTTGTAATCCATTAATTGCGCCATTTGACGATCTAGTAAATCGGCAAGGTTAGCTACTGCTGTTTTTAGGGTATCCATTGCCATTGCAATGTGGCCGCCATAGAAGTGACCACCGTGCAGTACACGTTCATTATCGCCATCAATAATTGGGTTGTCATTCGCGCTGTTTAATTCGTTTTCAATCATCTGACGTAACCACGGCAGAGAGTCTTGTACGACACCAATGACATGAGGAGCACAACGAAGTGAATAGCGATCTTGTAAGCGGTCACTGTTTCTTGGTGGGCGTTCAGCTTGTAAATCATCACGTAACCAAGCCGCAACTTGCTGTTGCCCTGGGTGTGGTTTTACCGCGAATAAAGCTTCATCAAAGTGGAAATCATTACCTTGCATACCAACAGAAACCATTGCCGTGATCTTGGTAGACAACTGGGCAAGGTATTCAGCACGTTTATAAGCGATACAAGCGAGAGCTGTCATCACTGAAGTGCCGTTCATTAGCGCTAAGCCTTCTTTTGGCTTGAGCTTAATTGGTGAGATGCCCAGTTCGAGGTAAACGTCATTTGTTGGGCGAACTTCCCCTTTGTAAATCACGTCACGCTCGCCAATTAAAGCAGCAGCTAAATAAGAAAGAGGCGTTAAGTCGCCACTGGCACCAACAGATCCTTCTTGAGGGATGCGCGGTGAAATGTCTTTATTAATCAAAGTGACTATCTGGTTCAGCAAGTCGTGAGTGACTCCGGATACACCTTGAGATAGTGAGCATAAGCGAGTTGCCAGTACTGCACGAGCTTGTTCATGGCTGAGTATTTCACCTAAACCGCAGCCGTGAAAGCGAGTCAGGTGCAATGGCAGTTCATCAACTAAGTTAGGTGGTATAGCAACAGTGCAAGAATCACCATAGCCCGTTGTTACGCCATAAATCACGCCCTCTTCTTTTAGCAGACGCTCAAGAAAAGCCACACCTCGGTCGATCTTTGAAGTGAATTCTTGGCTGTTGTTCATGCTCGCGGTAGCGCCTTGAGAGATTGCTACAACGTCTTCAATAGTCAGGCGCTCTGCACCGAAAATGATGTTATTTGGTGTCTTTGTTGTCATGGTGCTGGCTGCTTAATGTCCAAAAGTTAAAAAAGTTATACCACTGCAATGGGGCTTTTAAAGTGTAGTGTTGAAGTCGGTTTGCATATTGCTGAACCACTTCTTGCAATGATTGTTCTCGAGTCTTTCTCGGCAATACGATCTTATCGCTAAAATGCTCAAAATAGACGTTGAAGTGAGGTTTTGTTTTATTGTCATCACGTAACCCAAAGAGCAGAAAAACAGGCGCTTTGAGTACGGAAGCCAGCATGAAAGGACCTTGTGGGAAAGGGGCCTCTTTGCCTAAGAAATTAGCCCAAACAGAACGGCTTTCTTTGCTGGTGGATGTTCTGTCACCGACAATTACAATCCATTCTCCTTGCTCAAGTTTCTGCTGCAAGATAATGGCGGTATCTGGTCCCATAGAACTGACTTGGATAAGGTTTAAGTCAGAGCTAGGATTGACGGCTTTCATTACAGAATTGAAGCGCTCGGCATGTTCAGTAAAGACAAGAGCATTGATCTTTATATCTGAATGCCTTCTACCCAGAGCGCGACACAATTCAATATTGCCTAGGTGAGATCCTAAAATCAGAACTCCCTGCTTATTTTCAACCATGGATTCAAACTGATCTTGTCCATGGATAGATAAGTTATCGACAGAGAAATCACCTTTCCATGCCGCTAATTTATCAAGCATGGTATGACCGAAAGACAGCAGATGGTTGTAGCTAGTCAGATCTTTTGGAAGCTCTATATTTTGTTGTTCAGCGTACGCTTTTAACTGAAATAGATATTGCTCAGAAGCAGTACGTGCGCGCGTGCCAGTTAGGTGGTAATAACGCATGACTAAACGCAGAATGACGTTAAATACTTTACGACCTAGTAGGGTATAAATGGCAAGCAATAGCTTAATACCAAGCACAGTTCCACGTTCTTGTGTTCTTGACCAATGAGGCTCGTTGCCTTTCGAGTCTTCAGAAGAAATTGCAGTGTTAGTATTGCTCGTCTTATGTTTATTTGCAGTAGCGCTAGATGTCGATGGCTTCTTAAAGTGGCGAGCAATAAGCTTTGGTGCACGTGGAAGCATGCCAAAGAATAGGCGAGTGTGCATCCAGCTAATTTTGACGTTATCCCACAAGGCATCAAAATGAGAAACTCCGCCTTCAGGATAAATGACTTTGGTATCGATGAAGTCTATTTCGCAGTCTTCCCAATACAAACGCACTAAGATCTCGATATCGAAATCCATTCTTGAACCGATATCGTACTTACTTAGAACGTGCTGAGTTTTTTCTATTGGGTAGGCTCGAAAGCCACACATGCTGTCTTTGATTGATAGAGATAGGGTTTCTATCCATACCCAGATGTGGGTCATGTAACGGCCGTATAAACGGGCTTTAGGTACAGTATCATCATAAATCGGTTTACCTGAGATCAAATGCTCAGGGTGGGCTTGTGATAATTGCAGTAGCTTGGGCAAAGCATCCAGATCATGTTGACCATCAGCATCGATTTGGATGGCATGAGTAAACCCTAATTCATGCGCTTTTTGGATCCCAGCTTTTACAGCTCCGCCTTTCCCTTGGTTCTCGCTTAAAGTAACAAGAGAAATATGTGCTGGTTGGGAAGCTTCTTGCAGAATGTTTTTGGTGTGAACTTCGCTTCCATCATCAACAAGAATAACGGGCAGATTAAAGCCACCTAAGGATTCCAACACGCCAGAAACAGTTGAGCCATGGTTATAACAAGGAATCAGAAAGCAGGCTCGGTAAGACTCTAAAGTATCTATTATAGTAGCTTGGTCACTTGGTATGGCAGCTTCGCCATTGGGAGTAGAGTTATTCACTTTTCTCACCAAGCTTCATTTTTCCTGATGAATGAGTCTGTTCACCATTATTGGAAGTGTAGCGAAAAGCCAACTTCTGCTTACTGGTATCCCAAGACAAAGACAAAGTGATGGTTGAATCAGGTAGAATAGGCTCTTGAAATTTAATGACTTCCATACCTTTGAATTTAGGTGGAACGTCTAATTCTTGAATGGCATAAAAAAGCGCCCAGTCGATTTGGGTAACGCCAGGCAAAATAGGGAAGTGCTTGAAGTGACCTTCAAAGTCTTGAAGATCATGGGCAACATGCAGAGTTAATGTTGATTGTTGGTCTGCAGTGTTAGTGGCAATGATTGCCGGCTTTCTTTTATCCATAATTTTGCTGTTATGCCTTTGAAGCTGATGTTGATACTGAGCGAGTTCGGTAAAGCTGAGTCAGTTTACTGTTTACTGTTTTATGTGTTGTTCTATTTCTGATATTAAACGCTTTCCTTGGCTATTAAGTGGAATCTCATCGAGGATTCTATAACGCCTAGGAATGGCAATGGGTTCTAACCAATTTCTTAGCTCAGAGCGTAACAACAACCAGAACTTGCCTTTGCTTATTGTATCAAGTTTTGCTCGTCCTTCATTAGAAAGTACGATAACCGAAGCTAAAATTAAACGCTCTGGTTCTTCAAAAGGGATCACAACGCATTCGTCGATCCAAGGTAATTGTTCTAATCGTTTTTCGACTTCAACTAAAGAAACTCTCTTTTCTTCAATCTTAATGACTCTATCGGTTCTGCCTTTCAGAATAAATTGGTTATCACTCACCATTTCACACTCATCGGCGGTTTGGTACCAATTAAACTTATCGATATAAGGCGAGAGTAATTTTATGCACTTCTCACTGTTTAAAGTCGCTTCAATACAATCAAAAAGCTGCCATGGTGTGGAGGTGTCCCATTGCTGACGAAAGGCAATGCCGCCGGTTTCTGTACTGCCATAGACTTCAACAGGTAACGAGCCTAAAAGCTGATTAGATTGCTGAGCAGAATCAAAGCTTAATGGACCACCTGAAGAAAATACGCAACGAATATGTTTTGGAGAATACTCAGTTGTCATGCGCTTTAAAAGTGCAGGGCTACTAATTAAAGTGGTTTCCTTGGTTGCGTGAGTCATGATTTGTTCTGGATAGTCCAAATTATGACGGGCAAACGCTCTTCCTGCACATAAGGGCCAAAGTACGCGAAACAATAAGCCATAAATATGCTGATGTGAAACGGTACTATGGACTTTGGAATTATCGAGAAGCTTTCCCCAAGTTGTCTCTAGCTCATTGATCTCGTTTTCAATGTGTTCCAACGTTTTCTGGATGGCTTTGGGCGTACCACTAGAGCCTGAGGTAAATAAAGTCAGTTTAACTGAATCCAGCTCCATCTCCCTGTTGAGTGGAAAAGATTCTGTATTAGCGAATGCTTTTTCTTCCAGTAGGGATGAAATATTGAAGATGCCTAATTTCTTGTTCGATAACGTGGTAATACTTTGATCTACCATCAAGCAATCGAACTGATCGGATAGTTCGTCTAGAGCTGAAGGTTGAACATTTCCCGGCAAAATAACGTGTTTTTGAGTGACGACACTTGCTAAAAACATGCACGTGAATAGGTAACTATCTTGTGTGCAAATGGCAATTTTTTGATAGTGAGTTTGCTTAAGAAAGCCAATCAAAGCTTGAGTATCTTGAGTTAGATCTTGCCAAGTCTGAGTGTGGTTATCATCAAAACAGACAGCGAAATCAGGCGCTCTGGAAGTTCGAGCAAGTTCACTCAAAGAGCAGTAATGAGAAGAAGTTGGCATAACAGGTTAACTCTTGCGAAGACGTTGTCGAATAAAAAACTCTATAGCGAATAAAGACCCAGCAAGTAGGTAACTGATTAAACCGTTATACAGTGTCCATACTTCGAGAGGTTGGAAGCAGGTATAAAGTGCGATCGATCCATTGACTACAAAGAACAAGCACCAAATTTTGGTCACGTTACGAGTGTAATCAATACCACTTTGAGGCAAGTCAGGCTCTTGCAATCTTGCTAGACGTTCAATAATGGTTTGCGGTTGCCAAAGGCTAAGAGCAAATACCACTAACATACAGATATTGACAATAACTGGGTAGAAGGTCAGCCAGCCATGTTGTTTGAACAGAACACCAAGAGAGAGTAGGGCAATACCGGCACAACCGCTTATCCAAGCTAAATGTTTTAGCTCTTTGATTTTTGCTTGGCTTCCTGTTGCTATCCGCAATACAAACATAACGACTAAAACCAATCCAACAGCCTGTAAACCAAACTTATTGAGTCCGAAATACACAGCAATTGGATAGGTAAATAGAATAATTGCCGACAGAGCAGTCAGCACAGAACGCATTTATGCGTCCTTTAATAGATTAGCTACAGATTCAACCACATCGTTTACAGTACGTACGGCTTTGAACTCTTCTGGCTTGATTTTTTTGCCTGTCACTTTTTGTAAGTGCACAACAAGATCAACGGCATCAATGCTGTCTAAGTCTAAATCTTGGTAAAGGTGCGCTTCACCTGTAATGTCATCGGCTTCTAATTCGAATAACTCAATGAGTGCGTCTTTTACTTGGGCAAAGACTTCTTGTTTGTTTATTTCTGTCATAACAAATTCTGTCTAGTTGTTTGCTTGAGATGAAATGTAGTTTGCTAAGTTTTCTACAGAAGCAAAGTGCTGGCGAGTATTTGTGTCATCAGCATCGATCATGATGTTGTACTTTTTCTTGATCGCTAGACCTAGTTCTAATGCATCAATGGAATCTAACCCTAGACCATCACCAAACAAAGGTGCTTGTGTTTCAATTTCATCAATGCTCATATCTTCAAGGTTTAGCGCATCAATAATCAACTGTTTGAGTTCGTTGTGTAATGTTTCCACTTTTGCCTACTTCTTTTATTTAATCGTTATAATATTTAATTCAATACTGAACTTCTAAAAATGTTTTATTGAGGGAATATTGTTTCTGACAAGTGTCGGTTAAGTTGCCTAGCCGAAGATGTCAGGTTGTTCGCATCCTCAATAAAAGGAGTAATTTCTATTTTACCTTTCACTTCAACATGAAAAAAGGGTTTCGTGTCCGGTACGTGATACCATTTTTTTTCTTTCGTTAAGAAGCTTGGTGAAACGGTAATGTGTATTACCCGTAAATCTGTTTGAGTTCTCGTTGCAATTTGAGCTGCGCCACGTTGAAGTGATGGCTCTATACCGGGGGTTGTGCGTGTTCCTTCAGGGAAAACCAGCAGCACATTACCACGTTGAAAACGTTCTTCACATCGTTCAAGTAGATCTTCTGGTGAATGGTTTGGTATATAACCTGCGGCTCGAACGATTCTTTTCATGAATGGGTTTGCCCAAACCGCAGCTTTGACAAGGCAGTCGCATTGTGGAAGTTGAGAAGCTATCAGAACATAGTCGATTAGACTTGGGTGGTTGGCAACGATCAAACAATTTCTGTCTTGTTGCAGTAACTCTGTGCCGACGAACTCGTAATCAATCGCACCTGTGAACTTCATCACTCGGCAAAAACTATTGAAAGAAAAGCGAATAAGCCGCTGAACTTTTAATTCTCTTTCGGTGATACTTGAAGAGGTAGTCGCGATAATAGGGACGATTAAAAAGCTAAGGAGAAGCCCTCCAAGTCCGAAAATAGTGAAGCAGAGACCAGTAGCAAAGACTCGCCAATATTGGTTTGTTCTTTTTAAAAACCGTGAGGGTAGTGATTCATGGTTAGTTTTTTTTGTGTTTGAAGAGCGGATACTCATTAATTCTTTGTCCAATACCAAGCTTGATCTTTACCTGAGATACTCCAACCCTCGCTATTAGATAGAATTTTCTGCAGTACCTGAATGCCTTGAGGTTTTGGCTTCGCCTCTTCGGGTGCACTTTGGATTTTAGAGTCGATGTTCGAGTGTTTAATCGACCGATTTACAGAGCGAGATAAATGAAACTGTTCGCCAGAAGAGAGTATTAACCCGAATGCGTAATCAGAAAATTCTTGATCTTCAAACTCTGAATAGATGGCGGGTAATGGTTGGTCAAAGTCGATAACCAGAATCTTATGGTTTGGTTGTTCGTGTAAATAAATGGCGGCTTCAATAAGCGCATTATGAAAAGTATCTTGCCCTGACGATATAGAAGTCAGGGGGATAGGCGCTTTGGCGGCAATGGTCGTTAAGCCTGCAGCTGTATTGTGAACAGACTGAGAAAAAGCCATTGGTGAGGCATCTTCACCTTCTAAAATACTTTGAATGAGACCGACTGTTCTGTGAAGCTCCCCATGGCGACTAGCAAAAATAAGGTAATCAATACCATTATTAGTTGAAGAATTCTCATCAGCACTAGTTGACGAAGGTGTTTGTAAAAGGGAAAGGGCTGTTTGAACGGCAAGTTTGCTTTGAACGCTCATTCTTCGGCGCATCATCGCTGGAATGGCTTTGAATTCTGTCACACTCTTGTTCTGGCTACATTCGTCATTATCCGAGCAACTTTCGTCATTGTTTGAGCTATTTATAGCGGTAGCCCAACATTGCCACTCTTCCTGTGTGTTGAGCCCAGGTGCGTGTGCAGCCCATTTCTCAATATTAAACGACATTATTTTAGATGGATTTGACATAGAGTATTGATTTGCGTTGGGTCTCACTAAATACTAAGGGCATTTTCCAAACATGAATAAGGAATTTTCCATGAAATCACTAAAAATAGTCATCTCACTATTATTTGTCTTAATTCTTGCAGGTTGTGGACGAGTTCAGCCAGTGATGAATGTCGAGGATACTCCAGTTGCTTTAAATCTTCAAAGTAAACAGGTTAAAACAGCTATTTACGATTCGGCTACTGACCGTGGTTGGTTAGTGTCTGAGATTAAACCAGGTCTTCTTCGCGCTGAACTTTATGTTCGTTCTCACCACGCAGTAATCGAAATTCCATACAGTGATAAATTTTATTCAATTTTGTATGTTGAGTCAGATAATCTGAAATATTCCGATGGGAAAATTCATCGTAACTATAACCGCTGGATCAATAATCTCAATGTAGATATCAAGCGAAAGCTTGCGGTCATGGCTGCTCAGTAATAAGTCACTTACACATTCAATAAATTAGGTTTTTTGTTTTGCAATATAATATCGACCCGTTTAATGCGTTAGAGGCAAAGACAGAAGCTCAAAAGCTTTCGTTTGCTCCAATCGTTTTCCACACAGCAAGAACATTACGTGATCTCGACATTTTGAAAGCATTGGATGATGCTGGAAGTACTGGCTTATCCGCGGAAGAAATATCTAAAGTGACTGGTGTTTCAGAGTACGGGGTGAAAGTACTGCTTGATATGGCATTAAGTGCCAATATTGTTTTATGGGACAAACCTAATTATCGATTAGCTAATTTAGGTTTTTTCCTACAGCATGATGGCATGACAAAGGCGAATTTAGATTTTACAGCCGATGTTTGCTACGCCGCGATGATGCACTTAACGGAAGCGATTAAAGAAGGCACTCCTGCTGGATTAAAAGAGCTTGGAGATTGGGAGACGATCTATCAAGGTTTGTCCCAATTACCTGAGCAAGCAAAGCAAAGCTGGTTTAATTTCGATCACTTCTATTCAGACCGTTCATTTCCTGTTCTGTTGGAAAGAGTTTTTCAAAAGAAACCTAAAACATTAGTCGATATTGGTGGCAATACCGGTAAGTGGGCAATGCAATGTTGTGGTTATGATAATGATGTGCAAGTCACTATTGTCGATTTACCTCAGCAACTTGAAATGGCGATGAAGAACGCTCAAGAACATGGCTTCGAAAGCCGTGTCACCCCTTTCCCTGCAAATATGCTGGATAAGAACCAATCACTGCCTCAAGGCGCGGATGTTTGGTGGATGAGCCAATTCCTAGATTGTTTTTCACCAATGGAAATCCTAAGTATTTTGAAGCGTGTTCGTTCTCATATGTCTGAAGATGCGACGGTGTATATTTTAGAACTGTTTTGGGATTCTCAAAAGTATGATGCAGCATCTTATAGCTTGAATGCGACGTCTTTGTACTTCACGTGTTTAGCTAATGGCAATAGCCGATTTTATCGCAGTGAAGATTTCTTAGAAATTGTCGAAGAAGCTGGATTTGAAGTCGTGACTCGAACCGATGATATTGGGCTTGGGCATACGTTACTAGAGCTGAAAGCTGGATAATTAGCCCACTTTAAGTGGTAATAAAATTGAGTAGTAATAAAGAGCAGTGTGGCTTAAATAAATGAAAAAACTATCAACTCAAGTTGTTGTCATTGGTGCTGGTCCTTCGGGTTCAATCGCTGCTTCTTTACTGCACAGTAAAGGCATTGATGTACTGGTTATTGAGAAGAGTGAATTTCCTCGATTTTCAATTGGTGAAAGTTTACTTCCAGCTTGTATGGAAGTGGTCGAGCAAGCTGGAATGCTTGATGCGGTTCAGGATAGCCATTTTCAGTACAAAGATGGAGCAGCCTTTCGTAAAAATGGAGTGTATACAGCATTCGATTTTGAAGACAAATTTTCCACAGGCCCCGGAACAACTTTTCAAGTTCAGAGAGGAAGCTTTGATAAAGTTTTAGCTGATTCAGCTGAGCAGCAGGGCGTGAATATTTATTATAAGCATGAATTAACGGCGATTCAGTTCACTGAACATTCATCTATTTTAGATGTACAAATTGATGGTGGAGAAAAGTATCAAATTGAGGCTGACTTTGTACTAGATGGGAGTGGGTTTGGTCGAGTTTTGCCTAAAATGCTTAACCTTGAAGAGCCTTCATGTCTTCCACCAAGAAAGGCGATATTCACCCATATCGAAGACAATATTTCAGCCTCGAATCATGATTGTGAATACGACAGAAGTAAGATTCTAATTTCTGTCCATCCCACTAATCCAGATGTGTGGTATTGGTTGATTCCTTTTAGTAATGGGACATCTTCTTTCGGTGTGGTGGGAGAGCCTGACTTTTTTGATGGCTACCCTGAAGATAAAATTGTATTACTTAAACAACTTTCTAGCGAAGAGCCGGGCTTAGCTAAGATTTTGAGCCAAGCGATGTTCTCAAAACCTGCTGGTGAAATTGGCGGGTATTCGGCAAACGTGAAGCATTTAGCAACCGATCGTTATGCTTTATTAGGAAACGCTGGTGAGTTTTTAGACCCTGTGTTTTCTTCTGGTGTGACTATTGCGATGAAGTCAGCACAATTCGCCGTGGAATGTATTGAAAAGAAATTGAATAACAACCTTGTCGATTGGCAGGAAGAGTATGAAAAGCCACTGATGGTGGGAGTGGATACATTTAGAACATATGTTGAGGCTTGGTATTCAGGTGAGCTTCAAGATGTGATTTTTCATCAGTCCCCAAACCCTAAGATAAAACAGATGGTGTGTTCGATTTTAGCTGGATACGCATGGGATACGACTAACCCATATGTAAAAGAGTCGCAAAGAAGGCTGTCTACATTGGCTGAAATTTGCAGGATAGATGCAGATTAATAAAGCGTTGATATAGTGTTAAACGTTAAATAAATTACGCAAATAAAAAGCTATGTAAACAACGAATCGTTTGCATAGCTTATTTTAATCAGAAGTAATGAAAGCACGACAACAACGGCTTAAGCCAAAAGTAGAATTATTTAATCAAAACAGCGTTACTTCAGGTCGATGCTGTTCAATCTTCCCATAAAGATAAGTATGTCTATTACATCTTTATGCGCATCTAAAAGAACTCGCTTGGTTTGAGTATAGGCTGAAAGTCTTCCATGTCTTTTTATGGAACATACTTTCGTCTTGTATTTATATTCCCCTGTTTCTGAGAATACTCGCCATTTAGCTATATAACATTCATCTCTATGCTCAGGATCCGCAAGAGTGGGGTTAGGTTTGAAAACAATCTTTGGTTCTAAACTGTGTGGCAGACGTGTCATCAAGTACGGATCTTTAAGGATTTTCCCCCAAAATTTTCCCCACAACTGTTTGCCTAATTCATTGCGTAACTTCAGTGTTTTTTTGAGAGCCTTTTCTTCACCCATACGAACAAAACCAACTGAACGGTGAATCACCGTATCGTCAGGTGTGTGTATATGGATTTTGAAAGCAGTTTTACCTTTGGAGATAAAACGGTGGCCAGTTGCACCAATTAAATTGTTCTGACTCATAAGTTTGATAAATGATAGTTATGTTAATAGTAAGATTACGACAATTATCAAAAAACTAAAACACACAGTGCTAAAAAATGATAAAGAAGTGCTTTGAAGATACGTGTTTGTTGATAAAAGAGGTAAAGCCTTAGCCAAATGCCAAGGCTCTATTACTTAGAGTAGACTATTTTGGCTATAAAATTTTATTCATTACATCGCCAATTTGAATACTGTTGGCAAGGTTGGGTTGATCGACTGTTAGCTCTGCTTCATTTTCATAAACGCGAGAAACTGTCAGTGTCATTTCACTTTGGGAGACTTTATTACGAGGCAGACCGTTTTGGTCGATAAACGAGCCGGTGTGCCATAACTGAAGTTTATCGCCTTCTTGCACGCCATGCAAACGTCCAAGATCCATAGTGACCGTATTTCCGAAAACAGCCGCTACTTCAGGTAACGTGATTTTACATGACACTTCTGATTCTAAGTCGAGCATGATATTTCGGCTTACACGTAGCATCATACTGCCGTATGTAGAAGCCCAGAACCGGGCACTGCGAGTATCTACCTCACTGGTTTTAGGGAATGGCCATTTAGCCACTTCTCGGTAACTGCGGCTGTAGACTTCGTGCCCTGTTTTACCGTCAAACACTTGCATCTCTAGAGCGAATTGTCGGTTGATGATGTCATCTCTGAGAAGTTTAGATTCGATTGTTGCCGTTAAATCAGAAATAACTCCGCCGATAATGTATTGAGCGCCTGTATCTTGAGCAATCATCTTTAACATTTCAGGTCGACGTTTATCGATTTCATAGTCAGTAGTACCTACGGAAACAAAGCTACGAGACTCTTGCGATAATTGTCTGTTCACTACGTGGCTGAAGTCATCACCAATTTTGTATATTTTCCCCATAACAGCTTGCTGAGGGGAGGCAACATCAATGTTACCGACCAAAAATGTCTTTTTATATTGGCTTTCATGGCAAGCATTTGCCGAAGGGTAGATGTCGACACGAGCGGTGATCATCATATTATTTCCACGAGTTCGCTCTTTATCTATCAAGATATAACGCACTTCGTGGTTGGTGAATTGGTATTCTTTTTTTGAAGACTCTAAGTAAGGTCTTAAGTTACTAATGCTACCAATGTCTGCTCCTGAGAATTGAACCGCTTTATAAACGGCGTCTTCAAGCGCATGTACTCTGGCGGTATCTTCTGACGAAACAATAGTGGCAACCCCGGTAACCTCATACCAAGACGCATGAGCATTGAAAGATGCCGTTATCAATAAACTTATTGAAAATAAAATAGAAATTATTTTTTTCATTTGATTGTTACCAGTTGGGTATAAATATTGCTTATAAATAATCCATAAGCATAAAGCTAATTTAGGCGCTGCTTTTCAAATCTAAACAATTAACGAAAAGCAAGGACCGTTCCAACATTGTAATCCATCAACGAAAGTAATGTAGAGAACAAGTTGGCGTAGTAAGCACTAAATATACCTGGAGATTAAGACAATGAAAAAATGGCTTGTAGCGATGAGTGTGATGTTACTGACATCATGCGCCTATTCACCCATCTATAATGGTAAGTCTGAGTATTCTGGCAGCCAGTTTATGCTGATGGATAGCCCTCGCCATACTATGGACTTTTTTGTCGAGAGTATGACTGAAGACCTTATGATCTCTAATACCAGTGTGTCAGCAAGAACACCGATTGCAGTGACATCATTTGTTGACCTACAGAATATGGATGCCACAAACTGGCTTGGTAATTCAGTTTCGGAAGGTTTTATTCATCAATTCCAACGCCGTGGCTTCAAGGTTATTGATTTTAAAACGACGGGCTCAATTCAAGTTACTCAACAAGGTGACTTTGCAATTAGCCGTGATTGGAAAGACCTCGCTCAAGAGCAAGATGTTCAATACGTATTAACAGGGACGATGCTTCGCCAAGAGGGGGGGGTGCTAGTTAATGCTCGTGTGGTTGGCATGCAAACTCGTGTTGTTGTCGCGTCTGCTCAAGGCTTCTTACCTGCAGACCGTATAGGTCGCGATTTGGATACATTGAATAGCATTCGAACTCAAGATGGCGTTATTATCCGTTCTGATCCAACGATGACTCAACCTTATACTGTAATTCTTCGTCCTTAGGAGCTCACAATGAAGACGGTTATATTTGCTTTAGCGGCATTATTATTAGTAGGCTGCCAGCCATTACAAAGCATGAGATCTGACGATTTCTTAGTTGCAGTGGGCTATGCAAGTATTAGTGAGCAAGCTGGACGCAACGATGAAGAGAAACGAATTCGAGCGATGCGTGCATCAAAGATAGATGCTTACCGAGAGCTTGCTGAGCAAGTTTATGGTATGCGTGTCAGTGGACGTGCTGAGTTAGAAGATCAACGCCTTGGTACAGAACGAACTTCTGGCGCAGTTGATGGTGTGATTCGTGGTGCTGAAGTGGTTCGTAGTTACCCTGTTGGTGATAGTTATGTAACTGAATTGCAGCTAGATATCCGTAAGATGGAAAAACTACGCGATTACGGTGAAGTTCAACCTGTACCAGAGAAAAGACAACAAACTCTATTTTAAAGCGTTAATCTGATGGGGTTTGGTTTCCAGGTATTGAGCCCTATAGATATTCATTTAAGTATTGATTTGATATTAAGCGGCAAGTATTTCACATACTTGCCGCTTTTTTATGTGTGATACGTTGATGGTGGTAAAAATAGGGTTAGGCTTTCTCTAGAAGATAAGAAGATAAGAAGATAAGAAGATAAGAAGATAAGAAGATAAGAAGATAAGAAGATAAGAAGATAAGAAGATAAGAAGATAAGAAGATAAGAAGATA
>NZ_VTXD01000037.1 GCF_013114625.1 Vibrio sp. 99-70-13A1
GTTAATAAAAACATAGTAGTAAACAATATGGCAGTAAAAATATAGCAGCAGTAGCTATATCCAATCCTTTGTGAGTATTTCTAATTACGGCGGAGCAGCGCTCCGATAGGTCTTTTATGTCTCAGAAATCCAATTCTTCAATTATTTCATTGTTTGAACATGTTAACCAACGAATTGTTGGACAGGAACATGTGACAAAAGCGATGGTCATTGCGTTATTGACCGGTGGACACATTCTACTTGAAGGTCTACCGGGTACCGCAAAAACTCGAGCAGTTAAAATGCTTTCTGATGCATTAGGCTTGGCATTTGGTCGTGTTCAATTTACTCCAGATTTATTGCCTTCCGATGTCACTGGCACGCAAATGTATCAGCAAGAAAGTGCTTCTTTGGTATTCCAACCGGGTCCTATTTTTAACTCCATCGTTTTAGCCGATGAAATTAACCGTGCTCCTGCGAAAGTTCAAGCTGCTTTGCTAGAAGCAATGGCTGAAAATACGGTGACGGTTGGAGGCGAGTCTTTAGCACTTCCAGTTCCCTTTATGGTGATGGCAACGCAAAACCCTATTGAACAAGAAGGCACATACCCGTTACCTGAAGCGCAAATGGACCGTTTTATTATGAAAATTGAAGTTGGTTACCCAAAACGGGAAGCTGAAATGGACATTATTCATTTAATGAGAAAAGAAGAGTTAGGCGAAGATTTAGACCTTTGCAAAAGTGAAACGACATGTGCTTTTACACGAGAAGATCTGATTCAAACCAAGGAAGAAATTAAGCGAATTTATTGCTCGCCTCCTATCGATCAATACTTTGTTGATTTGGTTATTGCGACAAGGCAACCGGAGCAATATCAACACTCTAAATTGTCGGAATGGATAGACGTTGGGGTGAGCCCAAGAGCGTCTATTGCATTAGACAAATGCAGTAGGGCTCATGCTTGGATTGAAGGGCGAGACCATGTTACACCTGATGATGTTCGAAGTGTTGTGACAGCTGTGCTTGGTCACCGTATCACTCCAAGCTTTGAAGCCCTTTCAGATTCCGTGACGACCAAACAAATTATTGATGAGCTACTTCTCACCGTTCCTTTGACTTAAAGACATCTTATGAATATTTCACAAGACCCTAGAATTTCTGCTGAGTTGAGTACGCTAATGTCCATGAAAATGTCAGCGTCTAAACTCGTTCTTCCTCCTTCAAAAAAGGCGGGGAGTAAAATGTCAGGTCGTCATCAATCTAAGTATCGTGGTCGTGGGATCAACTTTGAGGAATTCCGTCATTAT
The DNA here is from genome assembly GCF_013114625.1 of Vibrio sp. 99-70-13A1. GTDB lineage: Bacteria > Pseudomonadota > Gammaproteobacteria > Enterobacterales > Vibrionaceae > Vibrio. Next base: position 1,287 of record NZ_VTXD01000037.1, read on the forward strand.
CAGATGGGTGATGATGTGAGAAACCTTGACTGGAAAGTGACAATGAGAACCGGAGAGCCTCATATAAGAGTTTACAGTGAAGAAAAAGATAAACCGGTGATCTTAGTCGTTGATCAACGAACCAGTATGTTTTTTTCTTCTGTTGATACAATGAAGTCTGTTGTTGCGGCTCATATCGGCGCCTGTTGCGCTTGGTCGGTAATTAAAAGTAATGATCGAATTGGCGCGTTGTTGTTCAATGATTTTGAAGCTAAGTGGTACAAACCACAAAGAAACATTGCACATGTTTCACGAGTTTTAAAAACACTGACGTCAATGAACCAAAGCTTAGTCACAACTTCTTCTAAATTTCAGTCATTTAAACCAATGCTCTCCCAATCAATTTCGAAGAAGTCAAAGATAAACTCCCCTGATAAGGCTGTGACTGAGCAACCATCTCTGAGTCTTGGATTAACGAAATTAATGAAGCTGAAATTAAAAGGCAGCTTGCTTATATTTATTAGTGACTTCTCTGGTATGAAGCCTGACGATGTTGAAAGGATTAAATGGTTAAAGCGTCATAATGATGTTTTAGGTATTGCTATTAATGACCCTATGGAAGTGAATTTGATGTTCAGTGACCCAATGCTGATCAGCGATGGAAACCATCAACTTCCTGTGAGCCAAAGTATGAACACCAAGCTTGGCGACTACAATAAATGGCTTGGGCAAGAAAAATCTGCTCGGCAAACCTTATTTGGCTCTGCGGGTTTCCCTCTTATTGAGCTTGATACTTCTGGTCATCACATTAATCATTTCCTTAATAAAGTAAGAGGGTGAAGTGATGCCATCCAATAATATTCTACTAAAAAACTTTGTTGATCCAGAACTCCCAATCAGCATCGCCTTTTATCCTCAAACTTTTGGTTGGAAAGTTCTGTTTGTCGTTATCGGCCTTGGTTTGGCAGGGCTTGGTATTCGATTTATTAAAAAATATAAAGAGGAACGTTATCGAAAAAAAGCATTATCTTTTGTGCAACAACGTGATGAATTATGGGCTCAAGCATGTTTTACAGGCGATGCTGCCACTGAATTACGCAGCCTAAACAATGTGCTGAAAAACACGGCATGTTATGCATTCCCTAATCACAATATTGCCCACCTTACAGGTAAAGAATGGCTTCGTTTTTTATCTATAACTTCGCAAGACTCTCTTTTTGTTTCAGAGGTTCACGAACATTGGCAAAAGTCGATTTATCGACCTAATTCGGCTCGAGTATGGACGAGCACTGAGCTTACCCAAGTGAAAAGTGACACGATTGAATGGATCAAGTGCCACAAGCGAGATGCTGCTTATGGAGTTTGAATATTCGTGGGTATTTGCTTTATTGCCGATTCCTCTTTTTATCTACCTCCTTGCACCTCAATATCAGACTCAAAGAGTCGCCATTCGTGTTCCATTTTTTACGCGATTGGTCGAAGACCTGCAGCTAAATGTGAATAACGGAAGTTCAGATATAAAACCTGGGCGCTGGCAACGATTTTCATTGGTCTTCGGTTGGATACTGTTAGTTATTTCAGCAGCAAAACCAGTATGGCTAGGTGACGAAGAAACTAGAGATTTAGACGGACGAGACTTGATGGTACTGGTTGATTTGTCGGGTTCTATGTCGACCACCGATTTCTATAGTGTGAATGGTGTTGAAGAATCAAGGTTACAAGCTGCGAAGCAAGTTTTGAGTGAGTTCAGTGAACAGCGTAAGGGAGATCGGCTAGGGTTAATTGTTTTTGGTGATTTTGCGTACATGCAATCGCCATTTACAGCTGACCATAAAGCTTGGTTGTCTTTATTGAAAGAAAGCCAAGTTGCAATGGCTGGACCAAGTACTCACCTAGGGGACGCAATAGGTCTGGGGATTAAAACTTACCTTTCAGAGGAAGCTATTGATTATAGCGAGGGTAATAAAGACAAAAATAAAGGTAAGAGTAGAGATGGCAAAGATACTAGGGAAAATGACAAGCAAAGAGTGATGATTGTCCTCACCGATGGAAATGATACCAACAGCCTTGTTCCTCCTATAGACGCGGCTAAAGTTGCTGCGGCAAACAACATTAGGATTCATACCATAGCGATGGGTAACCCTAATACTGCAGGAGAACAAGCTTTGGAAGTTGAAACGCTAAACAGTATTGCCAGCATCACTGGTGGCCAGTCATTTTTAGCGATGTCATACCAAGAGCTTCAATTGGTTTATCAAATGATTGCAGACTTAGAGCCTACGGTTTACAAGAGTTTTACCTTTCAACCCAAAGTTAGCCTACATTTTGTGCCAGTAATCTTGCTTGTATTGCACCATCTTTTGTTCATGGCTGTGAGCTTATTTAGAACGAGACAGTGTCCCAATATAGGGGAGGAAATCAAATGACTGTACCTATATTTCTTTCTGAGTTTCATTTTCTTCGAGTTGAGTGGCTTTTATTAATTGTGCCTTTTATTGGGCTTTTGCTGATCCATTCGAAGCGTGAAGCTAGTGAACAACAGTGGTTAAAGGTGCTGCCGACACATCTAGCGAAAGCGATGCGGGTAGAGCAACCTTCTTGGGGAAAGCAGTTACCCAAAAAACTACTTTTTGTGATTGGTCTTGCTGCCATTTTCGTTGCTGCAGGTCCAAGTTGGTATCGCCAATCTTCGTTATTTGGAGAAGACAACTCTCAATTGATCGTGGTGCTGGATGTGTCTGATACGATGAATCAAACAGACGTTGCACCAAGCCGATTGATCATGGCAAAACAAAAAATCTTGGAGACGATAGAAGCAAGAAACTCTGGAGAAACAGCGTTAATCGTATATTCAGGGAGTGCACATGTCGCGATGCCTTTTACACAAGATATAGCAATTTTCAAACCGCTATTAGAGTCAATTAAGCCAGAGATAATGCCAAGGCAAGGTAAGTTTGCGGAATATACCGTGCCAGTGATTGAGAGACTATTAAGTTTAAGCGACTCAGCAACCGTTATGCTAGTGACAGATGCTTTAAATCAACAATCAATTACTTCTTACACTCAATATTTTAAGCACCGACCTCATCGATTATTAACTTATGGAATCGGTCACCCTGATCGTCCTTCTAATTTCCCTCTACAAAGTGGAAAGTTGGAGAGCTTAAGTGAGTCGGTAAATGGTGATTATGTCCAGTTTTCACCAACTAATAATGATGTCGGTAGGCTTGAACGCATTATTACCCAAAATGCTAAAATGAATATGGTGTCGTCTGAGCCTTGGTTTGATTCTGGGTATTCACTTGTGTGGTTCATCTTAGTTGTTTATCTAATGTGGTTCCGCAAAGGGTGGCTCGTTCATTGGGGAATTATTTTATGTTTAAGTAGCTTTTCATTCTATTCACCAAATGTCACCGCAAGTGAGTGGTCTTTTGTCGATCTGTGGTTAACCAAAGATCAGCAGGGTCAGTATTATTATCAACAAGGTGAATACACGCTTTCCGCCGAGTTATTTGATAATGACCAATGGAAAGCGACAGCCTATTTTCAAGCTGGTGAATACGAAATTGCTCAACAGTACTTCATGAGAAATGATGATCTTCACTCTCAGTTGGGTGTCGCGGCGTCATTGACTCATCAAAAAGAGTATTTAGCGGCTAAGCGTTTTTATATCTCGTTGCTAGAGGTATACCCCAACAGTATTGCAGCCAAAACTAACCTAATAATTGTGGAAAAAATCATTAAGGACATCGAACAATTCACCAAGAGCCAAGCCAATAATAATGAGCAGCAAAGTAGTCGAGATTTAGGGGATAAACCTCAAACGTCAGAAGGGCTTCAGCAAGAAGTAGAATCAAAGCTGCTAATCAAAGAAGTACTTACTGCTGAGCAAATATTATCAAACGCTTCAGAAAATGATAAATGGATGAGAGCGGTGCAAAGTGATCTCTCTGATTTTTTAACTTCCAAGTTTTACATTCAATTCGAGGCGGGCATAGGGATAAGTAAGGAGTTTGAAAGTGAGCACTAACTTTACATGCAGAACACTATTATCATCCTGTCTGCTTTTGCTGTTATTAGTGACGAGCAATAGCTTCAGCATGGAAATTAGCGACTTATCTCATCGAGGAAGTCTTCAGGTTAATGCGTGGGTGGATGATGCTCACGGTGGAAATAGTACACATAGCAATAACTACAGTCGCGCTTTTTCTGTTCATGAACAAGTGATAGTTAATATTGAAATACTGTCTGACACTTGGTTCACCAAAGGAACTCACATACATCGATTTGAAGTTGATAATGCAGTGGTTCTTTCTAACCAACTTCATTCTATAAACTCAACTAAACGTATAAATGGGAAGACTTATTCCCAGCAAATATGGGAGGTTGTTGTTTATCCATTACAAAGCGGCGAGTTTTTAATTCCAAGTATCACCATTGAGCTAGAAATCAAAAACATCAGCGGGAGTAGCGGTAAAAATGCCCATGAAAATAAAAACAATAAGGAAAAAAATAGCAATGTAAGTGGCTTTATTCAGACTGAGCCCATTCGATTTAGTGCGAATAAGCAGAGCGCTTTTATGTTTGAACCGCACCTTTGGTTGACTGCTGATAATGTGGATGTTTCACAACAAATAACGGTGGTCAGTAGCAGTGAAGATAGAGAACAATTACACATTAATGTTGGTGACTCGATAACAAGAACCATCACTTTAACCGCGAGTAACACAAACTCGATGCTTTTACCGGAACTAGTGAATTGCGATGATTTTCCTTATACAACTGATTATGTGAAGTGCTTCGTTCAATCTTCTCAAATTAATGAGACGCGTATTCGTGGGGTGAATAAAACTACAAAAGTAGAAGCGATAACCTACGTTGTAAAAGAAGCCGGAGAGTTTACCTTGCCAGAAGTCGTTCTCTTTGTTTGGGAGCCTGAAAATCAGGAGATAAAAAGCCTAAAATTGGATTCAGCTAACTACAGAATAAAGTACACGTTAGGATCATGGGTTAAGGCTTATCTTCATGAGTTGTTGGTGGCTGTTGCCTGTGTTTTGCTTATTCTCATCATGATGAAGAAATTGGTTGTTTATTATTCTTCGCGTAAATCGCCATTATTATTCAGGTTTTTACTGTCGTTGGTGAAAAAAGAGGTGGTTGACTCTGAGAATATTGTTTATGAAAGGTTTCTGACCAAATACGGTCAATACAGATTGTTTACACAAGGTAAAGAGCTAGACGATACGTCAATACATAGACGTTATAAGAAGCTATCAAAAGTAACTTTATTTAATAGTCGATATTTAATAAATCTTTGGTGTCGGATCACCCGATGAAAATGAACATAGCAGCTTACTGACAGGGTAATTAGTCAGCATTTATTTACCGTAAAAATACTGATTACCTCGCTATAACGGTCATAGATAATTAGCTTAGGTTTAAGTCGAATCCTAAGTAATGCTCTAATTTTCTCAGTTGCAGAATATTGAGTGCATGACTCTACTGTTCATATCGAGACTGCAAGGAAGATCAATTTCGAAATGGGCTAAATCCGTTTACACAGAGAATTAGAAATTGAAATTTAGTCAAAAAATATTGCTTGCATCGTCATTACTGCTGCTTTCTTCCATCGCTTTACTTACCGCCATGCAAGCTTACACGGTACGAAAAGAGCTAGAAGTCATAGAGCATACAAGTCTAAACCAAATGGTAAAAGAAATGACAAATGTCATTGCTCTAGAACTGCAAAGTAAAAAAAACTTAGCTCGCTTCACTACTGAAACTGTTCAGTATTACGGTGATACGCTTCAAGAGGTCCAGAATGTTATTGAAACCTCTATCTTAAAAGAGAACTTTATTGCCGTAGGTTTTGGTGAAGAAAGAAGTGGGTCGTTTGTCGAGAATGATGATAACTGGCAGGCTGGCTCTGATTACGATCCGAGAACTCGTCCTTGGTATCAACAAAGTGCATCAAAACAGCAATTGATCGTTACAGAGCCGTATATCGATGTTTCTACAAGGACAACTGTCATCTCAATCGGTACCCCAGTATTTCAAAATAAACAATTTGTTGGATCAATGTTTTTTGATGTCGATCTGAGTGGTTTGTCTGATTTGGTCGGTGAGGTACACCTGTTTAACGCGAGTGATTTTTTCATTATGACAGATAAAGGGATCACTATTGCTCACCCTGATACATCAAAAAATGGAGAAGAGGTAACGAGCTATATACCGGATATTAACCTTCATTTGAAAGATCAAAAAATAGAATTAAACGAAAGATTATACCAAATTCGTATAGCCGAAATTCCGGGGCAAAATTGGTTAATTGGGGCGATTGTTGATGAAGAAAAAGCGTATCAGAGTGTCTACAAAATGCGTAATACCTCTCTACTTTATGGTTTGGTAGCAGCATTAGTCAGTGTGGTTATCTTAAGTCTGTTGATCAAATACTTGATTAGACCAATTCATATTTTAAATGATGCCATCGAAAATGTTGCCTCTGGTGAGGGAGATTTAACAAAACGACTTGATACAAATACAGACCGTGAATTCGTAACATTAGCAGAGGGTTTCAACGCATTTTCAGACAAAATTCAAACCCAGATTATCGAATCTAAACAGTTAGGCCAGGAGATATTGGAAGTAACAGAAGTCACGGTGGCGGGATCTAAAAAGTCAGTTGGAACGATGAACCAGCAACTTCAGGAACTTGAGCAGTTAGCTTCGGCGATGAATGAGATGTCCGTTACTGCATCTGAAGTGGCCAATAATGCCCAAGGTGCTGCGTCAGCAGCCAAAGACGCAGGAGATGCAACGGAGAGAGGTTCAAATGCAATGAGTGAAACTGGAACCTCGATTGATTTTCTTGCTTCACAGATTGAGCAAGCTTTGATAGAAATGCAAAACCTAGAAGCTGCGACAGCAAACATTGAAACCGTACTAAATGTTATCAACGATATTGGCATTAAATGCAGCGATAGAAGCAGCGAGAGCTGGTGATTCTGGTCGTGGTTTTGCTGTAGTAGCCGATGAAGTTAGGACGTTAGCCCAGCGTACGCAGGATTCTACTTCTGAAATCGGAAGTTTGATTGAGCACTTACAAAGTGGAGCGCGAACGGTTTCTAGTGCTATGGACCAAAGTAAGCAATCAACGACAGATGCCGTAAGCAAAGCGAAGTTAGCAGAGTTGGTACTTGAAGAAATTAAACAAGAAATAGATAGAATTACCGAAGTCAGTATTCAAATAGCTTCTGCGGCTGAAGAACAGAGTTTAGTGTCCGAAGAAATCAATGGGAATACGCTTCGAATTAAAGAGTTGTCTACTGATGCTACAAATATTGCGGAAAATGCGAGTAAGTCACTCGATAACCAACAAAGTAAAATATTGGAGCAGGACCATGTACTAAACCGCTTTATTGTCTGACACCTTTGACTTATTCAGCGTTACATTTTATTACACTATTAAAGTGTAACGCTCGTTTCATTGGAGCAGAAAGCGATGGTGAGTGAGGTAACTTGCCATGAATCGAGTTAGGGCAATACATCCGTGAATCCCAAAGTGTTATATGCAAACAACTATGTAAAACTAGGTGTACATTATTGATGCAAATTAATTGTCATACGGTAAAATAATGACGAGCATCACACTGTTGAATGAATCAGTATGGCATATATAATACGCCCGCATTTATAAATACGGATGATATTGATGTCTAAAGCTAAAGTACTCATTGTAGAAGACGATCTAGAAATAGCCCGCTTAACTACTCTTTATTTAGAAGCCGAGGGTTACGTTGTGAGCGCTGTTCATGATGGTAACCTCGCACTAGACAAGATACGCAGTTTTGAACCAGATCTCGTATTACTTGATTTGATGTTACCAGGTATGAGTGGTACTCAAATATGTCGCCAAGCGCGAGAGTTTTATCACGGTATCATTTTAGTTTTGACGGCATCTGAAGATGAAGTCAGTGAAGTCAGCCTATTTAAGTTTGGTGCTGATGATTATGTGACTAAGCCTATTCGAGGTCATGCCTTATTAGCTAGAATTGAGGCTTTGCTGCGTCGTGCTTCTTTAGCCGCTAACAATTCGCCTTCTTCCACTAGCCATTCTATTGAAAGCCAAGAAAATGTTCCTAACCCAAATGGAATTTTCATCGATGTTGGTGATCAGTCTGCATATTTAAATGGTCAAAATCTAAAACTCACATCTGCTGAATTCGATATTCTAAATTTGTTAGTCACAAACATGAGTGAAGTTGTTACGAGAGATCAGTGTTGTCAGCTTTTCCGTGGTATCGACTATTCATTCAATGACCGTTCAATCGATATGCGGGTGTCTGGTTTACGCAAAAAGCTTCGTATTCATGCTAACGAAAAACAGTGGATAAGAACCGTTAGAAACAAGGGGTACATGCTTGTTGCTTAAGATTATCCTGCAAAAATTAAAGAATATTTCTATGTTTGCTCGTTTGTATATCGGGATTGTTATCGGGTTGATTTCTACTCTGTTTTTATTCATCACTTTAGGTGATGGGCATATGAGAAGAACCGAAATTGAAACGTTTTTGAATGACGGCAGTTATTTTGTTGAGCAATACGTTAATCAGCGTAACCAACCTAAATCTTTATATGGTGAGCTTGATAGAACGGGATATCAGCAGTTTTATATTTTTAATTTAAGGTTAATCGAAAACTGGGATGGAGAAGCTCCATGCCGAAAATGCGAGCTTTATACGACTCTGAATACCATCCCAGTCTATCTCACAGAAACGAATTTATACTCGGCGGTTTTTCCTTTACCAAACTCTAAGTACAGCTTTGTCTTTAGTGAAATAGAGGAATTCTTCAGCCCAAATATTGAGTGGTATGAAGACTCTGAAAGGCATTTTTTGATCGCATTGTTACTTGCTGTCGTGTTTGCCATTGGCGCGAGTATTTACCTACCTATTCGCCGTTTGCAGGAACGAATAGAGCTACTGGTTGCTAAGCAAGAACAGTTTGGAAAAGGGAAACTCAGTACAAGGTCTAGCTCTAAGGAACTTCACCCTATTTCTGACCTTGCTGATAGTTTTAATTCAATGGCGGAAGAGATTGAAAGTAAAGTAAAACAAAGCCATATATTTGCTCAAGCTATCCCCCATGAAGTGCGAACCCCACTTAGTAGAATTCAATTGGCCGCCGATTTATTAAGGCGTGAAGCCCCTGAAAAACAACAAGCACTGTTTGATGATATAGATAATTATATTGATGATATCAATGAGCTGACATCAGATATTATTATGTTGTCTAAGCTTAATGTTGCGGATAATTCATTCTTTGAACTGGTCAAAACGAAGACTGATTTAAGTGAATATTGTTTAGATAGAGTACGCTATTCAAAATTACCCAGTGTAGAGTTTGAGTCTCGGTTACTTCATGGTATTCAAACTAAATGTGATTGCACCATGGCACGTTTAGTTTTGGATAATATCTTGAAAAATGCGGGCAATTACACGAAAGACAAAGTGTGGGTCACGTTGGATGAGAATTCAGAAAATTGGTTGATTGCTATAGAAGATAATGGTGAAGGCATACCAGAAGAAAAGCGTGATGAAGTACTGTTACCATTTTCACGGTTGGATCAAAGTAGAACATTAAAAACCGGTGGGTTTGGTCTAGGGTTAGCAATTGCCAACTCTGCGGCAAAGAAACTTGGGTGGAAAATTAGCATTAAAGGGAGTGTGCATGGCGGTGCGAAGTTTGTTGTTTCAATGCCTAAGTCTCACTCTAAGCCACTATCTAATTCGGTTACCGTCAATTACAACGGGTATCTTCCAACTGAATAATTGACATTAGCTCTCAATCACAAATGCACGGTAGATTTTCAATAAGGGCAACTTAGGTCGCCCTTGTTTTTTTAAGCCTTGCACTGCGTATTAGTGATTAATCTTTGCCTTCTCATAGAGCCGCGCTAGTAAGCCAGTTGTTAAGTGCAATTCAAGTAATTTAATTGTACCTGCTGTTAACACGCAGTAATCCGTAGGTAGCATGGTCAATCACTCGGCCATTTAAGTTCTCATTTCGGGTGATTATCCCTTCTAATTCGAATCCTAGTCGCTCACAGACTTTACGGCTTGGTTTATTACCCACGGCAGCGGAAATTTCAATCTTTTCCATATCAAGTTCATTAAACCCAATATCAATCAGCTTTTTCACAACTCGAGTAATAATACCTTTCCCTTGTTCAGCTTGAGAGAGCCAGTATCCAATTGTCGCTTTTTTAGTGTCATGGTTAATGCTGTTAAAGCTGCAATTTCCGACTAACTTCCCATTTAAAATAATGGCGCAAGTCATGCTTTTTCCTTCAGCATAATCACTCAAACTGCGTTGAACGAATATTCTAAAATCCTGCTCTGTTTGGCAATGAGGCGGCCACGCAAGCCATTGTGCTAAGTACTCATTTTGAGATTGAGATATTTCAGCATAAAACGGGGCAAAGCTTTCTTGAACTAAAGCAATGGAGAGTTCCTCATCAATATCGTTTTTAAACATAGCGATCCTTATGGAAAATTAGTTGCGTATAAACCAGACTAATGTTGCTCAACGAGACTGTACAGGAAAAGTTAGGCTTTATTTGTGGCACGTAGATCACGTTATACGCAACCGATATCACTAAATGATAAAAACCTTAGTATTTCTATGTCTATTTATACCTATTTTGGATTAGTATTCAGTCGTCATAAAAAAAGCGTTAAGAACTAGGTTGATTAAATGGATTTGTGTTGCGAAGAAGTGACTGTGGATTTAAGGCGGGCACTACTAGGCATTGCGAGAGCATTGGATAATGTGGGGTTTGAAAGCCAAAATCATGGGCAAAGAGTTGGTTATATTGCTTATCGATGTGCGCAAAGTGTGGGTTGGGAAGAAGAACAAGCACAGTTGGCATTTTCGCTTGGGTTAATCCATGACTGTGGAATTACTCAAGTGGATGAACATCGAAGCTTACTGACGAGCTTAGTGCCGGAAGGTACTCATCATCACTGCAAGAAAGGGCACCAAATATTAAAGGAATGCCCAGTGCTTTCTATTTTTGCAAAGCCCGTTTTATATCACCATACGCCATGGGAAGAGCTTCAATCGTTGCCGATGGGAATGTTAGAAAAAGAGCTTGCTGCCATTATCATGCTGGCAGATAGGGTGGATTACCTATACGGTGAAACGGCTTCTGATCGCTTTGGTAATTTAACGCCATCAGGGAAAGCAAGCATCATTGAATGCTTAACGGATTCGGCAGGCACTTTGTTTGAAAGCAACTTAGTTCAGCACATGTGTGAGTTGGTTGATAACGATGACTTTTGGTTTTCGATGGACATTTCATATATCGAAATAATGAGCAGTAAGTTTTCAGCCGTACCATTCTTTTCCCAAAAAATGACGCTAGGTGAGACCATTGCGTTTGGTGAGTTCATTGCGAAATTGGTTGATGCTAAAAGTTCTTTTACTTTCAAACATTCATTGAAAGTTGGGCAATTAACGGAATACCTCGCCAAGCAACTTGGCTATTCACAAACAACCCAAAGGAAGCTCTATTTGGCAGGGTTAGTTCATGATATTGGTAAACTCCAAACCCCAAGAGATGTTCTGCACAAACCCGATTCACTGACGGATGAAGAGTTTTGCTGTATTAAGCGTCACGCTACCGATACACGTTTTTCACTTCAAGAGCTTTTCCATTCTCCTCAGATTTGTGAGTGGGCATCGAATCATCATGAACGTTTAGATGGGTCTGGTTATCCATTAGGAAAAACAGCAGAGCAGTTAGATCAGCCAAGCCGCATTGTGGCAGTAGTGGATGTGTTTCAAGCGTTAAGCCAATCTCGTCCGTATCGAGATGGAATGAGCTTAGAGCAAACCATGGCTATCATGTCTGACTTAGTCATCCGAAATCAATTAGACAAAGATGTGTTCTCATGCCTTAAAAAACACGCTCAATACTGCTTTGATTTATCGACAGACAGAGTATCAATGGCTACCAACTAAGGTGTAATAACTTAATCAGTTCCATTTGAACAAGTGGTCGGTGCTTGCTTGAGTAAGCATTTTTCTCAGTAGACACTTCCATGAGGAGATAAAGCTGACCATAAAATAGCCATGTGTCACAGTCAACAATAATGGAATTCAGCTATAGTAAGTAGATGGCAGTTATAGAAATCAGTTTCGATTTTTATAACTCGCCTTCATTATTCAAATTAAAATCATTCATCAAGGAGGAGGATAACGCTATGAGCCAATTAGATCAGCTCGACAGCACGTTAGTGTTGTCACCTTGGTATAACCTTGACTACTGCCTCTCTTTACTCAGTAAAGCCACAGATTAATTTCCTTAGTGCACCCGCACTTATAGCGCTACTTCAATGAGTTAATAGTTTTCATCATTTAACTCTAATTGAATTTCAGCCACTTCAAAAAAACAACTTAACCATGCCTGTAATCAGGCGGCTTAGATCTATCTGAAGGAAATTAAAATGAAACGTATTCCAGAACCTTTTCGCATCAAAATGGTAGAACCGATTAAAATGACCACGCTTGCTGATCGCGAAATTGCATTGGCAGAAGCGGGGCTTAACCCTTTCTTATTACGCAGTGATGATGTCTATATCGACTTATTGACGGATTCCGGAACCGGCGCCATGAGTGATAACCAATGGGCAGGGATCATGATGGGAGATGAGTCTTACGCGGGTAGCCGTAACTATTACAACTTATGTGATGCTGTTAAGCACTTCTTTGGATATAACCTAACCGTGCCAGCTCACCAAGGGCGTGGAGCTGAGCAAATTCTATTTCCATGTTTGATTGAAAGAATGCGAAATGTCCGTGGTGGTGAGACACCAGTATTCATTTCGAATTATCATTTTGATACCACAGCCGGGCATATTGAGCTTAATGGCGGTAAAGCAATCAATGTTGTAACGGAAGAGGCATTTGATACCACGACACCGTATGACTGGAAAGGTAACTTTGATCTCAAGAAACTAGAAGCAACCATAGAACAGTATGGGTCTCATAATATCGCGGGCATTATTACCACCATTACGTGTAACAGTTCTGGTGGTCAGCCTGTATCTATGGCGAATATGAGAGCCGTTTATGACATTGCGACTAAGCATGATATTCCTGTTGTGATTGACTCAGCGCGTTATTGTGAAAATGCTTACTTTATTAAACAGCGTGAAGAAGCGTATAAGAACAGTTCAATTTTAGAGATCATCCGAGAGATGTATCAGTATGGCGATATGCTGACGATGTCGGCGAAAAAAGATCCTATGGTGAATATCGGAGGTTTATGCTGTATTCGAGATCACCAAGAGTTGTTCCAAGCCGTAAGAACGCGTTGTGTACCAATGGAAGGGTTCGTAACTTATGGCGGAATGGCTGGTCGTGATATGGAAGCACTAGCGAGAGGTTTGTATGAAGGGGCAGATGAGGACTTTTTACATTACCGCATTAGTCAGGTTGAGTATTTAGGGGATAGGTTACACCAAGCGGGCATTCCGATTCAGTACCCAACAGGTGGGCACGCGGTATTTGTGGATGCCGCGAAGATTCTGCCACATATTCCTGCAGAGCAATTCCCAGCTCAAGTACTGTGTAATGCGCTTTATTTAGAGGCGGGTATCCGTGCTGTAGAAATAGGCTCATTATTGCTTGGGCGAGATCCTGAGACGGGAGAGCAAAAAGCTTCGGAATTAGAGCTTATGCGATTAACCATACCGCGCCGAGTGTATACCAACGATCACATGGACTACATTGCGGATGCGATTATTGAGCTCCGAGACAGAGCCCATGAGTTAGTGGGTTTAACCTTTGAATATGAGCCTGAAGTGTTGCGCCATTTCACCGCCCGCTTTACCTCGCTGTAATTTCAACCCTGTAATTTGTAACTTTAGCCGCCACTTAATGTGGCGGCTTCATTGTTAATGCGCCGGACACTTTAAAAAGTACTTCTGCTTAGTTCTTCGACAATGAGTCTAAATTTTCGAAACCTAAGGATCAGCAGCAACATGAGGTAAGTAAAAGTTTCTAGTTAAGAAAGGGTTCACAGCTCATTGCACTGTGAACCCTTTCTTTTGGGCGCTATTTAGATTCACCACCAAAGCTTAATACTTCAGCTGTGGTGATATTTGTAATTTTTGGAACGTCTACAAAATTGTCTTGATCCCAATACGCTTTTACCATGCCAGGGTCTGTTTTTAATAGTGCCTTAAGGTTAGCACTTCTAAAGTATCCTGCCGCGGGTTGGTAAAGGTAAACATCATCACTTATGCCTCTCAGTTCTTGTACTGGGAAAAGTACCGGTAATGTTGCTGTAGCCACGATAAAATCTGAATCTGGGATTGAACGTAAAGAGCTATTTACATCGTTATAGTAGTACCTTCCAGAAGCTCTAACTCTGGCAAAGCACCCACGATGTGAAATTGGTAATGAAGTGGAGGTCGGGGAGTATTCAGGATCGTCTTTTAATTCCAAGAATTGGTTGTAAATGGATTTATCATAACAATAAGCAACCTCATCTGTTTCTGTCAGAGGAACAATGTAATCGTCATAGAGTTCCGTTGAGAGCCCTTCATCCATCATATTTAAAAAAACAACATTAGCTACGTTGTCATCGGCTAGATAAGCTTTTTTGATAATTGAATCGAGCTCTATTTGCGCTTCTTTCAGCTTAGAAGTAATTTCAATTTCGGTTAGATTATCTGTAGGTATAACCTTAAACAGTTCGTTTTCCTTATTACGTCTGCTCATTTTAGATAGCTGACTCTCGAAGCCGACTAATAGGAATACTGCTTGAAAAGGATTGATTGTAGCGTTTACCGTAGCTCCAATAGCTGTAGCTTGTGCAGTTCTTAGGCTCACATTATTGAAACCGTCAGCATGAGCGTCTAAATCATTTGCTTTACTCGGTTTTACTCGGGTAGAGAGTGAAATTAGCTGCATTGCTTCTGAATGTTTGTAATCTTCATCTTGCGATAAATCATAATCTGAAAACTGCTTAGCATTGCCTAGTGTGCGCTCAACGGGTGTTCCTGATATTGTACGTAGCCCACAGCCAGATACTATTAGAATCGCCGTACCAACTGCTGTCATTCTGAATATATTTTTTTTAATCATTTTAAGCCATTGAAATATTTATATTAGCTATACAATTCTAACAGTGTGTGAGTGAAAATTTAAGTGTTGCTCTCAGAAAGAAAACACTAAACGTCCATTTGGTGTTCTCGGAAGTAATGTCTAATGTTTAGCTGTAAATTTTAAAGGGCAGTGATCAGATAGTATTTCGTCGATTTCTGATACGCCGTATTGACCACCACATGACATAAAGCCAACGCCACTTACATCCACATTGCTTACGCCATGATCGATCGGTTTTTTGTATCTAGGATGATAGCCGAATAGAGTTTTTGAATTCATCTGGAGCGGGCTGAATCTTTTTATCATATAGAGCATAAGTATCTGCAAGTGTTCGGTTGAAGTTACCAGCAGTGATGATTTTCCCTACCTGATTTTCAATCCAACTTATTAATTAGAACCGTAGAGAGAGAAGACTAATAGTAAGTAGTGCATTTGTTCTGCTTACAAGGCATTACATTTCTATCGTTTAATCATAGTTACAATGAGGGGAAACAGAAATAAGGAAGTGTGTTGTGAAAAAGCTTGTGTCTATAGCGCTGTTACTGAGTGTATTTCTAGGTGGATTAGTCGGTTGTATTGATGAAGGTGCATCAAAATCGTTTGATTTAAGTACATTGATTGATGGCCAAACAAGAATAGCGGCAGTGGAGAAAGTTTTAGGGACACCAAAGCAAATAGAAGACAGGCGAGATGGCGTATTTACTTACTATTACGAGTCTTCAGAACTTTTGGTGGCGCTGACTTTTCACAATGGTGTGTTGCTTTTTAAAGAGCAAGCCAAAAATGACGGAAGGTATGAATTCGTACGAGTGATGTGATTACACTTATTGCATTTAAGACTCGTATGTTATTAACGGTTTGATTCATTGTAGGGCTTCATAAATAATACGGCTTCACAAATTCTCTTCTTAAGTTTGAAGCCGGTTAACAGGTAGGTAATATGAATAAGGTCATTATTCATTAAGTGGACTTCCAATGAATGCTCAATATTCTGAAACAACCGAGTTAAGCTTACCGGCACTTCGTCAGAAATTTTCCAATATAAAATTAGCGTATGAGGCTGAACCTTATAGCCCAATTGCTGATCGCATCGTTCGGTTGAACACGTTAAAAACTCGCTTGCTTGAGTCTGAAGCATTATTAGTTGAAGCGCTTAAGCAAGACTATGGTTACCGCAGCGATTTTGATTCGACAATTTGTGATTTAATGCCTGCTATTCACCATATTAACTACACACTTAAAAAATTGCCTAAGTGGGTGAAACCTCAGCGTCGAGCTGCGGGAATCATGCTCCTTCCTTCTAAAGTTGCTGTACATTATCAGCCTCTCGGTGTTGTCGGGATCATGGTGCCATGGAATTTCCCAATTGTATTGAGTATTGCCCCTATCGCTACTGCTCTTGCTGCAGGCAACCGGATGATGGTCAAGCTGAGCGAAAATACCCCTCATACCAATAAAGTGCTGACTCAGGTTTTGGCTGAATTCGAAGATCACATCCAATGCGTAGAAGGGGAGGCGGAAATTTCATCTCACTTTAGCGCTTTGCCCTTTGATCATATTCTATTTACCGGCTCTACTACGGTTGGCAAATTAGTAGCAAAATCGGCTGCGGAAAATTTGACTCCGATTACTTTGGAACTTGGTGGGAAATCCCCAGTCATCATTGCTCCTGACGCCGATCTTGAAAAAGCTGTAGACGCGATATTAGTCGGCAAGTCGATTAATGCTGGGCAGATTTGTATCGCCCCTGACTATGTGATGTTACCTAAAGGTAAGGAAAGCCAATTTGTCGATTTATATCTGAAAAAATTCCAGAAGATATATATTAAGAAAGGCAAAGTGAAAGGGGTTAGCCACATCATCAATGATAGGCAGCATCAAAGGTTATTGAATGTTGTTGAAGATGCCACAGTACAAGGCGCTAAACTTCATACGATTGATAAACAAAACCTCACCATCGATGGTTCGAATATGAGTGCTGCTGAGGAATCCAGTAAAAGCCGATTAATGCTTCCTCACTTACTGACTCAAACCTCTGATCAAATGTTAGTGATGAAAGAGGAGATCTTTGGTCCCATTTTACCTGTAATGACTTACGAGAAATTGGAAGAATGCATTCAATACATTAATCAGCGCCCACGACCTTTGGCGCTTTACCTCATGACCAATGACTCAAACATTAAGCGTGATATTTTAGATAATACGCACAGTGGGTCGGTAGGGATTAATGAAACGTTACTGCAAATTTCAGCTGATGACGCACCTTTTGGTGGCATTGGTCAGTCGGGTATTGGTCGATATCATGGGGTGGAAGGATTCCAAACTTTCTCTCATGCAAAAACAGTACTTTGGACCTCAAGCTGGTTACCAAGAGCACGGATTATGATGAGATATCAAAGAATGCTGCTAAAGACCTTAAAACGCCTGTTTTTAACTAAATAAAATCAGCAAATCGATAGTCAAAGCCTGCGTATTACGTGGGCTTTTGCATTTTTAAGTGGTGACGAAATCGAAATTGAATCACTCATAACACATCAAATGATATCGATTTCATTTGAATTTTAATGATTCTGCCTAATAAATAATCGCGCGAACGTTTGCCTGAAAAAATGTGATGAAAGTCTCGTTTATCTATTTATACTTCTCTTCCGGTTTTAAGCCGAAGCTTAGCCAATACAAGCCGTCACATGGATTTGTGAATGACCCCAAGGACTGGACCAGCTACGTTCCACTGCTTGTATAAGGTGATCTACATGAATAATCCATTGCTACACCCTCTATCGTTGTTACCCACACAGCCGCTATTTACTCAGCCGCTATTTACTCAGCCGCTATTTACCCAGTCGCTATTTACACCATCGCGTCGCTTTCTGCTTGCGATCCTTTGTCCTGCTCCTTTGATGTCATTCGCTTGGCTCTTGTTCACTCTTTAAGGATTACTAGGACACAATATGAATATTTTATTTGGTTTTGTCGGCGTAATTGCGCTGATGGCTTGCGCATACCTATTATCTGAACGCCGCTCGGCAATTAACTGGAAAACCGTTAGCCGAGCTTTCCTATTACAAATCAGTTTTGCTGCATTGGTGCTGTATTTCCCTTGGGGGCAAATGGCATTAACGAGTTTAAGCAGTGGCGTTTCCAGCCTGCTGGGTTTTGCTGATGCAGGCATTGCCTTTTTGTTTGGTGGTCTGGCAACAGAGGGCTTCATCTTTGCAGTTCGTGTTCTGCCAATCATCATCTTTTTCAGTGCATTAATCTCAGCGCTGTATTACTTAGGCATCATGCAAAAAGTGATTCAAGTTTTAGGCGGTGCAGTACAAAAACTGCTAGGTACGAGTAAAGCTGAATCACTGGTCGCAACGGGTAATATTTTCCTTTCTCAAGGTGAGTCGCCTCTACTTATTCGCCCATTCTTAAAAAGCATGACTCGCTCAGAACTGTTTGCAGTAATGGCTGGTGGTATGGCTTCAGTTGCTGGCAGTGTGCTTGGCGGCTATGCGGGATTAGGTGTTGAACTTAAATACCTGATTGCAGCAAGTTTTATGGCGGCACCTGGTAGCTTGTTGATGGCGAAAATCATTGTTCCAGAAACTGGTACGCCAAGTGATTACGAACACATCGAGTTAGATAAAGCGGACCAAAGCAATGTAATTGATGCATTAGCAAGCGGTGCGATGAATGGTATGAAGGTAGCCGTTGCTGTCGGTACTATGCTGATTGCTTTCGTGAGTGTGATTGCGATGGTGAACACTGGTCTTGAAAGCTTAGGTGAAGTCTTTGGTTTTGCTGGCATTACGCTGCAAGCTATCTTTGGTTACTTATTCTCACCTTTGGCGTGGTTAATCGGTATCCCTGCAGATGAAGTGTTGATGGCAGGTTCGTACATTGGCCAGAAAGTTGTGATGAACGAGTTTGTTGCTTTCATTGATTTTGTGGAAAACAAAGCGCTGCTTTCTGAGCATAGCCAAGTGATCATCACCTTTGCATTGTGTGGTTTCGCCAATATTGGTTCTATTGCGATTCAGCTTGGTTCAATTGGTGTGATAGCGCCAGAGCGACGTGCAGAAGTGGCAAATCTAGGTTTGAAAGCCGTTGCTGCGGGTACGTTAGCAAACTTAATGAGTGCTTGTTTAGCGGGTATCTTCTTCTTGCTTTAGTTCTCGACTGAAGCTTGGGTTTTCTTTATGTGATTTTGCGTAGAAGACTTAAGACTTAAGACTTAAGACTTAAGACTTAAGACTTAAGACCCAAGCCATTTCAAATTAGGAATGCAAAAGGGCATACAATTATCACTAGATATAGATGGTTGTATGCCCTTTTTATACGAAAAATCCTAGCGTTAAATTATGGTCTTAAAGCTTTATCTTAAATAAGCTCTCATGAGCTTTAATAAGACAATAGCTCAGTCTGTAACTCAGTAGCTAGCAGCTAAGAAGCTTTATAGCTTACGGCTAATCGTTGTTTTGTGATTAGCTTGCTGCGAGTGGTTTCGATTCTGGGTATAAGTTCAACTCAAGTACCTGCTCAAAAGGCATCGGCTTATAAAAATAGAAGCCTTGAATCAGGTTGATGTTTTGCTCTGAAATGAAGTCGAGTTCTTCTTTTTCTTCTACCCCCTCAACCACCACGGTTGCGCCACCAATTTGCACTAATTGGCTGGTAAGTTTAAACAGCTCTTTGCCTTTATCACTGGCTAGGTTAATCACAAATGAGCGATCGATTTTTACTTTATCGAACTCAAATTTTGATAAGTAACCAAGTGATGAAAAGCCCGCACCAAAATCATCTAACGCGACAGATATTCCAGATGCTCTAAGTTCATCGACTGTCTGCTTGGTTTTCTTCTCATCTTTCACAAGCACATCTTCTGTGATTTCAAGTTCAACTTGATGAGTTTGTAATGCGCTGCTATCGATCAGCTTCCGCATGCTATTAGCAAAATTGTCGATTAATAAAGTGTCAGACGAAACGTTGATCGATACTTTGAAGTGGTCAGAATTTGCAAAGGGAGCAACCTCATGTAAGGCTTTTTCAATCACCCACAAATCGAGATCTTGCATAATACCTAAGCTGGCGAAGCTTGAAAGGAAGTAGGGTGGCGTGATTTTCCCATCAAACCCTTTATGTCTAATAAGGACTTCTAGCCCAACGACTTGCTGGTGAGTGATGTCATATTGAGGTTGGTAGAACAGCGTAAATTCACCACTTTCTTGTAAGTCATTTAAGCATTTTTGTGCTGAGATATTATTAGATAAGTGAGGAATAAATGTATTCGTGGACTGACCTTTGGATACATCATCACTGTTAAAAAATTCTTTTGAAGCAGAGTTAGTAAAGATATGTCGAGTGCGCCCGAGATCTTCATAACGTCTGAAAAATGGTAAATAGAACAACACGCCGATACCGATAATCAGTGCTTGTAAAATAGCGCCGTTAATCGAATTTCCTGTCCCAATGTAGCCACTGATTAAAGGAGGGGTCATCCAACTCATTACTTCAGAAACAGGCGGAACAAAGCCAAGACTTGTCGCAATATAGGCAATGATCAAACTGAATATTGGTACCACCAAAAATGGAATAATGAGAATAGGATTAAACATGATTGGCAGACCGTAAATGACGGGCTCATTGATATTAAAGAGGCTCAAGATCAAAACAGCGCAGCCAAGTTTTTTATAGCTGTTATTGCGTGAGAATAAGATCATGCAAATAACTAAGGATAAGGTATTACCTGCGCCACCTAACCCCGCATAGAAGTCATAAAAATTACTGGTAAGGATAGGTAAAGGTGTTCCCAGAGCTTGGTGCTGCTCCACCAACTGCATGCTCAGATGGTAGATCTCACTTTTGTAAGACGCGAGAACGATATGACCATTAATTCCAATAGCCCAAAATAGGTTTCGTGCCAATTCATAAATAATACCATCCATTAATGAATGTGGGTCTAAGTGAGGGAAATAGCTGGCAATCACTACATCTTCGAAGATGATGTGCCTAAGTATGTAACTGATTGTCGAAAACGAAAAGACCAAAATGCTGCTAGAAAGAATCATAGAAATGGACTTTTCAACGACATTCGGGAGTTCTATTTTTTGGCGTTTGCGTTTTTGTTTAGTGAGCTTTAAACAAAAACAGACAGCTATAGGCAGTAAGATCGCTAATGGGTAATTGGTAGGAATAACCGTGCCGACTTTAAGCAACTCCCATTGATAACTCACAATAAAGTAGATCACTATGGATGGTGTGATTAAAGATATCCTTTCGAGCTTGTGCATTGAAGCCAGAAATTGGGAATAATATACAATCAGCAAGATAGGAAAAAGTTGCCACACAAGGGTGCTGATGCTGTACAGACGTTGTGAAAACTCATGTAACTCAAAGTAAGATGCGGCATTACCAAGCAACATGCAAAATGCAGAAATTAAAGAGACGGGCAGGAGCATAATAAAAACATTACAGACTCCGTTGATATACGGGTTATCTGAAATCAGGGAAACGGCTCGTGCTAATGAATGCTTAAACATTATTATTGGTCGTAAAATAGGCTTATGTGCGCGCATTATAGGCATGCCATTCTCTATAATCCATATTAATGTGAATTTTTTTTGATTATTTTGGGTGTACTTAGTTACAAACTTGGAAAACTACCTATTTATCATAATAGAGTGGCTTTTTCTGGTGATGTATACTGTTAGAAATGTCATTATTCATCATTACTAATTAAGCTTTATTCCCAAGGCTATGGGTGAGGTTAAAGTTATGAACTTTAAAGTTATTTTCGGTATCGTTTCGGTATTGTGTGGATTGTTTGGCGCTTCTTATTTGATCGTAGGTGGTTCGCACTTTCCAATGTCACAGTGGCCACAAGAAGCCTTTCAAGGATTAATTTTCACAATCGTTTGGGGTTTTGGTGTGTCTAAATTTGTCGCCTCCGCATTCTCTTTATTGGTCTTTTTTACTGTAGGTGTTGTGAGCTACGCTATCGGTTTTAAATTGGCGAGCTTTATTCCGGGGCAAGAAGATTAGTCACTATTTGGCTTCCATCAATCAGTCGTCGTAAAATCTTCCTAGTAAGCAGTAAGCAGTAAGCAGTAAGCAGTAAGCAGTAAGCAGTAAGCAGTAAGCAGTAAGCAGTAAGCCTAAACATCGCTCAGCCGCCTTTTAATCATATCGACACTGAGCTCTGTTTTTCTTTTCAATAAATTCCATTTTTAAGCGAGCGTTAACCCTGCCTTAACCTATCAGTTGTTAATTTGTCTTCATTCTTACAGGAGACATGAAGATGACACTGAATCTTCCTTTAAAACATTCCGTGCTTTCGCTGGTTTTAGTCGGCTTGATTGGTTGTAGCTCAACGAATCAAGCGGATTACACGGTACTAGCCGAGCAAATAACCGCTTCTACAAATCAACAATTGTTGCTGGAGCTCATTCAACAATCCAATTTATCCGCCCAAGGTAGCGAAGAAAACCAAGCTGAATCATCCATACAGATTACAGACTTGGTGAGCTTGCCGGAGCTGGACACTTTCATTACTCAAGCACTTGAAACTAATCCTAGTTTTCAGCAAAGCGTCGTGGCGTTAAATATCGCTTACGCTCAGCAAGGTATTACCGCAGCAGATCGCTTGCCAACGGTTGAAGCTAGCTTTAGTGGTAAAGCGCAAGAAGATAGCGATGATACTTATACCACCGACCTTACTGTTGGCTGGGAGTTGGATTTGTGGCAAAAGCTTGCTGATAGCAGCAATGCATCAATGAAAGATGTAATGAGTTCACAAGCGAGTTTACAAGGTGCGCAAGACTTAGTGGTGGCTAACTTGATGCGTACGTGGCTAGAAATTAGCTTAAAACAGCAATTGGTTACGATTGAAGAGCAGCGTTTAGTAGTGCTTGAGAACAATGAAGGTTTGGTATTAGCCAGATACAAATCTGGGCTAGGAAGCTTAGAAGATCTCGATAATGCTAAATCTAACAGCGCATCAACTAAGGCAACCCTAGCTGACTACCGAGAGCAACTTGCAAGCAGTAAACGCAGTCTAACTTTGTTAACGGGTCAATGGGTTGGCGAGTCATTAGACGTGTCTATTCCGGTGATTTTCCCTGAAGTGTTAAATCCATTAGACATGATGCCGGATCAAAACCTATCTCGCAGACCCGATCTCCAATCTGCGTTTTTGAATATTGAAGCGGAAGCCCTAAGAACGGATGCTGCCTATAAAGCAATGCTCCCATCGATCAGCCTTTCAGCAAGTTTAAGTGACATGGCTGAGTCACCAAGTGAAGCATTACTGACAGGTCCGCTATGGAGTGTATTGGGGCAAGTGTCAGCGCCTTTATTTCAAGGTGGGAAATTGAAGTCACAAGCGGAAGTGGCGCAGTTAACAACAGAGCAAACCTATTGGGCTTATCAAGAAACACTGCTTAATGCGGTCAATGAAGTTGAAAATACTATGGGACAAGAAGGCTCATTAGCACTTCAGCAACAACATTTGGCACTTGCTTTAGAAAGCGCTCAACGCAGCTTTGTCAGCTATAAAGAAAAGTATCGTCAGGGTTTGGTCGACATTTTTGATCTCCTTACCGTTCAGCAGCAAACCTACGATCTTGAAGCACAACTTACTCAAACTATTTATAACCGCTTAGTAAACCGAATTGATTTAGGTCTAGCACTTGGCTTAGGAGCATCCGCATGAAACTCAATAAATTAACAATCGCCATTACTCTTATCGCGGGCTCAAGCATATTTGCAGCGGTGGCTTTTAACGGCTCTCAGATGGAGCCAATTAAGAAAGCGCCTGAATCAGCTTTGTCTTCTCAAGCTGCGCAAG
This sequence comes from Vibrio sp. 99-70-13A1, assembly GCF_013114625.1. Taxonomy (GTDB): domain Bacteria; phylum Pseudomonadota; class Gammaproteobacteria; order Enterobacterales; family Vibrionaceae; genus Vibrio. The sequence goes on from NZ_VTXD01000037.1 coordinate 25,276, forward strand.
AAGCTAATAGCTTACAAATTATTCAAGATAAAGAAACAGAGCAAGATCTTGATAAAGAGCCGGGTTTAAAGACAGTTCAACAAGGGCAAGCATCAGAAAAAGAGGCGTTTTCCAAGCTACCACAGGTTGCCATTATTAATACCACTACGGGTGAATACCAAGCTGAAGTCGTTGGTCATGGTGAAGTGAAATCACGTTATGAATTGTTGTTTTCAGCAGAAGTGAGCGGGCGTGTTGAAAGCGTGAGTACATTTTTCGAAACTGGACAGGTGGTTAAGAAAGGTGATGTGATTGCAGATATTGATAACACCAGTTACCAGCAAGCGGTATCACTGGCTAAATCAAATGTCGCCCAAGCTAAGTTGAATTTATTAGAAGAGCAAAGACAAGGTGAACAAGCGAAATCAGAATGGGAACATTCGGGTTTATCTGGCGAGCCAGATTCTCCGCTTGTATTGAGAACTCCTCAATTAGCTCAAGTAACCGCTGCGCTTGAAAATGCTCAGTTAGAACTGAAAAAAGCCCAGAAAGACCTTGATAAAACCCAATTAACAGCCCCTTTCGATGCGTTAATTGTGACAAGAGATATTCAACCTGGCAGTTATGTTCAAACAGGTACACAAGTCGCGACGCTATACAGCATCGATGAAGTAGAAGTGACCGTTCCATTATCTGAAAGCCAATGGAAAAATTTGCCATCGATAGATAACCAGAACCTTCAAAACACCTCATGGCCTGTCACGCTTCAAAGTTCGGATGGTTCATACAAGTGGCAGGGCAATGTAGAACGGGTTGAGCAGCATTTATCTCAAGATACTCGTCAACGTTCGTTGATTGTTGTGGTCGAAAATCCACTCGAACAAGTAGACGATCTTTACCCTGGTATGTTCGTGAAAACGGTTATCTCAGGTAAGTCCTTGGATCAACTGTGGCAGCTTCCTGCTTCTGCACTTTCTCAGCAAGGTGACATTTGGGTGGTGGACTCACAAGGGTTACTCGCAAAATCTTCAGCACAAGCTCAGTTTGAAAAAGATGGTCTGATTTACATTGACCCAAATAGTTTGGATTTCGACCTAAATACAAGCACCAAAGCAGCCGTTCAAGTAGTGAAACGCCCATTGAGCAGTTTCCAAGAGGGAATGAAAGTAATGGCTAAGGTTGAGGGTTAAGCATGTCTGAAAATAATCAACTTCCAAAAGTTCAACCAGCGCCTGAACATCGGGAAAAGCACACAGGACCAATAGCTTGGTTTGCTAATAACTCAGTGGCTTCTAACTTATTGTTAATTAGCGTTATTTTGATTGGTTTATTCTCCGTTAACTCTTTACGTAAAGAAGCGTTTCCAAGTTTAGAACCTGATGTTGTGACGGTTTCTGTCACCTATGACAGTGGCGATCCAGTCCAAGCAGAAGAAGGGCTGGCGATTAAAATTGAAGATGCATTGGAAACAGTGCCGGGTATTAAGCGTATTACCTCGACTTCAGATGCAAATGGCAGTCATGTTTCTATCGAAAAAGAAAGTACCTATGACCTAGATACTTTATTGAGCGATGTGAAAACCAAGGTAGATGCCATTAATAATCTGCCATCAGGGGCGGATAACCCAGTCATTGATAAAGCTCGAATGCAAGATCATGCGCTTTGGGTGCAGCTATACGGAGAAGCCGATAGAGCGACATTACAGGATTTAGCCGAGCAACTTAAAGCGGATTTACTGAACCAGTCTGCGATTCGCGATCTCGAAATTAAAGCCAAAGTCGATCCAATGATTTCGGTTGAGGTGGATGAAAGTAAGCTTCAAGCTTATGGCCTGACGTTAACAGATGTATCCGAAGCGATTAATGCTGAATCATCCACAGCGCTATCAACCAGTTTACGTAACGGAGATAAAACCGTTCGCTTAAAGGTGTCTGAGCAAGCTTATGAACTGCAAGATTTCAATGCGATTCCGGTAGTGACTAATAGTGATGGTACTCAAATTACATTAGGAGATATCGCGACAGTTAAAGACATGTTTGAAGACGATACCTTCGTACTGTCTCGCTATAACCAACAAAATGCGATTGCGATTCAAATCGTGATGGATGAGTATGGTGACGTCGTTAGTATCGTGGAACAAGCTCAGCAAGTAGTCGATCGCTGGGAAGCAAGCAATGCATTACCCGATGGTTTAGAAATTGAAACGTGGTATGACAAAAGTACCATGATCAAAGATCGTTTATCGTTACTTCTTAAGAATGCACTAACGGGTATCGGGCTTGTGTTCATCGTACTCGCATTGTTTCTAAATGTTCGAGTGGCGTTTTGGGTGGCGGCTGGCTTGCCATTTGTATTTTGTGGCACCTTATTCTTCATGACTGACAGCTTTATGGGGCTGACCATCAATGAGATGACGACATTTGGTTTCATCATGGCACTCGGAATAGTGGTCGACGATGCCGTGGTCGTGGGGGAAAGTATTTACTCAACCCGCAAAGAAGAAGGTGACTCAATCAACAGTACGATTCGCGGGACCATGAAAGTGGCATCACCGACGATATTCGGGGTGTTAACGACAGTAGTAGCCTTCTTAGCGCTAGCGAATGTTGATGGCAAAATGGGGCAAATCTACGCTCAGTTTGGCACGGTTGTTACCATTTGTTTGTTGCTGTCATTGGTTGAGTCTAAGTTTATTTTACCTTCTCACTTAGCGCACATTAATACGCAAAGAGGCGAGAAAAAAGGCGTTTGGGCGCGTATTCAACATGGTGCGGATAGTGCGCTGCAATGGTTTAATGTTCGTATCTATAGCCGAGTGATTGATTGGGCTTTGAAGCTGCGTTACGCGGTGATTATGGTGTTCATTTCACTATTCATTTTGGTGGTAGGTTTACCTATGACAGGTAACGTGAGAGTGGCTTTTTTCCCTGATATGCCAGGTGATACTGTCACGGCTGATATGTCGATGCAAAATGACGCAAGCTTTGGGCAAACGCAAACAAACCTATTAGTGCTAGAGGCGGCCGCCGTTCTGATTGATGAAGAATTAAGAACTCAGTACAGCGCAGCAGACGAAGAAAGTGAATTGCTAAGCTTACAAGTCATTGCGGACAGTGACGATTCAGGTCAGGTTAGAATCGAATTAGATAGCGACAGTGTGTATTCGTCGAATGAATTTGCACAGCTTTGGCAAGAATCCGTCGGGCAGATGGAAGGCGTGAAGAAGCTTAAAATCCTGTCTAAAATGGAAATGGTTGATAACTTTAAAGTAGAGCTGAAAGCGTGGAATGATGAATCAGTGAGCGCGGCGGGTAATCAATTAGTGGAAACACTTGAAGGTATTGCTGGAGTAAGCGGTATCGACCATAACTTAGATTTAGGTGAATCTCAGTACCGTTTTGAAATTACTCAGCAAGGTCGCGCTTTAGGGTTTGATACCGCAAGTTTAGCGAAGCAAGTTTTACAATCTTTTGGTGGTGACATTGTTCAGCAATTTCAGCGCGGTAAAGACGAAGTAAAAGTTCGAGTTCGTTACCCAGAAGATGCTCGTCAAACCATGGCTGATGTCAACCAAGCGAATGTGAGAACCAGCGATGGTACGGTTGTGCCATTAACCACCGTTGCAAACATTTACTCAGATTACCAAGCATCAGAAATCACGCGAATTGATAGCCAACGAGCGGTGTATATTACTGCGGTATTAGATAAAGATATCGTTGCACCTGGTGAGTTAGTTAACCAACTTCAACAGAATTTAGTGCCTGAACTGCTTGCACAATACCAAGGGTTGACTGTCGATTTTGCTGGTGAAACGGAAGAACAAGAAGAAACCGCAAGTTCAATGACCAGCATGTTCTTACTGGCGATGATCGCTATTTATACGTTACTTGCGATTCCGCTTAAGTCGTATGTTCAGCCATTGATTATCATGACAGCGATTCCATTCGGTATTGTAGGTGCTATTCTTGGTCACTGGTGGAATGACTTAACAATCAGTATCTTATCGTTAAATGGTATCTTGGCATTGAGTGGCGTAGTTGTGAATGACAGCTTATTACTTGTTTCTCGTTTTAATGAACTGATTAAAGAAAAGGGCATGTCTGCACGAAATGCGATTGTTCAAGCGTGTACTGGTCGTTTACGAGCTGTTCTACTTACCTCGGTCACTACCTTTGCAGGCTTAACACCGTTATTAAGTGAAACATCGTTACAGGCTCAATTCTTAATTCCAGCAGCAGCAGCTCTAGGGTATGGTATTTTGTTTGCTACATTCATTACCTTAATCTTAACGCCGTCATTACTGATGATTCAGTGCGAAATTAAAGAGTTTATTGCAACCTTGAAAACTCGATTTAGTGCAGGCGAAAACACTCAATTACAGACTGAGTTGAAAGTGTCTGAGTAACCTCTGTTTTGATAGTATCTAGACAGAATTGAATGAGTTAACAGAAGAATTACCACTGTCTGGCAAGATGTTCAGGCGGTGGTAAGCTGTTTCAGTATCACTTCTCAATCTTCAACCTTATTTAAGCCATAGAGGTAAATATGATCACCGATAAACTTCAATTACTGCTGGTGGAAGACGACTTGGATTTAGCCACTGCAGTGATCGATTATCTCGATTTAGAAGATATTCAATGTGATCATGCGGCTAATGGTGTGGCGGGGCTTCATTTAATTGAGAACCAGAAGAAGAACGGCAATCAAAGTTATGATGCGATCATTTTAGACCTTAACCTGCCCAAAATGAGCGGGCTACAGGTGTGTGAAAAACTTCGTGCACAAGGTATTGATACGCCAATACTGATGTTGACGGCAAGAGATACGTTGGACGATAAATTAGCCGGCTTTTCTATGGGCGCGGATGATTATCTTGTGAAGCCTTTTGCGATGGAAGAGCTGATTGTGCGAGCCCAAGTTTTGGCGAAACGCAGAAGTGGGCAGGTTAGCCGTTTATCTGTGTTGGAGTTAGAAATTGATTTACAACAGCAGCAAGCTTACCGAGCTGGGAAGCTTCTGAAACTTTCCCCAACGGTATTCAAAATATTAGAGATATTGATGCGTGAAAGCCCTAAAACCGTTTCTCGTGAAAAAGTTATGCAATGGGTATGGGGCGAAGAACAACCAGATAGCAATAGCTTGAAAGTGCATATCTTCAACCTGCGTAAACAAGTGGATGGTGAGTATGGCAATAAGCTAGTGCATACCGTGACAGGCAAGGGATTTGCGATAAAGGAACCGTCTGAATAATGAAGATAAGACCGAGTTTAAGGCTGTATGTATTACTGGCAATGCTTCTTACTGGGGTTACCACGATTGTTATTATGTCGGCATTGAGTTTGAATTATTTCATTTCAGGCATGGACGTTGCCATGCGTGGCTCAATGAATGCTCAAGCACAACAAGCATCGGTTTCGGCTGGACACCCTTTAGTATTTCAAGAATTTACCGTGGCTACCCAATGGAGTGACTTACCTAAAGGTATTCAAAATAACTTAAACGAGCCTGACGTGGGCTTTGATGAAATCACCAAGAAAATTATCGGTAAATCACTATTCGCACCGCCCAAGGCGGGTTATTTTGCAATGCGAGTCATGAAAGAAGATGAAGTGCGTTATGTATCAGCCATCTTTAAGCAAGAAATGGATAATTCCTTTAAAAATAAAGCGTTGCCACATTTCATAACGATATTAATCACGGCGCTTGCCGCAATCGTACTCTTTTTTATTATTTTGATTTTGATACTTCGTAAAGTCGCGACGCCAGTTGAAGAGTTAAAAAATTGGGCAAAAGCACTAGATAAAGACAACATGGAACAAAACATTCCGGAGTTTCATTACAGTGAACTGAATACTTTAGCGGGTATTATTAAAAACAGCGTAAGCTCAATGCAAGCAGGGTTAGAGAGAGAACAAAAGTTTTTAGGCTATGCGAGCCATGAATTACGAACTCCCATTGCCGTCACTCGAACAAACAGCGAGTTGCTTGAAAAACTGATTCAAAAAGGCAAAAGCCCAGAGAAACAGTTAGAAGTGGTCGATCGCATCAAACGTGCGGGGTTCACTATGACAGATCTCACGGAAACCTTGCTGTGGTTGACTCGCCAAGAAGATAAAGAATTGCCTATTCATTCTATCCAGTTGGGTAAGCTCATAGAGCAATTAACGCATGATCTTGAGTATCTTATAAATGGTAAATCAGTAGATATTCATTTAGAAACCGACTTATCCGCTAACCTTTTGCCTGAAGGATTGTGTCGCATTGTATTGACCAACCTTGTGCGTAATGCGTTTCAGCACACTGAAAACGGGCATGTTTCGATTATTCAAAATGGTTTGACGGTTCAAGTGATTAACCAAAATATTGATGGAACAAAAGAAGATCATAATTTAGGTTTTGGGCTTGGTTTAGAATTAACGGAAAGACTATTGAACCAGTACAACTGGCAGTATCAAAATACCGAACTAGAGACTGGTCGTGAAGTTCAGGTGGATTTTTCTTAATGGATTGGCGTGATCGACTAAAAGTTTATTTCTATCATCGAAAACGAGTTAAAACTTGGAAAGATAAAACCCAAGAAAGTCATGCACGTTCATTAGGTTGGTCAAGCCATTATGCGCAAGTTGCTCGGTTTTCTGCGATTGCGTATGCGACGGATTTTGAAAACCGTTGCGTGGTCGATTTAGGTTGTGGTTATGGCCAATTATTTGATTACCTCTCAAATCTCTATTCTTTACAGCGTTACATTGGCGTTGATCAACAAGCGCATTTTTTAAAGCAAGCGAAAGCCCTACATCCTGATCCCCGTTGTGAATTTATCGCTGGAGACTTAAGCACAGTCAGTGTAAATGTTTGCGATGTTGTGATTGCCAGTGGGTCACTGAATTACAAATCTCGAGACGACAATTACTTAACCAATGTGATTACGCATATGTATGAAATGGCGGGTGAATGCGTCATTTTTAATCTATTGGACTCAAGCTCTTACCCTGAACAGCCATTACTCACAGGCTACAACAAACAAGGTGTGTATCGCTTTTGCCTAACGTTGTGTGATGACGTTGTGATTATTGATGGTTATTCACAAGATGACTTTACCGTGGTAATGAAAAAGCATTAGGTATTAGTGAGTTACAATTACCACTTTAGGCTCAATATTATTGGAGGTTAGTGTGATCCCATTGAATGAGAGAATTAATCGAAAGGGTGAAATTTCTAGTCTAGACTAATGATAGGTGCAATCTATAGCACTGCTATTCATTAGTATTGGTAAAGTAGTATTTCTATAAAGTTAAGTTGGCATTTTCATATGGCTTAAAAATTACTCCGTAAGTGTTACGAGGATTTAGTATGAAAATTGCAACCAAAATAATCGTCGCTTGTACGTTTCTGTGCGCGGTTGGTGTTGTCGTAAGTGGTGGTTTTGTTGGTTGGAAAGCATCAGGGCTGTCTAAAAGTGCACTCTATGAACGAGCATCAAGCCAGTTACTGTCTGTGCGCGAAATTAAGAAAAATGAAATTGAACGCTATTTTAACCAAATAAAATTGCAAGTAGAAACGCTGGCTGATGACCATTCAACTGAACAAGCGTTGGTAGCATTTACTAAGGCTTTCAATGAATACCCTGTAGACAAAGTAACAGAAGATAACCTCAATCAGTTAAAGCGTTATTATTCCAGTCAGTTTGGGATGACTTACCGTTCTCGAAATGCTCAAACGCCAGCCAATGAACTCAGTAAATTAAGTCAAGTTTCCGAAACGGGTAAAGCCCTACAGGCTCGTTATATAAGTGCGAATAATAATGCATTAGGAGAGAAGCACTTACTTGATTACGACAGCCTAAACACCGCTTATGACATTGCTCATAAAGAGTACCATTTCCCTATCCGTCACTATCTAGAAGCTTTTGGCTTTTATGATATTTTCCTTATCGACCTCAACGGTAATGTGGTGTATTCCGTTTTTAAAGAATTGGATTTCGCCACAAATTTAGAAACGGGTCCATACCGTTCAAGTGGCTTAGGGAAAACGTATCGTCAGAGTAAGAGTCTTTCAAAAAATAGTTATTTTTTAGAAGACTTTTATCCTTATTATCCTTCGTATGAAGCTGCCGCGTCGTTTATTGCCAGTCCTGTATTCGACCATGGAAAAAGAATTGGTGTCGTAGTATTCCAAATGCCTGTTGATGCGATTAATGAAATTATGACGTTCTCTGAAGAGTGGAATCAGGCAGGGCTAGGCAACAGTGGTGAAAGTTACTTGATAGGCCCGGATTTGTTATTGCGTAGCCAATCTCGGTTTTTAATTGAGAACAAAGGGGAGTACTTAGCTGCACTAACCAAATCTGGTGTGTCTTCTGACGTGATCGCTAATATTGACGGAAAAGGCTCATCCATTGGCTTTCAACCAGTAAAATCTGTTACCGCGACTCAAGCTTTGTCTGGTGGAGATGGTGTTGAAACGGTGAATGATTATCGAGGTGTCGCAGTACTTTCTGCTTATGCCCCTATTGATGCGGCTGGTTTAAAGTGGGGGATCCTAACTGAGATTGATGAAGCAGAGGCTCTTGCCGATGTAGCCGTACTCAATTCAGCTGTTCTAAATACGGTAGTGGTCAGTATTGCGGTCATTATTGCGGTGTCAGTCGGTATCTCTTACCTGGTGGGTAACAATATCTCAAGACCAATCAGAAATGCCTCTCTTAAAGTGCAAGCAATAAGTCAAAGCAACGATTTGACTGCTCGACTAGATGTTCAAGGTAAAGATGAAATGACAGATTTGTCAGTGTCTTTAAACGCTTTATTTGAGCAGTTACAAGGGATGATTAAAGAGTTTGCTGTTGCCACTGAAACACTCAACCATAATACCTTATCTATGTCGGAAAATATGAACAGCACTCGCGGTGCGGTATCTGAACAAAGCCAACGTACAGATAGCGTAGCAACCGCAGTCAACGAAATGAGTGCTTCTATTGCCGAGGTAGCGCAGTTCGCCAATCGAGTTGCCGATTACGTGAAAACAGCCAATGAAACGGGCACTAAGAGTAAAGATGTCGGGCAATCGCTGGGCGATGAGATGTCTCAAATTAATGCGCAAATGCAAATCGCTGTTGATGCCATTACTCGCCTGCATAATGAAAGTAACTCGATAGCGGAAGTATTGGATGTTATTCAAGGCATTGCTGAGCAAACCAACTTACTGGCTTTAAATGCCGCTATCGAAGCTGCTAGGGCTGGTGAGCAGGGGCGAGGTTTCGCAGTTGTGGCAGACGAAGTCCGTTCTCTAGCCAGCCGAACTCAAGACTCGACAGAAGAGATTCGCTCTAAAATTGAATCTTTACAAAAAGAAACGGGAAGCGTTTCCAAAGGCATAGAAAATGCCAATGCATCGGTAATTAAAGGGGTAGGCACCTGCGAAGAAAACACCCAAATGCTCGATCAAATAGTTTCAATGCTGACTGAATTGAATGATATGAACGTTCAAATCGCGGCTGCAACAGAAGAACAGAAAGCCGTGACGGATGAGATCAGTTCAAGTATTACCTCTATTGCTGATGCTTCGACTGAAGTGTCGGAGCAAGTGAACCATGTGGATGAAGTGTTAGGCGGTTTATCTCAGCAAGCAGACAACCTGAATACGGAAATGGATAAATTTAAATACTAGAACGAATAGTACAATTAAGAAGTGACCGTTAGAACGATAAACATTGTCGGCTAGCGGTCATTATATTATTAGGAACCTTATTGAGTGCGTATTGAAGTTTTCGACAAACAGAAGTTTTGTAATAAATGCCTTACAAACTATTACAGACAGGGACATATGGAATCACTATGATTTCAGCCAATAAATCCACTTTTGTAAAATCGATAATGAAGGTAAATGTTCAGTGAAGACTAAATTATTAATGATGTTATTAGTGACTTCATTTATTACTGGCTGTGTTGTCTACCCTACCCAAAGAACTTATTTTAAACCTGTAAAATCTCAGCAATTTGAGCTGACCAAGTCTCAAAGCTGCGGATATCACAAAGTACAATACGACGGCTTAAAAAAAGGAGAAATCAGAGTTTTTCCTGATGATAAAGAACAAGCGCCACTAAGAGTGTTAGTCGTGACTGATGGGTATGAAGTGGAAAAAGCAAATGTCGCCCTTATTCTGGATGGAAAGCCTGTAACCCCTGATTCATTTGGGCAGCTTTATCACCATTCACATATTCGAGGATTTGAGCTTACGGTTGACGAAAAACCGAGAAGCATCGAAAACTTAAAGATAATTGTTGATGGTGACCAATATGAATTCAATCAGGAAACAGAGTCTGATATTTATTACGCTTCTATTAATTGCTGATATAAATTAAGTCATTAATAAAAATCGGACTGGATAATATCGACAATGCTAAATGTTATTAAGGTGACATTTAGCTGTCGATATTATTGCGCTTCGATATTATTGAAAAGTAGAGTGTAATATTTTAAGTGTTATGTCTTCAGCAGTAGTATTTTATGGCTTATGGCTTATGGCTTATGGCTTATGGCTTATGGCTTATGGCTTATGGCTTATGGCTTATGGCTTATGGCTCCTTCGAGATAAGCCCATAAGGTAGATTTGAGAAGACTTCAGGTTGACCCATGTAAGTAGGCGCTTCATTCACTTTTTGCCAATCGAGTAGCATTATCGCAAGTACATTTCTATGCTCACCGTACTGGAGATCAAAATCTCCAGTCACGGATGGAATCATGCCTTTCTCTTTGTCGATAGAAGCCAGAATCGCTTGGCGGGTTTTCTCAACTACTGGGTCATCTTCTAAACCCGCGAGTAAAAATGTGAGACCGACTTCAGCAATAACGTCTTCTTTTGCGCGCAATAGAATTGTGTCGATATTGTCTCTGAAATAATCGTAAATCCATTGATGTTCTTTTTCACTTATTTGATGTTGATAGTATTCCGAATCACCAAAGATAATATGAGTCATGCCATACAGTTTATTTCCATATTGCTGTTGGGTTAATTTCTTATCGGTTTCATCCGGATAGGCAGATTTGAATGTCTTAACGAACTCATCGACAACGTCTTGCTCACCTAATTGTCTTAGCCAATACACTTGGTTAGCCAATTGGGCTGCCCATGCTTTTACCATGTCTTGGTTAGATACATAGTGAGTGAAATCGTAGCGTCTGATTATCTCTCGTAGTTTGTCATCATTTTTATGTTCAAGCCCATACTCATTGGCTCTTGCCATTGAGCCGAGTAGATCGACACCTAGATACAGGTATTCCGGCATGTGCTTGGTAATGTTGTATCGTCGAACACTACGTTCATCGGTTTCATCAGTATAAGACGTGACTCGTTTTTCAGAATAAAGGACAATTTGCTCAAGAGTGTGGACTTCATTTGAAAGGCGATTCAGCTTATTCGCAACACGAGCCATATCACTCCACACTGCAGCCGTGTACTTGTCATCAAGAGTTTGGCGATACATACGAAGCCCATAATGACCTTCTTTGAATGCTGGCAAGGTGTAAAGTTGGCTTTCATACGTATTTCTAATCAAATTCGCCGCTTCTTTGTAATCACTACTTAATGCCGACTTTTTTGATAGCGAATGAGTTACTAGCCCACTTTTTGATTGCACGTTGTTTAATAGTTTATTACTTGTTGAAGATGAGGTGGATTCTGCAGCTATAAGTGATTCGCTAGCGTACGCGCCAAAAGTTAAAGAGGCAGCTAAAGCAATGCTGATTGAAAGGGTCGTTAGCTTCATAGCAGTCGTTCCAAATGATGAGCAAGATTCAAATAAACTATCAGTTGGAGAAGATGGCTATGTGAGTATTCGGTCAAAGATAAGTTAGATTTATTGGTTAATTACCGCTAATTTCGTTTTTCTATAATATATTTATATGAATCCCAGCCTAATTCTTTAAACTTAAGTTGAATGGATGCTTTATCGTTTGAAGTGAAGTACAGGATTTATATGAACTTTTAATGATGGTTGTCTTATTGTTTTACTTCAAAGTCAGACCACTCAAATATGCACTTCATTCACATTTAGTTTATCCTTAATAATAGTTATATAAATAAAACCGACCTTAATGAACGGTGAAATTAAGGGGAACAGTGGAGCATGAATGCTAAATTGGTTAAGTAAACAGTGGTCGGTGAGAGTACTTGCTTTTACATTTATTGTGTTAGCAGTAGGAGCAATAGAGTCTTTTCACCGAAACCAGGTTACATTTTTAAAAAATGAATCTGCAGCGGAGGCTAAAAAGCATTTGTCTGTTATTCGTTCTCGCCTAGAAGCTGCCATTGTTTCTGATATTTATGTTCTTAATAGCCTTTCTACACTGATCACAGTAAACCCAGATGCGGGTCCTAAAGAGTGGGAAAAAATCGCTGCGAATATCATCCAAGAAGGCTCTCACGTTAAGAGCATCGGGTTAGCAAAAGATGATGTCATTAATTTCGTTTACCCATTTAGAGGCAATGAAAAGGCTATTGGTGTCGATTATCGGGATGTTCCTGAGCAATGGGAGTCGGTAAAAATTGCTTATGAAATTGAACAAATCTTTATCTCTGGACCTGTTGATCTTGTGCAAGGTGGAAAAGGTCTTATTGCAAGAAATCCTATCTTTACTGATCCTCCATTTAATAAAGACTATTGGGGGGTCTGCAGTGCCATTATTGATTTTCAGTCACTTTTTAAAGAAGTGGGAGTCGAAAACTTCGAGTTAAAATATCGACTTGGTATCCGAGGGCTAAATAGTACAGGCATAGATGGGGCTATTTTTTATGGTAACGCTTCGATCTTTGAGGATGCATTTGCCACTGAACAAGTAAATTTCCCTTATGGAAGTTGGTATATAGCGGCTTCGCTTGATGGTGATTCTCTTGCAGATTTACCTTGGTATCGAGTGTACTTTGTCCGTTTAGTCGGTTATGTGCTCTTGCTTATACTCTCTTTGACGTTTATGACCATTTATCAATTGTATTCCATGGCTCATAGTCGTTCTCTTCATGATGAACTTACCAAGTTACCTAATCGACGTTATTTCATCTATAGCTTAAACCAGCAGTTCGATAGTGCCCGTAAACATGGAACAGAAACATTTGCAGTGATGAATCTGGATTTAGATAAATTTAAAGCCATTAATGATACTTACGGGCATGCTGCTGGGGATAAAGTACTCGTGGCCTGTGCTGAGCGTTTAAAAAGCGTGCTTCGCAGCTCGGACATTGTGGCTAGGATTGGCGGTGATGAGTTTTTAATTCTACTGCCCCGCGTGAAAGGCAATGTTGATGCGTTAGCTATAAGCCAAAAACTACAAAGTGCGATCTGTAGAACGCCTGTGATTTATGAGCAAGACTTGATATACCTAAAGGTCAGTATTGGCTGGGCGACCTACGAGCCGTGTTATGAAGATGTAGACGCTTTACTAAGAGCGGCTGACGAGCGAATGTATGAAGTAAAGCGTAATGCACTTCAGTCTGCCAATTTTGTGAAATAAGTAGAATTTTCTATTCGAAAGTTTTGGTTGCTGAAAGTAGGGAAAAGCCTCAGAATATCGCGCTTCACTCGATATTGAGTAAAAGTATGAAGCCGCACAGTCATTTTGATGATTCCGGCTTTATCTTCATGTTATTAAACAGAGAAAATAATCTATGAGTTTTACCTCTTTGGGCCTTTCTGCTCCAATCCTTAAAGCAATTGAAGAGCAAGGTTACGACAAGCCATCGCCAATTCAAGAAAAAGCTGTTCCGGCTGTTCTAAAAGGCAACGATGTTATGGCTGCGGCCCAAACGGGTACAGGTAAGACGGCAGGTTTCACGCTTCCTATCCTGGAGATTTTATCAAAAGGACCTCGTGTTAAACCTAACCAAGCTCGCGCTTTGGTTCTAACACCGACGCGTGAACTGGCTGCACAAGTTAATGGCAGCGTAGTGAAGTACTCTAAGCACTTGGATCTTACTTCGAGTGTTGTATTTGGTGGTGTGAAGATCAACCCTCAAATGCAGAAACTGCGTAAAGGCAGTGACGTACTTGTGGCAACACCTGGTCGTCTTTTAGATTTATACAACCAAAATGCGATTCGATTCGATCAATTAGAAATTTTGGTTTTGGATGAAGCTGACCGTATGCTTGATATGGGTTTCATTCGTGACATTCGTAAAATCTTAGCTTTCCTTCCTAAGAAGCGTCAAAACTTGCTATTTTCAGCAACGTTCTCTGATGACATTCGTCGTTTAGCAAAAGGTTTGGTTAATAACCCGGTAGAGATTTCCGTAAACCCTGCTAACTCAACGGCAAAAACAGTAGAGCAAAGCATTTTCCCTGCTGATCAAAAGAAAAAAGCACCGATGCTAGCGAAGCTAATCAAAGATAATGATTGGCACCAAGTATTGGTATTTAGCCGCACCAAGCATGGTGCAAATAAGCTTTCTCGCTTCTTAGATGAGCAAGGAATCACTTCAGCTCCAATTCACGGTAATAAAAGCCAAGGGGCTCGTACAAAAGCTCTTGAGAACTTCAAAACGGGTAAAGTTCGCGTGCTAGTGGCAACGGACATTGCTGCTCGTGGTATTGATATCCCTCAGCTGCCACAAGTTGTGAACTTTGATTTACCTAATGTATCTGAAGATTATGTACACCGTATTGGTCGTACAGGTCGCGCAGGTGAAGCTGGTAAAGCGATTTCATTGGTTTCTGCAGATGAAGCCGCTGATTTATTCGGTATTGAACGCTTGATTCAACAAGTACTGCCTCGCCATGAGCTTGAAGGTTTTGCGCCGGTAAACAAACTGCCTGAATCACGTTTAGATAGTCGCCCTATCAAACCAAAGAAACCTAAAAAACCAAAAACTGATCATAATGATGGTCAACGTTCTGGTGAAAATTCTCGTGGGCATAAGCCTGCAGGAAAAAACAAACGTCACGTAGCGGGTAATGGTTCTGCACCAAAACGTAAACCAAATACGGCGAAAAATTCTGCTAATAAATCAGGTGATGGTGCTCAATCAACTGCTGGTGATAATTCTGTTAAGAATAATGGAAATAACTTTAAACGCGGTAATGGTGGCAATAAACCAGCTGAGAATCGTTCAAATGGTGATAACAAACCTTCAGAATACGGTTCAAGAAAGCCTGCTGGTAACCGTTCGAAGAAGCCATTTTCTCGCAACTCATCAAAGCCAGCATCTGCGCCAAAAACTAACCACGGTTAGTTCTGAAATTTTATTCGGTATATGAAAAAAGCGCAAAGCTCACATTGAGTCTTTGCGCTTTTTTGTATGAGCGATAAGCTCGATTAAGTTTAGTGCTGTCCGCTCACCTTCGTTATAGGCTGAGTTTAAATTCACTTAATTTGTGTTGTACGCCAGCCACTTCCACTTTGTAATCGTCAACAATAGTATTCAGATCATTTGCTAGTGCCCCAGTGTTTTGCGCAATTTCACTTAGCGTGTCGATATCTTTATCTACTTCTTCACTGGCTTTTGATTGTTCAATCGTTGAATTAGCGATGCTTGTAATGTGTTCACTGAGTTGCCCAATGACAACGCCTAACTGCTGGACACTTGCATTCACTACATGAACGGATTGATGAGTCCCATCACTAGCTTCGCGGCTCTTATCCATGTTGTTTACTGAGCGTCGAGTATTTTCAGTGATTTTCTCAAGTAATTGACTGATGTTTTGTGTGGCATCCTTACTGCGTTGTGCCAAATCACGTACTTCCGAAGACACAACAGCAAAACCTCGACCATGTTCGCCAGCTCTTGCCGCTTCAATGGCAGCATTAAGTGCGAGCAAGTTCGTTTGTTCTGAAATCCCCTGAATTGATGCAACAATCTGCCCGATACTATGGGTATCTTTTTCCAGTTCGGTCATACAGCTTTGTGTTTCTGTTATTTGAGCTAGTAGCCCTTCAACCGAAGCAAATGAAGCTTCACTTTGATTTAGGCAATCCGTCACTTGCCCCTGCATGTCTGATGTTTCCGACAGGGCTCGTTCAGCAGATGCTGCTATTTCTAAACTTGATTGTGATAACTCAGTCATAGCGGTAGCGATATTTGCACATTTGGCCGTTGTAGCTTGGCTACTGCTATCTAGGTTATGGGAGTTATTTACAATAGTATCGAGGCGAATGGTGCTGTGCTCATTCGTTTTTGTTACATCGGATAGTAGAACTTTGATATTTTTAGTAAGGGCATCAATGCTAGAAGATATTTGTGAAATTTCATCTTTTCCTTCCATATTAAGCTGGACAGTCAGATCTCTTTGCTTAGACATTTGATCTAAGTTCGAGGTTAAAAACTCCACTCGTTTTTTAAGGTTTTGTACGCACAAGACAATAGAAAGCAGAAGTAGTGATCCAACAGTTAAAATTAATACAACCAATAGCTGGCTTAAAAAGTTAGCTTGCTTAGCACTGTTGTTAGATGTGCTGATCATATTTTCTTGTAAACCACTTCGTAAGCCATTCAATAGCTTAATTCTGTCTGTTGCTAATGAAAACCATGCACTTGCTTCCGGACCTTTTATTGCTTCCAGGTTATTTGATTGTGATAAAAAGCTATTTTGAATATTTTCAACTTTCTTCCAACTGTCCTGCTGAGTGAGACCATTTAGTTGAGTCGCGTACTTCGGTGGCATTTCAATTATTGCACTGCGCATAGCATAACCACCTTGCGCAATGTAGCCTTGGATATTGGCAAATAAAGCGGGAGTTGCGTTACCTCTTGCAAACACTCCATTCAATGCCCCACGTACTTGCCCTGCTTTTTCTTTCATTGTAACAATCGAAATTAACGAAGCGCCTAATGTAGTGATTTCAGAATTTGAAATGTTTGCTAAGAGCATTGCTGAATTATCAATAGCCAGTTGGTTAATATCAGAATAGTAGGCAAAAGGAGAGGACTTCGGCTTTAAACTATCTACTTGCGAACGAAGATCTGAAATCGAGCGTAAACGTTGTTGAATATCTTTGCCTAGTTTTTGAGTCAACTCTTGAGATAAATATTCAGGCGTGAATTGGAGTAGGGCATTGATATGTTTGTCTGCAATTTTGCGTTGCTTATTCAGGTTAGAGACTTGGGTAGGGTTACCTTTACTACCAAGCACTCCGGCTGAAAGACCGCGTTCAACTGCAATGTTATGAGCAAGGTTGTCGTAAAGTGCGACTAACTGTACGGCTTCTTGATCTTGATTCGAGGTATAAGCTTGTTCTCGGTAGTCAATAACTGACAGAGAGGCGAGGATGAGTGATATAAGCAGTGGTACACCTGCAATAAAAGTGACCACTAAGTACAGAGGGAACCGACGTAATATAAGTTTCAAAACATTCTCCTGAAAAGAATTGTTCAATAGGTATTATCGTGTGTGGATTATAGTTTCTAAGAAGTTGAATTTCTGAGGTAACTCCCGATGCAAATCACACTTTTATATTTGATTTTATTGTCAATAATACTATCGAGTAGTTTGCTTTATAAAAATTTATAGGGTGTAGGGTGTGTGCCTATTATCAATAAAATATAGCTCTGTTTATGGTGAAGACTGATTGCTCGACTCAATTTATATCCCTCATTTATAACGGTAATTAAAGTGTAGTAGATAAAAGTTGCTGATAATGGTCTCACTAGCAAATATATTAAAAATTGCGTTTTGCAATTGCAATGTGCAAAATGAAAGTGAAATTTGGGTCAATAAGTGTCTGAATGCCTAATAAATGGTGAATTAAAGGTTGGCACGCATACTGCATTATTATTAGTGACCCTTCTTAAGCCGAGGGTCACCTAGCCAACTGACGTTGTTAGTGAACCTAATATTGTTCACAAAAATATATAGCCAATCACTGATTTGTGGTTGGTTTTTTTTTGCCAAAAATCAGCTATCACTAACTCCATCCTCACTCGGTTATGTGATATTCCACCTGTTTTTATAGCCGTCTTACTCAGTTATTCACCACATTTTGAATAACAACTAGGTTGACGAGGGCACTCTGCGCCACGTGAACAAATCAGTCGAGCTTCTGTTTCAATTCCTCTCTCAATCCAATTGATATTAAGAATTTTTGCGATAGTGGTGAGATCTTTCTTAATGCTATTGGGAATGATCACTGAACCGCCATTGCTTACGCAAGATGCCTTGAGTTCTTCCGCTATGGATCTTGAATCGCCACCTTGAGCGTCGATTGCAGGGTTAAGGTCAATGCCTGCGCACAGAACGCGGTTGTTCCCTGCTGGGTCTGTCATGTTGACGGACTCACAGCAATAAATGCGCGGCTCATCGCCAACGTTTAGGATTGATATTTGTGCTGAGCTTCCGGCTCTTGGCTCGGTTAATCTGCGGAAAACTGCCCAATGCTGGCAAGGATCAGCAACGGTTCTCATATTGCCCCATGGAAGCGGGATACCATTACCTCTGTAAACGGCTTTAAGCTTGCCCGGCCCATAAGCATCGAAATAGTGCCAATGTGGGTAAGGGGACACGACTGTCATTCTTCTCATCGCGACCGATGGAGAAACGCCAGCGCGCTTATGAACATCGATTTCATATCCCGTTCGGTCAAGCAATTGTCTGAAAGGAACTTTAGGACAAAGTAATGCACCAGCAAAAAAGCTGGATTCAAAATCACGCCAAGCTTGCAGAATATCTTGAGAGTTCAGTTGCGAGGATGATGCTGATTGAGAGTCGTCCCAAGTATTGTTGTTACCAACAGAGAGAACACTCTTAAGCCCTTCTTTACTGTGCAAGATACAATGACCAATGTAGACAGATAAATCGTATTTCAAGCGCGTTGGGTACTCTTTGAGTATTTCGTTTAGGTAGATAGTTCCTGGAGGCTCAAAAAAAGAAGTGACAAGTTGTTTGGCATTGATACCAAGCTCATCAACCACATCTTTCGGAGTACGAGTGACCCAGCGGATTTGAATTCCCAAGCCTCGTGCGATATCAATTAAGTCTTCAACCCCCAAATTAAGTCGCTTGAGTCCTACCTCTTCAGCCGCACGCTCAAGATCAGGAAAATGGTTTTGATTGCTTTCTTGATGCGCTCGAATCAATAGGTGAGCAAACTGTTTACCTGAGATCCCCGTCTGTGACAGCATTTCAGGAATGGCAATTTGCAGAATGTCATTTGAGAATAAAAAACTAGGCTCAAGAGCCATCCCTCTAATTCCACCTCTGTTTCCTTTGTCTGGAGTAATAGCCTGTTGCTCAGGTTCATCATCTAAAAACCAAGCCGGGTCTTTTTGAAAGACCTGAGCAACCACTTCTAGCATATCAATGCTTGGTACTCGCTTTCCTCGTTCAATCATAGAAAGGTATGAGACAGAAGGGGCGTATTCAGGGTTGATGCGAATACAGCGCGCAGAGAGATCTTCCATCGTGAGATGGTTCCTTTTTCTTAGGTTCCTAATTTTGGTTCCAAGAAAATGCGACTGACGAACTAAACTTTTTGACAAGGCCATATTTGTAAAATTCACACTGTAAAATTTTTGTTGTGAAATTGTAAGTAAAAAAGCGTTAGTCTACAAACTAAGCAATTCACAAAATGACAAAGTATTTAAACGTTAGTTTGGAATTATTGCTCTAGAACACATTATTACTGAATGAGCTTGTAAATTTTCATAATAAATATCGGGTTGAAATTGGATTTTCCTAACTTCAATCAACAAATGAAAACTTACTTGTAAAGAGAAACAGTGAATGGTCACTGAATTAGTCAAGAGGGAAAGACTATGAATATGCTTACTTTCGATAAAACAGAAATCCAAAAACAAACAAAACCATTTATCGCTGAAGCTGTCTTTGCCGTAGAGACAATCAGTTCAAACCGACAAAGCGAAAAGCAGATCAAAGCTAAACAGCTGCTTGATAGACTTTTCCCACTAGAAAATGGCTCACATCAAGACGTGACGAGCTATGTTATCGATTACCGACATGTATTGGCGTATTTCAAAAATGGCCAGCACAGTGGCTTACAGCATCCTAAACAATTTGTTGCTTACATGGGAGAGAAGTGCGATCCCGACTCAATCCTGTTAAGAGATGGCAGTGGTAGCCACTTAGAAGTGATGTTTGGCAGCCATAAAGGGACAGGTTGTGTTGAACTGGTTGATATCGATGATATTCAGTTAGAAACCTGCACAACCTTTAGTCAAGCGCCTAAAGATATGATGTCGGATAGAAATACGATGGATGAGTCTACAGCCGCAATGCGACATTGGATAAGTCTAGTGAAAGGTGATGAGAAAGGTAAGCCTAAAGCTTGTAGTGAAGACAAAGAGTTTAAAGCGAAGAGTGGCGAAGATTACAGACTTGATTACTGTTATCACCTGTAAGGTACCTGTTTATACGCCTCTATTATCTCCAATGAATACTGGGAAGGTAAATGTTGAGATAGTAGAGGCGCATTAAGCTGAATTCATTGTGTTTCTATCACTTTAAATAAGCCAGTTTGAATAAACCTTGTCGCTTAAAACGACCAAAGCCTCGAAGATTCGAGGCTTTGTTGTGTTTGGTAAGGTCATTATAAAAGAATGAATACCTATAAAGGCATTACTCGATTTCGACCAAGGGATTTTGCTTCATAGAGTAGTTTGTCCGCTCTATCGATCAAAGATTCTGGTGTTTCACCTTTTTTAAATTCAACGACACCATATGACGCCGTGATATTACCAACTTGCTGACCACTTCGGCGATCTTTAATGGATAATTTTTCAAGGACACGGCGGTTAGTATCTGCAAACTGACGTGCAATACGCAACGATTTATTTGGGACGATCAAAGCGAATTCTTCGCCACCAAATCGATAAGCGCTGATACCATCTCTACTGCTTAATTGAAGCTTACGGGAAATACTTTTTATCACGGTGTCACCGAATAAATGCCCATAGGTGTCATTGAAAGATTTGAAATGATCGATATCAAGAAGTATCAAGCACATAGCTTGATTAGTTTCGCAGAGAGTTTTCAGATCTTTGTCGAAAGAACGGCGGTTATAAAGGCTAGATAAGCTATCAAACAGCGCATCTTTTTGAACTTCTACAAGTTGGTTCTTTAAACGACTGATTTCATTTGAAGCATTGTTTAACTGAGAGTTAAGGAATTGAGTTGAATGCCTAATGTCTCTTGATTCAGAAACAAGTTGGCGAACAAGCCCCATGACTTCATCTATCGACATTCCTTCATTTTCAACCCTAGATAGATCCCCAAGGCTTTTATCGATCATTTCTGAAAATGCAGAAGTGTCAGCTAAAGTGTCATTCATTGAATGTGCAACCTCTGTCACCAATACTTCGATGCTAGCGCGAAGTTCATTCATATTGGTTTCAGACTTGCTGGCTACATAGTTGGTGTAAAGAGTGTCACCAACCGTTGGGGGACAAATACCATATTGCTCTAAGACGCTGTCCATTTCTTTCGTTAGCTGAGGAATTGCATTATCAACATAGGTATACCACAACGCATAATTTGCAGGTGTAGTAGACACTCTGTTTTTCATCATGAGTGGAACAGCTTTTTTTAAGTTAGCGGTCGATTTTTGAAATTCGTCTTTTTTCATTATTCTTACTGCAACTAGGAATATTAACGGGAGTGACTTTAAGATAAGACTAGCGGATTTTTACGTAATTTGCTTTAAAAATTATATGATTAATGGAGTCTGGTTATATTAAATCGAAACAACTTACAGTGTTTATATGAATTTAATGGTATGAAGTTTCGCAGAATAAAAAGTTAGGCGAGGAAAATAATGCAACAGAAACAAAAAAGCGCCGATAAAATCAGCGCTTTAAAATTCTTAAGCTAAATGCTTATTATTGAGCAACAACGTTAGCTGCTTGTAGGCCTTTTTGACCGTTCTCAACTTCGAAAGAAACCTTTTGGCCTTCTTTAAGAGTTTTGAAACCTTCAGATGCGATAGCACGGAAGTGTACGAATACGTCAGCGCCGCCGTTGTCTTGAGAAATGAAACCGAA
Source organism: Vibrio sp. 99-70-13A1 (assembly GCF_013114625.1). GTDB lineage: Bacteria > Pseudomonadota > Gammaproteobacteria > Enterobacterales > Vibrionaceae > Vibrio. The sequence continues at coordinate 47,228 of NZ_VTXD01000037.1, forward strand.
ACCTTTCTCTTCGTTAAACCATTTTACAGTGCCAGTATTTGTGTTAGACATAATTTGTCCCTTATTCATAAATTTTAGTTGTTTATTGCAGTCTTCTGCAATGCGCTGATAATTGAATTATTTAATATTGCTAAGAAATAAGGAAAAACTACTTACAAAAACGGGTAACGATTTTACATGTCAATTTTACTTTTCTAACTTAAATAACTCTGGCTAACAGAGCGAGAGCATGGTAACACATTCTTAGAGGCTGTACACACTTTGATTGAGTTTTTACGAAAAAATTTTGCTGGGTATTTTAGAGGAAAAGGGAGCGTGGGCTCCCTTGTTTATTGACTTTATTGAAGATTAGCGTTTGAAGTTTACATCTTCAGTTTGATCAAGGTTGATCTTTGTTTTTGCTAACTGTGTTTCTGCAATCACTTTACCATGACGAACTGAGTATTGAACGGGCACTTGGCGACGAACAGCGTCAAAACCATTCTCTGCTGGAAGTATAAGTAGGCTGCCTGGTTTGCCTTCTTCGATACCGTAGTTGTCTTGAATATTTAGGGTGCGTGCAGAGTTTTTGCTGATCAAGTCCAGTGATTGGTTAATTTGGTCATAGCCCATTACTTGAGTGACATGTAACCCCATATGTAACACTTGCAACATATTTGCTGTGCCCAGTGGGTACCATGGATCAAATACATCATCATGACCAAAACAGACATTGATATCTGCTGCTAGCATTTCCTTTACTCTGGTAACACCACGGCGTTTCGGGTAATCATCAAAACGACCTTGCAAGTGAATGTTGACTAGTGGGTTTGCAACAAAGTTAATACCAGACATTTTAAGCAAACGGAATAAGCGAGAAGCGTAAGCTCCGTTGTAAGACCCCATTGCGGTTGTATGGCTCGCAGTTACCTTATTCCCCATTTCAAATTTATGCGCTAGAGCGGCAAGGGTTTCAACAAAGCGTGATTGCTCATCGTCAATTTCGTCACAGTGAACATCGATCAAGCAATCGTATTTTTGCGCCAATTCAAATACGTAATGAAGAGATTCTATGCCATATTCGCGAGTAAACTCGAAATGTGGAATTGCGCCAATTACATCGGCACCAAGTTTTACGGCTTTTTCTAATAACTCTTTGCCATTTGGATAAGAAAGAATACCTTCTTGTGGGAAAGCGACAATTTGAATGTCTACCCATTCTTTCATTTCTTCACGCACTTCTACCATTGCTTTTAGCGCAATCAATGTTGGATCAGAAACGTCGATGTGCGTTCGAACGTGCTGAACGCCGTTAGCTATTTGCCATTTAAGAGTTTGCTTCGCTCGGGATTTTACATCTTCGATCGAAAGCAGCTCTTTACGCTCAGACCAACGCTCGATGCCTTCAAATAAAGTACCTGAAATATTCCAATTAGGTTCACCAGCTGTTTGAGTGGTATCTAAGTGAATATGGGGCTCACAAAATGGAGGAACCGCCAGCCCGCCTTGCGCATCAAGCGTGTCACCTTGGTGATCGATTGGCTCATCAGTGTTGAGAATACGCTTGAATTGACCGTCTTCAATCAGAATCTGTTTCAAGCCTTCTTGGTCTTGAATTTTGGCATTCTTGATAAGTAGGGTTGTCATAATGAGTCCTTAAGCCGTCTGAGATGTCAGTGCTTTTTTATTGATAATAGGGTTAAGTATTAGGTAGCTGATCGCCCCGCCTAAAACGGCATTCAAAGGCACCACCCCTGGTAAGAAATGCCCAGCTGCGACACCTGTTGCGACCGCGATAATGCCAGCCCAGTTAACGGTTTGGAACTCTGCCTTTGCAAAATCTTTGTAACGTTTACGATTCGAGAAAAAATCTGCGATGATCACGCCGCCAATTGGTGGGATGGCAAGTGAAAGAAAGGTCAGCCAACCGACAAAGTTGTTGTATAACCAAAGTGCGAAAATAGTACCAATGATGCCGTTGATTATAGACATAGATGTACTAGAACGACCGGTAATATTAGAGATTCCTAAGCCTGAAGCATAAAGAGCATTTTCGTTGGTGGTCCAAATATTCAAACCTAATACGATAATCGCCGGCAGCAGCAAGCCTTGTGCAATCATGACATCTGAAATGTCAGAGTGACCTGTCGCTGCAGCACCTGCCGCCCCGAAGATAAACATCAAAGAGTTACCAATGAAGAAAGCTACCATGGTCACTAGGACAGCACTTGCTGGCTTTTTACCAAAACGGACGAAGTCAGCGGTTAGTGTGCCGGCACTCACAAAAGATCCCACTACCATTGCAAGCGCAACCGAAAAGTCCATTGGTGTTTCTGGCTCAATGAGCTGAAGTTGTTCTAACCCTCCAACACTGTCTACTGCGGTTAAGACTGAATACCCGCCTAAAATGGCAATAGAAGGTACTGCAATTGCAGACAAAATCATGAGTGCTTTGATTCCGAAGTAGACGGTAGCCGTCATCAGTAAGCCTGAAACAATAATCAAAGTATTAGTATCAACTCCGGTTGCTTTCTGTACCGGAATGGCAAACATAGCAACTCCCACACCAAACCAACCGACTTGAGTTCCACCAAGTAAAGCGGAAGGAAGCCATGAACCTTTAGTTCCGAAAGAAAAACGAGCGAGGAGGTGGGTTGAAAGACCCGTTGAAGATCCAATGTAGCCAAGAAATGAAGTGTAGATACCAAGAATTAAGTTACCGATGAGTACGGCGAGGAAGAAGTCATCAAAAGAAAGCCCAGTACCCAGTGAACCACCAGTCCACATACTTGCAGAGAAGAAAGTGAGCCCAAGCATTACCATGGTCAGTGAAGCGACTCCTTTCCTAGCCGATGTTGGTACCGGCCCGAGACTGTAGTTATTATCAGCCATTTTACACCTCCGCAATTAAATTTAATTCAAATAAAAGTGACCATATTTCAGGTAAACGTGCGCATTATGGTGATGTGGTTAGATTAGTCAATAGTGATATTTAAACAAAGCTGCACTAAATTTAAGTTTTAGTAAACTATTT
>NZ_VTXD01000038.1 GCF_013114625.1 Vibrio sp. 99-70-13A1
AGATGTGTATAAGAGACAGGTGTGAGATAGAGATGTTCTAAGCTTAAAGGTGCATATGTCACATATTTTTGCTTTAAGTTCCCCGTTTTATGAACACTAATTCCGTTTATTTGGTGAACATCAAGTTTCATTTGAAATTGATATCTAGAATGAACTAATAATAAAGTTTAGTAATGGCTATAATTTATTTACAGGCTAATATACTGCTGCGTCACTAGTATTAATCATACCTATTATAATAATTGAGGATGTATGAATCGTTTATCAATGAAATTGAAATTTTTACTCGCGTCACTTGTGCCCATGGTTCTCGTGATAACTGTTGCTATGTCTATTGTTATTAACCTTCAATTGAAATCAGTTGAAGCAGAAGTCAGCCACTACCAAGAGACGTTGACAAAGGAAAGACAAAACAACATTAAAGATGCGGCAACGGTTGCTCAAGCTGTGATTGAAGATGTCGTGAGCCGTTTAGGTACAGATGAAGAAGCAAAGGTGGCAGCCAGACATGCTCTGAAAAATGCTCGTTTTTCTGATGGTGGTAGCGGTTACTTTTTCATGTTTGATGGTGAAGGTACTTATATAGTTCACAGCTTGAAGCCAAAAGCAGAGGGAACTTCAGGGCTTGGTCTTGTTGATCCTAATGGCGTTCGGATCACCCAAGGTTTGCAAGCAAAAGCAAAACAAGGGGGTGGCTTCATTGAATATGTATATGACAAGCCTGGGGCAAGTTCTCCACAACCTAAAATTGCCTATTCTGCTCCGATCTCTGGTAGCTCATGGTTTTTAGGTACAGGTCTATATACAGATGACATTATTCGAGCCACAGAAGAATATCGTCATACTGCGAATGAGCGAATGCACACACAAATGCAATTTGTCTTATTTAGCTCAATTGCCATTCTTCTGATCGTTGTGGCTGTTATGACATTCGTAGCGAATAAAGTGACGGCTCCAATTCGGGAAATGTTGTCTACCTTTGAAGACATTGCCAGTGGTGAAGGAGACTTAACTCACCGTATTAATGCACAAGGTGAGGATGAGATAGCTCAACTGGGTAAAGCTTTTGATAAGTTCATCAGCAAATTGCACGGTATTATGTCACAAGTGACAGAGTCAACGGGGCATGTGACTCAAGCTGCTAATACCATTAATAAGCAAACCGAAAACCTTAAGGTACAGCTCGAAACGCATAACCACGAAACCGAGCAAGTAGTAACGGCAGTAACGGAAATGAGTTCTACTGCACATGAAGTCGCACAAAGTGCGAACCAGGTTTCTACCGCGACAAATGACGCCAATAAAGATGCTCAACAAGCTCAAGAGCGAGTGACCATCTCCATTAGTTCGATTACCTCTTTAGAAGGTAATATTGAGAAGACAAGCTCACACATGGGTTCTTTGCATGATCAGTCTAAAAAAATTGATGGTGTTCTTAAAGTCATTGGTGACATTGCTGAACAAACGAACTTGCTGGCTTTAAATGCAGCCATTGAAGCGGCACGAGCGGGTGAACAAGGGCGTGGTTTTGCTGTTGTTGCTGATGAAGTCCGTAGCTTAGCAAGCCGTACCCAAGGCAGTACTCACGAAATAAAAACTATGTTGGATGAGCTACACCAGCTTGTAGAGCAAGCCGTTCAATCCATGAGTGAAAGCCAAACAACCTGCGGGAAAGTAGTAAGTTCTTCTTCTGATATTACTGCTGGCTTAGATGCTGTAGGTTCAGCTGTTGAGTCAATCAATAATATGACGGATCACATTGCTACGGCAGCCACCGAGCAAAGCTCTGTAACGGAAGAAATTAACCGTAATCTTGTGGCAATCCGTGACATTGTTTCTGCTTTACTTGAAGCAAGCCATGATTCAAGCAATGTTGTGGATGAGCTATCGGCAGCAGGTTTGAACTTACAAAGTTTGGTTGACCAATTTAAGTTATAAGCGACTAAATCTAGGTCTTGTATGTCTTAGGTTTAGGCTTGGTATTAGTAAAGTTTATCGCTAAGAAAGATTAGAGCTGATAAATACTGAGCTTTGATGAAGTACGAAAACCTGTTTGGATAAATTAAGCCTCTGATCATGAAAAGTGATCAGAGGCTTTTTATTTGAAGGCGACTAGTTAACGATCATTTGCCATTTGCCATTTGCCATTTGCCATTTGCCTAAGGCTATTTTGTGAAACCGGCATACACAGTTGCACAGGTTATTGTAATAACAGCAAAAACTCTGCGATGGCGACAAAGCCTAGTAACAAAGCAAGCAGTTTCCAAAACTGCAGTGGCTGGCGGTTGATGAACGGGCTATTTTTTTGTTTTTCAACCAGTGACGAGTTGGGTGAATAGATATCTTCAACAAACTCGCTCAATACTTGATATCGAGAGTTTGGGCTTGGGTGGCAAGCCTTTTTTAAGGTTAAGTCTAACCAAGCTGGAAGATGAGAATGTTTGTCTACAAAGGAGATATAGTGCCATTCTTGATGGCGAGCTTTCGCGAGAGATTGAGTGTCCATTTCTTTGTATGGTAACTCTCCAGTTAGCATTTCATAACAAATGACGCCTACCGAAAACAAATCTGACTGAATGCTCGCTTCACCAGAGTTTAGGTATTCTGGTGCAATGTAGTTAGCCGCGCCTAGTGGGGCTTGCTTTGAATGCTGTCCGCTCGCTGTATCTTTAGGCTCTAATTCTTGAAGGCTTTTGACTAATACAGCCCCTAAGTCGATAAGTTTTATCTCACCGCTTGGTAACAACATGATGTTTTCAGGCTTTAAATCACGGTGAACCATATCAGCACGCTGTAAGACACGCACAGCGCTAATTACATCACGAATTATTCTTCTTATCTCATCAAGCTTGTCGGTTGAGCGAACAATTGATTGGTTATCAAACATCCATTGTCTTAGCGTGATGCCCTGAATGGGTTCACACAATTGGTACAGAAATTTAGAGTGTGGCGGGCATGGGTACACTTTCATTATTTTTTTGTTATCTAATTGAGTCCCTGCCCATTGCTCATTACAAAAGCCAGTGATCGTATCTTGATCTTCGCTATAGTGGAGAGAAGGTGCTTTGAAAATGTATTCTTTTTGAGTATCAATTTCAGTGACTTGATAGACATGGCTACGCGCACCCGCGTGGATTACTTTTGTTACCTTAAATCCATCAATGGTGTTACCAACTTTTAATGCTGGTGGAATAACACGGCTGCGTATATTAGCTTGAAATTCAAGATGTGAAGGTTTGGGTAAATGCGTCACTTCCACTAATAAGCTTGTAATGTTGTCTTTGCTATTATGTGAGAGGGCTTTATGGCATAGAGAGTGAGTCGTAGTTTCAAAGTGGTCAGCATTCAGTGTATTACGTTGTTCAATGCTTGCTTGAGAACTTGATGTATCTAGGTTTTGTGTTTCTTTAAGAGTACCACTAGCTTCTTGATTACCTTCCCCAAATGGGTGCTTCATTTTATCCAATTCTGCAAGAATCTCTGCTTCTGATAAATAATCATGAACGCCATCTGTCGTAAGTAGAAAGATATCGCCTTGCTGTAATGGAATAGCTTGATAATCAATATCGAGCTTATTGTCCATACCCAATGCACGAGTGAGAAAATGATTATCGCCAAAGCTTTTTCGTTGGTGATCTCTTGTGAGCAGGGTGAGTGGGTTACTTTGTTTTTGGAGTGTATTGCTTTGATTGTTAAGTGGATTACTTTGCTTGTGGAATGGACTGCTCTGCTTTTGGTGTAGCTTATTCCGCTTTTTTTCGCTATCTCGTTGTTGGTCACCCGCTGATTGATTGGCTGTCTGGTTGTGTTCGAGAGGAGAACGATAGCGATAGATTCGGCTGTCACCCACATGAAATATATGAGCTGTATTGGATTTGAATATCACAGCACTGAATGTCGTGACTAAGCTGTTGTGCGATAGGTTTTGTTTTTCACTTGAACTGAAAAGCCAAGAGTTGAGCGCGGTAAGCACCTTTTGAGCGGATTTTTTGACTGTCCAACTATTGGGTGTTGCGTAGTAATCCGTGACAAACTGCATCACACTTGTGTGGCTTGCCTGTTGACCGTGAGAACTGCAACTGACTCCGTCAGCAATACAGGCGATGCTGCCTTTTAGTTCACGTTCAGCCGTTAGTTTAGGGTGCTTCACAATGAGAGCGTCTTGGTTTTCATCCCTTCTTCCTTGTAAAGAACACCCACCATATCGTAATTCTAATTGATTACTGTTCTGGCTGATGGCTATATCTTGTTCAGGATTTTTAAAAGCTTGATCCATGTATTCCCTTTCCTTGGTTAACTCTTCCCTTTGTTGAAGAGCAGAAGCAAGAACAAAAGCTCAGACTGAATAGTTAAAATAATGAGGTTGAATACAACCTTATTCAATACATAGTCCAGTCGAGCTTTTGAACGGCAATCGATATTCATTCATCAATAACACTTCGATGCTTTTAATGAGTGAAATACGATAGCCCCCGATTCATTGTCTTTATTACGTGAGTATTGACGTGCTAAGCACTAAGCACTAAGCACTAAATATTAAGTACAAGTACAAGTACAAGTACAAGCACAAGTACAAGTACGTCTAATTTCTCACCTATTAGCTCAAATTAATGAGAGACATCAATCAATGTTACGCTGCCGTCATCATTTACTTCCGCAATTTTCCCATTCGGTTCTTCCATAAACATTAAGGTTGCGAAGCCAAGTACAGCCGTACCTGCAATCACTAAGAAAAACGTTTGGTATGAAACAAAAGAGAGGACCGTTAGGTAAACCACAGCTCCCACGTTACCGTAAGCGCCTGTCATACCCGCAATTTGACCAGTCATACGACGTTTAATTAAAGGTACTGTAGCAAACACCGCACCTTCACCAGCTTGAACGAAGAATGAACAACCCATAGCGGTAGCCACTGCTAACCATAATGGCCAATCACTGCCCACTTGTCCCATAAGAAAGTAACCAACAGCCAAACCAGCCGTAAGGATTAAGAGTGTTGGTTTACGACCGAATCGATCTGAAATCCAACCGCCACCAGGTCTAGACATTAAGTTCATAAATGCATAGGCAGAAGCCACCATACCCGCCATGACTGGCGTTAATTCAAATGTTTCTGAGAAGAACAGTGGCAGCATTGAAATAACAGCAAGTTCAGAACCAAAAGTGGCAAAGTACAGTACATTTAATACAGCAACTTGCTTGAATTTGTACTGATGCATTTCAGGCACTTCTTCTTTAAATACCTTCTTGTTGACCTTCCATACTTGTGATGCTTCATAAGCATAAAGGGCAATAAGTGATGCATAAACAGCATTCACCATCACCTCAGTGATCATGTTGATACCTGAGGGGGAAAGTTTCCAAGCCAGTAACGCTAAAGCGGCATACATTGGGATTTTCATTATCAATAGGAAGAAGAAATCACCCTTTGATGTCACTTCCATTGCAGTCACTTGACTAGGTTTAAAGTAAGTCGCGCCTTTTGGAGTATCAGTAACATTTTTATAGAAGATAAAAGAGAAAACTAAGCTCATTACCCCAGTAATACCAATGGCATAGCGCCAACCTTCTTCACCACCAAACATCAATGCAAGAGTGGGTAGAGTAAACGCTGCTACTGCTGAACCAAAGTTACCCCAACCTCCATAAATACCTTCGGCAGTGCCCAATTCATTGTGTGGGAACCATTCAGAAACCAAACGAATGCCTACAACAAAGCCTGCACCAATGAAACCAAGTAGGAAGCGGGCAACTGCGGCTTGAATGAAGGAGTCTGCAAACGCGAACATAAAACAAGGAATAGAACAGACTGCGAGCAGGGTAGAATACACAATCCTCGGTCCGTATTTATCGGTGAGCATACCCACCACGACTCGCGCAGGAATGGTCAGTGCGACATTCAAAATAAGCAACGTTTTAATTTGTTCTGTACTTAAGCCTAAAGTGGTTTTAACCATTTGCAAAAGTGGGGCAAAGTTAAACCAAACAACAAACGTGATAAAAAATGCCATCCAACTGAGGTGTAAAACTTTCATCTTCCCAGTAAATGACAGCAGCGAAAATTTTGTGTTATCCATGTAATAAATCCTTTATATATGGAGTGAAAGTGGCTTTTATTTATCGGGTAATGTTTACCATTAACCTATTATTTCCAATAAAAGCACTTTCATTTAAACAATCGTTATTAAGCGAATTTTGCGTTAAAAAGAACGCGAATAAATTTGAATTCGGTATTTAAAATTGTGCTTATCAACGTCTAATCGACAGAGCTATTTAAGCCGCAGGTGATAACACTTGTACCTGCTTTCCCTGTCTTCGAATTTCAAATTTATGCAGTTGGTGGCTTGGTTCTTCCAAACACTCTCCCGTTTCTAAATGAAAGTGTTGCTTATATAAAGGCGATGCGACATAGGGTTCACCGCTGAGCGAACCGATAATACCACGCGACATGACATTGGCTTTACCAATAGGGTCGTAATTGGATAAAGCATAGAGTTTGTCGTTGCGCTTACAATAAAATATAGCAACTTGGTTGTCTTCTACCTTGGCGCAAATCCCAGCATTTGGAGTTAAATCATCTGCGCTACAGACTGTTAGCCAATTTCCCATGGCGTTCTCCTTGTCTCATTAGTTAAAAGTTGTTCATTTCGAAGTGTCACTTTCAAGCATTAACGGCTATGTAATTTTTGAGCTTTAACCGCTATGTTATTTTTGAGCATTAACCGCTAATAGGTTAAACCCCGTGTTATGACACTTCAGTAATTTCAATTCGTTGATCTTTGGTTTTCTCAGTTATATTTTTTGAAGCTTTATCTTTTGAAGAACTATCGCTTGAAGCCCCATTATTTGAAGAGCCTGAAAGTGGAGTAGGGAAGCGCTGCTCTCTTTCTGTGATAAAAGTGACGTTCTCATCCATGTCTTCACTATTGATGAAATGTTGGAATCGCTTCATTTTTTCAGGGTTTTCAATGGTGGTTTTCCATTCACATTGGTATTTAGAAATATTCAGTTCGATATCGGCTTCTAATTCCGCAGCAACACCAAGCTTGTCTTCAATAACCACCTGTTTTAGATAATCCATACCGCCTTCTAAATTCTCCATCCATACCGAAGTACGCTGTAAGCGATCAGCCGTGCGTGTGTAGAACATTAGGACTCGGTCAATGTATTTAAGAAGAGTGGTTTCATCTAAATCAGTAGCAAAAAGATCACCATGGCGTGGGCGCATGCCGCCATTACCACAAATGTATAAGTTCCAGCCTTTATCGGTGGCGATAATTCCAAAGTCTTTAGACTGAGCTTCGGCACATTCACGGGTACAGCCAGATACGGCAAATTTGATTTTGTGAGGGGAACGCAGCCCTTTGTATCTATTTTCAAGCCTGATAGCTAAGCCAACACTGTCGTCCACACCATATCGGCACCAAGTGCTGCCCACGCATGATTTAACGGTACGAACGGATTTTCCGTAGGCATGACCCGTTTCAAAACCAGCATCGATGAGAGTTTTCCAAATGACAGGCAACTCGTTGAGTTGAGCGCCAAATAAATCAACTCGTTGACCACCCGTTATCTTGGTATACAAATCAAATTTCTTTGCCACTTCACCTAACACGATGAGTTTATCTGGTGTGATTTCACCGCCTGCAATACGAGGGACGACAGAGTAGGTGCCGTCTTTTTGCATATTGCCTAGGTAGATATCATTGGTGTCTTGAAGCTCTAAATGTTGATCTTCAAGAATGTAATCATTCCAGTAGGATGCGAGGATTGAGCCAATGGCTGGCTTACACACGGTACAACCTAGACCTTGTCCGTGAGAGTCCAATATTTCATCGAATGATTTGATTTTATTGACACGAATAATGTCGGTAAGCTCTTGGCGAGAGTAAGCAAAGTGCTCACAAATATCGTTACAGACTTCTACGCCTAAATTGCTTAACTCGCTATCTAAGACTTGCTTAGCTAAGGCGGAACAACCACCACAACCGGTTGAAGCATTCGTCGATTCTTTCAGCGCAGCCATCGTAGTGCAACCTGCAGAAACCGCTTGTTTAATATCGCCTTTGGTGACATCAAAACATGAACAAATGACCGCCGTGTCTGGCAGGGCTTCTACGCCCATTGCTGATCCTGAATCGTCAGCAACATTGGGTAAAATTAATACGGCTGGGTTTTCAGGAAGGGGCATATCATTTTGTTTGGTTTGCAGCAAAGTGCCGTAAGCTTCAGCATCACCAACCAGTACAGCACCGACAATTTTCTTACCATCGGCAGAAATGATTAAACGCTTATACACTTGCTCTATTTCATCATTGTAAGTGTAAGACTGCGCGCCTTCTGTTCGCCCGTGGACTTCCCCGATACTGGCAACATCTACACCTAGCAGTTTGAGTTTGGTGCTCATATCTGCGCCAGTAAAGCTCGATTCAGTTTCTCCTTGAGTCGCTATATGTGATGCCGCCACTTTTGCCATGGAATAGCCGGGTGCCACCAAACCAAAAATTTTGTTGTCCCAAAGTGCACATTCACCAACCGCATAAACATTATCGATATTGGTTTGGCAATGGTTATTAATCACAATCCCGCCACGTTCACCAATAGTGATGTTTGAGCCGCGAGCAAGGGAGTCTTGAGGGCGAATACCAGCAGAAAAGACGATCATATCGGTTTCAAGATGAGTACCGTCAGCAAAGTTCATTCGGTAGCGAGCAGTGTCACCGGCTACAATTTCTGATGTCGCTTTTTCGGTATGAACTTGAACTCCGAGCCCTTCAATTTTTCGGCGTAAAAGTGCGCCGCCACCGTCATCTAATTGAACTGCCATTAAGCGAGGGGCGAATTCCACAACATGCGTTTCTAGCCCTAAGTTCTTAACAGCGTTTGCAGCTTCAAGACCCAACAAGCCACCGCCAATTACCACCCCCGATTTGCTCTGCTTGCTTGATAATTCAATGGCATCCAAATCATCTAATGTACGATAGACATGACAATGTTCTTGGTCATTTCCTGGAATAGGGGGAACAAATGGAAAGGAGCCTGTTGCTAATACCAGTTTGTCATAACTTTCAATATGACCGCTGTCGGTGATGACTTGGTTATTGTCTGTATCAAGTTGAGTGACTTTGCTGTTGAGCAAGTAGTTAATTCCGTTACTTTGGTAATAACTTTCGCTTGCTAGGGCAAGGTCATCGGCACCTTTTCCATCATCAAAGTAAGAAGTGAGCTGCACGCGATCATAAGCTAATCGAGATTCTTCACAGAAAGTGATGATGTCAAATTCATCGGATTTATCTTGAATCAGATTGTCGATAAATTTATGTCCGACCATGCCGTTTCCAACGACAACAATCTTAGTTTTATTTGTAGGCTTCTGGCTCATTGCAAATTCCTTTTTTATCAGCTGGTTCAGATAGGAATGAAAGTAATAAGGAAAAGAGAGCTTTTTCTCTTACTTATCGTTCATTCTGAATTTTGTAGTTATTCATCCTTTGTTTTGGTTGAGCAAGGAGGGTGCCAAAATCTTAAAAATCATAATAATTACAAAATTATTGGTTATTAAACAATTACTTAGTGTGTGTGCGATTTTTGCATCTACCCCTAAAGTGGTAGTTTTTATTTTTAGTTAATTGCTTAAAATGAGCGCTTATGGTGCAAGTTTGCGTAAGTTGGTGCAAATTTAGTGTTATATATCGATTGGTATGAGTTTTATTAATTCATTTTCGGAAGTTATTATTTTATCTATTTGTTTTTATTGACTTAATTTTTAAATCTCGACTGAGGATAAAGCTGGCTTGTAAATTGCTGTAGTGTCTTACATACAATTAAGGATAATTGCGTGAGGGATGAATGACGAGTTCACAACAAGAATGGATAAAATCTACCTGTGCTTATTGCGGTGTCGGTTGTGGCATTGAAGCAAGGCCAACCTCTTCAGGGAAATTAGAAATAAGAGGGGATAAACACCATCCTTCAAATTATGGAAAACTTTGTACCAAAGGGGCGGCATTAGGCAATACAGTGACGCCTATTGGGAGAATGCTACAGCCGACACTTGTAGCCTCTAGGAGTGGAAAGGCTTCAGAGAATGGAAAAGCCGTTGAATGGGATGAAGCCACCCAACTGATTGCAGATAAATTTGCCGAAACAATCAAAGATCATGGTGCAGATTCCGTCGCGTTTTATGTCTCAGGTCAGCTTCTTACTGAAGATTACTATGTCGCAAATAAATTGATGAAAGGCTTCATCGGCAGCGGAAATATCGACAGTAATTCCCGTTTGTGTATGGCATCTAGCGTGGTTGGTCATAAACGTGCTTTTGGCTCCGACACCGTGCCCGTCTGCTATGAAGATCTAGAACAGGCTGAGCTGGTGGTCATTACAGGCTCTAACCTCGCGTGGTGTCATCCTGTTTTATTCCAAAGGTTAAGGGCTGCCAAGCAAGCTAATCCAGACTTAAAAGTCATTGTGATTGATCCTCGGGTGACGGAAACCTGTGATATTGCTGATCAACACCTTGCGATTCAATCCGGTTCAGATGTGGCGCTATTTAATGGTCTTTTTTCGTATCTAGAGGAAAAGGGTTATTTGGATCAAAATTACATTGACCAATTTACCGAAGGTTTTAACGAGGCAATGAAACCTGCGGCTAAACAAGTCGAAACTCGTGAAGGCACAGAGCAAATTACGGGGCTTACTTCACAAGAGCTAGATTCCTTTTACGACGCTTTTTCTCGCACGAACAAAGTCGTCACTATCTATTCTCAAGGTGTGAACCAATCCAGCCAAGGTTGCGATAAAGTCAACGCAATCATCAATTGCCACTTAGCGACCGGTAAGATAGGTAAGCAGGGAATGGGACCTTTCTCAGTCACAGGGCAGCCCAATGCTATGGGAGGAAGAGAGGTTGGCGGCTTAGCGAATACGTTGGCTTCTCACTTTGAATTTGGCGACGCTCAAGCCCATCAATTGATCAGTAACTTTTGGCAAACGGATAATTTAGCCGAGCAAGCAGGGCTGAAGGCGATAGATTTGTTTGATGCGATGCATGAAGGAAAAATCAAAGCGGTATGGATAATGGCAACGAACCCAGTTGTTAGCTTGCCTGATAGCGTGAAAGTGAAAGAAGCGTTAGAAAAATGCCCATTTGTGGTGGTGTCGGATTGTATTGCAGATACCGAAACCACGCGCCTTGCCGATGTTTTATTACCTGCACAAGGTTGGAGTGAAAAGTCGGGCACTGTGACTAATTCTGAGCGTCGAATCTCTCGTCAAAGACGCATTTTACCCAGCCCTGGAGAGGCGAAACCTGATTGGTGGATGATAAGCCAAGTCGCAAAAAAGATGGGCTTTTCTGAACAGTTTGATTATTTACATGAAGGTCAGGTATTCAATGAATATTGCCAAATGACCAGCTTAGATAACCAAGACGGGAAGAATCGAGACCTGTGTTTGATTGGGTTAACTCAGTTAGATGACCAAGGTTATAGCCGATTGACTCCCCAACAGTGGCCAGTAATGGAATTACAAACGGAACTAACCAATCAACGAATGTTTACTGATAATCAGTTTTTCACCGCGTCAGGGAAAGCCCAATTTGTGGCTGTAGAACATCAAACTCCGATTGCTTCTGCATCTCCTGAATATCCATTGCTTATGAATACAGGGCGAATTCGAGATCAATGGCATACAATGTCTCGTACTGGATTAGCGGCGGATCTTGGCGATCATACCCCTGAGCCTTTTGTTGCGGTTCATCCTGAAACTGCGAGTCAATTAGGACTAGTTTCTGATGCTTACGAGCCTTCTAATGATTACAGCCTTGATATTGCCTCAAGGCAACCGTCAATAGTACGCGTGAAAAGCCAGCAAGGTGAATGTCAGGCGAGGCTGGTGGTGACTGACGATGTGCAAAAAGAGCAGGTGTTCATGCCTATCCATTGGAATGGCACTACAGCAAAAAACAGTAAGCCTTGTGATTTAATTCTACCGAATGTAGATAGTGCTTCAGGGCAGCCAGAATTCAAGCACACACCAATAATGTTAGAAGTATGCGGTTATAAAAGCGAAGCGGCATTGATCAGTGAATCCATTTTAGATTGTGATGAATTTGACTACTGGGTAAGGCAGAGAGTTGAAGGTGGTTTCTTATATCGAATCTCTTCGAATAAAAACCCAATGACGCTGGTTATAGATCTTGCGAATAAGCTAGAAACCCTAGCTAGTGATAGCTCAGATGGTACTAAAACACTGCATTTCCATGGTGCAGATGAGCAAGTAGAAAAAGATCTTGGTTTAGCCGTGAATGGAATAAACAGCACTAAAGATAAAAACTTTGGTACTGCTAAGTTAGCTTCAACGGGCGTTCAGCAAGCTTTTGTGGTGAGTGGGCAATTGAGCAAACAGAAAATAGATTGGCTGATTGACTGCTTTAACAAACCCATTGAAGAGGATTTCGAAAGCGAGTTCTTACAACAGCTTGCTTTTAGCGGCTGATGCTTAAGTGAACTGTCTAAGTCCATGAAAGTTTAAAAGGCAACGTATTAAGCGTTGCCTGATTCTTGGAATGTTCTTTTTAGGCGAGCCACTTTAATAGGCTTAAAGTGTTTGTACGCTGTTTCTTTCTACTAATGTTGGTTCAAGCTCGACGACTTGCGGGTAAGCATCAGGGGTTTCAAGTCGGTTGATTAAAGTATCTACCGCCGCTTTCCCTAATCGATGTTTAGGCTGGTGGATCGTGGTTAAAGATGGCGTCATGTATTTAGATAAGTGAATGTCATCATAACCAATAATAGAAAGGTCACTTGGGATGCGCAGACCATCTTGATATGCCGCATTGATCACGCCCATCGCCATCATGTCGTTACATACAAATAGGGCGCTAGGTAATTGACCTTTGCTTTTGAGCTTCTGGTAAGAATCAAACCCACCATCACACATGAAGTTAGACTCAATAATCCATTGGGCATTAAGTTCTAGGTTCGCATCAGCCATGGCTTTTTTATAGCCTTCATAACGCAAAGAAGCTTGATTACGGTGTAAAGGACCGGTGACACAACCAATCTCAGTGTGACCATTATCAATCAAGTACTTGGTTGCCATATACCCGCCTTGGTGCGAATTATCTTGGATCTTATCGCTGGCAAACAGCATTGGTCCCCAATCCATTACCACTACTGGCAGCTCAGGGTAACGTTCAAATACATCTAAATGTTCACCTTCAAGGGTTGAACACATAAGCATAAGCCCATCGACACGCTTTTGCAGTAGGGTATCGATGGATGATTTCATGCGCTCGCTGTCACCTTCCGTATTGCATAAAATCAGGTTATAGCCTTTTTCATAGCAGCGACGTTCTACCCCTTTGACGACTTCACCAAAGAATGGGTTGGTTGAGGTGGTGACCAACATGCCGATAGTATGGGTGCGTTTCATTTTTAAGCTGCGCGCCAACGCTGATGGTGCATAATTCAGTTCTTTGGCGGCGTTATTGACCCGTTCTGCTATTTCATCACTGACGAAGCGAGATTTATTGATCACGTGGCTAACGGTAGAAGTTGATACTTTTGCTAACCTGGCGATGTCTTTCATCGTTGCCATATTAAGTCCTTGTGATGATACTGAATGCGCTCAAACAGAATGTGCCCAATTGAGAAAGTTAAATTTGAGTCGTAGTCGGAAAATAATCTTAAACACAGCACTAAAAATACAGACTATAAACCAGCTAATAGAACTGTGTTGATTAAAGATAACTACGTTTAGATGTTTCCGTAAAACTCATTCTAAAGGAAATACAACAGATTACGTAATATCTTTTATGGGCTTACTGCATTTGCTCTGCAAGAAAAGTGTCGGTTTCTTCTCGGCTAGGAATCGAAGTTTGTGCCCCAAAACGGGTCACTGAAATAGCCGCTGCGGCATGAGCGAATTTGATGGCTTGCTCAATTGGCATGTCTTCTAGTAAACCCGTTACGAATGCACCATTGAACGTATCTCCAGCCGCTGTAGTATCAGTGGCTTCTACACGGAACCCCGGAATAAGTTCACCACGTCCATTTTGGCTTAGCCAAACACCTTTAGCACCTAATGTGATCATCACAATTTCAATGCCTTTCAAATGCAGAGCTTCTGAAGCTTTTTGAGCACTTTGGTCATCTGTGACTGTGATTCCAGTTAGGACTTCCGCTTCCGTTTCATTTGGGGTGATTACATCAATACACGCCAGTAATTCATCAGATAAAGGGCGGGCAGGGGCAGGGTTTAACACAACATTGGTTCTGTTTTCTTTTGCTACCTTGGCGGCATACTCGATGCCTTCAATTGGTGTTTCAAGTTGCGTTAGTAAGTATTTTGCATCACGTATTTTTTGTAAGTGCGGTTCAATGATGTCGCTCGTTAACTTGTCGTTGGCTTCAGCGGATAAGCAAATGCTGTTTTCACCAGAAGCCGAAACTTGGATCATCGCGATGCCTGTTGGGGTTTTATCAGCAATCATGACGCCATCAGTATTGATGCCGTCTTTCGCAAATGCATCTCGAATGTTAATACCAAATGCATCGTCACCAACACAGGAAATAAAGCCAATATCTGCCTTTAAACGAGCTGCAGCAACCGCTTGATTTGCGCCTTTGCCACCAGGAATTACTTGGTAGTTGCCGCCCACTAAAGTTTCACCTGGGCGAGGGAATGAAGGAACTTGCAAAACATGGTCAGCGTTTACGCTACCTAAAACAATCAGTTGAGTCATGATACGAGCCTTATGATATATCGTATTTGAAAATGCATGGCTGTTGCTTATCTCATGAGATATTGGATGAGAAACAGCGATGCACTATCTGAATTTTGAATTTTAAGCTTAGCTCTAATGAGCTTAAAGCTAATGAGCAGGGAGATAGGGGACTCCCTGCTTAATTAGATTTTCAGCGCTAAACAGGATTACTGAGCGATGATTTTTAGAGGAACTGGTACGTAAGCTTCCACTGTTTCGCCTTTCAGCACTTTGTCTGCCATTTCAATGCCAAGTGAACCAATTAGGTCAGGCTGCTGAGCAACAGTTGCAGCTAACTTGCCACGCTTAACAGCAGCAATACCGTCGTCAGTACCATCAAATCCAACAATCATCACATCTTTGCCTGAAGCTTGTACTGCGCGAAGTGCGCCTAGCGCCATTTCATCATTTTGTGCGAAGACTGCTTGAACATCCGGGTTTGCAGCCAATAAGTTTTCCATTACGTTCAGACCTTTAGTACGGTCGAAATCAGCAGGTTGGCTTGCCAATAATTCAAGGTCGCTACCATTTACCGTGTTCATGAAGCCTTCACCACGCTCACGTGCAGCAGAAGTCCCCGCAATGCCTTCAAGTTGAATTACTTTTGCTTTTTCGCCGATTTTTTCCATGATGAAGTGACCAGCCATTTCACCACCGATCACGTTATCAGAAGCAATGTGGCTCACAACATCACCACGGCTTGCACCACGGTCGAGCGTTAGTACTGGAATCTTAGAGCGGTTTGCCATGCGAATGGCATTAGAAACAGCATCTGAATCCGTTGGGTTGATCAGAATGGCTTTCACGCCTCGAATCGTCAAATCTTCGATGTTTGATAGCTCTTTGCTTGGATCATTCTGTGAATCAAGAACGATAAGCTTGTAGCCTAGCTCTTCCGCTTTTGCTTCTGCGCCATCTTTCATCGTTACAAAGAATGGGTTATTAAGAGTGGATAGTACGATAGCCATTGTATCTTGAGCCTGTGCAGACACAGATACAGAAGTTGAAAGTACAGCAGCAGAAATAAGAGTCGCTAATTTTTTCATCGTTATAGTCCTTTGTGTAGGGGGCGAGCTAAGGCCGGCTCAAGTGTTCTAATGGTTAGGCAAATGTTCTAATAGTTAGCCAAATGCTCTAATGTTTAGTCCAATTGCTCTAGCGCCTAGCTCTGATGTCATATTATTAGTAGGTCAATTTTCTAATCGTTATGTGTTTCATTTATTATCTGGTTTAAACAGGTGTTACTTGTTTTTGTTGTCCACTAATACCGCCAGAAGAATAACCACTGCTTTGGCAATCATTTGGTAGTACGAAGATACGTCTAATAGGTTGAGGGCGTTATTTAAGAAGCCGATAATCAAAGCGCCGACTAATGTACCCATAATTCGACCGCGACCACCGGCTAAGCTCGTACCGCCTAATACCACCGCTGCAATTGCGTCAAGTTCATAGCCCATACCGGCTGTTGGTTGCGCCGAAGAAAGACGTGACGCGACGATAATGCCAGCCACTGCTGCCAGCAAACCACAGATTGCATAGACACCGATTTTAACTTTATCGACATCGATACCAGACAGACGTGTCGCCGATTCATTACCACCTAGGGCATAAACATAACGACCAAAGCGAGTGTGGTTAAGTAAGTACCAAACCGCTGCAAACACGACAACCATAATCCAAACTGGAACCGGGATGCCCAAAGCGTAGCCAGTACCAAACCATGCAAACGCATCTGCTGTATCAGTAAAACCTGTCGAGATAGGGCGACCATCGGTATAAACCATGGTAACGCCACGTAGTAGAGTCATAGTCACGAGAGTGGCAATGAAAGCTTGGACTTTGCCTTTCGCAATAATAATCCCGCTGATAGCCCCTAAAGCAGCACCAGCAACCAGCGCAGTTGGGACGGCAATTAATACATGGACTTCCATGGCAATTAAGCTGGCTGCGAATGCACCACAAAGAGCAAGCACCGAACCGACACTTAAATCAATACCGGCTGTTAAAATAACCAGTGTCATACCTACCGCAATAATGGCGTTGATAGAGGTTTGACGTAGGATATTAAGAATATTGTCGACAGTGAAAAAGTTAGGGTTTAAGAAAGAAACGACAACAATTAAAAAGATCAAAGCAATCAATGATTTTTGGTCGATCAGCCATTCTTTGCTGATCAGCGGCTTTTTCTTTGGTGCTTCAGTTTCAGTTGTTTTGCTCATGGTTTTAGTACTCATGCTGCGTCCTTATTAATCTTCTTACCGACAGCACACGCCAGTAGTAATTCTTGGTTTGCGTCTTTAGCGTCAAATTCACCGCTAATTTTGCCTTCATGCATCACCATGATGCGGTCACTCATCCCCAACACTTCCGGCATTTCAGAAGAAACTAAAATGATGCTCATGCCTTCCGCTTTAAATTTATTGATGAGTTGATAAATCTCTTTCTTCGCACCTACATCGACACCGCGCGTTGGCTCATCGAGGATAAGGACTTTAGGTTTAGTCATTAACCCTTTGGCGATCGCCACTTTTTGTTGATTACCGCCAGAAAGATTGCCAATGATTTGTTCGCGAGTCGGGGTTTTGATGTTGAATAACTTGATGAAATCATCCACAGCAATGACTTCATCAGCATGCTGAATTTTTCCATTGGTGGTTAACTGATCCAAAGCGCACAGTGACATGTTGTCTTTAACTGATAGTCCTAAAACCAACCCGTCTCCTTTACGGTCTTCAGAGATATAAGCGATGCCATTGGCAAGGCCGTCTTTCGGAGAAGCAGGGTTAATGGTCTTGTTGTCTAAATTAATGACGCCACGTTCACTTGGCAAAGCCCCATAAATCACTTTCATTAGCTCGGTTCGACCTGCGCCCATAAGACCAGAGACACCTAATATCTCTCCGCGTTTAAGAGTAAAGCTCACGTCGTCTACACCTGAGCCTGTTAGCCCTATTACTTCAAGGCAAGTCTCACCAAATTGCACATCAATTCGAGGGTATTGCTCATCTAATTTACGACCGACCATCATTTCGATCAGACCATCTTCATCCGTGTCTTTTACTTCGCATTGACCAATAAATTTCCCGTCACGAAGCACGGTAATATCATCACAAATTTCAAAGATTTCTTTTAAGCGATGAGAGATGTAAACAATGCCGCAGCCTTCTGCGCGAAGTTCATTGATCACCGTAAACAGCGATTCGGTTTCTGTGTCGGTTAGGGCATCTGTTGGTTCATCCATAATGATGACCTTAGATTGAAATGATAGCGCTTTGGCAATCTCAACCATTTGTTGCTCACCTAGGCTTAATTGACCTAAGGGTGTTTTAGAACTGTGATTTACGTTTAAACGCTTTAGTAATTTATCGGCTTCTTGGTACATCTCATTCCAAAGAATACGGCCCATAGTTCCGGTAATTTCTCGCCCTAGGAAGATGTTTTCAGCAATCGTCAGTTCCGGAATTAAGTTTAATTCTTGATGGATAATGCTGATTCCTGCTTCTTGGGAGTCACGAGGTCCTTTAAAGGCGGCTGGCTGACCTTGATAAGCAATACTGCCCGCATCTAGGTGATAAATACCCGTGAGCACTTTCATTAACGTCGATTTACCAGCGCCGTTTTCACCCATCAACGCCATTACGCGTCCTGGATAAACATTGAGACTCGCTTTGTCCAAGGCTTTCACACCAGGGAAGGCTTTCTCAATAGCGCTAAGTTCTAAAATGGCTTGAGTCATCTTGGTTCCTTACTCGGGGCCAGAATAATTATAATAAAGTTAGAGCGAATTCCGTCAAAGTACGTGGTTAAAAGGTCACGCCAGCTTGAAAAATAACGTTCGCATAAGGTGTACATTCACCGGTTCTGATCACCGCTCGGCTGTCATTAGTGCGTTGCTTGAAAGCTTCATGGCTGATGTAAGTGACAGCAATAGTTTTCCCACAGCGCGCTTCTTCCGATTTTAGTTGTTCGATAAGAACCGCGTGATTTTCTGGGCTTACTGTGACGAATTCTTCAGCAATAATCACACCTTGAATTTGCGATTCATCAAGCATGGTTTGCACAGTTTGTTGAAAACTTGGTACTCCGTGAGTTAATGCTAGATCAATACGTCGTACATGGTTAGGGATAGGTAAACCCGCATCGCAAATAGTGATCTCATCAGTGTGACCAAGTGTCGCCACTAGGTATGAAAGGTCTGAATTAATTAGAGTACTTTTTTTCATTATGCTACCTACTTTAAGAACGCTGTGGGTATGAGTGAAGCTCAAATAAAACCCATCGAAACGTTTCGATAGTGATAATAGTGTTTCATTTATCAATTGCACTTATTGGTTTGGAATTGTGTGATAACGATCATCGAAACGTTTCGATGGGGTGTTTTTTGGTGAGGAAGCTCACGCGATTAACGTCATCAAAACCGTATTTGTAAGGGAAGATCCTTGAAGATGAAGATGAAGATGAAGAAATAGAAGCAGACAGGCAAGAGTGTTGCCTAGTGAATATTTATAAGGGAGTGGGGAGAAGTGACATTCAGTGAAATGCCACTTAAGGACTGAGTCGTGGTTATCGAAAATAGGACTAAGGTTATCAAAGATTGCGTGTGGTTATTCTCGAATACGGACCGTCACCGATACTAAAGCGTGATCGGTACTAAATTGGTCAACCTCAAAGCTTGGGTTAACGATGTGTTTGTCTGTGACGGTGAATTCGTGGACTTCCATTAAGCTGGATGAGTTTTGGCAATCGAACTCATTAGAAAGCAAAATGTAATCTAAAACCGAGCCTGCCGCTCCATAGTAATGCGTCGGCTTTCGGTGTTCTAACAAATCTTCTTGGTGAAGCTGGTGGTAGAGATCCCAACTGTCTCGCAATCGAAAATGAGATAACCAGTTCTTACTGGATTCATCACGATTCAACATATAAGACAGCAGACCTTGGAATTCATCATGGAAAATTGGCTTGTTAAAATCACCCATGACAATAATGGGCTGTTCAGACCGAAGACGTTGCTGAGAAATATACTTGTGCAGCAGGTTACTCTCGACACCTCTTTGCACCGTAGAAAGCCACCTGCCCAGTTGTTCGGTATGTAATTGGTTTAAAGAATCACTACTTGGCTCTTTATTCTTATCAGCATCAGCATCAGCATCAGTATGGGGCTCAGAAGGTCTTTGCGACTTAAAGTGCACCACATAACAATCTGTCGCGCCTAAGTGAGGGAGGTCAATTGTGGCGTGTACAGGCGTGCGATTGAAAGAAAAATCAGGAGCTGCATTGAAACTCTTGAGTAAATCAAGGTTTGGAGTCACTGGCCGAACTTGGATGATTGGGTAGCGTGAAGCAATGGCGACAACAGGGGATGTGTATAAGTAATCACTTTCTACATAAGGTGAATCGACAACCTCGAAATAAGGGTAGCCAAGTATTTGTAAAAGTGACGCTAATGAATCTGGGCTGAACACTTCTTGGAAGCCAATCACATCACTATCGAGTGTTTTTATCGCGTTGGAAAACCAGGTCTGCTTTTGCTGCCACTCGTCTTGACTGTAGATGTTTTCAAAATCGTAGTATGCATTTGGCGGCTCAAGGTAATTGAGCATGTTGATGGTGGTGAAAGTCAGAGTAGAAGGTAATTTCAAGTTAAGCTCAATGTGATGATTTTCAATGATTATGGCTTGGTTTATCGGTTTAATAAACGCAAAACCATAAAAACTTATTTTTAGCCTATCTTGAATCTTATTTGATTAGCCTTAGAACATTATTGGTGGTTTTCTTTGTACCTAAGCTGAACTCATGATTATCGGTGATCAGTGAGCGCTCTTTCGCGTATTTCAAATGTGTTTCTGCACAGTAAAGCAGTTGTTCAAGCGTAATGTCACCTTGAGGTGAATAAGAGCACGCCCCAATTCTAAGCGTCGTTTGAGTATCTACGGTTTCTTCAAAGCGTTGAATTATACGTTCGCAAATATTCTCCACATTTTTGATTGGAGTACAGGGCAGTAGAATAAAGAACTCATCACCATCACGGGCAATGGTTTCAGTCTTACGTAACTGCTCTGCGCAAATATTGGCAAATTGTTGTAAAACAGCATTGCCTACTGCATAGCCAAGTCGGTCATTAATTTTCGCCAATTCTTGGAAATCTATATGCAAAATGGTCAGTGAGTCATTTGAACGGTCGCAAAGGGCGATGGTTCGGTCTAATTCATCAATAAATGCGGGCTTGTTATAGACGCCTGTTAACTCATCTCTCAGAGGCAACGCTTTAAACTGGCTGGAACTGTTCGCTTGATACAGGAAATTGTACATTTCTGAAAGGAGTTGAGTCTCTAGTAGAGTGCGCTTACTCCATGCAGAAAGGGTATTGGTTGGATCCATACTGTCTTCCACTAAAGAAAGACGAAGGTGCTCTGCAATCTGAGAGTGAATGCTATGTACACAAAGGGTGAAATCAATGATTGATAGATCATGAGTCACCAAAAGTTGGCAGAGATCAGCTAGGGTGTATAAGTAATCAATATTAAACGTTGGTATATAGAGTGTGACTAACATTCGGCTGACGAGCCCGCTTAATTCTGTCTTAACTCTTTTGAACATGACTTTGTTGACAGTTGTGGAATCAAGCTTTTCTACGATTTGCTGTGCAAGGTCTACAGTGTCTAAAGCGAGTAAATTTAAACGCTGCTCAAGTCTTGATAAATCTCCATCAGCAAGTTGAATTAACGATTGACGACGTACCATTTCAGTTTCATTTATCGCAATTTCCAGTAGTCGCGTTTTCATTAAGTTAGCCAGACATCAATTGAGTGATTTAATAAGATATTATACGGATAATAATTAGTAAAGTGAGCAGATTACTGCATCATTTAGGCTGATAATTTACTCTTTTAGGGCCATGAAATGAATGGTTTGGTACTTTAGCTTGGAAAAATAGGGAAATATGATGAGTCTTTTATTAGTTATTACATGATGTTAGATTTTTCTCTATACTAGTTTTAATGGTATACGTACGACATTAGATATCTCTGATACAGCGCTAACTTCACAGCTTGCAGATGATATGAAACATTTGAAGGGAGAATCAAATGGGTAAAGGTTTTCAAAGTCAGCCACTTCATCGTATTCAAGGTAACGGATCACTGATTAAAACAGCTCTAAACAATCAAAATCCGTTTAACCGCAAATTGGCTCACCACCTTACGGCAGCCGGGATAGCTGCAATGTTTTCTACGGTCTGTTTTTCTGTAAGCAATGTGAATGCCGAAGAAGCTAATTTATCAAAAGCTAAGTCATCAGAAACTAAGTTATCAGAAGCTAAATCATCAGAAGCTAAAACCGCAGTAATCGAAACTACGCAGCTTGTTGGGTTTGGTGAAGCAAAATACCCAGAAGGTTTCACTCACTTTGATTACGTGAATCCCAATGCCCCTAAAGTAGGTAAAGTGACCTATGGGGAAACCGGCACTTACGATAGCTTTAATCGCTTTGGCTCTCGGGGCGTTTCGGCGAAATATACAGGGGAGCTTTACGACACGTTAATGTACTCACCAAGCGATGAAATCGACGCGTATTACCCACTTATTGCCTCTAAAGTTCGCTATGCCGATGACTTCTCTTGGCTGGAAATTGATATCAACCCTAACGCTCGCTTCCAAGATGGGGTGCCTATCACCGCTCATGATGTGGCTTTCACCTTTGATAAGTTTTCAAATGAAGGCGTGCCTCAATACCGCGTGTATTACAAAGATATAAAATCCGTCACTGCCTTATCTGATCTTGTTGTGCGCGTTGAAATGGCGACGCCTAACAGAGAGAAGCTCTTTAGCTTTGCCCAATCTACCCGTGTATTACCTAAACATTATTGGAAGTATCGAAAGTTAAGCGATCCACTGAATGAGCCGCCAGTCGGCAGTGGTCCATACAAAGTGATCGATTATAAATCGGGTCAAAGTGTCACTTACGGTTTATTGGAAGATTATTGGGCGGCAGACTTACCTGTAAACGTAGGGCGCAATAACTTTAAACAAGTGCAATACGACTATTACCGTGATGACACCGTGATGCTTGAAGCATTCAAAGCGGGTGAGTACGATTTGCGTATAGAGAACACTGCCAAGTTTTGGGCAACCTCTTATACCGGTACGAACTTCGATAAGGGCTACATTACCAAAGAAGAGATCAATCATGAAAAGCCTGAAACGACACAAGGCTTTATCTTCAATAGCCAAATTACCACTTTCTCTGATCCTAAAGTTCGTGAAGCATTAACCTATGCGATGGATTTTGAATGGATGAATCGAAACCTCTTCTACAGCCAGTATCAACGTACTCGTAGCTACTTTCAAAATACCGAGTATGAAGCGAAAGGCTTGCCATCTGAGGCTGAAATAGCGGTGTTAACGCCATTTAAAGATCAGATTGATCCTCGTGTATTTACCCAAGAGTTTAAGCCACCCGTTACGGATGGAAGCGGTCGAATTCGTAGCCAAATGCGCACCTCGTTTAAATTGCTTAAAGAAGCAGGGTGGGAGCTAAAAAATAAGGTGATGACGAACAAAGAGACTGGTCAGCCTCTTGCTTTTGAATTATTGATTTACAGCCCAACATCTGAGCGTATCGCCATCCCTATGCAGAAAAACCTAAAGCGCATGGGAATTGAAATGAAGATACGTACTGTGGACACCACTCAATATATTAAGCGATTAAGAGATCGTGATTTTGACATGGTGTCATCGGCTTATTCTGCTAACCCTTACCCGAATCCAAACTTATTAATTGCTTGGAATTCTAACTATATCGACTCTACGTTTAATACTGCAGGGGTAATGGATCCAGTCGTTGATTCTTTAACGGAACAAATTGCGAAAAGCCAAAGTGACGCTGAAAAACTGAGCGCGTTAGGTCCAGCTTTTGATAGGGTTCTTCAATGGAACTTTTACCTTATTCCTCAATGGTACTCTGGCAAATACCGCGTAGCGATGTGGGATAAATTTGAACGCCCTAGTACCTTGCCTAAATACGATTTAGGGGTAGATACATGGTGGGTATCGGAAGAAAAAGCGGCTTTATTACCTGAAAAACGTCGTTAGGAGCTGAAATGGCCGCGTATATATTCAGACGTCTACTGCTTGTTATTCCAACACTGTGGGCGATCATCACCATTAACTTTTTTATTATCCAGATTGCGCCCGGAGGTCCTGTAGAACAGGCTGTTGCGCAACTTGAGGGGCACAACTCAGGGATAATGGAACGTTTTTCTGGTGGCGGTCAAGAGGTTGACTTAGGCAACAGTGAACAAGCGTCTGCCAGTGGGTATAAAGGCTCAAGAGGATTAGACCCAGAAGTTGTTGAAGAAATCAGAAAGCAATTTGGTTTCGACAAACCCATGCATGAACGCTACTTTGACATGCTAAAAAATTACGCCATGTTTAACTTTGGCGAGAGCCTGTTTAAAGGTGGTGATGTCATTGATTTGATAGTAGACAGGCTTCCCGTTTCCATATCTTTAGGGTTATGGAGCACGTTGATCATCTATCTAATCTCTATTCCATTAGGGATATTCAAAGCCATTCACCATGGCTCTCGCTTTGATATCTGGTCGAGCGCGGTCGTCATTATTGGTTACGCGATTCCGGGCTTCTTATTTGCGATTATTTTGATCATCTTATTTGCTAGTGGTAATTACTTTAATTGGTTCCCACTGCGCGGTTTAGTGTCGAGTAATTTTGAACAGCTTAACTGGTACCAGCAAATCATCGATTACTTTTGGCATTTAGCTTTGCCTATTTTTGCGATGGTAATAGGCGGCTTTGCAACGCTGAGTATGCTAACTAAAAACTCATTCTTAGATGAAATAAACAAGCAGTACGTTGTGACAGCAAGGGCTAAAGGGCTGGATGAAAGTAGCATTTTGTATAAACACGTATTTCGTAATGCGATGCTGATTATCATTGCGGGCTTCCCAAGTGCATTCATCAGTATCTTCTTCACAGGCTCAATGTTAATTGAAGTGATGTTTTCTTTAGAAGGTATAGGGTTGCTCGGATTTGAATCGACTATCCAGCGTGATTATCCTGTGGTCTTTAGCTCGTTATACATCATGACATTACTTGGTTTGGTGCTGAGTATTATTTCCGATTTGACCTATACATGGGTTGATCCTCGAATTGATTTTGAGGCGAGATAACCATGAATAGTATTCCTTCAGCAGAGAAGCTTTCAGCAAAGAAGACTTCAGCAAAAAAGCCTTCAGCAGAGAAACCTTCATCAGAGAAGCCTTTAACATTGAAACGTTTGTACCCTAAGCGTCTATTTAATAAACGTCTATTTCAATTCACTAACCCATTGAATCAAGCAAGATGGCTAAGGTTTAAAGCGAATAAGCGCGGTTTTATTTCCTTGTGGGTGTTTACCATCTTATTTGTGCTGAGTTTATTTGCAGAAATTATCGCAAACGACAAACCTTTGTTGGTGTCCTATCAAACTGAATGGTTTTACCCCGTTCTGACCGAACATGCTGAAACCGAGTTTGGCGGAGAGTTTGAAACCGAAGCCGACTACAAAGACCCTTACGTCATCGAATTGATAGAAGAGCAAGGCTACATCGTGTGGCCGTTGATCCCGTTTAGTTATGACACCATCAATTTTGATATTACTGGCGCTGTTCCTTCAAAGCCCGATAACGTCAATTGGCTTGGTACTGATGACAAAGGACGCGATGTACTGGCGCGTATTATTTACGGCTTCAGAATCTCCGTCTTGTTTGGGTTTGTCCTGACCATCGTTTCCAGTGTGATTGGCGTGTTTGTGGGGGCGAGCCAAGGCTACTACGGTGGTTGGCTAGATTTACTGGGGCAACGCTTCATTGAAGTTTGGTCTGGAATGCCGACTCTGTTCTTGTTAATCATTCTATCCAGCTTTATCGAACCAAACTTTTGGTGGTTATTGGGGATAATGGTGCTATTCAGCTGGATGAGTTTAGTGGGCATAGTGAGAGCTGAGTTTTTACGTTGCCGCAATTTTGATTATGTTCGGGCGGCGCAAGCCATGGGAGTGGATGACAAACGCATCATGCTTAGGCACATGTTACCCAATGCTATGGTGGCATCGCTCACTATGATGCCGTTTATTTTGTCAGGCTCAGTCACGACCTTAACCTCATTAGATTTCCTCGGTTTTGGTTTGCCTGCAGGTTCGCCTTCATTAGGTGAGTTGCTTGCTCAAGGCAAGGCTAATTTACAAGCGCCATGGCTTGGTATTTCTGCGTTTGTTGTACTTTCTATGATGCTGACGTTACTCGTCTTCGTCGGTGAAGCGGTACGTGATGCTTTTGACCCGCACCAGAATAGGTAGAACCTGATGACTAATCACGTAGAATCTAATCATCTAGAAGCGAACCATGTAGAACAGAACCACGTAGAACCGAACGAGCCCGTATTGACGATTAAAGATTTATCGGTTGGATTCGGAAGAGTCAATCTACTCGATAACAAAAGTACGGTGGAGCAAGTCACTCATAAGGTTTCCTTAGAGATCAGAAAAGGGGAAACCTTAGCTTTAGTGGGTGAAAGTGGTTCAGGTAAATCGGTGACTGCTAATTCCATTCTAAAATTGTTACCGAAAGGATCCGCTCACTACCTAAACGGCAGTATTCACTTCAACGGCATCGATATTCTGAGCTGTTCGGAGCGTCAACTAAGAGGTGTGAGGGGTGGAAGAATAGGAATGATCTTCCAAGAACCCATGGTTTCTCTCAACCCACTACATAAAGTGGGTAAACAGCTCGTTGAAACCTTATCCATACATCGCGGAATGCGAACCAACAAAGCGCAGGCATTGGCTTTAGAGTGGTTAGGTAAGGTGGGTATTCGTCATCCAGAACAAAAAATCTTGTCATACCCTCATGAGTTGTCGGGCGGCGAACGTCAGCGTGTCATGATTGCGATGGCGCTGATTAATGAACCTGAGCTGTTAATTGCTGATGAACCCACCACTGCACTTGATGTCTCCGTGCAAGCTCAAATTTTAGATTTGCTTAAATCACTTCAACAAGAGTTGGGTATGGCGATGTTATTCATTACCCATGATCTGAGTATTGTGAAAAAAATAGCGGATCGAGTGTCAGTGATGAAAGACGGGCATTTGGTAGAAAGCGGCGATTGTAAGCAAGTTTTCTCATCGCCTCATCACGCTTACACCAAGAAGCTGATCAATTCAGACCCTAAAGGTTCGCCAGTAAAGGTGCCAGACGTTAGCGAGTCGCTGCTTAATGTGAATCAGCTTCGGGTTTGGTTTCCTATTACTGGGGGCATATTCAAACGAGTGGTATCGCATGTAAAAGCGGTCACGGATATGGGGTTCACATTAAAGCGTGGGCACTCGATTGGTTTAGTTGGCGAGAGTGGCTCGGGAAAATCCACCACTGGCATGGCGATACTTAAACTGATCGAGAGTGAAGGTTCAATTGCTTATGATGGAGGAGAGCTCCAAGGCTTAAACCGAACTGATATGTTGCCATACCGAAGCCGCATGCAGGTGGTGTTTCAAGACCCATTCTCAGCCCTTAACCCCAGAATGTCGGTCGCTCAGGTGATTGGTGAAGGCTTACTAGTGCATCAAGAGTTAACGGAAACTGAGCTTGAGCAAAAAATTTGTGAAGTGATGAAAGAGGTCGACTTAGATCCTGACACTCGTCACCGCTACCCGAACGAGTTTTCAGGTGGGCAAAGGCAGCGTATTGCTGTGGCAAGAGCTTTGGTGTTAAAACCGGAATTTATATTGCTGGATGAACCGACATCGTCATTGGATAGAACCGTCCAATCACAAGTGCTTGATCTATTAAAGTCATTACAAGAAAAGTATGGGCTTACCTATTTGTTCATTAGCCATGATCTGGATGTCGTGAAATCGTTATGTCATTACACCATAGTGATGAAAGCGGGGCATATAGTAGAGCAAGGCGCGACAGAGCAATTGTTTAGCGATCCTCAGCATGATTACACCAAACAACTGGTTTCTTTATCCTCATTTAGCCAAAATCTTTAGTTAGTAGTTAGTAGTTAGTAGTTAGTAGTTAGTAGTTAGTCGATATAGCGGTTCAGTAAATTGTTAATTTCGCCATTATTCTGCATCTCAAGGATGATGGCGTTAAATTTTTTAACAAAGTGCTCTTTATAGGGGTAGCGGTTATCTGCATCGGCTGAAAATGCTAAGTAGCCCTGCTCCGTGCTAACACTGATACCAAGTTCAAACTCACGATCTTCATCAAGATCACCAGAAAGCTTCATTCGCTTTATTTCCCAAAGAATCGATAACTTATCGTTGATGTAGCAATCAATACGATTTGTTTTGAGTTTAAGGATGTTTTCACGGTTATCTAACGCGGGCTCAATCGTAATTTTATCTTCTTTTTCTGCTATCCAAAATTGCTCGCCACCAATAGCAAAAGAATTGTTGATCCCAATTTTCAAACCATAAAAGTCGTCGGGCCAAGAAGTACTAACAGGTGGTTTCGTATTGCAATACACCACGACTTCTTCTTGAAGAATAGGAACAGAGTAGGGGTTAATATACTGGCGTTGATTTGGATAGAAATACGGAGGATAAAGAGCAAATGCTCTGCCAGCTTCAAGTAGCTTTAATCCACGCTTAAATGGGGTGGGCTTTATTGTGACGTTGTAGCGTGGCATGCGACTAAAAGCCAAGCGCATAATATCAGAATAGATCCCTTTGGCTTTTTCTTCACTAGCAAAACTGTATGGCGGATAAGCGTCATCTGCGTAAACCGTCACCGGAATTTGCTTCGCGGTGAGCGATTGGTTTAACCCGAGCCATAAACATAAAACCAAAAGTATTCGCATACAATCCTTTGTATAATTGACTTCACTATTAACTGTAGTCTACACAGGCGAACATAACTAGCGCAATTACTTACCATCAATGTTTTTAAATAGAACGTGGTTATTTACGTCTTTTGGCATTACACTGCGCGCAATCAGTTTAGAATTTAGTTTTAGGTAAGAATCAACATGGAACAAGAATATTACGAAGACGCTGACTATGTTGGTGGTGAAGAAGGCGAAGAGATTGAAATTGAAGCACTTGGTGTAGAAGTTTCATCCCAACCTATTGAACTATATAAAGTATTTAAAATCGCTAACCTTGTCGGCGGCGGTGGTGAAGCCAAGCACATTATTTCTGAAGGTTATGTGGCTGTAAATGGCGAATTAGAAACCCGTAAGCGCCGCAAAATGTACGACGGTGACTTCTTTGAGTTCAACCAAGAATATTACGTGGTTGTGTGTGACCAACCGGTACAAGAAGCAGTAGCAAAACCAGAAAAAGTGCCAGCTGCTAAGAAGCCTGCGAAATCAAAACCGGCGAATAAGAAAAGTGCTCATAGCAAAGAAAACAAGAAAAACACTTCGCACCCTTTAAGCGCTAAAGCAGAGCCAAGAAAACCTGAAAATAAGCCGAATAAATCCAATAAAGCTAATAAACCGAATCAGGCAAAGAAAGCGAAAACAGAAGACAAGCCAAAGACTGAACGTGATCAAAAAAGTGGTCGTCATTCAATCAACTTCTTTTAATTAGGCTAAGAATTTATAGCTGTTCTATTTTGAATGGTTAATTCAGTCCGTTTATTATGAAAAGCCCGCGAATCTAATCGCGGGCTTTTTTATGGGTGAAGCTTTTTCAGGTTGGTTTATCAATACAGACTTTTCTATGAAGATTTATCCACGCTGGTGAAAGATCTTCTTAACATTAATGAGCGGTTTCTCCCGTGGATTAGTGTTAATATTTTGTTGTTTGAGGTGCATATCGGCAAACATTCATTTGATGATTTTCCGCACTTCAATTTTAGTCCAAGTCCTATAAGTCAGTCGCAACCTTATAAATAAGAAGGAAAGTCAGGTGCAAAAGAGCTTTATTGATGGAACAACACTGTATCGCCAACATAATTTTCAACTACCTTTAAACTATGAAGATCAAGAAGGGCAGCACATTCAAGTTTTTGCTCGTGAACTCGTTAGTCTCTCAAAAGACAATCAAGATCTTCCTTGGTTAGTGTACTTTCAAGGTGGTCCTGGTTTTCCTTCTCCAAGAGCAAGTGGTGAGTCGGGCTGGTTAAAGCGTGCTTTGCAAGATTACCGAGTATTGTTATTGGACCAGCGTGGCACCGGCCACAGCTCTCCAGTGAATCAAGAGTCTTTGGCACATCTGTCTACTGAAGAACAAGTGCAATACCTCACCCACTTTAGAGCCGATAACATTGTAAGAGATGCGGAAGCCATTCGTGAAAAGTTAGGTGTCGATCAGTGGGCAACGCTTGGGCAAAGTTTTGGTGGCTTCTGCACATTGTCTTACTTATCGTTGTTCCCACAAAGCTTATTGCGTTGTTATGTGACAGGCGGGATTCCTTCTATTTCTCGCCACGCAGATGATGTGTACCAAGCAACTTATAAACGTGTGACAGACAAAAACAATGCGTTTTTTGCTCAGTTCCCTGAAGCACAAGTGATGTGTCGTGAAATTGCAGATTACTTACTGAGTAATGATGTTAGGCTGCCTAATGGTCAGCAGTTCACTGTTGAACAGTTCCAATTGATTGGCATTAACTTAGGGCGTGGCGGGGCGAACATGCCACTCTATTTCACATTGGAAAGTGCGTTTATTGATGTGAATGGCGAGAGACAGCTGAGCTATAGCTTTTTAAATCAAATGCAGCAAGAGCAGGGATATTTAACGAATCCAATTTATGCCATCTTGCATGAATCGATTTACTGTCAGGGCTTCGCTTCAAACTGGTCAGCTCATCGTGTTCGCGAGCAGTATCCACAATATAATTACCAAACGGGTAATGAATTTTGGTTTACCGGTGAAATGGTTTATCCGTGGATGTTCGATCAACTAGAGACGCTGAAACCACTCCGTGATGCGGCAAATCTATTGGCTGAAAAGCAAGATTGGTGTGATGTCTATGATGCAAACGTATTGAGCCAAAATTCCGTGCCAGTCGCATGCGCGGCGTATGCAGACGACATGTATGTCGAACTGGATTACACGCGTGAAACGCTTTCTAACATGCCGATGGCTAAGGCGTGGATTACCAATGAGTACGAACACAATGGTATTGGGGTGGATGGCGAACGTATTTTAGACCGTTTGATCACTATGGCGAATGCATTAGACAACTTGCCAAAATAGTTGTTCAAAGGTACTTAGCTATCTCTGAGATTTTATGTTTTTAAGCTAGAAGCTAGAAGCTAGACCTTAGAGCTAGAAATTAGGAATAACAATGAAGCGCTGTATTTCACAGCGCTTTTTTATTGGATAGGTAAAGCTAATACGCTGCCATTCAGATTTAACCGAGCAAGCCATTCGCATGGCATTGATCTGTCATCGTCAAAATAGCTCGCGGCAAGTACAGCCCCAATGATGATAGAGCGACCACAATTATCCCCACCACATAGAATGTTGTCTCGAATCCCTTGCTCGTAGTTTTTTGCCGTCGCCACAATACGAATAATCACAGGAAAAGCAGCAGCCAAATCACAATGTAACCCAAACTTCTGAGCTGCTTCGGTGATGGATAATTCAGGTTCAGCGAGCGCTAAGTTCACTTGTTCGTGTATGAATGAACTGCAGGTTTGTCTGACCATTTCCACACACTGCATTGGTGTATGCCCTTGAATAGCAGCTTGCAGAAGTAGAGTAAGAGCTTGAGCCCACTCGACGGCTTTATCATTGTTATTAGTGACTCTTACGGCGCTTTCTACCATAGCAGGTAGTTCGTTAGAGGTGTGAAAACAGGCGATTAAGGGAATGAGCTTTGAAATGGCGGGTAGTTGGGTATCATCAGCGCCGCATTGAGTGACGGGGAGCCCGTTTGCTTCTAGCTGGTGGATATTTTGTAAGGTTATTTTAGTTGGCTTATCTATGTAACCGACCCAGTATCCGCCAAAGTCGAACCACTCTCTAAAATGTTCAATATAGCATTTCTCTGAGTACGCTTTTGCACAAGTTAGTGCATCAACCATAGCTAAAACTTGCGCTCCATACTGAGAATGGTCACCGACTGATTTTCCTTCATGGGCAAAGAAGCCTTTGTCTTGATAGTCGAATCTATCTGGTGCATGAAATTCAGGATGATTGCCAGCAACTTTGATTATTTGCTGTTGGTCATAGAGCCAATGTAACCCCATAGAAGCGACATCCCCAACCAAAGCGCCAACAACGGCGTGGTAAGCTTTTTCTTTATGTTGATCCATAGATAACTCATGTATGAAGTGAATGGACAAAGTATAGGATTCAAATGGGTTAAATGTGCTAATCCTTTACTATCAATGTAATTGCTGTGAGCAACGTAACCAAATGTATAGCTTACAGAATATATTAGGCTATGGATTCAAACTTCCAGACTATTGAAGGTTCAAATAAATGCTCGAACGCTTCTCAATGGATTTGAATAATTGCGAAAGCATAAAACACAGTAAAAAGTAAACGGCGCCAACAATCAGCCAAATTTCAAAGATAAGACCGGATGAGTTCGCCATTTCTGTACCAACAAAAGTCATTTCTTGAATCGAAATTAGCGAAACAATCGATGTATCTTTTACTAAAGAAATAGCCTGCCCGGCCAAAGGTGGGGTGATGGCAGTCAATACTTGTGGGCCAATCACAAAGCGGTATTTAGCGAAGACAGAAAGCCCAAGCGAATCGGCGGCTTCCCACTGTCCTTTAGGTACGCTTTCTAAACCGGCACGAATAACTTCAGCAATGTAAGCAGAAGACAATAGTCCAATACAAATCACACCAGAGGCTAAATTTTCCCACAAATTAGCAGGTCCAAATAAGAAGGCTTGTACCTTATTGATATCGCCATTGTGCTCTCTTAGCAATACTTCTAACCCTAATAATGGGATGAGTTGATTTGAAACGAAGAAGTAAAAAATAAACACGAATACCAAAGGTGGGATATTGCGTAGTAGTTGAATGAATAGAAGTGCGGGGGTTCGGAAAAAAGTCACTTTTGAATGGCGAGCGACGCCTAAAACGGTACCAAACGATAAGGCTAATGCCATGCTCCATAAGCTTAGTCGTAAAGTGGCGATTAAACCTTGGAAAAAATAAGGGACACTACCGCTGGAAGGTGGAATAAAAATAAGCGTAAAAGCCTCACTCCAACGCCATTGGTAATTAATGCCAATAGAAGAACGGTAATACAACCAAATTGAGAATGCAGCGATTACGGCAAGCAGTATTCCGTCGAGCAAGTTCAGACGACGGAACCAAGGTTTGTTATTCATATTAGGTTTAACGGAATATGCGTTGCTAGTACTGCTCACAAAGGACCTATTTGGGTGTTAATTCAGATTGTAGAAATGGTTTATGAAAATCAGGATCAGGAAATGAGTGATCAATTACCCGTTAAGTGAGTTTATACTTCTCACCTAACGGGTTTATCAAACATTGCTAAGGAGTCTATTGACCTTGAGCAATCTGATCTTGCCAATCTAATGTAGCAAACCAATACTCATAGCGTTCTTGTAACCAGCCATCTTCAGTACGTTTCTGAATCCACTGGTCAAAGAATTCTGCTTTATCCGTTTCACCTAGACGAACAGCAAAAGCTTCATTTCCTTTAGATAGGCGATCGGTAAAAGGAATAAATAGAGTATCTGAATTTTTGATACTTTCATGTTCAGGCTTAGGGCTAGAGGCGATAACCGCATGCGCATTGCCGTTTAACACTTCTTGGAAAGCTTGAGCATCGTCATCAAACTGAAGCACTTTTGCTTTAGGGAAGGTGTCACGTGCAACTTGCACTGTGAACGCACCACGACGAGCGGCAATTTTCACGCGGCGAGAGTTAAAGTCATCAATTTGAGTAAAACCTTCTGCCAGTTCTTTGTTTGCGGCTAGCTGAACGCCTGAGTGAGAATAAGGTGCAGTAAATAGCACGCTCTTTGCTCGCGCTTCAGTAATCGACATACCGCCGATGATCACATCAAACTTCTTCGAAAGTAGGGAAGGGATAATACCGTCCCATGCGGTTGGAACAAATTCTACTTTCCATCCTGAATCTTTCGCCAGTTGCTTAGCAACATCAATTTCAAAGCCAACTAAGTCGCCTTGTTTATTACGCATAGCCCAAGGAACGAAAGTCGACATTCCTACACGCAGTGTGCCTCTGTCGTTGATCTTATCTAAATTTGGAGTTGATGCTGCAATTGCAGGCAAGCTGACAGCGAGCGTCAGTAGGGTCGTGATTGCGGTTTTAAATAGCTTCATGCTGATAAATCCTTATTGAGTTCGCCAGTTGGCCCCGAGCTTATGCTCAAGCCAAGCGGAAACGGCAGAAAGTGAAAGTGTAAGCGCTAAGTAAATGATGGCAACTGAGAACCAAATCTCAAATGGCATCGCAGTTTCAGAAACAATGTTTCTGGCCTCTGTTGTTAGATCGAATATCGCCATGACACTCACAATAGAGGAATTTTTTATTAATGATATGACTTCGTTGGTCAGTGGTGGCAGTGTACGTTGCACCACTTGGGGCAATATAACATCCCAGTATGTAAAGGTTTTCGATAGCCCTAAAGATTGAGCGGCTTCAAATTGCCCTTTAGCAATACCATTCAAACCAGAACGGAATATTTCAGCGGTATAAGCGCCTTGAAACAGTGCCAGGGCTAATACCGCGGTACTGAATCGGTCTAAACCAATAACAGGACCAAACACAAAATAGAGCAAATAAATTTGCACTAAAAGCGGTGTGTTTCGTATCAGTTCTACATAGCTGGTGGCAATCGTTCGGCCGACGATCGAATCAGAATTTCGAAGTAATGCCGTTACTAAGCCAATGAATAAGGTCGCGATTAAGGATAGTAAAGAAATCTTAATGGTGACAAGCAAGCCTTCAATCAGTTCGGCAGTCCACCATTCACCATCTTCATAGAAGGCAATGTAATCGGGTACGCGGTCCCACTGCCAACTGTAACCCATAGATTGCGCACCAGAATCTAAAATCCACCCGATAGCAAAAACCAACAGGCTAATTTGAAAAAGCGCAGAAATCACGGGTTTAAAAATTCGTATGATCATCAATAGGTAAGAATTTGATTTAGGAAAGTTTGAGTACGGATATGCTGAGGGTTTTCGAATAAAGCTTGAGGCGTGTTCGATTCTACAATCTGCCCTTCATCCATAAAAATGACTCGGTCAGCCACTTGTTTAGCAAATCCCATTTCGTGTGTCACACACACCATAGTGATCCCTTCACTTGCCAGTTCTACCATGACATCAAGTACCTCATTAATCATCTCAGGATCAAGTGCAGATGTTGGTTCATCAAATAGTAGCAGTTCAGGTTTCATACAAAGTGAGCGAGCAATCGCGACTCGCTGTTGCTGCCCTCCCGATAATTGCACGGGGTATTTATGAGCTTGCTCAGCAATGTGTACCCGTTCTAAATAATGCATCGCCAGAGATTCGGCGTCTGACTTGTTCATTTTTAGAGTTCTAATCGGGGATAGCGTGAGGTTTTCAAGAACGGTTAAATGCGGAAATAAATGGAAGTGTTGGAATACCATTCCTACTTTGCCTGGAGTATTGAACTGGCATGGCAAGGTTTGCTGCCTAACCGTTAACGCACCAGATTCAAAAGGCTCTAGTTGGTTGATACAGCGGATAAGTGTGGATTTACCCGAACCCGAAGGTCCACAAATCACAACAATTTCGCCTTGCTGGATACTTAAATCAATATTTTTAAGGGCATGGAAATCGCCATACCATTTGTTAAGTGCTTTAAACTCAACCATTTGTTGGTGACTGTTCAAATTCTTTTCATACATATCTGCGGTATGCTTCACCATAACAAGATAGAAATGCGATTGCACATAAAAATCTTGGCTTATGGGTGATAAGTAAAGCTTTGTGCTTCAACGAAAAAACAGCGGCAAAAATTC
Source organism: Vibrio sp. 99-70-13A1 (assembly GCF_013114625.1). Lineage (GTDB taxonomy): Bacteria > Pseudomonadota > Gammaproteobacteria > Enterobacterales > Vibrionaceae > Vibrio. Next base: position 35,734 of record NZ_VTXD01000038.1, read on the forward strand.
CGCTGTTTTTATATACAATCGATCTTAAGTCATCAACTTTACATCTTTTGCTAATTAATTATTGAACCGCAGACTCTAGAATCTCACGTGTTTTTTCCATAGTGATCGCTTGGTTTTCACCTAGTTGAACAAAACCATGTGATTCAAGCTGGCTAATAATACGGTCAATTGCTGTTGGTTTGTCTGCTTCGTAGTCTGAAAATTCCGTTGCAACATCTAAGCTATGGTAGAAATCTTCAATAGCAGCGATCGTGCGCTCAGCCAAATCAGAGCCTGATTCTAAACCGAATACGTTTTTACCCATTTGCTCTAGCTTGCCACGTTTTGCTTCGATTTGGTTACGAAGTAAAGATGGCTGAACAATTGCTAACGAACGAGCGTGGTCTACATGCCAAAGTGCAGTGAATTCATGGCCAATCATGTGCGTCGCCCAATCTTGAGGAACACCAGTACCAATTAAGCCGTTCAGAGCTTGGTTGGCTGTCCACATTAGGTTTGCACGCCATGCATCGTTATCACGCTCATCATATTGCTTACCAAGAACCAGCAGGTTCTTCAAAAGCGTTTCTGCATAACCTTCTTGAACCATAGCGTTAGTTGGCATAGTGATGTACTGCTCACATACGTGAACCCATGCATCAACAAGACCATTCACAAGCTGACGCTCTGGCAGTGATTTCATTACATCTGGGTCCATTACCGCAAATTTTGGCTGAACAGCTGGATGCATGAACGGCAGTTTTTCTTGCGTTTCTTTACGAGTGATTACCGCGCCCATATTGGATTCAGAACCAGTCGCAGGAAGCGTTAAGATTGCACCAATTGGTGTTGCTTCAGTGATTTGGTGCTTACCTTGCAGGATATCCCAACCGTCACCATCGTATTTCGCAGCCGCTGCAACATACTTAGAACCATCAATAACTGAACCACCGCCAACAGCGATGATGAAATCAATGTCTTGTTCTTTAACAATCGCAACCGCTTTATCCAGTGTTTCTTTTGTTGGGTTAGCTTCAACACCTGAGAATTCTACCCAAGAGTGGTCTTTAAGTGCTTCAGTTACTTGGTCATAAACACCATTTTTTTTAATTGAACCGCCACCATAAATAACTAAAACCTTTTGTGATGATTCAACAGAGTTGCTGATATTTTGGATTTGACCTTGTCCAAAATGGATAACTGTAGGGTTTACGTATGTGAATTGCATTGCTAATTCCTTGTGTAAGTTCAACATGCCTTAAACCAGCGCATTTGATTATTGTTTTGTTTGTATATTTGCATATTAGTGCTATTTATTGTGTGTTTAAAGAGTGATTTCTCCAATTTAATTGCCTATTTCTACAGTGTTGTTATTCTTTAGATATTGAAATTGGTTGGAATAGGCTCTATTTATGCAAACTCTCGCGAACTTGATGCAGTCTTATGTTGATAAAAAAGGTTGGAATGATCTTGAAGGAATCAGAGAAACTGAAATAGACGGCGTTTGGATTTATAGAAGCAGTAATGGTAATGGGAGGCAGCCTTTTACTTATGAATCGGGGATCATCTTACTTGCTCAAGGGCGAAAAAATATCTACATCGGTGATCGTCCTGTCACTTATGCTGCGGGCGATTACTTGGTCGTTGGTGTTCCTATGCCGCTAGAGTGTGAAGCCTTGCCTATTGATGAGGAGCCGTTATTGGGCTTATCAATTACGATTGATCCCAAACGACTGCATAAGCTCGTTAAGCAACTAGAAGAACAAGGCTTTTTAGAAAGCTATTGTAATAAACATAAAACGGGAAGTAGTGGGCTTGAATCGACAGCAATGGAACCGTTAATGTTAGACAGCTGCACCAGATTAATGAAGACACTCCATTGTGAAATAGAAGCCAATATTTTAGGTGACGCTGTAATCAATGAAATTGTTTATAGAGCATTAACTGGCGCTGAAGGGCGAGTTTTATTTGATCTTGCTCATCAAGATGGGCATTACGCTAGAGTAGCTAAAGCGTTATCCAAAGTGCATGAGGAGTATGACCAAACGATTACTGTTCAGTCTTTAGCAGAAGAAGCGAATATGAGTGTTTCTGCTTTTCATAGTGCATTTAGAAATGTGACATTTGAGTCCCCTTTGCAGTATCTAAAAAAAGTCAGATTAAATAAGGCAAAAGATCTCATTCAAATGGAAGGAATGAGAATAAGTGATGCAGCAAGGCTTGTTGGCTATTCGAGCCCATCTCAGTTTAGTCGAGAGTTTAAACGCCATTTTAATACCACTCCAAGAGCAATATAGTTTTCGATTTCCAGCCACTAGCTATTAGCTAAAATAGCAATATTGATCAGAGTAATAGAAAAGGGGAAATTTATAATATGTAAACGACTCTTTTTCTTTCGTTCGTCTCATAGGATACTTAAGCCCCCTATAGGAAGGTACTAGTCATACTTTTCTGTGGAAAGCGCATTTGATGCAGAGCAAAGGTACTTTAAACTCTTTTGTGAAACATTAAATGCGCTTTTTTATATCTGCCATTAGTGGCTGGTATGACATTATTAATGTTGTGACTAGTTTTATATCTACTTTAAAATAATTGATAGTGGGCTGGTAACGCCGCTCGCGCCTCTGTCTAATATATGGGTATAAATTTGGGTGGTTTTTACATCTGAATGCCCTAGCTGTTCTTGTATCGTCCTTATATCTGCACCTGACTCTAAAAGGTGAGTAGCAAAGCTGTGCCGCAATGTATGACAGGTTATATTTTTGGTAATTCCGGCGTCTTTCCCTGCACGTTTAACAGCCCTTTGTAAGGCTATCTCATTTATATGGTGGCGCCTTAATAGATTGGATTGTGGATCGGTAGATAGCTTGACTGAAGGAAACAGGTAATGCCAATTAAAGTCGAGGTGAGCATTTGGGTACTTGCGCTGTAAAGATTGGTTGAGCCATACCCCATTATAACCAGCCGAGTTGATATCTTTTTTGTAATAGTTGAGTGCCAAACTCTCTTGTTGCTTTAGCAAGGGCATAAGTTCCTTAGCCAGTGTCACAGTCCTATTTTTACCGCCTTTCCCTTGCCAGATTCTTATCGCTCCATAGTGGTAATCAATATCTTGTATTCTAAGCCTTACGCACTCCATTACCCGCAGCCCTGATCCATAAAGCAGCATAATGTGGAGCTTATATTTAGGATCAATATGCACCAGAAACTGTGACATCTCATTTTTTGTTAAAACGACGGGGAGCTTTCTGTCTAGTTGCGATTTTTGAAACTTCATTTCGAGAGACAATGGTGTTCTAAAATATTCACGGTATAAAAAGTTGATCGAATTTAAAGCTAAAGCCTGGGTTTTAGCGGCGACCTTTTTTTCAATAGCGAGATAGCTCAAAAATCTTTCAACATCCACTTCATTTAACTTAGAAGGGTGTTCCATATTGTGGAATATGATGTATTTCTTGATCCACATAATGTACGCCTCAATGGTTTTACTCGCATAATGGCGTGTCCGCATATGATCTTGCACACTGAGTAGAAACTGATTTTTCATGATTAACTTATCTTTTTGGTATGTGTTTATATACAGTTGTGCTTAAAGTTAAGTGATTCAAGAATTATGAGACATTTTGCAATCTAATTGCCAAGTTCACAGCAAGTTGTAATACTTAGTTGATATGTGTTTCAATCAGTTACGTGATGTTATCCTAAGTTCTTCACCCGTGTGAAGTGGCGGTAGCGTGGGTAATTAGGTATACATGGTGATGTATAGAAAGCGTTAGTTTTCATGGAGGAAATATTGTGGAAATCTGGAAGTTATTGTTCTTTATACCAGCGTGCTTTACGCTCAATATGACTCCTGGTCCAAACAACCTATTGTCTATGAATAATGCTCGTTGTTACGGCTTCAAGTCTGCTTTCATTGCTGGTTTGGGTCGAATAGCTGCATTCTCTGTAATGATAGCTTTGGCAGCTTCAGGTTTAGCTGTTGTTCTCTACAAATCTGAGTCTCTATTTCTAACCATTAAAATTGTGGGTGCGGCGTACTTGTTGTTGATTGCTATTAATCTTTGGCGTTCGGAGTCAAGTCCCGTCGCTGAATTAGAAAGCACTCATAACCGGCTTGGTTTAGCTAAACAAGAATTTTTGTTAGCTGCTGGTAATCCAAAGGCAATCTTAATATTTACTGCCTTTCTCCCACAGTTCGTTGATGTTTCGGCTAGTGTAAATGAACAGTTCTTCGTTTTAGGCGCTACGTTCCTAATATTAGAAATGGGTGCAATATCTATTTATGCCATATTCGGAATATATTTAAGGCAGTGGTTCACGAAGCCGAAAATGGCAAAGCGCTTCAATAGAGGTTGTGCTACTTTTTTAGCTATTTCTGGAGCAAGCTTGTTACTAAGCCGCCAGCAATGAAACTAACAAGCAATTTAAGCAGACTGTCAACGCTTGGCATTTTCAGTTCGGTTTAGCTTTAGTGATTTCGGTGGTAAATTGGAGTGTATTTGGTAGCGTTGTCAGCTACTTAATTGGGCGTTATGTGTCCGAGTATGGAGTAATAGGTGGAAGTTGTAGAAAAGAAATTTAGAGATACTCCTTGTTCCCACAAGAAATACGTAAAACGACTGTCTGAATACATATCGTTTTTACTAAAACAAGGCAGGATATTGGAAGCGAAGCACTATTTTGATGAATTGGTCAAGATTAAGCCCAACCATAAAAGAACTTTAGTGCTTGGTTATGAGCTATCTATTAAGAGCTTCGATAATGAGGGTGTATTTAACTTTGATAAGCTATTGATAGAGCAAAAATATAATGAGCAAGAATTACTTGGTTTACAATTGACGTATTATTATTCGGTGCACAACACAAAGGCTTTCGAACAGGTAGCTAAATATATCTTTAAAAATCTGATACTTAAAATGGAGTTGCTGAATAAAATTCTACCGATGGTAGTTCAGAAAAAACAGTATGGTTCCATCGCTGCATTGTGTACTTATCTAAGAAATAACAAAATGAAGTTGAGTCCTCAAGCTGAAAAGTCAATCCGTCAAGTAGCTCTCCAAAAGTTAGTAAATGTGTTGTCAGAGGTTACAAAATGCCCGCTTTCCTAGTAGTAAAAGTACTTGAATCACAAAGTATATGTTTACCTTCAACATTAGTTTATTCGAATGTTGAACTACGGTCTGCAAGTGCTGACTTTGAAGAAGAGTCAAGGTTTCTAGAAAATTGTGCAAAGAGCCTGCATTTAGATTTCTCTAAGTATAGCCATTGCGCTCGAATCGCTACTATTGTCGATGAACTTTCGATACCCAAGGCTGTGGAAATTGCAGATGACCGTTTTGCCGAAATATTGGATTTGAAGTCAATTGAAGCTCCAATATCAAACTTCTCGTTGTCTAAAATAGGCTTTGTAAAAGATCTGCTTAAAGGTTCGTTACATGAGATTAAAGACAACACACATAGACCTAGTATGGCATTCTTCACACACCAAGGTGATGTGCAGCAAGTAGACATGACGCACTATGTTTTGGCTCAAAATACGGAGTTGAGCAATCGATATTTAAGGTCTTTGCACTGGCTAAGAAATAGTAAGCACGAAAATAATTATCAGTTAAAAATCTTATTTAATTGGTTTGCAGTAGAAGCTTTGTTGAAAGAATCGGAGATGGATAATATAGGGGCTACAATCCGGTGGTTTCTTGGTTTTCCAAACGGAAAGTCAAGTAAACTAGTTTCTAGTTCTGTTATCACAGCATTAGAAGCAAACCCTAGATATGGTATATGGAAAAAGAAAATCAAAGGGATCATTGAAAAAATAAGAATTTTTAGGAATGACTCAACCCACCATGGCTTTAGGACGATAGACTTTACTAAAAAGGAACTTGAACTTTTTAATCAGGTTATGTTGTTTGGAGCAACAAGATGCCAAGGAGCTGTTCAACTAGCTTTGCATAATCAGGTTTCTACTGTTCCGGAGTTTAAGGATTACATGCCTTATCTGTTTGAGTTAAATGAAAATTTAGTAAATGATGTACATGGTAATATTATATTTAGCCTTGATCGAATAAATGACACATAACAAGCAATTCAAGCTGACAGCCAACGCGTGGCATTTTCAGCTCCAAAAGGTTTGGGTGTAATCGGTGCGTTGCTTTGAGTTCAGGTTTGCGTTGGTCTGCAACTTAATTGGGCGTTATATGAAAAGATAGGTTTGGTGGCATTTTGGATTGGTTAGAATTAAAACCGTCAGAAATAATTGCGATTTGTGCTGTTATCGTATCAGTCATTTCACTCGTAGTAGCTAAGACAACACTTAAAGCTCAACGTACTCACAATAAATTGTCGTTGAGACCTATTGTGCATATTTCAAAGGGAGACTACGAAAACAAGATTTTCGTTAAAGTGAAAAATTATGGGCTAGGTCCATTAATAATTAAAAGCTGTGAAATCAATAAGTTTGGTCAACAATACGATACGTTGGTTGAGTCGTTAGGCGATAAAGCATCAGAAATTGTTTGGGACACGTTCGCTGCTAATATAGATGGTCGTGTATTGGCTCCTCAAAATGAGTTTATTTTAATTGAAGCAACATTTGAGGACGGTTTTGATGATCGAATCAAAAAGGAAATCAGAAGATCTCTTGCATCTACGACAATCACAGTACAGTACACTTGTGTTTATGGTGAGACTTATCCAGAAGAGCAGGAAAGACTATCTTGGTTTTCTAGGCACTAACTTCATATAACAAACTGTTTAAGAGTGATTCGCAACACGTGGCATTTTCACTATGCGTTGATTTTAGTGTTTAAGGTGGTATGCGGCTGCTTTGGTATTGCGTTGCTCACACCTTAACAGGGCGTTAGAACTTTTAGGGAATAAATAGGATGAAGGCTCCGTTTCGATATATTTGTATAGCTGCAAGTATGGCGTTTGCGATCTCTGGCTGTGCTTCTCAAAGCAATAGCAGCATAGGCAAGGTAGGCTCGTCTGAGCTAAATAAGTATGGGCAAATCTATACCCAAATGATTCAAAATGAATTGATTTGGTCTGATAGGCTTGAAGGTAAGATTTGTACGCTTAATATACATTTAAGTGAACATGGCAATGTTACAGAAATAAGCTCAATTGGTTATGAGAAACTATGTGAGAACAGTGAAAAAGCTGTGAAATCTGTAGGCGTATTCCCAATGCCAGCAAACGAGGAATTAGCTAAAAAACTAATGGAAATCAAACTTACAATTGCTCTGTAGTACAGTTCTAACAAGCAATTTAAGCAGACTGCCAACGCTTGGCATTTTCAACTCGGCTTAGCTTCAGTGATTTCGGTGGTAAATTTGAGTGTATTAGTAGCGTTGTCAGCTACTTAATTGGGCGTTATATTTTATTTGAAATCAGCGTCTTAAAATTAATATGAAGTAGGTGATTTGTCGTTTTCTCAGGCTGTCTGTTTCAGCTACTTTCAGCAGTCAAATATCGAGGTCTTAAGGTTCTAGATCTCTTTAGCCGTAAAACATGCCAAGGTTCGTGGGTGCTTCAGTTCGGGTTCGAGCAGCGCCGATTGAAAATGTAATTGGCTCAAAGTCGCGTCAATGAAAGTTGCCGTTTTGGTTTTGAAATCGCTGGTAAATTGGAAGGTTTCAGTTTTCTTGTTTGTCTGGATTTAACTACGAATATCTGATTTTCCTTTCATCGAATTGGTTTGTTGTTTTTGGGCGTCACTTTCAATTTCAGCGTGTGAGTTAGGTTAGAAAACCAAGTTAGTATCGTAATTCTTTATCAATGAAATCAGTCGATTGTTGTAAAATATAACAAGCAATTCAAGCTGACAGCCAACGCGCGGCATTTTCAGCTCCAATTGGTTTGGGTGTAATCGGCGCGTTGCTTTTAGTTCAGGTTTGCGTTGGTCTGCAACTTAATTGGGCGTTATAAGCTGTTCGTAGTTGTAGGTTTGGAGAATTAGGTGTACGAAATCCGTAAAGCTGATAATAGTGATTATGAGTTCTTATTTAAACTTAAGAAATCAGCAGAATATGAGCCTATTAAAGCTGTTTTTGGCTGGGACGAGAATGTTCAAAGAGAGATTCATAGCAATGAATGGGAAGAGGAAAAGCCGACCATAATAGAAGTTGATGGTGTCGCAGTGGGTAGTTACCTAGTACAGGCGCATTCTGAATATCTATACTTTGGTCGTTTCTTCTTGCTACCGGAATATCAGGATAAAGGTATTGGCAGCCAAGTATTGAAAACTGTTATTGAACTTGCGGATCTAAAGTCATTACCAATTAAGCTTTGTTACTTGCAAGGAAATCGAGTGGGACAACTTTATAAAAGGTTGGGCTTTAGCGTAGTAGGGCAAGACGAGCAGTTTGTGCACATGCTCAAGCCTCGCTTATAACAAGCAATTTAAGCAGACTGCCAACGCTTGGCATTTTCAGCTCGGTTTAGCTTCAGTGATTTCGGTGTTAAATTTGAGTGTATTGGTAGCGTTGTCAGCTACTTAATTGGGCGTTATGTTCACAGGAGTTCGAAATTGAAAATTAAGCATGTAGCATCTTTATTGTTTGCTTTTGTTGCTGGTGCTCTTGTTACCTTAGGGGTGTTCGGCAATGCTAAAGCTTATGTGACGACACTAATAAGTGTAGGTAGCGATCTAGCTACAATAGCAACAGGGATTGTGGCATTTATTGCTTTGACAACGTGGAGGAAACAGCATACTCATTCTGAACAATGGAAAAAATTGGAATCATTAAGAACCGCTTTTGAGAGCTATGTTAGTGCTGAAATTGGATATTGGTTTGCTGAAGAAAAGCGCTTAATGGTTCAAAATGGTGTTGAACTTTTTCCTTTCAAAAAAATCATCACAGATGAAGCCGAAATAAATAAGATATGCGGCGAAGATGTTGTTAGCTCTCATAGGCGATTGACTCAAGCGAAATTAGAATATGAACGTGCTTACAGATCTTGCTCAACCTTAGTAGTTCTACCAATAGAGTTAAATCCAGAGCATATACGCAGTCAATTTCAAAATTTATTTGAAGACTTTCACAACAACTTTATAGAGTTTGAAGTGAACAAAGGTCAAAGGGTACAGCGTAAATACTATATCGATGAAAGCGAAGATATTTTCACCAAAGGTGAAGCATGCTTTGTCGAATTACTCAGCAAGCTAAAGTGAACATAACAAAGCGTTTAAGACGGATTCCCAACGCTTGGCATTTTCGGTTTATTTTGAATTTAGTGTTTACGGCACGATGGTTTAGGTAGGGTGGTCTGCGTTGCTCACCACTTAACGCGGCGTTATGCGACCTAAAGGAAATTGATATTTATGGATAAATTTGGAATGCTGCAAGAGCTTGGTGCGGGTGATTTTCAGCACCTCAATGGCTCATTGGAAGCACACCTAAAAGGTACTGAGAAAGTTCTAATTAACTGGGGTAGTAGCGAATTACTTCAAATCGCAGGTCTCTTTCATGCCGCGTATGGAACAGCGGGTTTCGATGAAAATATGGTGTCGTTAAGCCAGCGCCAAGAAATAGCGCGAATTATTGGTAATGATGAAGAAGCATTGGTTTATTTGTATTGCTCATGCGACCGAGACTATGTATTCCCTCAATTTGGCAAAGTGCTAGAAATCCAATTTAAAGACAGGTTTACTGGTTCAACATTCACACTCGACAATGCAATGGCGAAATTGTTTTGCGAGTTAACCGTCGCTAATGAGCTAGAGCTTGTTTATAGCAGTGAAGAGTTCAAACTCAAATATGGTGCTGAGCTATTTGAACTGTTCCAAGGTATGGACAGTTACTTAAGCCCTGAGGCTAGAAATGCGTACAAATCAGCCTTGTCGAATTTCGCATAACAAGGCGTTCAAGAGGGATTCTCAACGCTTGGCATTTTTAGTTTGAATCGGTTTTAGTGTTTACGGCACAATGGTTTAGGTTAGGTGGTTGGCGTTGTTCACCCCTTAACGCGGCGTTATACGACTTTATTAAATTCGGAGAACCAAATGGACTTAGATATCTATCAGGTTGATTCATTTACAAGTGAAGCATTCAAAGGAAACCCTGCTGGAG
>NZ_VTXD01000039.1 GCF_013114625.1 Vibrio sp. 99-70-13A1
GTTTATAATAATGTTGATTGGTTAATTTTAGACTACCTAGAAGACTTTGTAACGTTAACCGATTCTCAAGAAAATGAACTAGAGAGCCGAATCAATCTATTACAGGAGTGGCATAAACACTCCGAGTTGCCGCTTTATATTGACCAAATATCCGAAATCCAGTCTCAAAAACAATCTGAAATTGATGCTGATTTTATTTTGAAACAACGAAAACGACTTTCTCAACATTTCAAAACTATCGTCGAAAAACTCGCGCCAGATATTTACACTTTGTCTATGCAAATGACTGAGAAACAAGATAAAGAGTTTTTAGCGGGTTTACAGGAAAAACAAAAAGAGAGAGCAAAAGAGTTCTTATTACTTTCCGAAAGTGAAACAAGAGAACGATATGAAGATCGAATCAACAAAAGCGTAGAACGCTGGTTAGGGAATATTAGTGATTCACAAGAAGAAGTGATTCAGATGTGGGGCAGAGATTTAAAAAACACGAATTCAGGTTGGTTAGACTACCAAAGTGCGATTTATGATGAAGTGTTTACACTGATGAACAATAAGTCCGATAGACATAGCTTTCAACAGACGTTGATGTCTTTGTTACTTTCTCACGAGTCTTATTATTCAGCTCAGTTGAAGGCTGATATTGACTATAATGCTCAGGTTTCAGCCAATCATTTATCAGAAATTGTGTCGTTGTCATCAGAAAAGCAATGGCGTTACTTTCAATCAGAATTAACAGATTTGAAAGATCTTGTGGCAGAACTCAATTAATCCAAGAGCCATGAATATTTGGCTAAATCAATCATTGGCATTTAACTTCCGATATTTAACCTCATTGAGATCCGTTGTGTGACTGACAATTGACGACTGGCTTAACTCAATTTTTGCATTGAACAGGTTACGCATTACGAAGCAAACGTGGCACAGCTGCCTTGCTTGTTTTGCCAAGTGTTTGCATTAATTTAAAGCTTGGTTGGTGTACTTGGTAAGTTGTGCTCATTTCATGAAGCATCGCTAACCATAGCTTTGCAGTCATTTCTGAATCGGCTAACGCTCTGTGGAATACACCATCATTATCAATGTTTAAGAAACGTACGAGATCGCCTAATTTGTGGGTTGGGGATTCTTGTACTAGCCTTCGGGCAATCAGCATTGAACAAGCAAACTCACCGCTGTAACCTTTTCCAATCAAATCTAATTCAGCATCTAAAAAGCGCTTATCAAATGAAGCATTATGAGCCACTAAGCAACCGTCTTGGATGAAATCAGCAAACTCACTCATTACCTCCTCACAACTTGGCGCCGTTCTAAGCATATTATTCGTAATGCCTGTGTAGTTCTCAATAAACCCGCTCACTCTGAACCCAGGGTTCATTAACTGCTGGAAAGTGTCTGTTACTTTTCCATCCACTAGACGAACCGCACCAATTTCAATGGCTCTATCACCCATGTTTGGTGACAATCCAGTCGTTTCGAAATCGAGGACAATGACGGTGTTTGCTAAAGGTGTGGACACAAAATGCTCCTAAGCTTAGAGGTAAATATTCAGTTAAATGTGAGGCTGAGGTGATGTTAAGTAATAACAAGCTCAGTATACCCTGTGGAAGAGTCAGGTTCTCGGGAAAACGTCAGATTGTTATAGCGGTGGATGATTAACTCTGCGGTGTGAGAAACAGTGGTACCTTCCAGTAGGTGTCCACCAATAACATGACCGTGTTCGTCGGCTGCTGAAATATGAATATGTTGATGAGATGGCGTCAGCGTGCCCATCAATGAAACGATTTCAAAAGGGGCGACTAACGTCTTCGTGAATTCAGCGTTGGCGAGGCGAATATTGAGCTTTGATACGCAACCAACACAGGAAGCGATAGAGCCTGCTTGAAGCTGGTTATCCGTCACTAGGCGTTGGATCTCTGTTTTTAAATCTTGACCTTTGGTTAGGCGAACAGCAATGGGTGTGATCATATTACTACCTAAATTAAAGGCGAAGTGGTTAATCACTTCGCCTTTCTCTTTTAACTTAAGACTTATTTATTTTTAACTTAAGAGCCCTAGTCTTGTGAGCTCTGAGCATCTCTTTTGTGTTTTGGCACAAAGTTAAGTACCGAAATTGGTACCTCTTTGCGAGGTTCAAAACCTTCAATAACGCGACGTTCAATTAAGTGACCAAGGCGTTTTTCAATGATGCACAAGTTTTTGAAGTTATCTTTTGATAAGAATGAAATCGCTTCACCAGAGGCATCAGCACGGCCAGTACGACCAATTCGATGCACATAATCATCAGCAGGGAAGGGGATGTCATAGTTCACTACTCGCGTTAGGTTATCAATATCAATACCACGCGCGGCAACACCAGTTGCAACTAGGAATTTTAAACGACCTTTTTTGAAATCCGCCAGAATTTTTTCGCGAATGGCTTGGCTTCGTCCGCTGTGGAATGCTTCTGCTTGAATACCACGCTTTTCTAGCTGAGCAACAAGTTTTGCTGCGCCATGCTTGGTTTCAATGAAGATTAGCGCTTGATCCCATTCACCATCAGTGATCATGTGGCTTAACAGTGCCGATTTACGATCTTTATCGACAGTCACTAACCATTGCTCGATATTCGCTTTAGACGCGTCTGTTTTGGCAATCGAGATCTCTTCAGCTTCACTGATCGCACTTTTCGCAAGAGCGCGAACTGGTGTCGACAAGGTTGCAGAGAACAGCAGGTTTTGGATGTCTTGTGGTAAGCGAGCAATGATCTTGTTGATGTCTTCAATAAAGCCCATATCCAACATGCGGTCAGCTTCATCCAGTACTAGCACTTCCACTTCATCAAAATGCACAGCTCTTTGACCATACATGTCGATAAGACGACCTGGTGTAGCGACAAGAATATCGACACCTTCAATCAGGCGATCCTTTTGGTGCTGATAAGAAACGCCGCCATACATTGCAAGTGATGTTAGGTTTAGGAATTTCGAATACTTGTTGATGTTCTGTTCAACTTGAATCGCAAGTTCACGTGTTGGCGTTAAGATCACCGCGCGAATGCGTTTTTTACGTTGAGTTTCACCTTTGCTGAGCATTTCTAAAATAGGCAGAACAAAGCTCGCCGTTTTACCTGTACCCGTCTGCGCTGCCGCAATGAGGTTTTTACCAGATAGAACGATAGGAATGGCTTTTTCTTGAATTGAAGTCGGTTTTTCGTAGCCTTGTTTAGTAACGGCTTTAACAATAGGGGAGCTTAATCCAAGTTTGGAAAATGGCATAGGTATCTCAACGTGTTGAATAGATGGAACTGTCTTATACGATGATAAGAAGAATGGCTGCATTCTACCATGTTGCTTTGATACCGCTAGCAATACTCGGGCTGTTCAATCAAACAAATCGATTCAATGGCCATTATGCGTCTTCTTAGCTCCCTATAATCAGAAGCCTGTTACCAAGCCATTAGATTGACTAAATTTTCAGCTTAAATACTCTCTAACCCATGCAGCACGTGCTAACCTTTTGATAGGAAAGGAGTGTTATATAGAGGATTGTTCTATGGCTAAAAATAAACTGGATAAAAAGTTCTATGAAAAAGAGCTAGAACGTTTACAGGTCGAATTGGTTAAATTACAAGAATGGGTCAAGCAAGAAGGGCTCAAAGTTATCGTGATCTTTGAGGGGCGAGACGCGGCAGGCAAAGGTGGGGTAATTAAGCGAATTACAGAAAAGCTTAACCCTCGAATTTGCCGTATTTCAGCGTTACCAGCGCCAACAGAAAAAGAAAAAACGCAGTGGTACTTTCAACGCTATGTGTCTCACCTTCCTAGTGCCGGAGAAATGGTCTTATTTGATCGCAGTTGGTATAACCGAGCCGGCGTTGAAAAAGTCATGGAGTTTTGTACCCAAGAGCAATATGAAGAGTTTCTTCGTTCTTGCCCTGAGTTCGAACGTATGTTGCAGCGTTCAGGCATTATTTTATTGAAATACTGGTTTTCTGTTTCCGATGAAGAACAAGAGAAACGCTTTTTAGAGCGTATCAACACACCGATTAAACGCTGGAAGTTTAGCCCTATGGATTTAGAGTCGCGTAACCGTTGGGCGGAGTACTCTGAAGCAAAGGATAAAATGTTTGTTTATACTGATACTAAACAGTGCCCATGGTGGGTTGTGCCATCTGATGATAAGAAAAAGGCTCGTTTAAATTGTATCAGTCATCTTCTGGAGCAAATTGAGTATCAGGATATTGCTTACCCAGACATAGAGTTGCCTGAAATCAACAAAGATGGCTACATCCGAGCGCCACTTGAAGAGCAGACATTTGTTCCTGAAAAATATTAAGTATTAGGACTAAGGTTAGAGTTAGAGGTAAGTTAAAGCGTAGATAGAACTTCTCTATCTTTTAGTTTTATCAGCTAACACTTAACAAATTTCACCTAACAAAAAATCCAGAGCTTTTAGGCTCTGGATTTTGTTTTTTCTAGATACATCTTACTGAAACTGAAACTGAAACTGAAACTGAAACTGAAACTTAAGCGGTTTTTGTTTCTTCAGCTTGAGCTTGTTCAACCATTGAAATGGCTAACGCTTCCGCAGCTTTAATTCCGTCGATACCTGCAGAAAGAATTCCGCCTGCGTAACCTGCGCCTTCACCTGCTGGGTAGAAACCTTTTAGGTTGATGCTTTGGAAGTCTTTACCACGCTTGATGCAAACTGGAGATGAAGTTCGAGTCTCTACACCCGTCAGCAAACCATCTTCAGAAGAGAAACCTTTGATTTTCTTTTCAAATGCAGGGATAGCTTCACGAATAGCTTCAATCGCGAAATCAGGCAGTGCTTTAGAAATATCAGTCAGTTTGATGCCTGGAGTAAATGAAGGAGCAACACCATTTTCTTTAATATCACTCGGATCGCGACCTTTTAAGAAATCACCGATTTTCTGAGCAGGAGCGTCGTAGTTCTCACCACCAAGTACATAAGCACCCGCTTCTAATTCACGCTGTAAGCGAATACCTGCAAGTGCGTCACCTGGGTAATCACGCTCTGGGTCGATACCAACAACAATCGCACTGTTTGCATTACGCTCTGCACGAGAGTATTGGCTCATGCCATTAGTCACAACGCGTCCTTCTTCAGACGTTGCGGCTACTACCGTACCACCAGGACACATACAGAAGCTGTAAACCGTGCGACCATTCTTACAGTGGTGAACCAGCTTATAATCAGCAGCGCCAAGAATTGGGTTACCAGCATTTTTACCGAAACGAGCTTCATCAATCATGGCTTGTTTGTGCTCAATACGGAAACCTACCGAGAAAGGTTTTGCTTCCATGTAAACACCACGGTCATTCAGCATCTCAAAAGTATCACGAGCACTGTGACCAACAGCCAACACTACGTGACGAGTTTTGATTTCTTCACCGTTTGAAAGCGTTAAACCCGTAATTTGACCGTCTTCCATATGTAAGTCATCAACACGTGTGCTAAAGCGGATTTCACCGCCAAGTGCGATAATGTTTGCACGCATTTTTTCGATCATGGTCACTAGCTTAAAAGTACCAATATGCGGCTTACTTACGAATAAAATTTCTTCCGGAGCGCCAGCTGCAACGAATTCTTCAATTACTTTACGACCGTAATGTTTCGGATCTTTTACTTGGCTGTACAGTTTACCGTCTGAGAATGTACCCGCGCCACCTTCACCAAACTGAACATTAGATTCTGTGTTTAGTGTACGTTTACGCCAGAAACCAAACGTGTCTTTAGTACGTTCACGAACTTCTTTACCGCGCTCGACAATAATTGGGTTGAAACCCATTTGAGCTAAAATCAAACCTGCAAACAAACCACATGGACCGAAGCCAATAACCACTGGACGCTCTTGTTGAACGGCAGGTGCTTTAGCGACGAATTTGTACGCCATGTCTGGTGTGATTTTTACATGAGGATCGCTGATGAATTCTTCAAGTAATGCATCTTCATTCTCAATTTCCACATCAAGAGTGTAGATCAGAAGGATTTTAGACTTTTTACGAGCATCATAGCCACGTTTAAAGATGTTATAAGACAGAACTTGCTCATCGCTAATACCAAGTTTTTTGGTAATAATTGCTTGAATTGCTTCTTGTTCGTGGTCTAGAGGAAGTTTAATTTCGGTTAAACGTATCATGCAGATGTCTCGTATTAATAGGTGTCTTAGCTTTGTGATTTCTAGCGATAAACAATTCGTTCATGCTGAAAGCAGCAAGGCTCACAATGGCGCGCATTTTACGTTAAGTTGATTTGTCTGTCATACTAAATTGGGAGTCGAGGGCAATTTGAGTGGATATTCATGCCACATAATGTTGAATTTTGCTTTGGGATGAGTATTATCCCCATTCTTTAATTTCTGACTAACTTAAGAGCTTTTCATCATGGCGTTTGTCGTAGGCGATAATTGTATACAATGTAAATACACTGATTGTGTGGCGGTATGCCCTGCTGATGCGTTTCATGAAGGTCCGAATTTCATGGTTATTAATCCAATCGAATGTATTGATTGCGGTCTATGTGTACCTGAATGTGATGCGCAAGCTATTTTCCAAGAAGACGAGTTACCAGAAGATCAAAAGATTTTTATTGAGGTAAATGCCGAGCTTGCTGAAATTTGGCCAGTACAAACTGAAGTGAAGCCAGCGATGGACGATGCAGATAAATGGAATGGTGTTGCAGATAAGTTGGCAATGCTAGAGAAGTAACCGTAATAAACGGGTTTATCATCGATAAAAAAAGCGTAGTGACGAATAGTCAGTACGCTTTTTTAGTTTTTGGGACTTACCAAGCTAATATCTTAAGAAGCTAAGAAGCTAAGAAGCTAAGAAGCTAAGAAGTTAAGAAGTTAAGAAGCTAAGAAGCGACATAAGAGAAGCCAAGAAATTAAGCCATTAAGTTCTATCGGCTAGATAGGCTTCGTAGTCTGGAATTTCAATTGAGCTTTCTTCTTCAAGCAGAGTAGAGCTGAACAAAAAGTTGGCAGTAGCACGGTTCGTTGCCACTGGGATGTTCCAAACACTGGCGATTCTAAGTAGTGCTTTTACGTCTGGGTCATGAGGAACGGCATTTAGAGGATCCCAGAAGAAGATCATCATATCGATCTTACCTTCAGAAATAAGTGCACCAAGTTGTTGGTCGCCACCCATAGGTCCGCTGATCATGCTTTTAATTGCAAGCCCAGTATCTTTACTTAGCATAGAGCCTGTTGTGCCGGTTGCGTATAAGAAGTGGCGTTGCAGTTTTTCTTTATTCTCTTTTACCCATCTTAGTAATTCCGGCTTGCAGTTATCGTGTGCGACTAAGGCTATATGCTTGTGTGCCGGCAAGGTACGAGTCGTTTTTTGCATGAATGTTCCCTAAATTATTGGTGCGTTTCTTACAATTTCAAATTGTATTGTTTTTGTTTATTTCGTTTATCGATAATTGCCAAAATTATGGCTAAAAAGTAATAGCTTAGTTAGGCTGAAACGTATATCGATCTTCTATTGGTTTACACTAAATTCTGGTCTAAAGGCAGAAGGCGATAAAGAGTCTGCGATGGTTTCTTTGTTTAGCGTGTCTGGCGTTAAAGACTCAATTTTAGGTGTTTCTTTTAACTGGTAAGGCTCTGAACGCAAATACTTAACAGCTTGAATCACGGATAAGCGACCTTGTTTTACCATTTTGTCTGTTGGGGCAAATAACACCTTATTACGTAATAATCCACGATAAATCCCATGACTCAAGTAGCTGGATATTAATCCGATATCTTGCATTTTATCGGCAGCCCTCACTTCACTTATCGCGGCTTCAATCGCTACTGCGCTGCCTACAATATATTTAATATCCGGCGTATCGATGACTTGCTGTACTAAATTTCGTTGTAGCTCTTTATCATTATCAGCCCAATAGCTTACAGCAATATTAACGTCACTAAATTCGATTGCATCATAAAAACCGGCCGCGACTGGTTTTGTTCCGCCACTGGCTTTTGGCCCCAGAAGAAGCGCAATATTCGTTTGACCAGAACCTTTAGGGTGCTTTTGAGCAAGGTATTCACCGGCTTTGTAGCCCATGACATACCAGTCCACCCCCACGACACCTTTTAAAAGCTTATTTTGTTCTTTATTTAGAGAAAGCTCGTTCACGGTGGCAAAAATAGGTGTTGTGCCTACCCAAGTATTCAAGTTGTCATAAAATACGTCTGGGGATACGGTTCCAAGTATGATGGCGTCCGCTCCCCACCGGGTACATAATTCAAGTTGCTTGGCTTGTTTCGCTTTATTTGGGTAACCACCAGCTTCTAATACTCTTAATTCAATATCCAGCTTTTCAGCTTCTGAAACCATGCCATAGTTAACGGATAGCCAGTAAGAATCTTTTAAGTGTGGATAAATCGCACAGACTTTTTCTTTGTTTGTTTCTGTTGTCGTCAGTAAAGGCGCTGCAAGTTCGGGAGATGTGGTTGAGCTAACAGCCAACACTGCCGATGGGTAAAGTATGCAAAGTAGAATAGGTAGAGCAAAACGTTTGATTAGCATGAAAAGGCCGTTTATTGGCATTGAATAAGTAAACACTGCAAAATATAGCGTATTCTGCATGGGTAAAGAAGAACGATTTAAGGTTTAAGTGATATGTTGTTAGCCTCCGCGAGTATCGGGCGAAAATTGCTCGCTTCATTTTTAGTGATGGCAATGTTGGTTCTCCTTTCTGCATTGATTGGGGTTTCCGGATTCAGTTTTGTAGCAAAAACTGAGCGTAACGTTGTGGATTCCGCTTTACCCGCCATGATAGAAGCTCGTCAGGTTTCAGAGCTGAGTACCCGTATCATTTCCTCGGTACAAACGCTTTCTAATGCGAAAAATGAGCAGCAGCGTAAAGCCGCAGGTATTGAACTATTCGGACAATTGGAGCTGCTGTTAACTCACATTAAAGAATTAGGCTCTGACTCGTTTGATTCTGAATTGCTGAGTACTTTGGAAACCAATGTTCAAAATGTAATAGATACACTTGCTCAGCTTGGGCTGTCGGTAGAGCGTAAACTCTGGCTTGTAAAAGACTTGTCTGAACGCGTTTCTGAGATGCGTTTGCTGGGAGAAGAGTTAGAACAACTTACCCGCACACAAGTATTGAACACCAGTACGATAGCGGTCGCAAACGTCACTCATATTTATGCGCTTTTAGAGTCACAGAAAATTGATAAAGCTTACCAAGCGTTAGATGCCTTAGTGGAAGTAGACCTAGACCTTTCAGAACGCTTGCACGAGTTGCATTTATTGGCGTTCAAAATGCTGAATCAAATCGAAGAAACGCAAACTGTTACGAATGTGGAACGAATTCATCAAATCCAAGCCGAATTTGAATCTAACCTCAAAATTATGATGCGCCGAGTGAGAGCCGTAGAAGACCCAACTCGCTCTGCTCAAATGTCAGAATTACTTATTAAGCTTGAGAAGCGCCAAGTCGTTTTTAATATCCTGTTAGAGCAGTATGAAAATACTCAAAAATCTGAGTTTCTCATGCGCAATACTTTAGATCTTTTTTCACAGTTGAATACAACGGTGAACAAATTGGTGGACGACTCAAACTTAAGCACCACTAAAGCAGTGGAAGAGCTCACTACAACATTGAATTATGCGCAGTGGTCTCTATCGCTGATTTCTGTTGTGGGTCTGATTATTGTCGCTTTTATCGTTTGGCGAGTGGTATATATCTCCGTGGTAAAACGCTTAACCGAATATTCTTCCGCGTTGCTCTCTATTGCCCAGGGGCGTTTGAATATCGATATTACCGTGAAAGGGAATGATGAGTTGGCTCATATGGGGGAAGCCATTATTACCGCTAGAAATACTGCACAAGCATTACAGGTCGTTGCGGTAGGGGAAGCGAAAGCTAAACGTGAATTAGAAGAGCATAAAGAGCACTTAGAAGAGTTGATCACTGAGCGAACAGTACAACTGCAAGAAACCAATAAGAAGCTCAATGTCGAAGTGATTAACCATGCTAAAGCGCGATCTTCTGCAGAGCAAGCCAGCCGCGCTAAATCAGCATTTTTAGCGACCATGAGCCATGAAATTCGAACGCCTATGAATGGGGTGCTGGGTACGGCACGTTTACTTAAAGATACGGGGCTAGACAAGTTACAGTCGGGATATGCCGATATTATCAACCGCAGCGGTAAAAACTTATTAGCGATTTTGAATGATGTGTTGGATTACTCAAAGATTGAAGCGGGTCACCTTGAAGTGCGTGTGGCGTCGTTTGATTTACACCAAATGGTTCAAGATACTTATCAATTAATGGAAGGTCGAGCGGATGAAAAAGGGCTAGATTTTAGTTACTTCATAGAAAGTGATGTTCAACAATACTGGCGAGGTGATGTCACCCGAATCAGCCAAATACTCAACAACCTTGTGGGTAACGCCATTAAGTTTACTGAATCAGGGTCGGTAGATATTTTTATCAGCTTAGATTTAGATGATGACAAAAAAGTGGTCTTTGAAGTATCTGATTCTGGCGTTGGAATTAAACCAAGCGAGCAGAAATGCTTATTTGATGCATTCTCACAAACGCAAAGTGGGCGAAATACCACTGGCGGTACTGGTTTGGGTTTAGCCATCAGCCAACGGATAATGCACGCCATGCAAGGTGAAATAGGTGTGCATTCCGAAGAAGGCGAAGGGAGTCAGTTCTGGTTTACACTTCCAATGGAGCATGGAGAAGCCATAAAAACACCGAAGACGATCATTAAGGATTCCGTGCGAGCTAAAGTACTTTTGGTCGAAGATAACCCCGTAAACCTCATTGTGGCAGAGGGCTTTTTGAAAAACTTAGGTCACGAAGTTGTGGTCGCAACAACGGGCAGCGAAGCCGAGTCAATTTTTGAAGAACAGTTATTTGATATTGCATTGGTCGATATTAATTTACCGGATTGCGATGGTACGCAGTTAATTAACAAACTGAAAGCCATTAAAGGACGTGTATTGGAAGGTGGCAATACACCACCGTCTTCAGAGCAAATATCTGATCGCATAAATTCTAGCGCATTAGAGCCGATGATGACTCCTATGATTGCTGTCTCCGCACATGTTTTTAATGAAGAAGTCGAAGAGTATTTAGCGAGTGGTTTTGATGGATTCCTTCCTAAGCCCCTAGAAAAAGAAGCGTTGGAGAATCTTATTATCGCTCAGTTAGGTGGCAAAGCTTTATTGCTTCCACAAACTATTCAAGATGTTGACTCAGCACCTGGAGAAATCGATACGGCAGGAGATAACGTGACGTATTCAAAGGATTCTATGGCGATTATTAATCCAGAAGTCATTCAAGGTGATCTGGCAGTATTAGGGCAAGATCAGATCTCTCATATTATTCAGCTATTTGATCAAAGTAGCGAAGAGGTGTTAGAGAGTCTACGAACTGCCGCTCAAGGTAAAGATTCGGCAGAAATTAAATCACTGGCACATAAACTTAAAGGTTCAGCAGGCAGCTTAGGCTTACTCAGGTTGTTTTCTATTTGCCGAGATATAGAGGCAGGTGATTCGCCTTTGGAGGAATATGAGAAACAGTATAAGGAACTTGAGGCGGTAGTGGATGCTTCATCTCGTGAATTGAAAAATCACATTTAGTTTTGCTAATCCGTTATGGACCATTAACACGAGGAACCATAAACGCGAGGAATTTTTAACTCGATGAATTTATAATATGATAAATCAATAGCTCAATGAGCCAGTAACGCTATGAATTAATAAAACAATGAGCCTATAAAAAGCCCCAGCACGTATTGCTCTGGGGCTTTTTGTATATAACGACGGTGAGCTTATAGTGAGGCTGCAATATCTAAAATCACCATAACCTCTATCACTACGTATCAAACGAGTAGCAAGTATCCAGACTAGTACCACTTATCAGAAGTGAACATGGACGAGTCCGCCCCATTCGGGTCGTCATCAAAAGGGTGTTCAGCTTTTCCTCTTAATAACTCTATCTGATTTTCTAGTAAGTTAACGGTGTCGTAATCGCCTTCAGAAAAAGCGATATAAATTTGCTGTTCTAGAGCTTCGATGTGTTCTCTACTTCTCATAGGATCCTCCCGTGAGTCTATCGATTCTCAAAACGATTGTAGTCCAATAATCCGAACTCGATCGGCTGATCGTCTTGATACCAGCGATGAACACGGTCACTGAATGGCCAGAATGCTTCTGAGCTGCGGCGAATTGCAAATTTATCCAATAACTTAACGTAATCTTCTTCTGTAGAAATATTTTTTAATGAATTCACCAATATTGGTATATCCGCTTCTACAAGTGATAAGTAAGCGGCAGGGTAACTGCCCACCACACCTCGAACTAAGGTTAAGTCATCGTTCGCGTAATCTCGGTTCCCTTCTTCATCGAATAAGCTTGAGATATTACTGTGCGCGTTATTGTGTATCAGGGTGAACAGTTGATCACCGCCTTGTTTACCTTCGATCATTATCATCATGAGTTGAGGGACTTGGCGAAGGCCTTCCCCTTTGATCTCGTTGATTGACTGTAATTGCTTTTCCATTTCAGCGCTAAACCCAGTATTCACTATGTCATAACGATCAGACAGTACAGGTTCTAGTTTTTCCCTTATCATGCCGTATAGCTCTGATTTGTGATCATCTGTCGAGTACTTAACACTGGTCGGTTGATCGAAAGGAGCGATATTGCGTTGTAAGAAATGACTCAACTGAGGGCTTTGATCTTTGTACCAACTTGAATGTTCGATATGTCTAACGTCTTTAGGCAATAGGGTTAAGAAGTTACTTTCACCTTCTAATCGAAGAAAGTCCATAAACATGCGGGTGATCAGTTGGTGACCAAAGTTGCCATAAACGTCAAAGCCTGCAACCAATAAATAATGAATACGTTCCAGAAGTGCATAGTCTAGTACCCAAGCGGTTTTGGGTTGACTACCCACTAATCCTTGGACGACCGATGCACTATCGAAGTGTCGAAATACCGTTAATGCAGCATTGGCATTCGTGCCGTTACCTGTCCAAATGATATCGGTGTTTAGGCCATCTCCATCTTTAAACCATTTGTTTGAAAATTCTGATTTAGCGTCTAAATAGCGGGCTTGTTGAGCGGCGTACTTCACCCAATTGGTGGCAGGAACGGTATTACTTTCTAGCTCGCTTGGTAGCTTTAGATTCTCTATTTGATTGGCATAAAATTCATTGATTTCAGGTAAATCGGCTTTTTCAGGATCAACAAATACTACCCAGAATCGGTCATTAATGACGTTCAACGCAAGTTGCCCACGACATACTGGCCCTTTAATGAATGCCATTATTGTGTTTTGCGCATTATCCAGCATAAAGTTGAAGCGAGATTTAACTGGAATAGCTTCAAAGGATGTCATCGGGTTTGCGGATACATCAATGTTGTAGCTAGGTAATTGATCGACGCTGTAGGAAGCATCAATAAACCATTTTTTCCAGTTGTCTATACGTAATGAATTAAGGGCGAAAGGCATATGGGTTTTATCAACAATCGTGCCTTGCTCTGGAATTATTCGGTAATAGACACGCTCAACTTTCGGGTCATCATAAGGACGTCGTGTTGAGATTCGTTCTACTGGTTCACCCGGTGGAGTCGCTGATCTCACTAGGCTAAAGAAACGGGTTGGTGTATTAAGCTCAGAGAAGTACAGGTGTGAAAGAAACAGGTGTTCGTAGATGTAGCGAGCAGCCAGTTGGTTTTTATTGTCGTTGTGGTTAAGCCATTGCTCGTATTTGGCAATGCCTTGCAGCTCACTTGTATTTAATGGCATTGGATCATTCATGGTTGCACCATTTTCCAACCAAGCCATTAAGGTATCGTATTCAGAATGTTCTAAGTTAGGCATACCGTAAGGCATGCCCCAGGTTGGGTAGTTCTTCTCGTATTGGGCAAACTCTTCAATGGTTGGGCACTGCTGCTGCCTATCTGTTGCGAAATCAAATCCTTCAAGTTGTGTTTCATCTGGCAGTGGGTGATTTTCTTTTTGAACCAACATACGCGCAACTAATCCTGCATCTAAGTTAGCAGAGGCAATTTGTGCGCGTTCATTCAAAATTGGGTGGAAATCGGCATCGCGCCATTCTTGTGTTGAAGTTGCATCTTCAAACAATCGTGATGGTGTCGACGCGCTTAAACGTGTCCCTTGATAAACCAGTGTTTTGCTTGCTCCACGGTCAATTCCTTCAACAGATGACATTTTTAACTGACAAGGCGCGTCATAGCAGGCGTGGCAAACCACACATCGTTTATCAATAATAGGTTTCACTTCATTGATAAAGTGCTGTGCTTGTACTGAAACGAAAGGCGCGGTGCGCTCGCGGACTTCTGGCTTACCGAAAAGCTCATTAAAATTAAGCCCAGTGTAAACAGCACAACCAGAGAAAAGGCTGATAACCGTAAGTAAGAGGATTTTTTGTAGATTCATACGAGATATTTATAGATTTAATTTTATCTAAGTATATCTCAAATCACTGATAATTCTCGAATCGTAAATATGAGTGGGTAACAAAGTGACGTGATTTTGTTTTTTAGTGTAGTAGTCAGCCTACTTTAAATCAGACCTTGTATTGGTTAGTGATGGGATTTTGCTTTGCCAGTCTATTAGGGTTTGGTCTGATAGTAATAGGGCGCTGGCTGGTTTGAAATGAAAAAGAACAGCTTAACTGTTAGAAAAGCTGTTCTTTATTTTTAGACTCACACAGACGTTAAACTAGAATGCGTAGCTAACGTTGAAGCGGAAATCTCGACCTGCGTTTGCGTATCCTTTCGCGACTTCACTGCCGATAAATTGGCTGTATGATGCGTGATCATAGTAGTACTTATCGAATACGTTTTTGACTGTTAGTGTAAGAATCAGCTCTTCATCACTGATTGGTAGCCACTGTGCGTATAGATCATGTACGCCATAACCTGGTTTTTCAGGGTTGACTGCTGGGTCAGCAACATCCGTTAAACGTTCAACAAATTTAGCATTCCAACCAAACTCTAGGTCATGCGTTGGTGTATAGGCTATGTCCGCTACCCAAGTGTCTCCGACAGACGTACCAATATTCATATCATTATCTGAAAGTGGAACATCATTTAACTCTGGACGAGACTGGCTGTAGCTTAAGCGTGCGGATATATCTTCAAGTGAATAGCCTAGATAAGCTGTTGCACCTTTGTTTTCTAAGTCACCGATATTGGTGATGGTGCTCCCTTCATTTCCGACTACATCTTCAATTTTGCTGTAGAAGAATGTTACGCCAGCGACGAAGTTCTGGTACTGGTATTTTGCCCCTAGCTCGGTGTTGTGAGCCGTTTCTTCTTTACGGTTTGGATCATTGACTTTGTAGTCTACAACGTACAGTTCTTTGATTTGTGGACCTCGAATCGCCTGTGCGTAGCTAGCAAAAAGACTTAGGTCATTTGTGGCTTTGAAATCAAGACCAACGTTCGGGCTGAAACCGCTAGCATCTAGTTCTAGAGCATGGCTGTCTTTCAGTTCATACCAGTCATAGCGGGCACCTGCAGTAAGCGTTAGAGCTTGAGTTAAATGCCAATCATCTTGAATGAATAGTCCAAACACTGTGCCTTTATCTTCTGCTTTGCCTGTACCAGAGCCAGTTGAGAGCTCCGCTACGTCTTGTTTGTAGTCAGCACCGAAGATAAGTGTGTTGCTTGAAAAGTTAGCCGTATTGCTGATTTTAGCTCCATAAGTATTTATTGAGCCATCTGTCGTGCCCCAGCGAGGGTGATCTTTATGAGCCAGTCGGTTATCAGTTTTGTAAAGCGTTGAATCGATATTGATTTTTTCTCCACCGCGGTAACTGTGGTTGAGCGTAATGGTTTGACGGTCAGCTTCTTGGTTTAACGATTCATTTTTAAAGCTCGGTTGGAAGTGAGGTCTGTTTAGGCGGCGACCATTGTCTTCGCGGTAGTCATAGCTGATTGAAGCGTATTGGGTATCTGTTAACTGACCAGACAGTTTCAACAATGCAATTTTTTGTTCAAGTGCCGTGTAGGGCTGCTCGTATCCTTTACCGTCTTCAATATCTTCGCCGTCAACGTAACTGAATGAAGCAAGTAAACCAATGTCTTCCGCTACTTCACCAAATAGGCTGGCTGTGCCTTTATAGCCGTTGTTGTTTGTGTAGTAACCTGCTTTAACTTGTGCTCCGAATTTGTCACCAGGGTGAAGTAAATCATGTGCATCTTTTGTTTCAAAGCGTATCGCACCACCTAACGCTCCCGGTCCATTGGTTGCTCTGCCTGCACCTGCGGCAACTTCTACTTGTTTAAGAAGTTCAGGTTCAATAGAAAGTCGACCTTGGTGGTGGAATAAGCTACCTGATTGTTCTGCACCATCAATGGAAATATTCAGCATGGTGTCTTCAAGACCACGCACATAAATCTTTTGAGAAACACCAGAAGAACCACCCACGCTGATCTCAGATTCTTGGCGGAAAATGTCATTGAGATCTTGAGCTTGTCGCTTATCTAAATCATCAATCGAAATATTGATTTCAGAAGAACGGGAGCGTTGTCCTAGGACTTCGACTACTTCAACGTCTTGCGAGTTAGCTGTTTGTTCATAGCTTGATGCATGTTCATGACCAGCAGTTTGTTCGTTCGCTGTAGATTGGGCAGCAACACTGAATTGAGGGGCAAGTAATAAAGCACTTGCGATAGGGCTTAGTTTAAATACGGTTTGAAAATTCACCGCAACCTCCGATGTTAATGAGAATTATTATCGGTGGATTTTGGTGATTTATAGGTATCGAGTAAATCAATTTTACAAATGTTACATATGCGCGAAGCTTATGATTGAAAAAGGCTCAGCAAGAGCGAGCTGAGCCTTATATTATGAGATATGAGATATGAGATATGAGATATGAGATATGAGATATGAGATATGAGATAGCCAGTAGTGACCTTTGGTTATTTCTATTATCGGTTAGCCGTTTTATTAACTTGGAAGTACTACGGTGATACACAGCCCTTTATTTGGGGCATTTTTAGCGGTGACAGTGCCATGTACCGCTTCTATGTGCCGTTTAGCAAGCGCTAAGCCTACACCAAACCCTTTTCTGGTTCCTACTTGGGTAGGCGTTTTAAAGAAAGGCGTAAAGATCTTTTCATAGAAAATAGGCTCAATACCAGGTCCACTGTCAGTGAAAGTAACTTGTGCTTTTTTCCCTACTTTTTGGATGTTGACAGTCAATACTTCACCTTCAGGAGTATAACGTAAGCCATTACGCAGGATGTTTTCAAATGCTTGCCCTAATGCTCTCTGATTTGAATAGGAAAGGTGGAGGTGGTCTGCAGACTGAACATCAATGGTTCTATCTGGGTATTCAAATGAAGCATCATCAATAATTGCATCGATGAGCTCAGTTAGGTCAAATGAGTCTTGCCTTAAGTCGGGTCGCTCGTTTTCAATCCACGCTAAAGTGAGCGTATCTTCAGCAAGCATTCGCATATTTTGAGTTTCGTTTTTTATACGCTCAAGCATAAGATCGGGCTTGATGCTTTGATCGATGCAATCCAGTGCCATTTCAACTCTTGCGATTGGCGTTCGAATCTCATGAGACATATCCGATAGCAGGTTTCGATTATGTTCAATGATATTAGAAGTTCGCTCTGCCATATGATCAAATGTCTTTGCAACTAGGCTGATCTCATCTGATCCTAAAACGAGGTGATCACTAATTCGTGCATTAAAGTTACCTTTACTGAACTCCTGTGTTGCACGGTGGAAGTGCTGCAAAGGGCGCATAACATAGCGATATAAATAGATGGTTAATGCAAGAAGGGCTGTAAAGGGAATAATGATGCGAAACAGCCAGAAAGCGTGTGACATATAAGTGCCAGGGCGCATTCTGTCAGGTAGTAGGATGAGGAAGTGGTGATCTCGAGGGGTGAGGGCGATTTCCATTATGGGGTTATTGGGGAAGTTTAAGTGTATTTTCCATTCCACATTACGGCCAATGCCATAGCCTTCCCAAAACCGTTCGCTGAGAGGGTTCCCAGCAAGAACTTGAATATCCGATTGAACAACCGTGACCCAGGTATTCTCGGTTTCAGAGAGTTGGTTGACCCAAGTATCTAGTTCCCCTAATTGTCTCTTTTCAATATATTGCTGAGCGGTGTCTCCCCAACTTAGTAGTTCTTGCTGGTGGGATTCCTTTAGGTAGCTCATTTTCTCATTTGAGAGAATAGCAGCGCTATGCAGTAAAGAAAAAAAGATCACTACTCCAAAAGATAAAACGATAAACAAACGCCAAAACAGTAGCTTCTTCATTTCAGGATGTACCCTTTACCGTGAACGGTTTGAATGCGATCTGTTGCCATCCCCTCTGCGATTAGACGCTTGCGAACACGGCTTAAATGCATATCTAGGCTACGGTCGTATTGGCTGAAATTTCTTTCGAGTACCGCTTGATATAAATAGGGTTTGGTTTGAACCGAGCCAGCATTTTGCATAAGTACCCATAACAATTTGAATTGTATAGGGGTAAATTGAATCGGCTTGTCAGGTGCATTAACTTGAGCACTATTGATTTCGACAGTTTGCTCTAGCCTGTTTAATTCCAGTTCTTGGTAACGCAAAATATTTAGGGAACTTGGTTGAGGTGTTGGTTGGGTTCTTCTCAATACCGCTTCAATTCTTAAGCTGATTTCAGTAAAGCTACAAGGTTTAGAAATATAATCATCAGCTCCGGATTGAAAGCCTCTTATACGATGTTCTTCAGCACCATGTGCAGTCAGGATAATGACCGGGGTTTTAGCATTTGCATTGATAAAATTTAATAAACTGAAACCATCAATATTAGGCACATCCACATCAAGTAAAACTAAATCGTACTGGGAGTGCTGCAGATGTTCTAGGGCTTGTGAACCACAGGTAACGCTCGTCACTTTGTATTGTTTTGCCCTAAGTAAATCTGTGAGTTGCTCATTTAGTGTGATGTCATCTTCAACCACAAGTAATGATAGGGGATTGGCAGTAGAAGCGATTTGAGCAGAAATTTCGGATGAGGCAAAACCATTAGTGAGGAACATGTATTCTTTGAATTTATTGATAATGGTTTTCATTATCAATAAAAGTGATGAAAAATGCAATCAAGGATAAAATAGAAACAACAAGAAAGGTGACCGTATCACTTTTGGTTGGCTAACTTGTATATCAGATAAAAATTGATGAAAGCGATTGAGTTAGCTCTCATTAAGAGAAAGTATTGTAAGGAATGTTCGGTGAATAGTTCTTTATGAATAAAGGATTAGATAAGTTGTCTAGCTTATTAAGTACATTAATAGGCTAGACAAATGTGGTAAATCGTCGATTTATTCAATAGCCGGCAATCAACTAATTAACGATATGACGAATTATTAGCTATTCAACTATGAGTTATGCTGGCGACGAATATTATCTAAGATGATGCCAGTTGCCATTGCTACATTTAAAGACTCAGCGCCACCAAATGCAGGTATCGTAATTTTGTCGGTGACAAATTTAGCGGCTTCTTCACGAATGCCATGGGACTCACTGCCCATTAGTAAAATACCTTCAGCAGAGAACTCCGTTTGGTGGGTGCTCACACCCTCAAGAAACGCGCCGTAAATAGGTAAGTTAGCTTGGCTTAAGTAGTTTGGTAAATCCGTTTGGCTAACATGAACACGCCCAAAACTGCCCATCGTCGCGCTGATCGTTTTAGGATTATAAGGATCAGCACAGTCACTACTTGCGACAATGTGCTTAATGCCATACCAATCGGCGACACGGATAATCGTCCCTAGGTTGCCTGGGTCTGAAACGCCATCTAAAGCAATCATTAAGTCTTGCGCCTTAGGAAGATCAAATGATGGGATTTCAACCACTGCGATAGCTGCATTGTTGCTGACTAACGTGCTTGCTTTCGTCAGGTCATCTAAAGATGCTTCGACACAATTAAAACCTTGTAATGCTATAGGGTTATCAGTCAAAAATTCGCTTGTAGCAAAGACATTTTGTACCGATAGGTTGCTATTCGTTAGCTCAAGAACATTTTTTTCCCCTTGAACGAGAAATAGACCATGAGCTTTACGCTGTTTCTTTTGACCGAGAGCACGAAGGAGTTTTAATTGGTTTTTTGAGATCATCTTTTTATCCTAAATATAAGCTCGCGCATTATAGAGTATGGGTTGTGAGACTCAAAGCTCTCCTTTGAAAAAGATCAGAAGTCGTTATTGTTTAAACGAGTATTTAGAATGGTTGCGGGATACTTAACTTGCATTGAAGAAGACCTTAGCTTTAACGGGCTAAGGTCTGTTGGTTTTGGTGTTAAATAAGCTTGAAGTAGTTTATATGAACGTTCTGAAAAAAATTAATAAGGAACAGGATAGCGCTTAAAAACGGTATTGATGTCTGATAGAACGCCTTCTGATAAAGGCTTACTGAAAGCTGCGATATTTTCACGTAGTTGATCCATCGTTGTAGCCCCGATGATTGTAGAAGTGACGCCATCAACTTGATCACACCAAGCAAGAGCTAACTGGCTTGGTGTAAAACCATGGGCATTCGCCACTTCAACATAGCCTTTTACTGCTTCATTTGCCGCTTTAGTATCTCTGAAAATTCCTTTTCGCTGCATGTAGGTCCATCGGCTTCCTTCTGGTCGTGCGCCATCAATATATTTACCGCTTAGCATGCCAGCAGCTAAAGGAGACCAAGGAAGGTAGGCAATATCTTCATGGACACAGTTCTCAATTAGGTAAGGCCAATCTTTAGTGTGTAATAGGCTGAACTCATTTTGTATTGAAACCATGCGTGGTAAGTCGTGTTTATCACTGAGTTTCAAATACGTATTAATGCCCCACGTTGAATCATCTGATAAACCACAGTGACGAATTTTCCCAGCTTTCATGCAAACTGAAAGTGCCTGAAGGATCTCTAGCATTTGAGCTTCATGTACGTGTCGGTCGATGTCAGAAAATGAGATTTGGTTTGGAGCATGCTTACCAAAATGCGCAGTGGTTCGATTTGGCCAGTGGAGTTGATATAAATCGATGTAGTCGGTCTGTAATCGTTTTAAAGAAGCATCCACAGCTGCGATCACGGCTTCGCCTGTAATAGGGCCACCATTTCTTACCCAAGGAAGGCCAGGGCCTGCAATCTTAGACGCAATGATCACTTCACTTCTGCGCTGTGGGTTTCTTGAAAGCCAGTCACCAATAATGGCTTCCGTTTTACCATAAGTATCGGGTGAGGGCGGGACAGCATACATTTCGGCAGTATCAATAAAGTTGATACCTTGGCTTAAAGCAAATTCGATCTGTTGATCAGCTTCTTGCTGAGTATTTTGAAGACCCCACGTCATGCTGCCTAGACAAATTCGAGAGACAGAAAGCTGACTACTTCCTAAAGGTGAATAATCCATTTTATTTGATTCCCATAAACGATATACATCCAGTATTTTCTAATTCATCACTTGAGAGTGGAACTGGCGTGTAAAAATGCAGATACAAATAATTAACACAAAACGAGGAGGTAGGGTATGGAATTTTGGGGCAGGCGTTATATTTTTGGATAAGCGCAATAGTTTGGGTGGGCTCTATAACTTGGAGTCAGCGCTATAAAAGTAACCCTCTCATCGCGTCATGCAATGAGAGGGTTTAAGAAGTATTTACGCGTGCATGCTTAAAACATTAAGCATCGCTTGAAGAGTCAAATCCACCTTGGATTTGTGCCTGCTTCAAAGCTTCTTGGCGTTGGATCTCTTTATCTGTATCAGTACCGGTTAGTTGAACCGAATCCTCAGAATGTTGAGGAACTAAAACATAGTATTTATTGATAGTCATAACGAACCCTCATGTAACGGTATACGAATCATGCAGGAGTTAAAAAATGTGATCATCATCCACTTTGTATTTTTTTTAGGCTGAGATAGAGGGCGTAGATACTTTCATGATCATCCTGAATTATTCATATGTTGTTGTATTACTGACGTTCACCTCTTTATTGATTATAGGTATAGCGAGAGAATCAGCAAAAAACTGATTTAGAGCAAAAACTTAAGGCTTTAGGGGCGTAAGATAAATTTTCTTTTTCGCTGGTAGTACATAAATAAAATTAATAACCAGTGAATGTTATTTCTATATTCCAAAGTGAGATTAATCATGGAAAAGCTTGTTGAACGTTTCCTTCGCTACGTTACTTTTGATACTCAATCGGATCCCGCTAATCAACATTGTCCGAGTTCATCTGGACAATTGGTCTTCGCAGATGCACTTAAATTAGAGCTAGAAACGCTAGGTTTATCGAATGTATCTCTAGATGCTAACGGTTATTTAATGGCAAGTTTGCCTTCTAATGTCGAGCATCCCGTACCGGCAATCGGTTTTATTGCTCACATGGATACTGCGCCTGATGCATCGGGTAAAAATGTTTCACCGCAAGTGATTAAAGATTACCAAGGTGGCGAAATTACACTCGGTACTAGTGGTGAGAAACTGACTCCTGAGCAGTACCCTGATCTTAACGCATTGCATGGTCATGACTTAATCACAACAGACGGCACTACGTTGCTTGGGGCTGATAATAAAGCGGGTATTGCTGAAATCCTTTCTGCTGTTGCCTACTTGATTGCTCATCCTGAACTTAAGCACGGCGAGATCTGTATTGGCTTTACTCCAGATGAAGAAATCGGCCGTGGTGCAAACTTCTTCGATGTTGAAAAATTTGGCGCGAAATGGGCTTACACGATTGATGGTGGACCGGTTGGCGAGTTGGAATTTGAAAACTTTAATGCAACCAGCGCTGATGTTATCTGCCATGGTGTGAATGTTCACCCAGGTACTGCAAAAGATAAAATGGTTAACGCCATGAATATTGCGGCTCAATTTCAATTGATGATGCCAGTGGAAGAAACGCCTGAATGTACCGAGGGCTACGAAGGCTTTTATCACCTGAAATCCGCTGAAATGGGCGTTGCACGATCTGAACTAGGTTATATTATTCGTGATTTTGAACGTGAAGGTGTAGAAGCGCGTAAAGTATTTATGCAAAGCAAAGTGGATGAGTTAAATACTCGCTTGGAAAAAGGTCGAGTTGAGCTGGTGTTATCCGATAGCTACTTCAACATGAAAGAGATGGTTGAACCTCACCAACATATTATCTACCTTGCTAAACAAGCAATGATTGAATGCGATGTTGAACCTATGATTAAGCCAATTCGTGGTGGTACAGACGGAGCAAGATTGTCTTTCATGGGGTTACCTTGCCCAAATATCTTCACTGGCGGGTATAACTTCCACGGCATACATGAATTCATTACTATTCAAGGCATGGAGCAAGCGGTAAAAGTCATCGTTGCTTTATCGCAAAAAACGGCTTTGAGCTATAAAGCATAAAATTGAAAGACGGTATTTAGGTATGAGTATTTAGGCATAAATAGTTTAAGTGCTGATAATCAATTGATATAAAACGCTTTCCCTTTTGAATTTTATTCAGTAATCAATAATACTGAATAAAAGCATTAAGGGAGTAAGCGATGAAAAAGTTATTTTTACTTTGCACCCACTTAGCTGTGGGTGCTTTTGGTTTTGGGCTAGGTGTTTATGCTTTGCCAATATTGATAGAGCCAGACTCTCCGTCTTCGGATTCCGTTCAAAGTATAAGTCAGCATGCCATCTATACTGGAGAGTTCAGTAAAAACAGGCAAGACAGCGATTTTCTACACTGGGGAGAGGGGATAGTCTCTATCAGTGACAGTGCGATTGCCTTTGAAGGTGAGTTGGCACCTGGTCCTGATTATAGGCTGTACCTATCACCCGTATTCATAGAAACAGAACAAGCTTTCAATGCCAGTAAAAAAGAAATGCTCCAAGTTGGAGAGGTGAAAACCTTTGATCGCTTTATGGTTGGGTTACCTGAAGACTTAGATCTTAATGCGTACAACACGGTTGTGATTTGGTGTGAAACTTTTGGGCAATTTATTACTTCCGCAAAGATAAAATGATAGCCTTGGCATAGCTATTTTTGTCATTAAAAATCGGTGTCATTAAAAACTGTGTCATTAAAAAATAGGCGCTTATTTCTTGAGCGCTTTTTTATTGTGCCACTGTGTTGTAGAGCCAAACGGAGTTAATAATGGAAAAGTTGTGGCAAGTGATTGATTTCTTACTCGCTCATAAGTTTATTTTTAGTGCGCTTATTATTGTTTTAATTTTGATAGTGCGAAGAGTGACCTTGTCTAAAATTCGAGGTGACGTTGCTTTTTTATCTGAAGATCAACGTAACTGGATGTCACGTACTAAAAACGGTACGTTTGCGATCATTGTGGTGACGCTTTTCGTTTTATGGAAGTCAGAAATCAGTGAGTTTGCGTTATCTGTTACTGCGATTGCTGTTGCGATTGTTGTGGCTTCTAAAGAAATTATCCTGTGCTTTACTGGTTCAATTCAACGAGCAAGCTCACGTTCTTTTCGCATTGGCGATTGGATTGAAGTAGGGAAAATTAGTGGTGAGGTGATTGAACATAACTTGATGGCAACGGTCATTCAGGAAATTGATCTTTACCATGGGCAATATCATTTCACGGGTAAAACCGCGACCTTGCCTAACAGCATGTTCTTTACCTACCCAGTAAAAAACCTCAATTTCATGAAGCGTTATGTTTACCATGACTTTTCTATTGTGGTGAATAAGTTTGTAAACCTTTACCCGATGATCCCAAATCTGATTGAAAAAATTGAAGTACACAGTGAAGAGTTTATTGAGGTTGCACGACGTTATAATAGCGTTATTGAAAGGCACGCCGGCGTTGATTTACCGGGCTCAGAGCCGCATATTCATATTACCAGCGGTGCAACGGGTGAGCAGGTAATACACTTTATGATTTTCTGTCCAACGGAACAGGCTTCCCACTTAGAGCAAGATATTCGGAAAGACTTCATGGAAGCATATTCTTTGGCATTCCCTGAAAAAGATAGCTGATTAAAACGTACAAAAAAGCCGAGTATTGATATTTCAATGCTCGGCTTTTTTAATGAGTCTATTTTCGTAAATCGTCGCTTTATATCAAAACGCTTAATCTAGAAACGCGTTATCTAAACAAAATCTAAATTGAATCAATCTAGTTCATTTAGAGGCAGCCAATCGACAGTTACACCTGCTTGCTCAAACATATCTTGGCTGACTTTGATTTTATCTCCCCAACGAGATAAGAAATCTTCACTCTGTTCTGGGCAATGTACAGCAGATATGCCCGTTTGAATGATTTTTGCGGCGCAGTTTGGACAAGGGAAATGAGTCACCCAAATTTCACAGCTGTCCAAATCTCTTTTAGCAAATAGGATCGCATTTTCTTCAGCGTGAAGTGTTTTTAAATACTTCATTTCACGATCATCAGTATCAGCACTGTCTGATACACCATGTGGGTAGCCATTGAAGCCGACTGAAACAATACGGTTATGCTTAGTGATGACAGCACCAACCTGAGTGGATGGGTCTTTACTCCATGAGCCTACAAGCTCGGCCATCTGGTAAAATCGCTTAGCCCATTTAGAAATCATTGGTGTTCCCTCAATACTGAATTTAAATTATTTATTAGCTGCATGTTCAATCATACCTTAAGGAAAATGATTACGTTAGTTAATTGGCGGTAACCACCTTGTTATTATTCATCTTTGTTAATAGTTAGAAACACTTTTAAGAACGACTTCTGATATTACTCGGACATTTATACGCAATACGTTAATTAAATTAAGTGATTATTCCTGTTCCTTATTTTTATCGGTATTCATATGCGTAAAAAGATCCTACTCACCGTCATTGCAAGCTCGTTAATCCTTGCTGGTTGTGGAGATAACTCCGCACAAAATATGCAAGCGCCTTTACCTCTGGTGGTCACGCAAGATGTTAACGTTATTTCTCATCAACAAAGTAAGTCATATGTTGGGCGTATTGAAGCAGTTGAAGATACCGCAATTACCGCCCAAGTTTCTGGATATCTGAAAGGTCGCCATTTCCAAGAAGGTCAAATGGTCGAGAAAGGACAGTTACTTTATACGATTGAGCCGTCTTCATTTGAAGCTCAAGTAGCCAGTGCGAAAGCCTCTGTAGCACAAGCGAAAGCTTCATTAAAAAAAGCCGAGTTAGATTACAAACGCGGGGAAAACTTGCTGCCGAAAGGAAGTATTTCCCAGTCTGAATTTGATTCTCTAACTGCCGGACTGCTTGGTGCTCAAGCTCAATTAGAATCAGGTCAAGCCCAGTTAAATTTAGCTAATGTTAACCTTTCACATACTAAAATCACGGCTCCATTCTCAGGCCGAATTAGTGACACTAAAGTGAGCCAAGGTGATTTACTTTCTCCTTCTTCTGGCACATTAACGACATTAGTTAGCTTAGACCCTATTCATGCGTCTTTTAGCATCAGTGAGAGAGAACGTCTTAATCTTGGGCTTGATCAGATAGAAGGGAATGGCTCATCAGAATCTAGTGGCGTTGAGGTTGAGATCATTCTAGAAAATGGCACCGCTTATAAAAATCTAGGTCAATTAGATTTCTTAGGTAACCGAATTGATTTGAATACAGGCACATTGGCAATGCGTGCTATTACTCAAAACCCGAATCAACAGCTATTACCTGGTCAACACGTTCGCGTGAACTTACGTGATAAGCAGCCAATTGAAGCGATGACTGTACCGCGCAGAGCCGTTCAAACTGACCTTGAGGGGGATTTTGTGATGGTGATTATTGAAGGCGAGTCTGGGTTAATCGCTGAACGCCGCAATATTGAAATGGGTCATCAAGTTGAAAGTGGCGTCATTGCTTCTGGTTTAACTCCAGACGATGTTGTGATCACACAAGGCCTTCAACGAGTGCGTAATGGTATGCCTGTTCGAGAGCAACAGCCAGTTTCAGACAAATAAGAGTAGGCTGAATTATGTTAAGTCGTTTCTTTATCCAAAGACCTAAATTTGCTCTAGTTATTTCAATTATATTGACTTTAGCGGGTGCAATTTCGTTGGCAATTTTACCGGTTGCCGAATATCCCAAGATTAGCCCACCTTCGGTTAGTGTGTCAGCGTACTATACGGGAGCCAGTGCTGAAGTTGTTGAGCAAGCCATCGCGGACCCCATAGAAACATCAGTAAATGGCGTGGAAGATATGATCTATATGTCTTCTAAAAGTGCTAATGATGGTTCTTATAATTTGAACGTAACGTTTGATGTGGGTACCGACCCAGATATGGCACAGGTGAACGTTCAAAACCGGGTTGCTCAGATCGAATCCAAGCTACCGCAAGAAGTGCGTATGGTTGGTGTGACAGTGAAAAAGCGCTCGCCCGACTTATTGATGGTTCTAAACTTCTATTCACCTAACGGTGAGTACGATGACCAGTTCTTGATCAACTACGTTAACTTGAATATTAAAGACCAACTTGCTCGTGTCACCGGCATCAGCGAAGTGAATGTTTTGGGTGGCGGTGAATACGCAATGCGTGTTTGGCTAGATCCTGAAAAAATGGCAAATCTTAAGCTCACGACTTCAGATGTCTATGCAGCTTTAGCTGAGCAAAACGTACAGGTTGCGGCAGGTCGAATTGGTGCTGCTCCTTATAGCAACCCACAAGAAGTGCAATTTAACCTTGTAACTAAAGGTCGATTAGAAAGTGCGAGTGAGTTTGAAAACGTAGTACTTCGTGCCGATCATGGTGGTTCTACCGTTTACCTAAAAGATGTTGCTAGAGTAGAGTTGGGCAAGAAGTTTTATGATGGTAATGGTAAATACCGTGGACAAGATGCGTCAATCGTAACCTTATCACTTCAATCAGATGCAAATGCGCTGGAAAGTGGTAAAGCGGTAATGGAGACCCTGGAAAGGTTAGGGCAAAACTTCCCTGAAGGTGTGGCTTATGAATCGAGCTACGATACAACTTTGTTCGTTGCGGAGTCGATTAAAGGGGTTGTTAAGACTCTTATAGAAGCGATTTTACTGGTAATTGCGGTCACTTACCTTTTCTTAGGCAGTGCTCGCGCTACTCTCATTCCGGTTGTTGCGATACCTGTATCCTTAATTGGTACATTTGCCATTATGCAAATGACAGGCTTCACCATAAATACCGTTACTCTATTCGGTTTAATCTTAGCGATCGGTATTGTGGTTGATGATGCTATTTTGGTTATTGAGAACGTTGATACCACAATGGCGAAAGATCCGACTATTTCACCACGCAAAGCAACTCTGATTGCGATGAAAGAAGTAACGGGTCCGATTGTTACATCAACCCTAGTACTATTGGCTGTCTTCATACCGGTTGCCATGCTTCCTGGCATTACCGGCATTATGTACCGACAATTCGCATTAACGATTTGTATCGCGGTTGTGATTTCTTCGATTAACGCATTGACGCTATCTCCAGCGCTATGTTCGCTAGTATTAAAACAAGGTGGTGGAAACACCTCAAGATGGTACGCCATATTCAACCGCGGGCTAGATAAAGTCACGACTAAGTATGGACAAGTCGCGGGTTTCTTGGTTAAGAAGAGTGTCCTACTTGTGACTTTCTTCTTCGTTGCTCTGTTCGCGGTAACTTACTTTGCGGAGACCACTTCTACAGCATTTGTACCGCAAGAAGACAAAGGTATCTTACTGGTTAACGTTCAGTTGCCTGATGCCGCTTCTTTATCTCGTACCGAGGAAGTGACAGAGCAATTGCTTGAAATGGTGGAAGATGAGCCAGGCGTTGATGGTGTAACGCTTGTTAATGGTTATGCTTTCATGACAGGCGCTTCAGCGTCTAACGGTGCGTCACTATTCATTAAGTTACATGATTGGGAAACGAGAAACGGTTTAGATGGCGAGCATGCCGCTCAAGCTATCTCGTCAAGAATCAATAGACGAGCTGCAACAGAACTTCCAGAAGCTATTGTCTTTGCCATGGGGCCTCCAGCTGTTCCTGGTATGGGCGCAGCCTCGGGATTTGAGTTTGTATTAGAAGATACGCTTGGAAGAAGCCGCAGCGATTTGGCGATGGTGATGGGCGATGTGATTCAGGAAGCGAACAAGCAGCCTGAAATCGCCCAAACATTTAGTACATTCCGTGCCAATGTACCTCATTACTATGTTGATATTGACCGAGAGAAAGCACAGCAGTTAGGCATTCCGTTGTCGTCTATCTTCCAAACACTTCAAGGAAACTTAGGTTCATTGTATGTGAATGACTTTACCATGTTCGGTAAAAACTTCCGTGTGACAATGCAAGCCGACAGTGATCACCGAAGCAGCATGGATGATTTACAACGTTTCCATGTACGTTCTTCAGGTGGTGAGATGATCCCACTGAGCACATTGGTTACTTATGACCAAATCTTTGAACCTGATGTCGCATGGCGATATAACATGTATCGCAGTACTGTCATCCAAGGGCAACCAGCAGAAGGTTACTCCAGTGGTGATGCCATTGCTGCAATGGAACGAGTAGCAGCAGAAGTGCTCCCACAAGGTTACCAGTATGAGTGGACTGGTATGGCTTATCAGGAAGTACTAGCGGGTAACCAAGCGATTTTTGCTTTTGCTTTGGCGCTAATATTTATCTACTTGTTTATGGTTGCTCAATATGAAAGTTGGACGATTCCACTTGCGATAATATTAGTGGTGCCTGTAGCGACGCTTGGTTCATTCCTGGCGCTTAACTTAACAGGAACACCTCTAAACCTTTATGCTCAAATCGGTCTCGTCTTGTTGATAGCCTTGGCGGCGAAAAACGCGATTCTTATTGTTGAGTTTGCAAAAGTTGAACGTGAAGAAAAAGACATTCCGATTGATGACGCTGCCGTAAAAGGAGGCACATTGCGTTTCCGAGCTGTGAACATGACGTCGTGGTCGTTTATTCTAGGTATCTTCCCGCTGATTTTTGCATCTGGTGCCGGTCATGTGAGTCAAAACTCCCTGGGTATTTCACTTATCGGTGGTTTACTTTGTGTGTTGCTTGCCGGGACATGTTTAATTCCAGGCTTCTACGCTTTTGTGCAACGTAAGCGAGAAAAAGCACATGGCGGCAATACTAAGTTAGTTGCTCTAGACGATGAGTAATCATTTGTAGGGAAATAAATAAAAGGCTTAACGTAATGTTAAGCCTTTATTATTCGTTTAAAGAATAAAAAGCCTTGAATAAATAATTTATTGCTCTTAAAAAGTAGAGCTAAAACTTTAATGATAGCATTGTAATAAAATGGTGTTTTATTGTTATCTTATTGATTTTTATTTATTAAATAGGTTTGAGCTAACAAGTGTAGGCTCGAAAGTGTTTGCAGATTAGTGTGAAGTGCTTCAAAATTACAGCGTTATATTAGAGTATATTTTTCTACTGAGGTTCTTATGAAGGTCATTGATTTATTTAAACATAGAGGCGACAGTTTTTCTGCACAGCACTCAGAGTTTATGCAATGGATGTCTCCAGCTCTAAAAGAGTATTGGGGTGACTTCATGAACCGCACGCAAAATAGTCACTTCTTTGCTTGGGTACGTGATCATCATAAGCCAGCAGTGAATGAACCTGATATTCAAATTGAAGTACCAGTAGAAAAACCGATCGTACTCAAACCAGAAGCGCAGGCTGTGTTTAACGAGTTAAGCGAGCAAATTGGTGAAGTTATCCATACTGGTGACTGGATGAACGTTAGCCAAGAGCGCATCGATCAGTTTGGACAAGTAACAGAAGATATGCAGTGGATCCACACTGATCCAAGCAAAGCTGAAACTGATTCCCCTTTTAAGACGACTATCGCACACGGTTTTTTAACGTTATCTTTGCTTCCAAAATTGACAGATAGCGTTGACCCTGAGAACTCTCAATTCCCGACAGCTAAAATGGTGGTAAATCTTGGTTTGAACCAAGTTCGTTTTCCTTACCCTGTGAAATCAGGTAATAACGTACGCGCAAAGAGTACGTTATTGAAAGTGACACCAGTTAAGAAAGGTTTAGAGATTGAACGTGAGATTAAGGTGGAAATTGAAGGTATTCGACGTCCTGGTTGTGTTGTCGTTTCAGTGATTCAATTGCACTTTTA
This sequence comes from Vibrio sp. 99-70-13A1, assembly GCF_013114625.1. Lineage (GTDB taxonomy): Bacteria > Pseudomonadota > Gammaproteobacteria > Enterobacterales > Vibrionaceae > Vibrio. The sequence continues at coordinate 31,048 of NZ_VTXD01000039.1, forward strand.
AATTTATGCTGTAACACATGATGAAAATGAAAATGAAAAGGGAAAGCAAATTGCTCTCCCTTTTTTATTCACTCAAAGTTTACCGTTCGAACTGATAAGAATTTACAGCGAGTGTCATTTAACTTTCGTATAGCCATATTCTTCAATCAAACTTTGACCTTCAGCTGAAGTTACATAGTTAATAAAACTTAAACTCTCTTTTGATAACGCTTCTTTACGATGCAACATTAAAAACGGGCGTGCGAGTTCGTAAGTGTGATTGGCTATGTTTTTAGAACTTGGAGTGACACCTTCAAAAGTGATGGCTTTAATTGAATGGTCTAGTGAACCAACAGAAACGAAGCCAATGGCGTGAGGGTTATGGTTAACAATGGTTTTCACCATGCTGTTACCGTTAACGACAAGGTTATTTGGGTTGATGTCTGATACTAAACGATCGTTAATAATCCTTGTGAGCCCCAATAAGCTTTCAAAACTGTAACGAGATCCTGAAGATGCTTCACGTGTCACCACTGCAATAGCTTGGTCTGCACCACCAACTTGCTTCCAGTTCGTTATATTACCTTTGTATATATCGAACAGCTGCTTTCTTGAAATGTTGCTTACGCTGTTTGAACGGTTAACTACCACCGCTAGTCCATCAAAAGCAATTGGAAAAACATCAAGTTTCTCACCTTGTTCTCGCTCAGTTAAATAACGCGAGCTCATCCCTAAATCTGATACACCCTTTGTCACCATAGTAATACCAGCGGTCGAGCCGATACCTTGCACTGCGATGTAATTATCTGGGTGAGTTTTATTGTACTCTTCCGCTAGCACGTCCATAACTCTAGCAACAGAGGTTGAACCTGAGATATTGGTTTCTTGAGCAAGAACGACCTGAGAAGACAGGGCAAGGGTTAAGAGAGAAGCAATTGCAACTCGTAACATAAACAACTCCTAGTAATAGTATTTTCGACTATCATAGGGGGCTTATATGACACTTTTGTGAAGCAGTAAAACTGCCATTGTTGATGGATTGCTGCGAGGGAAGTCGTAGTAATAATGTAAGGATGGTTCTAAACTGAACAAAGTTGCCTTGCTCGTTTTCGTTACGGGAACAAGCCATCTCTATAGGTTAGCTATAGTAAAATCATAGGTGCGAGGTCTTTATGTCTGTAGTTAAAATGGAAATAGGTCGGTTACTCGCTGGTGCTGAGCGAGTTTGCCACGCGAGGAATACTAGCTTACCCGTTGCGCTCGGGAAGTCTCTTTTTGAGCCTTGTTTGAATGGTGCAATTTTTTTAAAAGCACATTATTTATTAGATTCTTCACACAGCGATTACACCGACGAAGTGGTTAAAGTCGTTTTTGAAGAAGCTAACCAGATATGGCTACTCTTCATGCCTATGGAGCAGGGGCAAATGGAATCAAAGTGGGGACCTTATCCATTCCTACCTCAATGCCAAGACATAGAAGTTATTCTCCAAGAAATAGAAAAAGATCCTCATGCCTACTTTTGGGGTTGATCATTCCTACCTTCTGGCTGCATAACTTTTGACTACGTGAACTTATAGCTATGTGAAGTTATAGCAGCGTTAAGTCGATAGCTACGGTTATACTCACAGCAACGTTAAATTCATGGTTAAGTTAAACTGATCGCAACATTAAACTGATCGCTAAATAAACAACTGTGTTCACCATCCTAGTTGTCTCATTCTGACAAAGGCTTTTTGTTAGGTATTAAAGTTATTCTCTACTTTAACCCGAAAATCTTTTGGGGTTTGTCCGTGGAAGTTTTTAAATGCTGTACTAAAGTGAGCCGCACTTTTGAAGCCGGATTCATAAGCAATCTGAGTAATGGACTTATTTGTAGTTCTCAAATGAGTGGCAGCATGACTGATTCTTTTTACTTTTAATAAACTCGAAAATGATAAGTTCTCTGCTGCTAAACGTCGCTTAAGGGTGGCAGGTGACATGCCCATGTAGCCGGCTAATGAGTCGAGAGTAATGTCGTTATCTATATTTTGTTCGATGTAACGAATGACTTTTTGTGTAACAGTTAATTGAGCAGCGCTTGCTATGATGGCAAGTGATGCTGGTTGTTCTTCAACGATTAACGAAAGTAAGGCTTTTGCGAGTTTCGCTAAGGCAAAATCATTGGGCTGTTCCAATTCTGCTAGCGTTAGCATCAGTTCTTTCAGCTGGTGAATGTTGACGTTGTTTTTATTAAATTTGATGTATTCTTTTGAGGGTCTTGGTATTTCAATGCCGGAATATTGATTAAGGAAGCTTTGAAATATCGCTAAATCAAAATCTAAGCACATTCCTGAGAACTCACCTCGTTCAGTATTAATAACGATATCTTGAATCTCACCTGAAGTGTATAGAGCAAAATCACCCGAGTTAAGGTTTCCTTTTACTCCATGTGCAAGAGAAAAAGAGATACTGCCTTTAGTGACAAGGAATAGTCCATTCTTAGATGCGGGATAGCGCTCTTTCCTTCGGTGAATGAAATTGGTAAATCGACTGATTGTGATAGATGGCATATAGGTACTTCTTTTACAGTTGAAAGCGACAATATGACGATTTATTTTTTATAATAAAAAAGGCGCTAAAAAGCGCCTTTTTAAAGTGTTTCTCAGTTAGCTCTCGCTGGATTCTTGACTTGGCTTTTCAGCAAAAACTTGCGTTGGTTTTGCTACCAAGTTGCGATTCTCTAGGTTCACATCTGAGAGAACAATTTCTAATACGTCTCCCAGTCTGTATACCATCTCTTTATCAATAGATACAGTACCCATGTCACTATTGCATTCAATTCTTTCTTTATTATCAATAATGAGAGAACCAGGAATAAATGCAGCCGCACCATTCTCTAGCAAACGCACACGCATACCCGCACGATTAATATCGAAGATTTCAGCTTGGAAACGAGTTTCTTCTTTTGGTGCATTAACCAAAGTTCGTGCGTATAACCAATCACCGACGTTACGCTCTGCCATTCCGTGGTAACGGCGATGAAGTGCAAGTTCGTCACCAATCGTTTCGTCTGGTGTTTGAATTGGGTCTTTACCTAAGATGTGCGCTTTAAGCATACGGTGGTTGATCATGTCGCCATATTTACGAATTGGTGATGTCCAAGTTGCGTAGATATCTAAGCCCATAGCAAAGTGCGGTAAAGGCTCATTGCTGATTTCACTGTACGCTTGGAATTTGCGAATACGATTATCGTAGTAGTTAGTGTCTAGAGTGCCTAACCATCGGCGAAGTGAAGCAAAGCCTTCAAGAGAGACAATTTCTTCAGCAGTAAATGGAGTTTCTGCTTCTGGGTTAACCAGTTCTAGTACATCCGCAACTTTTTCTGATTTAAAACCAGAGTGGCAGTTAAACACGCCTTGTCCGAAGCTTTCTTTTAGTACACGACCAGCACAGATGTTCGCGCTGATCATTGCTTCTTCTACTAACTTATTCGCACTACGGCGCATATCCGCGTGAATAGCGATAACGTCATTGTCTTCGCTCAATTCAAAACGGTAATCTGGGCGGTCTGGGAAAACAACGGCATTGGCTTGTCGCCATGCTGAACGAGCTTGGGCGAACTCATGCAAATCCTTAACGATTACTGCAATCTCTTCACCTGGCTGCCATTTTTCAGAAGTCCCACTCTCTAACCAATCTGATACATGGCTGTATGCGAGGCGGGCATGAGATTTGATATTTGCAGCAAAGAAATTAATGTCGTCGCCAATCACGCCGTCTTTTGAAACGGTAACAGTACAGCAAAGAGCAGGGCGCTCTTCGTTTTCAATCAGTGAGCACAAGTTATCGGCAAGATCACGAGGCAGCATCGGTATGTTTCGACCTGGAAGGTAAATAGTAAAACCACGCTTGCGGGCGACCTTATCCATTTCATCATCAGGAGAGATGTAAGCCGTAGGATCGGCAATCGCGATGGTTAATTCAAAGTCGCCGTTATCTTTCTTCTTCGCATATAAGGCGTCATCCATATCTTTGGTGCTTTCACCATCAATGGTCACAAACGGAATATGAGTCATGTCTACGCGTTGTAGGTCGACATCGTCGTTGACTTGCCAGTTATCAATACCTTCAGGTTCACTGTTAGGCAGATCGTTTTGCGCAAGTGTTACCCACCATGGAGCAATCTTGTCATCGGCGTCGGTAATTTTCTCAGAAATCTGCGCTAAGAAGCCATCATCACCTTTTAATGGGTGGTTTACGATATGAGCTACAACCCAATCGCCTTCTTTAAGAAGTTCAGGGTTTAAGCCTTTTTTAGCTTTAGCCTTTAATTGAAGTTTTTTCAGTTGCGGGTGATCCGGAACTACATTTAAACGACCTTTAAATAGCTTTACTCGAGCGATGAAGCGAGTCAAACCTTGCTCAATCAAAACTTCTGGCTCAGCAATCTCACGTTCCTTTTCCGTACGTATGATCGCGACTACTTTATCGCCGTGTACACACTTCTTCATATACGGTGGTGGGATGAAGTAGCTAGTTTTGCTGTCGACTTCTAGAAAACCAAAGCCTTTTTCAGTAGCTTTAATTGTGCCTTCCTTTTTAGGAAGTGTTTCTTGGATTTGCTGTTTAAGTTGAGCGAGTAGAGGATTATCTTGAAACATTTGACTTTTATCTTACGAGAATAATTCTGCACACTATAATCATTGCGAGAGCCGATTACTACTTAAAGCCAATAAAGGTCTTTGAATAAAATGCATGCTGAATCATATAGTCGAGTATTTGTAAAATTGACGTTTCAAATCTTTAAATAGAGGAGGTGACGCGATATTCATCAAAATTTGACGATATGATAGACAGTTTATCGAGGAAACAGAAAAATATGTGATGTATTTCAATTTTTTCTGGATTTTTTTATGCATTTAGGGAATAATCCGCCTCCCTTAGACGTCCCTAATGGCTTGAAGTGTTTTATTACTGCTTCGTAACTCTGAATGGAATCAGTATCTGATTGGATCAGTATTGGAATTGATAGAGCTCCCGGGACCTTTTGTTTACTTATATATAGTGGGATCCCAATGTCCGAATCTGTAATTCAATTTAATGAATTAGCCCTTAACGAAAACATCCTTTCAGCTCTTGATAGCATGGGTTTCGTCTCTCCAACTCCAATCCAAGCGGCAGCTATTCCTCTTCTTCTAGAAGGCCGTGATGCTTTAGGTAAAGCACAAACAGGTACTGGTAAAACAGCAGCGTTCTCTCTACCGCTACTGAACAAAATCAACCTAAACCAACACAAACCACAAGCAATCATCATGGCTCCTACTCGTGAGCTAGCGATTCAAGTTGCTGCAGAAATCAAAAACTTAGGTCGTGATATTAAAGGCCTTAAAGTTCTTGAAATCTACGGTGGCGCTTCAATTGTTGACCAAATGCGTGCTCTAAGCCGCGGTGCTCACATTGTTGTTGGTACTCCAGGTCGTGTTAAAGACTTACTAACTCGTGACCGTCTACACCTAGATGAAGCACACACATTTGTTCTTGATGAAGCAGATGAAATGCTAAAAATGGGTTTCGTAGATGACGTTACTTGGATCCTTGAGCAAGCCCCAGAATCTGCACAACGTGTACTTTTCTCTGCAACTATGCCTCCAATGGTTAAGACTATTGTTGACCGTTACCTACGTAACCCTGCACGAGTTGACGTTGCTGGTACTAACCACACAGTTGACAAAGTAGCGCAGAACTTCTGGGTTGTTAAAGGCGTAGAAAAAGACGAAGCAATGTCTCGTCTTCTAGAAACTGAAGAAACTGACGCGTCAATCGTATTCGTACGTACTCGTCAAGACACTGAGCGCCTAGCTGATTGGCTATCTGCACGTGGCTTTAAAGCTGCTGCACTTCACGGTGATATTCCTCAGTCCCTACGTGAGCGTACTGTTGATCACATCAAACAAGGTGTTATCGACATCCTAGTTGCAACTGACGTTGTAGCTCGTGGTCTTGATGTTCCACGTATTACTCACGTATTCAACTACGACATCCCATTCGATGTTGAATCTTACATCCACCGTATTGGTCGTACTGGCCGTGCTGGACGTAAAGGTAAAGCGATCCTACTAGTTCGCACTAACCAAATTCGTATGCTTCGCACTATCGAGCGCGTAACTAAGTCTCAAATGGAAGAAATTCAACTTCCTCTACGTGATCAAGTTGCTGCAGCACGTGTTGCTAAGCTTGGCGCTGAACTTGAAACTGAGAAAGAAAGCAAAGCTCTAGAAAACTTTGCAGGTCTTATCTCTACTCTTCAAGAGTCTCTAGAAGTAGACGCTGCTACTCTTGCTGCAATGCTTCTTAAGCGTCAGCAAGGTAAGAGCCCACTATTCTACGTTGGCGAAGACCCAATGATCGCTGCTATTGAGCGTGATAAGAACCGTCGCAAAGAGCGTCGTGAAGATCGTGACAATGGCCGTGACGGTGGTGGTCGTAACTTCAATACTCAAGATTGGGATACGTACCAACTACAAGTTGGCCGTGAGCAAGGCGTTCAGGTTAAAGATATCGTTGGCGCACTAGCAAACGAATTAGGCCTAACTAAAGGTTCTATCGGTGCTATCAAGCTAGACCAAGGTTCTACTTACGTTCAACTGCCAAAAGCAATGAACTCTGAAACTGCTGGTAAGCTAAGCAAACTTCGCATTCGTCAAAAAGAAGCTGGCGCTGTAGTTGTTGATTTCAACGACTTCCGTGAGCCTCGTCGTGGCGGCGGCGGTCGTGATGGCAACCGTGGTGGTCGTGATGGCGGTCGTGGCGGTCGTGATGGCGGCGGCTACCGTGGTAACCGTGAAGGCGGTAATCGCGAAGGTGGTAACCGTGAAGGTGGCAATGGCGGTCGTGGTGGCTACCGTGGCAACCGTGATGGCGCACGTGATGGAAACTCTGCTGGTGGTCGTGATGGCGAACGTCGCTTTGACCGTAACCGTGGTGGCGATCACCGTGGTAACCACCGTGGCGAACGTGGCCATGGCAACGCAGCAGGCAATGGCGGCAACCGCGGTCGTCGTCCAGAGCGCAGCGAAGGTTAATCAACCTGTAGTTTTAAGTTGAAGCTTCCAAGCCAAGTATTTATAAACTAAGTGTTTGTAAGCGAATAGCTTAAACAGTGAATTTAAAAGCCGAGCGATTGCTCGGCTTTTTTGTATCTGTAGGTAATTGATCGGCAATCACACCGGTACAAGCTATTCTTTTCAAGAGTAATACTGAGTTGGTTTATTGGTTGTACTAATGGGTGCCTCTTCTAAAATAAATTTTAAAAGTGATATCCCTTTTTAAAAACTCTAATAAATTATTCAACTATTTTTTAATTCTCGGCTCGAATAAATGCAATTTATGACTTAGATCAAGTAAATTGCGGGATAAATGGATTTTAAGTAAAACAAAAGTTGAAACATTCAAAAATTATTGAATAATGAACATAACTAAAATTGAAGTGAAAACTTCATTAAATTCGTACTGAAACAGGATCCATATCCAATGTCTAATTCGTTCGTTCTGGTTATCAACTCTGGTAGTTCTTCTCTTAAATTTGCAGTTATCGATTCTGTTAGTGGCGATGCAATTGTCAGTGGTCTTGGGGAGTGTTTTGGCTTACCAGAAGCGGTAATTAGCTGGAAGCATAACGGTGAAAAAGTTGAGGAGTCGATTGACCAACCTGACAACCACCACCAGCATGCAATTAATCGAATTGTAGCGTTAATGGATTCACTAGGCTTTACTGCCGACCTAGTGGCTATTGGTCACCGAATTGTTCACGGTGGCGAGAAATTCACTTCAACTGTTCGTATTACTGAAACAGTAACGGCTGAAATTGAAAAGTTAGCCGATCTTGCGCCACTGCATAACCCTGCAGGAGCGATTGGCATTCGTGCTGCTATGGCGGCTTTCCCGTCTTTACCTCAGTTTGCTGTATTTGATACTGCTTTCCACCAAACAATGCCAGAAAAAGCATTTACAGGTGCAATCTCTAATGAGCTTTACACTGAGTACGGTATTCGTCGTTACGGTTTCCATGGTACAAGTCACTACTTTGTAAGCCGTGAAGCTGCAAAAATGCTTAATAAGCCAATTGAAGAATCGAGCTTCATTTCTGTTCACTTAGGTAACGGTGCTTCAGTATGTGCTATTAGCAACGGTGAAAGTGTCGATACCTCTATGGGCTTCACGCCTTTATCTGGTTTGATGATGGGAACTCGATGCGGTGACTTAGATCCAGGCATCATCGAATTTTTGATGAAGAAAGGCTGGAGCCAAGAGAAAGTATTTGATGCTTTGAATAAGAAGTCGGGCTTCCTGGGTGTGTCTGGTATCACTTCTGACGCTCGTGGCGTGCTAGAAGCGATGGAAGAAGGTCATGAAGGTGCTAAGCTTGCTTTTGAAGTCTTCACCTACCGTGTGGCTAAATACATCGGCTCTTACATGATTCCATTAGATCACCTTGATGCGGTTATCTTTACTGGTGGTATCGGAGAAAACTCTTTACCGATTCGTAGTGAAATTCTGCGTAACCTTAAGTTACTTGGCTTTGTTGAAGATGAAAAAGCCAATGCAGACGCACGATTTGGCGCATCTGGCATTGTAGCTAAATCAGGGCTTCTAGGTGCTGTGGCAATGGTTATTCCAACCAATGAAGAGTTAGTTATCGTACGTCAGTCGATTGAAGTGATGAATCGCACTAAATAGTTTTAACTACACTAGATATTAAGCCGCTGATTTACAGCGGCTTTTTTTTGGTTTTAACAAAAGAGGAAGGTGGAGAATTAAGAAGATGAAACCTATTTACTGAGTTAGAAATACAAGATTAATTTGCATGAATATTCAAGTTTTGTATATTAAAAATCTGGTTTTCAATATATATAACTTTTGTATATTATTGTTTTTTATGGGTTTTTTTCTGAATTTATCGTATTTGCTCGTTGACTCGTCATGTGTTATTTGTTGAAATGTATTCAAATTGACAGAGAAACAATATGAAGAATGAAAGTAAAATTACAAATCAGAACACTGCTCGACTAGCGTATATCTACTCAAGAGTAAGTAAATCGATACAAGCTCAGAATGGACAAGGTATTAGTAGACAAATTGAACGTGGAAAGAAGTTTGTTGAAGATTTGAATGCGAGAGCAGGTAATTCTGGACAAAAGTATACGTACGAAGTTGCGAACGAGATGATAGTTGATGAGGGGTTATCAGCGTATTTGGGAAGAAACACTGACGAAAATGCTGGTTTAGGGGCATTTTTGCAAGCAGCCAAAGAAGGTGAAATTCCACCTCATTCTTTACTCGTAGTTGAAGCTGTTGACCGAATCAGTCGCTTAGACCCTAACCAATCAAGAATGATCTTCCTTGAACTTGCAAAACATAAAATTGATGTCGCAATTCAACGGTTCAATTTAGTCGTTTATCACGACCGAAAAGCGGATTTAGGTAGTGATTTGCTTCTAACTGTAGGTTTTCATCTTGCATACATGGAAAGTCAGCAAAAATCAGAGCGTATAAGGGCTACATTTGATAAAAAGAGAGAGAAAGAGAGAGCAGGGGGAGCAAGGCGAACTTCAATTTGCCCTCCTTGGATGAAGCTTTCCACGTGTAAAACAAGGTTTGAACTGATACCAGCAAGAGCTGAATTACTAAAACGTATTTTTAAAATGCGCATTAATGAGAAACGAGGTTCAACTTCTGTTGCAAAGCAACTTAATAGAGAAGGATTATTAAACTTCAATGGTCGACCATGGAGTTCTAAACTTGTCGAAAAATATTGGAAAATGCAGCAATGCTTAGGTGTTTTTCAACCGCAAACAGATGATTATAGTACAGGTAAACGCCGTAAAATCCCCTTAGGTAACCCAATAGCTGATTATTATCCGTGTGTGATTAGCAAAAGTGAATTCTCGCAAGTTCAGGCAAGTTTCGCTATGTATGAAAAAGGGGCTAAATCGCACAATTGCAAAAATTTGTTTGCTGGAATCTTAAAGTGCTCGGTATGCGGTGGAACATTGAGCTTTGCGCAGTCGAACAGAGGTCAACCTAAATTACGTTGTCGAAACTACTTAGACGAAAGAGGATGCACACAAGGGCAAAAAGGATCATTGAATTACCGTCCTGTAGAGTTGTTGCTAATAGATAGTTTTGAGTGTATCGACTATACAAAGCTTTATGGTAGCAGAAGTACAAATAGTGACGCTAAAACGCTAGCAGGCATAGAGTTTGAAATTAATGAACGCACGAAAAAAATTGGCGAGTTGAGAAAACAACTAAAGAAAATGAATAATACTGATGCCATCGCTATGATAGCAACAGGACTCGATAGCACTTGTATTGAAGTTGAAAGCTTAAAACAACAACAAGCTATATTGTTAAAAGCACAGTCAACACCAGACATGTCGCAAGTTACAGGATTAGATTTCAGTAAAGAAGTCGACAGACGTAAATACAACAGTTTTATTAGTAGCTTTGTAGAGTACGTGGTTGTGTCAGAGAATGACTGTATTGTGACATTCAAAGGAAACCTAGGTTCTGTTCAATTGTATCTTGATGATCGCTTAGAGAGACTAAGAGAGCGCGGGTATAAGTTTGGGAAGGATATTATTGAATCAAAGTTCCAAAAACATCAGGAACATGACATGAAAAAAGTGATTCAAGTTGATTTAAAAGAGCTTGCTGATAAAACAAATCAGTTGTTTTCACAACTCACAAGGGCAGCAATTCCAACTGATTCAGATTACTTATCTAGTGTGAAGTTTTCGTTTAATGCACAGTTAAATGCAGGTCTTTGTCCCAGTAAAAAGAATATTACAAGTATTATGCTTAGAAATGGATTGTTAGATAAAAGTGCATAAACTTCCCAATATGTAGTTTCTACTTAATATTAGTTATATATAAATGAATTTCTAATTTATATATAACTATTTTATTGGTTGTAATTCCTTCGGATGTGTCTATGTATTCGTTAATAAGCGTGCAATCTTCTTTGACTATAAGCTTTATATTTGTATTATATTAATTTGAATTTTGTTTTTTATTGCGTGACAACGACTAAAAACCACTATAAGTGGCATGTTGTTTTTTACATATTTCAAGTTTGATTTGTGTGATTTTTACTATTTTTGTTGCATGTTTTTATTTTGTAAGATAAATCAAATATTAAATAATTTAGGAACTCAATATGCGAATGTTCTCTAGACTCTCCAATATCATCTGGTGTTACTTTTTCCAGATTATATAGTTTGCTTTTTTTGTACTCTAGGAACTTTTTTTGAATGCCTGAAATGTGGTAGGCACGTATTCTATTATACTTTCTCCAAGCAATGACCCGTTCCGTTTTTTTTGTATCACGTGTAGTTCCAAGTATAAAACAGTGCTTTAATATATAGTTAGATATGTAAGATAAGTTATGTGTTCTTTTTCTTTTTAACTTACTTGATGTGAACCTTTTTATATCCAAATTAGCGAAGTCATTTTTGAAGTACTTTTTATATGACTGAATATATTTATTAGTTAGTGAACTATCACAAAATAAAACGATATGGTAATGCGGACAACCAGAGTTAGTTGGTTCTACAGTCTTAATACTAGCGCTTTTTTCTAGATTAATACTTAACTTGTGACGATATAAATAGTTCCGATGAAGTTTAAATTGATAGTTAAATTTTTCGTGTGTCACTCTGACGCTTTCACCATTCCATTGGTGGTACATAGTGTTGTGTAGAGTGTTAGAGTGATGCTCTGGTGTTGCAGAGATCGTTATGAACAGGAAATCGTAGTCTCGTGCAATAGCAATATCTTCAAGTGTTTTTACTTGTTGATATAAAACACTACTTCTAAGCTTATCTTGCTTTTCTAAGAATGATTCAACGCAAGTTTTATCACCAAGCACACTTGTTAAAAACTTATTATTCGCACTGTCTTGTTCTTGAACTCTACGCAGTGCTTTGTCTGAAATATAAGGTTTATTTTTACCGCCGACAAGTCTATTCCTCATATCGAATAATTGCTCTTCTTCTTTTACATATTCGAGAAATTTACGAGACAAATATTTATTAGATTTAAGCTGTTTTAATGCAGATTGTCTTATTCGATTAGAGCGCACTAAATCACGGAGGGGGAGTTGTTTTATTAAATTGGCAGGAAATGTCTTACTTATATCATCAATTAGCTTTAATACATTCGATTTACTGTCTAATGTGTTTTCTAATAGTGTTGAATGGTTTATTAATATGTTTTGCATTTGTTGGTGAAAATAAGAATACCCAAATCTCTTTATGGAAGAATTTGAGGAATTAATGAATTTGTGAGCAAGAAGTTCTTTGTTTAATATATTTGTCATTTTATTTTTATACTACCATTTATTTAAAATGACTGGCAATAATATGTTGATATTATTTTAAAATTAATGGTAGTACTGTCTCTTATACACATC
>NZ_VTXD01000040.1 GCF_013114625.1 Vibrio sp. 99-70-13A1
GAACATGTAATTCTAAAGCTATTACCATTCCAACAGAATGGTAATGAATTGACTGTGCCAAGATTAAGTAAACTTAATCTCGTATTGGTCACTCAGTTCATTGATACCATTTTGATTCCGAGGAATCTGTTTGCCTTTGCTTATAAAAGCGAAAACAAACTAGTGATATTCATCAACGAGTGCCCACACAGATTGATAGGTTTAAATTGTTAAAGAGCTTTACTTTCAACACTTCAAGTTAATGAAGCCTCTCAAGTGGACGGTCATTCTAGCGAATCAAAACTCAGTGTCAAACACTTTTTTGCTTTAATTATCTAGGCTTAATTTATTAAAAAATTAACCGCTATCGTTTCAGGAGACTGTTTAGTCTTGCCTGACAACGAGAGCGGATTATAGAGACTAATTTAGTGAGTTCAAGGAAAAATTACGATTAGCCACTCACATGAACACAAAACAACCAAAGCGATAATATTTACATCACTTTGATTATTTTCTTAGCACGAAAAACATCACCATTATTGATGAGCAACAATTTTGTCATTATTTACACGCAACTGGACTTTCTTATCTGGATCAACTTTGCCTGCTAAAATCGCTTTTGCTAATGGGTTCTCTACACTTTGTTGTATTGCCCTTTTTAATGGACGAGCGCCATAAACAGGGTCAAAGCCGACTTGAGCAATAAGATCTAATGCTGGAGTGGTTACTTCTAACTCATATCCATTATCTTCCATTCGCTTGCTAAGGTGCTGTAACTGGATCGACGCTATTGATTTAATATGTTCTTGCCCTAGCGGATGGAAAACAACACTTTCATCAACACGGTTCAAAAACTCTGGTCTAAAGTGCTTCCCTACCACATCCATCACTTCATCTTTGATTCCCTGATAATCAAGTGAATAGAAGTTTTCTTGAATACGTGATGACCCTAAATTAGAAGTCATGATTACAACTGTATTACGAAAATCAACTGTTCTTCCTTGCCCATCAGTCAAACGACCATCATCCAGAACTTGGAGTAATATATTAAAGACATCAGGGTGAGCTTTCTCTACTTCATCAAGTAAAATAACGGAATAAGGTTTTCTTCTAACAGCTTCAGTTAAGTATCCGCCCTCTTCATATCCTACATAACCAGGAGGAGCACCAACAAGCCGAGCAACAGAGTGCTTCTCCATAAACTCAGACATATCAATTCGAACCATGGCATCATCGCTATCAAACATGAAATTTGCGAGCGTCTTACATAATTCCGTTTTCCCTACCCCTGTAGGACCTAAAAATAGAAAAGACCCAATAGGCTTATTTGGATCAGAGAGCCCAGCTCGACTACGGCGTATTGCATTAGAAACCACTTCAACCGCTTCAGCTTGACCAATTACTCTGTTATGCAGAACACCTTCCATCTTGAGAAGCTTTTCTTTTTCAGCCTCTAACATTTTTGAAACGGGTATACCGGTCTGCTTTGACAGTACATCGGCGATTTCAGCTTCTGTCACTTTATTACGTAGTAGTGTCATTTCTTGCATCTCAGCTTGCGTGGCGAGATCCAATTGCTTTTCTAATTCTGGAATGCGTCCATACTGAAGTTCAGACATACGGTTTAAGTCACCCGCCCGACGGGCAAAGTCCATATCCATGCGAGACTGTTCTAATTCAGCTTTAATATGTTGTGTACCTGAAAGCGCTGCTTTTTCCGCATTCCAAACTTCTTCTAGCTCTGCAAAATCACGCTCTTTATCTAGCAATTCATTTTGCAGTGTATTAAGACGCTTGTTACTTGCCTCATCATTCTCATTAGTTAAAGCTTGCTGCTCAATTTTGAGCTGAATAATTTTTCGCTCTAACTTATCTAAAGATTCAGGTTTCGAATCAATTTGCATACGGATACTTGAAGCCGCTTCATCAATAAGATCGATCGCTTTATCGGGCAACTGGCGGTCTGAAACATAACGATGGGATAAACTCGCAGCGGCGACAATAGCAGGATCAGTTATTTCTACATGATGATGAAGCTCATAACGTTCTTTTAGCCCACGAAGAATCGCAACCGTGTCTTCCACTGTTGGCTCATCAACGAGTACTTTCTGGAATCTACGCTCTAAAGCTGGATCTTTTTCGATATATTGACGGTATTCATCAAGAGTAGTCGCTCCTACACAATGAAGTTCGCCCCGAGCTAATGCTGGTTTAAGCATATTTCCAGCATCCATAGAACCTTCACCTTTACCCGCACCAACCATGGTATGAAGTTCATCAATAAATAATATGACGTTGCCTTCTTCTTTAGAAAGCTCATTCAATACTGATTTGAGGCGCTCTTCAAATTCGCCTCGATATTTCGCACCCGCGACTAGTGATCCCATGTCTAAAGATAGAACACGTCGACCACGCAACCCCTCTGGTACTTCATTATTGATAATACGCTGTGCCAATCCTTCAACAATTGCCGTTTTACCTACACCTGGTTCACCAATGATGACAGGGTTGTTCTTGGTTCTGCGCTGCAGTACTTGAATGGTTCTACGGATTTCATCATCACGCCCAATAACCGGATCTAATTTCCCCTGCTCTGCACGTTCTGTTAAATCTATAGTGAATTTTTCTAAAGCTTGTCGTCTGTCTTCAGCATTCGGGTCGTCCACCTTTTGTCCGCCTCGAATCTTTTCAATAGCTTGAGTCAACTTCGGTTCAGTTACCCCTAGCTCTTTTAACAAGTTACCTAAAGGTCCTCGATCTTCGATTGCTGCGAGTAGAAATACCTCAGAAGAAATGTACGTGTCCTGACGCTTTTGCGCCACTTTGTCACACATATTGAAAAGTGTGCCCATAGCACTGGAAAGTTGGACATCACCGCCTATCCCGCTAACTTTAGGAACTCGGTCGAGCATCTCGCTCAATTTCGAACGTAACTGAACAACATCAACATTTAGCATCGTCAATAATGGACGAATGGCACTGCTATCTTGATTTAATAGCGAAACCATTAAGTGTACAGGCTCGATATATTGATGATCACGACCAAGTGCGAGCGACTGTGCATCAGATATCGCAATTTGAAATTTACTTGTGAAACGATCGAGACGCATTCCAACCTTCCTAACTCATTAAGATTATGTTTTCTTTATGGTTAGAAGATGGATACGGTAACGTGAATTTTCAAGGGGGGAGATAAAGATATGAGAGCGAACAAATCGAAAAGATATAGAGATTATATAGAAGCGTTACGTCATCCAGATGAATGTTGCTTGACGACCCGTTATTCCATCTCTTCTGTATGAATAAAATAAATCAGGATTTGAGTAAGTACAAAGATTTGAATCTGAGATTTCAGTGACCCCCACTAAGTTCAAACGCTGACGTGCTAATTGAGACATGTTCGCCAACCACTTGCCCTGTTCGGGCTTTGTTTGAAATGCAGCTTTCGCATTCGAGTCAAAATCAACAAAAGCTTGAACTACATCACTTCCTACTTCAAACACTGAAGAGCCAATAGCAGGACCAAGCCAAGCCATAATTTCGCTTTGTGGATCATGTTCTCTAAATTTGGATATCGCATTTTCAATAATGCCACCAGCAAGACCACGCCAACCCGCATGAACTGCCGCAACTTGAGTGCCGGAAGTATTCGTTAGCAATACAGGAAGACAATCGGCTGTCATTGCAGAGCATACAACACCAGGAGACATTGAAAATGCGCCATCTGCATCCAAAACATCTAAAGTAGGCTTCACCACTTCAACTACATTGGTAGAGTGAGTTTGATTTAACCAGACGGGAGCACTAGGCATGCCTTCTTGGTATTGAAGATATTTTCGATTCTTCTGAACTAAACTAATGTCATCCCCAACATGAGTACCGAGGTTTAACCCTCGATATTCATCTTTTGAAAAACCACCCACTCTTGTCGAAGAAATTGCTTTGACATTTGAAGGCGAATTCCAGTTAGGGATGATTATTGACATGATTAGATGTCGTCTTCGTGATTTTCGCGAGCATCAACACGTAATGCTTCTGCCATCACAACCATGTCATTTGGAATAGGTGCGTGGAACTCAACTTCTTCACCCGTAATAGGGTGAACAAATTTAAGCATTACAGCATGCAGTGCTTGGCGATCAAAAGAACGAATCATTGTCGTCAGCTCTTCAGATGCACCTTTAGGAATACGTGCACGACCACCGTACGCAATATCACCTAACAGCGGGTGCTGAAGGTATGACATGTGAACACGGATTTGGTGAGTACGACCTGTTTCTAGACGCAAACGAATACGAGTATGTTCGCGGAAGTGCTCCGCAACACGGTAGTGAGTTACCGCAGGCTTACCCAATTCATTAACGTCCATTAACGTACGCTTAGTTGCATGACGGCTAATGCCTTTCTCAACAACACCACCCGCAGTCATTTTGCCAATTGCAATTGCTTCATATTCACGAGTAATACGACGTTTAGCAAGAGCACGCACAAGACGAGTTTGAGCTGGAACCGTTTTAGCCACAACCATAAGACCTGTTGTGTCTTTATCAAGACGGTGCACAATACCCGCACGAGGTACTTCAGCAATCTGAGGGTAATGGAAAAGCAATGCGTTAAGTATGGTTCCATCCGGCGTACCTGCGCCTGGGTGTACAACCAGATCGCGAGGTTTATTGATAACCAATAAATCATCATCTTCATAGACGATGTTTAACGGAATATCTTGTGCTTCCCAGCGCTCTTCATCTGCAAGCTCCGCTTGTAAGATGATCGCTTCACCGCCCAAAACTATGGTGCGCGGTTTAGTGATAACTTCGCCATCCACTTGGATTTTGCCGTCAAGAAGCCACTCTTTAATACGAGAGCGAGAAAAATCGGTAAATAGTTCAGCGACAGCTTGGTCTAAACGTTGACCTAACTGGCTGCTTTTTACTGTGTCTGTTAATGTTATCTGCTGAGCCATATCGAACTTTTTTAAAAACCGTGAGACTAATACCCATTAGTATGGATAAAATAGAATAATTGCATCATTGTATCTGTTACTGGTTAGAAAGTAACGGAAGCTTACGAAATATTTAAATTCAAGGAATCGACCCCGGACATGAAACACTTTACTTTATCGGGCCTATTGGCATTAACATTGTTAGTTGGCTGTTCAAGTAGCAACGAAATAGTTCCTGATGTTCCACCATCGGTTCTCTATTCAGAAGCTCGAGTTTCTCTGCAAAGTGGCAGCTGGCTAACTGCAATTGAAAAATTAGAAGCACTAGACTCTCGCTACCCTTTCGGTGCTTATTCTGAACAAGTGCAGCTCGACCTGATCTACGCCTACTATAAAAATGATGACCTTGCGTTAGGCTTGGCAACCATTTCTCGATTTTTACGCCTAAATCCAACTCATGAAAAACAAGACTGGGTACTGTACATGCGCGGGCTAACGCATATGGCTCAAGACCGAAACTTTATGCATGATCTATTCAACATAGACCGTAGTGACCGAGATCCAGAGCCAGTAAAACTTGCTTTTGCTGATTTTAAAAAGTTACTCGAGCGCTTCCCATTAAGCCCATATGCTGAAGATTCACAAAAACGTATGTTTGCATTAAAGAACCGTTTAGCCGAATACGATTTAGCTACAGCTGATTTTTACCTGCGCCGTGAAGCATGGATTGCAGCAATTAACCGCAGCCAAGAACTACAAAAAACGTACCCAGATACTATCGCAGCAAGAAAATCATTAGATATTCAATTGGAAGCTTACCGCCAATTAAAACTAGATGATGCGGCAAAAAGAACAGAACAACTTATCGAGCTAAACCCTTTATAAGCTAAGTATGTAAGTACATCTAAGCCACTCTAAACGCACTATTTATAGTGCGTTTTTTTCATCCAAAACAAACGCAAACTTGATGAATCGCATTGTAAACGGTATCTTTAATGAATAACTATTAACATAACATCAACATGGAGTGTGGATGTGAGCAGGTTGATATTACTCATTTTAATTGTCGGGTTTACTCCGCTTTTAAATGCATTAGAGCTATCCCCATTAAGTAATGCACCTTATGTGGGAGACTTAGATGAGCTAAAGAAAAAAGGTACGGTAAGAGTCCTTGTCTCTGCTGATCTTGGTTTTTACTTCATAGAAGATGGGAAGCCTAAAGGCATTGTTGCTGAAATGCTTTACCACTTTGAAAAAAGTTTAAAGAAGAAGAACCCCTACCTAAATGTGCAGATCATTCCTGTACAACGTGATGATTTACTTCCTTCATTAAAATCTGGTTATGGTGATGTAGCCGTAGCTAACCTGACCATTACCGACAAACGATTGAAAGTGATCGACTTTGCTAATCCAATGATCAGCAACAGCAAAGAACTGATCATTACAAATCTAGATACTGAAAGCTTCACTTCAATAGAACAATTAAGTGGACGAGAGGTTTGGGTAAGAGCGAGCTCTAGCTACTTTGAGAGTATCCAAATAGTTAATGAAGAGCTGAACGAGCAGGATTTACCTCCCGTTCACGTTCACTTTGTTGAAGAATCCCTTCAAGATTACGAATTAATTGAACTGGTTAATCAAGGTTATATAGAAAGCACAATCCTAGATAGTCACAAAGCTAGGCTCTGGCTGAATGTGATGGATAATATTCAAATACATGAATCGCTGCCTTTGCGTGAAAATAGCAAAATAGCTTGGGCTTTAAGGAAGAATAGCCCGCAGTTAAAAAAAGAAATTAACCAATACGTAAAAACAGCTCGCTCAGGCACCTTACTGGGAAATGTGATTTACCAAAAATATATTGATAATACACGCTGGCTAAGCCGAGTGCTTAACCCCAAAAAAGTGGACCGAGTTGCGAATTTATCTGAAGTATTCCAAAAGTATTCAAATAGATATGAATTCGACCCTTTAATGATGTCAGCTCAAGGCTTTCAAGAATCCGGGCTAGATCAAAGCCGTGTATCTCATAAGGGAGCTATCGGTGTTATGCAAGTTTTACCAAGCACCGCGAGAGATAAAAACGTTAACATTCCCAATATACATAAGGTCGACAATAATATTCATGCTGGCATCAAGTACATGCGCTTTATCAAAGACCGATATTTTAACGATGAAGCTATCAGCCCTGATGATCAAATATATTTTACATTAGCTGCCTACAACGCTGGTCCAGCTAAAATTAGAAAAATGAGAAGCCTTGCAAAGAAAAAGGGATACGACCCAAATGTGTGGTTTAAAAATGTTGAGATCATCACACGAAAATACGTCAGTAAAGAACCCGTAACTTATGTCACAAACATCAACCGTTACTATGTGATTTACAAACAACTCGAAGCTATACAAGCGATAAAGGGTGCAGGCAATGCTAAGTTACTAAAAAATAACATAAGCATTAATAGCGACCTACCTTAGTGTTCTTCCAAGCTTTACGATAAGTTGGAGAGTAAAGCTAGTTACCTGATTAACAGACACATACATATTCGAAATCAAAAAAGCCGCTTAAAATACTTTTAGCTAGAAAGAGAAAGTTTAAGCGGCTTTTTATTGAATTCTGCATTCATTGATATTGATCAGTTAGCAGTATTTGATAAAACTTCGTTCCATCAAAATATCTATCCTATTAAACGTCCTCAAACGAATGGTGGTTATTTAACCGCTCATTTTTCAAAGCTGTAAAACTCCCCTAAAAACAGCAATAATTTTTAGCGGAACCTTGCCTCCAATTTAGACTTTTCGTCATTGATAACAAGCAGTTTTATTATTTTAAGAACAAAGATTTGCGTAAGATCACATTTGATTTTAATAATAATACCGCACACCACAAAGGTGATCTTAATCACGTTTTTTATTCCTTGAAACAGTAATCTGAAGTTAACCCATGAGGGATACCACAGAGGAAAGAATCTATGAAAATGAATATCACTGGTAAGAATATTGACATCACCTCTGCAATCCGTGAGCACATTGAAAGTAAATTTAAAAAGCTTGATAAATGGCAAATTGACATCATTGGATGCCAAGCAAGCTTTAGCGAAGAACCAAATAAGAAAAAGAAATTTGAAGCTGTTCTGACAGTACCAAAAGGAAAACTGGTTGCGTCATCTATTCATGATGACCTATACGTAGCAATCAACGAAGTTGAACAAAAACTAGAGCGTCAACTTAATAAGCTTATCCATAAACCGGAAGCTCGCCGTTCAGAAAAACCTGAAATAGAAGAGTTCGAAGCCGAAGCTGAATAAAGGAAATGAGAAGATTCGAGAATAGCGCCTCTACGGCGCTATTTTTTTGCTTGACGCTCGAACAACGCTTGCTTATTGTGGGTAAACACTCATAAAAAAATCACATTTTATGCATAACCAACACCTGTTTATTTTTGACTTCTTTTTTCTTCCGTAAATCGGAGGCTAAGTCGTTTTAGAAAAACAAGTCAAAAACGAACAGAAAGCCTCCCGAATAAGGGAGGCTTTTTTATAAGGAAAAATTCATGACTGACCGCCATATTTCTCTCGATGAGATTCGCCTTCGCTTAAATGATCTGGATGACCAGCTACTTTCACTACTTTCAGAACGCAGACAGCTCAGTATTGAAGTTGCTAAAAGTAAAGTAGAGACCTCTAAACCTGTTCGTGATGCAGAGCGTGAGCAGCAGCTATTAGTAAAACTGATTAATAATGGCAAAGATAAATACCAACTCGATGCCCAATATATTACTAAGCTTTTCCATACAATCATCGAAGACTCTGTCTTACTGCAGCAGTCTTACTTACAAAACCTAGCGAACCCGCAAAGTCGTAAGCCACTAGCAAGAGTCGCGTTCTTAGGTTCCAAAGGTTCATACTCTCATTTAGCAAGTCGAGAGTATTTTAGCCGTAAAAATATGGAGCTAATTGAGCTTAACTGCGGTCACTTTAAAGAAGTAACGACTACGGTTGAGTCTGGTCATGCCGATTATGGTGTTCTTCCTATTGAAAACACCAGCTCAGGTTCTATCAATGAAGTGTACGACCTTCTTCAGCACACAACATTGTACATTGTTGGTGAACTGTCACAGCCAATTGAGCACTGTTTGGTCGCTAAAAACGATATTAGAATTGAAGACATTAAAACACTTTACTCACACCCCCAACCACACCAGCAATGCAGCGAATTTTTAAGCCGAATGAATGGAGTAACACTGGAGTCATGTGCAAGTACTGCTGATGCGATGTTGAAAGTGAAAGAGTTAGGTAGCGATGATGTTGCCGCAATTGGTAACGCTTCAAGTGGTAAATTGTATGGCTTACAAGCTATACAGGGAAATATTGCAAACCAAACAGAGAACCATACTCGCTTCATCGTTGTAGCGCGTAAACCAGTTGAGGTTTCTACGCAAATTCCGGCAAAAACCACTCTAATTATGTCGACATCGCAAGCGGCAGGCTCCCTTGTGGAAACCTTGCTAGTTCTTCAACGTCATCACATCAATATGACAAAGCTTGAGTCTCGTCCAATCATGGGCAACCCTTGGGAAGAAATGTTCTATGTCGATTTAGAAGCTCATCTTGATTCAGAAAATATGCAGCATGCCATTGCAGAACTTACTAAGCTTACGACACACTTGAAAGTGCTAGGTTGTTACCCAAGTGAAAATATCAAAGCAACGCAAGTAAAGCTGCAGTAATGTTCCGAATATAGAAACATTTAATTATGTATCACTGGCTAGAAATGATTTAAACATCATGCTCGAATCAGTGATGCATAAATGCAATAGACACTGAACTGACGACTTAGCTTGGTGATAATTCTAGTCATACATCCACTAAGCTTTCAAACGGTACCCCCCTAAAATCAATAACATTTCTTGATATAAAACTCTATTCCCATCACAAGAGCTCACGGAATAAGGGGTAATGAATAGCACCGAACCTCTAACTGATATAGGCTTACACGTTAAGTTTATAAATACTGTTGTAGTCATTCATGAAGCTAAGTACTAAAATTTTACTTCTTATAGCCCCTGTAATACTGTGCAGTACTGCGTTGTCTAGCTACATTATTTATACCAACCAGAAAGATGCTTTTATCAAGCGGGAAGAAAATGCTCTACAGCTTGATATGGAAAAATTAGCAGGTCACTTTCGTCAAGCTCGGTCATTTCTTAATAGTTACTCTTACACTCTCATTAAAAGTGACATCATAAAACATTACTTTCTTCTTAATGAAAACCCATATCGCGAAGTGGAACTGATTGATAATCTGAAAGAAACCATTGATCTACTTCAAGATGGAAACAGCAGTTTTACAGGCTTAGCTCTCCTAGATGGGAATCGTAATGTTTTATACTACGCCGACAACAGCCATGATCACTTAGCTCAGATAGACCCTAAAATACTTCAACACATCAACTATCAATATCAAACTACCCTAGAAACCTCCAACATCAGTTACACTCGCAACTCTCAAGGTGAAGGTCTGTTGGTCCGTTATGAGGTGTTAGATCAACGCACACTGGTAACACCATTAAGCTACCAAGTTGATAATGTATTCTTTGTTGTCGTCTCCGTTTCATTGGATAAGTTCAGTACATTGCGAAAACAAATCGAATACGATTATCAAACCAGCTTATTTTTTTCTAACGAAAGAATTCAAATCGAAACTGGACTAACTCAATCAATACAGTTAGCCCCTGCACTTTATGCAACCGTCGATCCCGCTCAATTTTTGATGACTAATAAACTCAATTCAATCTGGAATGAAATTACCGCTTCATTTGTGTTGTCAGCTCTTGTCACCATGGGGTTATTACTGACCCTGCTATACCGAACCATTATTAACCCAATTACCCGCTTAGATTTACAATTAAAACAAGTAGAAAGGCGACAAAGGAAAAACATTGAGCGGTTAGACAATAATGATGAAATAGGTCGTTTATCTGATCGATTTTATAATATGTATCAAGAGTTAGATGATACTTATCAGCAAACAAAAATCTTAGCCGAAAGAGATCAACTCACTCAAATAGCAAACCGCCATCAATTTCAAAATCATGCTGAAATCTCCTTATCTGTACCAAATATAAACCGTTCTATCTGGGTACTTTACCTCGATCTCGATAATTTCAAATTCGTAAATGATAAGTACGGACACCAAATCGGTGACTCTATTTTGGTCTCTTTTGCCCAACGAATTTCAAACATTTGTGACGCTTACCAAAGTCACCATTTTGCAACCTGCATGGTTTCACGATTATCAGGGGATGAATTCTCGGTATTCATCAATGCCCCAGCTAACTCTGGTGATGTCGCGAAAGATTTCTCTGACCAATTACTCGCGCCAATGCAACATGGTTTCATTACAGAGCTAGGTAACTTCCCTATTACTGCCAGTATTGGTATTGCCACCTACCCTACCGATGGTGACAACATAGAGAAGCTCATTTCCAATGCAGATACTGCTATGTACCAAGCAAAACGAGCGGGTAAAAACCAACATGCCTACTACTCATTAGACCTTGATAAGCTTGTACAACGCCGCGCAGATATAGAACGAGCATTAAGAGAAAATCATTTTGATGATGAATTTAAGCTGATGTACATGCCCTATTTAGATGCAAAAGGGCAGCGAGTGGTTGGTGTTGAAGTCTTGCTACGTTGGCTCTCTAAAGAATTAGGATTTGTCTCCCCTGATGAATTCATTCCTATAGCTGAGCAAACGGGTTTATTTGATATTGTCGATAAATGGGTTATCAAAAACGCATTTGAGTCGTTCCATCAAGTACAAGCTCAATTTCCTCATGCTATTCAATTATCAATCAACTTATCTTCAGCAGAGTTAGAAACGATTCGCTTATCTGAGTTTATTCATCAACACGCGAAAGCGAATCAAATTCCTCCTGAGCTGATTGATTTTGAAATAACTGAAACATTTGAATCTGAATCCCAAGGCTTTCCTTTGCTTAGAGAATTAGCTCGCTTAGGTTACAAGCTCGCCATTGATGACTTTGGCTCGGGGTACACTTCTATTACACAACTGGTTCAATACCCTGTTCAAAAAATCAAACTCGACAAGGTATTCTTAGATACGCTCATGGCAACCAATAATCAGCATATTGTTAAGCCAATCATCGAACTATGCCATGCTCAAAATAAAATGGTGACCGCAGAAGGCATTGAAACGGAAGAAATGTATCAATGGCTCGCTAACTACCAGTGTGATTTTATGCAAGGTTACTATTTTGGAAAACCTATGCCAATTGAAGAACTAATGTATTGGTCACAAACACGTTTAGGCGCTAATACGCAGTATGTATAATCAATCTAAAGTAAAGTTACGCGTGGCAACCGCCGCCAGAAATTAAGAGCCGAACCATGAAATCTGTAGTTATTGCCTCGCTAAACCCCGCAAAAATTAATGCCGTAAAAAGCGCTTTCCAATCTGCTTTCCCAAATGAAGATTTCACGTTTACAGGAGTAAGTGTAGAAAGTGGAGTTGCAGACCAACCCATGACTAATGATGAAACTTATCTAGGGGCTGAAAATCGAGTTAGAAACTCAGAACTTACTCAACCTGGTGCTGACTTTTATGTGGGGTTGGAAGCTGGAATAGAAGGTTCTGTGACCTTTGCTTGGATGATCATTGAATCTCAGAAACAAAGAGGTGAATCTCGTTCAGCTAGCCTTATGCTCCCACCAGCAGTTTTAAATAAGCTAGAGCATGCTAACGAATTGGGTGATGTGATGGATGAAGTATTTGGTACCAACAATATTAAGCAACAAGGTGGGGCTATTGGTTTATTGACCCACAATCAACTTTCTCGAAGCTCTGTTTATCATCAAGCCCTGATTTTAGCGCTCATTCCTTTCATGAACCCTGAGCACTTTCCAGCTAAATAACGTTTAGTCTTGCCATAAACTATTAGCAAATAACAGATAACAAAACAAACTTATCGGTCCTTGATACACCTACAGCTATAAGCTATGAAAAGTGAGAGACGAAAAAAACGCTACCCCCTAGGCTAGCGTTTTTAGTTTGAATCTAGTCTAAAGCTATTATTTCAGTAGTAACTGAGCAATGTCTTCTTTCTCTTGCTCAGACTTAGCTTTTAACTCATTTGAGCCACGAGTAATGGTTGCAACACCCACTCCTAACATCTGGCTAACCTGCCTCTGTGATATATCACCTTTGATCAACTCACAAAGGATATTCACTCTTGCCACTAAGGCGTCTCTTTCGTCAGAAGTCATCATCATTGTCAGTAGTAATTCATGCTGCCCGCTATCTGCGGCATTTTTTACTAAATCCATTAACTGCTGCCAATTTTCATATTCTGGTTGTGATGCCATGACCTACACTTACTTCTTAATTTATTCATGCTAGAACCGTGCATAAGACAGATAAGCATGAGAAAAATCGAATGCCTATTCTCAGCTACCCTGCTTAATGAACGACTCACTTTATTATTAATAGCATTCATCGTACGGCTTTTTCCAAGCTAGTTAGCACTAGGTATACCGAAACACGCAAAACTATTCAATGTTAAAGAGCATGAGCCAGCTATAAAGGCTAACTCATGCTTACGACTAAAATTTAGACTCCCAATGACCCCGCCTACCGAAGGACACAACTACTCACTAATAGTTTTTATGGATTTCATGCTCATTTAAGAAAGCACCATCCACACCTAGAATGTCTCGGTAATAGGTTTCAAACATTAAGATATTTTGCACATAACCGCGAGTTTCCTTGAATGGAATCGCTTCAATAAACGCATAGGCATCAAGCTTACCATCCGTTCTTTTACGCCATAGCTTCACTCGGTTTGGACCGGCATTATAAGCAGCTAAAGCAAAGATTCGGTTATTATCGTATTGATTTAATAGACCATCTAAGTAATGGCTACCAATCTCAATATTTTTCCCCACCTCATAAAGTTCATCACGACCTTGATACGCAAGCTTATATTTTTTCGCAGTGTATTTAGCTGTAGCAGGCATGATCTGCATGATCCCACGAGCCCCCACAGGAGAATTAGCATCAGCATCGAGTGCACTTTCTTGCCTTGCTAGAGACATCAAGGTGATAGGATCTAGACCATTTTTCTCAGCATAAAAGTTAAACCACCACTTGTGAGCAACAGGGAACCTAAGGGTTATGTTATCCCAGATTTTTGCTGAGATACTGGCTGTTACAGATAAGTGATTCCAACCTTTCTGAGCGGCATAAGCTGCAAGCATGGCTTTTTCTTCTTTAGAAACATTTGCAAGCAACCATCGCCATTCACTTTTTGCTGCTGCAATTTTATCGACATCTATCAGTTCAGTAATTCGTACTAATGCCTCTTGGTAAGGCTGTACCGCTTCACGATCAAGCAATATCGACGACGTTGAAAAATTAATGGATTGTTTGATTTCTTTGGCAGCAGCAACACTATAAAAGTTTCTTTGCCCTGTTATCGCCATGAGTCGCTGCTTACCTTGAGTTACCTTGCCTGTCTCAACTTCTGCACGACCTAACCAATACTGCCAACGTAAAGAAGCTTGATGTGATTCATCCAGCTTCGATATCCATTTAACAAGCCCTTGCCAATCAGCATGCTGAATCGCCAGGCGAGCTCTTCGCTCTAACAATGTTTGCTTCGAAGTTGTACTAATGACCTCATCTCGCCACGCAGCTAGATCGTCTGAATCAGTGTTAATTAAGCGAAATGAAACATAATCAGCCATTTCTTGCTGTTTTTCTGCGGGGAACTTTTGCGCTTTAATTACGTCTTCAAAAACTGACTGTGCTTCTGTAGAAGACTTTCTCGCCAGTTTTTCAAATGCAAACTCCGTTTGAGAACGATAAAAATCATTAGCTGGGTATTTTTTAGCAAAAGTCAGAACGCCTTCAGGCTTACGGTAAAGCGCCTTCATCGCTTTTGCTTGAGCAATTGATTCATTGCTGTCTAATTGCTTTATTAGGTAGCTCATCAATTTACCATTACGGTTTTCGAAAGCTAACAGCATACGCTCTAGAATTAACTCATCAGTCCGTAGCCCTGCATCATCCCAAGAGTTAAACAATGGGTCACATTGATCATCCACACCATTACCGCTTAACCAGAGTTGCTTCGCACCATTAAAAGCAACTTCACTCTGATCCTGCTCATAATGAGCTCGGTAGTAGATACATTGGTATTTTTCCCCAACAGGCTCTTGCGTTTGATACTCCAGCACCCCTTTCCAATCTTTATTTTTAGACAAAGCAGACAGATAAGGTGCACTAATACGATTGGAGAAAGGAAAAGCTTTATTCTCAGCAATGAAGGTTCTGACTTCTGAAGGAGACTTTTTATCAAGCCCAACCAAAAAAGCTCGATAATCGACATATGGCGTTAAAGGGTAATCGGTAATTTTGGGACGAATCGCTTGATAAGCTTTTAAGTCTTTCTTATCAAGAATATCTTGTGCCTTTTCATAATTGACTCGCTGCATTTCTAATTCTGATATACCGCTAGCAAGTCCGTTTGGAATCATTGATATTGATGACACTATGACAGCAGTTAGAGCTGCTAGCTTAGGTTTGAAAATTCGAGAAAACATCCGCTCTATTCCTTAGTGCGTGTTTGATATGCAATGACTCTATTAACGCCAAATATCGCAGTAAATGTAAAGGTTTTGAGTGTAAATATTATTAAATTAACAATACTTCATCTGAATTATTACTGTATCTAAGCCAACCATGTCCACACTCGGTATTTATTGAGTATTTTAAAGATAATGAATACCTAAACCTTCATAGAGCAAGCATCAAAATACGATTTATTGGCAGGGAGTAACATATTCCCCAATATTGGTATAAAATAGCCAATAATTTTGAACAATAATTAGGATCGATCGGCAATGGCTGAATACGTATATACCATGTCTCGGGTGAGCAAAACTGTTCCACCTAAGCGTCAAATTCTTAAAGACATTTCTCTTAGCTTTTTTCCTGGCGCTAAAATCGGTGTTTTGGGTCTAAATGGTTCAGGTAAATCTACCCTACTACGTATCATGGCTGGTATTGATACTGATATCGATGGTGAAGCTCGTGCACAGCAAGGTCTTAAAGTCGGTTACCTACCGCAAGAACCTGTACTAGACGAATCAAAAACGGTTCGTGAAATCGTTGAAGAAGCCGTTTCTGACGTTGCTGATGCACTTAAGCGTATTGATGCGGTTTACGCTGCTTATGCAGAACCAGATGCAGATTTCGACGCTCTTGCTAAAGAACAAGGTGAGTTAGAAGCTCTAATTCAAGCAAAAGACGGTCACAACCTAGAGACTGCTCTAGAGCGTGCTGCTGATGCACTTCGTCTTCCTGAGTGGGATGCGAAAATTGAATTCCTATCAGGTGGTGAGCGTCGTCGTGTTGCTATCTGTCGTCTGCTTCTTGAAAAGCCAGACATGCTGCTTCTTGATGAACCAACCAACCACTTGGATGCAGAATCAGTAGCATGGCTTGAGCACTTCCTTGTTGATTACAGCGGCACTGTTGTGGCAATTACCCACGACCGTTACTTCCTAGACAACGCAGCTGGCTGGATTCTAGAACTTGACCGTGGCGAAGGTATTCCATGGGAAGGTAACTACACATCTTGGCTAGAGCAAAAAGATGAGCGTTTGAAGCAAGAAAAAGCGGGCGAAAGCGCACGTCAAAAGACTATCGAGAAAGAACTGGAATGGGTTCGTCAAAACCCTAAAGGCCGTCAAGCTAAGTCTAAAGCTCGTATGGCTCGTTTTGAAGAACTAACGACAGGCCAATATCAGAAACGTAACGAAACCAACGAACTATTCATCCCGCCAGGTGAACGTTTAGGTGACAAAGTTCTTGAAGTTAAGAACCTAACTAAGTCATTCGGTGATCGCGTTCTTATCGACGACCTATCATTCAGCATGCCTAAAGGCGCAATCGTGGGTATCGTGGGTGCCAACGGTGCAGGTAAATCGACACTATTCAAGATGCTAAGTGGCGCTGAACAGCCAGATTCAGGCACAGTTGAACTAGGCGAAACGGTTAAGCTGGCTTCTGTTGATCAGTTCCGTGACAGCATGGACGACACAAAAACTGTATTCCAAGAGATTTCTGAAGGTGCTGATATCATTAAGATCAACAACTTCGAAATCCCTGCGCGTGCATACTGCTCTCGTTTCAACTTCAAGGGTATCGATCAGCAGAAGATTATCGGTGAATTGTCTGGTGGTGAACGTAACCGTGTTCACTTAGCAAAACTGCTAAAAGCAGGTGGTAACGTATTACTACTCGATGAGCCTACCAATGACCTAGATGTTGAAACACTACGAGCACTGGAAGAAGCGCTTCTTGAGTTCCCTGGCTGTGCAATGGTTATCTCGCATGACCGTTGGTTCTTAGACCGTATTGCTACTCATATTCTAGATTACCGTGATGAAGGTCAGGTTAACTTCTACGAAGGCAACTATACTGACTATACTGAATGGCTAAAACAGACTATCGGTGCACAAGCTGCAGAGCCTCACCGTATTAAGTACAAGCGTATCGCAAAGTAAATTTGCTTGTATTTTAATCTAAGGTCGCTATTATCGCGACCTTAGGTATTTACAAGTCATCGTACTTATAATAAATCATGAGAGAGAACTATTATGGTTGAAAGACGTCGATTTTCACGAATCATTTACCAAGTTCCAGCTAAAGCTTCACAAGACCAATTACAACTCAATGGTTTTGTTCAAGATTTATCCCTACATGGTGTATTACTACAGTGCGATGATGCTTTGTTATTCAATCACTCTTTACCTCTCCATGTTAGCTTTCAGCTAAATGATAGTGATGTAGTGATTAAACTAGAAGCTTCAATTATTTCTACCAACAATACCTCAATGCGTTTACGCATAGAGCATTTAGATATTGATAGTATTAGTCATTTGAAACGCTTAGTTGAACTCAATGTCGGTGATGATGAGTTACTTCACCGAGAAATTGAACACTTATCCGATCTAGGCAGCTAAATTCAATAAGCACATGCTCTAGTTAGTTAAATAAACCATTTTGTTATGTAGTTATGTCCCAAAAAGTTTCTATCACTATTCCTTCAGACCAAGGGGAACAGACGTTTTACTTTGGTCGAAAATCCCTTCTATTAATTGCCTCTGCACTATTATCAGTGCCCGTATTAATAGGCGGATCTGTATATTTATATTCAGAAAATCAAAGCCAACAAATTACAACTTCAAAAAACCAAGCTGAATTTGAAAGTACTATCAACCAACTTCATATTGAAAAAGATGAGGTAGAATCTCTGTATCAAGAGCAAGTGGATACCAACCACTCTTTATCTCAAGAGCTAACAGAGAAAGAAGGGAAAATTCAACTGCTCGGAAAGCGTGTTTTTGATGTTGAATCTGTTTTAGGTTTAGCAGATGAAGACTTACTAGCGGATGATTCTAGCTTAGAAGATCGTATTGATGCAGCGGCGATTGATTCAGCGGTAAGAGCAACAATGTTCCGCTTGATTCCAAATGATAGCCCTATGGCTTACCAGCGAATCTCTTCATCTTATGGTCGAAGAACTAACCCAATAACCGGCAAAAGGCATACCCATACCGGTATTGACCTGACTTGTAAGCGTGGTGAAGAAATCCTTGCGCCAGCTGATGGCGTGATCGAAACCGTCAGACCAAGTAAAAAAGGCTTTGGTAACTTTCTAACCATGCGTCACTCTTTTGGTTTCATGAGTTCATATGCTCACTTACAAAAGTTTAACGTTCGCAGCGGTCAGTTTGTAAGTAAAGGTGATGTGATCGCAAAATGTGGTAACTCTGGTAACTCTACCGGTCCTCATTTGCACTATGAAGTACGCTTTTTAGGGCGTTCACTTAACCCTCAGTACTTAATGGATTGGACACCCGAGAACTTTAATTACGTTTTCGAAAAAGAAACAAAAGTGAAATGGGGTCCACTCGTTCAATTAATTGATAACGTGGTTAGGCTACAAATTAATTTAACCAATGTTCCATACAAAGATTCAAGTATTGAAACGGTATCGAGTGAAGATAGCAAAAAGCCTATCACAACTAATTAGCCTATGATGATCTAATTGCTTTGGGGCTACGGTGATCTAATTACTTCTAGCCTACTATGATCTAATTGCTTTTGGCCTGCTATAGACCAAATACTTTCTAGACATTCAATACAAAAAAGAGCGACCAAATGGTCGCTCTTTTTTATGATTTAAAACCGATTTTAGCCTCTATGAATAGAGTCGTGGGCTTGCTTTAATAGGTTCTGACTTTCTTCTAAGAACTGTTGAGAATAATCACCAAACCAGTCACTGACTTGATTGAAGCTTTGAACAAAGGTTTCTTTATCTTTGCCATCTAAAATCTTCAATGCTTCTCCAAAGCAATTATGGAAACGACGAATCATCTCAATGTTTTCATCTGATGACAGAATAATGTCACCATATAGATTAGGATCTTGCGCAAACAGACGACCAACCATCGCAATTTCCAATCGGTAGATTGGCGAGCTAAGTTTCAACAACTGATCAATGTTCGGATTTTCTTTACTTAGATGCAGGCCGTAAGCAAATGAAGTAAAGTGACGAAGTGCTTGAATTAAGGTCATACCATGATCATGTTCAGCGGCATCCATTTGACATAAGCTAGCGCCCCAAATACCAAATTGTTTTAATAGCCACTGGTAGCTTTCTTCACCACGTCCATCACTGTAAACAATCACTTGTTTAGCAAGGCTTGGAACGTCAGGACCAAACATCGGGTGTAAACCCACAACAGGACCTGAATGCATGTTAAGCATGGTTTGCAAAGGCTTAGACTTAATGGATGTTAAATCACATAAGATACAGTCACTCGGCAAGTTACCTAGCTTTTCAATTACACCTTCCGTCAAGTGAATTGGCACTGTAACCACAACAAGGCCTGCGTTGTCTAATAGCTCATCAGCTTTATCCCAGTCTTTACTTCCTAGGATTTTTACATCGTAACCTGAAAGTTTGAACATACGTCCAAATAAACCACCAAGTTGACCATTACCGCCAACAATCACAACTGAACGCAGTTCTGGTTTGAGACACTTAAACCCAGAGTCTTTTTCACTGGCATAAGACTCACGCATAGTACGACGTAAAATATCTTCAATTAACTGAGGCGGCACACCGATTTTTTCCGCTTCTTTACGACGAGAGGCAAGCATCGCTGCTTCACGCTCTGGTACATAAATAGGTAATCCGTGCTCACTTTTAACCTCTCCGACTTTCTCAACTAAAGAAAGGCGCTGAGCCAGTAAATCCAACATTTGTTTATCGACTGCATCTATTTGGTCGCGTAATGCGTTCAGTTCAACGGCCATTTTATTCCTTACTCATCTATAAGCCTGTGCTAGCCCGAATCTAACTAACGACAGATCTTAAATGCCCCAAATCAATGAGGCACTTAAACTTTAAACTCTGACTAATAAACCTTAACTAACCTTTCAGACGGTTCTCTAAGAACGGGACTAACTCCGTATGTGCATGTTTTAATAGTGCCTCAGTTGAATCCCAATTGATACATGCATCCGTAATTGAAACGCCATATTTCATTTCATTCAGAGGGATATCAGAAGACTGGTTACCTTCGTTCAAATGGCTCTCGATCATAAGACCAATAATCGATTTATTGCCTTCACGAATTTGATGGATTACATCTTCAGCTACCAATGGCTGACGTCGGTAATCTTTACGAGAGTTTGCATGGCTACAATCCACCATTAATGCAGCATCAAGACCTGTTTTTTGAAGCTCTTGCTCACACTCATGAACAGATACTGAATCGTAGTTAGTCTGCTTACCACCACGTAAAATCACATGACCATTTGGGTTACCTTGAGTCGTCAGTAATGCAACTTGACCTTCGCGGCTAATACCCATGAAACGGTGGCTTGAAGAAGCCGCTTGCATTGCATTGATTGCCGTACCTAAGTTGCCATCAGTACCATTTTTGAAGCCGATTGGCATAGACAGACCACTTGCCATTTCACGGTGTGTTTGTGACTCGGTAGTACGCGCACCAATTGCTGCCCAGCTAAAAGTATCCGCTAAGTATTGAGGACTAATTGGATCAAGTGCTTCTGTCGCTAATGGAATTTCCATTTCTGCCAATTCAACAAGAAGCTCACGGCCTACATGCAAACCATGTTCAATATCGAACGTTCCATCTAGATGTGGGTCATTGATTAAACCTTTCCAGCCAACGGTGGTTCTTGGCTTTTCAAAGTACACACGCATCACAATATACAGTTGGTCACTAAGCTCTTCAGACAATGCTTTAAGGCGTTTCGCGTACTCTTTCGCAGCTTCTAGATCATGAATAGAACAAGGACCACACACTACAAGCATACGGTGATCTTTCTTATGAATGATATTAGCGATAGTTTCACGAGACTCTTGAATAAAGCGACGAGCGTTATCACTTAAAGGCAATTTTTCTTTAAGTTCTTCAGGAGTAATCAGTACCTGTTCGTCGATGATATTGACATTGCTTAATTCACTTTTTTGCATAACTCAACCTGTATATTTATTTTTACACCCAAACTTCCATATGGGCTAACAATCTTTAGAAACTAAAATAACAGCTATAAAAACGATTGCAAGTGTAAATAATAAAAAACATTAACTGTAAATTAAAATTTACACGCTAACTTTAATTAGCTCCAAGATACAAATAGTTCTAAACCACGTCTCACACATACAAAAAAGGCGATATTTCTCATATCGCCTCCTTAAAACTTGTAGAGTGTTTATTTATCACCCAGCGTTTAACATTCTCTTAATTTGCTCTGAAGCCTCTTTCCATCGGCTATCCGAATGAAGAGTTGGTAAATCAAAGTTGTGCTTTTTAAGCAATGAGTTGGCTAAAGGCACTTCTTGAATCGCTAAATGATCAAGAGCTTCAATTTGTGCATTTCGTTTATTACACATCAACACCATGTCACAACCCGCATTCAAAGCAGCCTTCGCTCTGTCGGCTGGTCCACCCATAATTGCCGCGCCTTCCATCGTTAAGTCATCAGAAAAAATAAGCCCTTTGAATCCTAATTGCTGCTTAAGTACAGTATGAAGCCAGTATTTCGAACCACTCGCTGGCTGGTCGTCGTAATTGGGATAAATCACATGCGCTGGCATCATTGCATCAAGAATGCCCGCTTCAATTTGAGCCTTAAAGATCGCCATATCGGTTTCAAAAATATCATGGCGCTCATCATAAGGTGTTTCTAGGTGAGAATCAGCAATCACACCACCATGCCCAGGGAAGTGTTTACCTGTTGCGGCCATCCCTACTGATTTCATCCCCGATATAAATGCACTGCTGTGGCGAACGATCGTCTCAATATTATCGCCGAAAGCACGGTTTCCTATCGCTTTACACTCGTGACCTTTATCCAATACAGGCGCGAAGCTTAAGTCAATATCATGAGCAATAAGCTCAGCCGCCATTAACCACCCAGCTTGCTTCGCTAATTCTTCGCCGTTTTTATGTTTCGCAAACTCTTGAGCAGCAGGAATGATAGAAAACCCGTCACGAAAACGCTGAACTCTTCCGCCTTCTTGGTCAACACCAATTAAAATAGGACGCTTAGCCGCTTTTCTTATAGCGGTATTCAAGGCAAGAAGCTGCTCACTATCATGGTAATTACGAGCAAATAATATGACACCACCTACGGTTGGGTGCTCCAAAACTTCTTTATCTTCTGCCGTCAATTCATAACCTGCAACATCGAGCCATAACGGTCCCATATTTATCCCTTACTAAGCCTAAAATTCATAAACTTATCGAGATTATTCCCTTTGATTTTGCATTACAATGTTTTTAACCCAATGTCGGAAGAGTTTAGGAATGAATCAAAGAGAGCTTTATATTGGTGTGATGTCTGGCACTAGCATGGATGGAGTCGACACAGCATTAGTCAGTATTGATGGCAATAAAATTTCCCTTATTGCCCATGGTGAGTACCCAATGCTTAATAGCTTGAAACAAAGCTTACTCAATATATGTATTGGTCAAGCGACAGATCTAAAAGCCATTGGTGAGATAGACCACCAGCTTGGTCACCTCTTTGCTGATGCCGTATTAGATTTACTCAAAAGATCTGGCTACTCTGCAAAAGATATCACTGCGATAGGTAACCACGGTCAAACGGTTTTTCATCAACCAACCGGCTCCTCTCCCTTTACTATGCAGTTAGGCGATGCCAACGTCATTGCAACCAAAACTGGCATTCAAACTATTGCTGACTTTAGACGAAAAGATATGGCGCTAGGCGGGCAAGGTGCACCTTTAGTCCCTGCATTTCATCACACGATATTCAAGGCAAGATCTAGCTCAGTTATCGTTCTCAATATTGGTGGCATTGCCAACATTTCCGTTCTGCGACCAAATCACCCGGTACTTGGCTATGACACCGGACCTGGTAACATGCTGATGGATGCTTGGGTCGATATGCACCTCAACCAAAAGTTCGATCGTGATGCACAATTTGCTAAACAAGGCTCCATTCACCAACCACTTTTAGAACAGCTATTACTTAACGCTTATTTCGAGCAACATCCTCCAAAAAGTACGGGGCGAGAACTATTTAATTTACCTTGGCTCGAAAAACAGTTAGCTCAATTTGAGCCTATAGCCGTTGAAGATGTACAACGCACACTTTGCGAATTTACCGCAGCCACAATAGCAAACGAAGTAAACCACTATCGCTTGGGGACTGAACCCGAATTACTGGTTTGCGGTGGTGGCGCCTGTAATCCACTCATAATGGAAAGGCTGGCACACTTACTTCCTAATTGGAATGTTGCCTCCACAGACTCAAAAGGGGTCAGCGCTGATTACATGGAAGCAATGGCTTTCGCATGGCTAGCACAAAGGCGTATTCATAACTTACCCAGTAATTTACCTGAAGTGACAGGAGCCAGTAAGCTCGCATCTTTGGGTGTTTTATATTATGCAGACTGATTCCCCGCAGCTGCTCGTAGACAATCTTTAAGGATACCTATGACCAACGACGCTTTAATTTCAGCATTATCTCAGCTCGTCTCTGAAGGTCGAAATCCAGATACCATGGATATAGACCTTCTTTCATCACACGAGATAATTGAACGTATTAACCAGCAAGACAAACAAGTCCCCCTAGCTGTCGAGAAAGTTTTACCCGAAATCGCTCAAGCCGTAGATAAAATTACGGAAGCCTTTAGAAAAGGGGCTCGGCTTATCTATATGGGCGCTGGCACCAGTGGTCGTTTAGGTGTACTTGATGCTTCAGAGTGCCCACCGACTTTTGGCGTTTCTGACCAAATGGTGATCGGTCTTATCGCCGGAGGTCCAGAGGCTATATTAAAAGCCAAAGAAGGAGCCGAAGATTCACCTGAACTTGGGGAAAACGATCTAAAAGACATTAACTTTACTAAA
The DNA here is from genome assembly GCF_013114625.1 of Vibrio sp. 99-70-13A1. Classification (GTDB taxonomy): domain Bacteria; phylum Pseudomonadota; class Gammaproteobacteria; order Enterobacterales; family Vibrionaceae; genus Vibrio. The sequence continues at coordinate 24,430 of NZ_VTXD01000040.1, forward strand.
GATGATGTACTCGTTGGGATTGCCGCAAGTGGTAGGACACCTTATGTGATTGGCGGTTTAGAGTATGCCAATGATATCGGTGCCACCAGCATCGCCCTGTCTTGTAATCCTGATTCTCCAATTGCTGATATTGCTAAAATCGCCATTAGTCCTGTTGTGGGTCCTGAAGCATTAACGGGGTCAACTCGCTTAAAATCAGGCACGGCACAAAAACTGGTTCTCAACATGCTTACGACGGCGAGTATGATCCGAATAGGAAAAAGCTATCAAAACTTGATGGTGGATGTAAAAGCTACTAATGAAAAGCTGGTCGCTCGAGCAGCAAGAATTGTGATGCAAGCGACAGATTGTGAAAAGCATCAAGCCGTGTCGACATTAAGAGAAACCAATTACGAGGTTAAACTTGCGATCTTAATGATCTTAACTGATCTAGATATAGAGACCGCAAAGCTGCAACTTTCTAAGCAACAAGGTTTCCTACGTAAAGCAGTCGAGATCAATACTGAGCTTTAGATTTGGATCTCATTGAATAGAGTTCTCGTGAAATGCAGGTCTAGTTAAAAGCAGAACGCGCTTTATCTCTAATCGTATTAAAGATAAAAGCGCGTTAAGTTGAATATACTCAACTAGATCTTTAAAAGGAAAGCCTAGTTACTGTATTCAGTCCAGCCACGTTGCCATTCCATACGGAACTGCTGAGCATGCTCAAAGCCAGCACATACACCTTCATAATACTGACCAGATAACCCAATTTGAAAGGCATGGTTCGGATCGCAAAACTCTTCGACGCCTTGCTGATAACCCGTTTCATAACTCGCTTGATCAACACTCCCTAATGCTGATAACTCACTATATAAACGCTGGGGGTTTCCTTTCACGCCATCTCGATAACCAATTTCTACCCAATCACCTTCATTTGCTAGATCTTGAAGATTTGCAGTACAACCAGACAATACAGCCATAGCCAATAAACACGTTGTTATTCTTTTCATTTCAATCCCTTACTTTTATAACTGTAGGTTGCCACTAAAAAGCCATAATAACCAGTGAACGATTTAAATCCCTTATTAATCACAGTACTCATATTTGCCGTGCTCTAGTGCGCTCAAACAAATTAAGCATTGTTGAAACTCTCGACATAGTAAAGCGTTAGATATTTTTAAGAACTAACAACTGAAGTGATAAAACCGCTTAAATAAATTAAAACCACTTAGACATTTTAATTAACCACTCGCGCTTATCCTAAACCACTCAAGCTTTCCCAAAACCACTTAACTTAAATAAGCACCACTTAATTTGCTATTCGACCACTCACTTTAGTATCACGTGAAGCTTCTTTTTCCATATTCTAGTATGCACTCTGACTTACTCATTCAACTCAGGGATAACACGTTATGATGTGGTTTCTAACTTGCGTAGCAGCTTTAATTGGTGGCTATTTTATTTACGGTACTTTTATCGAAAAGGTTTTCGGTATCAATGAGAACCGTAAAACCCCAGCAATTACCAAACAAGATGGTGTGGATTTCGTACCCATGTCGACACCTAAAGTATATTTAGTTCAATTACTTAATATCGCAGGTGTGGGACCAATCTTCGGGCCTATTATGGGTGCTTTATACGGCCCCGCGGCAATGTTATGGATTGTACTAGGCTGTATATTTGCAGGCGCAGTACACGACTACTTCTCTGGCATGTTATCTATCCGAAATGGCGGAGCTTCGGTTCCAACCATCACTGGACGTTACCTAGGCAATGGCGCAAAACACTTTATGAACATCTTTGCCATTGTCCTACTGCTTCTTGTTGGTGTGGTATTCGTTTCGGCTCCAGCTGGCATGATCACTAACCTAGTGAACGACCAAACTGATTTCGTGATGTCTGCAAGCACTATGGTTGTCATCATCTTTGCTTACTACATCATCGCAACAGTTGTCCCTGTCGACAAAATTATTGGCCGCTTCTATCCACTATTTGGCGCACTACTGATTTTCATGTCTGTTGGATTAATCACTGCGATTGGCTTATCTGATGAGCACCAAATCATGGGTGGTTTTGAGATGAAAGACATGTTCACCAACATGAACCCAAATGACCTACCACTTTGGCCGGCACTATTCATTACCATTGCTTGTGGTGCTATCTCTGGTTTCCATGCGACTCAGTCTCCACTTATGGCGCGCTGTATGGAAAATGAAAAGAATGGTCGCTTCGTATTCTACGGTGCAATGATTGGTGAAGGCATTATCGCCCTAATCTGGTGTGCACTTGCTCTATCTTTCTTCGGTTCAGTTGAGTCTCTGTCTGACGCGATTGCAAACGGTGGTCCGGGTAATGTGGTATACAGCGCTTCATTTGGTCTACTGGGTGTATTTGGCGGTATCCTTGCTTTCCTTGGCGTGGTTATTCTACCAATCACTTCTGGTGACACAGCGTTCCGTTCAAGCCGTCTTATTCTTGCTGAATACTTCAACATGGAACAGAAAACACTGCGTAACCGACTACTGATGGCATTACCTCTGTTCGTTCTAGGTGGTATTTTGACTCAAGTCGATTTCGGTATTATCTGGCGCTACTTTGGCTTCGCTAACCAATCAACAGCAGTAATGATGCTGTGGACAGCATCTGCCTACCTACTACGCCATAATAAATTGCACTGGATAACAACAGTTCCAGCTATTTTCATGACAACAGTATGTATCACCTTTATTTTAAGCAACAGCCAACTTGGTTTTGGCTTACCAATGCAATTATCGACTATTGTCGGCGTTGTATCTGCACTATCGATTGCCGCTTATGTCATCAAAATTTCCAAAGGGAAAGGTGAGCGTGACTACGCAAATGAACAAGATGAATCAGCTGATGAGAATAAAGCAGTCACTAAAACTGCATAGAGACAATGATCTCACCAATCACTGTTGGTTCAATAATAAGTAACACCTTTGCTTGCAACTTGGGTTTATTGAAACTTAAATAAATCCTTCTAAGCCCATCATGTGATGGGCTTAGTTTTACCTAAACAAAAACAAGGCAATACTAGACCAACAAATAAGAATAGAAATAGGCGTGGAAAACCACCATGTCCTGCACTAGGGTTAAATAGATAACGATAAAAACCAAACGCCTAAATACTCTAGTGCTAGGAGAAAAACATGGAAGATTTTTCATTTTTTAAGTTATTTGATACCTCTGAACTTTTCATTTTCTACTGATTTTTCAAATGTCTAAAATGAATTAACCTGAGGGTTAAAACAGCAAGTCAATAATGATTAAAGTTAGGTCACTCGCTTTGACCTAACTTTAATCATTACATCGAGCACCTTAAGCATTAAGCCAATCCCTTATTTGTTTAATATTTATCAATCACTTAAACTTATAACATCTCATCTTTAAGGGTTTGTAATGGAACTGGTTCTCTCCTTGCTTCAGCAAATGTGCGTCTACTTAGTACTTGCTTACATGCTAAGTAAAACACCCATTTTCCTTCCCCTACTCAATGTATCTTCTCGCCTAAGTCATAAGCTCAGCCTCTATGTCGTATTCTCCTTATTCTGCATCATGGGGACGTATTTTGGCTTGCAAATCAATGATGCTATCGCCAACACACGAGCTATTGGGGCTGTCATGGGTGGGTTATTTGGAGGTCCAGTTGTTGGCTTTTCCGTTGGGCTAACAGGAGGGATTCATCGATATTCCTTAGGTGGATTTACCGATCTTGCTTGTGCTATTTCTACTACCGCGGAAGGTTTAATTGGCGGGCTACTTCATATTTATTTGGTTCGTAGGAATAAAACTGAGCAGCTATTTAACCCTATGGTTGTTTTCTCAATCACGCTGTTTGCCGAAATTATCCAGATGCTTGTCTTGCTGATCGTTGCCAAGCCTTTTGCTCAGTCCTACGCACTTGTTTCCGATATTGCTGCGCCAATGATTATTGCTAACTCATGCGGAGCAGCACTTTTCATGAGTATTATCCAAGATAAAAAAACCATTTTTGAGAAATATTCAGCGACCTTTTCTCGTCGAGCTTTAACCATTGCAGAACGCTCTGTGGGAATATTACACGGTGGGTTTAATTCAAAAAATGCAGAACAAATTGTTCGTATTGTCTATGAAGAAACCAATGTTGGTGCAGTCGCTATTACCGATAGAGAAAAGATTTTAGCTTTTGTTGGAATTGGTGATGAACACCATAAACCCAATACGCCAATTTCATCGCATTCCACACTCGAAGCGATGAATAAGAACGATATTATTTATTTGGATGGTAAAGACAATCCATATCAATGCTCGCTATCTTCCACCTGCAAATTAGGTTCTGCACTTATTATTCCATTACGTTCAGGTGATCAGGTGGTTGGCACGATAAAGCTGTACGAACCTAAACTAAAATTATTTTCAACCATCAACATGTCAATGGCTGAAGGTATTGCCCAGCTGCTTTCAAGCCAACTTCTTTTTAGTAACTATCAGCAGCAGCAAACCTTGCTTACTCAAGCCGAAATCAAACTTTTACACGCACAAGTAAACCCTCATTTTTTGTTCAATGCTTTGAATACGATTAGTGCGGTCACAAGAAAAGACCCAGATACAGCACGAGGTCTCATACAGCATCTTTCTCAATTCTTCCGCAGTAATCTCAAGCAAAATATCAGTTCTGTGACGGTTAAAGATGAGCTTGCTCACGTCAATTCTTACCTTACGATAGAGAAGGCTCGCTTTACTGACAGGCTTGAAATAGTTTGGGAGATAGACCCTAGTTTATATGACTTAAAACTCCCAAGTTTCACTCTGCAACCTTTGGTTGAAAATGCGATTAAGCATGGGATATCGAACTTACTCGAAGGTGGGTGTATTCGAATATACAGCCAAGAAACTGCTCATGGTTTTCAAATTACAGTCGAAGACAATGCCGGTAACTATCAAAAGCCTAAGGAAAACCACCTAGGCTTAGGAATGGAAATTGTAGATAAGCGACTCACTCATCTATTTGGTGCTCCGTCGTCATTAAAAATAGAATGCATTCCACAGCAATTTACACGAATGAGCTTTATGATCCCTAAACCCGATCACCTCCACTCACACACTCATAACCAGGTTTAGAAATGTCACAAGGAAAGAGACTTTTACAAGTTCAGGTAGCTTTGCGAAAGCCACACATTTTTAAGGAGCAAATATGTTGAAGGCATTAGTCATCGACGACGAACAGTTTGCTCGAGAAGAATTAACGGAGCTACTACTTGAAACTGGCGGTGTGGAAGTGATTGGCTCTGCAAGTAATGCTATTGAAGGTCTGAAGAAAATAAATAAGTTAAAGCCCGATGTAGTCTATCTTGATATTCAAATGCCCCAAGTAACCGGGATTGAGTTGCTAAGCATGCTCGATCCTGATTCCATGCCTTACGTTGTTTTTGTTACCGCCTACGATCAATATGCGATTCAAGCATTTGAAGATAATGCTTTTGATTACTTACTCAAACCCGTAGAGCCACAGCGCCTACAAAAAAGTGTGACTAGATTAAGCAAGGTGCACAACCAAGGGCTCACTCTACCGGTGCAAAGTGTTAATGAAATTGCGCCTGAAAATTTAGAGCAAATCCCATGCATTGGGCATAACCGAATTGTGATTATGTCGAGTAAATCGGTGGAATGTGCTTATTCTGATATTAGTGGTGTCCATATACGAAGCTCAACTCAAACCGCTTGTTCACAACTGACACTCAAAATATTAGAGGAAAAAACTCATTTGATTCGCTGTCACAGGCAGTTCTTAGTAAACATACAATGGATTCAGGAAATAAAGCTTTTAGATAATGGACTGGCTGAAATCATCACTTCAACGGGCTTTGAGATCCCGGTGAGCCGTCGCTACTTGAAGGTATTAAAAGAACAGTTGGGAATACACTAATAGATGAGTTTAAACAAAACGCTTTAAATTGAGCATGCTCGATTGATGGAACTTGGTGGTTACCCATTCTCAAGTTCCAATTCAGAATCGATTCGTTTCAGACTCGCCTAGTCTATCTGTTTTATTTGCAGCTCTTTAGGCACTTCGAAGAACATATTTTCTTCGCGTCCTTGAATCTCTTCAATTCCTTCAGCACCTAACTCTCGAATACGATCAAGGATCTGATTCACAAGCTCTTCAGGAGCTGATGCTCCAGCTGTAACACCGATCTTAACCTTACCTTCTACCCATTCAGGTTTTATGTCTTCTGGGCAATCTGTTAAATAACCTGGCGTACCTAGTTTTTCGGCTAATTCTTTTAGCCTTGTGGAATTTGATGAGTTCTTAGAACCAACAACAATAACCACATCCACATCATTCGCCATTTCACGAACGGCATCTTGTCGGTTTTGTGTCGCGTAACAAATATCGTCTTTACGTGGACCTTGGATCTCAGGAAAAACACGGCGCAGCTCTTCAATCACATCAGCGGTTTCATCAACCGATAATGTCGTTTGGCTGACATAGTGCAAGTTGGACGCATCATTAACCTTCAAGTATTGAACGTCTTCCGGTTTTTCAACCAAATACATACCACCTGACTTACTCGCGTATTGCCCCATCGTACCTTCGACTTCTGGGTGACCAGCATGACCAATCAGTACCACTTCCATATTCTTACGGCTCGCACGAGCCACTTCCATATGAACTTTCGTTACCAATGGGCAAGTTGCATCAAAGACTGTAAGTTCGCGCTCTTTCGCTTCTTTGCGAACCGCTTGTGATACACCATGGGCAGAAAAAATCACGATATTATCATCAGGCACTTCACTGATTTCTTCAACAAAGATAGCACCACGCTGTTTTAACCCTTCAACAACAAAACGGTTATGAACCACTTCATGACGAACATAAATAGGCGGCTGATACATTTCAAGTGCACGTTCAACAATACTGATCGCACGATCAACACCGGCACAAAAGCCACGAGGGTTAGCTAACATTATTTTCATTTTATTGCTCAATTCATTGTCACTTTACATACCCATAGCTTAACGCAGAGGCTATAAGCTTAAAGCGGGGCTAAAATCGTTTCCATGGAGTTCGCGATGAGCGAAGCATGCATTCTACAGTGAAGCTCAAAAACAGTGAAGCGCTTGGTTAGAATCGACTGTAAGGTGCTATGTCTATCTGAAGGCAAGGCTAGAACCTCTTAGCCTTGCCCGTCAATCTCTATTCAACTTCTAAAATGTCCACATCAAAAGTAACGTCTTGTCCCGCGAGAGGGTGATTAAAATCAACCGTCACCGAGTCACCAGCAATTTCAGTGATAATACCTGGGATTTCCATACCGTCAGGACCTGAAAATGCCATGATAGTGCCGACTTCTACTTCAGCATCACCAACGAATTTCGCACGGTCCATATGGTGAATATGATCTGGGTTTGGCATACCAAACGCATCTTCTGCTTTTAATTCAATCGACTTTTTTGTACCCGCTTCTAAGCCGAACAAACATTGTTCAAAATTCTCACTCAGGCTTCCGTCACCCATAATAAATTTCGCTGGCTTGCCCATATTCTGGGTACTATCGGCAACAGATCCATCTTGCATTTTGATTGTAAAATGTAGAGTGACTGCTGAATCTTTTTTAATTGCTACCACGTGACTTTCCTTAGATTTCTTTATTATTGGAAGAACAGTTTTATTTGATTGTCTTATCCTGTGCAGCATAAACAAAAAGCGCTGTTGGAATCAACCGACAGCGCTTAGGGCTATTCTAATCTGTGAGTTATAAACTGACTTCAGTACCGCTTATTTACTTTCATCTTTCTTACGAAAGCCATCTAAGATGATCATCGCAGCACCGATACAGATCCCCATATCCGCTAAGTTAAAAGCAGGCCAGTGGTATGTTCCCCAGTAGAAGTCTAGGTAATCCACTACAAACCCATGCACAACGCGATCAAAGACATTACCAACCGCGCCACCAATGATGATTGCGTAAGCAATGTTATTCCATTTTTCAGCCGCAGGAAGCTTACTCATCCAGTAAGTCAGCATGCCTGTCACAACAAAAGCAATACCAGTAAATAACCAACGTTGCCACCCACCTTGATCACTCAAGAAACTAAAGGCAGCGCCGTAATTATGAACATACAGTAAATTAAAAAACGGCAAAATCTCAATACGATTTGCCCAACCATAACCCATATTATCCATCACGACTAACTTGATGGCGATATCAGCAATAAAGACTAGCAGAGCTAACCATAGCCAACGTACACCTGATTGTTTCAATGTTAGTGATTGTTCACTCATACCTTTTCCTAAAACCTAAAAATAACCCCAGTAGATACTGGGGCTATATTATTTCTAAAAAGTTCAGTTGCTTGCTAGCAAATTATGCGTACTTACGCACTTCGCCTTCACCGTCAATGTTCGACACACAGCGACCACAAATTTTCTCGTGACCTTCAATTGTGCCTACATCTGGAGTATGGTGCCAGCAACGATCACACTTCTCAGCTTCAGTAGCTGCAACTTCAACGTACAGACCTTCAACATCTGTCGCTTGAGCTGTATCAGACTTATCGCTAAGTGGCTTAATAACAGCAGCAGAAGTGATAAGTACGAAACGTAGCTCATCTTCTAGCTTGTTGATTTTAGCCGCTAGTGCGTCGTCAGCGTATAGAGTAACTTCAGCCTGTAATGCACCACCGATTGTTTTCTCTTTACGTGCATCCTCAAGAAGCTTGTTCACCGCCCCACGAACTGACTGGATTTCAGTCCAGAATTCGTTGCTTAGCTCTTCGTCGTCAGCAAGACCAAACAGGCCTTCGAACCACTCGCCTGTGAATACGAACGTGTCACGTTCGCCTGGCATCTCGTTCCAGATTTCATCTGCAGTGAATGACATGATAGGTGCCATCCAACGAACTAGCGCTTCTACGATGTAGTAAAGCGCAGTTTGACAGCTACGTTGAGCATGGCTGCCCTGCTTTGCTGTGTACTGACGGTCTTTAATTACGTCTAGGTAGAAAGAACCCATTTCGATAGAACAGAACTGCATTAGACGCTGAGTCACACCGTGAGTGTTGTACTCGCCGTATGCTTTAACGATCTCTTCTTGTGCAGCTTGAGCACGGCCAACAGCCCAACGGTCAAGTGCGACCATTTCTTCAGCAGGAACTAGGTCAGTTTCAGGGTTGAAACCGTTCAAGTTCGCTAGGAAGAAACGAGCTGTGTTACGAATACGACGGTAAGCATCAGCAGAACGCTTAAGGATCTCATCAGAAACCGCAACTTCGTTAGTGTAATCCGTAGAAGCAACCCATAGACGTAGAATATCTGCGCCTAGCTTGTTGGTTACATCTTTAGGAGCAACAACATTACCGATAGATTTAGACATCTTACGGCCGTTACCATCAACCACGAAACCGTGCGTTAGCACTTGCTTGTATGGTGCTTCGTCTTTCATCGCGATAGATGAAATCAAAGAGGACTGGAACCAGCCACGGTGTTGATCTGAACCTTCAAGGTAAAGATCAGCACTGTGCGTTCTTTCTTCATTCGGGAAGTTGTACTCTTCACGTGAATCTACAACAGAGAAGTGCGTTACACCTGAATCAAACCATACGTCTAGCGTATCAAGTACTTTCTCGTACTTGTCAGCGTCTTCAGCACCCATCAGTTCAGCAGAATCTACATCCCACCAAGCTTGAATGCCTTTTTCTTCCACAAGCTTCGCTACTTTTTCAATAAGAGCTGGGCTATCTGGGTGAAGTTCTGATGTTTCTTTATGAACGAACAGAGCAATTGGCACACCCCAAGTACGTTGACGAGAGATACACCACTCAGGGCGACCTTCGATCATACCTTCGATACGGCTTTGACCCCATTCCGGCATCCACTCAACATTCTTCGTTGACTCCAGTGCTTTTGCACGTAGACCTGCTTGATCCATAGATATGAACCATTGCGGTGTTGCACGGAAGATAATTGGAGTTTTGTGTCTCCAACAATGTGGGTAGCTGTGCTCGTAAGCGTGGTGATGCAGAAGTGCACCTTTCTCTTTTAGAACGTCTAAAACAGAATCGTTAGCTTTAAATACATGCTGACCAGCAAATAGCTCAGTATCTGGCAAATAAACGCCATTTGAACCAACTGGGTTAGCAATTTCTAGGTTGTACTTCTTACCAACCACGAAATCCTCTTGACCGTGGCCAGGAGCAGTGTGAACAACACCAGTACCTGAGTCAGTTGTAACGTGATCGCCAAGAACAGCAGGAACAGTAAAGTCGTAGAACGGGTGGTTGAACTGAGAAAGTTCAAGCTCAGCACCAGTTGCAAAACCAAGGTTATGGAAACGCTCGATACCCGCACGATCCATTACGTCTTTTGCTAGTTCAGAAGCAACAACGATACGTTGAGCTGGCTGTTCACCATTCTCTTCAACTTGGATAAGCACGTATTCAAGATCATCACGTAAACATACTGCGCGGTTAGCAGGCAGAGTCCATGGTGTGGTAGTCCAGATAACGATAGAGATTTCGCCTTGACCAGCGTGGCCTTCCGCTAGAGTAAATTTCTCTAGTAAAGCCGCTTCGTCAGCTGCAGAAAATTTCACATCGATAGATGGAGAAACTTTATCTTTGTATTCAACTTCAGCTTCAGCCAGAGCAGAACCACAGTCAGTACACCAGTGAACAGGTTTGAAACCTTTAAGTAGGTGACCTTTGTCTGCGATTTTACCTAGAGAACGAATGATGTTCGCTTCAGTGCCGAAATCCATAGTGCGGTAAGGTTTATCCCATTCGCCCATGATACCCAGACGTTTGAAGCTCTCTTTCTGACCTTCAACTTGGCCCGCAGCGTACTTACGACATTCTTCACGGAATTCAGCAGCAGAGATCTTCTGACCAGGCTTACCTTTCTTCTTCTCAACCATTAATTCAATTGGAAGACCGTGACAGTCCCAACCAGGAATGTACGGTGCATCAAAACCAGAAAGGGTCTTAGATTTAATAATAATGTCTTTAAGAATCTTGTTCAGCGCGTGACCAATATGAATATCGCCATTCGCGTATGGAGGGCCATCATGTAGTACGAAAGACTTTTTACCTTTCTTTGCTTTACGGATCTCACCGTAAAGATCTTCTTTATACCAACGTTTAAGCATTTCTGGCTCACGATTAGCCAGGTTGCCGCGCATTGGAAACCCTGTTTCAGGTAAGTTCAGGGTATCTTTATAATCACTCATCGATTCTTAATTCCGTCATATTGGGCGAGGTTAGACATTATTTTAACCAGTGGAATCATCCGGTTAATTCTATAGCTGAAGCAGCAACACCCTTGCAGCTTCAGCATCTAATTCTATTTGATTTTTAAGTGCGTCAAACGATTCAAATTTCTTTTCATTACGCAGTTTATGTAAAAGTACTACTTCTAACTGTTTACCATATAAATTAGCTTTAAAGTCAAAAAAGTGTACTTCTAGTTGTTGCCTAATTCCATCAACGGTTGGTCTTTGACCTATATTAGCCACTCCACCGACGGTCACCCCATCAAGGTCGAGAACTTTCACAACATAGACTCCAGATACAGGAGAGACACAGCGTTTAAGAGGAATATTAGCAGTAGGAAAACCTATCGTTCTTCCTAATTTACGACCATGAGAAACGCGACCACTGATACTGTAATCACGCCCTAGCATCGTTGCACTATTTGCAAAATCATCTGCAGCCAATGCATTTCGTATTTCCGTGCTACTCACGCGGCGTTTATCTAAACAATAGCTCTGGGTGCTCACCACCTCAAAACCATATTTTTCACCCGCTTGCTTTAACATAGCGAAATTACCAGTACGACCTTTACCAAAGCAGAAGTCATCACCAACAACTAAAAATTTAACGCCAAGCTTATCGACAAGCAATTCTTTAATAAATGCTTCGGCAGATAAACTCGAAAAATACTGATTGAAATTCACACACAGCAATCGATTAATATCAAGTTTACTGAGCTGAACAAACTTATCTCGCAAGCGAGTCAGGCGCGCCGGCGCTTTATCCCTAGCAAAAAACTCCATAGGTTGCGGTTCAAATGTCATGACAACAGAAGGTAACGCTAACAAGTCAGCTTGACGCGATACTTGTTGTAAAACTTCCTGATGCCCTAAATGAACACCATCAAAGTTACCTATGGTTAATACACAGCCATTATGCTGCGCTTTAATATTGTGAATGCCTCGGATAAGTTCCATTATAACCAGCTAAAACCTGTAATTTTGCATCATTTATTGTGTGAAACCGACGGATTATATACTAATCAGCATTAATCTGTCGCGGCTTTTAAATGTTTTACTCGGACGCCTAAAGCAAGCACTGAAGCGATATAAGCAACCGCACCAAAACCTATTAATGCCGCTAACATAAATGCTCTATCAGCGAAGGTCCAAGATAACCACTGCTGAGAGCTTTCTAGCTGCCATAAAATTGCCGAGACCATGACACCACCCGCTAACACCAATTTTGCACTGAAGATTAAAGTCGTCTTAGTTAGCTGATACACACCCGCTCGATGTAAGCCTCGGTAAAGTAATGCCATATTCACGAATGCGGAAAGTGCCGTGGCAATGGCTAACCCTACATATCCATAGAAATAAGCAAAGATAGCGTTGAACACCATATTAGTCGTCATGGCGATAATGCCGTATTTCACTGGCGTTTTTGTATCTTGTCGTGAGTAATATCCGGGAGCTAAAACCTTAATCAACATAAAGTTCAGCAGCCCCGAAGCATAAGCGACAAGAGACATTGAAGCTTGGTCTACGTCATGAGGTGTAAATTCTCCGCGCATGAATAAAACCATCAACATTGGTTTAGCTAAAACAATCAGCCCCAACATTGCTGGAATGCCTAATAGAAGAACCATGCGAATGCCCCAATCCATAGTATGAGCAAAACCTTCGCCTTCGGCATCTACGTGTTTACGGGATAGAGCAGGAAGAATCACGGTCGCAATAGCAATCCCAAACAAACCGAGTGGGAATTCTAGTAATCTATCTGAATAATAAAGCCAACTAATAGAGCCAGTGGCTAAGAAGCTCGCGATAAAGGTATCAAACAACAGATTAATTTGACTGACAGATACACCAAATAGCGCGGGGATCATTAACGTGCGGATCTTTACAACACCCGGGTCTCGCCATCCCCATTTAGGTTTAACCAATACTCCAGCTTTGATAAGAAAGGGCATTTGAAAAAGAAACTGTACTAAGCCACCTAAAAATACACCGATCGCTAAGCCAATTTCAGGCTGAGCAAGATTAGGAGAGATAAACCACGCACTGCCGATAATCATCACATTCAAAAAAACAGGGGTAAATGATGAAACAGCAAATTTACCTAGGGTATTAAGAATGGCTCCAGATAAAGCAACAAAAGTGATAAACCATAAATAAGGAAAAGTAATTTTGAGCATAAAGCTCGCCAATTCAAACTTAGGTGCTGACGGTCCATCATTAAGCCAATCAATAAACCACCCAGCCCCGAACATGGCCGTTATAACCCCAGATCCCAAAACACCAGCAATGGTCACAATGGAAACTAATACACCTAAGGTACCTGACACTTTAGCAATCAAGTCACGGGTTTTGTCTTTGTCACCTTTTGCATGATATTCAGTTAATACAGGTACAAAAGCTTGAGAGAATGCCCCTTCGGCAAATAATCGGCGCAAAAAATTGGGAATTTTATTTGCGAAGAAAAAGACATCGGCACTTGCTCCAGCCCCCATTAAATTGGCGACGACAACATCTCGTACAAGCCCTAACACTCGGGAAACAAACGTCATTGCACTGACGATCATGCCTGACTTTAACAGTCGTTTACTCACAAAAACCTCTGACACTGGTTGATTACTTTTAGGCAAGGATAAATACTATCCTATTCTTGAAGGTATATTTATTAGCATTGGTCTACAAATGCTGTTAGAATCCCCGCCATCTTAACCGCGATGACTCTTCCAATCCAAATATTGTTTGGCTTAGCTGGGTTTTTGCACAAATCATTTGACAATTAAGTGCTAGTGAGGGATAGTCCTCGCCCTTAAATTGTCACCGAACTAAGTTTTTGGGAGTTAGACCCTTGGCAAACAGTAAATCTGCTAAGAAGCGCGCTATCCAAGCTGAGAAACGTCGCCAGCACAATGCTAGTCGTCGTTCTATGATGCGCACTTACATGAAAAAAACTATTGCAGCTATTGAAGCTGGCAATAAAGAAGCTGCAACTGCAGCTCTTGTAGAAGTTACACCACTTCTAGACCGTATGGCGGTTAAAGGCCTTATTCATAAGAATAAAGCTGCTCGTCATAAGTCTCGTTTCGCTGCTGCAATCAAAGCTCTTTAATTAGAACTGCGATTACAACGCTTAACGAAAAAACCGGCCTTGGCCGGTTTTTTTATATCTAAAATTTGAGCATGTCGCTTTTACCACCAGCCCTAAGCCATTAATTAGCACTTAAAGCTTACTTCTATTTTTCTAATAGAGCCTGATACAAATTTTGACCTTCAGCTTCTACACTTCAGGACTCGATACTTAGTTTTTATTTACAGCTCGTTTTACTCACAGTAGATGCTGTGTAGAAGTTCAATCATCGCCTTCACTTCACTACTACTCAATGTGTAATAAACAGTTTGTGCTTCTTTACGCGTTTGGACTAAACCATCTCGACGTAACCACGCTAAGTGTTGAGATAGCGCAGATTGACTTAATTCCAGCATTCCACACAGTTCACCAACAGATAGTTCAGAGTTGTGCAGTAAACATAAAATTTGTAAACGTCGCTCATTAGCCATCGCTTTTAACAAAATCACCGCTTGGGATGAGTTTTGTTCCATATCTTTCAAGTTCATAAGCCGACTCCTATACAACTTCTGACATTAATAACCAGAAAATTCGATGTTACTAATACTATTTACTATCAATATACTTGGGATAATAATCCAAATTGATGTATTTCCAAACTATTCATTTATAGATGAGGTTATTCAAACAATTTACTGAAATCGGCATCACATACATTTTTAACTGCCGGGTGCTGAATCATTCTTTCAGCAAATATGACGTAGTACTCTTCTTTAAATTCTTCGATATTTCCAAGTAGCTGTAAAGAGATGTCTTCTTCAAGCTCTGATATATAAACCGTTGGCGCTAATAAGATCACATCTGGATGATAACGAGCAAAGGCTTTCATTAATGCCACATCATCAAACTCACCAAGAATATCTGGCTTTAGTCCTTGCCTATCAAACCACTGTAAGACTTTTCTGCCCATTGATGTTCGACTTCCAGGAATGAGTAATTTCTTTTGTTCTAATACAGCTGGGAAGCTAACCCCTTCGATATCACCAGAACAGAAAAAGCTCATACCGCTTTCACCTAGTTTTTTACTGAATAGCCCAGGACTCTTCCCTGAATCAACAGGACAGTCAGATAAAATCATATCTAACTTATGTTGTGATAACTGTTCAAGTAACAACTCATGAGTAGACTCAAAACAACGTAAATGGATTCGGCTGTCATCAGGGATGGTGGTCATTAATATTTTACTTACAAACCTTTTAGACAAAGCATCTGCGACACCGACATCAAATAAAATATTGGAATGCTGACTATAGTTAACGATATCAAGCATCTCGTAGCTTAAGCCAAACATACGATCTGCATATTTAAAAACTAGCTGACCGAGCTCTGTGGGTTCAACACTCCGACCATTACGCTTCGTTAATTTGCCATCCATTCTTTCTTCAAGCGCTTTAATCTGACCAGTTACTGTTTGAGGTGTTAAAAACAATGCTTCAGCAGCTTTAGTAACAGACCCTTGCTTGCAGACCATCCAAAAATAGTAAAGGTGGTTATAATTTAGGTGCGACATAGAGACTCAGTTTTCATGGGATTCACCTCTATTTATATCAAATATGACACGCCCCCTCAAACAGTTCGTAAAAACCTACAAAAATGAACATTAACGATAGTTTTTCCTACATATCTATTTTCACATTGTCATATTT
>NZ_VTXD01000005.1 GCF_013114625.1 Vibrio sp. 99-70-13A1
GACTTGTCAGAGCTTGCGGATGGCACCTTGACGGTGACCATGAACGTGACCGACAAAGCGGGCAACACAGGCGATGTCACCGACACCACAATCCTAGATACGACTGTAGGTGCTGGTATAGATATCGATCAAGTTACTGGTGATGGTGTCGTTAATGCTGAAGAAGCATCATCTGACCAAGAGATAACAGGAAAAGTCTCGGGTGATGCAGCTCAAGGAGATACGGTGCATATTTACTTGGGAACTGGAGATAGCAAGGTTCTGATTGGCTCGACGCATGTTCTTGCTGACAATACGTTCAAGTTAGTCACACATGGCTCGAATCTTGTTATGGGTAATCCTGCAGATCTTACCGCTACTGTGATTGGAAGTGATGATGCTGGTAACGATTTTGTTGCTTCTAATACAGAGCGTTACTTTGTGTTTACAGATATTCCGGAATCTCCTGTGATTACAAATATCTCAGATGACTCTGCAGGTAGTGATTATTCTGAAGTTACGTTGCATGGTACGGGTGAACCAGGTTCAACAATATTATTATTTGACGAAGATGATAATCAGGTGAACGTTGCTCCGATTACAGTAGATAACGATGGTAATTGGACTACTGATATATCGAACCTTGTCTCTACGTCTGTTAATGACAATGAATTCTTTACAGCTAAACAAGTTGATAATTACGGTAATACTAGCGACGGATCTAATACAGTACATTACTACCATGGTGACTTTGACCCAGCACAGCAAGAAATTACTGATGACTTTGTGTTATTGGGTTCGAGTGATGATCAATTTAATGCTAATGCTGATGACTCAGATGGAAGGTTAGTTGTTGATGGCGGATCTGGTACAGATACTGCTGTGTTTGATTTCTCTTTGGACTCGGCTTCAGTGAAGTTAAATGCTGATGGTTCAGTGTCAATCACTGAAAACAATGGTGATGTGAATACTTTTATTGAGTTTGAAAACTTTAATTTTACTGATGGTGGAAAAACTATTGAAGAGCTGTTTGCTCCTTCGGTGGTTATCGTAAATGATGAAGACGATATCATTAACAGTGACAGAGCTGTGGTTTCATACAGTGTGATTTTACCAGTTGGGGCAGAAGTCGGTGCTACCTTGACAGTTCAAGTCGAAGGGCAACTGACTGAGACTAAAGTTCTTACTCCGGCTGATATAAATTCTGGGTCTTTATCATTTGATGTGGATATGCATGCAGTTGTTGATGGTGGGCTGAATGTTTCTGCTGAGTTAACATATCAAGATCAGCCAGTGGGTACTCAGTTTATTGGTGCTGATGCGTTGTCTACCAATATTGACCCTACTGCTACCAATTTCTCAATTGGACTTGGTACTGAACAATCTGCTCAATTCTCTTTTGACACACATGTGAGTGATGCTGAAGATGATTTAAGCAGTACTGATAATAAAGATGTACAACTTTCGATTATTGACCTTCCAGAGCTTGGGTCTCTATATGTTGTTGATGGACAAACTCGAACATTGATAGATGAAAATACAGTTCTAAGTGAAGATTCACAAATCGAATATGTGCTGGATGAAACTGTTAATTCCGATCTCTCTTTTGATGCATCAGAAGATTTTAACAATATAAATGGTTCCAAAACATCTTATACATTAGATAGTGGTGTAATCATTTCTGGTGGTCGCTTCGATGGAGATAGACCAGACTCATCTAGCAATTTGACAGCTGAAACATTGCATTATGATAGTGCGGCTAATGAGTCAGGATTAGGTGTAGGTGACAAAGAGCTTGATGTTTCAACTAAAGATTATATCTCGATAGACTTTACTCAGGTTGGTGACTCTAACGCCACTGAGGTAACAGTAACTGAGGTTAACATCGATTTTGGTAGTGTCTGGGCTCACTATGCCGACAACAATTCTGCTGATGCTGAAATACAAGTTCTCTTATTTAAAGATGGTGTTCAAGTGGGCAACGACCCTTACATCTTTGATGATGATACTAATTCTGCCGTTTATGATGGAAGCGGTGAATTCACTGCAAATATCCAGCTTGATGGTGGGTTTGATGAGATTCGTGTATATACAGTTAATGGGGATCAATCAAATGGATCGAACTCTAATATCACATTGCAAGGTGTTGAAGTTGTAGATGCGATTGTTTCTGAAAAAATTACCTATGAAGCTACAGATAGTGACAAAGGAACCGATACTGGTGTTATAACCATTTCAACTTCAAGTACACAGGATTCAACAAATAAAGCACCAGTTTTGAATGACTCTCAGTTTGATGCTTCTAACGAAGATCAGGTGGTTAGTTTGTCTCTGGATAAGCTTAATATTACTGATGCTGATGGAGACCAGACATTTATTACAGATGTAACGGTAGATCCATCTTATGGCTCTGTTCAGCTTGTAATCGATTCAGAAGGGCAAGTGACCTCTGCAGAGTTTACACCAGCTTCGGATAAACATTTTGATAGTGTACCGTTCACAGTTACTGTTTCAGATGGAGTCAAATCTACTGAAGGTACTGCAACACTTGCGGTAAATGCCGTGGCTGATAAGCCTAATGTTACTGCAGTGCTCAGTGATTCTACAGTAATTGGTCATGGTTTCGATACTAGCGATGTTGATTCAATTAAGGCTTTCTTTGCAAATGGTGGAACGCTGAATGATACAGGCACAGTCACTTTTATCGGTGACGGCTTGGTAGTCGGTACTAATGATAATGACCTAATTATTAGTGGAGATTCAGAAGATTCACTACTTGGTGATGTTTCAGGAGAGTGGCAATACGTGAATGGCGTTGCAACTGAAATAGCTACTTCTGGAGATGATGTGTTCGTCGGAGGTGCCGGTAATGATCACATAACAGGTGGTGATGGTTCTGCAGAAGACAATGGATTAGATTCAGTAATTTATAGTGGAAGCTTGGCTGATTACACGATTGCAAATAAAGGTGTCGTTCATGGTGGAGATATTGGTCATTGGTTGATTACAGATAACCGTGGCATTGATACTCCAAATGACAGCAACACACCTGATGATGAAAATGGTGATCATTTATACCAAATTGAACGCTTAATTTTCGCAGATGCAGTTGTTGAGTTAAATCCAGATGGTACTTTTGATGTAATTCAAGTTACAGAAACAGATCTTAGCATCTCAGCTACAGTTTCTGACCGAGACGGAAGCGAATATTTAGATGAAGTGAAAATTACTGGTTTACCTGATTCAGCAGAAATTATTGATAAAGACACCGGAAATGTTCTTGGTGGTTTTGTAACAGTAGGTAATGAATCTGTTTGGGTTATCGATATTGCTGGAGACACTACGCAGCATATTAACTATGACAATCTTGCAGTCAGAGATTCTTCAGGAGAACAATTAGACCTTGATGTTGAAGTGGTCGCGGTTGATGTGAACGGTTCAACAGCCAATACCAGTGTCAACGTTGCAGAAACTAACGATGTAATGGCGGATCAAGGTGGCAGTGTTCCAACAACGGTTATTTCTCTGATTATTGACTCATCTGGCAGTATGGCAAGTACTCCTAGTGGTCTTAGTGACATGAGAATTGAGTACGTACTTCAGGCTTCAATTAACCTTTTACAAAATGTGGCAGTTCAAGAAGGCAGTGAAGATGTGCTGGTACAGCTAATTGATTTTGATTCTAATGCTACGAATACAGGTTGGAAAACTGTGACTGAAGCAATAGCTCTTTTGGAAACAGCTCAAGAAAAAGTAGATGAGGATAATTATAACGGTATCTTTGATGCACAAGGTTGGACTTATTATGAAGATGGAGTCGAAGCTGCAATTGATGGATATAAGGTTTCTCCTGTGTCAGATTTGCCAGCTGGTGAAACTAATGATGTTGTGTACTTCTTGAGTGATGGTCAAAATAATGGTAGCTGGGACAGTGATACCAATAGTGATTGGGATGCCTTCATTACGGGCAAAGAGGTAACAGCAGTTGGTGTTGGTAGTTCGGATAATGTTCCTGCGAGCGGACTAAACGAGGTCGCTGGTAGCAATGGTAAAGTTGTTTATATACCAGACTCGCTAATCACAACGGAGTTACCTAAACTTCGTCCAACAATCGGTATTGCTGGTTCGTTGTTACTATCGCTATCTGGCTTAGATGCTGCAGCTGTAGTGATTGATGAAACTAAAGCGTCAGTAATTCAGAAAGTCGATACTGATGGTAATACCGTTAACCAGCCAGCAGGTTTAGCATTTGCTAAAGATACTGTTGGTAATGAACTGGTTGTTGATATTGGCTACGGTGAATTCCGAATTGCACAAGATGGTTCGTATTATTTCCAACCGTCAAGTGACAGTACAGCAATTGAAACTGGTAATGCGGTTGCATTTGAAATTCTTGTAACTGTAGAAGACAGCCAAGGTGTTCAATCACAGCAACTTATTACATTAAATCTAAGCCCTAGCGGTGAAGTGAATGTTGCACCTACTTCTTCGTTTAACGCATCGACAGGTGATGATCAGTTCCAGGGCTCTGAACAAGACGACATTATCTTAGGTCATGCTGGTAATGATGTATTACTCGGAGCCGGTGGCGACGATATCCTGCTAGGTGGCGACGGTAGCGATATCTTAATTGGCGGCTTAGGTGATGACATCCTGACTGGTGGTGACGGTGATGATATCTTCAAGTGGGTTGATGAACCTTTGAACAACCATCAAGATGTGATTACTGATTTCGAAGTAGGTAGTGATCGAATTGATTTATCTGAATTACTACATGACGATAATACGATGGATGAAGTTCTAGGGCGCTTAACTGCAAGAATCAGTGATGATAGCCAGGATCTAGAGATTACAGTTACGAATGACCAAGGTTCGCAGACCATTGTTCTTCAAGGGCAAGCAAGTAACTTGAGTGGTATAGATGCTGATGGTTCAGGTACTTATACAGGAAACGAACTTAATGAACTTATTAACTCTTTGATGACAAACTTACCGACATCATAAATTGATGATAAATAAAAAGGGCCGAGAGGCCCTTTTTTGTGTCTATTGAAAATGAGTCTGCGCTATAAAAAGTGAAGTTGCTTACTACCTTGCATTTACTACAGTACTTTACAGGCGAAACCTTTTAAGTAGAAACCTTCAGGGTAGGCTGTATCTGTTAAGTGGTCTGCGGCTTGTTCAAAACGTTCAACAAATTTCACACTGCGCTCTGCATCTAATGCTGCGTCTGCAATAATTTTTTGAAACAAATCTGCTCCCATTAAACCTGAGCAAGAGTAAGTAAGCAGAGTACCACCTGGTTTCAGAATTTGCATGGCAAGCATGTTAATGTCTTTATAGCCATTCGCACCAGATGTCAGATTGTTCTTACTTGAAACAAATTTTGGTGGGTCCATGATAACTACGTCGAACTTAGTACCTTGGTCTCGGTACTCACGCAATAATTTAAAAACGTCAGCGTTCAAAAATACGGCACGTTTTTTAGAAATGTCGAACTCATTCAATTCTGCGTTAAGCTTAGCGGTATCTAAAGCTGGCTGTGAAACATCAGCGTTGATTACACGTTTAGCTTCGCCCTTTAAAGCGTATAGACCAAAGCCGCCAGTGTAAGAAAAACAGTTTAGAACATCTTTGTCTTTTACATATTTCATTGCTTCTTTTCGGCTATCTCGTTGATCGAGGTAGAAGCCAGTTTTATGTCCGTCAACGATATCGACGCTGATTTTTACACCATTTTCTTCGATAACTACCGATTTAGGTGGCTCATCACCATGCAATACCCCAACCGTTTGTTCTAGGCCTTCTTTTTTACGAACCGCCACATCAGAGCGTTCATAAATATTGCAATCAGGGAAGCAATGAACAAGAGCTTCAACTAATACTGGTTTGTTAAACTCAGCACCAGCGCTTAATAATTGGCATACAAGGTAATTTTGATACTTATCAATAGTGATACCTGGTAAGCCATCTGACTCAGCAGCTATTAGGCGATAACCAGTTAGCCCGTCACGTTCAATAATGTCTTCACGAATGAGTTGCGCATTTTGGATTCGTTTAATGAAGAATGATTTATCAATTTCTTCTTTTTCAAAACTCCAAATACGAGCTCTGATCTGTGACGATGGAGAGTACGCTGCTTTAGCTAGCCATTTACCATTTTGTGCGAAAACATCAACAGTCTCTCCTGATTGAGGTTCTCCTTCTACTTTGTCGATACCACGTGAAAAAACCCATGGGTGTTTACGACGAAGTGATTTGTCACGGCCTTTAGCTAGATAAATTGCAGGAATCATAGTCTGATCTTTTAGTTGAATTTGGAGGGGCTGTATTGTCGGGTAAGAAGGTAGGAAAAGCAAATAAGAAAGGGCTGTATGAACAGCCCTTATAGAGTAAAACTAGACTAAGGAAGAAGGCTAGGCCTTTAATCCCGTTAATAAGCCTTCCATTGAGTCACTTTGTGAGCGAAGACGATCAACGTTGGAATTTGTTGTGCTAATCATTTCGCATACGTTATTAGATTGATTACGAATCTCTTCAACACTATGTGCAATGTTATCTGCAACAACGCCTTGTTCTTCAGCTGCTGTAGCAATTTGTGTACTACTATCAGAAATCGATTGGTTTTTCTCTGCTAAAGAACCAATTTCAACATTTACCTCAGACATTAATGTTTGACCTTCATTCGCATTTGAAACGGTCACTTCCATTAACTTAGTAAGAGATTGGCTGTTACGTTGTAGCGCCTCAATCATGGTTTGAATTTCAACCGTTGCTTGTTGAGTTCTTCCTGCTAATGCACGGACTTCATCAGCAACTACAGCAAAACCACGGCCTTGTTCACCAGCTCGCGCAGCTTCAATTGCAGCATTCAATGCCAATAAGTTAGTTTGCTCAGAAATAGCGTTGATAGTGGTAACCACTTCATCGATTTGAGCTGCATTTGCATCAAGTTCTTCCACCGCTTGAGAAGCCGATTGAATTTCAGTTGATAGGTTTGAAATAGAATTTAAAGTATTTGAAACCTTATGCTGACCACTTTGAGCAACACTTTGAGCATCCATTGTCTGGTTACTCGACTCGTGAGCTAAATTTGCCACTTCACGTATTGTAGAAGCCATTTGCTCAGTTGCACTCGCAAGTCCATTTAAATGTTCTTGCTGTGTATTTGATATAGCAGAGCTTTGCTGAGTAGATAGGTTTAAATCAGAACTGATTTGCTGCATAAGCGCGACAGATTCTTGGATTGATAACACCATTTTTTGCTCGCGGTCTGCAACCTTATCTATGGTAATTGCAATTTCACTAAATTCATCACGAACCGAAAAGTAATTCATTCTGCTTGTTAAATCACCATTGGCTAGCGTGTTTAACGCCTTGTTCATTGAGAACATTGCCCCACCAATGAATGTCATTATGTAATAGACACCTAGCGCAATAAGAGAAAGGGTAACGGCAATTAATGTAATTTGTGTTGTTGATAAAGAAGTCCATAAGTTTTGTTCGTAATTCGCGACTAAACTAAATGCACCATTCATTACTGACACTGCACCGGCACCATACCCAAAACTGATTGTTTCAGAGTTATGAATCAGTGTGGCGACTTGATCTTTAGATAATTGCCCAGCTTCAATTAAGCCTTTCATTAGCAGAAGCTCGTCATGGTACATACTAGAAAGCAATGAGTCGGCTGAATTATCAAGGACTAAAGTTAATATGATGAGAGCAATTAAGGGAAGAATGAAGAGCAGATAAAACTTTTCTTGGATCTTTAAGTGGATAAGGTATTTATCGATCCAGCGGAATGGTATTTCTTTCATAGTTATTATTCTCGTTTTTAGTTCCACTTATGAGAAGTGGTTGAATAGATAGTGAGAATTATATCACTCATGTAAATTACGGAGCAATAATATGAATTCTATCAGGTCAAAATTTGTCGTCTTTGGCAAAGTTCAAGGCGTAGGCTTTCGGTATCACACTCGTAGCTTCGCAGTAAAGCTTAGGATTCGGGGTTATGCTAAGAACCTTATTGATGGGAGTGTTGAGGTTTTAACTATTGCGAGCAAAGAGAATACATCTCAAATACGTGATTGGCTTAATATTGGACCTGAAAGGGCGGTTGTTGAATCGGTGGTTTTACTAGAAGAAAAAGAACTAATTGAAGAGAGTTCTGTAGAGGGCTTGGAACTATTTACGATACTGTAGAAACAGTATCGTAAGGGCTTGTTTAAAATGAGAGGTTGACTCTTACAAGCATTTTGCAGGCTTAGGTAACCCAGCTAATTTGGTTGCTTGCTTTGCAGGACCGGTTTTAAACAATTTAAATAAATATTTGCTGTTTCCTTTTTCTGGACCATGACCCTTTGCCATAGCTTTAACAAGCATACGAACCGCCGGGGAAGTATTGAATTCCTCATAAAAACTTCGGACAAAATGGACAACTTCCAAATGAGCTTCAGTAAGCTCGATACCTTCATCTTTGGCCAGTATCTCAATCATGCCCGCTTCCCATTGTGTCGAGTCTAACAGGTAGCCTTGAGCATCAGTTTCGATTTGTTTGCCGTTATATTCAAACATGTTTAATCCAGAATCAAATTAGCTATTTAAAGTAGGGTACATGGCCAAGATCACTTTTCTCAAGAATTATTGTCGCTATCTCTAGGAATATTGCTTCTATAGAGACAAAAAAGCCCAAGAGGCAGGCTCTTGGGCTTAGTTTTCTTCAGTAACGAGAGAAATTAGTCGTCGCTATTCATGATGCCTAGAATGCTTAATAGGCTGATGAAGATGTTGTAGATTGAAACGTACAAGCTAATCGTTGCTGAGATGTAGTTAGTTTCACCGCCACGAATGATGCTTTGGGTAGTTAGCAAAATAACACCAGTAGAGAACAGGATAAACATACCGCTCATCGCTAGTGAAAGTAGTGGCATCTGTAGGAAGATGTTAGCAACCATGCCAACTAGTAGAACAACGAAACCAGCCATTAACATACCGTTAAGGAATGAAAGATCGCGTTTAGTCGTTAGTGCATAAGCAGACGCTGCCATGAAGGCTAGTGCAGTACCGCCAAGAGCCGTTAGGATGACATCACCCATACCAGCGCCAACATACATATTCAGGATCGGACCTATTGTGTAGCCAAGGAAGCCTGTAAATAGGAACGTGAATACAAGACCCATGCTGTTGTCGCGGTTCTTCTCTGTTAAGAAAAGTAGACCGTAGAATCCTACAAGCATGATAATTAGACCAGGACGAGGAAGGTTCATCGCCATAGATACGCCTGCCACAAGAGCAGACCAAAGTAACGTCATAGAAAGTAGAGCATAAGTATTACGCAGTACTTTATTGGTTTGCAGAGCACTCTCTTGAGATGCTGTGCGTGAAAACATAGGGCTGTTCATAATCTTCCTCGTAAGGTGACTTCAATAGTTATTAGTACATTTATGGGGCTGAAAGTTCGAAAAATCAAGTCTTTCATCCCTTTTGTATATTTAAAATAATAATCAAAATAGTCGGTTAAGTGTTTCTCAAGATGTAACAAAGTGTTGCTAGGGTTGATGTGCTACAAATGAAACGGTTAACAATAATTAATATATTAACAACAAAGAGGCGACCGAAGCCGCCTCTGTATTATTATGATTGTATCACATTAGTGATGCAGGATTTGGCTCAAGAAGTTTTGAGTTCGATCTGATTGTGGATTTTCAAAGAAGTCTACAGGGTTGTTTTCTTCAATGATTTCACCGGCATCCATGAATATGACCCGATCCGCGACCTCTTTAGCAAAGCCCATTTCGTGAGTAACACAAAGCATAGTCATGCCTTCTTCTGCTAACTCAACCATAACATCAAGTACTTCGCGAACCATCTCTGGGTCGAGTGCTGACGTTGGTTCATCAAACAACATTACCTGCGGGTTCATACACAAAGATCGTGCAATTGCCACTCGCTGTTGTTGACCGCCTGAAAGCTGCCCCGGAAATTTATCCGCTTGCTCAGGGATTTTTACACGCTCAAGGTATTTCATTGCGATGGCTTCTGCTTCACCCTTTGGCATCTTCTTTACCCAAATTGGAGCGAGCGTACAATTCTCTAATACCGTTAGATGAGGGAATAAATTGAAGTGCTGGAAACACATACCAACATCGCGTCTAACAGCCTCAATGTTTTTTAGATCTTCTGTTAGCTCATTTCCTGAAACAAAAATATGACCTTTTTGATGTTCTTCTAGGCGGTTGATACAACGAATCATCGTCGACTTACCAGAACCAGAAGGACCACAGATTACAATTTTCTCGCCTTTCTTCACTTCTAAATTGATATTTTTAAGAACGTGGAACTCTCCGTACCACTTGTTCATGTCTTTTAACTCGATCATAAGACCTTGTGAGTTGTTGTCTGATTGCTGCGTCATAATACGTCCTTGATCTTGTTAACTATCGTTTGTGACCGGTGTGAAGTCTATTTTCTAGCCATATCGAATATCTCGACATGCCGAAACAGAATACCCAGAAAACTAACGCGACAAATACATAACTTTCTGTTGAATACCCAAGCCACTCTGGGTCGGTATTCGCTGCTTGACCAATACCCAGTACGTCAAACATACCGATAATCAAAACTAGACTTGTATCTTTGAACAGTCCGATGAAGGTATTCACAATTGAAGGGATTGTGATTTTTAGAGCTTGAGGAAGGATGATTAATCCTGTTTTTTTCCAGTAACTCAAACCCAAAGCATCAGCGGCTTCATATTGACCTTTTGGAATGGCTTGTAAGCCACCACGAATTACTTCAGCCATATACGCAGCACTAAATAGCACCACACCAATCAAAGCTCTGATTAGCTTATCTGTTTCTGTGCCTTCTGATAAAAACAGTGGCAACATAACCGAAGCCATGAATAGAACCGTAATAAGAGGTACACCACGCCATATTTCGATATACACGGTACACATACTGCGAATTATCGGCATTTCAGAGCGTCTACCTAGTGCTAAAGCAACACCAATAGGTAATGAGACCACAATCCCGACTAATGCAATAATTAATGTGACGAGTAATCCACCCCATTTATGGGTATCGACAACTTCAAGTCCAAAGACGCCACCATAAAGTAAAGCAGCAATAATGAACGGGTAAATGTTTACAAAAAATAACCAGATCCAAACACGCTTTGGGGTTTTTTCATAAGCAAGCAAAGCCACGAATACAGCAAGAGTGATATAAAATAAGCGAGGGCGCCAAAGTTCAGCTTCTGGGTAGAACCCATACATGAACTGATCCCAACGAACACTAATGAAAACCCAACAAGCGCCTTCACTTGTACAAGCATCACGAGTCGTGCCTATCCAATCTGCACTAATAATTGCCCAATCAGCAACGGACCACAAAAGTGAAAATGCAAAGTAAGCCAGAATGACAGTAACAACACTGTTTACTGGGCCGTTAAACAAATTTTTTCTTAACCAACCGACTGGACCGACAGTATTTCCTGGTGGCGGAAGGTCTGGTTGAAATTGATGTGTACTCATCTTATCTCTCCACCAACGCAACTTTGCGGTTGTATATATTCATTAGGGCTGACGTTAATAGGCTTAATGTTAGATATACACCCATAGTCATTGCGATTACTTCTATTGCTTGTCCGGTTTGGTTTAGTGTTGTACCTGCAAAAACAGAAACAAGATCTGGATAACCGATAGCCATAGCAAGAGATGAGTTCTTTGTTAGATTTAAATATTGGCTAGTCAGAGGAGGAATAATAATTCTTAATGCCTGTGGGATAATCACGAGCTTAAGTGTACGAGAACGTGGAATTCCAAGAGACATAGCTGCTTCTGTTTGACCATGGCTTACTGCGTTTATGCCTGAACGAACAATCTCTGCAATAAAGGAAGCCGTGTATATACTCAATGCAAGCATAAGGGCTGCAAGTTCGGGGATGATGCTGATCCCGCCTTTAAAGTTGAATCCTTTTAGCTCAGGGTAATCAGCTGAAATTGGCATACCCATGATGAAGTACATGACTAAAGGGAGGCCGATGATAAGAGCAGCTGCAATACGACCCATAGGTGTTTGCTGTCCCGTAAGCTTTTGTTTGTTATTTGCCCATATATTGATGAAAAGCGTAGCAATAACACCAGCAATAAATGCCGTAATTACAATGCTACTACCTTGTTCCAGTACTGGACCAGGGAAATATAAACCACGGACATTTAAAAAGATAGCCTCGCCTAAACTCATACTATTTCGAGTAGATGGTAGAGCTTGTAAAACAGCAAAATACCAAAAGAAAATTTGTAGAAGTAGGGGGATATTTCGAAAAATCTCTATATAGACAGCAGCAAAACGGCTAACAAGCCAGTTGGATGAAAGTCTTGCGATACCCATACTAAAACCGATCACAGTTGCTAGTATGATACCTAGAACTGAAACCAATGCGGTATTAAGTAAGCCGACTACGAAAGTTCTTCCGTAAGAGAAAGTTTCATCATATTCAACTAGGGTTAAGCCGATACCGAAACCAGCTTCTTGGGATAAAAAGTCAAAACCAGTGGCAATACCACGGGCATCTAAGTTTGTTAAAGCGTTATTTACAATTGTATAAATGAACGCCACGAGAGCGCCTACCGCAATCACTTGGAAGACAACTGAGCGGAAAGTAGGGTTGTAAAGAAGATTGGCGCTTTTAGGTTTAGGCTTTGCCTGAGATGGGGTGAGAGTTTCGTTAGGTTTCATACTGCTATAACCTCAAATCCATTTAATAAAGAGGGCGGAAATTCCCGCCCTAATTGATACTTTTAAATTTATTAACGGATAGGTGGAGCGTACATAAAGCCGCCCGCATTCCAAAGTGCGTTTACACCACGAGAAATTGCTAGTGGTGAGCCTGTACCTACAGTGCGCTCAAAGCTTTCGCCGTAGTTACCCACTTGTTTAATTACTTGGTAGCCCCAATCATCACTAATACCTAGAGCTTTACCTTTAGGACCATCTACACCAAGAATACGTTTGATGTTTGGATCTTTAGATTTAAGCATTTGGTCTACATTCTTAGAGCTAATGCCGTATTCTTCAGCATTGATCATTGCCGAAAGTGTCCATTTAGCAACATTGAACCACTTGTCGTCATCTTGACGAACAACAGGGCCTAGTGGCTCTTTAGAAATGATTTCAGGTAGAACTTGTGCAGAAGACGGATCTTTTAGATTCAAGCGAAGTGCGTATAGACCAGATTGGTCTGTTGTTAGCACATCACAACGTCCTGCATCAAAACCCTTAGATGTTTGTGCTGCTGTATCAAATACAACTGGTTTATATGACATGCCATTATTACGGAAGTAGTCAGCTAGGTTTAGCTCTGTAGTCGTACCAGATTGAACACAAACAGAAGCGCCATCGAGTTCTTTAGCACTTGTAAGACCTAGCTCTTTCTTAACCATGAAGCCTTGACCATCGTAGTAGTTCACGCCTACGAAGTTTAGACCAAGAGCAGTGTCACGGTGCAGAGTCCAAGTTGTGTTACGAGAAAGAACATCAATTTCACCAGATTGAAGTGCAGTGAATCGTTCTTTTGCTGTTAATGGTACATACTTAACTTTCGTTTTATCACCAAGTACTGCAGCAGCAAGAGCTTGACAATATTCAACATCGATTCCTTCCCACTCACCTTTTGAGTTAGGGTTAGAAAACCCTGGAAGCCCCGTACTTACACCACAAGTTAGTACGCCTTGTGAAGTTACTTTGTCCAGAGTGCTTTCTGCCGCTGACGCTGATGTTGCCATCATTGCTGTTGAAGCAGCTACTACTGAAGCAAGAAGTGTGAGTTTATTTGTCATTTGTATCCTTCCTGTATATTCCATGTAAAATCAAATATGCCTGAGCAAGTGTGCGAATAAAATTTCGTGTACGTGTTACTGTCGTGTTTACTTCTTGTCGTTGTTTTTAAATCACCGTTTGCATTTTGCAAATCCATAAGTTCGGTTTTTAAACAACTGTTTATAAGATTAGGAAAGGATTCGTAGTTTCACAAATGTATAATTTAAAAAGAATTTTGAGTGAAATCACAAATCCGAACACATTTAGAATGACCAAATGTTACGTGAATGTAAATAGTGCAACCTCACACACAGTTGGTGCAACAAGATTTAGAGTTTGATATTTTCGAACGACTAGTTTTATATTCCGAATTAATAACGGTTTGCTGAAATAATGAACTCAACAAACAACAAAATTTGGTAGTAAATTATTTTTAAACTTATCAGTTAACTATGAATATGCTCCAATTTTGGTAGCATGGTTGAATAGTTATTTAAGAGGACTCAAGGAAGAATATGCGTTATTTCCCAATGTTTTTAGATGTAGAAAATAAGCCAATCTTAGTAGTAGGCGGTGGAGAAGTTGCTTGCCGCAAAGTAGATAGTTTATTGCGTGCTGGAGGGGAAGTTACGCTAGTTTCACCTAAGGTAGAGCCTTATTTAAAGAAATTAATAGACGAAGACAAAGTTCATTGGATCCAAAATTTTTACTCTTCGAATATTATTTCAAAACAATACCTGCAAGTCTGGGCGACAACTGATAATCCTAACCTAAATCATCAAGTATATAATGATGCAAAAAAACTGGGCATTTTAGTCAATGTTGTTGATGACCTTCCATATTGTGATTTCATAACGCCGTCAATGATAAATCGCGGAAGAATCCAAATTGCTATCTCTAGTGGTGGGGCTTCTCCTGTTTTAGTGCGAAATATTAGAGAAAAGCTCGAAACAGTATTACCTCAAAATATCGGTTTAGTAGCTGACTTTGGTGCATCAAAACGCAATTCAATTAAAGAGTCATTCCCAACAGTTGATGAGAGAAGAAAGTTCTGGGAGCGTTTTCTATCTTCGAGTTTTGTTGAGCAAGTTTCAAACAGAGAACAGCTAGAAGCATATTATCAAAAATCTTTGGTCGAAAACCTAGAGAGTGAAGGGCGAGTTACTTGGATTGAGTTTGAAGATGACGTTGAGTTACTTTCTATGAAAGCGCTGCGGTTAATGCAAGAATCGGAACTTGTGCTGTACCCGAAAGCCTGTCCTTTTGAGTTTGTTGACTTATGCAGACGTGATGCTGAAAGAGAAAACTACGATGGAAGTGGTGACCTATCAACAAAGCTTGAAAAAGCTCGAGCTGAGAAATTGAGGGTGTGTGTATTTATTCCACCAGCAAGCGTTGAATATAATTTACTTGTTGCGCAGGATTTAAAGCTGTCTACTGCGAAAGTGATGTAATCCTTACTAGGATTTAGATAACGACAAAAAAGCCTCTGCATAAAACAGAGGCTTTTTAATCGCTTGCACTAATTTCCTTTAACACTAGATAAAGGCAAATAGGGCTAATTAGTCACGGAAATTATCAAACTGGAATGGTTGACCAAGCTCACCGTTGCGAACTAGGTTCATCACTGCTTGTAGGTCATCACGCTTTTTACCAGTAACGCGAACTTTTTCGCCCTGAATCGAAGCTTGAACTTTGATTTTGTTATCTTTAATAAGTTTAACGATTTTCTTAGCGACGTCAGTCTCAATACCTTGCTTGAAGACAACTGTTTGCAACCAAGTACGACCCGTTTGGTCAGCTTTTTTTGCTTCCATTGCGTTAGGATCTACGTTGCGCTTCGTTAAGTTGCTTCGCAGAATGTCACGCATTTGCTTAAGTTGAAAATCATCTTGAGCGCTTAGTTTTACTGACTCATCTTTGTAGTCGAAGCTTGCTTCTACGCCACGAAAATCAAAACGGGTTGATAGTTCACGGTTAGCGTTATCTACAGCATTACGAAGTTCTACTGCTTCTACTTCAGAAATAATATCAAATGATGGCATGTCGACTTTCCTAATTAGTTTCGTTCTTTAATCGCGTTAGCAAGCATATCTAGCATGGTGACAGTGTCACCCCAGCTTAGGCAAGGATCAGTAATTGACTTACCATATTCTAGATTGGTGATGTCAGTCATCGGCTGGTTGCCTTCTTCAATAAAGCTTTCCGCCATAATACCTGCGACTTGGTTTTTACCATATTTGATTTGGTTGCAGATATCTTCAGCCACTTCTAACTGCTTACGATGCTGCTTTTGACAGTTTGCATGGCTGAAATCGACGATTAGACGTTGAGGCAAGTTGAATTGCTCTAGTTGTGCGCAGGCTTCGGCAACTGATTCGCTATCGAAGTTTGTACCTTTGTCACCACCACGTAAAATGATATGACCATGAGGGTTACCTGCAGTGCGGTATACCGTCATGCGACCATTTTTATCTGGAGAGTAAAAATAGTGAGAAGCTTGAGCTGCACGAATAGCATCAATTGCAATTTTTACATTGCCGTTAGTCGCGTTTTTGAAACCAACAGGGCATGAAAGAGCAGAAGCCATTTCTCTGTGAATTTGCGACTCTGTAGTGCGCGCACCAATGGCGCCCCAAGTGATCAAGTCAGCGATGTACTGACCTGTGATCATGTCTAAGAACTCAGTCGCTGTCGCTAAGCCAAGCTTGTTAATATCAAGCAGTAATTTACGGGCTTTATTTAGACCTGTTTCTAAGGCGTATGAACCATCAAGGTTTGGATCAGTAATTAAACCTTTCCAGCCAACGACAGTACGAGGCTTTTCAAAGTACGTTCTCATTACTACGAAAAGCTCGTCTTTATGTTGTTCTTGGATTTGGCTAAGACGCTGTGCGTAGTCCAGAGCGGCATCTGTATCATGAACTGAACATGGACCAACAATAACAAGTAAACGATTATCGCGACCAGTTAGGATGTCTTCAATTTGACGACGTGACTGTG
This sequence comes from Vibrio sp. 99-70-13A1, assembly GCF_013114625.1. GTDB lineage: Bacteria > Pseudomonadota > Gammaproteobacteria > Enterobacterales > Vibrionaceae > Vibrio. The sequence continues at coordinate 16,807 of NZ_VTXD01000005.1, forward strand.
CAATACGCTCAGCCACATCATCTGTAATAGGGTGTGCATTGCCTAATTCGGCAGGAGTTGGCATTGGCCCCAGTGCTTGGGTTCTCAACTCATCAGTTTTTAATGGCATGTGATAACTTTATTATTCTATTGCGAAGCGGTTAAGATAACGGAATTGACCCTAGGAATAAACTCCCTTGCGTCAAACTTATCTCTCATATTTCCAATATTACGTGTTTTATCATTGGCAGACTCTTAAATGGCTGTTTTTTGCTTGTATTAACAAGCAGCTATCGGTATTTTCTATCAAATACAAATATAACAATGCTGGAGCAGTCATGACTCAAGGAAACCCAAGAGCCTTACACCCTGAATTAACTTTAGGTGATGTATTGCCTTCTTATAATGAGAGTAATGGTTCGGAACATTTATACGTTTCATTATCTGAATTGCTCATGGAGCGCGTTTTTTATCATCCGAGTATCGAGAACCATCTAAGTGTCTTAACTGACTTAGAAAAAACATCACTAAGTAGCATTATTGGTGAGCAAGCCGTTTCTGAACATTTCGTCCACACTCTAGTGTCAGCTATCTCTGCTGCTGTTAAACCTTCTCATAAATCAATTCGCGTCGCATTGAGCGGAGCGGACAGTTATGCTTTTAACTCACTTCTCGGCGGCAAGAATGAGATAGAAGAAGTTAACCCGGCACTTGGTGTGAGAGGCGTTGCTCGATACGCGACTGATGCTTATAGTCATGCATTTTCTCTAGAATGTATGGTAATCAAAACGTTAAGAGAGCAAGGCTTCAACATTGAGATTGTTGTGCCTTTTGTTCGCTCGTTAAGTGACGCGGCTAAAATTATCGATTTACTTGCTGAGCAAGGCTTGCCTAGAGGTTTGAACGGGCTCAAAGTCTTATTCTCATGTGATGTGCCATCTGCTGTTCTTCTTAGTGAACGTTTGCTGCATTACTTTGATGGTGTAGTCGTTAATGTTGATAACTTAACGCAATTTACATTGGGCGTAGATAAGCAAAATGAAGCTCAGCAACATGCATTCGACCCTCAGAATGAATCTGTTATTACATTAATTGATATGATTGTGAAATCGTCTTTGCAAGCGAAAAAGCCAGTATTATTGGTTACTCAAGGGCTTGTTGATTACCCTAAACTGCAAGGTTACATTGCTGACTTAGAAGGGGTTGATGCTGTTATTACGGCATAATCTATTTGCTAGGTACTTAATACTAGTCACCGTATAAAACTGATGTGAGGCATTGTCACCTACTGGCAATGCCTTTTTTATGGTTCATCGCGTATTAGCTCTCACCGGCTATATTTCAAAAGCTTAAATACTTTTATTCTTTATTCTGCTTACTTCTCTCTCGGACTATTTTTAACAGTTCTCTTTTTTGTAACAATTTTTTGACATTTGAATGGAATGAATATTAACTGGTCGGACAACTATAAAGTAGGCTGACTAATATGTTCTCTCCATTACAAAAAGCAAACCTGTATCTCAACATGTTTGGTTTCTTCCAAGTCCCGTTTATTTGGCTTGCGAGACCTAAGTTAATTAAGCTCGATCAGAAGCAAGTTGAAGTTAAAATTCCATTAAAGCGTAGAACAAAGAATCATTTAAATAGTATGTATTTTGGTGTACTTGCTGTAGGGGCAGATGTCGCGGGTGGATTTTTAGCGATGAGTAAAGCTCAAGATCAAGGAGCGAAAATATCACTCGCCTTTAAAGGGGTGACAGGGGAGTTCTTAAAACGGCCTGAAGCGGATGTTCACTTTATTTGCACCGATGGAGAGTTGATTGATGCAATGCTAGAGCAAACAATGCAAACAGGTGAGAGGGTTAACCAAACGGTTACGATATTAGCGACGTGTCCGACACTGAGTAATGATGAAGTGATGGCAAAATTCACTCTAACACTGTCAATTAAGAAAATACCTAAGAAAAAGTGATAGAGTAAATGGTTGTTCCATGCACTGGCGTTTTTCGTCAGTGAAAGGAACTTTGGTCAGTAAAATGGAGTCTGTCACTAAGGTGGAATTTGTCACTAAAGTGAATTATTGCCCCTAAAATGAACTATTGTCAGTAAAGTTGAAATTTGCCGTTATGCTTCTTGCTTAATCTCTTCGATGTCTACAATCTTTGAACGATTCATGACAATCTTCCAGCGATAATACGTTGGTTCTGAATCGTGGTTATTCTCTTTAATAATCAAATTTAATAGATGACGCTTTTCAACAGACTCTCTACTAACTTGACCTTCATTAAGTCTATAAACCTTATTTGATCCTTTATCCATTAATCGGGTTAAGGCTCGCAGGCTAATAGATACAGATTCACGAGTTTCTTCATAGCCACTCATAAACAGTGACGTAGACATATGGGTTTGAGAGCGATAATGTAAAATCTGCTCTTCACGCTGAACCACTCGCTTTTTACGAATAGATTGAATTTTGTCCGCTAACTTTGAGAAGGTACTGTAGTCCAGCCATTCTAGTTTTTGCCCAACTGATTTGTTAGTTGTTGGGTCATAGTAGCGGCGCTTCCACTTAGGTTTTCCTTTACGAATCCAGCGCCATAGAATATCTCTTAAGTCGTCTTTAAAAATTTCTCGTAGCGCATAAATGAATGACATAGAAACGATGAAAGAGGCGGTAATCTCACCAAGAAAGTCACGAGCTAAAATAACAGTTGTTGTAACAAAGACCATCACCAAGCCGGTAGCGATACCTTTTACCGCTCGCTTAACGTTGTTACCCATAGAAGTTGTCTTCTCTTTTAAGACAATAGGGTGCTCAATTAAACGTCTCAATAGACGCATCTTATTACTTAAGCGCGTGACATCTTCACGAACTTGAGTCGAGTTATATCGATTTAATCGGCGGTGAGCGGTTTCTTTCTCACAAAGTGCAACCAAGCGCTCTTTGATAGTGGAGTACTCATTGTCTCTTGGCATGTGAGCAATAAGAGATAAAAACTTTTGTTCTGTATACCAAGATAGATAGTTATCAATGTTGGCATAGTAGCGTTTGAGGTTTTCTTCATAAGGGATACTTCGTCTCAGCTTCTTGAGAATATCTAAAGCAAGCTCAATGACTTCATCAACTTCATCAGCTGTTACGCTGTCACCAGGGGCTTTATTTAAACTGTTAACCGCGGTATCAAGAGCGATAACGTATTGGTATGCGAATAAACTTAGACTTACTCGATATTGGGTAATTGATAACCTGCCACGTTTGGCCAAGCGACTGTGAACCAAAGGTAATAGTGTCTTATCACTATAATACGCGCGTTTTTGAGTAATCGAACTGTAGTAAAAAGCACTTTCAGAGAGGACTTCAGGAGTAAGACCGAGTTCGCCGGGAATAAAAAGATATACATCCATGTCCAACGTTTTTGTTTTCGCCATTGCATGGTTTATTTTGAGTGTAATTGCATCTTGTTTATCTACGGTGATCAACGAGGGCTCCTAGAGTTGAAAAATATTAATGAAACTAGCGAAAGCATAACAGAGATCACGTATAATCTCTGGCAAATTTAAAGTAGAGACAATTTTGATGATTAATGTTGGTCAAGTAAACAACTTAGAAGTAGTAAAACAAGCTGATTTCGGTGTATTCCTTGACGCTGGTGACTACGGAACCGTGTTATTACCGAAAAAATTTACTCCTGAAGGTGTTGAAATTGGTCATAAGTTAGATGTCTTCTTATACATCGACTCAGATAATCAAATTGCAGCGACAACAGAAAAGCCTATTGCACAGGTAGGTGAGTTTGGCTTAATGACTGTTGAAGGTGTAAATAGCATTGGCGCTTTCATGAGTTGGGGCGTAAAAAGTAAAGATCTGCTAGTTCCGTTTAGCGAACAGCGCGGGCGATTGAATGAAGGTCAATCTATTCTTGTATACGTGTACATTGATAAAGCATCAAGCCGTATTGTTGGCACAACAAAATTCAATAAATGGCTAGATAACACACCTGCCGAATATAAGACGAATGAACAAGTGGATTTAATCATCGCTGAACGCAGCCAGCTAGGCTACAAAGCCATTGTGAACGGTGAGCATTGGGGCATGATTTTCCCTTCTGAAGTCATTGGAAAGCTATTTATTGGTAAAGCGTTAAAAGGCTACATCAAGAATGTACGTGAAGATGGCAAGGTTGATTTATCACTTCAAAAAATCGGCGTAGGTAAAATGGACGACCTAAGCATGAAAGTAATGGATTTACTTGAAAAGAAAGAGGGCTTTTTACCTCTTAACGATAAATCGTCACCAGACGCAATCTTTTCTGCATTTAGAACGAGTAAAGGTACGTTTAAGAAAACAATCGGTGGGTTATATAAAGCCGGTAAAATCACCATCGATTCTGAAGGTATCCGTTTAGCTAAAGAAGGCTAATGTTTAAATAAAGTTCAAAGATTTGAGCCTCAAACCACAGCTAAACACTGAAAGCTGGTTGCCTTTAATGAGCCAATAAGCTCAAGTAAAAAGCCCCAATCAATAGCGTATTGATTGGGTTTTTTTTATGTTTTCAAAAGCTCTGTGAGTAATAAAACTCTCTGAATAAGCTTTCCGAACTAAGGGTTTAGAATAAGTTCTTATCTTTTACTAGTTCACGAGGAAGACCATTCTTAATTCGGTTTCCTACCCACTTACCTAATCCAATGATTGCACCATTAAACTCTACGAGTACTTCACCTTTACCTGATAATGATTCAGGGCGAATATCTCTTCCCATATACCATTCTCTCGCATCTTCAATGCACAGTTTGACAATATTTGACTCGTTGCCTGTAGCCAGAGTAGTTGCAACCTGATGTTGCCAGCGATAGCCTTTTTTATGAGTCTCAGCAATTTTGATTCCCATGCGAGAGAAACGTAATTCGCCAATCATTGGTTCTAATGCTGTCGGGAACAACCAAACATCTTTATCACGTAGCCATACCTGTGTATCTGAAGGTAAGGTGACATCGAGTGTTTCTAGCAAGAGGCTAGTCACTTCATCTTGAATTTTTGATGGCGCTTTCTCAAATGGGAATTTACCCATTCTTTTCTTAACTTTTGGTGGTGTTACAGATGCTAGCTTTCGGATTCTAGCGACAAAGAAACCTTCACAGTCATAAACTTGTGGAAAAATGTGCAAGAAACCTTCTTCTGTTGTTGCTGCTTGAGCATTTTCAAACAAAGTATCTAAGGTTTCAAATTCGACAGCATCACCAAATGTATTTTTTAAGTGATGGCATACTTGTTGGTTTTCTTCAGTGCTTAATGTGCAGGTGGAGTAAACTAAAACACCATTGGGTTTTAATGCATGAAAAGCACTTTCAATAAGGTCTTTCTGTGTTTCAGCAATGTCTAAAACAGATTGATGACTCCAGTTCTTCATAGCATCGGCATCTTTACGAATTGTACCTTCTCCAGAACAAGGAGCATCAAGTAACACCGCATCAAACTGCTCTGGTAACCAACCGCCAAATACACGACCATCGAAATTACTCAACGCCGCATTTCTTACACCACATCGTTCTATGTTCGCGTGGAGTACTTTTACACGGCTTGCAGCATACTCATTGGCAACAAGTACACCTTCGTTATTCATCAAAGCAGCTATTTGCGTGGTTTTAGAACCTGGAGCTGCGGCAGTATCCAGAACGGCTCGATACGTTTCATCATTTTGGAATAGAGCAGAAACAGGCATCATAGAGCTGGCTTCTTGAATGTAGAATAAACCAGACATGTGCTCTGCTGTATTGCCTAATGGCACTTCACTTTCATCAGAAGTTATCCAAAACCCAGTATTACACCAAGGTACAGGTTCTAACTCCCAACCCTTGATCTCTGCACGTTTCAAAAAGTCGGTAACGCTAATTTTTAGAGTATTGACGCGTATACTTTTACGAAGAGGTTTTTGACATGCGGAAATAAAAGAAGCCATATCTAAGTGGCTAGGCATGATCTCTTCAATATTTGTTAAGAATTCTTCGGGGATATAAATATTAGCGTGCAAAGGGAAATCTCGATAAAAGCGATAATGTGGGAAGTGTAATCGAAAATGGAGGTAGGCTAAACAATAAAAATGCAGCGCTAAGGCTGCATTTATAATTACTGTTGATTTCGGTCTATTAAGTCTGTTCTCACATTCTATTCGGTCGAGCTAGGCTAGAAATTTTGCTAAACCTAAAAACCTAAAAACCTAAAAACCTAAATCTTACGCTTATGGCTTAGGTATTGCAGTGCGCCATTCTTTCCATCCATCTTCTGCGGTTGGATATAAATAGAATGACTGTCCTTCATCTGCTGTAGGTTGTAATTGCTTGCCTTCAGGTGTTGAGAAAGTAATCCCACCACGAATTAAGCTATCTACTGTACCTGACTTAATATTTGCGCCGGACAAACCAATAGATACATCAACACCAGAAGTGTTCCAAAATACGCTGTTGCTCCTTATTAGATATGTGTATTCAGGTAGAACTTCAATCGTTGAAATGATGCGGTCAGCAAATTGACCAAGCTTCACATCGGTTACCGAACCAATTTCCATTTCACGGAATAGGACGGGAGTGCCAACTTTTACTGAGCCTCTAGTTTCGCTTTGAAGCGTGAAGGTTTTGCCTTCGACCTTATTAGGAGAGTCCGAAAGAGCAAAAGAGAGTTGTGATTGACCTTTACCTGGCTGTACATTGATATATTTAGACAATAAAGCCGATACATTTTTTATTCCATCTAAACCAATCTCAGCTTCAGCGACCCAAAAGTGACTGCCGTTAATCGCAATTCTATCCACGTATTCTGGTAAGACTCTTGCCGTTACTTCAATACCACGTTTTTTGAAGTTTGGAACAACTAATGTCACTTCACCAACCGTAACGCCTTGGTATTTAATTGGGGTACCTTTACTGACTTCTTGATCGCCTGAAGAGGTCAGTTGAATAGCTCGCCCAAATTTACGGGCTGTTTTCGAATCAGAATAAAGCTTCCACTGTTTACCAATCTTATTATCAATGCCTGGTAGAGAATCAAACGCGATTCCACCTTGAACTAATGTTTTAAGAGGATCCGCCTTGATACTAATACCGGATAAAGACGCATCAACTTCCACACCAGATCGATTCCAAAAAACAGTTTGATTGGTCACTAGGTGCTTGTAGCGGTTTTCAATCGTCGCTTTAATTTTCACACCACCGTCAGTTAGGTAAAAATCAGAAATGCTGCCTACTTGTAGGTTGCGATAGAGAAGGGGACTTCCCTTCGAGATAGGAGGTAACTCACTCGCAAATAGCGATAAAGTTTGAGAGCCCGATTGGTTGTACTTAGCTAGTTCCGCTAAAGATTGGCTTTTAAATAATTGGTAGTCTGACCGCTTATGTTCATTTCCTTCACTCACAAAACTAATAGAGCCGGTTAATAACTGTTTTGCGGGCGGGACAGTAACACTAAGCCCTGATTCTGTGAGTTCAGCAGTCGCGCTGCCAGTCACATAAAAACGGTTGTTACTTTTTATGAGGTGAGCATATTCGTTGTCAATAAGCGCATCCATATAGACTTCATGTTTAGCGTTACCTTTGCCAACATTTTCGATTAAGCCAACTTCGATAATCGAGCCAACAGCAATCCCTTTATAAAGGAGATTTGTGCCTACATCCAATCCAAAAGAGTTATTAGATTTTAAACGGATCGCAATGGATTTCTCTTGTTGCTGATTGTATTCATGTTTACGTATCGCATGAAAACTGCGGGCTTTGCTTCCTTCACCGGGAACCAAAGTCAAGAAGTTGCCTGTGACTAGGTTAGCAATATTTTCTACGCCTGTTAGCGATACTTTTGCTTCTTCAAGTAGGAACTTACTGCCTGTATTAAGAAAATCACTGAAAGCTGGTTGAATAGCGGCTGAGGCGATGACTTCTTCACGACCTTCACTTAAAGATAAGTCTGTAACTTGTCCAATTTCAATGCCTCTATACATGATAGGCGCACCTGTTGAGCTTATTTTATTATCATCAGGAACTGAGATTTTCACTGCTATACCACGCCCCGCCGTTTTCAAGTCTTGGTAGAGCTTGAATTTAGCGTTCATTTCAACTGCCTCTCCACCTCCTGGAGAATCTACGGCAATAGAACCGCCAAGAAGGGCGCTTAAGCTTTCCATTCGTACGTCAACACCAGAAAACCCAATACTTGCGCCTAAGCCGCTGACATTCCAAAATCGGCTTTCATCAGTAATGATATGGCTATATTCGTCATGAATGGCTGCTTTTATTGTGACAGATTTTGAATTGTCATTGAGTTTGTAGCTGTACACCTCACCGATAGGGATTTTCTTATAAACAATTTGAGAACCAACAGAAATACCGCCTAAGTCTTTTGCGGTGAGCATGATATTTAAGCCGTCAGAAGCGAGCAAATCAGAGGGAGCACTGTCTAAAGCGTTAAATACCGTTTCAGGCTCACTAGAAGCTTCGCTAGGGTGGATCGCGATGTAGTTACCAGAGACCAAAGCATCTAGCCCAGAAATGCCAGATAAACTTGCTGTTGGTTTTACTAACCAGAAGCGAGTTTCCTTTGAGAGGAGTTTTTTTGCTTCAGGGTAGATGTCTGCATCAACATAAATATTCGAGAGATCCTCAGATAAAGTAATGTCGCGAACCATACCAACTTCTAAGCCTTGATAGCGGATCGTTGTGCGACCTGCGACCAACCCTGCAGCGTCAGAAAAGTAAATTTGAACGCGTTGCCCAGCATCGTGTATTGACTTCATGACGAGCCAACCAGCAAGTAGCATAGTAAGAATAGGCAATATCCAAAGTGGAGAAATGCCTTTGTTCTTTTTAACTTCTGGTGAATAAGAAGCTTGTGATTGGTTGTTATTGTTCATTCACTGACTCATCTTTAGAGGTGTAGTTATCCCAGATTAATCTAGGATCAAGGCTTTCAACGGCAAGCATAGTAAGGATAACGACCATACCAAATGCTACGGCACCAAAGCCCGGCGTAAAGTTTAAAATTTGTCCACGGTCGACTAATGTCATCATTATCGAAATAACGAATAAATCCATTACAGACCATTTCCCAACCCATTTAACAACGAAGTAAACGATCATCCTCTGCCTATGGAAGACGGAACGTTTAAATTGGATGCACAGTAAGATGTAGGCGAGCCCCAAAATCTTCGCGACTGGTACAACAATACTGGCGACGAAAATAATAATGGCGATGCCATACATCTCACTTTTGATTAATGCTGCGACGCCAGAAAATATGGTGTCTTCTAAGCGTTGACCATTAGTTATTAATATCGATATAGGAATGACGTTCGCCGGAATTATCGCGACCGATGCCGCTATAAGTAGTGCCCACGTTTTTTGAATCGAATTGGGTTTTCTGTGGTGAAGCTTTTGATGACAACGGACACACGCTTTGCTATTCGGTTGAGAAAGATGACAGTTATGGCAATGCACTGTTTTGTTTTCAAAATCATATTGAGATTCTTGGCTCCATGACTCCCAGTAACGTCTTACACTGATTCGAGTGATCAACAACACGCTAAATAATTGCAGAAGTAGTAATCCAACTAAGCCAACCCCAATAAAAATATCGGAATAATCCTGCAATTTAAAACATGAAATAGCGATGCTGACTAAGAATACATCGAGCATCATCCAGTGTTTTAAGGTTTGTACCGTTTTTAAAGATAACCTGAGTGGCGTAAACCATCGAAAATAGAGAGAGGCGTGGGCGACTAATACTGAAAAACACACAAGAAATGGAGCGATGGAGCTGCAAAATAAGATTAAAAGGGCAAGAAGAGGGAAACCTTCACCCATTAATGTCACCATACCTGAAGGTAAAGTCGCAGGGATCATCACGCCTATCAAGCGAATACTAATAAAATCAAAAAAATGAGAGGGTATAAAGAGCAATAAGCATGTTACTGCTAAGGCGAGGTTGCCCGATAAGCTAGGGCTGCCGCCTCTATAGAGTTGTGTGCCACATCTCGGGCAGTAGGCTGTTTTACCAGAAGGAACAGAGACGCGGTCGACAGGTAATTCACAACCTTGGCAAAGGCGAACATTGCTTGTATCACATTGATGCTGGGTTGAGAGGGTCATACTGCCTTCCAGACAAAGGTGAAGGCAAAGCGAGCACGCGCAAGTGAAGCGTGTCCGATAAGATGAATCAATGGCTGCTTCAAGGCGCGACCATTGATTCGTTTTAAAACGCTAGGCGTGCGACTGTACACTCCCATAAAGTGTTTGATAGAGACCTTGTTGTTCAACCAGTTCGCCATGTGTTCCTGTTTGGGTAACTTGCCCATCTTCCAATACATATATTAAATCAGCTTGTTTCACTGCTGAAAGTCTATGAGCAACAATGAGAGTTGTTCTATCTTTGAGAAACTCACTTAATGCTTTATGAAGAGCGGCTTCAGTCGCGGTATCTAAAGCAGACGTTGCTTCATCAAGAATAACAAACTTCGGGTTACTGAGCACCATTCTAGCAATGGCTAACCTTTGTCTTTGCCCACCAGATAATCGAACACCACTACGACCAATTTGAGTATCTAACCCATCACTTAGCTGAGTAATCACATCTTGCATTTGTGAAACTTCAAGCGCTCGCCATAAAGCCATTTCGTCGTAGTCTTCACCAAGAGTCAGATTATGCCTCAAGGTGTCATTAAAGAGTATAGGTTGTTGTAATACAACTGCTATTTGATTTCTTATTATGTCAAAGCTGATGTCTTCTGTCGTCTCACCATTGAAACGTATATTACCGGAATCTGCTTGGTAGACTCCAATCAAAAGCTGTATCAAAGTCGATTTACCACCACCACTTGCACCAACAAGCGCAACTTTCTTCCCAGCGGGAATTTCCAGCGATAAATTATTTAAAACAGTGTTTTCTAAATTGTAAGAGAATGTAATATTTTCTATGGAAACGTCAACTTCTTTATTGGAAGTAAACGGATTGACCTTACTTATTGGCCGGTATTCTTCCTCAAGCAGTAAAAGGTCATTGATTCTTTTCAAGGCAGCCTTAGCGCTATACCAAGAGAATTGAATACCTAATAATTCTTGTACAGGACCTAACATAAACCATAGATAGCCAAATACGGCGAATATTTGACCAATAGTTAAGTCGCTGAATAACACCATCAGCATAGCAACGGCTCTAAAAAGCTCGAAGCCTAATAAAAATAGAAGGAATGAGACTCTACCTGCGGCTTCAGATTGCCAAGCGTATTTATCTGCATCTATACGAACTTGATCAGCTTGAGCTTTTAATTCATCTAAAAAAATTCTTTCTTTGTTCGCGGCTCTTAGCTGGTAAATGCCGTCTAGCGTTTCAACTAAACGGTTTTGGAAATGTTCAAATGATTGGTTTTCACGTTTCTTTAGGTGTTTAACTTTACTGCCAAGCTTTCTTGAAAAATAAATAACAATAGGATTAACAAGTAAAATGAACAGCCCTAGTCGCCATTCCAGCCAAAGTAGTACTCCGGCAGTACCTATTACAGTAAGAAAACTGACTATGAACTTAGAGAGCGTTGAACCAATGAATTTATCAATGGTCTCTATATCTGTAATTAAATGAGCATTGATCCCGCCGCTGCCTTTGGTTTCATATTGCCTAATACTGATTCGCCCCAGCTTTTCTATCATTTTGCTTCGCATATGATAGGTCACTGTTTTAGACACGAGGGTAAATTGGCGACCTTGTAGAATATTTAACGCTTGGCTTATTGAGCGCATTAGAATTACAAGGAGTAGGGTAAGTGCAATATAGCCAGTAGGTGTTTGCATGGAAGAGGGTAATAGCATGTTCATCATGTCTAACCCAGAAGCAGGCTTGTTTAAAAGCACTTCATCAACCATTAAAGGCATTAGTAAAGGAATAGGAACACTTACTAAAGTCGCAAGAATAGCGATTACGTTAGCAAACAGTAATTTGGACTTGTGCTTTTTTACTTGTTTTATTAACCAAGAACGGCTAATAGTGTCATTTGAATTTTTCATTTTCAATGAGAATAAGTCCTATTTAGGTGTTTTGGTCGCATTCTACGTAGTTCTCTTAATAATGGAAGTGTCAATTTAACCGGAAGTTAATATGAAAATAGAACATTACCAGCGCTTAACCAAACAGGCAGTAGCGTTAATTGAATCTGAACCAGATTTTATTGCAAATCTAGCCAATATCAGTGCATTACTGTTTATGGAGTTAGATGATCTGAACTGGGCTGGTTTTTACTTACTAAAAGAAGATGAATTGGTTTTAGGCCCTTTCCAAGGTCAACCTGCTTGTGTGCGAATTCCTGTAGGACGCGGCGTTTGTGGAACTGCGGTTTCAACAAACAGTATTCAGCGTATTTATGACGTGCATGAATTCGAAGGTCATATCGCATGTGACGCTGCAAGTAACTCAGAAATCGTTATTCCATTCTCTATTAATGGAAAAGTGGTGGGCGTATTAGATATCGATAGCCCAAAAATTGGTCGATTTAGTGAAATTGATGAAGAAGGTTTAACGTTTTTCATGGTTGAAGTGGAAAAGCTGCTCAATTCGCACGCGAACAAAGCATAAATTATTCTCTTACTGTGGTTTTTCCTCGGCATGTCTCTATAATACGTAAAAATATTTTCTTAATGCTCGCGGAAGACCGCAAAAACCAGGAACCCACATGGAAAACACTGAAAAGTTAAAAAACAGCAAAGAAGTTATCGCATATGTTGCTGAATGTTTCCCTAAATGCTTTACTTTAGAAGGTGAAGCAAAACCACTTAAAATTGGTATTTTTCAAGATCTTGCTGAACGTCTTAGTGAAGATGAAAAAGTAAGTAAGACACAGCTTCGCGCAGCGTTAAGACAGTACACTTCATCATGGCGTTACCTGCACGGCGTAAAAGTTGGTGCAGAACGTGTAGATCTAGACGGTAACCCTTGTGGTGTATTAGAAGAAGAACACGTTGAGCATGCAAAAACTACGCTTGCTGAAAGCAAAGCTAAAGTTCAAGCTCGTCGTAAAGAACAAGCACAAAAAGCACGTGAAGAAGGCAAAGCAAAACCTAAAGCGAAGAAAGCTCAACAGCCTCGTCGCCAAGCGCCTAAAACACCGAAAGTAGAAAAACCTGTAGAAACAAGAGCTTTAAATGCTGATGAATTCATCGCTGGCAAAGAAGTGAATGTGAACATGGGTAAAGGAAACATGGCTGCGACCATTGTTGAAATCAATAAGGAAGATGTGCGTGTTCAGTTAGCAAACGGCCTACAAATGGTTGTTAAAGCGGAGCACTTGCGCGCTTAAAGGAGATACTCCTACGCATGAAATGCCGTTCAAAATTGACACTGATTGCTGCTAGCTTATGGCTAGCGGCATCATCAGCTCAGGCTTTAGAAGCCAAACTTAACCAAGATGACTTACCTCTTCTTGCTCCAGAAGTTCAACACGAAACTGCGAGCAAACGCGTTACTTCTCGATTTACGCGATCTCACTATAAACATTTCAATCTCAACGACGATTTTTCAAAAGCTATTTTTAATCGTTACGTAGAGATGCTTGATTATAACCGTAATGTTTTTACGCAAGCCGACATGGATTCTTTTGAGCCTTTATCTATTCAATTAGATGAGCAGCTTAAGTCGGGTAATAATCAGGTGGCTTTTGATGTTTATAATCTATCCATGCAAAAACGTTTTGAACGTTTTCAATTTGCATTATCACTTCTTGATACTGAAATTAAGTTTGATGTAGATGAAAGTATTGAGTTAGACAGAAGTGAAGCTACATGGCCTGCTAGTACCAAAGAAGTTAATGAATTATGGCGAAAACGCGTTAAATATGACGCATTGAACCTTAAGTTAACAGGTAAAGAATGGCCTGAAATTCAAGAAGTGTTAGAAAAGCGCTACAACAATGCGATGAAGCGTATTACTCAATCGCGTAACGAAGATGCTTTTCAGCTTTACATGAATGCTTTTTCTAGAGAAGTCGATCCTCATACTAGTTACCTTTCTCCTCGTAATGCAGAGCAATTCCAATCAGAGATGAACTTATCTCTAGAAGGGATCGGCGCTGTCTTACAGATGACAGACGATTACACCGTTATCCGCTCTTTAGTTGCTGGTGGACCTGCGTCGAGCAGTAAACAACTAGGCGAAGGTGATCGAATTGTTGGTGTTGGACAAGATGGCGAAGAAGTCGTTGATGTAATTGGATGGCGTTTAGACGATGTTGTTCAGTTAATCAAAGGGCCTAAAGGGACAAAAGTGAAGCTACAGATCTTACCTGATGGTAAAGATGCTAAAAGTCACGTTGTCACTATTGTCCGAGATAAGATTCGTTTAGAAGACCGTGCTGTTAAGTCTGAAGTTATTGAAAAAGATGGACGTAAGATTGGTGTTTTAGAAGTACCAAGCTTTTATGTTGGTCTATCAAAAGACACAGATAAGTTGATTACTGAGCTTAAGAAAACGGGTGTTGATGGCATTATTGTTGATCTCCGTAATAACGGCGGTGGTGCATTAACGGAAGCAACGGCTTTATCTGGCTTATTTATCGAAGAAGGACCAGTCGTCCAAGTTCGTGACAGCTACGGTAGAGTAAAAGTAAACAGTGATACTGATGGTGAAATTAGTTATCAAGGTCCACTCACGGTTTTAGTGAACCGTTATAGTGCTTCTGCATCTGAAATTTTTGCTGCAGCAATGCAAGACTATGGACGTGCGATCATTTTGGGTGAAAACTCATTTGGTAAAGGTACCGTTCAACAACACCGTTCTTTGAATCATATCTATGACTTGTTTGATAAAGAGTTAGGATATGTTCAATATACTATTCAGAAGTTCTATCGCATTAATGGTGGTAGTACGCAGAATAAAGGTGTGGTTCCAGATATTGCTTATCCAACTCCTATAGACCCTGCTGAAACAGGTGAAAGTGTTGAAGATAACGCACTGCCTTGGGACAGTATTGATAAAGCAAAATATCAAGTGTTACAACGTAATGAAGCTGAAATTGCACAATTGACGAAAGCTCATGAACTGCGCATCGCTGATGATATGGAATTTGGTTTCATTGAAGCTGATATTGCGAAATTCAAATCTGATAAAGATGACAACCAGCTATCATTAAATGAAAAGGCTCGTCAGCAAGAAAGTGATGAAGCTGAAGCATTACGTTTGGAACGTATCAATTTGCGCCAGAAAGCAAACAAGTTAGATGCTTTCGCTTCACTTGATGATGTACCAAAAGACTATGAAGTTCCTGACGCATATCTTGATGAATCAGTTTCAATTATGGTCGACATGATTAAAAAGTAACATTTCATGTAAGTTGAACTGATTTCATTTAGTAAGGAACTGTCGCCAGTTACCGAATAATATAATCAGTTTATTATTTAAAAAGGTGAGCCTAAGAGCTCACCTTTTTCAGTTTTAGCAGGAATGTATACAGCTAAAATTAACGCCACTATTGAGTAAACTCTTTATTCACGAGTTAAATTTAGTGATTTAGATCAAATTTTTTCGCGTTCTATGACTTAAGTGCCTAAGCTTAAAGAAAACATAGGGGGTGACTATGAAATGGATACTAATACTTTTGACTTGCTTTAGCTTGAATGCTTGGAGCAGTGAAGTGAAAGATAATACCGATCTTTCACACTTTGACTTACCCTTATTACTTGGTGATTGGTATTTATTAAATCCAGAGCCTGATAGCGCTGCTGAAAACTTCTTAGCGATAAAGTTAACGTTAGATTCAAACTATACGTTTAAAATCGACATACAGAAAAAAGATTACAGCATTGATCATTGGGAAGGTATGTATACCGCTAATGATGACACGATCATTCTCGGCTTGAATACTTCTGAACCACAAGTTTACGCCTATAGCAGTAATCATAATATGCTAAATTTAAATGGTGTGATGTTTACTAAAGCTCTTCCTAATGCTTTAGCTGGTATCTGGTCAAGTGCGGAGTTATCCGGTGATGATCTAAGAGCTAGTAATATTAAAAAAATGGATTTGGTCTTACAGCCTGACTTTATATTTATGTTTAGAGTTTCAGACGATCTGGGTGGGGAAGTCGTCCATCGAGGCGTGTATTACACAGAAGGTAATCACCTAGTACTCCTCTATGAAAATGGGGAACATGACACAACTTATACCCTTAATAGTGATGTTCTAACTTTAGAAGGGCAAGAAGGTGATATGTACGCGGTATTGAATCGAATTCGCTGATTGTTGTCGATAAATATACTGAATTCTATCCTGTGGTTGGTGTTTCATATCTATCATTTGTTTTTTACTAGCTAAAATGCGAGGTGTTTTCTAAAAACACCTCGTTTTTTTACATTTGTCCTTGAGTTATGTGTTCAAAGCCCTTAGATATAGACTGGTAAATAATATTATTAAAAATGCTCAAAAGGACTAAGACATGGCGCATAACCCGCAAGCCAAATTTCGTAAAGATTACCAATCACCTTCACACCTGATATCAGATATCGATTTAACTTTCGATCTACATGATACTGCTTCAATTATCACAGCAGTTTCAAGCGTTACTCAACAGAAAGAAAGCTCAACGTTAGTATTAGATGGTGAAGGTCTTAAGCTTGTATCCATTTCTGTAAATGACCAGCCATGGGAATCTTTTGAGCAATCAGAAACAAACCTAACACTTACTGATTTACCAAAAGAATTTGTTCTAACGATCGTGACTGATGTTGATCCGGAAGGAAATAGTGCTTTAGAAGGTCTGTACAAATCTGGTGGTGCTTTCTGTACTCAATGTGAAGCTGAAGGCTTCCGTCGTATTACTTACTACATGGATCGCCCAGACGTTCTTGCTAAATTCACAACTACAGTGATTGCAGATAAAGCGGTTTATCCATTCCTACTTAGTAACGGTAACCGAGTCGATGAAGGTGAAGCTGAAAATGGTCGTCATTGGGTTAAATGGCAAGACCCGCATCCAAAGCCTGCGTACCTGTTTGCTTTAGTTGCAGGAGATTTTGATGTCCTTAGAGATGACTACACAACAAAATCTGGACGCAAAGTTGACCTAGAAATCTTTGTTGATAAAGGAAACCTGGATCGTGCTAGCCACGCTATGGTTTCACTTATTAATTCGATGAAGTGGGATGAAGACCGTTTCGACTTAGAGTACGACTTAGATATCTACATGATCGTTGCGGTTGATTTCTTCAACATGGGTGCAATGGAGAATAAAGGTCTGAATATCTTTAACTCTAAATTTGTTCTAGCTAATGATCAAACAGCAACCGATACCGACTACTTAGGTATTGAAGCGGTTATTGGTCATGAGTACTTCCATAACTGGACAGGTAACCGTGTGACTTGCCGAGATTGGTTCCAGCTAAGCTTGAAAGAAGGTTTAACGGTATTCCGTGATCAAGAATTTTCTTCAGACTTGGGCTCTCGCTCAGTTAACCGAATTAATAATGTTCGTACTATCCGTGGTCCGCAATTCGCTGAAGACGCAAGCCCAATGTCTCATCCAATTCGCCCTGAAAAAGTGATTGAAATGAATAACTTCTACACACTAACTGTGTATGAGAAGGGCAGCGAAGTTATCCGTATGATGCATACGCTTCTTGGAGAGACTAACTTCCAGAAAGGTATGAAGTTATATTTTGAGCGTCATGATGGTACTGCTGCAACTTGTGAAGATTTCGTTGTTTCAATGGAAGACGCATCAGGTGTGGATTTATCACAATTCCGCCTGTGGTATAGCCAATCTGGTACGCCAACACTTGTAGTGACAAGTAGCTATGATGAAAGTGCTAAGACTTATACTTTGAAAGTTGTTCAATCAACTCCTCCAACGCATGAGCAGGAAGAAAAGCAACCGTTACATATTCCGTTAGATATCGAGCTGTATACTCAGTCTGGTGAAGTGATTGAGTTACAATGTAACGGTAAATCTGTTCATAATGTGCTTGACGTTAAAGACGCTGAAAATACATTTGTGTTTGAAAATGTAGCGGAAAAACCAATTCCTTCTTTACTACGTGAATTCTCGGCACCGGTTAAACTTGAATACGATTATTCTGACGCAGAACTTATTTTCTTAATGGTTAACGCGCGCAATGAGTTTTCTCGTTGGGATGCTGGTCAAATGCTACTAGCAAAATACATTCGTGCGAATATCTTAAATGTACAACAAGGTAAGCCATTTGAACTTTCTTCGGATGTTGTTGATGCTTTCCGTGGAGTTTTACTGAGCGATTCACTAGAACCTGCTTTCATCGCTGAAATGATAGCACTGCCAAACCATAATGAAGTGTTTGGTTGGTATACTCGTGTTGATATTGATGCTATTGCTTCAGTCCTAAAATCGATGAAACTTGCTCTAGCTACCGAATTAGAAGATGAGCTTGCAGCCGTTTATCATAGCCATGCTCAAGCAGAATACAACGTAGAGCATGCATCCATTGGCAAACGTACCTTAAGAAAAGTTTGTTTAGGTTACTTAGCATTTACTGAACAAGGTAATAACTTGGTTGTTGCTCTGTATGAAAGCTCAAATAACATGACAGATACAATGGCATCTATGGGCGCAGCGAATGCTGCTCAGTTAGAATGCCGTGAATCACTTATGTCTGATTACAGCGACAAGTGGAAACATGATGGTCTGGTTATGGATAAGTGGTTTACTTTGCAAGGAACAAACCCTGATAAAAATGTACTAGATAAAATCAAGGAAAGTATGAACCATCAAGCATTTAGCTTGAAAAACCCAAACAGAACTCGTAACTTAGTTGGTGCATTTTTAAATCAGAACCCTGTGCATTTCCATGATAAATCAGGTAAAGGTTATGAGTTTGCGGGTGAAATACTGAGAGAACTCAATAGCAGTAACCCTCAGGTAGCTTCACGTCTTATCGACCCGCTACTAAAATATCGTTTATATGATGAATCACGCCAAGCTTTAATCAAGAAAGAGCTTGAGTCGTTAAAAGCGATGGATAATTTGGCAAAAGATCTATTTGAGAAGGTTACAAAAGCTTTAGAGGCTTAACTTCAAATAATCTACATTTTTAAGTAAGAACGACAAAACTCTTACTAAGAAAACAAGTGGTGTACCTAGGTGCGCCACTTTTTATTTACTCGTATTCTTAGCTTTATTTACTCGTATTCTTAGCTTTATTTACTCGCATTCTTAGCATAGTTACATACACATATAGGTTGGAGAGTTATGAATCATTATCACTTTTCATTGAACATTACTTATCAAAATTTTTTAGCACATTACTCAGGAGCAGCAAGTACTGTGCAAGTCGTAACGACTACTGGTTTAAGGCTGCAATTGCCAGCAACTCGTTTCAGACCATTTCTTACACAAATAGGGGTTAAAGGGCTATTTAGACTAACAACTGACCATAATAATAAGTTTATAAAGTTAGAAGCTCTGTAAAGCTCTCGTTATTCAGAGAGTTAAAGGGAACCTTAATCACATAATCAAACATTCACCTCCCGCTATTACTAAAATTATTAACCATTTCTCAATAATGCTTTTACAATAAATAAATGCATTATCATTACTTACTACGCTTTTACTTAACAAAAGTTTTTATCAGCGAGTGGGTGATCCCCCTATAATAAAATACAATAAAAATTGTGGAGTGTGACTATGACCGCACGTGAAACTGTGGTTCCAGTTTTACTTGAAAAAGTGTACAAACTGATTCAAGACAAACTTGACCTTGCTCATCGACCTCTAGTAACGCAACTTGCTCAACATTTGTTCAGCAATGTTTCTCATGATGATTTAATCCAGAGAAACGAATCAGATTTATATGGTGCTGTAGTCAGTTTATGGCACCACATCAATGAAAAAAAAGCCGACGACATTTCTGTTCGAGTCTTTAATCCGGCAGTCAGCAGACAGGGTTGGCAATCAACTCATACCATTGTTGAGATTGTTGTTCCAGACAGCCCGTTCCTTGTAGACTCTGTCAAAATGGCATTGACCCGCCTTGACCTTTCTTCTCACCTTATGCTTCATAACCCAACACAAATACTGCGCTCTGATAAAGGAGAAGTAATTGGTGTCAGCCGCGATGAAGGTGTCTTCCAATCATTGTTCCATATCGAAGTTGACCGTCTAAGCAGCAAAGCTGAAATGACAGCACTTAAAACAGAACTACTGGATATATTTACAGATGCCAGTTTAGTTGTGAATGATTGGTTACTGATGGTTGAAAAGCTTGAAGAAGTCACCAACCAAGTTGAAGCTCAAAAAGAGACGATTCCAGTTGATGGTCAACGTTTTGAGGAAACATTAGAATTTTTACGTTGGTTAGGCGAACACAACTTTACATTCATGGGTTACAAAGAATATAACCTTGTATCTATTGATGGTGATACTGAGCTTCAACCGACTAAAGATAAAGGCTTAGGTCTATTTGCCAATGATGAACGCGTACGTAGTACGAAACTGTCTGAGTTTTCAGATTCAGCTCGCCTTGAAGCTAAGAAGCCTTACGTATTAATTGTGACGAAAGGCAATACAGCATCACGAATTCATAGACCAGCTTATACCGATTACATTGGAATTAAGAAGTTTGATAAAAAAGGCAAAGTAATTGGTGAGCATCGCTTTACTGGTCTTTACACTTCTGCGGTATATAACCAAACGGTAGAAAGCATCCCATTAGTTCGTGAAAAGGTTGAGCGAATTTTGGAAGCAAGTGGCTACCGAAATGGCTCATACTCATATAAAGCACTCCACAATATTCTTGAAAACTACCCGCGTGATGAGCTACTTCAAGCTCGTGAAGAAGAACTTCTAGAAGTCGGCACTGGCGTAGTTCAAATGCAAGATCGTGATTTACTTCGTTTGTTCGTAAGAAGAGATCCTTTTGGTCGCTTTTTCAGCTGTATGGTTTATGTCACAAAAGATCGTTACAACACAGAGCTTCGCCGCCAAACTCAGCGAATCCTTAAGCAATACTTTGGTTGTGAGCAAGAAGTCGAATTTACCACTTACTTTTCAGAAAGCCCTCTAGCAAGAACGCATTACATCGTCCGTGTTGATAACAACAACATGGATGTCGACGTTAAGACAATTGAGCAGAATTTAATGGAAGTATCTTCATCTTGGGATGATCGTTTATCAGAATCTATTGTTGCGAACTTCGGTGAAAGTAAAGGTTTACCATTGTCTAAAGAATATATGCGTGCATTCCCACGTTCATATAAAGAAGACATGATGCCAGGTTCAGCGGTTGCAGACATTGAACGTCTAGAAGCTCTTACAGAAGACGATAAACTTGGGATGCTTTTCTACCGCCCTCAAGAAGAGGCAGCGGACTCTAAAGCTGTTAAATTAAAACTGTTTTACCATAGTGATGAGCCAATTCACTTATCAGACGTCATGCCGATGTTAGAGAACCTTGGCTTGCGTGTAATTGGTGAATCTCCTTATGAAGTACGTAAAACCAATGGTGTTACTTACTGGATATTAGATTTCTCAATGCTTCATAAGAGTGAGAAGACGGTTGATTTACGTGAAGCTCGTGATTTATTCCAACAAGCATTTGCGGCAATTTGGGCTGGTGAATTAGAAAGTGATGGCTTCAACCGTTTAGTGCTAGGCGC
The DNA here is from genome assembly GCF_013114625.1 of Vibrio sp. 99-70-13A1. Taxonomy (GTDB): domain Bacteria; phylum Pseudomonadota; class Gammaproteobacteria; order Enterobacterales; family Vibrionaceae; genus Vibrio. Next base: position 38,427 of record NZ_VTXD01000005.1, read on the forward strand.
AGCACTATCTGGACGTGAAATTTCAATTCTTCGTGCTTACGCTCGTTACATGCGTCAAGTTGGTTTCCCATTTAGTCAGCAATACATTGAAGATACACTGTCTCATTATCCTGAATTAGCTAAAGGGCTGGTGGCATTATTTGAGAAACGATTTGATCCAAAACTGAAAGGCAGTAAAAAAGGTCAAGCTGATCTGATCAAGAAGATCACTGAGCAATTAGATCATGTTGAAAGCTTAGATGATGATCGTATCATTCGCCGTTATATGGAAATGATCAGCGCAACTTTACGTACAAACTACTATCAGTTAGACGCTAATAAGCAGTTCAAGCCTTGGCTAGCGCTGAAAATGAAACCAAGCGAGATTCCTGATATCCCAGCTCCAGTTCCTGCATTTGAAATTTTTGTTTATGCACCTGACATTGAAGGTGTGCATTTACGAGGCGGGAAAGTTGCTCGTGGTGGTTTACGTTGGTCAGATCGCCAAGAAGATTTCCGTACAGAAATCCTAGGCCTGGTGAAAGCGCAACAAGTTAAGAACACTGTTATTGTTCCTGTGGGTGCGAAAGGCGGTTTCGTTTGTAAACGTCAGCACACCATGACAGGGCGAGATGAAATCTTCGCTGAAGGTCAACGTTGTTACAAACGTTTCATTCGAGCATTACTGGATGTTTCGGATAACATTATCGAAGGGGAAGTGATTCCACCTAAGAGTGTTGTTCGTCATGATGAAGACGACCCATACCTAGTAGTTGCAGCAGATAAAGGTACGGCTACGTTCTCAGATTTAGCTAACTCTGTTTCAGATGAATACAATTTCTGGCTAGGTGATGCTTTTGCTTCAGGTGGCTCAAATGGTTATGACCATAAAGCAATGGGTATTACTGCTAAAGGTGGTTGGGAATCCGTTAAGCGTCACTTCCGAGAAATGAACATTAACTGCCAAACCACAGACTTTACTGCTATTGGTGTTGGTGATATGGCTGGCGATGTGTTTGGTAATGGTATGTTGCTTTCTAAGCATATCCGACTCCAAGCTGCATTTAACCACATGCACATTTTCATTGACCCTAATCCAGAGTCAGCCCCAAGCTGGGAAGAGCGTGATCGCTTGTTCAAGCTACCTCGCTCTAGTTGGGAAGATTACAATAAAGATCTAATCTCGCAGGGTGGTGGTATTTTCTCTCGTCGAGCTAAGTCAATTGCTCTAACTCCTGAAATTCAGAAGATGCTTGGTACAAAGAAAGCGTCTATGGCACCGAATGATTTGATCAAAATGATCTTATCAATGCAGGTCGATCTTCTTTGGAATGGCGGCATTGGTACTTACGTTAAATCATCGAAAGAAACGCATACTGATGTTGGTGACCGCGCGAATGATGTTCTGCGAATTGACGGGCGAGATCTAAAGGCAAAAGTTGTTGGTGAAGGCGGTAACTTGGGTATGACTCAGCTGGGTCGTATCGAATATGCACTGACAGGCGGACGCGTTAATACCGACTTTGTTGATAACGTTGGTGGTGTAGATTGTTCAGATAATGAAGTGAACATCAAAATCTTCCTTAATGGACTGGTTTCAAACGGCGATCTTACCGTTAAGCAACGTAATCAAATCCTAGAATCGATGGAAGATGAAGTCGGTGTGATTGTTTTAGATGATGCCTACTGCCAAGCGGAATCAATTTCTGTGACTGAACACCAAGGCGTTGGTTTAGTTAAAGAACAAGTACGATTCATTCACACTATGGAAAAAGCAGGGTATTTAGATCGTGGTCTAGAATACATTCCTGATGATGAAACCCTTCTAGAACGAGAAAAACTAGGGCAGGCATTAACTCGACCTGAGTTGTCTGTATTAGTGGCTTACGGGAAAATGGTTCTGAAAGAAGATCTAGTTTGTGATGAAATCGCTAACGATGAGTTCCATGCTCAGCAACTTACTCAGTACTTCCCAACAGCGTTACGACGTAACTATTCAGAACATATGGATAACCACCCGTTACGCTCTGAAATTATCGCGACAGCATTAGCTAACCAAATGGTTAATGAAATGGGCTGTAACTTTGTGACTCGATTACAAGAAGAAACAGGCGCTGATATTGTTGATATCGCTAATGCCTATGCCGCTTCTCGTGAAATCTATGGATTTGGTCAAGTTCTTAAAGATATTCGAGAGTTAGATAATGTTGCGACATATGGTGCTCAATACGAATTGATATTCCATGTACGACGTACAATGAGAAGGCTAACTCGTTGGTTATTAAGAAACCGTACAGGGAAACAATCAGTAAAAGCGTTAGTAGAGCTGTATCAAGGTGATGTTCATGCAATAACTGAAACACTGGATGAAATGCTGGTGGAATCAGAAGTTCAAGAACATAACGCCATTGCTCAAGTTTGGATTGAGCAGGGTGTTGGTGAGAAATTGGCTAACTTTGTAGCTCGTTTGTCTAGTCTTTACTCAGCACTGGATATATCCACAGTATCCCGTGAAACAGGTAAAAACATCCAACAAGCCTCTAAACTGTACTTCAATTTAGGCGACAGACTATCTCTGCATTGGTTCTTAAAACAAATTAATGGTCAAGCGGTGGATAACAACTGGCAAGCACTGGCAAGAGCTGCCTTTAGAGAAGACTTAGATTGGCAACAACGTCAATTAACGGGTCAGGTTCTCAACTGTGGCTGTGCGAGTGACTTTGATGTGATTAAAGCATTAGACGAATGGATGGAAAGTAACTCTATTTCATTACATCGCTGGGAAAGTATTTTAAATGAGTTCAAAGTGGGTTCTGTTCATGAATTCGCTAAGTTCTCAGTTGCCTTGCGTGAATTGATGTTACTTAACTTAAACTGTTCAGCAAGTTCAGAGAAAATAAGTTAAACGCATTTACATTTACATTTACAGTTACTAAAGACTAAAGACTAAAGACTAAAGACTAAAGACTTAGAGCTTAGGTTTAAACATATAATAATTGAGACAAGGATAGGGTAGCTAAACGCTACTTTACCTTGTCTTTTTTGTATCTAAACTTTCGAGAAAACATTTTTCGAATAAATGTAAACGTTTGCTCGATGAGCGTTATTTACAATTGAGCTCTAAGGTTCGTATCTACACCCTTGTATGCAGGCTTCTAAGTGGAAGAAAGCAGACTTGATTGTTAGAAATCAAATACTCGGGTGATTTTTGAAATAAATAGGGTATAAATGGCTATTAAGTTTGTATTGTTCATGAATTAAGTAAATAATACCGCCCCGTTCACACGGGTTTTTCTATCGGAGGCACAATGCTTTACCGTCTAGCCAGAACTGGCTTTTTCCAACTTGATGCCGAAAAGGCACATGATCTTGCGATTCAAAATTTCAAACGCTTTACTGGCACACCTATTGATCTTTTGTACCGTCAACAACTACCTAATCGACCTGTAGAGTGCATGGGTCTCACTTTTAAAAACCCTGTTGGTTTAGCTGCCGGCTTAGATAAAAACGGCGAGTGTATTGACGCATTTGGCGCAATGGGTTTCGGTTTTGTTGAAGTAGGTACGGTTACACCTCGTCCACAAGCCGGTAATGATAAGCCACGTTTATTCCGTTTGGTTGAAGCTGAAGGCATTATTAACCGAATGGGCTTTAATAATCTAGGTGTCGATAACTTAATCGAAAATGTTAAGAAGTCGAATTATGATGGCGTTCTTGGCATTAACATTGGTAAAAATAAAGATACGCCAATAGAGAAGGGTGCAGAAGATTATATTATCTGTATGGATAAAGTGTATCAGTACGCTGGTTACATCGCGGTAAATATTTCTTCTCCAAACACTCCAGGGCTACGTTCACTTCAGTATGGTGAAGCTTTGGATGAACTTCTTGCTGAGTTAAAAATTAAGCAATCAGAATTAGAGCAGAAACACGGTAAGTACGTTCCATTAGCTCTGAAGATCGCTCCGGATCTTAGTGATGATGAGATCTGCCAAATTTGTGAGTCGTTGATCAAAAATAAGATCGACGGTGTGATCGCAACGAACACAACTTTAGATCGTAGCATTGTAGAAGGCATGAAACATTGCAATGAAGCGGGTGGGTTAAGTGGACGTCCTGTTCAAACACGAAGCACTGAAGTCGTTCGTCGTTTACATGAAGAGTTAGGCGATGCCTTACCGATTATTGGTGTAGGCGGTGTAGATTCTTATGTCGCGGCTAAAGAAAAAATGATGGCTGGTGCTAAGCTAGTACAGGTTTACTCTGGCTTTATTTATAAAGGTCCGGGCTTAGTACGTGACATCGTTAAGAACCTATAGTGACTTTGTTGAAAATCTATAGCAAAAAGCTACAAACGGTAAGTAAGTTATAAGATACAGTGTAACTATCTGACTTTTAGCCGATTTACATAAAGAAGAGGAATTCATTTCCTCTTTTTTTTTGCCTGTTCAACAGTAAAATTACTGCAATGGAAGGTAATTAAGCGTTTTACCTAATGGATTATTAACTAGTGTGAGACGAGCAATGCTTAAACCCAGCGATACATGGAATTGGTACTATGATGAACAGCTACGTTCATTGATGCTAGATCTAGGACAAGATATGGTTTTCAAAACTAATCTAGTTAAGAAAACGCTGGTGGATTGCGCCTTCAAACACAACGAATTCACCGTTGATGATGCCTCTTCATACCAAACCTTCAAAGAGCAAATTAGTGGTTTAGAACTTTCAGAACCTCGCCAAGCAGAGCTTGCTCTTTATTGTGTTGCCGCTAAACGGTTCCACAAGCCAGTACAGCCTAAAAGTTGGTTCTTCGACCAGCAGAGCAGCGCTTATTGCGACCCTGTAGAAGGCGATATCGTTAGATTGAATAATGAATATAGCTTGGGCTACTTTATTATTTTAGAAGTGGGGGATTCATCAAGCCTCTGTGCTTCTGTGGACTTAGACGAGTTTAACTTGTCACCTTCTAAGGTATTGAAATTTGGTGACTCTATTAAGGTCATGCATGACAGAATGGTTTGTGCAAACATGATTCTTCACTCAGCTCCAATCGCTCTTGTTGGTTAATATCCCTTAAACAACATTTAGCTTTCTTCTCAGTCTTACCCCAAATAGATTTATCCTACCTCTATCGGCTTATATGCCGATTTTTTTATTCAAATTTTAATCAATACAGCAGAGTTATACCCAAATTTTGGGATGTATGTTGTACGACACAAAATTTATCTGAATTGATTTTTCCTATTTATGAGCCTTACATTCGTGAATAATTAAAAATTATTCCCCATTACTAGCCATTATGTCACTGAATTACATGTTTATTTTCAATTGGTATAGTCCAATTTTGGTGTGAATATATATTCACTTGTTAGGTTGGCTTAAAAATGAGCTAGTGATGACGATGAAAGGAAGTATGAGTGGACGGTTTCTGGTAGAAGCGCTATGGCATGGAGTCTAGGCTGGTTAATCGGTGAGCATTCATTTGGAATATTGCGCTAAAAGAAGTGTTTAGTGTGACGCTTAACTCAGAAACTCAGGTATAATCGGGTTCATTTTTATCAATAAAAGAACACTATGAATCAATATCTAGCGGTTACCTCAAACGGTCTTGAGAATTTATTAGTTGAAGAACTAACCCAACTAGGCATTACCAATGCAAAACCTGTTCAGGCAGGTGTTAAATTCAAAGCAACTAATGAGCAAATCTATCGTTGTTGTTTGTGGAGTCGTTTGGCTTCTCGATTTGTACGTGTTTTGTCTGAATTCACTTGTCAAGATGACATGGACCTCTACCTTTCAACGTCAGCTGTCAATTGGGTGAATCAATTCCATAGCTCTAAGCGATTTGTTGTTGATTTCAATGGTACAAACCATGAAATCCGTAATAGCCAATACGGTGCAATGAAAGTTAAAGATGCCGTTGTTGACTGTTTTGAGAAGAAATCTTTACCGCGTCCTTCAATCAGCAAAGAAAGCCCTGATATCCGTATTCACGTTCGTCTTCATAAAGATAAAGCGATTCTAGGCGTAGATATGGTTGGTAGCGGTTTGCACCAACGTGGCTATCGTCCAGAGTCTGGTCGTGCTCCTCTGCGTGAAACGCTTGCAGCAGCAATTTTGTTACGCAGTGGCTGGGATGCAACGAAACCTTTCCTAGACCCAATGTGTGGTTCAGGTACTTTGGTTATTGAAGCTGCGATGATGGCTGCAAATATGGCACCTGGTGTTAAACGCCAGAAATGGTGCTTTGAGTCTTTAGAAGATTTTGATCCCGAACTTTGGGCTGAAGTGAAAGCTGAAGCGAATGTTCAAGGTAGACGTGGTGTTAAAAAGGTAGAATGCAAATTCTATGGTTATGACAACGATGCTCGTATGATCCAAACCGCTCGCGATAATGCACGTAGAGCTGGGGTTGAAGAACTTATTGATTTTGAAGTAGGAGATGCTGCTCTTTTGAAGCGTCCTACAACTTTTGATAATGGTGTTATCGTCTCTAATCCTCCTTATGGTGAGCGTCTTGGAACAGAGCCTGGCTTAATTGCTCTATACACTGCATTTGGTGCACAACTTAAATCAGAATTTGGTGGCTGTAACGCTTCTATATTCTCTAGCTCTGACGAACTGCTGAGTTGTTTACGCATGCGCGCAGATAAGCAGTTCAAGCTAAATAACGGTGCGTTACCTTGTCACCAGAAAAACTACTCAATTTCAGACCGCCCAATGTCTGATCGTCCAACAGAGCAACAAGAACAATTGATTGCTCCTGATTTTGCTAATCGTTTAAAGAAGAATATTGGAAAAATCGGTAAGTGGGCTAAAAAAGAGAAGCTAGAGTGCTACCGCATTTATGATGCCGACCTTCCTGAATACAACGTAGCTATTGATGTATACCCTGGACATCTTGTGATCCAAGAATATGCCGCGCCAAAAGATATTCCGGAAGAAAAAGCAAAACGTCGTTTAACCGATATTATTCGTGCAGCAATTCAAGTAACAGGTGTTGAAGCGAACAATGTTGTGCTTAAAGTGCGCCAGAAACAGAAAGGTCGCTCTCAATACCAAAAACTGTCTCAAGACTCTTCAAAAATGGAAGTGAATGAGTACGGCGTTAAATTGATCGTTAACCTTCACGATTATCTAGATACTGGTTTGTTCCTAGATCATAAACTGACTCGTCGCCGCCTTGGTGAAATGTCAGCAGGAAAGGATTTTTTAAATCTATTTGCTTACACAGGTAGTGCGACAGTTCATGCTGCAGTTGGTGGCGCTCGCTCTACAACAACGGTTGATATGTCGAACACTTATTTAGAGTGGGCTAAAGAGAACATGTCTTTGAATGGTCGAGTAGGTCGTCAGCACCAATTTGAACAAGCAGATTGCCTGCAGTGGCTTACCAACGCTAAAGGTGAATATGATTTGATCTTTATTGATCCGCCAACATTCTCTAATTCAAAGCGTATGGATCAAACCTTTGATGTTCAGCGTGATCATATCCAATTGATGGAAAACCTAAAAAGACTCCTAAGAGAAGGAGGGACTATTGTTTTCTCAAACAACAAGCGCCAATTTAAAATGGATCTTGAAGGTTTAGAATCATTAGGTTTAAAGGCGGAGAATATCTCCTCTAAGACTTTACCTTTAGATTTCTCTCGAAATAAACATATTCATAATTGCTGGTTAATTACACATAAGTAATTAGCTCAATTAGTTAGACAGTAAGGACAGTTAAAGTGCTGACACTATACAGTACTGAAGGGTGCCATCTTTGTGAGATGGCATTTGAATTGACGGAACAACTTAGCATTAGTCACCAGGTAGAAGTAATAGACATTGCATTTGATGATGCTTTGTTTTCTCGTTACGGGGTAACGATACCGGTACTGAAATTTCAAGAATCAGAACTGAATTGGCCATTTGGCCTTCAAGAACTTAACGATTGGTTAAACAATAATGGCATTACTGACAATACATAACGGGCAACTTGCCTTTGGTGATCACCCACTACTTGATCGTGCTGACTTCGCTCTACAAGAAAACGAGCGAGTTTGTCTGGTTGGACGTAATGGTGCAGGTAAATCAACGTTAATGAAGATCTTATCTGGCAATATCATCATGGATGACGGCAAGATGCAGATCACTCAAGATGTTGTTGTTTCTCGTTTAGAGCAAGATCCACCTCGAAATGAACAAGGTACGGTTTATGAATATGTATCAGGTGGATTGGCTGAAGTAGGTGAGCTTTTAAAGGAATACCATAATTTACTGGATATTATTGGTGAAGATCCAAGTGAGAAGAACTTAAACCGTTTGACTCGAGTTCAAGAAAAACTTGATAACGCTAATGCTTGGCGTTTTGAAGATCGAGTTAGTAATGTACTTGCGGCATTAAAGTTGACGGCGAATACAAAATTGACAGAGCTTTCTGGTGGTTGGCAACGTAAAGCGGCTTTAGCTCGTGCACTTGTTTGTGACCCGGATGTTTTGCTTCTTGATGAGCCGACAAACCACCTTGATGTAGCAACCATCGAATGGCTTGAGACATTCCTTAAAGATTTTCGTGGTTCCATTATCTTTATTTCCCACGACCGTGCTTTCATTAAATCTATGGCAACGCGAATCGTTGACCTTGACCGTGGAAAGTTAAGCTCTTTCCCTGGTGATTATGAAAATTACCTTCTGGATAAAGAAGAAGCTTTGCGTGTCGAAGAAATGCAAAATGCTGAGTTTGATAAAAAATTAGCTCAAGAAGAAGTGTGGATTCGTCAAGGCATCAAAGCTCGTCGTACTCGTAATGAAGGTCGCGTACGTGCTCTTAAGAAATTACGAGATGAACGCCAAAGCCGCCGTGAAGTTCAGGGCAAAGCGAATATTCAAATTGATACGTCATCACGTTCTGGCAAAATCGTATTTGAAGCAGAAAACCTCAACTTTGCGTTCGAAGGTAAAACTATTGTTACTGATTTCAGTTTCAATATCATGCGTGGTGACCGTATAGCGCTGATTGGTCCAAACGGTTGTGGTAAGAGTACCGTTCTTAAGCTGCTTCTTGATCAGCTTAAACCTGATTCAGGGCGACTGCACTGTGGTACTAAGTTAGAGGTTGCGTATTTTGACCAATATCGTGAGATCCTTGACCCTGAAAAATCGGTAATTGATAACCTAGCTGATGGTAAACAAGAAGTCACTGTTGGTGGTCGTGAACGTCATGCTCTTAGTTATCTTCAAGATTTCCTATTTTCACCTAAGCGAGCTAGAACTCCAGTAAAAGCTTTGTCTGGTGGTGAAAAGAACCGTTTACTACTTGCACGAATTTTCCTTAAATCAAACAACTTATTGATTCTTGATGAGCCAACCAATGATTTAGATATCGAAACATTGGAACTTTTAGAAGATTTACTTGCCAACTATGAGGGTACGTTACTTCTTGTAAGTCACGATCGTCAGTTTGTTGATAACACGGTGATGACAAGTTGGATATTTGAAGGAAATGGTGTCGTGGAAGAGTTTGTAGGCGGCTACCATGATGCTCAACAACAAAGAGCGCAAGCTCTTCAGTACCGAGAGGTTGAAAAGCCAGCAAAGGTAGAAAAAGTTGTTGAGGAAACTCCCAAAACCGTATCACCACAAGTTAAAACGAAGAAGCTATCCTATAAGCTGCAAAGAGAGCTTGAAGCATTACCTGCGCGTTTAGAGGAATTGGAAACAGAAATAGAAGCTTTACAGGTAGAGGTTAATGACCCAGACTTTTTCGTAAAATCTGTAGAGCAAACTAAACCTATCTTAGACAAGCTCTCTGCAACTGAGCATGAGCTGGAAGTCGCTTTTGAGCGTTGGGAAGAGCTCGAAGCACTACAACAGGAAAGTTAAGAATTAATGAGTTGTACAAAATTTAAATTAACCACAGTTGCTGCTTTAGTTTTAGCAGCAACTCAAGCCAGTGCAGCACTTTATGATGTTGTTGAAGTAACGCCTACAGGGTTAACTACTGAAGCGACTGAATATTTTGGTGTTGCTGTCATACCGCAAGATATCGATAAATCTACAGCTACACCAGATGAGTTATTAGGTTGCTTCGGCTCGACAGCTTGTTCTGAAAGTACTTATCCAATTGCAGTCGAATCTCGAGTATCTATTGAAGGCGTTAGTTATCGTGAAGAAGTTCCTTTCGCAATGGACAACCGCTTCTACTATCTAGAAGATTACGATAATTTTGAAGATTACTGTGTAGGTCTACTTGAGTATTCAACTTGTGAGGGTTGGAGTACTCAGCGTTGGAATACTTGGCAATTAGAACAAGACATGTCCTATGTAAATGCAGAAGCATTTATTGAAGGAAAGGGTAAAGTTGGCACTTATAATACTGTTATTAACTCGATTGATGAGTTATCTCAGCCAGTTGGTGTGCAATCTGATGGTTCAAATATCAGAAATAATGCGATTACAACAGCTCCAGTAACAACTACTACTGAATCTCGAGCGTGGGACTCTGTAACGGTAGATGGCAAATTGTTTAACGTTGGTAGTATCTCTACTGATGTCACTAATGACTATGGAAATTACTTTTCGTCAAAAGCTGCTATCTGGAATTCTGATAGCACAACGCCAGTATTATCTGAATGGGGAACCAGCGTTGTAGAGATCAGAGGTGATTATATAGCTCAAGGCAGCATGCGAGCTATCACTTATGATAGTGCTAGTGGGAAACTATATGGTGCCGGATACAACGCTAACTATGACAGTAATGATCTTCAAGATATGAATGCTAGTGTATTTGTAATTGATACTGCATTAACAAGCATAGAACCTTTAACTATTTCAGGTCCTCAGGTTGATTCCAATGGTGACTATAAATACACAAATAGCGTAGCAACTGACATTAATAGTAACTTATTGGTTGTTGGTCACGCAAAACGCCGCATAGCAGAAGAAGGAACTCTTGATAATAAAATATTTGTCTCTCAAGTAACTTCTAGTAATAACTCAGCATCTCTACCTACAGGTACGTTCCTAACAGGCGGTATTTTCTTCTCAGGCGCTGGTGGCAACGCTCGCTCGGTTAACAACTTCAATGAAATTGTTGGGCAAATAGATGCTGAGTCGAGCCGTGAAGTTGATGGTAAAGAACGTCGTCATAGAGGGTTTATATATCCTTATGCGACGACCGGTACCGAATCTACACGCAGCACAATCTTTAAAGATCAAGCTTGGTGGTTAGATGACCTAACTAATGACGGTGATGTGGCAGGGAACAACAATAAGTACCGTATTTTTGATGCTACAGACATTAATGATGCTGGTGTGATTTCAGCTACTGCCTTTAAGTGTACTGTTAATGGTGCAGAACAAGCATACGACACAACGTCACATAATGCAGAATGTCAGTTTGGTAGTGGCGGTGTTGAAGAAATCGTTGCGGTTAAACTTATCCCACGAAGTGGTGCTGTAGCGGATGATATTATTGCACGTAGTACAGACGCTGCAAAAGTAGAAAGGTCTGGTGCTGGCTTTGGCTTACTTTCTATATCACTTTTGGGCTTTTTAGCATTCCGTAGAAAGTTCAAATAATTTAATACTATTTAGCACAAGTTCACGGTTTTGAACTTGTGCATTTTTTTATCTTGAGAAAATTAAGTTAATGGTCAATCTTTAAAGTTGGAGCAAAAAACTCCATCGTTGTACGAAAAAATTAATACCGTATGAGGACTGCACTATGAAGAGACAAAAACGTGATCGCTTAGAACGAGCACAATCTCAAGGCTATAAAGCTGGCTTAAATGGAAGATCTCAAGAAGATTGCCCTTATAATCAAATGGAATCGAGGTCTAATTGGCTAGGTGGTTGGCGAGATGCTAGAGATGATAAGCAGGCAGGTCTCTACAAATAACATGATTTAAATAAGGCTTCTATCACGAAGCCTTATTTAAAAACACCTAACGCACTATAACTAAATATTTCTAAACAAAATTAAAGGCAGCCTTATAAACTACCTTTAATTACATAATATATCTTAGAAAGCAGAGGTATCTTGGAATAATCCTACTTTCAAATCTTTAGCTACATAAATTTCTTTGCCATCAACAAGAACACGACCATCTGCTAGTCCCATTACTAATCGACGATTAACAACACGCTTCATGTGAATCTCATACGTTACTTTTTTGGCTGTTGGCAAGATTTGACCAGTAAACTTAACTTCACCTACACCAAGTGCACGTCCTTTGCCTTTACCGCCAACCCAACCTAAGTAGAAGCCCACTAATTGCCACATTGCATCAAGCCCTAAACAGCCAGGCATTACAGGGTCACCAGGGAAGTGACAATCAAAGAACCAAAGGTCAGGAGTAATATCCAATTCCGCTAGAATTAGACCTTTACCGAAATCTCCCTCAGTTTCAGACATTTTAGTAATACGATCCATCATCAGCATATTTGGTGCTGGTAGTTGTGGACCTTCCGGCCAAAGCTCACCTTGGCTAGATGCTAATAGGTCTTCACGAGTGTAAGAATCAGGTTTATTTTGCATTATCAATTACTCCAATTTTTGATAGGTGCATCTTAGTGAACAGGTGTACGCCAAACAAGTCCGATGAGTACTAGACAAACCAGTACTACGAAAATAGAAGCTTAATACGTTCCACGAATCCAGGCGGGTGCTCATGTCTTTCAAAGTTTTCAATACGCTCTGCGATTTTACTCAGAACGTTTTCTTCATTCTCATCTCTAAATGGTTTATTCATTATTAGAGGTATCGCTTCATCAACGTTAGATACAGACCAAATATTAAATAGCCCATTTTTGATGTTTTCAACTACTTCATCTTTTAAAGCGAGATGTTTTAAGTTTGAAGTCGGTAAAATCACACCTTGGTTTCCAGTAAAACCTTGGTGCTTACAGACATTATAGAAGCCTTCAATTTTTTCATTTAAACCCCCAACAGCTTGTACGCGACCGAATTGATCCACTGCACCAGTAACAGCAATTTGCTGATTAATCGGGTATTCAGATAGGGCGCTCACCAGTGAGCAGAGTTCTGCTAGAGACGCACTGTCACCATCAACTTCACTATAAGATTGCTCAAATACGATGGAAGCGGAATAAGGGAGCGGGTCTTCTAAATTGAGCGAGCTACTTACAAATGCTTGCATAATCATCATGCCTTTAGCATGCAAATTACCGCCAAGCTCGGCCTTGCGTTCCACATCAGTAATATCTCCATCTCCGAAGTGAATCACGCATGAAATACGAGCAGGTTCACCGTAAGAGACTGGGTGACCAGGAACATCGATAACAGTCAGAGCATTAACTTGACCTACTTGCTCGCCATCGGTTTCGATAATGACTTGCCCATCGAGAATATCATCAACAGCTCTTTCTGGAAGGTATGACTCTCTGAAGTATTTATGCTCTAAAGCTTGAGTAATGTGCTCCGGAGTGATCTCTTGATTTTCTGATTCAATTGCAGCTTCACTCAATAATGAGTTATGCCAAATTGGGCAAAGAGGAACATAGTTCTGATCTTCCGTTTCTCTGGCTCCTGCCGACATGATAGAAATAACAGTCTCACTGGAAAAGTTAGGGAGATTAAAACGCACTTTTAGCCAGTTTAAGTAACCTAAATATTCTACAAAGCTTTGCTCAGTTAACTTTAAATCTTGCTCAATTTCACTGAATAAACAGAAACCTGTTTGTACATCACTATCAAGAAAGTCTAAGTCACCTAATTGCACTCGCTCTCCAACGACAATCAGTTTTACGTTATAAGTTCGAGATGTACTGACAGATGTTATGTGATCACTATTACTATTTAGGTCTTCAATAGCTTCGCCGAGTAGAGCAGATTTCAGAAGTAACCAGCAACCTGGGTTTGCGAGGATCAAGTTAGCTGAAATGATTAAATAACCATTTTCAGCCCTTGTAAGCAACCCTGTTCGGTGGGCGATTACTTCATTATCTTTGACTTCAACTTGATCAAATAGGCTTTCAACTTTAAGTGATTCAGTTCTAATTACGGGGTTAGTCTTATCAAACGAACATACAGATAGAGACTCTGAAACTAACTGGCGATAAATTGAATTATCAGGAGCATTAACTAAGAGAACTTTAGATAGATTAGAAAGGCATTCAAACCTTCTAAGTGCTTGCTGAAAGCGCTTTTGAATATCTAAAAAAGAGTATGGGGTAATCTTAGAGAACTGTTCCAGCTGAGAACTAAATTGATCGTATTGAGGTGTTACATTTCGCCAGTCTACTTGAGTCATCGATAATTCAAAAAAAGATAAAGAGGTAAGGAGTATATAGAAAAAGTATTGGGGCTAATAGATGAATATTGAAGCTGCATTCAATATAGTAAAAATAAACATGATGTTAGTCTGCTTTTTATCCACATTGATTGTGAAAATAGGCAATATGGGTTACGCTGTCACCATGATTCAAGTTGGAAAATAGTATGAAATATCAGCAGTTAGAAAATTTAGAATGTGGCTGGAAATGGCAGTATTTAGTCAAGAAATGGAAGGATGGGGTAGAAATTACACAACACATCGATAGCAGTGAGGCTAAAAATGCAGTTGATGAATTACTAAAACTAGAGCACCAACCTACAGGCGTTCTTGAATGGATTAAAGACAATATGTCTGCTGATCTGGATAACAAACTTAAACAAGCTATAAGAGCAAAACGTAAAAGACACTTTAACGCCGAGCAAGTACACACTAAGAAGAAATCAATAGACTTAGATTACAGGGTTTGGGAAAAACTATCTCAGCGTGCTAATGAACTAGGTTGTACTTTATCTGACGCCATTGAGTACTTAGTAAGCGAAGCTTCACGCAGTGAAAAAGCAAGTAAAACCGTTACTAGTTTAAAAGAAGACTTAAGTAAATTATTAGAAGATTAGAAGATTAGGTGATTTATGATGTATGTAATTCTAGTAGGCGCTATTTTAATATTATGGCTTGTTCTAATTGACAGACCTGCACTTAAGATATGGTTTAGAGAGGGGATAATTGAAAAATCAAAAGGGCACTTACCACCTTCTTTTAAACATAATGTTGTTGAGATTGGGCGAATCACACCATTCACTGGAGAGTTGAAGGTGTATTCAAAACGTTCTGGATATCAATTGAAGTTTACTAAAACAGTGCCTAAAGCCGTTCAACAACGGATCCGAAATGTTTTTCCTCATAATGGTTTTAAATCGAAAGGCACTAAGAAGGCTTAAGCCTTTATCAACAACTTCATTTCAGTTTTGATCTATATGTATCTAATAGTTAGCTCGTTAGCCTGATTTATCATAAACATAGTCACATACTTTCACTTTATTTTTATGGAAATTAAAGACTAATGAAAGCATTCTATATATTCTTATTTATGATATCACCAGCACTTGCTGACGATTCTCAGGTCAACCCGATCGCAAAAAAAATTAAATCCCAAATAGTTAAAAAATTGGACAATTCCTCTATAGATTATAAAGGTTTTTGTGATGTAACTATAGAAATGAGGCACTCAGATACGCGAGCTAAAGTGCATAGAGTAAGAACTTCTGGAGATAGAAAGTTGTGCAATTTTGCCAAAAAGACAGTCAAAGTTGGGAAAACATATAAGTATAAATTCCCTGAAAAGTTTATTCGATTACACATCACTCCCACTTGATGCACTATAACTAAATTATTTTCAAAAGAAACATACGGTAAACCGTGAAACAAAAACTAAATTACATTAATATATCAGTAATATAAATGTGTATCGATGGATACACACTACATCATGATAAAGGGAAATAGGTTGCTTTTAACAAATAGACATTACACACCTGAAGCAATTGAAATTACTAGGAAAATAACAGAACAAGTCCAGCACAGGTTCGATCAATGGCTAATTAGCCCTAAGTATTCAGTTAAACATGATGATGTAGACTTACTATTAAGCTTAGAAGGGCGTTATTGCGAAGATGTGATTTTTGACGAAGCCGACCGAATTACTCGAAATCAAAGAATTTTACTTCTATGCGAGCAAGAGCGGGTGACTGCAAAAAATGAAAAAATTGCGGCAAAGCAGAAAACATTGAAAAGTGTCATTGAAGACGTCAGCTCAACGGCTGAAGACATGTTATGTGCTAAATTTGATTCCACATTAGTGAGTTCATTGTATACACATTTACCTGATTTTAGTTTCTTTGCATCTTGCGCATATTCTCCATCACTAAGCTTTACTAAATTAAACACTTTAGCTGAATCTAGCCGACAACTAAGTTCTAGCTTAATCGAATTCGTTTCAAACCCTCAGTTTAGTGAAAAGTTCGGAAAAAAACCTAGATTAATATCTGACCCAAAAGTAGCTATTGGATTACTTGGCATAGAAAATTGCCGTATGTTATTTCCAGTGATAATGTCGCAATCAATGCTTAAATGGTCTGATGAAAATACGAAACACATAGCTCCAAAAGCCTGGCAACATCTTGTAGTTACTTCTGCCGCAACCAGATTAAGGCTTCAAGAGACAGTCGCTAAAGAGGCTGATGTAGGCATTCTTTTAGGTGTGTTAAGAATTATACCTCTATTTTTAATTTGTAATCACTTCACTCAAGTATTTGAAGACGCATTAGTTAGCACGATGATGAAGTATAGAGAGGCTATTGATCAGCGAGAAAAGTACTACGCTTGCTCAGAAGTTATGCCAAATCTAGAGTTCTTGACAGCTGTCATTCACAGAACAGAATTAAAGATAGCCAAAAAACTAGTTGAACATATAGATTGGGATGCGAATAGCTCTTACATCCAACAAGCATTACTAGAAGATATTGATGATATTCCAATTTCTGAGCGGAGCGTTTACGGGGCAGCTTTAGCTCAAGCAAGAGCTTTTTCAATTCATGATTCACTTGAAAATAGTCAAATCTTTAACGTAAAACACAAACCATACTGGTTCGCAAACGTTCAGATGTCCAATTCCTCGATAGCTAAAGTAAAAAGCCTTACGCCTGGGAAGCTTACATTACAAATGTGATTAAAAACCCTCATTTCAAGCTTACAAAATCGCTTGTGTGACCTTGTCACATAAGCGATTTTTGTATCTAACTGGTGGTAGTTTATTTAGCTAAATCGATAGTTATAGAAAGCTAAGCGCGCTAACTATAGACAATATGTGTTAGGGCTATCAAAGACTTATGAAACGATTTATCAATGTTTTGCTAAAACTTACCAGATGTTAATTACCTATACCTCAGTGCGCATTATGTATAACAGGGTAAATAAATAAAAGAGAGTTTTAGGCAGGAGCACCAGCTTGTAAGGCATTGATTAGGCGGGTGTTTTTGTATTTATCATCAAGTAAACCGAACACTACTTTTTGATCATCCATCTCAAGTAAATCAGCGACTTGAAACGCAACTTCCCAATCCATAGAACACACTTCAGCGCGCCAGTTCGCAAGGCGACCAGTGCCAATCCCCAGTTTTTTAGCCAATTTGTAGTCCGAACTCAGTTCGTACTTGGCTTTAACTCGGTTCAAAAGTGCATTTGTGTAATTCATCCGTGAATGCTCGAAAAATCGACAGTTGTTAAATTATAGAGGTTTAACCCCTTAATTTCATTAGCTCAGGTGATTTGAGTGCTTAAAAATCTTCCGCTATGGTTTCCGTGTTCAAAAAAGAAACAGCTTGCGGAGGCTATTACATGGAACACGTTACTAACCCAATTCACTTACCTTGTCCTGATATGGCAGGGTGTTCAAACCCAGACCCTAAACTGACTCAAAACTCTC
Organism: Vibrio sp. 99-70-13A1; assembly: GCF_013114625.1. Taxonomy (GTDB): domain Bacteria; phylum Pseudomonadota; class Gammaproteobacteria; order Enterobacterales; family Vibrionaceae; genus Vibrio. The sequence goes on from NZ_VTXD01000005.1 coordinate 56,172, forward strand.
TCGATATGGTTGCGAAGTTACGCGCCGAATTCAAAGGACGTTTCAAGAAGAAAGCGAAACCTTTCATCCCTGCCAGACTTGGTGGGGGTGCCGCATGAAATTAGCCGAACATGAAACTCAAGAAACGCACTTTAAGGCGTTATCAAAGGCTTATCGCACTGGTTCAATTGCTGGTATTTCCCACCACTACGGCGCTCTAAGGTTTTTAGCAGGTCACAACCATGCACTTCAATGCGCCATGATGATTGAAGAAAACAAATTTAGAAAGAATGAAGCAGAATTTATCCAAATCTTGCCCGATTCATATAGCGCGTTTTGTGTTGCGTCAGTATCTAAAAGGCAGTTACCGTTATTTAATGCAATTAATCGCAACAACCGAATCCAAAAATCTAAAAAGCCGTCATTAAGAAAGCAATTACGCGATGCTCATAATCTAGAATCCCGCAAGCAACAAGAGGATGCGCCCGCACAGGGCGTTGAATCTCAGCTTGTAGGAGGTGCGTTATGATACTTCATCAAGTGAAAATACAATCTGAGTACCTTGATTCTATCATTGACGGTAAAAAGACTTTCGAAATTAGAAAAAATGACCGTGGTTATAGATTGGGTGACAGAGTTCGAATGTCCGATGGTAAGCGTTATTTAATCGTTCATATTAAATACATTTCCGATTTCGAACAGAAAGAGAATTTCATCGTTTTCGCCTTTGATTGGATTCAAGGTGGACTCGAAGATATCCGCAAGCAACAAGAGGATGCGCCCGCAAAGGGCGCTGAATCTAAGGCTGACGTATGAGTCTAGATGCCTTGGGTTTATTTCTATTTGGTGCATTTGCATTTCTTATGGGTAAAGACCATAACCCTAAAACCTTTGATTTTTCACTGAACGATTCAGGCGCATTGATTCTTGCCGTTTGGTCGTTAGTTGGTTGCTTTGGTTTTATCTTTAATTGGATTGAGATTGGAGGTGGTCACCAATGAACCACCTTTACAAAGCGCATGACCCTCAGCCAGTTGGGGACTCGTTGAGTCCTCAAGATGTCGGTTATTGTGCGGCAGTCGTCCAAAATAACCAGAAAACACAAGAAAACATCGCCGCTCTCGAAAGCGGCTTTTTTGGGAGTGTTGATAATTCTTGGCTAGAAAGTGAGCGTTCAAAGCTTAAAGCACAGGAGCAAATTCACTTTCATCAGTCGAAAGAAAATGCCGACATTTGGGAGTTGGTTCAGGCTAAAAAGTTAACGTTAATCACACCGGAGTATTTTGAAAACTCGGGGAAAATGGGTGATATACCTAGGCGCGAAGCGCACGCCATTGGCGTGAAAGACATAGGCTTGTCAAAGGGCGCAAAAGTCCGACAAGGGAAAAGTCGCAAACAGATTGACCGTTTAATCACGCGTTCTCGCAAGTGTCAGCCTCGCCATAAGTCGCAAAGCACTTGTGCGGAAAACCATGACGTGATGTACAACAACGCGCCAAGCGCCAAAGAGAAAGGAAAATCTCGCGCTTTCTTGATGCACCGACCATGGTCTGAACAAATCAAGATGCAAATGATTTACCAGCCGCGCCCAAGTGAAGCACCAAGCGCCAATGATGGTGAGCGTTATACCGAAAAACTGACCTCAAGAGCCGTTCGCAAGATTTTCGAATCGGGTGCGTATGTCGCGGCATGTCATGGCGGGTTTAAAACCTTTTTGACCCTGACTTTTGATGACGTGCAGCGTGACCGAATCTTTTCCGGTGAGATTACCCTCGGCGCTGAAGTCTCGCGCTTTCTGGATGGGGCGAAAAAGCTCTTTCAACGCGGGTTTACTGCCACCGTTCGCAGCAAACAAGACAACCATTCTCAGCAAAATATTGATGAATGCGAACACATGGAAATCATCGAAGGCAGCGCCGCGCCATTTCATTACATTTGGGTAGCAGAATGCCCAATGAATGAGGACGGTGAACCCAATCCCCATGTCCATATTTTATTGGATTGGGCGGTTGATAGAAGCGTATTTGATACGTGGGCGCAGCGCCTTGAAAATATCTGGGGGCATGGCTTTGCCAATCTGCAGCGCATCAAATTACCCAAAGCGGCGGGTTCGTACTTAATCAAAGCGGTCGGCTACGCGGCGAAAGGTGAAAATGCCAATCAAGGGCTGATTCGTGGCAATCGTTACAACATTGCGCAATGCTCGCGCGCTCCACAGTGGGAAGTACTCGCCGCCTTTGATGCCGACAACATGGCAGCCATTATTAAAGAATGTGGCTACCGTTTGGAACGCTGGCGCAAACCGCTAGAAAAACAGGTGCGCCGCAAGCAATTTAAGCGTGACGAAGCCATTCGAGCCAGTGCCATAGCGAAAGACAAAACCTCACAGAAATTCAAATTACAGCGACTTATCAAAACACTTGATAGTGAAATCCGCGACTACAAAAAACAAATCCAAAGCCGTGGGGTATTTGCCCGGACGGATAACACGTTTTCAATCTGTTTTGAGGGCGACACTGCCAAAGAAAAAATGGATGAGTTTTTATTGTGGGCGCATGGCGCGCGCGATTGGTCAATGAACACCGACGATGTTGAGCTGGGCGACCTACGCGCCGCCGCCATCATGAAATATGACGCGGAATACCAGCGTTTTCTCTATAGCCGCGCCAATTGGCAATCCCAAATTCACCAAGAATTGCCACCACAACATGATGATTTAGACGCATTGAAAAGCCACCATTTAGAGCTGGTCGAACACTATTACATCACCAAAAAACACGATTAACCCCACTTGGGGCTTGCTTGCACGGATTTTAAAAACACTCAATTTAGGCTAGGAAAAGGAAAACCAACATGGAAAAAGCAACACAGATTACCGAACAGCTTGAGAAAGAAGTCGAAACCGCGTCAAAGAACCCGTTCGCAAGCAAAATCATGTCTCCACTGCGTTTGTTCTTGGTGTGGATGAAACTCAACAATCAGCGAATGGCGGAATTAGAACGCCAATTCAATGAGCGTTTGCAGCATGGCGAGTAAAAACCCTGTTAAAGGGTTTATTCGTTGTCACATGCCGGACTGTGGCGCAATCGCCACGGTTCACGCCGTGGGTGAACATCGAATCGTCACCGAAGGTAGCCCGCCCAAAAACAAACGTAATACGGGGCGACTCTATTACAACTGTCCTTGCTGCGGCTTTCAGCAAGGTAAAGGCGCGACTTTCCAAGCGCATATTGAAAGCAACATGAAACCGACCAAAGCCGAGCTTAAACCGCTTGAAGCCTTGCCGAACAAGGAAACACAAAGCGACCCTGTAACGCCAGTTAAACCAGAATCGAAACCGTTAGATAAGCCGCCAGTTGTGGCTAATGACAATCCGCCCGAGCCTTTAAAAACAAGGCTTGAAGCGGCTAAACCTTACTTTTATGGATTGCTCGCACTGATTGGGCTTTTCTTGATACTCAATAAAAAGGACACCTCCGCACATGGATAAACCAGACAACACCGAGCTTGAAGCTGAAAACCAAGCCGTTCACACCGTCGCCGCGAACGATGACAATTATAACGCCGCGTTTGATGATTTAGACGCTATGGATAAACAAACCCAAGGCACTGAAGCCGCCAATGATGATGAAGCCGAGCCGCCAGTCGATAGCGCCGCCGTAGTCGGAATGGTCGGCATGGGCTTATTCATGTCGGAGCAATTCATTTCCGGCTCGGCGGGCGTGGAATTTACCTTTGATGAGAAAGCCAAAGAGAAGTTCTTAGAATCCAGTGGACCACTGATTGAAAAGTACGGCTTAACGTGGCTTACGTGGTTTGAGAACTACAAAGAAGAAATCATGTTTGGTGTCGCGGCGGTTGGTCTTGGCTATTCCGGTATTAACAGCATTAAACGACTTCAAGCCCTACAGGAAAAGGAGGCGGCGAACGATGCCGAAACAGAAAAAGCCGCCGCTTAGATTACCCATGCCAGTTAACAGCAACACGGCATTAAACGCCGAGCATGTTGTCTACATTGGCACAACGGGCAGCGGGAAAACCACCGCGGTTAAGAAGCTAGGATTGATTCCCAAGAAAAGCCAAGTGGCGTTCTTTGACCCGTATCAGAACTACGCAGGCACAACCTTTCAAGGTCAGAAAGTAAAAGCGTTCACCGAGTTTGGCGCGTTCGCTCGCGCCTTAGTGGCGGCGCGTAAAAAAAGAACGGGCTTTAAGCTGGCGCTGGTTAAGGAAGCCAACGCCGAAAACCTCGAAGTCTTTGCCTCTATCGTGTGGAGCTGCGGCGATGGAAACAAACCGCCGCTGTATGTCGCCATTGAAGAGCTTGCCAGCACCGTGGAAACCACGGGCAAACTGAAAGGCAAATCGGGCGAGCTGTGGCGCGGTGGTCGCCAGTTTGGGCTAATCGTTCATTCGATGTTCCAGCGAACGCAAGAAGTACCCAAAACCGTGAGCAGCCAATCACCGACTTGGTGGGTGGGCGGCTTGTCTTCCATGGCAGACGCCACCTATATCGCCAAACAAAAGGAGCATGATATAAGCGAATTAGTGGCACTTAAAACCGCTAAAACCAATAACGGCGTGGCTCAATACGTGCTGTTTCGGGATGGGATTGGCAACATCGAACGCGGTGAAATCAATTGTAATCCTTAGCTCAAAGCCTAATAGGTTAAACCCCAAGCCTATTAGGTTAACCCCTCTGTTTAATTTTCTTATTTCCTCCAACACTGAAAGCCGTTCCTAACACATCAACCAAATGGAAAGGCTACATGAAACTATCAAAAAGCACTGTTGTACCCATGCTAGTGACGGCAACGTTAACACTGGCAATTTTGGCGACCATCAACAACGTGTCGGCGCTCGGCGTGGTGAAAGACACGGTTAATGGTAATAAGGGGTGGTTCTAATTATGGAAATGATGACGACTCCTTTTAACCCGCGTCCTCGCGAACTTGACCCTGTTGAAGGTGTGAATTGGGGCAACCAAGCCACATTACGCATTGTGACGGGTCCTACTTACCAAAACATTGAGTTAGTGACCGACATTCTTGACCCTGCCGACATTGAGCGCGTGACGCTGAAGTTAAACGGTAAAGAAATCATCGGCGTGACTGGTCAGGACTTGGTGGACTTCCAAGAGCACCGCAAACAATTCACTCAAGCTGGACGTTACATCATTCCGTTTTCTGATTTATCACTGCGCACCAAAGCGGGCGTTCGTACTGGCGAACTGGTCACGCTGCAAGGTGAAATCTGGATGGTTTACATTCAGCTGAAAGCCAAAGCCGCTGGCATTAACGCGCCAAGCATCAAAGCTCGCGCTCATACGACTGCCGCGCAATCTCGCCGTATTTACTTACCGCGTCTTTACTCGCTGACTTGGTTTGCTGCCGCAGCTGGTCGAACGCCGTTTGATTTTGCCGAGCGTTCGCCGTTCTTATCACTCAAGCGTATTCACTTTAAAGACCCAACGATTGAACGTGTCCGTGTGATGCGTGATGAGCGCGAAGAAATCAACGTATCAAAAGTCGATAACGCCTTTGACTTGGCGATTGCTGGTCTTGAGCAAAACAAAGATTGGTTCACGCTCGATTTCATTCGCACAGGTTTTGGTGTGGAAGGTCGTTTGCCAACGAACGCCGCCAACCAACTTCAATTTGAGTTAGATAAATCCAGCTCAGGCAGCGTGTCTGTGATTATCGAAGCCATTGAACAAGTGGGCGAGATTAACCCGCAAGCGGCATAGGTGAATCTATGGATTGGTTTAACAATTTACTGGAAACGGGCGGCGAGCTGATTGGCGGCGCGGTCGATGCAGTGGGCGAAATTGCCAGCGATGCCATTGGCGATGCGGGTGATTTGGTGAGTTCGGTACTCGATAACAAGCTTCAACAAGAAGCCAACCGCGCGGTGTCGTCAGACCCTAGCGCGCATCGAGCACTGATAAATCAATATCAGCAACCTAATGGCGATGTGGTGTATCCATCACAATCTCAGCCTAACTATGTGCTGTATGCCTCCATCGGTGGTGGCTTCCTAATCTTGGCGGGTGCGGTTTACCTAGCCATGAAAAAAGGGGGTTAACGTGCCATTAGTATTGATTCCGATTGCACTGGCGGGCGGCTTAGGTGTTTGGGGCGGCTTTGCCATCAGTGAAGGGACGAAACGCCTTTCATGGTTAATGGCGCTGGCGCTGTTTGCCTTTGGTCTATTCAAAATGGGAGTGATTTAGATGCTACCAGGTCTAGGGGCTTTATCGAATAGCGGCTCAATGCCAATCACGGGTGGCGCGGCTACCGCGACCGCCACCAATACTACTCACGCAGGGCAAAACGTGGGCGGGATTAACATGGGGGCAAGCAATCGCGGCGGCAGCCCGGTGAGCCCCATGCTGATTGTTGGGGTGGTTGTGGTGCTGATTGGCGCAGTGGTGGTACTCAAAAAATGATTGAATTGGTTTCTGATAATCCCAACGCGTTAAAGCGTTTAAGAGTGGCGTTTCGCGCTTGCCCTAAAGACTTTGACCTTCTGAAAAGTGAAGTGAAAGCGGGGCGTGTCAGCGTTTACGAACTCACTGGCGATAGTTACCGCGTCACCGTGGCGGGTGAAATTGACGGCGATTCTTACTTCTTATGGGGCGTATCAGGTCGTGGGGTTATTCCTGCTATGCGAGAACTCAAAGTCTACGTCAAAGAATGCGGCTTAACGTCCATCAGCGCAGAAACCTATTTTCCTTTGGTGGCAAAACTATGTCGCCGCTTGAGTACTGAGGAAACGGAGCGCGGGGAAGTGACGCGCATGGAAATGAGAGTGTAATCATGGGCGGTAAGTCTAAATCGAGTAACACAACACACACCACCAATGTCAGCGGTCAGAATGCCATTAGTGGTGACAACTTAGGGACAGCCATCAGTGGGGTGAATGGCTCAACCATCAATGTGCAAGCGACTGACCACGGCGCAGTAGAAGGGGCATTAATGCTCGGCGGTGAAATTGTTCACGTTGCTAACGCCATGCATCAAACCAATACCCAATTTGCCAGCGGTGTCCTTGAAGAGTTCAGCACCTCCAATAGCGAAAACTTACAAATGATGGCGGGATTGGCCGGTAACCAAGCCGCGCAAAATACCCAAAGCCTCAATGCGGTGATGGAGCTTGCCAAATTCAACCAAGACGGCGGACAAACCAAGCAAAGTGAGTTGAATCTCTACTTATTGATGTTTGTTGCCATGGTCTTGGGCTTTGTCACTTATAAGGCGGTGCGCTAATGGAATTAACACTCATCGAAGGGCAACGAATCCCCGTCACGCTTGACTCTGAATGGATTTTCATCGAGCAAGCTGAAGGGAAAATCAGCGTTGAAATTGAAGCTACAGGTGAGGTTTTTACCCTACCTGTAAAATCACTGTATAAATATACAGGTGCGCGATTTGGACGAATTTTCATATCTGGCATTGGTCGCTTGGTGTTTGAGCATGGCGTGGGCACCTTCACGCCGCCAATTGAAGGGCAAGCCGTCACAGTCAGCACCATGCCAGCGGTTCAACTTGCTGCCAATCAACAAATCAAAGCCTTGATTGAGGCTTTGCCGTTAATTGGTTTACAGCCTGACCAGCGCATCCATGTAGACAGCGTACCGGAATTGATACTCGCGGCAGGTCAGCGCGTGGCGATTGATTCCATGCCCGTAATGCGCATGGCATCGAATCAAGTGATTGGCTTTCAAGCCTCCAACATGTTGGCAAGCCAAAAACAGGTGATGCCGTTTTCACTGCCTAGAAACAATGACCGCCGCAACTTGGTGCTATCCGCGCCGAAAAGTAATGTCGGGGTGATTGTGGTCAATGGCGGTTATGAGTTGGAAGCGGGCGAAAAGCTAGAACTGGCAACGCGAGAAGCGGTGACGTTTACCGGTGATGCCACCGACCATATCAGCATTATTGAAGTGTGAGACAACCAATGAACCCAATTATTGACAACATGCCGCAAGGCAATGAGCGCAACAAAATCGAATATCTGGCAAACCTTATTGAGAGTTTGAAAGAAACCGTGGCTACGGTGCAGATAATTCCCAAGCTGCCCGAGCATCCCATCGTGTCAACTGACGATGACGCTATCGTATATTTTAATACCACCGATAAACACTTCTATGGGTTTAACGGCGCAGATTGGCGACAGCTGGATAACGAACCTTTACCCATGGCGGCGCGTTACTTATGGGCAACCAGTTACTTTCAACTGAAAACCAAAGGGCGAATTTATCGAAATGATGAAATCTCGTTTTCCTTCCAAGCGCCGAGCGCCAATGAATTTTATTGCGCCGCCGATGAACTGCTAATCATGTCGCCAAATATCACGATTTTACGTGATGGTGCTTTATATGGTTCGCAAGTGGGGAATCTTGCCGAAACCACGCCCAATACTATTTGGTATCAAACGGGGCGCGAGATTATTTACCTTGATGGCGTGGAATTCCCATCAGGTAGCGTGCTGCCGACCGATGGGAAAGAACACACGTTTTTATATCGCTACATTAAAAACCCAGACCGCCCACTGGCTGACGACCATTTGGATTATTGGGATACGCAATATTCATTGATGCGCGTGAACATTAAGGCGTGGGACTTACGTTACAACACCCGAGACATGCAGCACCATTTCCCAATGGATGAAGAATCAGGAAGCGCCATTAAAAACGCCGCTCACCCTGACGGCACGCAAGACAGTGCGATTCAGCTATTTGTGGCAGAGAACTGGAGCTAACCATGCGCTTGTACTTACTCATTTTCGTTCTATTTGGAGGGTTCTTATTCGTCATGACTAAGAAAACGATTCGCGGTATCCGCAACAATAACCCGCTGAACATTCGCAAAGGCAATGATTGGCAAGGTGAAAGCTCATTCTCTAAAGATGCGGCTTTTGAAACATTCAGCCATCACAAGTTTGGCTTTCGAGCTGGCGCGAAAGTGATGCGAAATTATCAACGGCTGCACGGGCTCGACAACCTAGCCGAAATGATTAACCGCTTTGCGCCGCCAGTGGAAAACGACACCAAGAACTATGCGCAGTTCGTGGCAAAACAGGTCGGCGTAGGCGTCAACGAATCCATTAACTTGCAAGATGATGAACTTCTGGCTGACGTGCTTCACGCCATGTCGATTATGGAAGTGGGTCGCCATTACTCACGCGCTGACGCCATGCAGGGCGTAAAGTTAGCATAAGGAAAGCAACATGATATTTGAGAAATCAACCTTTAAAGGCTTGGCGCTATTGGGTTCAGTGGTTGCCGCTGCCACAGGTTACGGGCATTTAATTAGTGTGGAAGTGACCGAAACGGGTGTTAACTTTGGTGGTGCAATTGGTCTAGCAATTCCCGCAGTCCTTGGCGCATGGGAAGCACTGCCAGACGCATGGAAACCAGAAAAAAGAGCAGGGGATTTGTATGGAAAGCGCGATATTTAGCGCCTTGAGTGATTGGGGTTTTTCGCCTCAGTTTCTCGCGCTGGCGGGCTTGATGGTGGTGAACCTACGTAATCAAAACCGTATTATCACTGAAATCACCAAAGGCATGAGAAACGTATCAGACCGCGTATTAATTCTGGAAACCAAACAGAATGAAAGCGCCTAGCCTGTAAAGCCGTGCTGATAAAGGGCGAGGGCATGCGAGTGGATTCAAACCCTACCTATTAATGATTTACACATCATTCACCATGCTGATAGGTTGGTTTTGATTCGTATTATCCTTGTTAGCATTAATGTATCAGTGCGACTTTGCTTGCTGCACTGGAAACCAAAAGCCGAACCCCTAGGGGTTCGGCTTTTTATTTGAGGGCATCCTCAACTTATAAACAAAGTTGAATATAGGGATTGTAAAGTGACAAATAGACACAATATATCAATGGTCTAAATAAATTTGGTGTGTACATATGAACTACCTCAAAGGAAGTGCTGAAGAAAGACTAGAAAGAAAAATCAAAGAAGAGAAAGAGCACCTTTGGAAAGATGTTATTTCTCTTAAAGAGACGTTAAAACACGTTCAAGAGTCTTTGGCACTTCTAGAAAAATCCGCTCCAGAACATTTCAAAAAGGTAATCGGCGCTAGAAACTCGGTTTCAAATATAAGAAATAAATCAGAAAAACAATTAGAAGAAATTCAAGAGATTGTAATTGCATCCGAAGAAGGAAAAAGCTTCATTAGCCAAATGAAGGCTGAGATTGGTGAGTGGCACCATGAAATAGATGTTTTCCATGGTGATTCAAGTTTGGCTGCAGAAGCTATTGTAAAGAGCCATATAGAGTTCGAAGAAAAAAAAGAAGCTATTGAAGTAACATTACACGAATTATCTGGCTTGGTTGATGAAAGACTAGCGCTATCTGAGAAGCTTTCTACGATTTCTGAACAAGTAGAGGCATCAGAATCACTATCCAAGCGATTAAAGAGCCTTTTAAGCAACGCTACGAATGAGCGAAACGAAATTTTAGAGGTATACAAAGAAATATTTGGTTATACGTTTGAGAATGAGGAAGGTGAAGAAAAAGTCGTAGTAGGACTCCAAAAAGCTCTTGATTCAAGCTACCTAAAAATTAAAGAAGACCTAGGTGGATTGAGTTCCTCTGTAGCTAAGGCAAAACAAACTCAGGAACAGACTCTTAAGTCTTATGAGGAAGATTTCAAATTAAAAACTGCTGAATTTATTGAAACTGCTGAAGCGCAAAAAGAAGGGATATTAGAAAAAATCTCATCGCTACTCCCTTCCGCTATGACCGCAGGGTTATCAGCTGCATATGCAGATAAAATTAAAGTAGAACAAGAGCAGCTAAAGAAACATGACCGTTCATTTATGTTTTCAATAATAGGGCTCATAATATGCTCATCCGTTCCCGTTATATTCACGCTGGTACGCGTGGTGGCATTTAGAGAAGACTTCGCTCAAGTATTCAAAGAGGCTCCAAGTTTATTTTCAATGATGCTCCCTTTGTACACACCAATTCTATGGGTAGCATATTCATCAAATAAAAATTACAAACTCAGTAAAAGGTTAATTGAGGAATACACCCACAAAGAGGTTTCAAGTAGAACTTTTGAAGGGCTCTCGACGCAAATATCTCGAATCGGTGAAGATGATACCAGTGGAGAGCTTAGAACGAGGCTTTTATTCAATTTACTTCAAGTTAACAGTGAGAACCCAGGCAAGCTAATTTCTGACTATAATAATTCAGACCACCCGATAATTGACGCAATAGATAAAAGCTCGAAACTAGCTGACGCAATCAAGAAGCTAGATAATGTTCCAGTTGTCGGTCAGCTGTTAAAGCACATGAGCGCTAAAGAGCAAGAAAAAATAGATGAAAAAACAAGAGAGGCTGAAATCCTGTTAAGCACTCAACTGAGTGAGCGAAATAAAAATCAGGACACACAAAGTAAACTTGATAGCTAAACCTAAATAGCCCGCAATTAGCGGGCTTTTTATATCTATTTAAACTTGTGCTTACTTGGAACCCAAGGGGCGGATTTCATTCTTCGACCACCACGAAATGGGAGCAGATTTTTCTTAGCGGGCTGCATGATTGGGTTATCAATGTGACCGTATAACTCAACAAATTGGCGATGTTCATCGCGCCAATACACAAAACTCTCCAATTCTTTAGGGCTGAACTCGCGACCACTAGGCGTGATAAGGATTCCGCGCTCCTCATTAATTCGAAAACCACGCCACCTAATATCGTTAGGTAAATAGCCTAATGATTTTATCAATAGGAGCTTTTCAGCCATTGGATTGACCGGAATTATACCTTTAAGCCATCGGCGAACTGTCTCATCAGAAACGTGAAAGTAGTCCGCACCAGATTGAACTGTGTCGAACTGCCGCCAGTAAAGTGTTTTGAATGACTCATGAAACATTGAAGTACCTCACATTATTGACAACTGAGTAAAATTTATTTTTAGTGTTTTTCGGCTGTTTTAAGGTGATTTAGGGGGTAAAACAACGCCCACATTATGTGGATGGAGGGTTAAAAGCCTAAAAATCGCCAGTGACAAAAACGAGCGACTCAGACGATAACGGGTTGATTTTAAAATAAAAAATGAGATAAACATAATTTCGGCTTACTTATCAATAACTTAACAATGTGACATTTAAAGTTTTTCTAACGATTTCAATATGTTAAATCCGCAATGCCCCAGTGCGTATTATGTCTGTTTATGTTTAATTCCTCACTCATTTATAAAATCATGCAACCTCTTGTATTTAGAGGTTTAATTGATGAAGTACAGCGAAATGAGTAGAAACTATATTTTTCGCGCAATGGAATGCCAAATGACTAAGGAAGAGGTCGCAAAATTGTGTTTTAAATCTGTGAGAACAGTCACAGGATGGGACGAAGGAAAACCGATGCCACCTGAATGTAAAAGGCTTATGAGGATGGCGAAAGGTCGGGAACTGAGTGCCAGTGAAGATTGGGAACAGTTTAAAATGCACTATGATAAATTAGAAACATCTACAGGGCAGCGAGTAACACCGCAACAGATTTTGGCTGGAATCGCATTATTAGAAATACAATCTGAGTTAGAGATAAGGACTTCAACATACTTAATAAGGGTTGCTAGGGCACTGGCTAAAATTATGAGGTAAAAAGAAAGCTCCGAAAGGAGCTTTTTTTAAGCATGTAGCCAAACGACTAACAGCTCTTGTTATCTGATATTTTACACCATGCATTATAAGCCGGTGTAATAATCTCTGTTGCTAAGAACTCTATTACCGGAACACAAACTGCATCACCCATAGCAAAAAAGCCTTTGTTTTGATTTTCTGGCAGTATGAAGCTATCGCGAACCCCTTGTAATCGAGCATACTCTCTAGGAGAAACTAGCCTCACATTCCAATCATTAAATCCTGCTTGAATCAAAATCTGTTTACTAGAACCGCCTCTTGGTGTTCTTAAGCAACCAGCAAGGCCGTCAGTCCTTAATTCAGCCATAGATTGACCTTTTCTCATTCTTCGAAAAACAGTGCCGTACGAGAAATGATTGTTTGAAGTCATTTCTATTAACTTCTCTTGATGCGCTGGACTCATTTGATTGAAAATATGTTCTTTGCGTTCAGAGGACCACCAAAGTTTAGAATCTAGTTCAATCTCTGTTTCTATAATATCAGCTAGTACGGTATCTCGTTGATTGGTTAGAGTTATATCAAAAAGTGCCCAATTTAAAGATTCATCTTTTAAGATTGCGTTTTTGATTTTTGAAGATCTTAATTTTGGTTGCTCATCAAAAATTGCCCACCAGTTATCTAGGATATTTTCATTATCTTTTATTTTCATCACAGAAGGAGCTAAGCTTTTCTCTACTGCAATAACGAACACTCTAGGTCTACTTTGAGGTGTGAAATAAGATGCATCTACTTCGACAATATCAACATAATAATCAAGTTCAGACAGTCGCTTTACAGTATTTACAACGTCTTGACCCTTATGTGATGTAAGAAAGCCTTTCACATTCTCTAATTGAATGATTTGTGGGTGAGCATTACTTTTCTTTTTGTTTTCTACGATAGCTAAAAATGCTTCAAGTGTTCCCGATTCTTTGCCGGCCAAGCCAGCTCTGGCACCGGCTACTGATAAATCAGTACATGGAAATGAAGCTGTGTATAAAAAAGTGCCACCCGGTACGATCACATCATCATCAACAACATCCCATATGTCACCTAAACAAAAATGACTATCGCCATAATTTTCAACGTAAGTATCTTTTTTATCTTGTGAGATATCATTGGCCCAGACACATTCCCATGCGTCGATAGCTAACCCTTCTCGAACAAGCCCAACTCCTGCAAAAAATTCAGCAAAGCTCTTCATATTTAGTTCTTTATTAAGTTAGAAATAATTGCATCATCTCTGAAAACTAGTTTACCGTTTTGTATTTCTAAAATTAGAGTGCCGGTAGCATTCACAAAACCATATGGAATATTCTTCCTGAACCGTTGTCTTCTTTGTTCCGCAGGAACTGATGCATCATAGTTTTGGAAATATAATGGCTCCCAAACATTGAAATATCTAGGTGCCAAAATATGTCCAGGTATAACTCTCACAGTCACATTTTCGTATGTATCAGAATAAGAGCAAAAAAGATGATTGACGATACAATCCTCTTTAAGTTTTTCTACTCCTGTATTCAAGTGGTATTGGTATTCGTAAGACCCGCCTTGTTTAGCTGACTTGACTTCCCAACCATCTAAATCAGCACCTGTTGTGCCTGCTCCAGACCGCTCCACTAACAATGCACCAAATAATTCCCATAAAACTGATTGTACTGAGCCAGCCACTTTAAAATTATGTTTGACTAGTAGAGCAATTTTTTCTTCGTCATAGATATGACGGGAATAAAAATTATAAGCTGTATCTATACTATTCAATGTAACCTCCTATGTTTTTAAGGAGGTCACAAGGCTCTACCGATAGGGCATGTGCAAGCTTTACAATATTCATCAGACTAATATTGCGTTGCCCACGCTCAACAGAGCTAATATAGGTTCTATCAAGACCAGCGATTTCAGCCAGCTTCTCTTGACTTAGACCTAGTTCAGTTCGGCTTTTTAGAACTATTTTTCCAAAAGCTTTTAATACAGAATCTTCTTCCACGAGACCTCCCCAATTTGAGGAAGAATCATGAATTCGTGATGATTATAAGTCTACGGACTATGAGTCACAATGATATGGAAGAAAAAGTGAAACTAGTGCGCTAGCCTGCAACTAGAGCTGGGTTTGCTAGTGCTGATAGAAATGTCGAATTTACCCCCGTGATACAACACGGGGGTTTTTGTTTCGCCGCGAGTTGGGACCCTCCCGACGAAACGGGTCCCTCCCAACTCGCGGCGAGACAAAGCACCGAAAGAATCTACGTTGAAAGTTCTATGGGTTGCTGTAGCAAAAAGCCCCACTAATACTGTGAGGCTCTGCAAGGGTGATCTTGGCAATGAGGCAGGGCGGTGATGTGGTTTCATCTAATAAGCTACGCTTCGCTACTTATCGCTCAACAAGCTGAATTGACCCCTTAGGATTTTCATGTTCGCTTATCCCTGCGGGGCTGGTTATGTACTAAACGGCAAAGCATCACCAAACAAATCAGGCTTCTGATTTTTGTCTACTTCACCACATGTGACAATCTTATCTACACCTTCCCAACTCAATTGGTATACACAGTCCGTTAAGACTTTAAACCCATATCCAATTTGCTGTAACTCTGTTTGGTCAAGCGTAAACAGCTTTGAATTCTTGTCATAGACATCGATATAAATCCGGTAAAACGTCAAATCATCAATAGTTCTGTTGCTTGACCTGTGCCTAATGTATGCGATTTGCTTTGCATAGCCAGCTGCGAAAAAATTGAAAGAACCTAAAGGTCCAAACCACTCCGAACCTGTTGAATCTTTAACTGGAGTTCCATCTGGAATAGCCTCAGGAGCTGGCGTTCCTGACTGTTGCGTAATCTCATGCTTAGTATCTGGAACACTTGGCTGTGTCGGTTTTTTTGGAGTCCAAGCATAAACTGTTATAGATATACCAACGATGAAAAACAAGATCGAACCAATCACCGGCCAACGCTTCCAAAGTGGAACAATGTCAGCAGCCATTGCCTCTGTTACGCTGCTATTTGAAGCTGTATGACTTTTATAAAAAGGAAAGTAAGCCTGTTCATATTTTCGAATGCTAGTGTTTACAGTGTCACCGTTAGCACCACTTAAAACCTTTCTGGTATACGTATTGTTTGAACCTAAAGCCGTATTCTTGGCACACTTATAAGTGACTTCAATCATATCCTTAATGTCTCGATGAATTTTTCTTAAATTCTGAGTAACTAGGATAATGTCCACGCCGTAATGACGATGAAGCGAATACCATTCTAAAATTTCAGTATTCAAACTCCGATTAGGTAAAGTCATATGAGCCTCATCAACTACATACAAAGGACCTTGGCCCTTTTCATTCCTCCATTCATCACTGTAATCAGACACTTTACTAAATGGTCTTTCAACCGAACCAAAATCATTCAGCTGACCATCAATAACAACAATTAAATCTCGAACTTCCTCACCAAGAACCGCAACAAAATGCTCTATCTGTAGAGGTAGATTAGTGATTACCTTACGACCTGACTTTAAAGCTGGAATCACTTGAAAAGCTACGGCTTCATAACTTTTTCCACCACCTGGGCGCCCGACAATTCCATAAATCATGAGCCTAACCTCGTAAACGGAATCAGTTGAAGCAACAATCTAGCAACCAGTGAAGCCAAAATTATCGTCAAACATTGAGGCAACCCAATGGCGGATAACATCCAAGAAACCTCACTGGGAATGGATGTTAGATACTGAGATATATCAATAGGTGCAAAGAAAGAGAAAACCCAATCAACCAAGGTCTGACATAAGCCTAAAACCTCATCCAAAGCCCAAATGAAAACATCCTTAATCATATCTACAAGGCTGATGATTAAACGATATAGAAACTCAATTAGCTTATTAAATAAATCAACAATCCAACCCATGTTAGCCACCTAATATGTTTTTACGTGCCGTAGCAATTGCTGTGAAGATTAAACAAAATCGAACAAAGCCCAATATCCAATCCAAGTTTATATAGTTGGTGATATTGAACTCTCCAAAATCAAGAATTGGAATGGAAAAGTTAGGGCGTTGAGCATTAGATAAATCAAGATTGCCAAATGTATTCACGAAGCCATCAAGAGTGTTTTCTTTGATTTCTTGGAAATGTTTATTAGCCATGCCCGATAAGCCGTCAGGATAGTTTGACGTATAAAAACCAGTACAAGTATCAGACTGGATACAAGTTCCAGAAATACCCGCAGAGCTAGTATCAACGTTAGTTAAACCATCAAGCGAATCACCTATAGATGAAACCTCACCACTTAAATCACGAAAACCTTTTTGAAGTTGAGCAACGTTATCATTATTAGAAGTGTGCACAGCAGACTCAACACCCTGAATTAATTGCTTGGTGTTTTCATAAATATCTATATTTGTTTGCTCTAAACCTACAGTAGCATTCGAATTATTAACTACATTTTGGTTCAAACGCTCTAGTTGATTATTGATGTTTGATTGCGTTTTATTGATATCAATATTTAAGTCGGTCAATGCCTTATTGAAATCGCGATTCATAGAAGTAATTGAGCTAACAACGTCACCATTAGAATCTGGAGTTAAATCAGGTTCAACAACGTCGGGAACTGGATCAACTTCTTCAGGAGGCGTATAAGTCGCAGGGTCACCGCCAGCATCAGGAATATTGCTAGGAGGAGTTACATTACCATCAGGGTCTGTTGGCTCTGTTGGAGTAGTCGGGTCAGTAGGGATGTTATCAAAAGAACCGCCAGAACAAGAGAACTTGCCTGAAGAATCATGCTCACAGTTTGCAGCATCATCAAACTCCGCATCTTCATTGGGGATACCATCACCATCAGTATCTTTTGGACATACAAAAGGTGATTCTACATAAGGTTTTTTACATCCAGCAAAAGGTTCATCGATCTCCTCTTCATCAGGAGGCGTTTCACCACCACAACCACCAAAATACTGACATTGTTCATAATCACCATCGGGTGGGCAATGCTCACCTGTATAAAAGGCATCCCTAACTAAAGAACCATTAACGGCTCTATAACCTTTAAGAGCCTCACATCTTGAGCCTAAAACACAATACAAACGACTTGCTGTAATTGCTAGACCATCATCAGGAACGGGACCACTAGGGAATGGAGCATCATCACCTTTAAGCTCTGCACATTCATCAAGTGGAGGTTCCTCACAAAGACCCTGTTCATTATAAGATGCAGGAGCTTCACATTCAGCAGCAACAAAACTCACATAAGCATCGTCACGTGAATTATAAGTCTTTGAACAATCTGAACCCGTATAAGAAGAACCACTAAACCGAATCCTAGAACCCTTTACTCGCGCATAAGAAAACTTAAACCATTGAGCACCATAACCACCCATACCAGTTAAACAACTGCCTATTAGCTTAGGAGTATAAGCACCAACGGAAGAATAAATTGAACCACTATCAGGCCCGCTGGTCAGCTTAATACCAGAAAGGGCACTAAAAGAAACACTCATCATTAATAAAAACAAAAAAATGTTCTTCTTAATAATCATAAAATTTACCTACAAAAAAAGGGAGCCGAAGCCCCCTTATGTTATTTCATGTTTTGAGCTGCTATGAATCCCGCTAAACCGCCCAAAAGCGTAAAAACTATAAGTTGGAGGTCATGCAGAACAAGCAGCATAACACTAGACTTTATTTACAGTGCGCTTACCAAGAGACACTGATTTAAGCGCCATAGCGATGCCAATAATTAAAACGCCAGCACCAATCACCTTGGCAGTAGTACCCGTTAAATCAATCGCAGCCCAAATATCATCAGTACCTTCAGCACGTGCACCAGCTGAAGCAACAAGCATCAGTGCGCCAACAGCAACTTTAGAATTAACCTTGCTTGCAAATTTCTTAACGCTATTCATTTTTTTCATAATGTATTTCCTTAAATAAGCCTAATGACTTTTAACGCGGCTTTAATGCCATATGTTTGGAGAAAGCCAAATACAAATACAAGAGCAAAACCACCTGCAAAATATGTAGCTATCTCCGATGAAGTTATTTGTGTATATGCCATAAAGTAATCATATTCTTGGGTGCTCATCATGACGTAACCAGAACAAGAAGATACTTCAAACTCAGGAACGACAGCCAAGAAACCATCAGAATTTGGAATGGCGCATACAGGCATAACTAATCCTTATTTCTTCAAACTATTGTCGAAGTGTTTTTTAACTTCTTCATCAACCGGTGCCAGCTTGTTTACCAAAATATCAAGTGGGTCATTTGGGTTTGCACCAAAGCTCAATTCATACTCTCGGTTAGCCACGAACGCGCGGGTTTGGATTAGTTGACGCGCGTAATCCACGTCAATTTTCAGTGCTTGTTTGTTGAAAGGAATGTCAGTCGAAAAACCAATTCCAGTTTGTTGGAATTTTTCATGTTCGACTTCTTCTACTGCACGAAGGACGCAAAGTTCCGCAAATTCCATACCAGATTTAGGGAAACGTTTAATGGCAATACCAGTTATTGTAGGCATATTCTTGACTCCAAAATTTCGATTTTATGTTTAGTGTATTCGTCAGGAACTCCCAACGAGGTTTCAAAGTTTGCTCTGCGATGATGCGTAGGAATTAACAATCCAAACGCTTCACCCAAATCACCTTCAGTCATGGCAACCACTTCAGAAATGGCTTTACCACATTGACGACGAACCCAAGCGATTCGAGCCATAAACTCCAATCCAGCTTTCTTTTTGTTGAGTTCAATTTTCATAGGCTCGGCTGGGTCGATACTGGCTGAAAAGTCACAAAGACCAGCGAACGCAGAAGCGGGCGAGGCGAGTAGTGTTAAATCGCACTTCTTTAATTCCACTTCATTGCGGTACCAAATCACTTCAGGGTCAGAAATGTTTTGCTCGAATTTCTTGTTATAAACGCGCCAGTAAACGGCAGAAGTTCTAGAGCCAACTAACACGGCTTCTTCTGATAATTCACCTGATTGGGAGATGCGCTTATGAGGAACCATTGTTGGCCCGCGTCCACGAGAAGCAGTTCGAAATGCTCCCTCATAAAAACATTTCTCAGCATACTTACAGTCAAAAATTCCTGTGTAGTCATCAACACAAAGATCCAAACGGGCTAGGCGAGTGATACCTAAAAGTGACAGCCACCAATACAGCTTTTTGTGAGTGGTGAACTCGAACAACTTAGAGCAACCAGTGCCATTAATTTGCACGTATACCGTGTCATTGTTGCCACCAACACCAACCAAGCCACATTCAACCGTTCCCGTTGAGTCATAAATGACCATTGAATCTTCATAACCATGTAAGCCGCGGCCACGCATTGGTGATAAACGGAAATTGAAGACCCTAGACATGAAGTCATCAAAGCGATGAGCCAAAACCTTACGGCATTTGTTACGATGTAACTCGATAGATTTGTCGATTGCTTCAGGTGAATTGACGCGACCATCAACACTTAGTTTTTTAAAAACAGGAAACTGCAAGTTGATAAATTCTTGGTCATTAGAACTGTCTAAGTGTTTTAACGAGCCATAAGAAAATGAGAACGCTAGATGATCAACTTGCACAGGACGAATTTCATCATGGTACTTGTGAGGTTTTTTAGATGGCATGGAAAACACCTTTAACTAAAAGCTCTTGATAGTTGTCGTCCGTGATTTCAATAATCTGAAATGACACCATGCCGTAATGAACTTCGATGAACTGAAAGAAGTCACGCTGAGTTTTAAAAAAGTTATGACCCCAAGGAAAGTAAGCATTGATTCCATGGTTCGGTTCATTGTCGAAGTAGATTGAATCCATGAGTTAAGCCTCAGACACTTTAATCTTGGTGTTTACAACTTCAATCAAACGTCTAGTCATTTCACAATCGGCAGTTGCTCGATGCGCTGCTAAATCAGAAACTTCAACACTTTGTTGTGAACAGGCATTAGATAAGGACTGCCACTTAAAAGAGTCGTCATCATTTCGTTCGCCATAGAACTCAGCGTACCAATGCATAACACAATGCGTTTTAGATCCAATTGATTGAAGAAATAAGCGAAAGCTTTCAACAGCATCAGATGATGCACCGGAATATTTGAATGATTGAAACAAGACGCGAATATCAAAAGATTCGTTATAAATAAGTAGAGAGTTGCAAGATGATAAAAGTGATTCGATGGTTGATTTAACTTCTGGAAAAGTAGGTTTACCAATAACATCTTGATAAGTAATGCCATGAATTGCCGATGCATCTGAAGGGATTGGTTTTTCTGGGTCTATCAATGAATTAAAAAGAACTTTACCTGAACTTGCACAGATAAGAGAAATCTCAACAACTTCAGAAAATCTATCGAGACCAGTAGTTTCCGTATCTAGAATAATAACGTTTTGAGTATTCAGCTTTTTCATAACAACCACCATGACTGATTATTGGAATTGACCGACCAAGTGAGCCATTAACGTCAAGGGCAAACAGCCCAGACTTAGCCAGTCAAAATAAAGCCCGTAAACTGAACGAGCATAAATCCGATATGTCGCAACAGTACATGCGATCAATCGCAACTGTAAAGTGCGAAAAATCGGACTTTTCAGGCTATCATTGAGGAATTACGGAGGAAGTTATGTACACGAATGAACTGTTAGATGCCTACAAAAAGGCTCAAAACTACGTACAAGATAAGCAAGTTGCCCATGACTTGGCACTAGAAGCGAATAAGATTAGTAAAATAAGAAAAGGTGTTCGCCAACTTACTGATGAAGAAGCAGTTTTTTTAGCTTCAGGTGCAGGAGTTGACCCAGAGCTAGCATTGCTTGGTTGCCACGCTGACCGCAATGAAAATCCACAGATTAAGCAGTTATGGGAACACATAGCAAAAAAGTACAACGGGCTAGGATTTAGAGCAATATCAATGGCTTGTACAGGATTGGCGCTGGTTGTGGCGACCCCTAATAAAGCACTAGCCAACTGCGTATTATGTATATTATGGTAAATAAGGTTAACCACGATCGAACTCATCATTACTAACCGAGTGGTCTACTCTTTTCCTTGAGTTGAAAATCATATCTATTTAACAGTATTTGCTATTTACCATAAAATACCTAATAAACAGTAAGTTATCTTTCAGATACTGACTGTTTATTAGTGTTTAACTTTATAAATCACATCTCTGATTTCTTGCGTTCTTACAGGTTTTGTAATGAATTCATCCATGCCTGCATTTAAACAAGATGATCGATCTTCTGCGGCCGTATGTGCTGTCAAAGCAATAATGGGAGTTTGAATGTTCTTTTTTCTGATTACTTTTGTTGTTGATAGTCCATCAAGTACAGGCATAGAAACATCCATAAATATTATGTCATATGAAATATTGTTCCTCTCAACAAGTTCAATCGCTTCTTGCCCATTATTAGCAACATAGACTTTATGACCCAACCTACTTAATATTAACTTAATAACCATTTGATTAGTTAAATTGTCCTCAACTACTAAAACGGTATAACAGGTATTACTTCCATCAGAACTCACATTTGTTTGATCATCTCTAGCCGCTGGCTGTAAAACTCTGCTTTTAAGTGGAATATTAATTAAAAACTTCGAACCTACATTTAAAGAACTAAGTACATTTATATTTCCATTCATTAAGTCAACTAAATGCTTTGTTATAGCTAGACCTAAACCTGTTCCACCAAATCTGCGGGTAATGCTGTCATCAGCTTGGATAAATGGATGGAATAATGTCGACTGGTGAGCATCACTTATCCCGATGCCGGTATCTGTAACCTGAATCGAAATTAGTTCAGGCTTGCATGTAATAGTTACTTCAACGGATCCTTTCTCAGTAAACTTAATTGCATTTCCAATCAAATTAAAAAGAATTTGTGCTAAACGGTTTTTATCATAAAAGTAAGCGCTCTCATCAGGCGATTCAAATTCAACGCTAAGAGTTAAACCTTTTTGATGGGCGATGCGTTCTTGCTCCATTGCAACAAATGTTACAGTGTCTCTAATTGATTGCCATGATGGCGATAATGAGAAGTTTCCAGATTCAATTTTAGAAAAGTCTAGAACATCATTAATTATAGAAAGTAATAACTCGGATGATGTCCCCATATTGGTAAGCAAAGAAAGTTGATCGACTCCGAGTTGGGTTGCTTTTAGTGTATCGATTAATCCAATCACAGCATTTAATGGTGTTCGAATCTCATGACTCATCATTGCTAGAAAAGTTGATTTGGCTTTATTTGCCCTTTCCGCTTCCTTTTGAGCTGCTACTAGTTCTTTCGTTCTTGTCTTAATCGTTGCTTCTAAGTGCTCTTTACGCTCTATATCTAATACAGCCCTCTCAATAAGAGGTCTAAAACGATTAAGGGTCATTTTTGTTTCAACACTAAAATGCTTTCCATTGGAGTGGATAAACAAAATAACGGATTGGCTTAATCCGCTATCAATACCTGTGAGTAAAACTGAATTAATTTGGTCTAAGATAAATGCATTAAAACTGTCAAATTCTTTTAACCGTTTTGGCTCAAATAATATAGTGCATTCACCATTAATAACTCTAGAAAACTTCCCATAGTCAATCCATTCTAGATTATCAAAAATTTTATTATTAGTGAGTATTGTTTTAAAAGTTTCACAGCCAACGGGTTTAGAAATAACAATAAAATCTTCAAAGTGAATATACTTTTTTAATACATATTCTAATGTGGCAAAAATTTGGTCTACATTTTTAGCTTTACTTATTCCTGAAATAGTAGACAAGATCGCCCTATTCTCTTCTGCCAGATTAATTTCTCGAAGCCTAGATTTTTCTAGTTCAATTAATACATCTTGCAGATGTTCTGTACTCTGACCAGTCATTACTTCTTTAACCTATAAAATGTCGCAGACGAAACCATTAGGTTGCCATGAGCATGCTCACCACCTAAGAGTCGTCCTTGCTCACCAAATGTGAAAGGACAAATATAAGGTAAACCATCTAATGCTTGATTGATCTGTTCACAAACATCGTTCATATCTTGTTTTAAATGAAGCATTGGACCAGCACAAAATATATTGATCGCCCCTAATTTTTCTTCTAATTCCATATCATTGTAATAAGAAGCATTGATAATGCTAGCCGCTCTACTAATTAACTGTTGCTTACAACCTGACATCAAATAAATAGTATCGTTTTCATTGATATCAGTGAAAAGTTCAATGCCATTATTTTCAGTTTCACGAATTGGATGAGAAAGTTTGAAGTAAGGAAAACTATGTGAAAAACCAACTTTTCGCCCTAATGGGTATACCGTCGCCTTTTCAAAAATATAGCCATCTTCATTATGTCCTAAATGGAAATTGGTCCACTCATCATAAACGGTGGTAGCTGGTCGACCATCAATTTCGAGCATAACTCGATCTTTGGTCTTTGTTACAACACCTGAATATTCAGTTGGCGTATGACCAGAACTTAATGATGTATATATGGACTGTGATGAGAAGAAAGCCGTTAATGAAATACCATTAATCGATGAGGCTTTGTCTGTAAATATACTCCAATTACCAGACACTTTATTATCTGCAGCGCTTCCTCCAATAATAGGGACCGTTGAACCAAACCTTTGATCTATAGCAGCCATTACCTTTTCTTCATTACCGGGCGTGGAATGCAATAATATCAAATCAGGGACTTCACCTTGTCTATTGGCGTTACTCAGAGCCATTGATATTGCTTCATTGGTGCTATCAGACACTGAAGATTTGAAGTCAAAAATACCGGTACCGTAAGCGTTTATCCCAGAATCGTATATGACTAAAAGACCAATTACAGGACCAGAATGAAAACCAGATTCCGTCATTATTCCGTGACAGGTAGTACAACCATGGAAGGGGGTTTCTGGAAAGTATGTCTTTAAGTGCTGCTGAACCAAAGATGTTGAATACTCTTCGGTGCAGTAACAAATTAGGCATGCAACTTGGTTTAATTCAGGTATCGAGGAAATCAATTCATCAATAGCGCAGATTTCGTCTGTTTTATTAGATATTTTTGAGAAAAATTTCATCTTTAAAAAGTATTCATATTCATGGAGTCATATATAACATGTTGTTTAAAACACTTTAGAGATTTTTCTCAATTAATGGTTTTTCTTATTAGCTTTTGTGAAGTGTATTGTCACTGGTGATTTTTGTTGAGGAAATGTAATTTCTATATGGAATTCCTGTGTCTGCGGTGTCAATAGCCAAGTATGTGCATTTTTCTTGACTAGTTTGCCATGCTTTGGAGAGTCAACGTTAAATTCCCCACTTTCAGAAACAACAATCATCAAGCCCGATATATCTTTAGTCAACCTAGCATAGTGGTCATCAATGCTAAATTCGCAGGGTTCCCCTAATATACAATCTAGCGTATCGTTTTCTTTGTATGTTATTGTTCTCCAAGTAAATGCCGCTAATAAAATAGACAACATGATTACAATTTGAACAAGTCTACCTTTTGTTAGCTTCTGGGCTGCCATCTTAATTATTGCTCCTTGTTACAAAGTTCAAAGTTTTTACATAAAAACACAAATCCAGACCAAGCGTAAGGTTACTACTCTGTCATTGATTTGTTAATTCAAGTATAGTGTCGCGTTGAAAATGCCACTTTTTTTTAAAATCAGCAAGTGGAAATAAAGTTCTGAATAGAATGAATTTCTTTTCTGATTTGGTGGCATTACGACGTGAGTCGTGTTGGAAGTAAAGTGTAGTAAATAAGAAATTGGAAGCATGCAAATGAGCCAAGAAAAGCAGCTTGAACAAAACTACAACTATACGGTCGTCCGTCAGTTTACCCTAGTAACCATTTTATGGGGTATTGTCGGTATGGGCGTAGGTGTTTTGATTGCCGCTCAATTAGTTTGGCCACAGCTAAACTTTGATACGCCGTGGTTGACGTACAGTCGTTTACGTCCCCTGCATACTAATGCGGTTATTTTTGCGTTCGGTACAAGCGCACTGTTTGCAACATCATATTATGTTGTGCAGCGTACTTGTCAGACGCGTTTATTTGGTGGTCCTCTTGTCGCCTTCACCTTTTGGGGTTGGCAAGCGATAATTCTGTCCGCTGCAATTACTTTACCTTTGGGTCTTACCTCAGGTAAAGAATACGCAGAACTAGAATGGCCAATCGATATTGCAATCACACTTGTATGGGTGGCTTATGCTGTCGTGTTCTTCGGAACCATGATTAAGCGTAAAACATCTCACATTTATGTTGCGAACTGGTTCTTCGGAGCCTTCATCATCACGGTTGCCGTGTTACACATCGTGAACAGCCTAGCTGTTCCTGTATCTGCTTTTAAATCATACTCGATTTATTCAGGTGCTATCGATGCCATGGTTCAATGGTGGTACGGTCATAATGCGGTAGGCTTCTTATTGACAGCTGGTTTCTTGGGTATGATGTATTACTTCGTACCGAAACAAGCTGAACGCCCTGTTTATTCTTACCGTTTGTCGATTGTTCACTTCTGGGCACTTGTGTCTTTGTACATTTGGGCTGGTCCTCACCACCTTCACTACACTGCACTTCCAGACTGGACTCAATCTCTAGGTATGGTTATGTCTTTGGTTCTGTTTGCTCCATCTTGGGGTGGCATGATCAACGGTATTATGACTCTATCTGGTGCGTGGCATAAGCTTCGCTACGACCCAATCCTACGTTTCCTAATCGTTTCTTTATCATTCTATGGCATGTCGACTTTCGAAGGTCCTATGATGGCAATCAAAACGGTTAACGCATTATCTCACTATACGGACTGGACTATCGGTCACGTTCACTCTGGTGCGTTAGGTTGGGTTGCAATGGTTTCTATTGGTTCTGTATACCACTTAGTTCCTAAGCTGTTCGGTCAAGAGCGTATGTACTCTGTATCACTAATTAATGTTCACTTCTGGTTAGCAACGATTGGTACAGTTTTCTACATTGTAGCTATGTGGATTTCAGGTGTAATGCAAGGTCTAATGTGGCGTGCAGTTAACTCTGACGGTACTTTAACTTACAGCTTTGTAGAGTCTGTTGAAGCATCTTACCCGTTCTACTTTGTACGTTTCTTAGGTGGCTTTATCTTCCTAAGCGGTATGTTCTTAATGGCATACAATACGTACAAAACTGTATCTGCACCTAAAGATAGCCTTAAAGCTATCCAACAGCCGGCATAAGGAGATTAAAGAATGAGTTCAAATTCAAACAATCGCCATGAATTAGTCGAAAAGAACGTTGGCTTGCTGGCTATACTGATTGTTATTGCAATTAGTTTCGGTGCTTTGGTAGAGATTACCCCGCTTATTTTCCAAAAGCAGACAACTGAACCTGTAGAAAACCTACGTGTTTATTCTGCTCTAGAAATGGAAGGTCGAGACATCTACATCCGTGAAGGTTGTAATGTATGTCACAGTCAAATGATTCGTCCTTTCCGCTCTGAAACTGAACGTTACGGTCACTACTCTGTAGCTGGCGAAAGCGTTTGGGAACACCCATTCTTATGGGGTTCTAAGCGTACAGGTCCAGATCTAGCACGTGTTGGTGACCGTTATTCTGATGAATGGCATCGTGTTCATTTAATTGATCCACGTGAACTAGTACCTGAATCAAATATGCCAGGTTTCCCTTGGTTAGCTGAGAACAAGCTTGATGGCAAATTAACACAAAGCAAGCTTGAACTATTCCGCAATCAATTTGGTGTTCCATATACTGATGAGCAGATTGCTAACGCGAAACAAGATGTTGAAGGTAAAACAGAGATGGATGCAATCATCGCTTATCTTCAGTCTCTTGGACACGCAATGAAATAAGGAATAGCTATGGATATTATTACATTTCAAAGCATTTGGACTGTTACTGTTTTTTCTTGCTTCATTGGCATCGTTTGGTGGGCATATGGCAAGAATCGTAAAACACGTTTTGACGAAGACGCGAATCTTGTATTTGCAGACGACGAACCAGCAGTAAGTTCTAAAAATCAAGGAGTGACAAAGTAATGAGTACATTCTGGAGTATCTGGGTTAGTGCAATTACGATTGGTACCCTTATTGGTTGTGCTGTCCTACTTCGTTGGTGTTTCCACGATAAAACAGGTGTTGAATCTGGTAAGGATATGGGACACGAATACGATGGTATTCGTGAACTAAATAATCCTTTACCAAAATGGTGGACATACCTGTTTATCAGCACAATCGTGTTTGCAGCAGTATATCTAGCGCTTTACCCTGGTTTGGGTAACTTTAAAGGTTTACTTGGCTGGACAAGTTCAGACCAAACTATTCGTAGCGTAGAAGAGTCCCGCTCTTCAATTGCGGCATCTCAAGCTAACAAGCAGTTAGATGAATATGCGAAAGAGTTAGATGATGCAAATACCTATTTTGGTGAAGCATTCAAAAAACTTGCGCATAACGATGATGGACTACGTTCTATACCTGAAATAGCTTCAGATTCAGAAGCTATTAAAGTTGGACAACGTTTGTTCTTACAAAACTGTTCTCAATGTCATGGTTCCGATGCTCGTGGTCAGAAAGGTTTCCCTAACCTAACTGATAACGCATGGTTGTATGGTGGTGAGCCACAAGCAATCAAGACAACTATTATGAATGGTCGTATCGGTCAAATGCCAGCATGGAAAGATGCACTAGGTGAGCAAGGCGTTAAAGAAGTAGTTAGCTACACTCTTAGCTTATCTGGTCGTTCAGTAAATGCACGTGAAGCAGAGGCTGGTAAAGCTCGCTTTGTTGTATGTGCTGCGTGTCACGGCACGGATGGTAAAGGTAACCCTGCAGTAGGTGCACCTGACCTAACAGATCGTGATTGGTTATTCGGTGACTCACGTGCTGAAGTAACTGAAACAGTAATGAACGGACGCTCAGGCGTAATGCCAGCTTGGAAAGACATTCTAGGCGAAGATAAAGTTCAACTTGTTTCTGCGTATGTTTGGAGCCTAAGCAACTCTGACAATAAGTAACATTTCAATAACAGCCCCTTTCTAAGGGGCTGTCTTTTCTGTATTTTGTAACACCTCTTCTATTCTTTTTTTCATTGAGATCTTTTTTATGGTAAAGCCTTGGTATAAACAGTTTTGGCCGTGGTTCTTGATTGCCTTGCCTTCAACAGTAGTCATTTGGACAATTCTTACAGTTATTCTATTTACTCAAAACTCCGTCGATTTAGTCACTGAGGATTACTATAAAAAAGGTAAAGGCATTAATATCGATATATCGAAAGTTAATGTGGCAAAAGATCTAGGTCTTTTTGCATCAGTTAGCGAAGAAAGTGACTCCGTAGTGCTTACTTTAAACAAAGGAAGTTTAGAGCATTACCCAGCTTTAAATGCCATGTTTGTCCACCGTACATTGCCCGACCGTGACTTTTCGAAACTGCTTACAGCAGATGCAAAAGGCAACTATCGTCTGATTCTAGAAAATGATATTCAAGGTCCTTGGTTTATAGAACTGAGCCCTCATAATTCAGAATGGCTTATACAAGGTCGTATTACATTCCCTCTTGAAACACCAACTCGACTAATGAACTAAAACTATGAACGAATCGTGTTACCACTGCGGTGAAGATGTACCAGCAAACACCGATTTTAAAGTTGAAATCTTAGGTTCAGAACGAGAAATGTGCTGCCCTGGCTGCGAGACGGTTGCTCAAACTATAGTAGACAGTGGCTTAGTTTCTTATTATCAATATAGAACAGCTCCTGCTGAAAAGGCTGACCTTGTTCCTGAGCAGTTAAGAGCACTCGCACATTATGATAATGAAGATGTGCAGCAAGAGTTTGTCCGAAACAGCCAAGAGGCCTCAGAAGTTACCCTTTCTATTGAAGGGGTATCATGCGCCGCCTGTGCTTGGTTAATAGAAAAACAAGTCTCTAAAAAATCAGGTGTCTACAGTATTCGTGTAAACACCACAACAAATCGAGCTCTCCTTAGTTGGGATAAATCAAAAGTTAGATTAAGTGAATTATTGTCTGCAATTCACTCGCTCGGTTATAAGGCCGCACCTTTTGAAGCCGATCAACAAGAAGCAGCTTACCACCGCTCGATGAAAAACTATCTCTATCGACTTGGAGTAGCAGGTCTTGCAACCATGCAAGTTATGATGCTTGCCGTTGCTTTATATTTAGAGGTTTTTGGAAACCTAGAACCTGAATTTAAAAGCTACTTCCGTTGGGTAAGCTTAATATTTGCCACCCCCGTATTATTATATTCGGCCCTACCTTTTTACCTTAACGCTTGGAGAAGTTTAAAAGGCAGAACACTAGGAATGGATGTCCCTGTTTCTATTGCATTGCTCTTTGCTTATATCGCTAGCTTAGTGGCTACCGTTACTGAACAAGGAGAAGTGTTTTTTGAATCCATTTCAATGTTTACCTTCTTCTTACTTTTAGGTCGCTTCTTAGAAATGAGAGCCAGACGAAAGGCAGCAGCGGCTAGTGGGAATTTACTCAAATTAATCCCTGCGATGGCAACTACTTTAGATGGTAAACAAATCCCCGTTAAGACCTTAAAGGTTGGAGATAAAATTCGCGTCTTACCTGGAGAGCATATCCCAGCAGATGGCTTAGTTATCTCCGGAAGAGTGCATGTTGATGAATCAATGTTGACGGGTGAATCTGTGCACGTTGTGAAATCTGAGAATGATTCTGTTTTTGCTGGCACGTTGAATGGTGATGAATCATTTGAATTAGAGGTAACTACAT
This sequence comes from Vibrio sp. 99-70-13A1, assembly GCF_013114625.1. Classification (GTDB taxonomy): domain Bacteria; phylum Pseudomonadota; class Gammaproteobacteria; order Enterobacterales; family Vibrionaceae; genus Vibrio. The sequence continues at coordinate 86,491 of NZ_VTXD01000005.1, forward strand.
CGAAAGCAGACTCAATGATATCTAATATTGTTCGACTGCAAGATGAAGCTCAGCTATCTAAGCCAAAAATCGCTGAAATAGCCGATATTGTTGCGCGCTATTTTGTCGCGATAATTTTGATTATATCTTTCGGTACTTGGCTGTATTGGCATCAAACCAAACCTGAAGATGCTTTTTGGATCATGCTATCTGTCTTAGTTGCGACCTGCCCTTGTGCTTTATCTCTTGCCACACCTACCGCAATCACTTGTTCCACATCTCGCATGGGCAATTTAGGTATTTTACTGCGTAAAGGACATGTATTCGAAACTCTTTGTAAAGTGAATCATTTAATCATTGATAAAACCGGAACTTTAACTGAAGGTGATATTCGTATCGCTCGTGTAGATACTAAATCTGATATTGATGAAACAACATGTTTGGCTCTAGCGGCTAGCTTAGAGAAGTACGCTAATCACCCTATTGCTAAAGCTTTTAGAGAGTATGAATCTGATAATATTATTGTCGATAACGTCAGCAACATTATTGGCTTTGGAATTGAAGGGACTTATAACGGGCAGGCGATCTCTATAGGTAGTGCAAGGTTTATATTAGATAACTCTGAAACAGAAGAAAGTAACGGAATTTACTTAGCTTTAAATGGGCAACATATAGCGACTTTTACTTATGAAGATCCTATAAGAAAAGAAAGTACAGAGCTCATCAAACAATTCACAGATGCCGGAATTAAAACAACCCTGCTAACTGGCGATTCTTTGGCAAATGCCCTCCCTGTAGCTAAAGCGATTGGCATACAAGATGTGGTTGCAGATGCGAAACCAGAAGACAAGTTAGCCTACCTTAATTCAACTGACTCTAATGATATAACCATGATGGTTGGTGATGGCATTAATGACGCCCCAACCTTAGCTGGTGCTCATTTATCCGTTGCCATGGGTGGCGGCACTGACGTTGCAAAAGCGTCGGCAGACATGATTTTACTTGGTGATAAATTAGATAGACTACTTAAGTCACGTATATTAGCGTTGAAAACTCGTAGAATAATCAGAGAGAACCTTGCATGGTCTCTTGGATATAACTTACTTATATTGCCTCTTGCCGTTGCAGGGTTAGTTGCACCTTACATTGCCGTTGTTGGAATGTCTGCAAGTTCAATTATTGTAGTCTCTAACTCTTTAAGGCTCTTAAAAGAGGAGCGTAAGTAATGGAAAGTTTGTACATTTTGATCCCTATTGCGATCATTTTAGTTTGTGTTGCTGTAGGCGTTTTTCTATGGGCTGTGAAAAGTGAACAGTTTGAAGATTTAGAGCGTCAGGGTCATAATATTTTATTTGATGAAGACAGCGACAAAGAAATGAATACATCAAAGAAACGCCATGACTCCTGATTGGATTGGTGCTTTTTTTATCGGTCTAATTGGTGCTGGTCATTGTATGGGGATGTGTGGGGGCATAGCTTCTTTACTATCTATTGGCAATCAAAAACCATCACCAATGATCCCCCTACTTTATAACCTAGGCCGTCTATCAAGTTACGCATTGATTGGAGCAATTATTGGCGGGGCTATTTCAACTATCGGTGAACTCAGCCAATTTAATGCTTTACTCGGTTGGCTGAGGCTATTCACCGCAGTATTCATGATAATTCTAGCTTTGTATATTGGTAAATGGTGGTTTGGTTTACTTGTTTTTGAAAAGCTAGGTCAACGGTTATGGCGTTATATTTCACCTATTGGCAAGTCATTCCTTCCTCTAAAGCACCCCTTGCACGCATTACCTTTTGGTTTTATTTGGGGTTGGCTGCCATGTGGTTTAGTTTATTCCATGCTAACTTGGGCGGCAGTTTCTGGAAGTTCACTTAACGGAGCCGGAATCATGTTAGCTTTTGGTCTCGGTACTTTACCTGCCATGCTAGCGGTTGGGGTGGGAGCAAATCTGATGAAAAAAATCCAACAAGCTAATTTTTTTCGTCAGTTAGGTGCCTTTTTAATCCTTATGTATGGTTTGTATACCGGATATATGGCGCTACAGCTTATTGATTATACCGCATAGTGATTCTTTAAATGCGGTTTTTTTACTACCTTTTGGTATGAAGGAATGCTAAAATATTGACGTATATCAAATAGTGAAAGATTGTTATGATTTCTGAAAAGCCTGTGACGAAACGTGTTCAGTCTGGTGGCTGTGCAATCCACTGCCAGGATTGTAGTATTAGCCAGCTCTGTATCCCATTTACTTTGAATGAATCTGAACTTGATCAACTTGATCAGATCATTGAAAGAAAAAAACCTATTCAAAAAGGTCAAGAGTTATTCAAAGCTGGAGACGAGCTTAAGTCTCTATATGCGATTCGCTCTGGTACTATTAAGAGTTACACCATCACTGAACAAGGTGATGAACAAATTACTGCATTTCACCTTGCGGGTGATTTAGTTGGTTTTGATGCAATCACTGAAGATATGCATCCGAGCTTCGCTCAAGCTTTAGAAACCTCGATGGTATGTGAAATTCCTTACGAGATCTTAGATGATCTATCTGGAAAAATGCCAAAACTTCGCCAGCAGATCATGCGTTTGATGAGTAATGAAATCAAAGGCGACCAAGAGATGATTCTTCTCTTGTCGAAAAAGAATGCTGAAGAGCGTTTAGCCGCTTTCTTATTCAACCTTTCTACTAGATTCTCTCAACGTGGTTTCAGCCCGAGAGAGTTCCGTTTGACGATGACTCGCGGCGACATTGGTAATTACCTTGGTCTAACCGTTGAAACGATTAGCCGCTTGCTAGGTCGCTTTCAAAAAGCAGATATCCTAAGCGTGAAAGGTAAATACATTACCATTGAAGACCATGATGCCTTAATGGAATTAGCTGGTGTTTCAAAAGAATAACTGATTTATCAATGATGTAGTTCAATAATGAGCTACATCATATTTCTCTCTAAAATCCATCTATATTTCTCTTAATCTCTCTATAACTGCGCTACATTAATTATATGGTTTAGTCCAAATAGTAGGCTTAGTTATGAGTATCTATAGCAAAATTCTAGTCGTCGCCGATATTAATCACGATGAGCAACCCGCTCTAGTTCGTGCAATTCAACTCGCTAAAAAAAGTGCTTCAACAAGTCGCATTACCTTTTTCCTATCGATATATGATTTCTCATATGACATGACTTCTATGCTTTCACCCGATGAACGTGATGCAATGCGAAAAGGTGTTATTCATCAACGTGAAATTTGGATGAATAAAGTTGCTGAACCTTATATTGATGATTCAATAGAGTTTAATGTCAAAGTGGTTTGGCATAATAGACCGTATGAAGCAATCATAGCGGAGGTTTTTTCGGGTGAACACGATATCCTTATTAAAGGGACTCGTAAGCACGACACGTTAGAATCCGTCATTTTCACCCCAACAGACTGGCATTTATTACGTAAGTGTCCCTGCCCTGTTTTATTAGTTAAGAATGAATTCTGGCCTGAACACGCAAAGATTTATGCGTCTGTACATGTCGGCTCCGAAAATGACACCCATATTGAACTAAATGATTCTATGGTTGAAAGGTTATTGGAAATAACAGGGCGCTTGAATGCTGAGCCATTCATAGTTAATGCATACCCTCTGACTCCAGCTAACATCACCATTGAACTTCCTGAGTTTGACCCAACTTCATATACGGATGCCGTTCGTGGTCATCATTTAACGGCAATGAAGTCACTTCGCCAAAAACACCATTTATGTGAAGAACAGACTATTGTTCAGCAAGGTCTTCCTGAAGATGTCATCCCACAAGTCGCAGAAGACAATGGTGCAGCAATGGTAATTTTGGGAACAACCGGGCGAACTGGCTTATCTGCCGTTTTCATCGGAAATACTGCTGAACATGTTATTGACAAGATTAATTGTGATGTATTAGCTCTCAAGCCAAATGGTTATATCAGTCCATTAGATCCGAACATAGCTAAGTAGCTAAGTATTGGTTTGAAGATACATATTATAGAAAATACATAGTGATATATTGCTTATGAGTTTTTAGCTAGGTTTTCTTCGGTATGAATACTGTTTAGCGTGAATACAATAAAGCCCCGACTTTTCGGGGCTTTATTGTTTGTCTAAAGTCTGCTTATACGTTTGTCACATCAATAAACATAGATTCATCAATATGCGCTGAACCTATGTTTGATGATGACACTTCAGCTTCGGCAAATTCATATTGTTCACGTTCACTGCTTCGATCAATAGGTAAGTTTACGAAATCAAATAGCTCTCTATCAGCAAGCTGACTTGGACTTACGTTTTGAATTGACTTAAACACCTTTTCGACTCGGCCAGGTGTTTTAGCATCCCAATCGATAAGCATTGCTTTGATATTTTGACGCTGAAGGTTTTCTTGGGAACCACATAAGTTGCAAGGAATGATTGGGAACTCTTTATGCTCCGCATATTCAATAAGATCAGTTTCGCGACAATAAGTCAGAGGCCGAATAACAACATTACGACCATCATCTGAACGGAGTTTTGGTGGCATTGCTTTTAAACGAGCACCGTGAAACATATTGAGGAACATAGTCTCAACAATATCATCTAGGTGATGACCAAGTGCAATTTTAGTTGCACCGATCTTCTCAGCAAAAGAATATAACGTGCCTCGACGTAATCGAGAGCAAAGACCACATGTCGTTTTACCTTCTGGCACTTTTTCTTTAACGACTGAATACGTATCCTTATCTACAATGTAATAAGGGATGTTCAATGTTTCAAAATAGTCAGGAAGAATATGTTCAGGGAAACCTGGCTGTTTCTGGTCTAAGTTGACAGCAACAACATCAAATTTGATTGGAGCAACTTCACGAAGCTTAAGTAAGATATCCAACATCGCAAATGAGTCTTTACCACCACTGATACATGCCATCACAACATCATTTTCTTCGATCATGTTGTAATCAACAATGGCGTTACCAACATTTTTTCTTAAACGCTTCTGAAGTTTGTTGAATTCGTGTGTTTCTTTTCTATTATCGACTTGATTCATTACGACTCTCACACTGTCGAATGACCGACAGTAGCTTTGCTTGGTGGATTCTTTAAGGGCGTGGATTATACGGATTTTTATTTAAGGTTGAAATACTAACTATGGATAAAACATCTGAGTTGTTTCAGAAGTAACAATGTTTGAGGAATATAAGCGAAGATCGTTTTCTATAGCATCTGTAGCGAAATGTGTAATAAAAGAAAAAATAGTTATGAAGCTTATCTGATATGGCTAGCGTTTATAAATGCTATACGCTTCATAACTAAATTTATCTTAGGAGCACAAATCTTATTGAGCCGGAATGTAAGGGAGTACGCGTTGAGTCGCTTCTGGTAGCAATAAAGTATCACCTTTCACTAGATCGTCTAAAGTGAAACGAGCCTTACCATCAATAATTGGAATATTTTTTCCACTTGAAGCTTTGATATCACCGTTTAAGTTGTTTGCAAACTCTAGCGTTACTCCGGTAATTTTTGGAGTAAACCAACTAGAGAACATACCACTTAAGTCTTCTAACATTATCTGCATTTGCGGCAGTAGAGCTTCTATATTTTCATAAGAAACCGAGCCCTCAAGTGGCTCTTTTGTCATCACGACAAGCGAGTAATCGCATACTTCTTCTTTAGTCTGGACAAAAATAAGAGGGTTCGCTGATCTTAAATTGCTGTCTATTGGTAGAGGGAATTCGTTTGAACTAGGGATATCAAACTCTTCATAATGCTCTTCTTTTTCCATCCAAGCTTTTTTGATATTACATATTTGCTGTGTTTCTTGATCAATAAAGAAAACGGCAACCTTTACATCATCATGCCCTTCTTTATTGTTGTTTTTTAACTGTGTATACAGTTTTGAATAGGTAAACATATATTCTTGAGCAGAAGCAGGCATTGCAAAGGCAAGACCTAAAGACGCGAGTATTGCGATAGTCGTTTTTTTCATTCTAATTATCTTGTTATATGTAGAGTGGACATCAAGGTGATGTTTCAAACTCATTACTGAGCCCAATATTTTTGATTATGGCGAATCATAGCCTGCAAATCTTCCACATAAGCAGAGCCCCTTTCAGAGTATTTCAGCAGACCGTTTGCCAATTGTGTCGCAGTATTATGTGTTAACAATGTTTCTTCAGCATCGGATAAATCACTTCGAATACCTCTTAACTCTTTATAAGCAAGATTTCGGTTTATATTCATAAAGTAACGATGCACTGATTCTTGGCTAGATGAAAATTTGGCGACTTCATGAGTGCTGCCTTCATTTCGTTGTAGCGGAACTAAGCCGCAGCCTTTCGAGTAACACCATTGCCCAAAGTAATTATTCGCTTGTTTAGCAAAACGAGAAGTTCCCCACGCCGATTCATTAGCCGCTTGCGATAAAACCAATGCCTCAGGTAAAACATTAACGCGATTCAACATCTCGGATAACCAAGTTCTATCTAAACCTTCAACAGGCACGGGGAGGCTATATAACTTCCCTAATCGTTTAGCATACGAATGGTCTTCTGCTGATAAAATCTCAAGGTCGCTATCAGCCCATTGACGAAGATGTTTGCGCTCTTTGATTATTCGGTTATTTTCAATCTGAATGCTGGGGCGAAGATAAGAGAAAAAGGAATCCTTCTTCTCATTTACATCTTCTATTGCACCAAAGTCAGGAGTCGACGTAGGCAATATCTCAACGCTGATTTTAGGCTGCTCCGCTTCCTTCGCTTGTAAGGATTTACGACGCTCTTCTTGTTCGTATATATACGGACCGATAAATGAGACAGATCCGACAACTGCGAATGCAAGTAGCTTTGCTGATTTAGAGCTGATGATATTTTCAAACGTAGTCATATATCGGTTCTTTTATTAGTAAATTTAACTATTCATAAATTTTAATATCAATAAGCTTTAAGCATTGAAAACATCAGAGTTTGGGTTATTGCCATTGTCACTATCGTTATTATTATTTGAATCATGTGGGCGATCAGATGCGATGACTTTAAGCTTAATACCAAACATCTCACGGTATAAGATGCCTTTCACATGGAAGAAAAATGGTAATACAAAAATCAACCCAATTCCGTACATCATCGCAGCAATAACAAACATCAACATAACTAATAAGTAGATTGAGGCAACAACGAAGATCTTCTTATTAATCGCTCGAAGTGAAAGTAACAACGCTTGCATCGGAGGCACTTTCTTTTCACAAATGAGCAGAATTGAATGACTGAAAGCTAATGAAAAGTAAATTGATAAGAAAGGAAGGATCATACCCGCAATCCCTTGAAGCATTAGGCTGAACAAAGTCACTAAAATGACTGGTACCGTAAACTGTAGCCCTTTCCCAATATGTTTAAGCTTTGTATTCAACCCTGCGGCATGGCTCATCGCCATTAAACTGATACCGGCGTAAATCGGCGCACTGACGACTTCATAACTAAAGTTTGCAATGAAGATTGATTCAACAATTTGGGGAGTAAATGCTTCAGGGTCAATGACTGCATCCAAAATAACGCTTGGGTCGCCAAGTTGAAGCTGTAACGCAATATAGAAAATTGCGAGTTGAATAAACATCAAAGCAACAATAGCAGGAGAAAAAGAGAGAAAATGATTAATCGTATATTTCCATGCTTCCTGAAAAACAGCCGTGGCTTTTAACTCGTAATTTCCAGAAAGAGCGCGCTCAATGCTCCCACCTAAATTAAAATCTTTTTCAATGTCGTTATTCATAGTTCTTCCTAGGTAGACAATGCATATACGAGCCACCTAACTTGTTGATAAAAAATTGGCTTCATTATACGCATATGTCGTATGTAAACTAAAATATGATTCTGTAACAAGCCTTGCTTTCTTGCTTTTTTGATTAATAATTAATCACTTAAACTATCGTTTACGCTATAGATTATAGTATGGATAGAAATACCGAGTTTTACCTGTGAATTTTTTTATTGTCTGACGTTAAAAAATGCTTTGAATTCACACTTTTGGTGATTATCATGCGCGCCTTAAAGTGTATAGCAGCAGGTCATCCTAATACGGACCAAGGTGGAGATAAACAGACGTTGAACGCTAAAAAATCAGTAGGGAAACCAGTCGTACAGTTAACTGGTATTAGTAAAAGTTTCGATGGTAAGGAAGTCATCGGCAATCTCGATTTAAATGTGAATCATGGTGAGTTTCTTACCATATTAGGTCCCTCTGGTTGCGGTAAGACCACGGTGCTAAGAATGATTGCGGGTTTTGAAACGGCAGATAGCGGTGAAATTCTATTAGCTGAACAGAATGTAACCCAAGTCCCTGCTGAACAAAGGCACGTAAACACTGTTTTCCAAAGCTATGCCCTTTTCCCCCACATGACTGTCTTCGACAATGTGGCATTTGGTTTACGGATGCAAAAAGTTTCAAACGACGATATCGAAATCCGAGTTATGGAAGCTCTGAAGATGGTACGTTTAGAGCAAATGGCGCAACGAAAACCGCATCAACTTTCAGGTGGTCAGCAACAACGCATTGCTATTGCAAGAGCGGTAGTAAACAAACCTAAAGTATTATTACTTGATGAATCGCTTTCAGCGCTGGATTACAAATTACGTAAACAGATGCAGATTGAGCTTAAACAATTGCAACGCCAACTTGGTATTACGTTCATTTTTGTCACGCATGACCAAGAAGAAGCGTTATCAATGTCTGATCGCATCATTGTTATGCGTGACGGTGTGATTGAGCAAGATGGCACACCAAGAGAGATTTACGAAGAACCTAAGAACCTCTTTGTTGCTCGTTTTATTGGTGAGATAAACGTCTTCGAAGCTAAAGCGATTTCTCGTCAAGATGAAAATCGCATACTGGCGACAATAGAAGGCATTGAGTGTTCTATTCATCATGATAAAGCCATCACGCAAGGCGATAGCCTACAAGTATTGTTAAGACCTGAAGATCTTCGTATTGAAGAAATAAAAGAGTCTGAACAACGCGGTATTGTTGGTCACGTTGTTGAGCGTACCTACAAAGGCATGACATTAGATTCAGTGATTGAGCTTGAATCTGGTATGCGCGTAATGGTAAGCGAATTCTTCAATGAAGATGATCCCGATGTTGATCACTCATTAGGGCAAAAAGTCGCGGTTACTTGGGTTGAAAGCTGGGAAGTGGTACTTAAAGATGAGCAAGAAGTTTAATCTACAAAATGCCATCATCGCTTTAATTGGTGGATGGCTAGTCCTATTCGTCATGATTCCAAATATCATGATTATTGGAACCAGTTTTCTAACGCGTGATGAAGCCAACTTAATCGAGATGACTTTTACATTAGATAACTATATCCGCTTAGCTGACCCCTTGTATTTAAAGGTGCTACTTCACTCTTTCTACATGGCGATAATAGCGACTTTGCTATGTTTAGTGATTGGTTATCCGTTCGCATACATTATTGCGAAAATGCCTGAGAAGTGGCGACCAATCATGTTGTTTCTAGTGATTGTACCTTTTTGGACCAACTCTCTGATCAGAACATACGGTCTGAAGATAGTGCTTGGTACCCAAGGAATTTTAAATAAATCGTTAATTGCACTGGATATTATCGATAAACCAATTCGCATCATGTACAGCGAAACAGCAGTGATGATCGGCTTAGTTTACATCTTGCTACCTTTCATGATTCTGCCGCTGTATTCGGCTATAGAAAAATTAGATGGAACGTACCTAGAAGCAGCAAAAGATCTAGGCGCCAATAAGTTTCAAACTTTGGTGAAAGTAGTGTTGCCTTTAACCATGCCTGGTATTATCGGCGGCTGTTTATTGGTACTACTACCCGCTTTAGGAATGTTCTACATTTCAGATTTATTAGGCGGAGCGAAAAACTTACTGATTGGTAACGTCATTAAGAGCCAAGTCCTTAATGCTAGAGACTGGCCATTTGGCGCTGCAACCAGTATTGCTTTAACCATGGCTATGGCAATTATGCTTTATGCGTATTACCGAGCAGGCAGACTATTGAACAAGAAAGTGGAACTAGATTAATGGGCCGCACAGTTAAGTTTAGCTTTATGGCGTTGGTATATGCATTCTTATACCTGCCAATAATCGTATTAATTGCTAACTCGTTTAATGCAAACAAGTTTGGTATGAAATGGGGCAGATTCACGACAAAGTGGTATGACGCGCTAATTAATAATGACAGCTTAATGCAAGCGGCTTGGCATTCATTGAATGTCGCGGTGTTTTCAGCAACAGCTGCCACGTTAATTGGCAGCTTGACTGCCGTTGCCCTATTCCGTTACCAATTCAAGGGTAAAGGTGCAGTAAATGGCATGCTATTTATTGTAATGATGTCGCCGGATATCGTAATGGCAATCTCATTGCTTGCTCTATTTTTAGTTATGGGTGTTCAGCTAGGTTTCTTTACCTTGCTGGTTGCACACATCACTTTTTGTTTACCATTTGTCGTTGTCACGGTTTATAGCCGTTTAAATGGTTTCGATGTAAAAATGCTTGAAGCAGCAAAAGATCTAGGCGCAAGTGAATGGACTATCTTAAAACAGATTATCCTACCTTTGGCTAAACCTGCTGTTGCTGCTGGGTGGTTATTAAGTTTCACCTTGTCGCTAGATGATGTGATTATCAGTTCGTTTGTTACTGGACCAACTTATGAAATATTACCGTTGAAAATATATTCGATGGTAAAAGTTGGAATTTCCCCAGAGGTAAACGCGCTTGCAACCGTGATGTTAGTGGTTTCCTTAATATTGGTAATCACTTCGCAGTTGCTAGCGAGAGAGAAAGTGAAGTAAACTTCGCAAAAATCTAATAAACAGAATGGTATTTATCATTCTGTTTTTCTATCTACTGCCATAATGGCAACGTTTGGTTTGGAGCTAACGTCAATGAAAAAATGGGCTACTTTAATAGCTGGTAGTGCATGTGCGCTTTCAATGTTATCTGGAACAGTGTCTGCGGATGAAAATAAAGAATTAGTATTTATGAACTGGGGGCCTTACATCAATAGTGAGATTCTGGAGCAGTTCACAAATGAAACGGGTATTAAAGTGATCTACTCAACTTATGAGTCGAACGAAACTTTATACGCGAAACTAAAAACGCATAACAAAGGGTATGATTTAGTTGTGCCATCAACGTATTTTGTTTCTAAGATGCGCGATGAAGGCATGCTGCAAAAGATCGATAAATCTAAGCTTATTAACTTCAATAATCTAGATACTAACTATTTAGATAAAGCTTATGACCCAAAAAATGAGTATTCAATTCCTCATGTCGTCGCTATCACTGGTTTAGCTGTGAATACCGATATGTATGACCCTGAGGAATTCCAAAGTTGGGCTGATTTATGGAAGCCTGAACTCGAAGGGCAATTAATGATGATGGATGACACTCGCGAAGTGTTCCACATTGCTCTACGTAAACTTGGCTATTCAGGCAACACGACTGACGAAAAGCAAATTGATGAAGCTTATGCCGAATTGCGAAAGCTCATGCCAAATGTTCTAGTGTTTAACTCAGATAACCCAGGCGCGCCTTATATGTCAGGTGAAGTTGGTTTGGGGATGCTTTGGAATGGTTCTGCCGCTGCTGCGCAAAATGAAGGCTTACCAATTAAATTGGTATTCCCTAAAGAAGGCGGTATTGGTTGGGTGGATAATTTTGCTATTAGCTCTGGAGCTATGAATGTTGATGCGGCTCATAAAATGATCGACTTTTTGCTTCGCCCTGAAATCGCAGAGCAAATATCTCGAGATACCGGCTACTTAACCGCAGTAAAAGCATCCAATGAGAAGTTTAAAGATAGCCCTGCTCTATTCCCCTCTCAAGAAGACTTAGATCGAGTCGAATGGCAATCTGCAGTAGGCGACAAGACAGTTCAGTATGAAGAGTACTTCATGAAGCTAAAAGCTGGGCAGTAAACACCCATAAGTTTTTTGATCAATAGGCGGCTTAGGCTGCCTATTTTGTTTCCAGACTGGTATAATCAACCTCTTCGATTTTTATAAATCTTTCCTTTGGGTTCGCTACCCAGCTCTAAATAAAACAAATGAACGGAACAGTAATGAAAAAAACACTGTATACCGGCGCATTGTGTGCTGCTACTTTACTTTCTACTCCTTCTTTCGCGGCTGACGAAGAGCTGTATTTCTATAATTGGTCTGAATACATTCCAAATGAAATTCTTGAAGACTTCACAAAAGAAACTGGAATCAAAGTTTTCTACTCAACTTATGAGTCAAACGAAAGCATGTACGCTAAGTTGAAAACTCAAGGTACAGGATATGACTTAGTCGTACCTTCAACTTACTTTGTATCAAAAATGCGTAAAGAAGGCATGCTGCAAGAGTTAGATAAAAGTAAGTTGAGCCACTTTGCAGATTTGGATCCAAACTATTTAGACAAACCTTTCGATCCTAGCAATAACTACTCGATCCCATACATTTGGGGTGCAACGGGTATTGGTATTAACTCAGATATGCTTGATAAGTCATCAGTAAAAAACTGGGGAGACTTATGGGACACTCAATGGGAAGGTCAATTGATGATGATGGACGACTCTCGTGAAGTCTTCCACATTGCATTGTCTAAGTTAGGTTACTCTCCTAACACAACTAACCCTGAAGAAATTAAAGAAGCTTACGAAGAATTACGCAAGCTTATGCCAAACGTTTTAGTGTTCAATTCTGACTTTCCTGCTAACCCATATTTAGCGGGCGAAGTGTCATTAGGTATGCTTTGGAATGGCTCTGCTTATATGGCTCGTCAAGAAGGTGCAACCATTGACATCATTTGGCCAGAAAAAGGCACTATATTTTGGATGGACAGCTTAGCGATCCCTTCAGGAGCTAAGAATACTGATGCCGCACACAAAATGATTGATTTCCTTTTGAGACCAGAAAACGCAGCTAAAATCGCACTTGAAATTGGCTACCCTACTCCAGTTAAAACGGCTTACCCACTACTGCCAAAAGAATTCGCGAATGATAAAAATGTCTTCCCACCACAATCTGTGATGGATAATGGCGTTTGGCAAGATGAAGTTGGTGAAGCAAGCGCAATTTATGACGAGTACTTCCAAAAGTTAAAAGTGAATAACTAATACTCAATTTGATTTATAATAAAGCGGCGCAAGCCGCTTTATTTTTATCTAAACTTTATATAGAATCAAATTCAAACGAAACGGAGTTCTATATAAATGCCTGCAAACCCCATATTGATAATCGTTAGCTTCATGCTACTTGCATCTTTAGTGATGCTTGCTGTTAGTTCGGTTTTAAAAATCGATTCGAATTATGATCTTTTCTTCGAAACCAATACTCTAGTAATTGTCACGTATATTTATTTTGTTGCTCGTCGAGTCATTTCCCAAAATAGAATTCTTCAATCTGGCGCTTTGCTACTCATTTTTAACCTAACTTATGATGTCGCCACTGAATTAGAATTCTTGGATATTTGGGCTGACCAGCATGAACTTTTAGATACTTTTCTTGAAGATGGATTACTTCAAACCGCTTTTCTATTAATTGCTATTGGAGTCACACAAGTGACGTCTCATCTCAAGGAGGCTAGCAAGAAAGACGAATTAACCGGTCTGTACAATAGAAAGAAATTCAATGAAATTAAGCTAGAAGAGTTTGAACTTGTCTTTTTAGATTTGGATGGATTAAAAACGGTTAATGATCGAAAAGGTCATAACGTAGGTGACTTAATGATAGTGCGATTTTCTCAAGTTTTAGCAAAATCGACTCTTGACGAAGATGAAATGGTTTTTCGTGTTGGAGGTGATGAGTTCGTTGTTACCACTCGAATTGGGCGAAGTGCTGAGTTTATCTCGCAAGTAAAAATGCAACTTGAAGGTGAAAAACTATCGTTCTCTTATGGTATCGAAAAAGCCAATAGAGCTAACTTTAAGCAAGCACTAATACAATCAGATAAAGCCATGTATGAAATGAAAAAATCACACAAAGAAAATATCAGAGCCAGTTATGACCATTAAAAAGGAGACGCCACGTCTCCTCCTGCTGCGGCTCTAATCTCTAATCTCTAATCTCTAATCTCTAATCTCTAATTAAAGCCTATTATACAAATTGAACACTGCGTGATTAACCATAAATAACTACGTAATTAGCGACAGGTAAATATATAATTAACGGTAAAACACTAGTTTAACGGCAAAAAGCTAGTTACGCGCTGAGCGCACCATCTAGGCTGAGTAACTCTTTAACCAGTCTTGGAATCTCAATACTTGCTTTGCCATAACGCTTTTCTTCAAACTCACTTTCAACTGCACTCGGCTCTAAATTCACTTCAATGGTATGGGCGCCATGCATTCTCGCATCATGTACAAACCCTGCAGCTGGGTATACCACTCCAGAAGTCCCGATAGAAACAAAAAGGTCGGCTTCTTCTAATGCAGAATAAATATCTCCCATGCGTAAAGGCATTTCGCCAAACCAAACAATATGAGGTCGCATTTGGGCTGGAATTTGACAACAATGACATAAATCACCTGTTTCAATATTATCTTTATACTCAACGACTTGGTTTGATTCGCTGCACCTAGCCTTAAGTAATTCACCATGCATATGGATAATATTTGAACTACCACCTCGTTCATGTAAATTATCGATATTCTGAGTAATAATAGTGACTTTACCTTCAAGCTGTTCTTCAAGGTCGCCTAGTGCCAAGTGTGCAGCATTAGGGTTAATATCTTTGCCTTGAAGCCCTGCTCTTCTTTTGTTGTAAAAAGCTTGTACAAGATCTGGATCTTTAACAAAGCCTTCCGGCGTTGCCACATCTTCAATTTTATGGTTTTCCCATAATCCATCTTGAGCTCGAAATGTCTGTATCCCTGATTCGGCTGAAATGCCGGCACCAGTGAGAATCACAATGTTTTTATATGGGAAATTCATATCGTATCCTTACCAATAAACTATCTAAACTCAGCTTAGCACTCTTCAAATTCCAACAATAGTTTTAGGGATTAGACTATGGTCTTAACTTAAAAGAATCGTTAGATATTTGTGAAGTAGAACAAAGTACGATTTGGGTGAAATGCTCCATTTATTAAAGCTTTCACCTAGTAACTGCTCAATAAAAGCTAAGAGAAAACAGAGAGATTACGATTCTAAAACCAAAAAAACGACCGAAGCCGTTTTTTGTTAAAAGTCTCTATGTTGATATTAGTGATTAGTCTTCACTGATAGAGGAAATCTTATGAATGGATAAATCAGCACCGTTAAATTCATCTTCTTCACTTAAGCGTAGCCCTGTGAACTTGTTCAGTAGCCCGTAGACAATAAATGAACCGCTCAAGGCAACAAGAATACCAGCGAGTGTACCTAAGATCTGAACTGTAAAACTCACGCCTCCTAGCCCCCATAATGCTTGTTGCCCAAAAATGCCAGCAGCAATACCACCCCAAGCACCACAAACACCGTGTAATGGCCACACACCTAAAACATCATCAATTTTGGTTTTGTTTTGCATATAGGTAAACAAGTACACAAAAAGTGCACCAGCAATGCTACCGGTGACTAAAGCACCTAACGGATGCATCAAATCTGAACCTGCACATACCGCGACTAAACCCGCGAGTGGACCATTGTGAATAAAGCCTGGGTCATTTTTACCTGCCACAAGTGCAGCAAGAATACCGCCGACCATCGCCATCAGTGAGTTCATAGCAACCAAGCCACTAATGCCGTTAATCGCTTGTGCTGACATCACGTTGAAGCCAAACCAACCGACACATAAAATCCATGCACCAAGAGCAAGGAACGGGATATTTGATGGTGCAAAGTTGGTGTGTTTGCCTGCGCGAATACGCCCTTTACGCATACCTAAAAAGTACACAGCAACTAACGCTATCCAACCACCAACACCATGCACAACAACAGAGCCTGCGAAATCATGAAAGCCATAACCAAATTGAGCTTCGAACCAAGCTTGCAAACCAAAATTACCATTCCAAATCATGCCTTCGAACAGTGGGTATACAAAGCCAACAGTAAAGAACGTTGCAATCAATATTGGATAGAAACGTGCACGCTCGGCGATACCGCCAGACACAATAGCGGGAATAGCGGCAGCAAAAGTCAGTAAGAAAAAGAACTTAACCATTTCGTAGCCATTTGCTTGAGAGAGCGTTTCCGCATCAGCAAAGAAGTTAGCGCCATACGCAACCCAGTAACCGATGAAGAAATATGCAATGGCTGAAACACCAAAATCTGCCAGTATTTTTACCAAAGCATTCACTTGGTTCTTTTTTCGTACCGTACCGACTTCCAAGAAGGCGAAGCCAGCATGCATTAAGAACACCATGATGGCACCAAGTAGTAAAAATAAGGTGTCTGAACTTTGAGTTAGGCTCTGTACTGCGCTATGAACCTGGGTAACCGTTTCACTCATGTCTTGCATTCTCCATTGCTTTTAATTCATCTCTGCACTTTTTTCGTGCTACTAAGGGTTAATTGAACTAATTTGGTGATTTATTAATTTAATCGTCAATAAAGCAAAGAGTGTTCCATCTTTAAGAATACAATTATCATAGAACCCTGAAGATTTTAAGTTATTGTTTTAATAAGCTTAATATGAGAATAATGGTTTCTCTGTTCTTCTTCTCACTTTCTTATTAGATATCCAAGCGCACCAGATTAGTGCTATTGCCTCAATTTGATCCACTTATGATTATTCGCACAATAATTTCAGATGTACCTTTCAAGTATAAGTAGATCAAAGGAGTCATCAGCATATGAACTGACTGTATTAAACGTTTAATACTTTTATTTCTGACACAAAAACGCCCCTAATTGGGGCGTTTGAAATTAAATTTATATCGTCACTGAAGGGTCATCTATTCAGCTTTATCTTTCACGCGATCATACCAAAGGTTGTGGTGTTGCTTAGCCCATGACTCATCGACATAGCCTGTTTTCATTCCATCCAAAGCACCTTCAGTACCAACTGTACCAATGTAAATGTGACCAAAAGAAGCTGCAATTAAACCCAATGAAGCGACGGCATGAATGATATTAGCTATTTGCATATGCTCTCGAAGCTGACCAAACATTGGGAAGTCCATCACAAGACCAGAAATACACACCGCAACTCCAGCCGTTGCTAGCAGCCAAAACCAAACTTTTTCACCGCCATTACAGAAATCAGCAGATGGGTGTTTTCCATTAGGAAGAATACCGCCACCGGCTTTAAACCATTCTAAGTCCACTTTGGTAAAGAAGTTATTTTTAAGCCACTTAACAAGCATCACCGCAATGCCAATCACAAACAAAGGACCTAAATAGTTATGGGAAACCTTAGCCGCCATAATTAAGTTCGCCCAAATGCCATCAGATAGCATAGGTTTCATGACGTGTTTGCCATACAGCAGAGTCAGCCCTGAAAAACCAAGAATAATAAACAGAATTGCGGTATACCAATGGAGTGCCCTTTCAAAAGGAGTCCAGCGTAATATCTTCTTACCCGTCTTTGGTTTATCGACTTTAATTTGCCCTGCCCATAAGTAGAAAGCAAAAAGCGACACAAATGATGCTCCAATCATTAACGCACCGATTGGGGTGATCCACTTATTTCGAATTTCACGCCACAACTGACCAGAAGCATTGATCAACACACCAGCTTCACGGTGCTGAGCGGTTGTATAACCTTCTTGACCATCTTTAACTTGTCGCCAGTAATCTGCGCCCGCCAACTGAACAACTTCTTGTTCTGCATTCGCTTTTTCTGTCGTGACAGTTGCTTCCGAAAAAGCAACTGTTGAAAACAGAAGAGCAAAAACGCTAACTAATAATACGTATATACGTTTCACTCTTATCTGCTCCTAGCTTTTTGTTGCATCAAATGAAAGATCTTCACCGTTTGTCCAACCAGCACCTTTCGCACCACGTTCAACAACACGTTGACGGAAAATCTCTGAGACTTTCTCAGCATCACCAGCAATAAGTGCTTTCGTTGAACATAACGAAGCACACATCGGCAGTTTGCCTTCTGCTATACGGTTCGCACCGTATTTTTTGCGTTCTTCTTCTGAGCCTGCCTCAGTTTCAGGACCACCAGCACAGAACGTACATTTATCCATTTTCCCTCTTTCACCAAATGTCGACTCTTGAGGGAATTGTGGTGCTCCAAATGGACATGCAAACAAGCAGTAACCACAACCAATACATAAGTCTTTATTGTGTAACACAATGCCGTCTTCGGTTTGCTTGAAGCAATCTGTTGGGCAAACTGCCATGCAAGGTGCGTCAGTACAGTGCATACACGCGACCGAAATCGAGTTTTCACCCGGTTCACCGTCATTCAATGTCACAACGCGTCGGCGTTGAATGCCCCACTCTAATGCGTCGTCATTTTCGTTCTTACATGCTGTGACACAACCATTACATTCAATACAACGTTTGGTGTCACACAGGAATTTCATCTTAGCCATCTTGTGACTCCTTACGCTTTAGTAATTTTACAGAGGGTAACTTTGGTTTCCTGCATTTGCGTCACAGGGTCATAGCCATAAGTAGTTGCGATATTGGCCGATTCACCAATTACATATGGGTCTGTCCCTTCTGGGTACTTGTCTCTTAACTCTTCACCTTGGAATTTGCCACCAAAGTGGAAAGGTATGAATGCAAGACCAGGCTTCACTCTGCGAGTGACCATAGCTTTCACATGAATACGCCCTTTTTCTGCGCCTTCAACCCAAACCATCTCACCATCTTTAAAGCCGATGTCATTCGCATCTTTCGGGTTAACTTCCACAAACATTTCTTGTTGTAGTTCTGCCAGCCAAGGGTTAGAACGTGTTTCTTCACCACCGCCTTCGTATTCAACTAAACGGCCAGAAGTAAGAATGATTGGGTATTCACCTGACTTATCTTGGTCTTGAATAGACTTATACAAAGTCGGTAAACGATAGATAGATTCGCTGTCATCCCATGTTGGATAATCAGCGACTAAATCACGGCGAGGTGTGTAAAGTGGCTCACGGTGAAGTGGTACTCTGTCTGGGAAGGTCCACACAATGGCACGCGCTTTTGCGTTACCAAAAGGCATACAACCGTGTTTAATGGCTACGCGTTGGATACCACCAGAAGTATCTGTCTTCCAGTTTTTACCTTCCGCAGCTGCTTTTTCGGCTTCAGTTAAATCATCCCACCAACCTAGGTGCTTTAATAATTTGTCACTGAATTCTGGGTAACCATCTTCAAGCTCACAATCTTTCGAATAACTATCTTCTGCAAGTAGATTATCCCCTTCAAATTCCACACCAAAGCGAGCGCGGAAGTTACCGCCTCCGTCTGCAACCGCTTTAGATGTATCGTATAAAATATGGGTGCCTGGGTGTTTCATTTCAGGTGTGCCCCAACATGGCCAAGGAAGACCATAGGTTTCACCATGAGCTGCCCCACCTTCTGCTTCAAGAGTTGTCTTGTGGAAGGTATGCCAGTTTTGTTGGTGTTCTTTAATACGTTCAGGGCTTTGGCCAGTGTAACCAATTGTCCACATACCTTTATTGAATTCACGAGTGATATCTTCAATTACAGGCTGGTTATTTTCCACACGGACGTTTTTAAATAACTGCTCTGCAATACCTAACTTTTTAGATAGCAGGTACATAATTTCATGGTCAGGTTTAGATTCAAATAATGGGTCGATGACTTGATCTCGCCACTGAAGTGAACGGTTTGAAGCGGTCACAGAACCTGTAGTCTCGAATTGAGTGGTTGCTGGCAGTAGATATACACCATCAGTACGATCATTCATTACTGCAGCAACTGTTGGGTATGGATCGACAATCACCATCATATCCAGCTTCTGCATCGCTTTTTTCATTTCGACGCCACGGGTTTGTGAGTTAACCGCGTGACCCCAATAGAACATTGCGCGAATATTGTCGTTCTGCTCAATGTTGTCTTTATTTTCAAGTACACCATCAATCCAACGAGACACGGGAATACCCATGTTATTCATTGGTTTCTTACCGTGATACTTTTTCTGATCGAAGCGATCCGTCAGCCAAGCGTAATCAACCCCCCACACTTTTGACCAATGCTTCCACGCGCCATCAGATAAACCATAGTAGCCCGGTAGAGTATGCGAAAGCACGCCCAGGTCAGTTGCGCCTTGAACGTTATCGTGACCTCGGAAAATATTCGCACCACCGCCAGATTTACCCATGTTTCCAAGCGCAAGTTCAAGTACACAATAAGCACGTGTATTGTTGTTACCTGTTGTATGTTGAGTACCGCCCATACACCAAACAATACAGCCTGGACGATTCTCTGAAAGTAGCTTAGCCGTTTGGTAAACTTCTTCTTTGCTTACGCTGGTTACGCGCTCAACTTCTTCTGGCGTCCACTTTGCAACTTCAGCACGAATTTCATCCATACCGTAGACACGTTGGCGAATAAACTCTTTGTCTTCCCACTTATTTTCAAATACGTGCCATAACACACCCCAAATAAACGCAACATCCGTACCTGGGCGAAGTGACACATAATGATCAGCTTTTGCTGCAGTGCGAGTACGACGAGGGTCAGCCACAACAATCTTGCAATCATTCTTTTCTTTAGCGATTAAGATGTGCTGCATGGCTACTGGGTGAGCTTCTGCTGGGTTTGAACCAATGAACAGCATAGATTTACAATTATGCATGTCATTAAATGAATTGGTCATTGCTCCGTAACCCCAAGTGTTTGCTACACCTGAAACCGTTGTGGAGTGACAAATTCGCGCTTGGTGATCGACATTATTCGTTCCCCAAATAGACGCCATTTTACGGAAAGTATAAGCCTGCTCATTACTGTGTTTAGCACTGCCTAACCAGTAAACTGAATCAGGACCGGATTCTTTACGAATATCGAGCGCTTTGTTGCCAATCTCTTCAATTGCTTGTTCCCAAGAAAGCTTTTTCCATTTACCGCCTTCAAGCTTCATTGGATATTTTAAACGACGTTCTCCATGACCATGCTCACGCAGTGCTGCGCCTTTTGCACAGTGTCCACCAGCATTGAATGGGTGATCATAAGCTGGCTCTTGACCTGTCCAAACACCATTTTGAACTTCGGCATAAATGCCACAACCAACAGAACAGTGTGAACAAATCGTACGTTTGATTTCAGTTTTAGCGGTCGGGTCAACTGACTTTGCTTCAGCTTTCTTAATCATTGACGGTGCAAACATTGAAGCACCTGCAGCAACGCCACCAGCGGCAAGTGAGCTGTTTTTCATGAAAGCACGGCGGCTGATGCCTAATTGATTTTCTTGTTTGCTGACGCTATCGGAGCGTTTTGTTAATTTCATTAGTTAACTCCTATAGACTGTCGTAGTAATCACGAATATGTTGAGTTTCGTGATAGCCTTCTTCATGTTTTTCAATTGTGCTTTCTTGATTGCTCGCTACCGAGGCATTCGCCACTTTGGCAGTACCAGCAACTACAGCCCCCGCCACTGCCGCGGTACTTAGTCCTTTAAGAAGGTCTCTACGGCTTGTGTTTACCTTGTCTTGATCTTTCATCATTGCTTCCCTTTACCGGTTAGGTAGTGTTGGATGCTTGAGCATCTCTAATACAAATTCAGCTCTTTTCGCTTAATTTGTCACTAAAGCTTTTAGCTAGATTTAGCGTTTTTCTTCTACAAAAATCTGATTTTTCACATCGACTTTATGAACGGCTTTGTTGTGTTTTGGATTCACAGCAAAGCTCACTTGTTCTATGGTCAAATACGCATTCAATAAGTTGGCAACTGCCGAATAAAAACTCACACTTTTCGCTTTTTGGAGTTGTTCAACAAATGAACCTACCCAGTTACCAATATGTTTATTGAAAAACGCTTGCTGAACAGGTTTAGGAAGTTCAACAAGCATCGACATCACTTCAAGCAAAGCTG
Organism: Vibrio sp. 99-70-13A1; assembly: GCF_013114625.1. GTDB lineage: Bacteria > Pseudomonadota > Gammaproteobacteria > Enterobacterales > Vibrionaceae > Vibrio. The sequence goes on from NZ_VTXD01000005.1 coordinate 108,408, forward strand.
AGATATGATCTTCAGGCTCTTTAACATCGTTGTGTCTCTCAAACCCTAGAGCATCTAGATCTTGTCGAAGATCAGACAAAGGCTTTTCCATAAGAGAACCAGTGATATGCCAAGACCCAAATTGAACGACTTCTCCACGCCCTACACCAATAAACAAATCTTGGTATTCTTCAGCCACTTGGTTTAATGAATGTGAACGCGCGGCTTCACGAAGTGCATTCCAAGCAATCGCCATAGGATGCTGATCTTCAGTGACTTCAAGTTGAGTCAACCAAAGTAAAAATTCTTCACTCGGTGCACTTCTAAAAAGCTGGGCAATAAGTAAGTAAATATCGGCACGCAGCGACTCATCATTATTTGATGCATTCTCTGATGATTCATTTGCTGATAATTGATTGTCTGGTTTCATTTCTTACCTACTTAGAATTTCAATTGTTGTTCAGGCTTCTCTGCCATCGATTCAAAAATATCGACCACACGGCAGTCTTCACACATAGCAATACGACTAATTGATAGCTCATCTGAAAATTGAGAATGACCGCGTAACTTATCTTGAAGCATGGTGATCATTGACTGAGGAGCGAAAGGCTTTTTACAACGTAGGCATTCCGCTGCTTTTTCTTCATGAAGGGTAATGGCTTGAGTTCGGCTTGCTTTGTCCCAATTCATTCTTGGAGTAAGAGACAGTGCATTCTCAGGGCAAGCTTTTTCACACATGCCACATTGAACACAATCTTGTTCTACAAATTGAAGATGAGGAGATTGACCATCATTATGAAGGGCTCGAGTTGGACAAACAGACACGCAAGCCATGCACAAAGTACAATCTTTTGATTCGCAATCGACAGTGCCATAAGGAGCAGAAGACGACAAAGATTGAAGGGTTTCAACAGGAATTCGATTACTCACTAACGCATCTAAAGCCGTAAATAGTCTTTCTCGCTTTGTTCCCTCTAGGTCGCCCAACCAAAGTTCAAAAGGAAGCGTTTGTAATTCTAGTGCTTGACCGTTTTGAGCCAGTTCTCTTAACGTCTCTAAATAAAGAATATCAATGCACTCTTTGTTTAGACCTAATTGATCCAATAGATCTTGAGCAATACCGACTTCGTTATTAAGCACCCTTAGAATTGTTGCTGGCATATGCTTACTTGCTGCAAATAAAACTTGAGTCGCGCCATTAGTAAGAGCGGCAAACCAAGTGTCTATTCCTACAGATGGAAGTTCTTCTACAACAATTGGAATCACGTTATCAGGTAGTGCTTGAAGCGCCATCAAGTTATAGGTTTCATGACGAGAACTACAAATAAGAACGATTGGGTCTATTCCACCCGCTTGCTCGTAATTTGTTAAAGTACGCTCGATGAATTTTTGAGTATCTTGAGGCTTAGGAAGCGCATAGTGGATTGCCTCTGTTGGACATGCCGTCGCACATGTTCCCACACCTTGGCAAAGGTAAGGGTTAATCTCAATCTTATGACCGATTTGATCATTCCCTTCACTGGATAATGCTCCAGCTGGGCAGGCATCAACACAACGTTCACACCCTTTAATACCGCGAGAGCTATGTGCGCACAAATCGGTATCAAGCCTAAAGTATTTCGGCTTATCAAAAGTACCCATTAATGTTGGGATCTCTTCCAATGCATCAGCCAGTTTTGGATAACCTCGCCCTACAGGATAATAACCAGGAACAGGGACTTCTTCCGTCATGCACCCTGTTAGAGATAAATCGAGTACGACATCAAAGCAATCACTATTAATAGCGACTTTTGCTAGGTTGGTCGTCAAACCATTATTTTCAATTAATGCTGTAAAAGTGCCAAGAAAGCCATCCAGCTGAATCGAACTCGTGAAATATAGATTAGGTAGTGAATCAGAACCATTTGCTGAATCTGCTGATATTCCATCAGTCGATAGCAAAGTAAGAGAATGCATCTCTTTAAGTTGTTCCGCTGCGCTTAGAATTATTGCGGTAGGTCCAATAATTAGCGTATTACCGCCACTTTCGTAACTAACCGTTGGTGGGATAAGGTTTGCAAGCTCTACTGTATTATCAATAGCATAAGCACGAGCCTTGCCATTGGTAGAGTCATATTGTTTTAAGAATTGTTTTAACATTGCTCAGTTCCATCGTAGAACGAATTCACATGAATTAAGTTGAACATAGCAATTAGTGTTCCAACTTGATTTTGTGCTTTAAAACAATGCTTTATGAAGTTATTCGATATTTTTAAAGTTAGCCAATTCGATTGTATAGACCGGAGGTTACAAGGTGAGACTATTTGTCCCACCCCTTCCATTGACGGTTAAGTCAAAATGTACCTATTTTTTGTGTGGTATATTTTGTCCCACTATTCTTTCATGTCTCTGAATCACTTAGTGCTTACTTTTCAGTGAAAGTTTTCTTTTGATTTCTTTGTAGGTTCGTTAGCTCATCACTTTCAGAAGATATGGTTTCTTGAGTATTTTCTTTTTGCTCTTCACCATCAGAATTGTTCACTTCAGAGCTAGAAGCACAGCTTTCATTCGAATCAGCTTCTACTATTTCTTCTTCTGCTTCATCTTCTTCCAGTTTTTCATTCACCCAGTTACGAAGCTTGCTTGCGGCTTCAGTCGATAAGCTTTTTACTGACGAATAATCGTGGTCGTAATCATTCAACCTATCGACTTCACTGAATTCGCCACTGAGAAATAATTTACGCATAGCAGCCTTTTTAGCCCCTGCTTCAGCACCGGAAACAAGTAATTGTGCTAGTGACGTTTCTTGTGCCACTTCTTCTAAAGGCGCGTCATTCAAGAGTTCCGTTTCTGATAAGCTCTCATCAGACGTTGTCGTTTCTACGCTTTCTATATCTAATTTATCTGTACCAACACCATCGGCAGCTAGATTTTCAGACTCAGCATTAACCTTAGAAGATTCACCTTGAAAGTTAGATGTATCTTGGCTTACCGCTGAATCTGGGTTATCACCGTCTAGCTTACGTTGAGACCAACGCGAAAAGAAATTATTGACCACTTGAACGCCCCGCACCTTTACGCTTCTTACGTCTTACTTCTAACAGTTCACCATGCCTACCAATATAAGCTTCCATCCACGCTTGAATCGGTAATGGCATTTCGGCAGACAATACTAGGTAGTCTCCATCCATATACTGCCCTGCAACGCTCTGTGAAGCCGTGATGGTGACTAAGTTAAGGTCAATGTCATCATCCAAGCTATCAATCACTAAAAACAGCTTAGGATTTTGAGAGCTAAGGTTAAATCGATAATCTGTTCGCTCGTCTCGATGAAGATCTAGAATCATCTGATTTGGAGATTCGGCATTAGGCGTTAAATTGAAACCATCCAACTTCAATTGAGTCGTTGCCCAAACACCCGTTTTTACTTCATGCTCTGTTAGTTCACAGGCTAAAGGCCAGCTTGATTCATTCTTTTCTAAATGCTGTTCTGTGATCAATTCTGTTTCCGCACCATTCATCTGCTTTCCTTTCCAGTCCGTAAAGCTAATCTAGTTCATAAAGCTAATGTTCATTCAAACTGAGTTGGTTAAAACAAAGTTGATTTGAGCGATATTCATAGAGGCTATAAAATCTATAATTAATGCTATAAAGCAATTTCTGAGCCATTAGTTCTTAAGGCTCAACTTGTAGACCTATTCACATGTTTATCTATTAACGCTTATACGTATGAAGGATTCAATCAAGGTGTAAGCACCTCTACCGATATCGCTAGCTAATAAGTGGAATAAGTTTTGCTTTAGTTTGATTCAAAATGATGAATACCTTAATGGGAACTGATACTTTCATTCAGTTGGCGTGAAATACAAGGAACACTCGACGTGTCAAAACCTAATATAATAAAAACCAGTGAAAACCCTTTTCAAACAATCGAAGTGGAAGTGTTTGATGAGTACGGTGAAAGGCTAACAAAACAAATTGCTTGTGAGAGACCCCTCACTGTAATGCTGAACTGGAAAGAAATTGTGACTTTAATGACATTAGGCTCTCGCCCTGAAGCTCTTGTTCTTGGTTACCTGAAAAATCAAAGCTTCTTATCTGACCCAGAAGCTGTGGAATCCATCATCATAGATTGGGAAACCAACTCTGCAGCAGTGATAACCAAGGAAGACACAAGCCAATTAGAGAAAGCACTCAAGAAGAAAACCGTTACCTCTGGTTGTGGGCAAGGCACCATGTATGGCAACGTGATGCAACAATTAGACAATTACCAAGTACCACAATCTCCGATTAAACAATCTGAGATCTATACTGCCCTTGAAGCTCTCACTCACTACAACGATACCTATAAAAAAGCTGGCGCGGTACATGGCTGTGCAGTGTGTAAAGGTGACCAAGTTCTATCATTTGTGGAAGATGTAGGCCGCCACAATGCCGTTGATACTTTAGCGGGAGAAATGTGGCTTAATGGAGAAACTGGTGCAGATAAAATATTTTATACAACGGGTCGCTTAACCTCTGAGATGGTGATTAAAGTCGCTCAGATGGGGATCCCGGTTTTACTGTCTCGATCAGGTGTAACGCAAATGGGATTAGACTTAGCTCAAAAGTTTGGTATTACTACGATAGCTCGAGCTAAAGGTCTACGTTTTCAAGTCTTTACCGGTGCTGACAAAATGACATTTGATGTTAAAGGCTCTGAAAATAATTAATAAGTTCCTATCAATAGAGAACTCTGACAATCAATAAAACACATAATTATCGAGGTTAAGCATACGCCACGCCTATAGGTTTGACCCAGGTATGACTGTCAGTTATCACCTCTAAATGCTCTCTACCCTAACTTGAATTGCGGATATTAAGTGCTATTAGTTTAATATCCGCTGTCATAATTCTGAAACAAAAACATAATAATTCAGCGGTAAACCAACGTCACGTTTACCATGGAGGTGCCTATGGATAGGTCACCAGGCTTTATTAGTTTCTTACATACTCTTTCTATCCGAATGCAGTTAACACTGATTACTGCGTTTCTTCTTTTAGGAATTATTAGCTACGCCACCTTTGAGCACTATAGTTTTTTACAGCTAGACCGCTTACAGCAAGCTGAACATCAAAACCTAAGCAGTGAAATTGATTTATTGACGTTAAGACGCCATGAGAAAGATTTCCTAGCCCGTAAAGATCTCAAATATGTTCAAAGATTTGATGATACATATTTAAGTTTAAAGCAGCGTATCCACACTCTTGGCACTCTCGTGACAGACGACAGCAACCAGATCAAACCTCAGTTAGATCTGGTGCTTGAAAAATTGAGCAAGTACCAAGATCAATTTCATGCTCTTTCCCAACATGTCATCCAACTAGGTGATCCTTTAAACCAAGGTATTAAGCAGAAAGTCACCCAAAGGCGTACTGCCTTCCAGAATAGAATTGATGAACTTAATAATTTGCCTCTTTCCATTGCATCTTCGCAACTAGCTGACACCGTGTATTCTTTTACTCAAACGCCAAATGAGTTAACCAATACTCAATTAATCAGCAAAATATCGGCAATGGATAACCTGACTCGTAATAGCTCTACTCTTCGAAATAATTCAGCCTTTCAAGGAGAGTTTGAAGCATACAAAAGGTCTCTTAATGATTTAATCCAGTCTTATTCAGTGTATGGCTTTAATCCAGATAAAGGTTTACAGGGTGATCTACGTAATACTGTGCATAAAATGGAAGATTCAATTCACGACCTTCAGAAATACATTCACAACGTATATATAGAAGCCAGCAACAAAGTGACACTGCAACTTCAACTATTTGGTTTTGTTATCGCTGCCATCGTTTCAGGGATGTTATTAATCATTGGGAAAAGTATCACGCGTCGTATAAGCCAAATTACGGATTTGATGAAGGATATCTCTGAAGGTAATGGTGACTTGACCGTTCGAATGAATGCAAAAGGCAGCGATGAACTGGCTCAACTAGCTAACTCTTTCGACTTATTCATTAGTAAGCTTCATCAAAATATTACTGAAGTCGCAGAGGTAATGACAACACTTTCCACTTGTGCAAATACCGCTGAGCAAGCCGTTAATAAAAGTATAAAGAACTCAGAACAACAAAAAATAGAGTCCGAGTCTGTAGCAACCGCAGTAAATGAACTGGTCATGACCAGTAATGAAATCACCGCTAATATTGAAAGTGCAGCGGACACTGCATTACGCGTTAAACAAGAAGCCGAAAAAAGTATGCTCATCACCAATGAAGCCAGTACTAGCATTCACTCCTTAACCGACAATATTTCCGAATCACGACACTTGGTTAATGAGCTTGCAACGCATAGCCAAGAGATTCGCACAGTGATGTCGACCATTACCGGTATTGCAGAGCAAACTAACCTACTCGCCTTAAACGCAGCCATTGAAGCTGCAAGAGCAGGAGAAAACGGTCGCGGGTTTGCAGTGGTGGCAGATGAAGTAAGACAGCTATCGCAAAAAACCAATCAATCCACCCATCAAATCGAAGACACAATTAATGGGCTTGCTAACGGTGTAGAAAAAACCGTAATAACAATGCAGAACAGCTTGGATCAAGTGAATACGACAAATCAGAAAACGGAACTGGCGGTTCATTCCATTCAACAAATTGTCGACCAAATTTCTGAAGTGTTCGATATGAATGCACAAATTGCGACGGCATCAGAAGAGCAATCCATGGTGTCTGCAGATATTGACCGTAATATCACCCAAATAGCTGATTTAGCCGGTAACACCGCAGATACTGTTCAACTAGCTGGGAATAGTAGCCGTGAAATACTGAATGTGAGCAGCAAACTAGAAAAAGTCGTCGCCCAGTTCAAGTACTGATTCAGAGCAAATCACTTTCGAGTAAGTACTAGTTCAGTTCAAGTACAGCTTCTGTTCATTCCTGGTATCTAGAAATAAGAGATAAGAAAATACAGGACAAAAAACAAAAAAGGCTCCATTAGGAGCCTTTCATTTATTCGTAACTTACATTCATGCCGAAAGTAAAAGACTACGACTAACTACAGTTAAGCGCGAGTTTTAAGAAGCTCTGCGTATGTACCACGGAAATCGTTGATCTTGCCATCTTTGATTTCAAGAATACGAGTTGCTAGTGAGTCTACGAATACACGGTCGTGAGATACAAAGAACAATGTGCCTTTGTAGTTCTCAAGAGCCAAGTTAAGCGCTTCGATAGATTCCATATCCATGTGGTTTGTTGGCTCATCCATAAGAAGGATGTTTGGTTTATGCATCATGATCTTACCAAGAAGCATACGACCTTGCTCACCACCAGAAATAACCTTTACAGATTTCTTAATGTCATCTTGACCAAACAGCATACGACCTAGGAAGCCACGAACCACTTGCTCGTCTTCGCCTTCCTGACGCCATTGGCTCATCCAATCAAACAGGTTTAGATCTTCTTCAAAATCATGCGCGTGATCTTGAGCGTAGTAACCGATGTTTGAGTTTTCAGACCACTTGAACTCACCTTCGCGAGCTTCTAGAGCGCCTGCAAGAGTGTTCAGTAGCGTTGTTTTACCTACGCCGTTTTCGCCGATAATAGCAACACGCTCACCGACTTCGAAAATCGCATCGAACTTGTTGTATAGGTCTTCTTCAAAACCTTGAGCTAGGTTTTCAACCACAAGCGCGTTACGGAATAGTTCTTTAGACTGTTCAAAACGGATGAATGGGTTTTGACGGCTAGACGCTTTAACTTCATCTAGTTGAATCTTGTCGATTTGTTTAGCACGAGACGTCGCTTGTTTCGCTTTAGATGCGTTAGCAGAGAAACGAGACACGAACGTTTGAAGTTCAGCAATTTGTGCTTTCTTCTTAGCGTTATCAGACAGTAGACGTTCACGAGCTTGAGTCGCAGCAGTCATGTACTCATCGTAGTTACCAGGGAATAGACGAAGTTCGCCGTAATCAAGGTCAGCCATGTGTGTACAAACAGAGTTTAGGAAGTGACGGTCATGCGAAATGATGATCATTGTGCAGTTACGTTGGTTTAACGTATCTTCCAACCACTTGATAGTGTCCATGTCCAGGTTGTTCGTTGGTTCGTCAAGAAGCATGATATGCGGGTCTGCAAACAGTACTTGAGACAATAGAACACGAAGTTTCCAACCAGGTGCAACTTCGCTCATCAGACCGAAATGCTGCTCTTCAGGAATACCAACAGCAAGAAGCAGTTCGCCGGCTTTAGCTTCAGCCATGTAACCGTCCATTTCAGCAAACTGAACTTCAAGGTCAGCGACTTTCATGCCATCTTCTTCACTCATTTCAGCTAATGAGTAAATGCGGTCACGCTCTACTTTGATTTCCCAAAGCTCTTTGTGCCCCATGATAACAGTATCAATTACTGTGAATTCTTCATAAGCAAACTGATCTTGGTTTAGTTTTGCTACTCGTTCGTTAGGATCGTAACTTACGTTACCGCCTGTAGGCTCTAACTCACCAGATAGAATTTTCATGAACGTCGATTTACCACAGCCATTCGCGCCGATTAAACCGTAGCGGTTACCTTCACCGAACTTAACTGAAATATTTTCGAAAAGTGGCTTAGCGCCGAATTGTTGAGTGATGTTTGCTGTGGAGATCAATGCCTTTACCTTAATTATGTCAAAAACGTCGCAACGGTACTTGTTCAGAGCCTTAACTTCAAGCATTGATTGCGATAAAAAGCCGATTAGTTTTCAAGATATTCACGCGAGTAACTAACCTACATTAGTTTGAAGCTTGTCACAGTTAACTTTAGATTACATTTATAGAAACACCACTCATATTGATGCATAAAACATCACTTAAACCTGCCTTGTTAATACAATGTACGATTTGTAAGGATTAATGCCAATAAACAAACTACACTAAGTCAATCTAATCAGGATGTTATAAGTGGTGTGTATGTCTTCAATTCTACAATTATGGCTTAGGAAAATGGTATTTCTTGGAGTCATTATTGCTTCATTCAATAGCCACGCCGTAGGTTGGCAATATGAACAAGAAATATCGCCAAACATTAATGAATCTGCCATTAAGATACATAGTGAAGTAAGCACCATTCCTGACCCATTATTCATGTCCCTTAGTGACCAAAGAAAAGTCTCTCAACTTCTTATTGCGGTAGAAAACGAACAGCGTAATCAAATCAATATTTTTGCCGACCACTTATCCACTTTTGTCACCAGTAATACAGAAGATAAGCTACTAAAAGCAGAGCAACGTGAGAAAGCTTGGTTTGATGTGGAATCCAGTTACTTAACACTGAATAGTATTAACAAGAGTAAACAGCGACTTTTAGAGTTAGCTGATAATGCCACCCGAGATAAAACGACAGGGTTTGGTCCATACGGGGTAACGCAATTTAAACAAGAATGGGCATTAACCCAATTAAACACAGAGTACTGGTTATATTTTCAGTTACGCAGTTTTAAGTCTCTCGTCGATGACCTTTTCATATCTCCAATTCCTGTTATTTGGACAGGTACCAAAGTCTTCTTCATTTATCTCGCACTAATGTGGTGGCTCACCAACAGCCAGAAAATTATACAACTCTTCAAAGAAACGGTGTTAGACCCAAACCCGAAACCTTCAATATTCATTAGAGCCATTTGGTATTTAAGCCGTGCCCATAAAGCGCTTGCTTGGTTAATTGCGATCACTTTATCTTTACGGGTCTTATCTGGAATACCAAGTTTACAACACCTTATATTCCTAGAAATATTCACATGGTGGGTGCTAGGTGGTTCCATCGCTATTTCCTTCATCCTTGAATTTGCTTTTCGTAATAGCCGCTCATCAAGTAAAGAGACCATCGCATTACGTCTATCTACTATCAGACGTTACGTTTGGAGCGCTATTATCGCGGGTGTGATTGTACAAATCTCGATACGTACTCTAGGGAAAGGGACGATTTACTATTGGATCTATAGCGCCTTATTCTTTTGGTTTGTACTTGTCACTATTTCAGCCCTTAGGATCTGGCGAAAGAAAGTATTCGAATCCATCATGAATATCCCTGAACGACCTTGGTGGGTTCAGTGGACTATCAGTAAGAAAGATGTGTTTATCCTGAATATCCTTGCAACCGCAATTGGTGCTTGTTGGGTCGTTACTCATATCCTAAAACATCGTATCATTTCTAATCTATCTAACTTCACTTTCTTCAGCCAAGCACTCGCGTACTTATTCAAAATTGAGGTTGCAAAGCAAAAAAGCAATTCTTCTGACAATCATCAATTAGCTCGCGTTAAAGGAGATGCCGCCTTTGATTACGTTCTACCTGGGACTCACGATAGTGAATTGATTAACTATGCCGAAGCGGAACTCAAACAGCTTTCCAAATATCTGTTAACAGACTCACCCGCGCTGTGCGTTTTATCCGGAGAACGAGGCGTTGGAACAACGACATTCTTAAAGCAAATGCTGTTTAAAGTGAAAAATGCAGAGCCTGTTTATTTGAATTGCCCTCACTCTGGTTACAACGAATTACTGGCTCATTTCGCAGTGAGTATTGGACTAGAAGAAGACGCCACTGAGATACAAGTGCTAGCACATTTGAGAAGCAGTCAAACCACCTACCTTATTGCCGTTGATAATGGTCAAAGGCTTGTAAAACCAATGGTTGGAGGATTAGCCGCACTTATTCGTTTAACCAACCTAATCCGACGTTCAAGAAAAAACCACCGTGCTGTGATAGCCATTGAAAAATCCAGTTGGCGATTTGTCGATCGGGCAAGAGGCGAAAGACTGCTGTTTGACTGGGTATCATTTCTTCCTAAATGGAGTGAAGCCCAAGTACAAGACCTGCTGAATAGCCGAATCAACCAAAATGAAGCGCACACGATCAGCTTTGATGGTTTAGTCGTCCCGAAACAATGGGACCAAGAAGACATAACAGAAGAAGAGAGAGCCAAACAAGGCTTTTATCGTATTCTTTGGCACTACTCGGATGGAAATCCAACCGTTGCCCTTAGGTTTTTTCGCTTTTCCCTAAATCGAAATAAAGAAACTAACCAAGTGCTCGTTCGTTTATTCCACGCTCCTGAATCAGAGGAGCTTGAAAAAATGCCAAAGCCTATGTTGGCTGTTTTACGTTCCATCGTTCAATTAGAAATTGCTTCCCCTGATGAGCTATCAGAATGCACCCAGTTAACCATTTCTGAAGTGACGGGGACTTTGCGTTATTTCCAAAGCCGCGGGTACATTGAATGGACAGAAGACAGAGCAAAAGTATCCGACCATTGGTTCCGACACATCACGAATGTGTTAGATCGCCAGCATTTATTGGTGAAGTAAAATGAAAAATCTAGTTAGCGTAATCTCACTTTTCTTACTGACGAATCTACTGTTGATAGCCAATGCATCTGCAACAGAAGAAGTAGCCAATGTAGATAACATTCAACAATTTGCGAGTCTAATTCGTTGGAGCGGCGTATTACTTTCGGTGCTCGTGATTGGCGCCACATGGATCCTAATTAAATTTATGGATTCAATGGTGAAAAGCATTGGCAGTCAATTCGCTCAGTACAGAATGATGCTACAGAAGATTCAATCATTCCTACAATTCTTCATCTATATGACGGCTGGGCTTGTGGTCTTTATGATGAGCTTTCGGATTAATGATCAAATCCTCGCGCTTATAGGCGGTACTTTAGCGGTTTCGGTCGGCTTTGCATTAAAAGATCTCGCTGCTTCATTCATTGCTGGTTTAACCGTAATGATTGATAGACCTTTCCAAGTTGGTGATCGAGTGACGTTTGAAGGCAACTATGGTGACATCATCACGATTGGTTTGCGATCAGTGAGAATGCGTACACTAAATGATGACATCATTACCATTCCAAACAATAAATTCTTAAATGAGGTGACCACCAGCGGTAACTATGGCGCCTTAGATATGCAGGTGGTCATTCCATTTTATGTCGGAATGAATGAAGACATCACCCTAGCTCGGGACTTGATTCAAGAAGCCGCTTCTTCTAGCCGCTACATACACTTACCCAAACCTGTGACAGTATTAGTTAAGCAGACCATTACCGATAATTACTTAGCGATTCAGCTAACATGTAAAGCTTATGTAGTAGATACCGCTTACGAGAAGCTATTCGAAACTGACATCACTTTACGAGTGATGAAAGAGTTCAAAAAGCACAATATCATTCCACCGAAAATAGCCGTGAGTACAAGTTAATGAAGGCAAGTAAACGATCAGTCAGTGGACTATCTGCCAGTAAGCTATCACCAGGTGAACTATCAAGACATGTAGCGATGAAGGTTGTAGCTATAAAGGTTTTTCATGAAGAATTTTGATGCCAATTTATTGCGCGTAATGGCCGTTTTACTTGAAGAGCAAAGCGTAACTGCTGCGGCAGAACGTTTGTATAAAAGCCCTTCAGCTGTGAGCAAGCAACTGGCTAAGTTAAGAGAGACATTTGATGACCCACTCTTTGAAAGACAAGCGACTCATTTAAACCCGACACCTAAAGCGTTATCACTTGCCCCAAAAGTCTTTGAAATCCTGAAACAATTGGACCAATTGTCTATTCCGTTAGACTTCGAGCCTAAACAGAGTAAACGGACTTTCCAGTTTGATTTATGTGAAACCGCCTATTCATCTATCTTTTTAGACTTTATGCCTTCACTCATAGAACAAGCCCCAAGTATTAAGGTGCATAATCAGCTTTGGAGCGACAACAGTATTAATCGATTGTTAAGGCGTGAAGTCGACTTTGGCTTAGGGATTTTCGAGTGGGATAATCGAAGTGAAAAACACTATCTGAATATTCCGAATGAATTGAATTATGTGGAGTTAGTTCAGGACAGTTCTCGGTGTCTGATGAGAAAAGATCACCCCGCGCTAAAAGAAGATTGGAACTTAGACACCTTCTTACGTTATCGGCATATAGAGCTAAAAATTGGAGGGATGGAACGATGGCTACTCAACGAAGTGCTCTCTTTAGATCACAAACAGATTAATACTGCCGTCAATATGTCTGATATAAACAGTGCGATGAAGCTTTGTGCAAAAAGTGATTTGTTTATGTGTTGCCCAGCCTCTTCAGTCAAAGCTTTTTCAAGCAGTGATGAACTGGTTGCAAAGAAACTCCCTCTAGAATTAAAAGATGGTGGCTGCGCATTGCTATGGCATAAACACTTTGACAATGATCCGAGCCATAAGTGGTTGCGTGAGTTGATTATTGAACAAACATCTTCATCCTAGAATCCCATTAAACAAAAAACACTCTGCAAGACAGAGTGTTTTCATTTTAGAATTCCTATTTTAATAGGCGTTTAAATGTTGCTTTACCTTTAAGCTTCCAGCTTACTGTTTAGTTTAGAAGCTTAAACCTTAAAGTATTTAAGTTGATCAGCTAAGTGCTCTGTTGTGTTTGCCATTTGCTGGCTGTCTTCAGCCAAAGATTGAGAAGCCTGTAAAACTTCATTGGCAGCCAGATGAATACCAGTCACGTTCTCATTCATTTCAGTTGCTACCGCACTTTGCTGCTCAGATGCTGCAGCGATTTGTGAAACCATGTCATTGGCGTTATTTAATTCATCAACAATTACATCTAACTGCTGGCGAGTTTTATCAGACACTTCAACACTTTGATCGACTTTTTCATTACTGCTTTGCATCGCGCTGTAAGTACGTTCAGCCTGTTTGGTCAGCTTCTCAATGGTAGTTTGAACTTCACTAGTTGAATTTTGAGTTCGGCTTGCAAGGTTACGAACTTCATCCGCCACTACTGCAAAACCTCGCCCTTGTTCACCAGCTCTCGCCGCTTCAATAGCGGCGTTCAACGCCAGAAGGTTTGTCTGTTCTGATACTTCTCGGATAACACCCACTACTTGGCTTATTTCTGCGACGCCCGATTGCAGGTCTTGTACCAGTTCATTGGCTGTCGAAATGTTTTCAGATACATGAGAAATCGTTTCTGATGTTACGCGCATATTCTGATCATTACGCTGAGCATGTTCCACAACTCGGTTAGTACTTTCAGAGGTGTTCTCTGCATTGTTTGCCACATCAGAGATTGTTGCGCTCATTTCAGTCATTGCCGCTGATAACTGTTCAAGTTGCGCATGTTGGGAGTTAACGCTCGTCGCCGCCTCTTCACTCGCTTGTGCGATGTTACTTGCCATAGTGCTAGATTGAACTGCAGATTCATTCGCAGCACGTAACGTCCCTTGAAGTTTATCCAGCATTTTATCAATTTGATTACTCATATCACCGAGTTCATCTTTGCGTGACATATTCATACGGACACGGAGATCGCCATCGGCAATTTTATGGGTATTTTCAATCAGTCGATTTAATGGGGTGAGAATATTATGAGATACGACATAGCCCATCGCCGCTAGCAGTCCAACAAAGAAAGTAGCAACCAAGGCTTCCTTAATGGCTAAGGCATAGAAAGACTCTTGGATATCAGCAACTAAAATGCCTGAGCCAATGATCCAATTCCACTCAGGGAAAAGCTGCACGTAAGATATTTTATCTTTTAGCTCGCCTTTTGGGCTTTTCCATTGATAAGTAAGAAAGCCTTTCTGCTCTGGTGTTTTAGCGATGGTCACCATCTCACGCCAATGAAACTTGCCTGCCCCATCTTTAAAATTATTGGCATTCTTACCGTTTAATTCCGGTTTTAAAGGGTGCATAACGACTTGTAGCTCTTGATTCAAAATCCAAAAGTAGTTTGAACTGTCATAACGAATGGATTTAATGGCTTGTAGAGCTTGCTGTTTGGCTGCATCTTCGCCGATTACATTACGTTGAGAGTAGTAATGTTGAGCCAAGCTAACTGAGGCTTCCACTTGAGCACTCAACTTACTTTCTCGCTCTTCTAGAGAAGAAGCCCGTTGGACAAAAAGGTTATAAGCACAAGCTATAACAAGTAGGATAACAGACAAAAATACAATGGACTGTAGCTTGGATTTAATAGAAAGGTTGCTTAGTTTCATATCTGACGTCGTTCATATTTAGTTATAATTTGGAATCAATCTAACAAAAAATTATAAAACCCAGAGGATATGAATCAATATTTGGAAATATACATAGCGTTACATAAGCAAAAGGATAAGCTCGTCAACCTACGTTCCTGAGAACTTAGATTACAAAGCTTACCCTACAAACTTATCATTATTTAATTTTACTAATTACTCACAAATTAGAGACTAATAGCTGTGGTTCTGCTTTTTTAGGGAGATACACACTGAATCGACTGCCTTTCCCAACTTCAGATTCAACCTTAATCTCGCCACCAGTTTGGCTCAGAATACTTTGAGAAACAGACAAACCAAGGCCAGTACCATCTCGTTTTGTTGTATAAAATGGAGAGAAAATACGTTTAAGTTGTTCTGGTTTAATCCCGCAACCTTGATCTTCTACATGAATAATCGCCCCACATGCGACACCGCCTTCGACCCAATCCTCACTTGAAACAGTCAGTGACCCTTTTCCATCCATTGCGTGAATGGCATTCATTTGTAGATTCACTAAAATTTGCAAAAGTTGGTTGCGGTTAATTTCTACTGATGTTTTCGCTTTTAGATCGGAGACATAAGTTATCCCTTTCTTTTTAGCGCCAGTTTTAACAAGAGTGATGCTCTCATCAACAATAGGGTTTATATGTTGCCATGTGACTTCATCTTGTACCCCTCCATGTCGACTGTATTGCAGTAAACTGCGGGTAATGTTCCTGATTCGATCAATCTGTTCCATTATGGCAGTGATTTCTTCTTCAACTCGATTTGTGTCGCTTCCTAGTTCAAACTTCATTAGTTCTACATTGCCCAAAATAACTGCTGTTGGGTTATTTATCTCATGGGCAATTCCGGCAGTTAACTCACCTAAAGCGGCTAAACGTTCATTCACCACCAGCGTATCTCGAGCTTGATTCAACAACGTAATATGATGCTCTAGCTGTTCTGTTTTTTCTTTTAGGCTGGCAGTTCTTGCGTTGACCTTACATTCCAGCTGGATGGCAGCCTGCTGAATTTCCTGGTTGCGTTGATAGAGTTGATCCAACATTTTGTCGAACTGTTTAGCGAGCTGAGTCAATTCATGTTGATCATCCAGCCCGAGTGCTCCAATTCGTTTTTCTTGCCCCATGTGAACTAACTTCACTACTTTATGAATGCGCTCTATTGGATTAAAGAGATCACGAGCTCCACGATAAACGATCAAACCAGATACGAGCAGCAGCATAACGATCGTAATGCTTATCTCACCTAAGTTGGTTAGGTAAGTTTCGATCAAAGGCCAGATCAAATACCCCGTGTACAACATCCCAATGACATTATTGTATTGATCGTGGATCGGTTGATAAGCCGTGATATACCAAGCATCATAAACATACGCTCTATCAAGCCACTCTTCACCTTGATTCAAAACTTTGTTGTGGACATCGTGAGACACTCTAGTTCCAATCGCCCTACCTGCTTTATCATCACTGCTCAATGGGACATTGGTACTTACTCGTAAATCATCCAGAAAAACAGTCACCGTGCCCGTTCGGCGCATCGAACCTTCACTGACTGGGTAAATTAAGTTGCGTATTTGGTCGACTAAACCAGTACTATTATTGAGTAAGATCCCACCGTCTAGGAATCCTATAATGTCGTCATGCTCATTTCTAATCGTAAGCACAGTACGGCTAACAAGCCCTCTTTTTTCTACGCTATTACCGTTTAATAATGGCACTTCAGCACGCTTGGCTAAATCAACATCTAATCCATCAAGCTCTTCTTCATTAAGTACATCAAAAAATGACTCTTTTCGCGTCAGATCCAGAAATTTCCATTTATCTTCGATGGTTCTAACGCTTCGCCAATCAAGAAAATCCAGTTCATAACGTGATTTATTATAGGATACCCACTGAGCAAACCCCTCAGATTTTGTTATTTCATCGCCTTTGCTATTTTCTCTTGTTCCACTTTGATTGACAGCTTTTGAGCTGACATCACTAGAACTGGTTTCATCTGAACTTAACAGCTCATTCAAGTTTGTTCGAAAGTCATAAGACTCCGCAAATGACTTTACATTGTAGGCTTGCTGCTTTTGTATCAGGTGAATACTGTTATCTGCGACATCAAGGCGTTCAGACACATCAACCAAAGCGCCTTGCCATGTATAATGCACAGACCAATACAAGGTAATAGCAACCAAAGCACATAAAGTTAGGATAATAGGCGCGGATGTCAGAAATAAAAGGCGGTAACGCACCATTGTTTTAAATCGAAACTTCCATTTCCCCAGATTTAATAGGCGGAATATTTTCTGGCTAGTCAGCATATTCAGAACCTTCGAGGTACCATTCTTTGTATTTACGCTCTAATGTTTTGCGTGCAACACCGAGTTCACGTGCTGCTGCTGATTTATTACCATCATGATGGCTGACTAACTGCTCAATATGCGCCTTTTCCACTTCTTTTAGAGTCCAGTTATTTGGGTAACCTTCCGCACAGTCTTGGTTAGTCATGTTAGGTAGTTCAGCACCATGTGACACCGTCACTGAAACATGCGTAGGAGTGGACTCGCCGTTTAACTCTCTCCAATAATGGGCTGGTGGTTTACCTAACAAGATACATCTTTCAATCAAGTTCTTTAGCTCACGAATATTGCCTGGCCAATCGTATTCATTCATGGCTAAAATATCTTCATGCGCCCAGTTGGGTTCCGGCATTGCTAACTCAGCAGCAAGCATGCGAGTAAAGTACGACACAAGCTCAAGCAAATCTGAAGTTCTTTCTTTTAGTGGTGACACATCAATTTTCAGTACATTCAAACGGTAGAAAAGATCACGCCTAAAGTTCCCTTGTGCCACTTCTTCTTGCAGGTTTCGGTTTGTTGCTGCAACGACTCTTACATCGACTGATATTTCCTTCTCACTGCCGACTGGTCGAATCGTTCTTTGCTCCAGCACTCTTAACAAAGCAGCTTGCATTGCTAAAGGCATTTCACCAATCTCATCTAAAAATAAAGTGCCGCCACTTGCGACTCTAAATAGACCTTCTCGATTCTTTTTAGCGCCAGTAAAAGCACCAGATGTATGGCCAAACAACTCACTTTCTAGTAACTCTGGCGCAATTGCCCCACAGTTGATTGGCACAAACGGACCTGAACGTTTACTCACTTCATGTACGCCTCGCGCAACAAGTTCCTTACCCGTGCCTGAATCACCCTCAATCAAAACGGATGCTCTTGAAGGAGCAAATTGAGTAATTAACTGTTTCAACTGTTTAGTTTTGTCAGAGCTACCGATGATCTCGGTAGTAATGTGTCTGCTAACATCTCGTTTTAAAGCATATTGCATTCTTTGTTCTAAGCGTTTATCCATACAACGTAAAACCGCTTGAATCATTTGTTCAAGGTTAAACGGCTTTAAAATGAAGTCTGAGGCACCGAGTTTCAACGCTGAAATCGTCATTTCCAAATCTGCGTATCCTGTCATGAAAATAACATCCGCACGCTTATCCGAGTCATTAAATGCTTCTTCCCATTCAATGCCTGAACGTCCAGGTAGATTGATATCTAACACGATCAAATCGAAATGCTCTTTACATCGTAATTCTTCTGCTTCTTCTACCGAGCCTGCACTTTCCACCCGGCCAAAAAACTTGCCTAGTGCCTTTTTCAAAATGGTTTGCATCCCAACTTCATCATCAACGACCAAAACCGAAAAGGCTTGGTATTGGGCAAAATTTTGAGAATTTGAAATTGAATGAGGTGCTTTCTGATGTTGAAGAGACATGATGAATACGCTGTTAACTTAGAATGGGACAGAGTGTACCAACTAAAAATAAGTACAACAGGTTCAATATGCGACATTTTGTCCTATGTCATAATTTAATCGGCATAATTACCCCAATAGAGGCTAATTTACACAGTTTGGTCAGTCGTTTACTTATGGCATCAAGATTGCTTGTTAGAGATAAACCAGTCATGCAATTGGTTATATTTATAAAAATTACAAAGCACAAGACATCGCACATAACCTTGTAGATCTTATGGTTATAATCATCTTGTTTTATATCGTCAGTTTCTAGCATTAAATGGACAAAATAATGAAAGCACTCCCCCTTACTATTGCCGCGCTATCTATCGTTAGCTATACCGCAACCAGCGCAGAAGACGCCCAGCACATCAAACTTGCTACCACTACCAGTACTTATCACTCTGGTCTTCTTGATTTCTTACTGCCTAAATTTGAAAAAGATTCAGGCATTAAAGTGGATGTCATCGCAGCGGGTACGGGCAAATCGCTACGCATGGGACAAAACGGTGATGTTGATTTAGTTATGACTCACGCTCCTAAAGCTGAAGCCAACTTTGTAGAAAAGGGCTATGGTGTACTCCCTCGTAAGCTCATGTATAACGATTTCGTTATTGTCGGACCTCAAGCGGACCCAGCTAAGATTCACTCACAGCAATCTGTAGCTGAAGTATTCAAATCCATCGCAAATAACAATGCAATGTTCGTTTCACGTGGTGATGATTCGGGCACTCATAAAAAAGAAATGGGGATTTGGGCACAAACGAAAATGGAACCTAACTTCGGTGGTTACCGCTCTGTTGGTCAGGGTATGGGACCGACATTGAATATGGCGTCTGAAATGCAAGGTTACACGATGACAGATCGTGGTACTTGGCTTGCTTACCAAAATAAATTAGAGCTGTCGGTTCTTTTCCAAGGTGATAAAAATCTCTTCAATCCCTATCAAGTCATTCTCGTGAACCCAGAACGATACCCAACCATCAATTACCAATCAGCAAAAGTATTCAGTGACTGGCTAGTTAACCCTAAAGGTCAAAAGTTAATTAATGAATTTAAGCTACATGGTAAGCAGCTGTTTACTGCAAGTGCTGACTAAATATGACCTTATGGCAAACCACGCTTGATGCGCTGAACCTGTTAGTTAGCTTTGATCATGAACTTTGGAAGATTGTGGCGGTTTCTTTTAGCGTGTCACTTTCTTCCATTTCTTTAGTGATCATTCCAGCTGTCGTGATGGCATTCATATTGGCTTACACCAACTTCCCTGGAAAGTGGGCAATGCTGTCTATCATCAATACTCTACAAGCCATACCAACAGTGGTCATTGGCTTGTTGTTGTACATGATGCTATCGCGTTCTGGACCTTTGGGGGATTGGCAAATGCTTTTCACTCAACAAGCAATGGTTTTGGGCCAAATGCTGATTTGCTTTCCGATCTTAGTTTCCATGATGCATGGCGCTCTACAAGCTAGTGATCGCCGCGCAGTAGAAACCGCTAGAACGCTTGGGGTTTCTACATTCCGCGTGGCAAGCACGCTGATTTGGGAAACTCGTTTTCCTTTATTAGCGGCGGTGATAGCAGCCTTTTCTCGAATAGTTACTGAAGTAGGCTGTTCGATGATGGTAGGCGGAAACATCATGGGTATGACTCGGAATATTCCAACAGCAATCGCGATGGAAAGCCATAAAGGCGCTTTCGCACAAGGTGTTGCATTAGGCATGGTGTTGCTTGCTTTAGCTTTAGCCCTTAACTTTTTTCTCTCCAGCGTGAGAGGAAAAGGTTATTTGAGAACTTAGGAACGCTGTATGAGTATTACGATAACAACGCAGCAAGTTTCAATGCGCTATAAAGAGCGTGTTTTATTCCATATCCCGGAATTAACGATTGGTCCTAATGACGCCATTTACCTTAAGGGTGATAATGGCGTTGGTAAAACCACCCTGCTCAAGATCTTATCTGGGTTGACTAAACCGTCATCAGGGAAAATAGCAACAACCAATACAACATGGCGACATACTCTATTTCCAAGGGCAAAATTCAAAGACGTTATCTACCTCCACCAAACGCCTTACTTGTTTGATGGGACGGTTTATCAGAATGTAGGTTACGGTATTCGTTATTCGAAAGAGAGCCCAAAAGATAAGCGAGCACAAATTATCAATGCGCTAAGAATGGTAGGCTTAGAAACTCTTGCTGACGAGCATATATCTGTCTTATCTGGTGGCGAGCGCCAGCGTGTTGCCATGGCACGAGCTTGGATATTAAAACCTTCTATTCTATTAATGGATGAACCTAGCGCTTCATTAGATAAAGAGTCGATTGAAAGGTTAGTCATTATGGCAGAGGATCTCTTACAAAGAGGTGCAAGCTTAGTCATAACGAGTCACCAAACTAATGCTCTGACAGACTTATGTAAAAAACAATGGTGGATTAGGGACAATTCCTTGACTGAATCACCATTATTGCAAGTCGTCTCTGAACCTTCATCTATGTTAGGATCAGCCAATTCAGAACGGTTTAGTATTAATACAAGTACAACATTCCGAGCAGTGTAAATTCATATATAAATGATCATGCTTGGAATTGCCGTTCACGATCATCATTAAGCTATTAGAAAATAGCGTGAACTCAAACAAGCACAAGAGAATCTTTATGTTGCTTCCCGCACAAACAAGTTGGGTTATTTTAGCTGGCGGACAAGCTAGCCGCATGGGTGGAAAAGATAAAGGGCTCGTAGAGTTAAACGGCCAACCACTGATTCAATACGTAATGGATAAACTGTCGGTGCAGACAGATTCTATTATGATCAATGCGAATCGTAATATTGAACGCTACCAAGAGTTTGCAGCTGTCGTCTCAGATTCATTCCCAGATTACCCTGGTCCACTTGGCGGAATTCACGCGGGCTTACAGGCAGCAGATACTGATTGGGTCGGTTTCGTACCTTGCGATAGCCCTCAAATTAACAGCGATTTAGTCGAGCGTTTTTGTTCACAAGTCAAAGAAGACACCGATATTTTGGTCGCTCATGATGGCGAGTTCAAACAGCCTGTCTTTACGTTATTTCATAAACGCGTACTTCCTAAATTAGAAGCGTTTCTTCTACGTGGTGATCGAAAGATCATTCTACTTTACAAAGATTGTGTGACTGAGTTTGTAGATTTCAGCGACTCTCCGAACTGCTTTGTTAATCTCAATACGCCAGAAGAACTACAACACTTTGGAACTCTCCAATAATGAATGATTCAAAACAACGCCCTAACCTGCCTCTACTTGGTTTTGCTGCTTACAGCGGTACTGGAAAAACCACACTACTTGAAGTCTTACTGCCTTTATTGACAGAGGCAGGTTTAAGAGTGGGTGTTTTAAAGCACGCACACCATGATTTTGATGTTGATAAGCCAGGTAAAGACAGTTATCGATTACGTAAAGCAGGTGCAAACCAAATGCTTATTGCTTCACGTAATCGCCATGTTTTAATGACAGAAACACCAAATGCAGAAGCTGAGTTTGACTACCTACTTACTCGCTTTGATATCACTAAGCTTGACCTTATTTTAGTTGAAGGCTGTAAGAATATTGCCTTCCCTAAGATTGAGCTTAACCGCCATGAAGTCGGCAAGCCTTGGCTTTATCCAAACGATAGCAACATCATCGCCATTGCAACCGACACCACAGTGGAATCTTCCCTGCCTCAAATGTCGATCAATGATCTAAATTCAATTCGGGATTTTGTCATTCAATATGCGGAAGATTTTAAGTTAGACAAAATTTCTAAAGCTGATTCTTCGAAAATTACTCAGCCTGAAGAAGACTCAAACAAAACTCTGTTATGCTCAGAAAAATCGTCTTCTGAGCCGATCGTTTGCTGTGATTCTTTCTCTCCTGCTGGGCTTAGTGTTCCACAAGGGCAAGAGAAAATTTTAGAGACTATCAGTAACGTAAGTCTCACCGAAAATGTCGCGATTAGCCAAGCTTATGGTCGAGTGTTAGCTTCAGATATTGTATCGCCGATTAATGTACCTCAGCATACTAACTCAGCAATGGACGGTTATGCGATTCGAGGTGATGACTTAGATCGTGAGAGCTATACGATTGTGGCAGAAGTCATGGCTGGTCATAGCTTTGATGAAGAATTGCAACTCGGTCAAGCTGTAAAAATCATGACAGGCGCACCTACCCCTTTAAGTGCCGATACCGTTGTGATGCGTGAGCAAGCCATCGACAAAGACGGTGTAGTCAGTTTCCCTGACGCTAAAGTATCTCACGGACAAAATGTTCGTATGGCTGGCGAAGACCTTAGTATTGGTCAACCTGTTTTCACTGCTGGCACTCGAATTGAAGCAGCAGAAATGGGAATGATGGCATCACTTGGCTTTGGCGAATGTTCAGTTCGCAGACAAGTCAAAGTGGGTATTTTCTCTACTGGTGATGAAGTTCAAGATCCAGGTAATGAACAACAACCTAATTCTATCTACGATTCTAACCGTTACACCATTATGGGCATGCTGCAAAAGCTAGGCTGTGAGATTGTTGATTACGGCATTATTGAAGATGATGAGCAAAAAATGATGGAAGTGTTGCACAGCGCTTCATTAGAGACAGATATGGTACTGACCTCCGGCGGTGTTTCTGTTGGCGATGCTGATTACATCAAACTTGCACTCGACAAATTAGGTGAAATTAATTTCTGGCGTATCAACATGCGACCAGGTCGCCCACTCGCTTACGGGAAAATAGAAAATAAACCATTCTTTGGTTTGCCGGGTAATCCAGTAGCCGTTATGGTTTCTTTCATCAATTTTGTAGAGCCTGCCATTCGTAAACTTCAAGGGCAGCTTGATTGGATTCCCGTTAAAGCCAACGCAATTGCCACCGAGCAGTTACGTTCAAGACAAAGTAGAACTGAATTTAGCCGTGGTTTCTTTACCATGAACGAATCTGGTGTTCTTGAAGTGAAAACAACCGGCAAGCAAGGTTCTGGAATCTTACGCTCGATGAGCGAAGCTAACTGCTTGATTGAGATCTCACCGTCAGTCGATACCGTCAAAGTAGGTGAAAAAGTCACGATTATTCCGCTTCAAGGCCGTATTTAGTCTTAAATAAAAAGCGGAACCACGTAATGGGGCTCCGCTTTTTTAATACAATCCTGAACAACTTTTTACTCTTCAAATCCTTACTTTAAATGAGTACCTTCAATTCATTGAACCCACCTAAACAGTGCTTTCAACAAGTAATACACCATCTCTGCCAGATACCTTCACTTTATATAATTGCTTATCGGCTTGGTCACAAACCATTTTGAAACTCTCTGTTTTAGAACGCCTTGCACAACTCTCTTTCTCAAACAAAACATTAGCTCCTCCGATTGAGAGACTTAATCTATCGGATAAAACAGAATTTGGATTTGATAGGTTCATGTCATAGAAGGCTTGTCGTAACACTTCTACTTTGTTCTTGATGGAATAAGAGTTTTGCCCAGAGCAGATAACCATAAACTCATCTCCGCCATAACGGAATAAGTAATCATTTTCATCGCAAAAAATCTCGTTCATTAGAAAGCTAAGCGATGTTAACGCTTCATCTCCCTGAAGGTGCCCGTGGGTGTCATTGTATTTTTTGTATTCATCAATATCGATCATTAACACGGCTAGCATCTTACGTTCTTGGGTTGAACTATGGACCAACTTCCCTGCTAACTTACCTAATTGGTAACGATTATAAAGACCCGTTAATGGATCCGTTTGAGATAACTTTTCTAACGTTCTATTCGCATCTTCAAGCTTCTTTCTTTGCTTCTGGTTTTCTAGTGAAACCGCTATAAAGCTCGCTAAGTGCTCAATTAAATATCGATGATGTTGCTGGTATTGACTAGACAAGTGATGCTGAACAGACAGTAAACCAATCACTTCTTCCTTCAACAAAATAGGCGTCAACAGAATTGAATTAGTCACTGGGGAGTCATTTAAAACGACAAAGTCTTCTTCAGTTCTTGTGGATTGATCGACATAAGGAGCAAGAGAGTCATCAGTCACTGTGTTTAAGTGCACTGTTGCCTTGTTTTGAATAACGTACGTACCCACCGTTTGGTGATCTTGGCAAGCAACCGTTAAATTCTCAACCAATCCAGACGTATCTACAAAGTATCGGTAATCTAAAATATCAGTTTGTTTATCATAAAGCGCGATACCAAACTCAAATGTAGGAAGAATTGTATTTATTTTCACTAGTATTTCAGGGAGAACAGCGTACAGATCAGGGGCTGTAGCCATAAACTGACCGATTTCAGTTATCGCACCCATATACTTTTGCATTTGCTCTAAAATATCTTTCTGTTGATTAATTTGTATCTGATCAACATTCGTAACCATCAATTCGGTCTGTCGTTGCGTATAGCCTTTTAATATTTGCTCAGCATAATTGATATGCGCAGATTGAATGGCTACAACATCTTCCAACTCTTTTTCACTTTGCTTCAGTTTGCTCAGAGTTTTAGCATGGATGCTATAAAATGAATAATTTGCTTTTAAATCGAAATTTTCACTGACGAACTCGTTGATTCTTTTCGCCTTATCCATGTCATTGTTTTTCTCTAAGAATTTAGCCCAAAGCAACAAGTTTTCTAATCGGTTATGACTGTCTTTTATTTGTTGGTAGTTATGCTCTGCGAGTTCAAAGTGGTTTAGGATTATGCGTTTATCATATTGCTCATCAAGGCACATTGCTTGTGCCATATAGCCTAAGCTTAATGCTAATGTTCGTTTATCATCTAATTTATCTGCGATGACTTTTGCTTCATTAATTGCCTCTATTGCCTTCTGTGACTGGCCAATATGAGCATATGAATACCCTAAATTGAGTAGGCTAACTGCGCAACCTAACTGGCGATTTGCATTCAAAGCGGTAGTCACCCCTTTTTCTGCAAACTCTATCGCTTTATCAAATTTCTCAAGGCTTAAATACATATCACTCATATTGCAGTAAATAAGCGCACTGATATTGTCATCTACCTTGTGCAAATCTTTTAAGACTATTTCATAATGTTTATACGCTGAATGAAGATCCTCTATATCGACATAGAGTGACGCCAACAAACCATTCACAAACACTTTCAGTTGAACATCATCTTTATGAAGCGCATCTAGGCACTCAATATAGCCAGACATGGCTTCATCCAACTGACTTTGGCGATCTGCAGTGTAGGCTTTAAGTAATATTGAGATTACCTTAGGAATATCTTGATCGTATTGCTCGCACGCTTGCTGGATCTTAGTTTTTATTTCTTGCAGCCCCTCAATTCCCGGAAGGTTTTGTGAGCGCGTAATAATGCCAAGAATGTGAGAATAGAGTGTGTTATTCATTATAGCTTTGTTCGCTTTCTTATATTGATAACTAAAGAGCCGTGATACTGGCAACATATCATACCGTAAGTTGGTGAGTATTGATATACAACCAAATATCGTGTGGCAAAAATCTCAAGTTCACTTGAGCCTATTCCAAAATTTAGGTAGAGTGCGCGCAAAGCACTGACTCTATTGGAGAGCATAAACAATGGCTCGCACAATTTTATATACGTATAAAGATGAAGACAAAGAATTGTTGTTTTCATATCAAGAACACAGAAACATTCAAGAAGCCGTAGCTGAAGCAGAAGGCATTGATATATCTGAGTACTTAAAGACTGAACAGCAGTTAGAGCTAATTTCTGATACGAAAGCCGTTCGAAACTACCAAGATAATTACTTCCGCAAGTTAGGCTTTACTAAGTTAACACTTAAGCAAAAAGATAACCTTGGCGTAGGTAAAAAGAAGAAAGATCGTTAGTCTCTGACTCATGCTCTTAATACAACTAAAAAAGGTTGATGCTTCATGCATCAACCTTTTTATTTATCTAAAGTCTTAGTTTACTCTTCTAAAACATCATCTTTCAGCTTTCTTTGCCTACACATTGAAACACGTAAAGCAAAAGATTAAGCGATGTTTAAGAATGCAGCACCACGAACACCACCTGAATCACCATGTTTTGCTTTGATAATTTTAGGGCATTTCGCTACTGATAGAAGGTGCTTAGGAATACGTTTAGGCATCTCTTCGTAAATCAACTCGAAGTTTGATAAACCGCCACCAAGTGCAACCACATGTGGGTCTAAAGCAGTGAACAAGTTTGCAAAGCAAATGGCTAGAAGCTCCATGAAGCGTTCTACATGTTCAACCGCATTTGCATCGCCTTGAGCGTGAGCTTGAATAATGTCAATCGCTTTCTTCTTCTCACCGAAGTAGTGCTCATAAATTAGCTCAAAGCCTCGTCCAGACAAATAACTATCTAAACACCCCTTCTTACCACAGCCACAACCTAGTAGCGGTGCATTTTCTCCAAGGTGAAGCCAAGCATCTAAAGGCAAGCGCATATGACCAAGCTCACCAGCAACGTGGTTACGACCAGAAAAAACTTTACCTTCGAAAACAAGTCCGCCTCCGAAGCCAGTACCTAAAATTAGGCCAGCAACAGAAGGCTCATCTTTAAGTTCATCATCCCAAGCTTCAGAAAGAGCAAAACAGTTTGCATCATTTTCAATCTTAACTAGACGACCGATTTTTGCTTCTAAATCTTTACGTAGCGGTTTACCTGTAGATGCAGGTACATTCACCACCAGCATTGTGCCACTGTCAGCATCTTCCATACCTGGAAGACCTAAACCAACTTTACCTTTGCAAGAAAATTCAGCGTCATATTTTTCTACAAGACCCGCTATAGTATCGATTAATAGCTGGTAGTCA
Organism: Vibrio sp. 99-70-13A1; assembly: GCF_013114625.1. Lineage (GTDB taxonomy): Bacteria > Pseudomonadota > Gammaproteobacteria > Enterobacterales > Vibrionaceae > Vibrio. The sequence continues at coordinate 135,950 of NZ_VTXD01000005.1, forward strand.
TCAGTTGGAGTCGGAACTCGCTCTGTTGCTACACGTTCTAGTTTCTCATTAAAAGCGCCAAATTCAATTTTAGTGCCACCGACATCGAAGCCGTAATACATGAAATATCTCCAAATTCTTCCCTAAATAAGGGGTTAAAATTAATATTAAATGCATTATCCACATCCCTCACCCTACAAACCGTGATTTAAATCCAGTTTATTTGTCGAATGATATCGTTTGCACAACAAGGCAGCACATTGACGCAAAAGATTAGAGTGACGTCTCGCTTTTACAGTGTTCAATGTAAGATTTTAAGCTAGGTCTTGTTTGATCAGACTTATAACGAGTCTTACTTAGCATGTAGCTTTCTCTAAAAGCTTCAAACCAGAGTTGCAAAGTCGTTGCTGCGTTATTCTCACCAGCTTGCTTTAACACAAGGCTCGCGACTTCAGCCGTTGAAAGGTGCTGTTCGTTATCTGATTTTCGCATCATATATTGTGAGACAGATTCAGGCTCAATAGAAAGCACAGGTAAATTTTGAAGATAGTCAGAACGACGAAAGATCTTACGAGCTTCACGCCAACTGCCATCAATAAAAATCAGCAACAGCGTTTTGTTTGGATCTCGGGCTTGGGTTAAGTCAGCCACCACACGTGATTTATCATCGGTATAATCTTCAGGAAACACGATGACCGGTTGGTACTTATCGCTATTCAGGATATCCAACATCTCTTTGCTTGGTTCTGTGCGATGCCACTGATAAACGTAGCTATCTTTAACAACGTCGGCAATTAACCCACCAGTATTACTTGGCTTCATCACTTCATTGTCAGACACAAGCAACATTGCTGCGACTTTAGTCTCGACATCTGGCTGATAGTCACAAATACAATTGGTTTCGACTATTTGGCAATATTGGCAACGAACGACTTTACATCCACGCGCTTTAAATGGCTTAGTAGAAAGTGATAAACGATGTTGGTATAAACGGTGAAAAGCGTGGATTCTCATGAAAGGCAGTTATTGTTCTAAAAAATTGTCGTGATTGTACTTAGAGTACATACAGAATGATAGAGTAGCCATAGAATGAAAAAAGGATTAGTTATGCAAGACCCATCTCATCTTCGGTTACTTTGTTTTGTCGTGGTTTTCATCCTTTGTGCGCTATGGGAATACCGCTTTCCAAGAAAGGAATTAACTCAAAAAAAATGGTACCGCTGGAGTAACAATTTTGCTCTCGTTGCGCTAAACAGCGTGTTAATCGCTGCTCTTATCCCTATTGCTGCGTTTCAGGCTGCTATCATTGCTTCTGAACATGGTTGGGGGCTGTTCAACCTTGTACCAATCCCTTTAGGGTTAAGCTTAATCATATGTGTGGTATTGCTAGATTTAGCGATCTATCTGCAACATTTAGTCTTCCATCGCATTCCTTGGTTATGGCGTTTACACCGTGTACATCATGCAGATTTAGATATTGATGTGACTACAGGTACGCGCTTTCACCCGATTGAGATGATTTTGTCTATGCTGATTAAAATCGTCATCGTAATTAGCCTCGGCGTGCCACCTATCGCAGTGGTTATCTTTGAAATTTTACTGAATGCGAGTGCAATGTTTAATCACAGCAATGGAAAGCTGCCTCTAAAGTTGGATGCATTTCTAAGAAAAATAGTTGTCACTCCAGATATGCACCGCGTGCACCACTCTATCATCGTTAAAGAAACCCACTCCAATTTCGGTTTCTTTTTATCAATTTGGGATGTGATGTTTCGCACCTATAGAGCACAACCAAAACTTGGGCATAACGGTGTAATTATTGGAATCCCTGAGATAACACAAGGTAGTGAGCAAAGGTTAGATAAAATGTTACGTCAGCCTTTCAGCAAATTCCCTACAGCCTCTGAAGCAGATTCATCTGCACCAAAGTGATGTAAATGAATAGATAAAAAAGAGTACAACCTATTGATAAGTAAAGTTGTACTCTTTTCTATTAAAATCCGCGAGGTACTTTAGTTATTATTCAATACATTAATCGTAATCTGCTAATTCATGAATAGTAACCTGCTTGTAAGTACGACCATGTTCGTAAAATCTTGTTAGTACGCACTAGTCATTAAACTAAGACATATTTATGAAGTAGAACTTGCTGATTTCCTGCAATTTGCGCTACTTGCTGAGAGCTTCCAACCATAGACTCTAACTGATGCTTCGTTAGCTCACCTTGATCCGAAATTCTTGTGATTGAACTGGTCACATCAGTCGTTGCTCTTGCCTGTTCTTCAGTAGCCACCATAATTTGTTCAACACGCCCACGAATCTGTTCAACCGCATATTCAATTTGACCAAATGCTTGTTGAACATCACCACTGGTTTGTAGGGCACTTGCCATTTCTTTACGTGATTCTGTAACAGAAGTTCGTGATTTATCGGCAGCAGAAACCAATTCGTTCATCATTTCTCGGATATTAGTCGTTTGCTGCGAAGTATCACTAGCTAGTTTCCTTACTTCATCAGCCACAACCGCAAATCCACGCCCTTGTTCCCCCGCCCTAGCCGCTTCAATAGCCGCATTTAATGCAAGTAAATTGGTGCTTTCAGCAATGCCACTGATCATGTCGACCATTTCTCTAATCTGTTTAACCTGGCTATCCAGTTCATGCATTGAAACTTCATTTAAACTCAGCGATTGCTCTAAAGCTTGCAATCGCTGCTGATTTAGCCCTACAACTTCACTGCCTTTTGTTGACTCAGCCGCCGCTAAAGCAGCATCTTCATTTGAAGCATTAGTAATCGTCGCAATTTCGCCTATTGAGGCTTCTAATTGCGTAATGGTGGCAATCATGTTTTGCAAAGACTCATTTTGCTGAAGCAAGCTTGAATTGGTTTGTGCTGCTGCATCATGGCTGACTTCTGCGGTTTGATAGAGAGTTTCACAGTTTCGTGTTACCGAAGTCACCGATTCGGATGTTGAAATAACCACGGTGTTCAGTTTGGTTGCAATGTACTGCAACTCTCTAGGACCCACGATAGCGGCTTTTTTAGAAAAATCATGATTAGCCAGTAAGTTAAGCTGTCGAACAATATTATTCAGCCCTTTATTCGTCCATTGCCTTAGTACAAGCCAAGAGATAAACACAATACTTGCGATGACTATCCCACTGATTAACAAGGTCTTATTAATATTACTGATTGTGCTATTAACCACTTGTTCACTTTGGTTAATTAATGTTGACGCGGTATAAGAAATTTCATTTAGAGTCTCAATTAAAGAATTGGCTAAGGTGATGATTTGCGTTAACTCTGTTTTCTGTTGCTGCACTAAACCTAACTTTCTTAAAATTTGCTTTAAAACACCTTCGTTGCTAAACCCTTGATTAACCATGTCATATGGTGCGGTTAAACTCGCAAACTCCACAATATCTGGATGCCATTCTTTAAAGTCATCAAACGCCAAATTTACGCTGGCTTTTCGGTTACGCATCTCTTTATATTCAAGTTCTGCTTTCTCTAATTCAGTTTGCATCATAAGAACAAGAAACAGCCCTTTCATCGCAGTGGCACTAGCAGAGAATCGATTCGCAGCGTCCAATGCTTCCGGGTTATCTTGAACCAGAAAAGAACTAATTCGGCTCATCTCAGGTCCTATGGAACTTAAGCCGTACCGAAATCCTGCTACATTTTTATCAATTTCTGTCTGTCGGGCTTGAATTTCAATTTGCCTAGATATGACGTTTGAAGCATGCAATTGAAGCTGATTAACATCATCGTATATGGCTTGTTTTTGTTCGGGTGTTATCGCTTCAGGAAAGGCTTGAGCAATGGTAAAGAGTTCTTGAATGACATCGTTCGATTGTTCTGAAATCTGGTTTATTGAACTTTCAACTCGTGCGAGTTCATTAAGGTCTGTCGTTTGAGTCGTATACGAGAGTAATTTAACTTGCTCCAACACTCCTTGAGTCAGTTCTGCGTTGTTTAGCGCTAGGGGCAATGCCTGTTCAGATAAGCTATCAAAATGTTTACCTATCCGTTCTACTCCCCGGATACTTGCAAATGATAGAAAAGATACAAGTAAGATGATTAAGAGAAAGACGACGCTAATAGTATTGATTAATGAGAAGGAGTGACGCGTAGTGAGACTTTTTCTAGCAGCTTGTGTGTCGGTCATTTTGAATCCAGTTTGACGAAGTAAAGGAGAACCCTTAATTTAAGTCGTATACTAGAAGTTGCAGATGACAGATATATTTCATTTATTTTTCAAAAGAGTGACAAATGCAGTTAATCCAAAGAGTTATTGTAATCGCCAGTATTTTTGCTCTCAGTGCTTGTAGTTCCGCACCTTCAAACATCGACAACTCAAATAAACAGCAACTGCACTCATCTGATTCTCATATAACTCAAGCTTACCTAGAAGTTTATGATGAGTGGAAAGGCGTTCCTTATCGATTTGGGGGTGAATCTTTTCGCGGGATAGATTGCTCTGCATTTGTTCAAGTTGCGGTTTTTAATGTGACTAAACAAAGTGTCCCCAGAACAACCAATGAACAAAGTAGAGAAGGGATTAAGATAAGCTACAAAGAAGTGAAAAACGGAGACTTGGTATTTTTCAAAACTTCACCCAAAACCAACCATGTGGGCATTTATTTAGGGATGAATCAGTTCTTGCATGCTTCGACATCAAAGGGAGTGATTATATCGAGATTGGATAACCCATATTGGGCTTCAAAGTTTTGGCAATTCAGGCGAGTGTAAACCCGCCTTACTTCGCTGATGGATATGTATTAATTATTTAAAACACACATCACGTCAGCTTCTATTATTTCATTATTCTAAATGTGGATTAGTCGTACTTCGCCACGGCTGTATCAAATAAGTTTTTAACTAAAGCAATGTACTCATCTAAAAATTCAATTTGAGGATTTGTTGCTTTCTTATTCCAAACACCAGCTAGTACTTCACCTAAATCTGCAACGACTGAATCCGCTTCTTTTAACAACTTGAAACGCACACTAGAATGTAGCTCAGGGTTCTGCTCGAAGATTGCCATGATGTTCGTTGATATCATGTCAGTAATGATATCTTCAATACTTTCAGTACCCGTATCACCCGTCTCAGAAGCAAATACATCTAAGTTAAACGACAGGTGCTCGATTAAAGCTAAGTAACCATCGGTTTCTACAACCACTATACTTCTCCGTTTGACATTATTGTCAAAAAATATTGATTCATTCTGTTATCAGTAATATTAAGTCAACATGGGAATTTGTCATCTACTTATTATAAAAATTCGCACTTTAATAACACAAATGACGGTAATATGCGCAAATTTAGACCAGAATGAATAAAGGACGATAAATATACGGTATTTATCTAAGATTTAAGGTCGAGCATATCAAATTAAATTCCCTTTTACACAGACCACCAGTGATCAAGATCATCTTTGAGAGGTTAATTCAACTTACCACTCTACGTACTTTAAAGCCCTCGAGCACAAAACCACAGGCTTAATTACCTCATATAAAATGATGAAATTCGATGATGCTTTATCACACAACAGTTTAGAGACCGTAATCACATTTATATGAAATTGTTATCTATCGACGAAAGCAGACTAAAGAACATTGACCAACGTGTCGATAAACTCCTCTTTTTTATCCTAAACTGACTTGTAGAGACCATAATCAAATTGAGGATTTCCTATGTGGCAGGCCATTTCTCAACAACTTTCAAATACGCTCTTATTTAACTTTCAAATTACTGAACGGGTTAAAGTCCCTGGTGGGGACATTAATGACTGTTACATGATCAGTGATGGGCATGAACGTTACTTTGTAAAAGTAAATCAACGTGACTTCATCTCTAAATTTGAAATTGAAGCAGAGAACCTTCGTTTACTCAGAACAACCAATACTGTGTTTGTTCCTGAACTTGTTCACATAGGCACAACGAAAGAAGCCTCGTTTATCATATTAAATTATTTACCAACCAAGCCTTTAGAAACGGATAAAAACAGCTTCGACTTCGGTGTCCAACTCGCCAAATTACACCAATGGGGAGAACAAAAAGAATTTGGCTGTGACCAAGACAACTTTATTGGCAGCACCCTGCAACCCAATCCTTGGCATAAAAAGTGGTCACGATTTTTTGCAGAGCAACGCATCGGCTATCAATTGCAGTTACTTAAAGAAAAAGGGATGGAGTTCGGCAGAATCGATGAAATGGTCGATATGATCCAAACTCGCTTATCTGGGCACTGTCCGCGTCCTTCTTTACTGCATGGTGATTTATGGCATGGAAACGTAGCTAACTCTGCTTTTGGTCCAATTTGCTATGACCCTGCTTGTTATTGGGGAGATCGGGAATGTGATATTGCCATGACAGAGCTATTCGAAGGCTTCCAACCAGACTTCTACTTAGGTTATGAAAGTATCGCGCCTTTAGATTTAGGCTATAGTGAACGAAAAGGGATCTATAATCTTTATCATCTACTGAATCATTGTAATCAGTTTGGTGGTCATTATCTTGCTCAAACTGAAGCCTGTATCGAGAGGATTCAAGCTTTTTAGTTGCTTAACGATGAACTGCGAGTAGTCAAAATGAACGTTACTAAAACAGGTCTTAGCTTAAAAATTACAAGATACAGTAGCGATTAGCAGCATGAATTTTTCACTAAATATTGTACAAGAATACGAGTTAGTAAGAGGAAGTACTCTATGCATAATTACACTGAGAAAAGAGTCAATTGCCCACATTGCGGACATTCAATTGGAATTACTTTAGATGCTTCTAACGGCAGTCAGGATTTTTATGATGATTGCCCCGCGTGTTGTCGAGCGATTCACTTAGATATGCAAGTTGATGAGTTAAATGACCGAATCAACTTAACCATTGATGCTGACGATGAACAGGTCTTTTGATTTTAGACACAACGTAAAAAGTTAACTTTAGTAAAAAGAGCACATCGGTGCTCTTTTTTGATCCACTGCATTTCTTCTATCTGAAATGTCAGCCTATGCATAATTCATTTCAGAAAACTGACCATGTAGAAGGTCTACACGCTGCCTTTAGCTGCTAATACTCTTTCTACGGTATCAACGATTGCTTGAGTTTGAGGGTCAAATTCAATATTAACTCGCTCGCCTACTTCTCTTTTCCCAAATAATGTTCTATTCAGAGTTTCAGGGATTAAATGTACTGAAAAGCGATTGTCTTCCACTTCACCAATCGTTAAAGAACAGCCATCAATACCAATATAGCCTTTAGTTAAGACATACTTCATTGAAGCTTCTGGTAATTCAAACCATATGGTGCGGTTATTTTCTGTTTTGATAATATTTTGAATAGTCGCCGTCAGTGCTATGTGCCCTGACATGTTGTGGCCTCCAATTTCATCACCAAACTTTGCTGCTCGTTCAACGTTTACATTATCACCCACATTAACTTCACCTAAGTTAGTTAAAGCAAGAGTCGCTTGCATAAGATCAAATGAAATACGGCTCTCGTTTATTTTTGTGACGGTGAGACAGCAACCATTATGTGCAACAGAAGCACCAATCGCTAAACCTTCTGCAAGCTCGCCATTGAGTTCTATAATATGAGTTTGGAATTTGTCTTTTTTATCAATAGTAACAACAGTCGCAACGCCTTGTACAATACCTGTAAACATAATATTCCTATCAAACTTGATGAATGAACAGTTTTTCATAGCAGTTATTGTGACATTTCTTTATCATTCATCCTAGTGGAAGCCTAAAGATCAGTTAAACCTCGTTCGTTCTGAACGTCTAACTCCTTCGCTCACCTACCCCATTTCACGTTATTGGAGTTATTTGTGCATCGTTACAAACAAGAAGCCTCAAATTTAGTCAAACTCGCAACCCCTGTTTTAATCGCCTCTGTTGCTCAAACAGGGATGAGCTTTGTCGATACCGTCATGGCAGGTGGCGTAAGTGCTATCGATATGGCCGCAGTATCTATTGCAGCAAGTATTTGGCTACCTTCCATATTATTTGGTGTCGGTCTATTAATGGCTCTTGTCCCTGTTGTTGCTCAGCTGAACGGTTCTGGTCGCCAAGTAAAGATACCTTTTGAAATACAGCAAGGCATTATGCTGGCGCTGCTGATCTCCATTCCAATTATTGGGGTTCTATTTCAGACGCAATATATTTTGGAAATGATGAATGTTGAAACTGCCATGGCAGACAAAACAAACGGGTATATGGATGCCGTTATGTTTGCAGTGCCGGCATTCCTACTATTTCAGACTTTACGCAGCCTAACGGACGGCTTATCACTCACAAAGCCTGCAATGGTCATTGGTTTTCTTGGTTTGCTAATTAACATTCCACTTAACTGGATGTTTGTTTACGGTAAATTAGGCGCACCGGCTCTTGGTGGTGTGGGTTGCGGTGTTGCCACGGCTATTGTTTATTGGATCATGTTTGCTTTGTTACTGCTGTATGTCGTGACTTCAAAACGTTTAGCGAAGGTTAATGTTTTCGGTGAGTTCCATAAACCTCAGCTCAAAGCTCAAGTTCGATTATTCAAACTTGGTTTTCCTGTAGCTGCTTCCATCTTCTTTGAAGTCACTTTATTTGCAGTTGTTGCCCTTCTGGTCGCTCCTTTAGGCTCGCTCATAGTGGCAGCACACCAAGTGGCGATTAACTTCTCATCTTTAATCTTCATGTTACCTATGAGCATCGGTACTGCTGTGAGTATTCGTGTAGGTCATAAACTAGGTGAAAGTAATATTGAAGGTGCAAGAATTGCAACCCATGTAGGAATTCTGGTCGGTTTAGCAACATCATTTGTTACCGCTGCTCTTACTGTTATATTCAGTGAAAACATTGCTCTGCTTTACACCGACAACCAAGCCGTAATAACCATTGCTATGCAGCTTCTATTGTTTGCAGCTATTTACCAATGTACTGATGCAATACAAGTTATCGCAGCTGGTGCATTACGTGGCTATAAAGACATGCGAGCGATCTTCAACCGAACATTCATTGCATACTGGTTAATTGGTTTACCGCTTGGCTACATTTTAGGCATGACCGATTGGATTGTAGAGCCTATGGGCGCGCATGGCTTCTGGATTGGATTTATTGTGGGGCTGTCTTCAGCAGCAGCAATGCTTGGCGTTCGCCTTCATTGGATGCACAAACAAGACGACAATGTACAGCTGGAATTCGGTTCGCGCTAGTTGTTGTCATTATTACTTAGGTTAAGCTAAAACGAATCAGATTGATCGTCTAAAGCTTATCTATTCTAAAGGAGCTCTGCATTTGCAGGGCTCTTTTAATAATCGTTTCTTTGTCTTACAAACCGAGCAAATTTAGGGATGCCATTTTGCGTAAAGCCGTTGTATCTAAAAGTAATTGTCGACCCAATTTCTGGTGGTGATAACCTCAGATCATCAGTGAAACCACTTCCAATGTAAAACTCCGCACCTTCATCTGTTTTAACCAGCACTGAACCCATCATCCCTTTGTACTTACCTGTTCCACCTTTATAACCAAGAATAACGGCTTCTGCATCATGGTGCTGCTTCAATTTCAGTAGATCATTACTGCGCCCTGCTTGGTAGCGACTTGAAACTTTCCTCAACATCAAACCTTCACCTTCTTCACTACCAATATTATCTAAGTGCTGAAATAAGACTTTTTCACTAGATATAGGAGTATGGGTTACGTATTTGATGTGATCTTCATTAATCACTGCCACCCAATGCAAAATATTGTAATAACGTTTCTGGTAGTCTCCCGCAGCCCCTGGCATATCAAACAACATTAAATCGATCGTTTTCCATGCATCATCATCTGGGGTTTGATCAAGAACGGTAGACTGTACAATGTGAAATTTTCCACGACCTGCCCACAATTCACCTTCTAGCCGGACATTTGGCAAGTTCTGTGTAAACCAACTTGGCGCGTAGATTCTATTTCCATTTCGTGTATACAAATGAGCGCCATCCCAAACAGCTCTTACACCGTCAAGCTTTTCACTTTTCCAATACTCATCAACATTAACCCCTTGCTCATATTGATTCGCTAAAACCAAGCTTTCTGGCGGTAGATAAGATTGACTTGCATAACTCGGAAACGACAAGCAAGTAGCAATGGCAAGTTGGGTTAATTTCATAAAAAGCTCCTTAAGCAGGGACTTTGTTTTAACACCTTTCACTTTTCATTCACTAGATCAATAGATCGTATTGCGATCCAGCCTTCATTCTTATTCCACTTTGCATTTCAAGCTCTTAATTAATTGAGCGGATACCCCACCTACTCACCCTTTTATCGTTCTCAATTTGATAATTGGATATTTCTCAATATGAGAAGGAGTAACTTAACTTATTTAAGCTATTGATATTTAAAGGTTTAAATATTGGCACATATTCTGCTCTTGTAAACATAAGCAAACATGGAGATAGAATTATGGAATTACGTAAGATTGAACTCAACAACACAACTTTAACTCTTTCAATTTTCGGAAACTTAGATGCAATTGGAAGCCGTGATGTACAAACCGACATTGATGACGTGATCTCAAATGATAGTCACCCTGAAATTGAAATTGATTTTAGCCAGGTGGAGTTTTTAGATTCATCAGGTGTGGGTGCAATTGTTTATATGTTCAAGCGTTTAACAGAGCGTGAAAGAAATATGCGCCTTGAAAATGTTAAGGGACAACCCTTAGAAATCATGAAGTTACTTAGAATTGGTCATGCTATTCCAGTTAACTCTAAAAGTAACTGCAATTAATTATTCAATTAGTTTCCTATACTTAAGATGCTTTGTTTTTCATTACCTTAAAAATTAAACAAGCAGCTCAAACACTCGAACATAATAATAAAAATAGTAACAAGGACGTTGGCATGAATAAATTAAACCGCTACCTAGCTATTCCTCTCTCTATTCTTGTTGTTGGGTGTACGAGCTACCCGCAACAAGGGACAGGAGGGCTTGCTGAAAGCTATGACTCTATCAACTATCAAAATTCAGATTTTTCACCTGTTATGCCTGATGAGCCACTTGGCCCAGAGCATGGTTTACGTTTTGACTGGCAACTGACCAAGTTACATTTAGATTCCCTAATTCGAGAAGGGGCTCGTTGGTGTTTTCCTGCCGCCGTTGTTCAAGCGATAGAAAAACAAAATCGTATAGCAAGAGAGCTGCAAGGTGGCTTGTTACTTGATGCCGCTAACGACATTGTTATCCAGCGTAAGCGCCTTAACGAACTCGAAGTACAACTCGATTATGTGACTTCACAAACACGCTGCGCGCCGCCTAAAAATGAGTCTCAATTTAGACTTCAATTATCGGTTATTGAAAAGCTTTATGAGCTTCTAAATGTCGATAATCAATTTGCGCTTAATTCAACGGAAGTGAACCCTAAATACATGGGAAAGCTTGCAGAAGCCGCAAATATCTTAAAAGAACATAAAGAATTAACTCTGGTTGTTACCGGGCATTCAGACTCTACTGGCGAAGAAGATTATAACGACAAGCTCGCTCTGGGCAGAGCTAAACAAGTTGAGCGATACCTCACCATTTTTGGGCTGAGCCCACAGCGTATTGATACCGTATCTTTAGGTGAAACCGTCCCTCTTTTTGAAGGTCAAACTGAAGGTATTCAATTAACTAATCGTCGTGTCAGTATTGAAGTCATTTCACAAGAAAATTTGAATAACATGGGAGGCGCACTATGAGCATACCATCGAACATCTCACGCCTTAATGTCATAGCGTTGTCTAAGTGGGCACTTGTCGGACTAATTTTGGTCAATGCACTCTTCGTAACTGCCGCTTTAGCGAACACTGAGAATACAAACCCTACTAGCCAAAATTCAGACCTATTTTCTGATGCCGTTCAAGTTGGTGATTTAATTCAAGTAAATGTTCCAGGTGAATCAACGCTAAACAAAGGTTTCCAAGTTGATAAACGAGGTCGAATCACCTTACCTGAAGTAGGCGGAATTTTTGTTGCAGGTTACGATAACGAGCAACTTAACCGTGTCGTATTAGACGCTCTAAGCACTACTTTTCGAGATCTTTCTAACGCCTCTGTTTTTGTTAAAGAACAACAAATTTTAATTTCTGTTCAAGGCTATGTAGAGCAGCCTGGTGAATATACATTGGCACAAGGCTCAAGTATTCAAATGGCTCTACATGCTGCTGGAGGGCTACGTGCTGGTGCACAATTAGATAAACTATTGCTAAAGCGTGGAGCAGTAAAAAAAGAATTCAATTACAAACGTTTTCTAGATTCAGGCAATGATGATGTTTTACCTGAGTTACAGTCATTAGACTCTTTATTTGTACCAGCCTCCCCTTTAGTTGGGAATATCGAACAAGAATTTGATGCATCTAAACTTGCCAATTCAGGTGACAGTGCCGATTCTCGAAGTTCTATCAAAGTCTTTGGTGAGGTTAATGCACCTGGCTCATTTTCATTCAATGAAAAAACAGATCTTGTTGATGTGTTGATGCGTTCAGGTGGCGTGACTCGCTATGCAGGTGTTGAGCAAATTCGCGTTATTTCGAACAACACGCCCACTCTATTCAATCTAAAACAGTACTTAGATAGTGGTGATACAAGCTTACTGCCAACTCTACTTCCGGGTTCAACCATTTTTGTTCCTAAGCAGGAAGAAGAAATTAAGTCTGGTGCAAACACGGTTTATATCATGGGCGAGGTTGCTGAACCGGGTGCTTATGAAGGAAAAAAAGGCGCAACCTTCATGGATATCCTTGCAAATGCTGGTGGTCCAACACGGTTTGCTGAGTCTCGCCAAATTCGTGTCATCAAAGCCAATGGTCGCGTGCTGAAATTCGACTTAACCGCATACACTGAAGGTTTAAAAGGCGCGAACCCTCCTGGTATTCAAGCCGGTGACGCGATTTTCGTTCCTGAAAAAACAGACATGAATGAGAAGTCATGGTTAAAAATCTCACCAGATAGAGCAGTGAATGTGATTGGGGAAGTTGTAAGACCTGGAAGAATAGAATGGTCAGATGAAATGGACTTGATGGACTTACTTGCACATGTTGGCGGCCCGACTTTACGAGCAGACACCACAAAAATCGAAGTTGTCACCAGCAGAAAGTTAACCGTTTTCAATCTTGATGATTACATCCGAAATGGCGCTCCAAGAGATCAACTGCCGTTTGTTAATGCAGGTGCAATCATTCGAGTACATGATTTACCACAAGATCCGTCTGACAATAAATCTCAATGGGTACGTCAAAGTTCTGATGCTTCAATCTACATATTTGGTCAAGTCAACGCTCCGGGTCGTTACCGATTTACCAAAGACATGCACTTCCTCGATATATTATCAGCCGCAGACGGACCAACAAAAGATGCAGATATACACAATATTCGAATCACTCATCGAGATAAGAGCTATTCAAAAGTTAGCAAATTAAACTTGTCACTGTATTTCGAAACAGGCGATGAATCTTTACTTCCAAATGTGACAACCGGCGACACCATCTACATCCCGGAAAAAGACAAAAATTGGCTAGACCGCTCAAAAGAATCGACAGTCCGAGTACTAGGAGCCGTCAATAACCCTGGTCGATACGTATTTAATGACAACATGACCGTACTGGATATTTTAGCGGAGGCTGGCGGCCCTAGAGAAAATGCTTACCTTGAGAAAATAACAGTAGTCAATATGTCTTGCTGCCAAGGTCAAGCTCGTACTTTTGACCTTATTGAATTCAGTAAAACAGCAAACATCTATCACCTTCCAGTGCTTCGTGCAGGAGATACGATATTCATTCCAGACCGTCGTGACAGCTTTCTTGAAAAAGCACGCGTTGGTCTAGAAGACATTCTAAGGTTAACCACCACCATCGTACTAATAGGGGCATTGTAATGACTATATCTGCAACCCATGCTGAAATTGAGCAGCTTTACCTTGCTTCTGAGTTAAATGAGCATAAATCAATTTGTGTCACGGCATGCCATTCAGGTGACGGCGTAACCTCTGTAGCCGCGGCATTAGCAGAGCGTTACCTGCTTGCTGGTCACTCTACCTTGTATGTTGACTTAAACTTATTCAACCCAGCATTTAAAGACGTAAATGTGCTGCACGAGCCTGATGGCGAACACTTAATTGAACATGTTGAAACAAACCGCATGTTTGTTGGTGTTCCAGCCCCACGCCAAGCGTCAACACAACTTGCCTATAAAGATCCGACAACCTTGTCTAAAGTTATAAGCCAATGGTTAGGGAATTATGATCGAGTGATTGTTGATACTTCCCCTATCTTAAATATCAATAAAGGCAATATTCCAGCCCAAAGTGTAGCAAGTGCCTGTGATACAACCTTATTAGTCGTTGCTTATGGCGAAACATCAACTCATCATTTAGAACAAGCTAAGTCATTATTATCAGGCACTTCTATTAACTTGATGGGTGCAATCATGAATATGAAACATACCCCTAGCTTTTCTCAAGAGCTTACTCGCCAAATCAACAAAGCTTGGTTTCTTCCAAGAAAAGTACGCACCAGTTTAATAAGTAAACTAGTCAGAAATGAATTTCTCAATTTACCCATTTAATTTACAACAAGATCTTCACAATTACTGAAAAAGTCGCATACTCATAGAATAATAAGAGTCAGTAAACATTAGAAAAATATCAATGATAGAAGGAATTTACATTGAATAATTTTAACCAAGAAAGTAAACAACACCCTTTAGCTCAAACCGAAACTGGCTTAAGTATCGAAAGATCAGCTGAATTGGTTGATGAGCAAATTCTGCAGCAAATGATCATCGACACCTCAGCAGAAATCATTCCTATGCTTATTGAGCATTATGTTGAAGAATCAACCACCCGGTTGGAAAACATCGTTCAAGCAGCCCAAAATAAAGACCAAGAAACTTTAGAGTTTGAGACTCATACTCTTGGCAGTACTTCACTCGCACTCGGTAACCATGCTTTATCCTTAGCGGCCAGAAAAATTGAACGCTTGTGTCTTGAAAAACAATATTCCACGGCATTTCCGCTTGTTGAAGAGCTCAAAACATTAGCCGACGAGTCTATTAATGCGCTGATTATACGGAAAAATGAAGGCTTCTCTTCTTAAGTGCAATAGCCTGCCACTTAGTACTGACATTTCAAACAGATAGACTCTTTCATCCTTATTTTTATCTATATAAGAAACAGTGTTAAGCAAACTATGCGCAAGCTAACATATAAAGTGGTTATGCATTGATGAGCAAAGGTCACTATGCTATTGGTTGGTTAGGATAAGTTTCAAAGGAATTGTCAATGCGTCCAAAAGTACTATTAGTAGAAGACTCAACGTCCCTTGCCATATTATATAAGCAGTACGTCAAAGATGAACCCTATGACATCTTCCACGTAGAGACCGGAAAAGAAGCGAAAACCTTCATTGAAAGGCACGCTCCTCAACTGGTCATTTTAGATCTCAAATTGCCTGATATGCCGGGCGAAGAAGTACTCGACTGGATATCAGAAAGTGAAATTCCTACTGCGGTGATCATCGCGACTGCTCATGGTTCTGTAGATATTGCCGTGAGTCTCATTCAGCGTGGTGCTGAAGATTTCCTAGAAAAACCTATTCAAGCTGATCGCCTAAAAACCTCTGTTGCTCTTCATCTAAAACGAGCAAAACTAGAACATCTCGTAGACGACATTCAAACTAAATTCGACCGCCAAAAATTTCATAACTTCATTGGTTCTTGTTTACCGATGCAAGCGGTATATAAAACCATTGATGCTGTAGCCCCAACGACTGCCAGCGTTTTCATCAATGGTGAAAGTGGTACCGGTAAAGAAGTGTGTGCAGAAGCCATTCACCAAGAAAGTCAGCGCAGAGATAAGCCATTTGTTGCGATTAACTGCGGTGCAATACCAAGAGATCTGATGGAGAGTGAGATCTTTGGTCATGTAAAAGGGGCATTTACTGGCGCAACGACAGACCGCAAAGGTGCTGCAATGCAAGCTCACGGAGGAACGCTTTTCCTTGATGAGTTATGCGAAATGGAATTGGAGATGCAAAAGAAACTGCTCCGATTCCTACAAACAGGCACTTTCACTCCACTAGGTGGAAGCCGTGAGTTAAAAGTTGATGTTCGAATTATCTGTGCAACGAACCGCGATCCTCTTGTTGAAGTAGAAGAAGGTCGTTTCCGTGAAGATTTGTATTATCGCGTACATGTGGTGCCAATTGAAATGCCGCCACTTCGTGATAGAGGAAGCGACATAGTCACGCTGGCTAGCCACTTTCTGAAAGTTTACGCTAAGCAAGACAAGAAGAAATTCAAGTCGATAGATAAAGAAACGCAATCAATTCTAAAGCGTTACCCTTGGCCTGGTAATGTGCGTCAATTACAAAATGTCATTCGCAACATCGTGGTTTTGAACAATGAAAGCAGTGTCTCAAAAGACATGATTCCACCGCCTATCAATCGCGTGAAAACAAGCTCTACGCCTAAACTAAGTTCTGCGGTTACCTCTGAAGTGAAGTCTGTAGCTCAGGCGATACCTGAGCCAACAGCAAGTGTTACCGAACCAGTACAAGCGCATAATTCTTTGCAAGAGAACGACGTTTTAAAAAACAATAACACTTTACAAGCACATAACTCTTCACAAACAGACAACTCTTCACAAACAGATAGCTCTTCACAAGAAAACAGTTCTTTGCAAATAGGCAATTCAGAACAGGGGTTTCAAGGTTCTAATTCAGCCACCGCAGATACACCACAACATTCAGGAGATAGCGTTACAGGAACAGCGTCTAATATTTTGATGACTCCGAATGGACAAATACGTCCTATGTGGAAAATAGAAAGAGAAGCGATTCAAAATGCGATCCACCACTGTGATGGGAATGTATTGAATGCTGCAGTGTTATTAGAACTGAGTCCATCAACGGTTTATCGTAAGAAGCAAGCTTGGGAATCTGACGATGAGCTCAGCCAAGCCTAATTTAGAATCAGACACTCACTCCAATGTAGGGGCTCATTCCAGTTTGAGCTCACATAATCGTTCTGCATTGGAAGCTGAACTTGAATCCGCACCGAACAACTCTGATAGAAAAAATGCTGAACACAGCGAAGCTAATTCCCATTCCATTCATATTAATGAAATCTGGCTGTTCTTAGACAGCCAAATATTCGGAGGCATTGAAGCTCACGTATTAGAACTCGCCCAAGGACTATTAACCTTCAAAAAATCGGTTCGCGTCGTTCTGCTGACTCAATATTCACCAGAGCCGGCAATCATAGCTAAATTGAATGAAATCAACGTCCCCTACTCTTATTTAGCTGATTTATCACCTCAATACACTTCTTCATTCCATCAATTAAAATCAGCCTGTGATAAATACTGCCCAAGCTTAATTCACGCGCATGGCTACAAAGCGAGTCTGATAAGCAAATGGGGCAAACTGTTCGCCAAAAGTAAGCTCAAACAATTATCAACTTATCACGCAGGTGAAACACCTAAAGGAAAAGTCTGGCTCTATGACTTCATTGACCGTTACTCTAGCTTTCTATCCAATCATTCCCTTGTAGTAAGCCATAAAATTCAGCAAAAAGTGCCAAGCAAATCATCACTCTTGAATAATTTCGTTACTCTTCCCTCGTCCGAACTTGCCAGTAACCAGCAACAAAGAAAGCATCATAGAAAACAAATTGGTTTTGTCGGGCGATTAAGCCATGAAAAAGCCGCAGATCGCTTTCTTACGCTTGCGTCATTATCTCCTGAGTACTCATTCCATTTGTTTGGAGATGGTCCAGAGCGTAACGCCTTACAAAACCAGAAGCCAGACAACCTTATATTCCATGGTCATCAAACTGATATGAGTAAAGTGTGGTCACAAATAGATGTGTTGGTTATTCCATCCCGGTATGAGGGTTTGCCAATGGCGGCTCTAGAAGCAATGGCACGTGGTATTCCTGTTATAGCAATGGCGGTAGGAAATTTACCTAGCCTTATCCATCATGAGAACAATGGCTTTATTGCACATGATGAATCAGAAATGCACCAATTGCTGGTTGCTTGGTTTGCGTTAGCAGAAGAAGAAAGAAGTCAGATAGGCGAAAATGCTCAACGCACCATAAAACAAGATTACTCGCCACAAGCCGTCATCCCTCAGCTTTTAAGTTGCTACCAACTTTAATAAATTCTCTTCAGATAAAGCCGTTCAGTGGAAACAGAACCAAAAAACCGAATGCATATTACATTCGGTTTCTTATCAATAAACACAACTAGATTTCGGTTCTAGACAGTTTTATTACTTGCTTTCACTGCGACACATCCAATTAAGATGAGTAAAGGAAACCTCACTGTTTCAACAATTAACGACCCAATGCCGCTATAAGCAATGTAACCACCAGCAACGCTTATCAAGAAGTTAATCAGTAACAATAAAGCGATAACCCCAATCATAAAATTAAACGGGACAGCTTTAGCCAGCAATTGCCCTTTAAGTAGGGTTATAGTGCCAGAAATAGTTATCAGCATCGCTAGCCAAAAAGTAAACGTAGGCAACGGCCATATAACGGTCAATATCACTGTTAGCAATGTAAGCCCCCACCAGATAGCCTTAGAACTTAGTAACTCACTGACATTAACGTCAGGCTTGCTATCTAACCGCACAATATGCCACGTACCTAAACCACCTAAAATGGCACCCATTGCTATGTCACTTAGAAATGAACTGCCAGAATAGGTTTTAAAGATGGTGATCCAAACTAAACCTACTGCTAAATAAATCCATGCTTTTGTATCTGATAGCTTTTTCAATTTCCAAATAACTAATGAACCCAAGCTCACCCATAAAGTTGCCACTAAGCTTGGAAAACTATAACCAGTACTGTCCACCAGTTTTAAAGACGGGATATAAGCATGAGGTCTAGGAAAACCAAAACCTTGATGTGCGATCAAGCTTAGCAATGTAACGGCTACTAAAGTAAATCCAAACTTTAAAGCGAACGATCGACCGAAATACCAAGCAACCATTGGAATAACAACAATAAACAACCAAGGTTTTAATAACTGGTCGGTAGATAAAATCAAGTTAGAAACCGCAGCCGGTAGTGATTGAATGACCGTTTGAAACCCTTTGATTCCGCTCAACTCAGCTTGGTGAATTTTTGGTGCTGCTCCAATAAGCTCATCAACATAAGTCACTGGCTGCTCACTCGCGTTACCAAACATTTCAGACACTCTTCCCCATTCATCAGGGTATCGATATTGCTCTGGGACGATAGCATTTGGTTCAATAAGCATTGCTCTGCTTACTTCTACCCCATAATGAGGTGCGAACCAGATAGGAAGCTCAAAACCGCCCAGCTCATTTCTATGTTGAAAACTAATAATTTCAGAGTCTGAGACACAATCAAAAACAACTGCGCCGTCGGTGTAACCTAAAACATGACCAACAGTCACAGCCAGCCCGGCTTCTTCCCAAGTTTCACGTTGGGCTGCAATTGATGCTGGCTCACCAGGAGTGATGGTTCCTCCAGGAAGAGACAGCTGCCCTGTAATGAGCTCATCAACAATGAGTATCTGATTATCGGCGCGGACTAAACAAAGTGCGCCTTTGATATGATCGGGAAGCAAGTCATCTGCAGTAACGGAAAACGCACTAAAAAGAGAAAGTAAAATTATGAAACAAAAACGAGAAAACAATACATTCACCAACAAAGAAATAGAAAACAAACCGAGTGTAATAAAATAAACTGTACGTGGCTCTTTATGTTTAACGCAACGACTTTCTCATCCATTGAATATGAGGAATGAACCCCATTTTTTGATAAAAGTGCTTGGCAGGTGAATTAAAATCCCAGACTTCGACAAAGACTTGCTGAACACCATAATCGTCAAATGTACGCTCTAGCTTTTCAAAAAGAGATTCAGCAATGGACTCTTTTCTGTAATCCGGTAAGACATAAAGCTCATCAATACTTCCCATCTGTACTGGCTTGCTCACTGTAGAAATGAGTTCACAAAAGTGCCCAGTCACAAACCCCACAATCAATTCCCCTTTTAAAGCGACGTAAACAATGCATTCCGGATCGTCTAAGTATCGAGCAATGCTTTTTTCCTGCTCAATTTCTTCTGCGGTTTTGAAATGTTCAGGGCTTGCTAAGTGGTGATGATGGTGCAACTCAAACATCAATTCATTTAGCTGCTCTAAATCTTTATGTTGAGCGGCACGTAGGGTGAGATCCATACAAATAAACTTCTTAAATCAGATAAATACGTAAGTAGATTGTAGTGTACTGATACAGCGTTTCTAAACAAGCAATTAGCTGTTTTCCTTTAGAGCATTTTTTCGTTTAGAGTCTTAAGAGTTTATGAAGAAAACGGTCGCACTGCTGGCGACCGTTTTAATAAAGAGCATGTTATTTAAAACAAGCTACTTACGCAGCCTATTCTCAATTTCATTCAAGCTTGAAGGGTCATCAATTGTTGAAGGCACAACGTATTGCTCACCATCTGCAATTTGACGTATGGTTCTTCTCAAAATTTTACCCGAGCGTGTTTTAGGTAACCTTTCCACTACCAGTGCATGCTTAAAACAAGCGACAGCACCAATTTCGTTTCTGACTTTGCCAACAAGCTCCCCTTCAAGTTGCAAGTCATCCACTTTCACACCATCTTTGAGCACAACGAAACCAAGTGGCAATTGGCCTTTCAATTCATCATGCACACCCACAACCGCACATTCGGCTATGGCTGGGTGAGCACCAACAATTTCTTCCATCTCACCTGTCGATAATCGATGTCCTGCCACGTTTATCACGTCATCAATTCGACCCATGATGAACAGGTAACCTTCCTCATCAAAATACCCACCATCACCTGAAACATAGTAGCCTTCAAATTGGCTAAGATATCCTGACTCGAAACGGTCGTGATTCCGCCACACTGTTGGTAAGCACCCTGGAGGAAGTGGTCTTTTCAGTGCAACAAAACCTTGCTTATTCACGTCTAATTTTTCACCAAGCTCATCCAGCACTTCAACCTGGTAACCTGGAATAGGTTTGGTCGCAGAACCAGATTTAATCGCCATCTTTTCTAAGCCAATGGGATTGCCTGCGATAGCCCAACCTGTTTCAGTTTGCCACCAGTGATCAATGACAGGCTTACCACTATGTGCTTCCACCCACTCCAATGTTGGAGGGTCTAAACGCTCACCAGCCATGAAAATAGACTTCAGCTTAGACAAGTCATAATGCTTCAGTAGCTTTCCTTCTGGGTCTTCTTTCTTAATCGCTCTAAAAGCCGTCGGCGCAGAAAAAAGAACATCAACGCTATATTCTTCACACACTCGCCAAAATGCACCTGGATCAGGTGTTCTTACTGGTTTCCCCTCAAATAAAAGCGTTGTGCAGCCATGAATCAAAGGGGCATAAACGATGTAAGAATGCCCAACAACCCAACCAACATCTGATGCAGCCCAAAAGACACCGTCTTGTGGCATATCGTAGATTGTCTGCATTGAATATTTCATCGCAACTGCATGTCCGCCGTTGTCTCGAACCACGCCTTTAGGTTTACCTGTAGTGCCTGATGTATACAAAATATAGAGAGGATCAGTCGCGGCGACAGGAACACAAGTATGAGGGGAAGCTTTTTCTACTTCTTGTTCCCAATCTAAATCACGCTCATTGTTCAATTCAGCTTTCGCTTGCTCTCTTTGGAAAACCACTACTTTTTCGGGCTTCCATCGGCTATCCATAATGGCTTTATCAACCAATGGCTTATATGGCAACACCTTGTTTATTTCAATACCGCATGACGCGGTCATAATAACTTTGGGTTCCGCATCTTCGATCCGAACCGCAAGTTCATTAGGCGCGAAACCACCAAAAACGACCGAATGAATCGCCCCTATTCTTGCGCAAGCCAACATTGCCATTGCCGCTTGAGGAATCATAGGCATGTAAATAATGACCCTGTCACCTTTTTCAACACCTTGCTGAGTAAGCATTCCGGCCAGTTTTGCGACTTGATCTCGCAATTCAAAGTACGTGAATGTTTGTTTTGTCTGAGTAACCGGCGAGTCGTAAATGATCGCAACATTACTACCGCGACCATTCTCGCAATGGTAATCCAAAGCCAGCCAAGCTGTATTCATGACACCATCCGCGAACCAGCGTTCGATACCATTTTCATCTAAAAATAACGTTGTTTTTGGCTTCTCAAACCAATCTATGTTTTCTGATTGTGATTGCCAAAATGATTCAGGCTGCGTTTGAGCCCATTGATACTCTTTTAAGTAAGCAGACATGATGTCTCTCCATGCTCAATTCATCTCTTAAAACAGAGACTAAAATGGGACTCGAACCCAACCTTCCATTAATATGCGAGCACTTCGGCTCATCATCACTTTCTCAACCCCCCATCCGTTGTCATTTTCAAGAGCATGCGCCCCTACTTTCAACGTGCCTGATGGATGACCAAACGTGACGTAATCTTTTACATCATCACCAACTGCTTCGCTGACAACTGTACCTGGAATTACCGCAGCAGAAGCAATCGCGACAGCCGCAGTCCCCATCATTGCGTGATGTAATTTCCCCATTGAGAGTGCACGAACAAGCAAATTAACCTCAGAGGCATTCACGGCTTTCCCACTTGAAGAAATATATTGTTTAGGCGGAGCCACAAACGCGACCTTAGGCGTATGCTGCCTTGTTTTTGCATCAGAAAGTTGCTCTATTAGCCCCATCTTTAATGCACCATGAGCGCGAATACTTTCAAACATGGTCAGTGCTTTTTCATCAAAATTGATGTCTTCTTGTAACTCTGTTCCTTGATAGCCAAGATCTTCAGCGTTAATGAAAATGGTCGGTATTCCTGAATTAATCAGCGTCGCATTAATGACTCCAAGCTCTGGCACTTCTAGTTCATCAATTAAGTTACCCGTTGGAAACATAGAGCCACTTTCATCTGCAGGTTTTACAAAATCCACTTGGATTTCTGCCGCTGGAAATGTAACGCCATCTAATTCAAAACCACCAGTTTCCTGTACCACTCCCTCATGAATTGGCACATGGATGATGATGGTTTTCTCTATATTGACTTGCCATACTCGAACCTTGACGATGCCATTCTTTGGGATGCGCTCTTTAGCAACCAAACCACTATGAATAGCAAATGGACCGACTGCCGCGGATAGATTTCCGCAATTTCCACTCCAATCGACAAAGGGTTTATCAATCGCCACTTGTCCGAACAGATAATCAACATCGTGTTCAGCTTTAGTACTTTTGGAAACAATGACCGTTTTGCTGGTACTTGACGTTGCCCCACCCATCCCATCGGTTTGCTTACCATATGGATCAGGGCTACCTATCACGCGCAGCAGTAAATTGTCCCTTGCCTCACCCGCTATTTGCGCTTCTTCTGGCAAGTCTTCTAAGTTAAAGAAAACGCCTTTACTTGTTCCGCCACGCATATAAGTGGCGGGAACTCTCACTTGTGGCATTAGGTTTTGCGAGTATATATCACCACCAGCGTCCGATTTTTCAGTAATGGATGGAGCTGTAAATTTGATCATTTCCCGCTCCTTATTGTGCTAAAAAATCTTGAGCAAAGCGTTGTAGAACACCGCCTGCGTTATAAACTAAAACTTCGTCAGCGGTATCTAGTCGGCACGTCACTGGAAGGTCGATCTTCTCGCCATTCTTTCTAGTAATAACTAAAACCAAATCGCCTCTTGGTTCAATGTCACCGATCACGTCATAAAGCTCTGTGCCATCTAACTCAAGCGTATGGCGATTAACACCTTCTTTAAACTGCAACGGCATCACGCCCATCCCAACTAAATTAGTGCGGTGAATTCTTTCAAACCCTTCAGCTACAATCGCTTCCACTCCAGCCAAGCGAACTCCTTTTGCCGCCCAGTCTCTGGAAGACCCTTGCCCATAGTCTGCGCCAGCAACAATGATTAACGGTTGCTTTCTATCCATATAGGTTTCAATGGCTTCCCACATTCGGGTCACTTTGCCTTCAGGTTCAATTCGAGCAAAAGAACCTTGAACGACCTGTCCATCTTCTTTAACCATTTCATTGAATAGTTTCGGATTGGCAAAGGTTGCTCGCTGAGCGGTTAAGTGATCCCCCCGGTGAGTGGCGTAAGAATTAAAGTCTTCCTCAGGCAAGCCCATTTTTGCTAAGTATTCACCCGCAGCGCTGCTCGCTAAGATCGCATTTGAAGGTGATAAATGATCAGTGGTGATATTGTCGCCAAGAACGGCTAGCGGGCGCATTCCCGACAATATGCTCTTGCTTTCATTAGCAGCATTCTGTTTTCTTTCTTGATCGAGTTTACCTAATAGCTTGGGTTTACCTAATAGATCAAGGTTGCCTGATAAAGCGGATTCCCAATATGGAGGACGACGAATATAGGTACTCATCTCTCGCCAATCATAAAGAGGGTTAGAATTGGCTTGCTGATTATCTTGTTTAAACATTTGGATATAGATCTGTTTAAACTGTTCGGGTTTAACATGCTGGTTCACCACCGCGTCAATCTCTTCATCACTTGGCCATAAATCACTGAGATAAATGTCCTGACCGCTCATATCTTTCCCTAGAGAATCACGTTCAATATCAAAACGGATCGATCCTGCAAGCGCGTAAGCAACAACTAAAGGTGGTGAAGCTAAAAACGCTTGTTTGGCATATGGGTGAATTCGGCCATCAAAATTTCTGTTACCCGAAAGTACCGCAGTTGAATACAAATCTCGGTCGACAATTTCTTTTTGAATGTTAGGGTCAAGTGCACCGCTCATACCATTACAAGTTGTGCAGGCATACGCGACAATACCAAACCCTAACTTTTCCAATTCAGTGAGTAGACCAGCATCTTCAAGATATAACTTGGCGACTTTAGAACCCGGAGCAAAAGAAGTTTTCACCCAAGGTTTACGAACTAACCCAAGTTGGTTGGCTTTTTTAGCAAGCAATGCTGCAGCAACCACGTTTCTAGGATTACTGGTATTAGTACACGAAGTAATTGCGGCAATGATCACCGCGCCATCAGGTAGCGGTTCGCTAGTTAAATGAGTAGGCAGATGCTCGGTAGATTGAGGATTGGTAGATAACGGTTTGGCTTCTAATCCAACGTCAATTTTGTCTGTATTGGATTGCTTTCTGGCGATCCCTTGCTCAACCAATTCCGAAGTAGGTAAGCGTCTATGAGGATTAGAAGGCCCTGCCAATGTTCGTGTGACACTTGATAAATCAAACTCAAGAACACGTTCATATTTGGCAGTTTCTAAATCACTTGCCCATAGCCCAGTTTGTTTCGCGTAAGCTTCAACTAATTCAACCTGTTCAGGCTCTCGACCCGTCAATTTCAAATAGTTAATGGTTTGCTCATCAATATAGAACATACCTGCCGTCGCGCCGTATTCAGGCGTCATATTTGAAATAGTGGCGCGGTCACCAATCGTTAATTCTTTTGTGCCTTCACCAAAGAACTCTAAATATGCGGATACCACTCGTTCGTTACGCAGAAACTCAGTAATCGCCAAAACAATATCGGTTGCTGTGATACCAGCTTGACGTTTTCCTACCAATTTTACGCCAACAATATCAGGTAAGCGCATCATTGATGGTCGCCCCAGCATCACGGTTTCGGCTTCTAAACCACCTACACCAATAGCAATTACACCTAATGAATCGACATGAGGAGTATGGCTATCGGTTCCTACACAGGTATCAGGGAATGCTATGCCATTTTTCACTTGGACAACCGGAGACATTTTCTCCAGATTGATTTGGTGCATAATTCCGTTGCCAGCAGGGATAACACTGACATTTTCAAACGCCGTTTTGCACCATTCAATGAAGTGAAAACGGTCTTCATTTCGTCTTTCTTCTATCGCGCGGTTTTTTTCGAACGCATCTTGCTCAAAACCCGCATGCTCAACGGCTAACGAGTGATCAACAATAAGTTGAGTCTCTACTACCGGATTCACTTTTGCAGGGTCCCCACCTTGTTCTGCAATCGCATCACGGAGACCAGCCAAATCAACCAATGCGGTTTGACCTAAAATGTCATGGCAAACGACACGAGCTGGGTACCAAGGAAAATCTAGATCTTGTTTACGTTCAATTAACTGCTTTAAAGAAGCGACTAATGCTTCTGGTTCACAGCGTCGTACTAAATTTTCCGCTAAGACACGCGAAGTATATGGCAGCGTTTCGTATGCGCCTTTTTCTATCTCATCAACGGCAGCTTTTGCATCGAAATACTCAAGTTGTGTTCCTTTTAGTATTTTCCGATATTGATAATTCAATGCCGCAGAATTTGTACTTAAATCACTCATAATTCCATCCATGAATCTAACCTAATGGTCGATTGCCTTAATTTAGACAATCACAACATGCTCCATTCGACTGGTTACTATCGCTTTTCGATTGGCAACCACTCTTGGTGTTCAGGGCCGTCATAGTCAGCACTTGGTCGAATGATTCGGTTATTTTCACGCTGTTCGAACACATGAGCAGCCCAGCCAGTTAGCCTGCTCATCACAAAAATTGGCGTGAATAATTTGGTGGGAATATCCATAAAATGATAAGCCGATGCATGGAAGAAGTCCGCATTACAGAACAAGCCTTTCTCACGTTTCATCACGGATTCAACTCGCTCAGAAACCGCATACAAATGAGTATCACCTACGCTTTCTGACAATTCTTTTGACCAGCGTTTAATCAACGCATTACGAGGGTCACTTTCACGATAAATAGCGTGACCAAAACCCATAATTTTGTCTTTATTTTCTAGCATATTGAGAATATTAGCTTCAGCTTCATCTGGTGTTAGCCAGCCTTGAATCATATCCATCGCGGCTTCATTTGCTCCGCCATGTAATGGACCTCTCAATGTGCCAATTGCTCCTGTAATGCAGGAGTGCAAATCAGATAAAGTCGATGCACACACTCTAGCTGCAAAAGTGGATGCATTGAACTCATGCTCAGCGTAGAGAATGAGCGAACAATGCATGACTTTTTTATGTAAATCTGATGGTGAGTTGCCCGTTAGCATTTTTAAGAAATAGCCACCTATACAAGCTTCGCTATGATCTTTTGTTTCAATGCGAACACCATCGTGGCTAAAGCGATACCAGTAGCAAATAATTGCAGGGAATAACGCTAGCATTCGTTCAGTGGCTTTTAATTGCTGAGTGAAATTCTGCTCTTGTTCTAAGTTACCAAGTACAGAGCAACCTGTTCTCATCACATCCATTGGGTGCGCACTTGCAGGTATCAGCTCTAAAGCTTGCTTCAGCTCTGTTGGTAAGCCCCTTAAGCCAATCAATTCCGTTTTGTATTCGTCTAACTCACTTTGATTAGGCAAGTGCCCTCTCAAAAGTAAATGAGCGACTTCCTCAAACTCCGCGTTATTCGCTAAGTCTGATATATCGTAGCCTCGGTAAGTGAGACCCGTTCCTGATTGTCCGACAGTGCATAATGATGTACTTCCAGCGCTTTGACCTCTAAGACCTGCGCCACCTATAGCTTGATTCTTATTAGAAGAATTCGGCATTGTGAACTCCTTTTCTGTTTTAGCGTGTGTGCTCTCTTTGGAGCGATTGCTTTTTAACTGCGATTTATGAGTTTCGACACATTTAACCGCTAGCTAGCGCACGTAACACAAGACTAAATTTTCACGTTATTGGATTAGGTTATTTTTAATAATTACTTTTGTTCTGCTTAGCTCTTTTTATTCTGCTTAGCTTAGTTTTCTTATGTTTACTACAGCCTTATTCACTTTTGAAAAGCTGGTCTAATTTATCTTCATAGTCATGATAGTTAAGGTGCTGATACAGCTCTTTTCGTGTTTGCATTTCCCCTAACAAAGCTTCTTGGTTACCTTGCTCAAGTAAATGGGTGTAAACCATTTCAGCCGCTTTATTCATGGCTCTAAAAGCACTTAGCGGGTACAACACCATGTCTACTTTTGAATCCGCCAGCTCCTGAGTATTAAATAATGGTGTTTGTCCAAACTCAGTAATATTCGCCAAGATAGGAACGTGCTTTCCTGTAGCAGATTCAAGAGATGTTGAGAATTGAACATACTGCTCTAAAGTATTCATCGCCTCAGGGAAGATCATATCTGCCCCCGCTTCCACACAAGCAATGGCTCGCTCAATGGCACTATCAATACCCTCTACTGCTAGGGCATCAGTTCTTGCCATCAAAACAAATTCAGGGTTAATGCGAGCATCAGCAGCGGCTTTAACTCGGTCCACCATTTCTTGCTGGCTGACAATGGCTTTATTCGGGCGATGACCACAGCGCTTTTGGGCAACTTGATCTTCCATGTGAACAGCAGCAGCTCCTGCTTTTTCCATCGCTTTAATGGTACGAGCAATATTAAATGCCCCGCCGAAACCCGTATCAATATCCACGAGCAGTGGAAGATTACAGGCGTTGGTGATCCTTTCGACATCCACCAGCACATCATTCAAGGTTGTGATCCCTAGATCAGGCAGCCCATATGACGCGTTGGCAATTCCTCCTCCCGATAGGTAAATCGCTTGATGACCTAAATTTTTCGCCATCATCGCGCAATACGGATTAATCGTGCCGACGACTTGAAGTGGGTTATTGTTTTCAACTGCACGTCGAAACTTCGCTCCGGGGCTTAAACTCATCATTGGTTCTCCTGTTAATACTGCTTATCTATTTATTCTTTTGGTAAGTTAAAAATTGGGCTGGCTGATACAGGACTAGCATTACGCTGTGCTGATCTGCTGCTCTATTAGAGTTCGACTTCCTGATATGTGCCGTCTCATCAGCATTTCTGCTAATTCCTCATCACCATTTTTGATCGCCTGAAGAATATATTTATGCTCATCAAGCGCTTGCTCTGGGCGAGATTGAGATCGCGGCACTTGATATCGGTACATTCGAAGAAGGTGATATAACTCATTGCACAATAAGGAAATAAGTTGAGTATTTCGACTGGCTTTGATGATGCGATAATGGAAATCAAAATCGCCGTGTTGATGAAAATAGGAAGATCCTTCTACTTCATCAATATGCTGTGAGTGGGTTGACAATAGCCCTTCAAGCGCAAGTAATTCTTCTCGGGTGATATGGCGCGCAGCTAGTCGCGCTGCCATACCTTCTAGAGCTTCACGAACGGCATACAGCTCTATCAGTTTGTCTGGAGAGAAAGTAATAACACGAGCGCCAACATGAGGAATTCGTTCTATCAGCCCCAAACCTTCCACGCGCATAATGGCTTCACGCAACGGGCCGCGACTTACTTCAAAACGCTTTGCTAATTCTGGCTCTGAGATTTTACTTCCTGGGGCAATCGAGCCACCTACAATGGCTTCAATTAAATACTCAGTAAGACTTTCTGATTTGGTATTTTGAGATTCAGGCTTATTGCTTTCTTTGTCACTTGTACGAGTTTCTTTATCGCTTGGACGAATGTTTGTTTCGTTATTTACCGAAAGCGCACTATTCATGGGTAACACCTTATACTTAGCCATTCATTGTGAGCTATCTGGTTACTCACATTGTCTACAATTTGTTCTTCTGAATATAAAATAGACGATAAAAGTGTCGACAATCAAGTGAATTGTCGACAATTTAGACTAAGGTAGTAGTGTTGAAGAGTGGAATATGAAAAGTGTATTTATTGGAAGAATGATTGATAAAGCCTTGGTGTAACAGCAGTTCTCTTCTTAAAGTTGCGTTGAAAATGCGCCTGGTCTGAAAAACCTAATTGATTTGAAGTGTCGACAATTGTTTGTCCGGTTTTGAGCATCTCTTTTGCTCGCTTAATCCTTTCATCCAATAAGTACGCATGTGGGGATAAGCCGTAATACTGCTTAAAAGTTCGAATTAGGTGATATTGACTGACTCCAATTTCTTGGGATAAGTCGGTTAAAGACAAGTTAGAGTCGAGGTTATCAATAAGTTTTTCTTTCACTCTTGAAAGATGAGGAGCGGTAAACACTTTGCTATTTTTAGACTTAGTTGAAAGCGTAAAGCCTTTACGTATAAATTCGAATAATTGATATTCAGCTTCAAGTGCACTTTCTCCACAAATAAGGCTCCGGTACAAAGCTTGAAATTGTCGCTGCAGGTCAGTGCGCCTTTCAAAGTCATTTTCAAAAGCAAAATAGTCATGGCTTGTGCTATCTAAGATTTGCTGCTGAACCTTTCCCATCCAAAGACTATCGACAAACAACATGGAATAAGACCAGTGACCCTGCTCAGGGTTACAGGAATGGACATCAGCAGGGTTTATTGTAACTACATCATTTGCGCCAATACTATGTTGGCTTCCGAGGTTGGTATATGCAGCCTGCCCGCTATTGATTATTCCAAAAGAAAACTCATCATGTGAGTGCGCTTCGTAACAAGCCTTCGAATCACTTGCTACTCGAATTTCAATTTGAGGTAATAACGAGCTTTGTTTAAACGCAACTGAATTATCCTTTGCCATTCCCTGTCACCGCTATTCCTTGTCACCGTTAAACCCAAATACTCGAAATAGACACAACTAAGAGCATTGCCATGGTTTGATTAAATCGTTTTTGCCTTTTTTCTGACTGCAAAAATCGGCGAATAACATGACCTATAGCAGCCCATGAAGAAACACCAATAAAACAAGCCGCCAGAGAGATCCCCGTAAAAATGACCAGTTGAAGTTGAACTGAATCATGTCCTACAACATATAAGCTAATGCCAGACATAGCAACTAACCAAGCTTTAGGGTTGATACATTGCATCACCGCACCATGCAGTAAACTCGGAGCTTTAGTTTGCTCTACTTCGCTAACACTTTGGAAAGGAGCGGTAGCTATTTGTTTCGCTAAGTAGAGTAGAAATAGACTGCCTGTGATTTGCATGCCTTTCGCTAAGTTAGGGATCAAATCAACTAGAGAACTCAATAAATGGCCCGATACAAATACAACTGCGCTATAAGCGATGCTTGCCCCTGTTACGTACATTAACGCTTTCATGAACCCATAATTTGCAGCTGTGCTGGTCGCTACCAAGTTAACAGGACCTGGTGAAATTGCGCCAACAATAGCAAAAGCTGACATTGCAATGATAAGTTGTTCCATTAATACTCCTTGGCTTGTTAATTAGTAATCTGGATGTCGCCTTAAGCAGTCAAACCATAGCTGTCTTGCTCTTAGTCTTAGTCTTAGTCTTAGTCTTAAATAGTCAGGATCTAAAAATTAGAACAAGACTAAGCATAAGAACTAAGCATGAGAGCTAAACTCGACACTGACCGACTTCGTTACCCACAATAACTAAGATGAAATCGTATTTATTGAACAATATTGCGGTGACATTTTATCTTCATGAATACATAACGGCTCTTAAAGCACACATTATTTCTCTCATTTATAGCTCTAATACATACGAGACTCTCAGACAATAAAAAAGCGCACGATAAAGTGCGCTTGTAAAAGCTCAATTAGACCGGTCTTAACTAGCAGTTTGAGCTCAGCTCACTTTCGCGACGGCTCCCATATATTTGTTAAGATCGACAAAGTCAATTTGCTCTGGCTTCAAATATTCCTGTGCATATCGAACATGAGTACCACTTGATAAGAATAAACGGAAAAGCTCAATATCTAAATGTTCATCCAGCGCCATTTTATGCATGATATCGACCGCAACACTTATCGGTTTGGCTTTCTTATACGGCCTATCAGCGGCTGTTAACGCCTCAAATATGTCAGAGATAACCAAGATACGCTCAGGAATAGAAAGATCATCCGCCGTTAGTTTACGTGGGTAACCTGTCCCTTTTAATGTTTCATGGTGCGTTGAAGCATAGCGAGGAACTCGGCTCAATTCTTTCGGGAATGGTAAGTTCTCAAGCATCTTGATTGTGCTAAGCATATGCTCATTGATTTTAAAGCGATCTTCCGGTGTTAACGTGCCACGAGCGATGCTTAAATTATACACTTCACCCATATTATAAAGGTGTTCCGGTACATCCATTTTGATGCCATGTTTAGGATCAAACTCAAGTGGGCGATCACGTTTAACAATATGTTCAGGTTTATCTGTAAGAAGTGGCTCAATAGCAGGTAAAGATGAATGCGTGACTTTATTTAGCTCTTCAATTGGGGATAAACCCAGTGCATCATCAAAGTTTCTCACCCAAGTGATCTGAGCAATCTCTTTAATTCGAACCACCTTGTCATTGCTCATGAACTCACCACCAACATTCGATGTAGCGATAAATTCAAAGTCCTCTTTCAACTGTAACTGCTTAGCCTTTAGCTCTGCATCGATCAATTCTACCGCCTCAATGCCTTCAAGCTTTTTGGTAAGAGCAATTATTTCTACATCACGCCATAACACTTCAAAACGAGTTCTCACTTCGTGGATACGGTTATAATTGGCTTCTAACTTACTGCCTTTATCCACAATATGTTCTGGTGTGGTGATCTTGCCACAGTCATGTAGCCAAGCTGCAATTCTGAATTCACGGCGTTCGTCATCATTTTCAAACTTGAAGGATTCAAAAATGCCGGAGTCACATTTCTCAGCTGCCTCAGCCAACATAAGACCAAGTTCAGGCACTCGATTACAATGCCCTGCCGTGTACGCAGACTTATCATCGATCGCTTGAGCGATAAGTTTAATAAAGGCTTCAACAAACGCTTCTTGTGCTTCTTCATGACGCTTGATTTCTTTCGACATTTCCACAATCGCAGCCGACAATTCCCAAATTTCTGAAATACGGGTATCCGACTGTTTCACCTCTTCGTATTGACGATTTTTGATCAACTGAGTTTGACCGATTAAGTCTTTAATCGGATCAACAATAGGAGAACCAAAACGCCATGCCAAAGGCAGCAAGCACAACAAGAAAGCACCGGTAATAAGCACTGATTTTGTTACTTTATCCATCACTTGAGCCAACACTACGCTCTCGGCAATCAACACAGCAAAATACTCGCCATTCACGTGATCTCTGGTCGGCTTGATGTAGATGTATTTATTTACACCAGATACGTTTCGCTTCAGTAGTTGCCCATGAGTAGAGTCTGAGTGGGCGAGTTCATACAATTCCAAATACGGAACTCGTCTCATGTCTTCTTTTGCTTGTTTATTCTTCAGGTTTAACCATTTGTTATCTAAATACTGGCGTTGCTCTGGAGTAATATTCGAAATCGCCAAATTGATGATATCTACAATCTCTTTATCCTGAGACTGCATCAAAATATGGTAAGCCGCTGGGAAATTGTTATCTAACTCAGCAATGCCTTGGTTAACCTTCATATCAGTCAGAAAGTATTGCTGAACAGCAGATTGCAAAATAGCAGAGGTATCAATGAAAGCAATGACTTCATCAGCTTTTAGCGCGTCAATTACACCGTTGACTGTCGAGAACTCAACCAATTCAATATCTGGATAAAGACGGCGGAATTTAGGGATAATTGACCAACCAGCCAAAATTCCCAACTTTTTGTCACGTAATTGACTTAACGAATCAATGTCACCAAAAGACTTCTTAGCGGCTAGTGCGAAGGGTAAATGGTAAATCGGATCACTAAATTCCCCTACCGCATAACCTTGGTTATTATTCTGCAATGAATGCAATATATCTAACGAACCGTCAGTGTATTGCTGGAGTAGTTCATTCCAAGTAAAACCATTGATAAACTCAAACTTCAAGCCAGTTCTTTTAGATAGTTCGCTAAGCAAGTCAACCGCATAACCTCTTGGTTCACCGGAAATAGCGTAATCCATTGGGCCCCAAGCATTTTGGTTAGAGACTTTCAGTGAACGTGTGCGGCTAACCAGTGCTTTTTGTTCTTCAGTAAGCTCTAGTGCATTCCCTTCTGGCATGTTGTCAGAATAGTCAGGTGCAAGGTTGGTCGCGATTACTTCGCCATTACGTCTAAATACAAAAGCTTCAACGCCTGTGGTTGGTCCTGAACTTTCTAATATCGACTTCATTCTGTCTGACATTGAAGATAGCAGCACATCAACACCAAGTACTTGTTGGTATTTTGGTAATTCAATCGAAAAAGTTTGACCTGTTATTTTTAAGTGTTGAAACAAATAAGGCTGAGTTTTATAAACTTCATTAGATGCGCCTTCATACCATGGACGCTCCGTTGGGAAGTAGTTGCTATCGACAGAGGTCATATGTCGTTCTTCAAAACGATCATCGAGAAAATGGGTTTGTTTTAAACGTTTCTCGCCTTCATTAAATATATGAATAACAACCCAACGGTCTTGAGGAGCAGCATTAATTTTTTCACGGACAATAGGAGAAGATTCGAGATTGATAAGTTGATAGAAGTTTTCATCCTGCCCACCAATATAAACACTATAAACTTGAGGGTTATTTTTTAGTACATCAGAAAAAATATTTCGCATAGTGACACGATCAAGCTCTGAGTCGGTCGCCTTCAATATAGAAGCAAGCAATTGTGTTGTGTAACTACTTTCACCGTCCGAATCTGTCACATAGTCGCTGATATTATTCGCAATAATAGAATATTTGGTGAGCGTATTTTCTGTCGCCAATTTATTATTAAAATAATATTGAAGTGATATTGCCAGCATTGCGGTAATAATTGTCGCAAGGATGAACATCCCTCCGACAGTAAGCCGTATCGAAATTTTTTTATTCTCTCTATAGACTTTATCCATATAGCCTTACGTCCATGTTTATATTGTTATAACCTGCTTCTGAACTCATCAGAATTACATACCATATATAACAAACTTATAGATTACAATATTGTCATCAAGTTTATTTTAGTGACCCAAGCGTCCTTGCTCAGATTGTATTCACTGATAGCTTCACCCCAGATATTTATCGATATCTACATGGTCATTTTGTTCTGGTTTTAGGTACTCTTGAGCATATTTAATGTGTGTGCCACTCGTTAGAAACAACCTAAACAACTCAATATCCATATGTTCATCCAGCGCCATTTTGTGCATGATATCCACTGCAACACTGATAGGTTTCGCTTTCTTATAAGGTCTATCTGAAGCGGTTAGCGCTTCAAAAATATCGGCGATAACCAACACGCGCTCAGGTACAGATAGGTCTTCCGCAGTCAGCTTACGTGGATAACCCGTCCCTTTGAGTGTTTCATGATGTGTTGAAGCATAACGAGGTACCCTGCTTAACTCTTTAGGGAACGGTAAGTTCTCTAACATTTTGATAGTACTGATCATGTGCTCATTAATTTTAAACCTGTCTTCAGCCGTTAAAGTGCCTCGTGCAATAGACAGATTATAGACTTCACCCAAGTTATATTGATGCTCAGGCATTTCCATTTTGATATTAAAGCTAGGATCGAGATCCGATGTTCTTGTTCTATGGATAATATGCTCAGATTTATCTGACAGTAGTTTCTCTTCTACTGGATAATCTTGCTTTGCCTTGCTTCGCGACATTTCTTCAATCGGTGACAAACCTAAATTATCATCAAAATTTCGTAGCCAAGTAATATCAGCAATTTGTTTAATCTTGTCGACTTTATCATCACTCATGAATTCTCCTCCCACGTTGGAAGTCGCGATGAATTCAAAGTCACTAGTCAGTTTTTGATGCGTTTGTTTCAAATCAGATTCGATTTGTTCTTTACTCGCCGTACCTTCTATCAAAC
Source organism: Vibrio sp. 99-70-13A1 (assembly GCF_013114625.1). Taxonomy (GTDB): domain Bacteria; phylum Pseudomonadota; class Gammaproteobacteria; order Enterobacterales; family Vibrionaceae; genus Vibrio. The sequence goes on from NZ_VTXD01000005.1 coordinate 171,568, forward strand.
CTTTCAATGCTGTGATTTCAGCATCACGCCACAACACTTCGAAACGAGTTCTGATCTCATGGATACGGTTGTAGTTCGCTTCTAGTTTAGACCCTTTATCTACAATATGTTCAGGAGTCGTGATTTTCCCGCAGTCATGCAACCAAGCGGCAATTCTGAATTCACGTCTCTCTTCATCATTTGCAAAACTAAAGTCTTTAAATGAGCCTTTTTTCGACTTCTCCGCCGCTTCCGCTAGCATCATTCCAAGCTCAGGAACACGATTACAGTGCCCTGCAGTATAAGGAGATTTATCATCGATAGCTTGTGCAATGAGCTTAATAAACGCTTCAACAAATTCTTCTTGAGTTTGTTCATGTTGTTTAAGCTCTGCCGCCATATCTTGGATAGCAGAAGAGAGTTCCCATACCTCTTTAATCCGCGTTTCAACCAGTTCAACATTGTCATAATCGCGTTTTTTAATTTTGCTGGTTTCTTCTCTTAGCTGTTTGATCGGTCTTACGATTGGCGCACCAAATATCCAAGCAACAGGTAAGGTCAAACACATGAGAAAAACCGTTACACCAATAGAAGTCGTAACCCTTTTTGTCACTGTGCTATAGATTTCTTTCTCAGGAATGACAACAGCAAAGTACTCACTATTATTCTCGTCTCTAGGAATCGCTTTTAAATATAGGTGCTTAATGTTTCCATTGATCTCGACTTGGATCATTTCCCCTTTAGCTGTTGCCGTTTCAGCCATGTTATACAGTTCAATGTAAGGCACCATTTGGTTTTTATCCGCAGAGCCATGATTAAACCATTTATCTTCTAAAGCCGATATTTGCTCAGGAGTGATATTACGAATTGCATGATTGATGATAGGGAGTAAAGCAGCGTGTTCGGGTCTTAAAGCGATATGGAACTTTGTTGAGTAAGGACCAGTTAAATCTTGAAGAACATTATTGATTCTTAAACCTGTATGAAAATACCTTTCTAGAGCAAACGCCAAAACAGGTTTGACATCAAGAACCGCATCACACTCTCCTTTTTCTACGGAGTCATATGCACTTTCAAGGCTGGGAAACTCAACTAACTCAATATTTGGGAAATCCTTTTTTAACTGTTCGATGATCGACCAACCAGAAAGAATGGCGACTTTTTTAGACTCTAAATCCGCATAATTTGAAACCAGTGCTGAATCTGAACGCGTCACAACTGAAAACGGCAGTTCAAAAATGGGATCCGTATAAAGCCCTTTGACTCCGTTACTGGAATAATTCTGGATAGAATGTAGAGCATCTAACTCGCCTTCTTTGAATTTATTCGCCAGATCTCTCCATGAGAAGCCATTCACAAATTCAATATCTATGCCCGACATCGTTTCAATAATGGACAGTAAATCGATCGCGTAACCCTGCGGTTGACCTGATACAGAGAAATCCATTGGACCCCAATCGTTTTTATTCGACATCAATAACGCGCCAGTCTCTGCAATTATTTGTTGCTGATCACTAGTCAAATAAATTTTGGTAGCCGATGGAATCGTATCTTGATTTTCTAACACTTGATTAGTTGCAATGATACTCCCCGACTCAGAGTAAAGGTAAGACTCTACTTTACTGTCCGGTTCTAAACCTAAAGCGTCCGCTGACATTTTATTTGAAACTGAAGACAAAACGATATCAATACCAATTACGTGTTGGGTGCTTTTATCATTTTTAGAAAGGAAAGCTAGAGAGTAAGTTTGCCCTGTAATTTGCAAGTGCTGGAATAAGTATGGCTGCGTTTTTTCAACCATTCTTTTATTAGCCGCAATGTACCAAGGGCGGGTTGTGGGTAAATAATTTGTGGATTCTGTGACTCGGTCACGAAGGTTAAAATTAGCATCATAAAATTCAGTACTTCGAATCCGACCTTCAGGAAGATTTTGAATGTCTATCACCACCCAGCGGTCTTCGAATGTCGCTTGTATTTTATCTCTTACTTTGGGGGAAGATTCTAAGTTGATAATTTGAAAAAAATTATCATTCGAAGAACCAATATAAATACTATAGAAAAGAGGGTGATCTTTAATAGCTTCAACTAAAATCGTTCTAATTTCTGTCTTAGTGAGTTGATTGCTGATTGAGCGGTTAACAGAAGAAAGTAAACGGACGGTATTAGCCGCATCAGAATCAATCGAACCCATAAAATCACTAAGTTCTTCTGACGCCATTGTTAATTTCGACAATGTATGTTCTGTTGCCATTTTCTTGCTGAAATAATACTGCAAAGATACTGCAACTATGGCTGTTAATATTGTTGCAAGTAAAAACATTCCTCCGACGGTAAATCGCAGTGAAATCTTTCGATTTGTCATTCCTATCCAATCCCTGAATTAAAATAATACTGTACTCAATTCTATAAGTACTTATTTCCTATATTTTCTTCCTAGCGTCAACACTTTTCAACATAATATTCGATAAAAAACCCTTAAAATCATCTAATTGCGCATTTTTTACCTTATTAAATATAGTAACAGTGTCATATTC